>NZ_DAMBKV010000001.1:0-5025 GCF_032066555.1 Stenotrophomonas sp.
ACGATCCAGTCGGCGGTCTTGATCACGTCCAGGTTGTGCTCGATCACCACCACCGTATTGCCCTCGTCACGCAGCTTGTGCAGCACGCCGAGCAGCGCCTCGATGTCGTGGAAGTGCAGGCCGGTGGTCGGCTCGTCGAGGATGTACAGGGTGCGGCCGGTATCGCGGCGCGACAGTTCCTTGGACAGCTTCACGCGCTGCGCTTCACCACCGGACAGCGTGGTCGCGCTCTGGCCCAGTTTGATGTAGCTCAGGCCCACGTCCATCAGCGTTTCCAGCTTGCGTGCGATCGACGGCACCGGCTCGAACAGGCGCAGTGCATCTTCGACGGTCATTTCCAGCACGTCGTTGATGTTGAAGCCCTTGTAGAGGATCTCCAGCGTCTCGCGGTTGTAGCGCTTGCCGTGGCAAACGTCGCAAGGCACATACACGTCCGGCAGGAAGTGCATTTCCACCTTGATCAGGCCATCGCCCTGGCAGGCCTCGCAGCGGCCGCCGCGCACGTTGAAGCTGAAACGGCCCGGCGAGTAACCACGCGCACGCGCCTCCGGTACCTGTGCGTACAGCTCGCGCAGCGGCGTGAACAGACCGGTATAGGTTGCCGGGTTGGAGCGCGGGGTGCGGCCGATCGGCGACTGGTCGATGTCGACGACCTTGTCGAACAGATCCAGGCCTTCGACGCTCTTGTACTTGGCGATGGGGTGCGAAGAACCGTTGATCTCGTTGGCCGCCAGCGAGAACAAGGTGTCGTTGATCAGCGTCGACTTGCCCGAGCCGGACACGCCGGTCACGCAGGTCAACAGGCCGGACGGGATATCCAGATCCACGTTCTTCAGGTTGTTGCCGCTGGCGCCACGCAGGCGCAGCGTCATCTTCGGGTTGGGCTTGTGGCGGCGCGCCGGGATCTCGATCTGGCGTTTGCCCGACAGGTATTGGCCGGTCAGCGAACGCGGTGCATCCAGCAGGTCCTGCAGCTGGCCCTGGCCGACGATCTCGCCGCCGTGCACGCCTGCGCCCGGGCCGATGTCGACCACGTAGTCGGCCAGGCGGATCGCGTCTTCGTCATGCTCGACCACGATCACCGTATTGCCCAGGTCGCGCAGTCGGGTGAGGGTGCCGAGCAGGCGTTCGTTGTCGCGTTGGTGCAGGCCGATGGAGGGTTCGTCGAGCACGTACATCACGCCGACCAAGCCGGCGCCGATCTGCGAGGCAAGACGAATGCGCTGCGCTTCACCGCCGGACAAGGTGTCGGCCTTGCGCTCCAGGGTGAGGTAATCCAGGCCGACGTCGACCAGGAAGCCCAGTCGCTCACTGATCTCCTTGACGATCTTGGTGGCGATCTCGCCGCGCCAGCCGGGCAGGCTCAACTCGCCGAAAAAGCGTTTGGCTTCGTCGATCGGCAGCACCGCGATTTCCGGCAGCGGGCGATCAGCGACGAAGACATTGCGTGCCGCCTTGTTCAAGCGCGCGCCCTTGCACTCCGGGCACGGCCGCGAGCTGATGTACTTGGCCAGTTCCTCACGCACCGCCGGCGATTCGGTCTCGCGGTAGCGGCGTTCGAGGTTGGGGATGATGCCTTCGAAGCGGTGCTTGCGCTGGTTGCGGCCACCGGCTTCGGTGAAATAGGTGAAGGTGATCTGCTCTTCGCCGCTGCCGTAGAGCACAGCCTGCTTGACGTTGTCCGGCAGCGACTGCCAGCTGGCGTCCACATCGAACTTGTAGTGCTTGGCCAGCGAGGCGATCAGCTGGAAGTAATAGGCGTTGCGACGGTCCCAGCCGCGCACCGCACCGGCAGCCAGCGACAGTTCCGGATGCACGACCACGCGGTTCGGATCGAAAAACTCGGCCACGCCCAGGCCATCGCAGCCCGGGCAGGCGCCGACCGGCGAATTGAACGAGAACAGGCGCGGTTCCAGCTCCGGCAGTGCGTAGTCGCAGACCGGGCAGCTGTACTTGGAGGAGAACAGCTGCGGCGTGCTGTCGGCGGCATCCAGCGCCATCACCGTGGCCATGCCGTCGCCAAGCTTCAGCGCGGTCTCGAAGCTTTCGGCCAGGCGCTGCTTGATGTCTTCGCGCGGGCGGAAACGGTCGATCACCGCTTCGATGGTGTGCTTCTGGCGCAGGGTCAGCGCCGGTACTTCGTCGATCTCGTAGAGCTCGCCATCGACGCGCACGCGCACGAAGCCCTGCGCACGCAGCTGGTCGAAGACCTGGGCGTGTTCGCCCTTGCGCTCGCGGATGACCGGCGCCAGCAGCATGTAGCGCTGTTCCGGATCCAGGGTCAGGACCTGGTCGACCATCTGGCTGACGGTCTGCGCCTCCAGCGGGTAGCCGTGGTCCGGGCAGCGCGGGCTGCCGACGCGGGCGTAAAGCAGGCGCAGGTAGTCGTAGATCTCGGTGATGGTGCCGACGGTCGAGCGCGGGTTGTGCGAGGTGGACTTCTGCTCGATGGAGATCGCCGGCGACAGACCTTCGATGTGATCCAGGTCGGGCTTTTCCATCACGCTCAGGAACTGCCGCGCATACGCCGACAGCGACTCGACATAGCGGCGCTGGCCTTCGGCGTAGATGGTGTCGAACGCCAACGAGGACTTGCCCGAACCGGACAGGCCGGTGATCACGATCAGTTTGTCGCGGGGCAGGTCGAGGTCGATGTTCTTGAGGTTGTGCGTCCGCGCACCGCGGATGCGGATGAAATCCATCGCCATGGGAAATCCGGTTTGGACCGCTGCCGGCTGGGCCGGAAGCAGGAGGTGTGGGGGCGTCGCTGACGGCAGTCAATCAGCCTAGCGGCCTTGTCATTTGGGGGCAATTGCCAGTTTTGCCAGTGCTGTTTCCCGCCAGTGGGCCGGTTGTCGGCTGCGGGCCTGAATCGGGGTTCAGGCCCCGCGGGTCAGGGCAGGGGGTGGGTTGACCCGAGCTCGGTCTGCCCGGTAAAATCCCGCTTCTGTCCGCCCTCGATGGCGGGCAAGGCGACCACAATAACTACAGAGGAAGTCTGGTCATGTATGCAGTTCTGGTAACTGGCGGTAAGCAGTACCGCGTCGTTCAGGGTGAAACCCTGCGCGTGGAAAAACTCGAAGTCGAAGCTGGCAACGAGATCAAGTTCGACAACATCCTGATGCTCGGCGATGCCGATGGCATCAAGCTGGGTGACGCGCTGAAGGGCGCTTCGGTGACCGCCAAGGTTGTGGCCCACGGCCGCGCCGACAAGGTCCGGATCATCAAGTTCCGTCGCCGCAAGCACCACATGAAGCGTCAGGGTCACCGTCAGTACTACACCGAAATCGAAATCACCGGCATCGCCGGCTAATTGCTAAGGAGAATCCGTCATGGCACATAAAAAGGGCGTAGGTTCCTCGCGCAACGGTCGCGATTCCAACCCGAAATACCTCGGCGTCAAGATCTTCGGTGGCCAGGCCATCGAAGCTGGCAACATCATCGTGCGTCAGCGCGGCACCCAGTTCCACCCGGGTACCGGCGTCGGCCTGGGCCGTGACCACACGCTGTTCGCGCTGGTCGATGGCAAGGTTGAGTTCACGGTGAAGGGTGCCAACAAGCGCCGCACCGTCAACGTCGTCACGGAAGCTTAATTCCGTACGCGCAAGCCGCCCATACTCCGGTGTGGGCTGCTGACGAGAGCCCCGCTTCGGCGGGGTTTTTCGTTGCTTGAAGAACATTTCGCGGGCATCCTGGCCCGTTTTCCCCGGCAGCGCCGGGGCCGGTAGAATCCAGCGGTCGGGCAGCTTGCCTGCCGCCATCAGTGGGCAACCAGAATCATGAAACTTGTAGACGAAGCGGAGATCCAGGTCATCGCTGGCAACGGCGGCAATGGCTGCATCGGCTTTCGCCGCGAGAAGTTCATTCCGCTCGGTGGCCCGGATGGTGGTGACGGCGGCAATGGCGGCAGCGTCTGGATCCGTGCCGACGAAAACCTGAACACCCTGGTCGACTTCCGCCATGACCGCATTTTCAAGGCGCAGCGCGGCGAGAACGGCATGGGCCGCCAGGCCTATGGCAAGGGTGGCGAAGACCTGATCATCACCGTGCCGGTGGGTACCGTGGTGATGAATGTCGATACCGATGAAGTCATTGGTGACATGACCACGCATGGCGACCGCCTGCTGGTGGCCAAGGGCGGCAAGGGTGGCTTGGGCAACATGCACTTCAAGAGCTCCACCAACCGCGCGCCGCGTCAGGCGCTGCCGGGCGAGGAGGGCGAGGAGCGCCTGCTCAAGCTGGAGCTGAAGCTGCTGGCCGATGTCGGCCTGCTGGGCTTCCCCAATGCTGGCAAGAGCACCCTGATCCGTGCCGTTTCGGCGGCGACGCCGAAGGTGGCCGATTACCCGTTCACCACCTTGTACCCGAACCTGGGTGTGGTGAAGGTTGAGAATTACCGCAGCTTCGTGATCGCCGATATTCCGGGCCTGATCGAGGGTGCGGCCGATGGTGCCGGCCTGGGCGCGCAGTTCCTGCGTCACCTGCAGCGCACCCGTCTGTTGCTGCACCTCGTCGACATTTCGCCGATGGAAGGTGGTGTGGAGGGTATCTCGCCGATCGAGCAGGTGCGTGCGATCGAGCGCGAGCTGGGCAAGCATGATCCGGAGCTGCTGAAGAAGCCGCGCTGGCTGGTGCTGAACAAGGCCGACCTGATGTTCGAGGACGAGGCCAAGGCGGCTGCCGAGCAGGTGGTGGCCGAGCTGGGCTGGGAACAGCCCTGGTATCTGGTGTCGGCCCTGGGCCGTGAGGGCACCTGGCCGATCATGAAGGACATCATGGCTTTCTTTGACCAGCAGAAGATGCTGGAGGAAGAGGAGCGCCACGCGCAGGGCCTTTGATTCAACAGGCCAGTGCCGGATCAAGAGCGCCGCTTCCCTTAACGGGAAGCGGCGTTTTTGTTTGTAGTGCCGAGCCATGCTCGGCAGGGGCCTTGCCGGTGAAGCCCCTGCCGAGCATGGCTCGGCACTACTGGCTGGCTTTATCGGGAAAGCCTCTGCCGAGCATGGCTCGGCACTACCGGCTGGC
>NZ_DAMBKV010000001.1:5125-23255 GCF_032066555.1 Stenotrophomonas sp.
GCACTACCGGCTGGCTTTATCGGGAAAGCCTCTGCCGAGCATGGCTCGGCACTACCGGTTGGCTTTATCGGGAAAGCCTCTGCCGAGCATGGCTCGGCACTACAGGTGAAATCGCGGGCAATAAAAAACCCGACACAAGGTCGGGCTTTTCATGCCGGGAGTCTTGCGACCCCGGGTGATCGCGCGGATCAGGCAGCCTTGATGGCCTTGATGCGAGCGGTCAGACGGCTCTTGTGACGCGCAGCCTTGTTCTTGTGAATCAGGCCACGGGCGCTGAAACGGTCGAGGATCGGCTGGGCGACGGCGAAGGCTGCCTCGGCGCCGGCGGCGTCGTTGGCGTCCAGAGCCTTGATCACCTTCTTGACGGCGGTGCGCAGCATCGAACGCTGAGCCGTGTTACGCGCGTTGCGCACAACGGTCTGCTTGGCGCGCTTCTTGGCGGACTTGATATTGGCCACAGTGGTGGTTTCCTGAAAATCGATGTGGTGGGAACAGCAAGCATGCAAGTATGATGGCTGTCCGAATGAACGTCAAGTCAAGTTGTCAAGGGGGCCGTGGGTGAGTTCACCGCGCATGTTGCGGGGGCTGCTGTCGTTCAGCAGCATGACGATGATTTCCCGGGTCCTGGGCCTGGTCCGCGATCAGGTTATCACTACCACCTTCGGTAGCAATGCGGTCACGGATGCATTCTGGGTCGCGTTCCGGGTGCCCAACTTCCTGCGCCGGCTGTTCGCGGAAGGCTCTTTCGCCACCGCCTTCGTGCCGGTTTTCACCGAGGTGAAGGAGACCCGGCCGCATGCCGACCTGCGCGAGCTGATGTCGCGGGTGTCCGGCACCCTGGGCGGCGCGCTGTTGGTGATCACCGCCCTGGCGCTGATTTTCACCCCGCAGCTGGCCTTCCTGTTCAGCAGTGGCGTCAGCGATCCGGCCAAGCAGGGCCTGTTGGTCGATCTGTTCCGGCTGACCTTTCCGTTCCTGCTGTTTGTCTCGCTGACCGCCCTGGCCGGCGGTGCGCTGAACAGCTTCCAGCGGTTCGCGATGCCGGCGCTGACGCCGGTGATCCTCAATCTGTGCATGATCGCCGGCGCGTTGTGGCTGGCGCCACGGCTCGGCGGGACGCCCGAGAAGCAGATCCTAGCGCTGGGCTGGGCGGTGCTGGCGGCCGGCGTGCTGCAGTTGCTGTTCCAGCTGCCGGGCCTGAAAGGCATCAATCTGCTGACCTTGCCACGCTGGGGCTGGAACCACCCCGATGTGCGCAAAGTGCTGACCCTGATGGTGCCAACCCTGTTCGGCTCCTCGGTGGCGCAGATCAACCTGCTGCTGGATACGGTGATTGCCGCCCACCTGACCGATGGCTCGCAGTCCTGGCTGTCGCTGGCGGACCGCTTCCTGGAGCTGCCGCTGGGCGTGTTTGGCGTGGCCCTGGGTACGGTGATCCTGCCGGCGCTGGCCCGCCACCACGTCAAGACGGACGGCGAGGGCTTTTCCAATGCGCTGGATTGGGGGCTGCGGATGACGCTGCTGATCGCCGTGCCGGCGATGTTGGCCCTGCTGTTGCTGGCCGAGCCGCTGATCGCCACCTTGTTCCAGTACCGCAGATTCACCGAATTCGATACCCAGATGACCGCATTGGCGGTTTATGGCCTGAGTTTCGGCCTGCCGGCCTTCGCGTTGCTGAAGGTGGTGCTGCCGGCCTTCTATTCGCGCCAGGACACCAAGACCCCGGTGCGCGCCGGCCTGGTCGCGCTGGTGGCCAATATGGTCTTCAACTTCATCCTGCTGGCGGTGGTTTTCCACTTCATGGTGCCGCCGGAGCTGAGGCAGCAGGGGGTGATGGTGGCCCTGGGCAAGCAGCCGGGCCTGCATCTGGCGCTGGGCATTGCCAGTGCCCTGTCCAGCTATCTGAACCTGGCGCTGCTCTGGTATTGGCTGGGCAAGACCGGGGTCTACCAGCGCCGGCCGGGCTGGGCGGGCTACCTGCTGCGCTTGGTGGTGGCCTGTACTGCGATGGTGGCGGTGCTGCTGGGCCTGCTGCATTGGTTGCCGGAGTTCACGCCGATGGATAAGTGGCAGCGTGCCAGCGCCCTGGCGCTGCTGGTCGGCGCCGGCGGTGCGAGTTATCTGCTGGCGATGATTGCGATGGGCTTCCGTCCCCGCGACCTGCGCGGGCATTGAGCCGCCCGTTATACTTCAGGGCTACACACGACAGAACCGGCCCGTATGGGCCGGATCCGGATGGAATGAGCAGGCTTTTTAGAGACGTCGAAGGCGGGGTGTTGTTCCCGCAGGGAAGCGTGGTCTGCATTGGTGCCTTCGATGGCCTGCACCTGGGCCATCGGGCGCTGGTGCGCCACGCAGTTGCCCGTGCCCGCGCCTTGGGTGTGCCAGCCGTGGCCTTGGGCTTCGAGCCGCTGCCGCGCGAGTTCTTCGCCAAGGACAACCCGCCGCCGCGCTTGATGCTGGCCCGTGACAAGGTCGCCACCCTGCGTGAGCTGGGGGTCGACAGCGTCGGCCTGCTGCGCTTTGACGCCAGGATGGCGGCGATCACCGCAGAGGACTTCGTCCGCGACATGCTGGTGCGCCGGCTCGGTGCGCGCGAAGTCTGGATTGGTCCCAAGTTCCATTTCGGCAACCGCCGTGGCGGCGATATCGCGCTGCTGCAGGCGATGGGCGCCGAGCTCGGCTTTGTCGCTGGTGAAATCGAGCCGGTGCACCTGAACGGCGAACGCATTTCCAGCACCCGCATTCGCGAGTTGATCGTGGCCGGTGAGTTCGATCATGCCGGCGAGTTGCTGGGCCGCCCCTATTCGATTGGTGGCCGGGTGGTGCGCGGGCGCCAGCTGGGCCGCACCCTGGGCTTCCCCACCGCCAACTTGCGTTTCCCGAAAACACCCGCACTTTCTGGTATCTACGCTACGTGGGTACATGGCGTTTTCGAGCAGCCATGGCCGTCGGTGTCGAGCTTCGGCACGCGCCCCACGGTTGAAGGTGTGGAACCGCTGCTCGAGGCACACCTGTTCGACTTCCATGGCGATCTGTACGGCCGCCATATCGAAGTGGAATTTGTCGCCAAGCTGCGGGATGAAGAGAAGTTCAACGATCTGCCGGCGTTGACCGAGCAGATGCACCGTGACGCAGAACAGGCGCGTCGCATCCTCAACGAACACAGATTGCGAGCTACCGCGTGAGCCAGGATTACAAAGCCACCCTCCATCTGCCGGCAACGGAATTCCCGATGCGCGGCGACCTGCCCAAGCGCGAGCCGGGCATCCTGGCACGTTGGGAAGAGCAGGGCATTTACGCGCAGCTTCGCGAGAACGCGAAGGGTCGCCCGCTGTTCGTGCTGCACGACGGCCCGCCGTATGCCAATGGCCAGATCCACCTGGGCCACGCGGTCAACAAGATCCTCAAGGACATCATCGTCAAGTCGCGTTACCTCGACGGCTTCGATGCACCCTACATCCCGGGCTGGGATTGCCATGGCCTGCCGATCGAGATCGCGGTCGAGAAGAAGTGGGGCAAGGTCGGGGTCAAACTCGATGCCGAGCAGTTCCGGCAGAAGTGCCGTGAGTACGCCGAAGAGCAGATCAACCTGCAGCGCGCTGACTTCAAGCGCCTGGGTGTGATTGGCGATTGGGAGAATCCGTACAAGACGCTGAGCTTCGATTTCGAGGCCAACGAGATCCGTGCGCTGTCCAAGATCGTTGCCAACGGCCACCTGGTGCGTGGCGCCAAGCCGGTGCACTGGTGCTTCGACTGTGGCTCGGCGCTGGCTGAAGCGGAAATCGAATACCAGGACAAGACCTCGCCGGCCATCGACGTGGCTTACGCCGCGCGCGATTCCAAGGCGCTTGCCGCCAGCTTCGGTGTAGATCTGCCGGCCGGCGTGGAAGTGGCGGTGCCGATCTGGACCACCACGCCGTGGACGCTGCCGGCATCGCTGGCGGTGTCGCTGGGTGCGGATATCGAATACGCACTGGTTGAAGGCCCGGCCCATAACGGCCAGCCTCGCTGGCTGGTGCTGGCCTCGGCGCTGGCCGAGCGTTCGCTGTCGCGCTACGGCGTGACCGAGGTGGTCGTGCACGGCCATGCCAAGGGTTCGGCGCTGGAGAACCAGCTGCTGGCGCACCCGTTCTACGCCAACCGCGACCTGCCGCTGCTCAACGGTGAGCACGTCTCCGATGCCGATGGTACCGGTGCGGTGCACACCGCACCTGGCCACGGCCAGGAAGACTTCGCGGTCAGCCAGCAGTACGGGCTGATGGACAAGTACAACGCCGGCCAGATCAACCCGGTCGATGGCCGTGGCGTCTACCTGTCGTCGACGCCGCCGGCTGGCACGGTCGAGCTGGCTGGTCAGCATCTGTGGAAGGCACAGCCGCTGATCGTCGAGGTACTGCGTGAGAGCGGCGCGTTGCTGGCCTTCTTCGAGATCCAGCACAGCTACCCGCATTGCTGGCGCCACAAGACGCCGGTGGTGTTCCGTGCCACCCCGCAGTGGTTCATCTCGATGGACAAGGCCAACCTGCGCAACGACGCGATGGCGGCCATCGACAACGTGGGCTGGTTCCCGAGCTGGGGCAAGGCGCGTATCAGCAGCATGGTCGACGGTCGCCCGGACTGGTGCATCAGCCGCCAGCGTACCTGGGGCGTGCCGATTGCCTTGTTCACCCACCGCGAAACCGGTGAGCCGCACCCGCGCAGCGTCGAGCTGATGCAGCAGGTGGCCGATCGTGTGGAGCAGGGCGGCATCGACGTCTGGTATTCGCTGGACGCCAGCGAGCTGCTTGGCGAAGAAGCGGCCCAGTACGAAAAGGTCACCGACATCCTCGATGTCTGGTTCGACTCCGGCGTGACCCATGAAGGCGTGCTGCTGGCACGTGGCTTCGGCAAGCCGGCCGACCTGTACCTGGAAGGCTCGGACCAGCACCGCGGCTGGTTCCAGTCCTCGCTGCTGACCGGCGTGGCCATCGACAAGCACGCGCCGTACAAGCAGTGCCTGACCCACGGTTTTACCGTGGACGAGCACGGCCGCAAGATGTCCAAGTCGCTGGGTAACGGCATCGAGCCGCAGGAAATCATGCGCACCTTGGGCGCGGACATCCTGCGCCTGTGGATTGCCTCGGCCGATTACAGCAACGAGATGTCGCTGTCGCAGGAAATCCTCAAGCGCAACGCCGACGCCTACCGCCGCCTGCGCAACACCGCGCGCTTCCTGCTCGGCAACCTGGACGGTTTCGATCCGACCCAACACCGGGTGGCCTTGCCGGACATGGTCGCCCTGGACCGCTGGATCGTGCATCGCGCGTTCGAGCTGCAGGAGAAGATCAAGGCCGCCTACGCCAACTACAACATGGCCGAGATCGTGCAGCTGCTGCTGAACTTCTGCAGCGTCGACCTGGGTTCGCTGTACCTGGACGTGACCAAGGACCGCCTGTACACGATGCAGGAGGGTTCGCGCGGCCGTCGTTCGGCGCAGACGGCGATGTTCCATATCGCCGAGGCGTTCGTGCGCTGGGTGGCACCGATCCTGACCTTCACCGCCGAAGAGCTGTGGGGCTACCTGCCGGGCAAGCGTGCCGACAACGTGTTGTTCACCACCTGGTACGACGGCCTGGCGCCGTTGCCGGCCGATGCCCAGCTGGGCGCAGCCGATTTCGACCAGTTGCTGGCGCTGCGTGAGCAGGTCTCCAAGGTGCTGGAGCCGATGCGTGCCAATGGCGCCATCGGTGCCGCGCTGGAAGCGGAGATCACCGTCGCTGCCAACGAGGAGCAGGCCGCGCGCTGGCAGCCGCTGGCCGAGGAGCTGCGCTTCCTGTTCATCAGTGGCGATGTCAGCGTGCGCCCGGCGACCACCGACGAGGTGTTTGTCAGCGCGCAGCCGACCGACAAGGCCAAGTGCGTGCGTTGCTGGCATTACCGCGCCGATGTCGGCTCGGTCGAGGCGCATCCGGAACTGTGCGGCCGTTGCGTCAGCAATATCGACGGTGCTGGCGAAGACCGCCGCTGGTTCTGATGGCGAGCAGCGAGTAAACAGGAGGGAGAAGCGAGAAACGGCAACGGTCTCCTTCTCGCTTCTTTGGTTGTTGAACTTTCAAGGGTGTTTGCATGCAGTCCAAAGCGGTTAAACCCAATGCGTTGATCTACCTGCTGGTGTCGGTGGCCGTGATCGGCCTAGACCAGTGGAGCAAGGCCTGGGTGCTGTCCAGCCTGCCTGAGTTCACCCCGGTGCCGGTGATCGAGGGTTTCTGGAACTGGTACCGCACCTATAACACCGGCGCAGCATTCAGCTTCCTCAGTGATGCCGGTGGCTGGCAGTTGTGGTTCTTCACCTTTCTGGCCGTCGCGATCAGTGGGTTGATGGCGTTCTGGCTGTCGCGCACGCCGCGCGCCAACTGGCGCAGTGCGCTGCCGTATGCGCTGGTGATCGGTGGTGCCATCGGCAATGTCATCGACCGCCAGATTCATGGTCACGTGGTGGATTTCATCCAGTGGTATATCGGTGACCATTACTGGCCCTCGTTCAACATCGCAGACGCGGCGATCGTGGGTGGCGCCATTGGCATCGCGTTGATGGGCCTGCTTGATGGCAAGGCCGAGAAAAAAGCTGGATGATTCCGGCATCTGTTCCCGCATTAGCGACCGTCAGCGGTCGGAGTCGTTGAAGATGGACGTATTGCTCGCCAATCCCCGTGGTTTCTGTGCCGGTGTCGACCGCGCCATCGAGATCGTCAAACGCGCCATCGAAACCCTGGGTGCGCCGATCTATGTGCGTCACGAGGTGGTGCACAACCGTTTCGTGGTCGATGACCTGAAGGCGCGCGGCGCCATCTTCGTGGAAGAGCTTGATGAGGTGCCGGATGGAAATACCGTCATCTTCAGTGCGCATGGTGTGTCGCAGGCGGTGCGCATGGAGGCCGATCGTCGTGGCCTGAAGGTCTTCGATGCTACCTGCCCGTTGGTGACCAAGGTCCATCTGGAAGTCGCACGTCACTGCCGCGCCGGCCGCGACGTGGTGCTGATCGGCCACGAAGGCCATCCCGAAGTGGAAGGCACCATGGGCCAGTGGAACCGCGAGAAGGGCGTGGGCCATATCTATCTGGTCGAGAGCGTGGAAGATGTCGAGAAGCTGCAGGTATCGCAGCCGGAGAACTTCGCCTACACCACCCAGACCACCTTGTCGGTGGATGACACCCGCGCGGTGATCGAAGCGCTGCGCAAGCATTTTCCCAAGATCCAGGGGCCGAAGAACGACGACATCTGCTACGCCACGCAGAACCGCCAGGATGCGGTACGCGACCTGGCCAAGGAATGTGATCTGGTGCTGGTGGTGGGTTCGCCGAACAGCTCCAATTCCAACCGCCTCAGCGAGCTTGCACGTCGTGAAGGCGTGGAGTCCTACCTGATCGATGGCGCGGACGAGATCGATCCGCAATGGGTGGTCGGCAAGCAGCACATCGGCCTGACGGCCGGTGCATCGGCACCGCAGGTGCTGGTCGACGGTGTGATTGCACGGTTGCGCGAACTGGGCGCGGGTAGCGTGCGCGAGACGGGTGGCGAGCCGGAAACCATGGTGTTCGCGCTGCCGAAGGAATTGCGTCTGCGCCTTGTGGACTGAGGGCGGACACTACGGTACTACGAGCGATGAAGCCGATCCTCCGGGTCGGCTTTATTCGTTTTTGGGCGTTGCCGTGATCGCGGTGCCTGGGGTACTGAATTCCTGGCTCGCGCGCTTGGCGATGAAGTCGATGAAGACACGCACCCGCGGCACCTGCGCTGCCATCGGCGGCCAGACCAGAAAGATGCCGGTCGGTGCGGCGGAGTAGTTGCCAAGCACCTGCAGCAACCGACCATTGACGACGTCTTCGCGAACGACATAGTCAGGCAGTTGCACGATGCCCAGTCCGACCAGTGCGGCACTTGCCAGCGCCGCGACATCATTCAGGGCGGAGTCGGGTGTGGTGGACCTGGGTAGTGCCCCGTCCCGGAATCGCCAGGGTTCCAGTCGCTCGTTGTCCGGATGCCGGTAATGGATGCAGCAGTGGCAGGCCAGATCCATGGGCGAGCCGGGAACGCCGTGCTCGGCAAGATAGCGCGGTGAAGCACAAGTAACGAGTGCATAAGACCCCAGTCGACGCGCCTGCAGGCTGGAATTTTCCAGTTCGCCTGCCCATAGCGCGAGGTCAAAGCCATCCTCGACGATGTCGCGACGGTCGGCATCGAGACTGAGCGCGACGTCGACTTCGGGATGCTGCATGGCGAAGTCGCGCAGTGCGGGTAGCACGAACTTGCGCCCCAGAAGGGGACTGGCGGTGATCTTCAGGCGTCCGCGTGGCGTGCGTTGACGCATGTTCAGTTCGCGCTCGGCCTCCTGCAGGTCGCTCACCACTTTGTTCGCGTAGTGGTACAGCACTTCGCCTTCGCCGGTGAGCGCCAGGGAACGGGTAGTGCGGTTGAGCAGGCGCATGCCCAGGCGCAACTCCAGTCGCTCGACGGATTTGCCGACCGCCGAAGCGGATAGGCCCAGTTGCCGGCCTGCCGCCGAAAAGCTTCCCGCCCGCACTGCGGAAGCGAACGCGATCAAACCATTCAATGATTCCAGCGATGAGAGGACTGAGGACATTTGTTCCTGGCTGTGATGACAGTTGCATGGATTCTGATTGCGCTGCCGACGACCGACGATGTACGCCAAGGTTTCGCCAACGACAGCGCTTGCGGCACGGCTGTTTGACGCTGGCGGAGGTTGGTTTGACGGTTCTGCGGCAAGGAGGTGCTCGCCATGGCGACTCGGCAAAAATACGCGGGTACAGGGGCGCAGGTGCGCGGTGACAGTGCGCATGCGCTGGCCAGTTCGGAGGAGTCGCACTACGACGTGGTGATTGTCGGGGGCGGTTCGGCGGGCGCGGTGATGGCGCGTCGGCTCAGCGAGGAGTCGTACCGGCGTGTCCTGCTGATCGAGGCGGGGCCAGCCTATGCGCCCGACGCCTACCCCGACGCGGTGCGCCAGCAGCACATCATCGGCGGCGATGCCACGCACGACTGGGGATATTCGGCCGAACCCACGCGCTACGGTACGACGATACCGGTCCCGCGTGGCAAGGTGCTGGGTGGCTGTTCGGCGGTCAACGCAGGTGTGGCGATGCGCGCACCGGCGGGCGACTTCGAGCGCTGGACCGCGGCAGGCCTGGAACACTGGACGGCACAGGATGTGTTGCCGTTCTTCCAGCGCAGCGAGCGCACGGTGCACGGCGAGGATGCCGTGCATGGCCGCAGCGGGCCGTGGCCCATCCATTACCTGCAGGATGATGAAGTCTCGGACATGCAGCGCGCCTTCATCGCCGCGGCGCTGCAGGCGGGCTTTACGCAGGTGGATGACTTCAACGGCGAGCAGCCGTTCGGCGTCGGTCCTTATCCGATGAACAACCGGATGGGGCAGCGGCTCAATACCGGCATGACCTATCTTTCGCTCGATGTGCGGATGCGCCCCAACCTGACCATCCGCAGCGAGGCACTGGTTGATCGTGTCATTTTCGAGGGCCGGCGCGCGGCAGCGGTGCTGCTGGCCGATGGCCAACGTATTGCCGCTGGCAACATCGTGCTGAGTGCCGGCGCCTATGGCACCGCAGCGGTGTTGCTGCGCTCCGGGATTGGCCCGGCGAAGCATCTGCAGGAGCTGGATATCGAGGTGGTTGCCGACCTGCCGGTCGGCCAGCGACTGCAGGAACACCCATTCTTCTATACCACCTGGGCCGCGCGCCCGGATCGGCTCGGTCTGCCGGTGCCGCCGGTCGGTGCAATCCTGTGGGCGCGCTCGTCCCAGGCTGCCGCCAATGTCGGTGATCTGCATGTGTCGGCAGTGCATTACGGTGACCCGCAAGCCTCGCCCACCGGGGCGATCTTCATGCTGGCCTTGGCATTGACCCGGCCACGCGCGCTGGGCTCGGTGACGCTGCGTTCGCGCGCGCCGGAGGCGGCGCCGGTCATTGCACTCAACCTGTTGAACGATGCACAGGACCGGCAATTGATGGTGGAAGGCATCAAGCTGATCCGGCATATCGCCAGACAAGCGCCCTTGGCGGCGTTGATTGCCGAGGAGATGGTGCCGGGCGCGCTGGCAACTTCGTACGAGGCACTGGAAGCGGCGCTGCCCACGGCGCTGGACATCTACCACCACCCCACCTCCACCGCGCCGATGGGCGGTGCGAACGATGCGCACGCGGTCACCGACTACCAGGGGCGCGTACGCGGTGTGGACGGGTTGCGCGTGGCCGATGCCTCTGCTTTTCCGGATGTGCCATGCGTGGCAACCAATCCGACCGTGATCATGCTGGCCGAGCGCATCAGCCAGTGGATGCGGGATGCAGGCTGCTGATGTGGCGCAACGAGCTCGCATCGCGTTTGAAGCGCACCTTGCTGATCTGGCTGGCGGTGTATCCCACCGTGTTGACGGTGGTGAGTGTGTTCGGCTCGTACTTCAAACAATGGCCATTGCCGCTGCGGGTGATGGGGTCGACGCTGATCATCGTGCCGATCGTGGTCAACATCAGCGCGCCCTTGGTGGAGCTGCTGGTATCCGCAGTGTGGCGCCCTGCGGCAAACGACCGGCAAGGGCCGGTGGACCCTGAATAATCAACGTGCGGAGGCCGCATGAGCGGATCGAGCAAATCCCCGGATCACCTGCGGCGGGCTGCCAACTGGATCAATGGCATTCCGCGTTTTGATGGCGTGCTCAAGGATTCAATAAATCCGGCTACGTATGAGGTGATCGGCAGCTACCCGGACAATGGTCGTGCTGCGGCGATGGCGGCGGTAGCGGCTGCATCGCAGGCCTTCCAGCAGACCCTGTGGGCGCACGACCATGAGTTGCGCGCGCAGGTGCTGGAGCAGCTGGCGCAGGCGTTCGAGCGCAACCGGGATCGCTTGGCCGAGATCCTTTCACTGGAGAACGGCAAGATCGCCGCCGAGGCCAAGTTCGAACTGGACATGGTGCCCAGCAAGCTGCGCTATTCGGCGGCGACCGCGATGTTGGAGGCGGGCCGCGCGCTGCGCCCGAAGCCGGGCCGGCTGTCGATGGTCCTGCGCCAGCCGATGGGGGTGGCGGCGGTGATTGCTCCCTGGAACTCGCCGGTGGTGCTGAGCATCCGTTCCTTGGCACCGGCATTGGCCGCTGGCTGCACCGCAGTGATCAAACTGCCGGCGCAGGTAGCGCAGATCGCCAGCACCATGGCCAGGATCATGGCCGAAGCCGAATCCCTGCCGCGTGGTGTCATCAATCTGTTCTTCGAAAGCGGTGCTGAAGGCTCCAGCTACCTGGTGGAGTCGCCGCAAGTACCGGTAGTGAGTTTTACCGGATCCACCCGCACCGGCCGGGCGATAAGCGGTAGCGGGGCCAGGCACCTCAAACGCTTCGGCATGGAGCTGGGGGGCAAGACGCCGATGATCCTGTTCGAGGATGCCGATCTGGGCCAGGCATTGCCCATGCTGGAGAAAGCACTGACGGTCTTCAGTGGCCAGTTCTGCATGACCGGCTCACGCCTGCTGGTGCATGACGCGCTCTACGACGCGGTGCGTGATGGCATGGGCGCGCGCCTACGCATGGTCAAGGTGGGCCCGGCGGCGGACCCGCGCAGTGACATGGGGCCGTTGATCGATCGCGCAAATGTGGCGCGGGTGGATGCAGTGGTCGAGGACGCAATTGGCTCCGGCGCGATCGTGGTTGAACGTGGAGGCCCCATTACCACCGGTCCGCTGCGCAAAGGCGCGTTCTTCCGCCCGGCCTTGCTGGAAGTGTTCGACAACGCACTGGATATCATCCAGCAGGAAACCTTCGGGCCGGTGCTCACCATTCAACGCTTCAATGACGAGGCACAGGCGATCCGCCTGGCCAACGACAGCGAATACGGCTTGGCTGCCAGCGTCTGGACGCGCGACGTGGACCGCGCATTGCGTGTTGCCGAGGCGCTGGATGCCGGCTCGGTCTGGATCAATGACTGGGCGCGGGTTTTCGATGGCACGGAGGAGGGCGGCTTCAAGCAGTCCGGGCTGGGGCGACTGAATGGACTGGCCGCCCTGGAAGACTTTCTGGAATACAAACATATCGCGCTGCGCCCTGGTATGAGTGAGCGCTGATCTGCGCCGCGCCTGCGCGAGCTGCTGTCTGCTGCCACGGCGGTGCGGTGCGAGGACACGACGATGGCGACAGACATGTCGCAGGCGCTGTTCGCTGCCCTGCGCGCCGGGGCAAAGGTGGCCACCGGTGGCCGGGTGAATCATGCACGCGGCCTGCTGGTGGAAGGGCATTTCCGTGCCACCGCCACTGCGCCGCAGTTCTGCATGGCCGCCGTATTCGGCGGCGAGGACCAGCGCGTAGTCGCGCGTTTTTCCAGCTCCGGTGCCAATCCATATATAGATCAGCGCAGCCCCGCCGGCGAACCGCGCGGCCTCGCCCTGCGGATTGGCAACAAGGCGGGAATGGTGCTGATAGGGCACTCGCTGGAAGGCTTTCCGGCCAGTGATCCGGAAGCGTTTCTCGCTTTCTTGAATGCATTGAATCAACGCGAGCGCTCACCGGCGATGCTGGCGGCGCAGATGGCCGGTTGCCCGGCGGTGGCGCGTTTCGAGGAATTGCGCGCAGGTGCGGTGACCAGCAGCTTCAGCGCCCTGGATTACCACATGCTGCACGCCTACCGGCTGATCGCTCCGGACGGGCACGCGCGCATCGGCCGCCTCAGTGTGCGCGCGACCAAGCCCTATGTCGCCCGCGCGCCGCCGGACGGCCCGGATTACCTGGACAAGCGTCTGCGCGGCGAACTATCGAAGGGCAGGGTGGTATTTGCCCTGCTGTTTACCCCGGCGCCCGAGGGTGAGGATCCGGCCGACATCAGCCGCGGCTGGGACCCGGCCACGCCATCATTCGCGCTTGGCCACATCTGGCTGGAGCGGCTGCTGCCGCAGCAGGCCAGCCAGCGCAAAGTGGCCTTCGATCCGGCGTTGTTACCGGCCGGGATAGGGTTTGCAGGCGACCCGATGCTGCACGCAAGGCTCAGGGCGTATCGGCTGGCTGCGGTGCGGCGGCTGGGGCGGTAGATGGTGTTGTGGTGCCGGGTCGAGTGCTGTGGTTTCCCTCCTGCACTCGGACTGATGATCACTTCGGGCAATTGCCGGGCTTGGCCAGCGCCAACTGTCCCAAGGCTCGGGACAGTCTCTTGCAGCGGATGGATTGACCGCGGCTCCCGCCTTTGCCTACAATTCGCGCCTTCGCCGGAATAGCTCAGTTGGTAGAGCGGCGCATTCGTAATGCGTAGGTCGTAGGTTCGATTCCTATTTCCGGCACCAGATCAGGCCCGCCTTGCGCGGGCCTTTTCTGTGTGTGAAGCCCGATGCGCGTTTGAGCATGGGGGTGCGCTTGTTGCCGCTTATAAACCTGAACGGGGCTGGCGGCTGTTGCTGCGCGCATTCATCGCATCGGCAGATCTTCTCTTCGGGGCCGGCTTTTGCCGTCGCAGTTGCTGGATGCTGGCGGCCGCGAAGGCGATGAGTCGCTTTCGTTGTGAACAACGCAGGGCTTTGCTGTATCTGCCCCTCGCTGCGCGCAGGTGCGACAACGTGTCGCACTCCGCTGCCCGCTTTTGCTGCGCGAAATCATTGTCAATACCTTTCTTAAGTGGTGTGTGAAGGCCTAAAATTGCGGGGCTGAAATCTGACAACCCCCTACATGTCTCCCCGGTGGGCAATCCCCGGGCGCTTGTTTGCGTTTGCATGTATGGGCTTGCCAGGTGCGGCTCTCCCTCGCAATTGGATCGACCGATGATTCCGTTGAAAACTCTTGGACGCTTTTTGCGTCCGGGCCTCATTGTCGCTATGGCCGTCTTGATGACGGGCTGCGACTGGGCCCTGTTTGACCCCAAGGGCCAGATCGCCCGGGACGAACTCACGCTGCTGATCACCTGTACGGTGCTGATGTTGCTGGTGGTCATCCCAGTGATCGTGCTGACGCTGGTGTTCGCGTGGAAGTACCGCGCATCCAACACCAAGGCCCGTTACGAGCCCAACTGGTCTCACTCCACCGCCATCGAAGTGGTGGTCTGGTCGATCCCGTGCATGATCATCCTGGTCCTGGCCGTGCTGACCTGGCGTTCTTCGCATGCGCTGGATCCGTACAAGCCGCTGGAGTCCGATACCAAGCCGGTGGTGATCGAAGCGATCTCGCTGGACTGGAAGTGGCTGTTCGTCTACCCGGAAGAAAACATCGCCGTGGTCAACGAGCTGACCTTCCCGGTTGATGCCCCGCTGAACTTCAAGATCACCGCCGATACGGTGATGAATGCGTTCTTCATTCCGCATCTGGGCAGCATGATCTACTCGATGGCCGGCATGGAGACCAAGCTGCACCTGATCGCCAACGAGGCCGGCAGCTATGAAGGCCGCTCCTCGCATTACAGCGGTGCAGGCTTCAGCAAGATGCATTTCACCGCGCATGCGGTGAGCAACGAGGAATACCAGGCCTGGTTGGCCAAGGTGCGCGGCGATGCCAAGGTCATGGACCAGAAGGCATTTACCGAACTCACCACCGAGCAGAACCACGACTGGCACCCGGTGACCTATTACGGCAGCACCGAGAAGGGCCTGTTCGACGCCATCATTGCCAAGCATGCCGGTGAGAACCACCACTTCGGCATGAAGCACGATGGCAAGAAGATGTCGCACGAAGGTGCTGGCCACGAGGCGATGCAGGCCGAAGCCATGGACCACGCTGCGATGGGCCATGACGCGATGGACCACGCCGCCATGAGCCACGAGGCTCCTGCCGCCGCTGCGCCTGCTGCCGCCACGGCTGACGGCCACGCCGGTCACACTGCCAACGAGCCCGCCGAAGCCGCACATGCCGGCCATGGCGCCTCGGGAGAATGACGATGCTTGGAAAACTCTCTCTTGATTCACTGCCGCACGATCCGATCGTGCTTACCACCCTCATCGGCGCGGTGCTGGGCGGCCTGGCTGTTGTAGCCGCGGTCACCAAGTTCAAGCTGTGGGGCTACCTGTGGAAGGAGTGGTTCACCTCGGTGGACCACAAGAAGATCGGCGCGATGTACCTGATCGTGGCGTTCGTGATGCTGCTGCGCGGCTTCTCCGACGCGATCATGATGCGTGCCCAGCAGGCGGTTGCCGCTGGCGGTGCCGAAGGCTATCTGCCGCCACACCACTACGACCAGATCTTCACCGCCCATGGCGTGATCATGATCTTCTTCGTGGCCATGCCGCTGATCACCGGTTTGATGAACCTGGTGGTGCCGCTGCAGATCGGTGCCCGCGACGTTGCCTTCCCGTTCCTGAACTCGCTGAGCTTCTGGCTGTTCGTCGCAGGCTGCGGCCTGATGATGATCTCGCTGTGGATCGGTGAATTCGCGGCGACCGGTTGGCTGGCGTTCCCGCCCTTGTCAGGGTTGGAATACAGTCCAAGCGTCGGTATGGATTACTACATCTGGGCGCTGCAGGTCTCCGGCCTGGGTACCACGCTGAGCGGCATCAACTTCTTCATCACCATCCTCAAGATGCGTAGCCCGGGCATGAAGCTGATGCACATGCCGGTGTTCAGCTGGACCGCCCTGGTCACCAACCTGCTGATCATTGCTGCCTTCCCGGTGCTGACCATCACCCTGGTGCTGCTGACCCTGGACCGTTACCTGGGTACGCACTTCTTCACCAACGATGGTGGCGGCAACGCCATGCTGTACATCAACCTGATCTGGATCTGGGGCCACCCGGAGGTCTACATCCTGGTGCTGCCGGCATTCGGTGTGTTCTCTGAAGTGATCGCCACGTTCTCGCGCAAGACCCTGTTCGGCTACAAGGGCATGGTCTACGCCACCTGTGCGATCGGTGTGCTGTCGTTCCTGGTGTGGTTGCACCACTTCTTCACCATGGGCTCGGGTGCAAACGTCAATGCCTTCTTCGGCATCACGACGATGATCATCTCGATCCCGACCGGCGTGAAGATCTTCAACTGGCTGTTCACGATGTACCGCGGCCGCGTGCACTTCACCTCGCCGGTGTTGTGGACGATCGGCTTCATGGTCACCTTCACCATCGGCGGCATGACCGGCGTGATGTTGGCGATCCCGGCCATCGACTTCGTGCTGCATAACTCGCTGTTCCTGATTGCCCACTTCCACAACGTCATCATCGGCGGCGTGGTGTTCGGCATGTTTGCCGGTATCACCTACTGGTGGCCGAAGATGTTCGGTTTCACCTTGAATGAAACCTGGGGCAAGCGCGCGTTCTGGGGCTGGTTCATCGGCTTCTACGTGGCCTTCATGCCGCTGTACGCACTGGGCTTCATGGGTGCTACGCGTCGTATGCAGAGCTACC
Source organism: Stenotrophomonas sp. (assembly GCF_032066555.1). GTDB lineage: Bacteria > Pseudomonadota > Gammaproteobacteria > Xanthomonadales > Xanthomonadaceae > Stenotrophomonas. The sequence continues at coordinate 21,494 of NZ_DAMBKV010000001.1, forward strand.
CGAACATGGACTACCAGCCGTACTTCGTGGTTGCTGCGATCGGTGCTGCGATCATCGCCCTGGGCATCCTGTGCCAGGTGATCCAGATCGCCGTGTCCATCCGCGACCGCAAGAAGAACCTGGACCTCACCGGCGATCCGTGGGATGCCCGTACCCTGGAGTGGGAAACCGCTTCCCCGGTGCAGTTCTACAACTTCGCCACCCTGCCGAAGGGTGAGGAGCTGGACGAATTCTGGCACCGCAAGCAGCGCGGCGAAGCCTGGCAGAAGCCGGCCAAGTACAGCGACATCCACATGCCGAAGAACACCGGTACCGGTGTTGTCATCGGCGCGTTCAGCCTGGTGCTGGGCTTTGCGATGGTCTGGCACATGTGGGTGCTGGCCATCATCGGCCTGGTCGGCATGATCGCCACCTTCATCTACCGTACCTTCGACAAGGACGTGGATTACTGGGTGCCGGCGGCCGAGGTGGAACGTATCGAGAACGAACACCGTAAGCACCTGGAAGCTCAGGGCTTGGTGAAGACCGAGGTGAAGGCATGAGCACGAACGCCCACACGATGACCCACGGTTCCGCAGCGCACGCTGCGGACCATGGCGATGACCATCACGAGCATCACGACACCAGCGAGAACACCGTCTTCGGTTTCTGGGTGTACCTGATGAGCGATCTGCTCATCTTCGCCACCCTGTTCGTGACCTATGTGGTTCTGTCTGGCGGCACCAATGGTGGCCCGTCGGCCAAGGACCTGTTCGAGCTGCCGTTCGTGGCGTGGGAAACCGCGCTGCTGCTGGTGTCCTCGCTGACCTTCGGCCTGGGCATGATCGCCATGCACCAGTCGAAGAAGGGCCTGATGTTCTTCTGGCTGGCCATCACCTGGCTGCTGGGTGCCGGCTTCATGGGCATGGAAATCTGGGAGTTCAACCACCTGATCCATAACGGCCACGGCCCGGACAAGAGTGCCTTCCTGTCGGCATTCTTTGCCCTGGTGGGTACCCACGGTCTGCACGTGACTGCTGGTCTGCTGTGGTTGGCGGTGATGTTCATCCAGCTCAAGCAGGATGGCCTGACTCCGCGCAACAAGACCCGCATGGCGTGCCTGAGCCTGTTCTGGCACTTCCTGGATCTGGTCTGGATCGGCGTGTTCTCTGTCGTTTATCTGTCGGGAGCGATGTAATGTCCGCACATGACAATCATGCACACGGTGCCGCTGGCGAGAGCCACGGCAGCGTCAAGTCTTACCTGATCGGCTTCGTGCTGGCTGCCGTGCTCACCATCATCCCGTTCTGGGTGGTGATGAGCGGTGGCATGTCCAGCTTCGCCACCGGCGCGGTGATCGTGGTTGCAGGCATCCTGCAGCTGTTGGTGCACCTGGTGTTCTTCCTGCACCTTGACCGTTCCTCGGCTGCCCGCTGGAACGTCAATGCCGGCATGTTCACCCTGGTGGTGATCGGCATCATCGTGCTGGGTACGCTGTGGGTCATGTGGAACATGAACGCCCACATGATGCACTGAGCGGTTTGATCGCTTGATGCACAGCAAGGGCCGCCGCAAGGCGGCCTTTGTTTTTGTTTTTTTTGTAGTGCCGAGCCATGCTCAGCAAAGGCGTTCCCGACAATGCATCCGCCAGCCGCAGTTGTAGGAGCGGCGTAAGCCGCGAAGCTGTCCATCCTCCAGGGAACGGCATTCCTGGGATCTGCAGAATCACGGGCTTCGCGGCTTACGCCGCTCCCACAAAGCTGGCCGGCATTGTTGGCGAAGC
>NZ_DAMBKV010000001.1:23355-82376 GCF_032066555.1 Stenotrophomonas sp.
CCCTGCCGAGCATGGCTCGGCACTACGCCGTTGCTCCCTCCCTTTGGCGAAGCCAGGGGGAGGGCTGGGGAGGGGGGTGGCTTTTGGGCTTTTCAGGCGTTGCCAGCTTCGCGGCTTACGCCGCTCCCACAAAGCTGGCCGGCATTGTTGGCGAAGCCCCTGCCGAGCATGGCTCGGCACTACGCCGTTGCTCCCTCCCTTTGGCGAAGCCAAGGGGAGGGCTGGGGAGGGGTTGGCTTTTGGGCTTTTCAGGCGTTGCCAGCTTCGCGGCTTACGCCTGCGGTCTGGCTTCAGCTGTTGCGGCTTGCGAAATCGGCGGCCGCCATTGGCCGGCCGAGGTGATAGCCCTGCAATACATCGCAGCCAAGTTCGCCCAGGAAATTGCGCTGCGCTTCGGTTTCCACGCCTTCGGCGACCACCTGCAGCTGCAGCGTGCGGCCCAGTGCGATGATCGAGGAGACGATGGCCGCATCCTCGCTGTTGTGCTCCAGGTCGCGGACGAAGGCGCGGTCGATCTTCAGCTCGGTGGCCGGCATGCGCTTGAGATAGAGCAGGCTGGAGTAACCGGTGCCGAAGTCGTCGATGGCGATGCGTACGCCCATCGCGGTCAGCGCTTCCAGCATCTGCAGGCTGGCGTCCACGTCCTTCATCGCCGTGCTTTCAGTCACTTCCAGGGTCAGCTGGCGCGGGTCCAGCGCATGGCGTTCCAGCGCGCAGCGCACGGTTTCCACCAGCGTCGGCGAGGCGAACTGCAGGGGAGACAGGTTCACCGCCATCGACCAATCGGTGTTGCCGGCGTCATGCCAGGCACGCAGCTGCGCGCAGGCCGCGTCCAGCACCCACTCGCCGATCTGGATGATCAAGCCGCTGCGCTCGGCAACGGGAATGAATACATCGGGCGACAGCATGCCGAGCTCTGGATGGTTCCAGCGCAGCAGCGCTTCAGCACCGTTGGCGCGGCTGCCGCCGGCCGGGAACTTGGGCTGGTAATGCAGCACCAGCTCATTGCGCGCGGTTGCGTGACGCAGGTCCTGCAGCAGGCGCAGGCGCTGGCGGGTGCCGGCCTGCATGGTCGAAGTGAAGAACGCGTGGCCGTTTCGCCCACTGTGCTTGACGTGATACATCGCCGCATCGGCATGCATCATCAACTCGCGCTCGTTGCTGGCGTCCTCCGGGTACAGCGCGATGCCGATGCTGGTGCTGACCAGCAGCTCGGCATTGTCGATCAGGAACGGCGCGCTGATGGCGGCACTGATCTGCTCGGCCATCAGGGCTGCGTCGTCGGGTGAATCAATGGCCATCACGATGACGAATTCATCGCCGCCGAGGCGGGCGAAGGTGTCCTGGCTGCGCAACAAAGCGCTGATTTTTTTGCTGAACTGCACCAGCAGGCGGTCGCCGAGCTGGTGGCCGTAGGCATCGTTGACGTTCTTGAAACCGTCCAGGTCGCAGAACATCAGGGCAAGGCCGAACTCGCGGCGATTGGCCTTCTCGATCGCCCGTTCGATGCGGTCCTGCAGCAGTACCCGGTTGGGCAGTTGGGTCAGCGGGTCGTGCAGCGCGGCCTGCACCAGCTTTTCATTGGCGTTGGCCAGCGAGTGGGCCAGTATGCCGGTACGCAGCCGCATCTGTCCGTCGAAGACCGAGGCCAGCAGCGCGACCGCCAGAGTGGCGATGGTGGTGACGATGACCAGGCCGGCGAGCAGATGTGTATCCAGCCCGCCGTCGCTGATGGCCCCGCAGATCGCGTCGGCAGGGAAGCGCGCGGCGGCCATGCCGGTGTAGTGCATGCCGACGATGGCCACACCCATCACCAACGATGCGAGCAGGCGCATCGGCATCAGGCGCGGCTGTTCATGGCGCAGGCGTTGTGCGATCCACAGTGCCGCCGCCGAGGCGCCAATGGCGATCAGGATCGAAAGGGTGAACCACGCCGGGTCATAGTCGATGCCGGGTTGCATCTGCATCGCGGCCATGCCGATGTAGTGCATGGCCGCGATGCCCAGGCCCATCAGCACCGCGCCGGCCAGCAGGCGGCTGAGCGGCAGGCGCTGGCGGGAGACCAGCCAGAGCGCGTACATCGATGCGCCAACGGAGGCCGCCAGCGAGCAGGTGGTGAGGAAAAGGTCGTAGCCGACGGGGATCGGCAGCTTGAAGGCGAGCATGCCGATGAAATGCATCGACCAGATGCCCAGCCCCATCGCCGCTGCGCCGCCTATCAGCCAGATGCGTGCCGCCCGTCGACTTTGGCTGCTGGCCACGCGCGCGGACATGTCCAATGCGGTGTAGGAAGCAAGTATTGCCACCAACAACGAGACGACGACGAGGCCCTGGTTGTAACTGCCGATCATGCGGATTCCTGAACATCGTGACGGAGCAAAGCCCCGCTTACCTAGCGGCAGCAGTGGCGGGGACTTTAGCCGTCGCAGCGTTTGCGACATCGGTGGGCTATCCTGCGGCGCTGACGCAGATAGGAATGTTCATGGCCAAGACCCGCAGCGCATACGTCTGCAGCGAATGTGGCGCCGAGTACAGCAAGTGGCAGGGCCAGTGCACCGAATGTGGTGTATGGAACGTGCTGAGCGAGATCGTGCTGGAGACCGCCGCCGCGGCAAAGGCGCCGGCGGCACGCCGCAGTGGCTGGGCCGGCAAGGTCGAGGCGCCCAAGATCACCGCCTTGAAGGATGTGCAGCAGACCGAGCATCTGCGGGTTTCCACCGGCATCAGCGAGTTCGACCGGGTGCTGGGCGGTGGTTTGGTGGAAGGTGCGGTGGTGCTGGTCGGCGGTGATCCGGGCATCGGCAAGTCCACCCTGCTATTGCAGGCGGTGGCGAAGATGGCCAGCGCCTTGCCGGTGCTGTACGTCACCGGTGAAGAGTCGCTGTCGCAGGTGGCCGGCCGGGCGGTGCGCCTGGACCTGCCACTGGAGGGCATCAACGCACTGTCCGAGACCGGTGTCGAGAACATCCTGCAGCACGCGGTGAAGGCGCGGCCCAAGCTGATCGTCGCCGACTCGGTGCAGACCTTGTGGACCGAGGCGCTGACGGCCGCGCCGGGTTCGGTCAGCCAGGTGCGTGAGAGCGCGGCGCGGCTGGTGCGCTTCGCCAAGGAGACCGGCACCGCCGTATTCCTGGTGGGTCATGTCACCAAGGAGGGCGGCATTGCCGGCCCGCGCGTGCTCGAGCACATGGTGGATGCGGTTCTGTATTTCGAAGGTGAAAGCGGTAGCCGCTTCCGCATCCTGCGCGCCTTCAAGAACCGCTTCGGCGCGGTCAACGAACTCGGCGTGTTCGCGATGGGCGAAAAGGGCCTGAAGGAAGTACCCAATCCCTCGGCGATCTTCCTGTCCGGCGGCAGTACCCGCCAGCCCGGCAGCTGCGTGATGGTCACCCGTGAAGGCACGCGCCCGTTGCTGGTGGAGGTGCAGGCGCTGGTGGATTCCTCGCCGTTGTCCAACCCGCGGCGGGTGGCGGTGGGTCTGGAACAGAACCGCTTGGCAATGCTGCTGGCGGTGCTGCACCGTCATGGCGGCGTGCTGGTCGGCGACCAGGACGTGTTCGTCAATGTGGTTGGTGGTATCCGCGTGCAGGAAACCGCCGTCGATCTACCGGTGCTGCTGGCGGTGTTGTCCTCGCTGCAGGACCGGCCGCTGGCTGAGAAGACCATTGCCTTTGGCGAAGTGGGTTTGTCCGGCGAGATCCGCCCGGTGCCCAATGGCGAGGATCGCCTGCGCGAAGCGGCGACGCATGGCTTCAAGCGCGCCATCGTGCCCAAGGCCAATGCGCCCAAGGCCGGCACGGTGAAGGGTATGGAAGTGATCGCAGTGGAGCGTCTGTCGCAGGCGCTGGAAGCGGCGATGGAGTGAGGGCGGCTGTAGTGCCGAGCCATGCTCGGCAGAGGCTTTCCCGGGAATGCCCAGCGTAGTGCCGAGCCATGCTCGGCAGGGGCCTTATCAAAGACCCAGCCCGTAGGAGCGGCGTAAGCCGCGAAGCTGATAGTCGATCAGATTGCAGGCATAGCCGGCGTTTCATTGCAGCCAGCTTCGCGGCTTGCACCGCTCCTACAAGATGGCGGTGGGCTGATGCATTGCCGGGAAGGCCCCTGCCGAGCATGGCTCGGCACTACCGCCTACCGCCTACCGCTTATCGGCCGCGGCCGAGGATCAGTTCGATCACGAACTGGCTGCCGAAGAAGGCCAGCAACAGCAGCGCCATCGCGGTCAGCGTCCAGTGCACGGCCTTGCTGCCGCGCCAGCCATAACGGCGGCGGCCGATCAGCAAGGTGCCGAAGACGATCCACGACAGCACGCTGAGCACGGTCTTGTGCACCAGCTTCTGCGCCAGCAGGTTGTCGACGAACAACACGCCGGTCAGCAGGGTCAGGGTCAGCAGGCAGAAGCCCACCGTGATCGTGCGGAACAGCAGGGTTTCAAGGTCGGCCAGCGGTGGCAGGGCACGCAGCCAGGGGCGGAAGTCGCGGCGGCGCAGCGCCCGCTCCTGCAACCACAACATGATCGCCAGCAAGGCCGCCACGCTCAGGGTGGCGTAGGCCAGCAGTGCCAGCCAGGCGTGGGTGGCCAGACGCCAGCCCAGCAGCTTGCTCGGTTCATGGCCGTAGCCGTGGTAGGCCAGCAGCAGGATCGCCGCCATCGGAAACACAACCACGCCCAAGGCCGACATCCGCCCGCGTGCACCCACCACGGAGGTCAATGCCGCCATGCCCAGGCCCACCAGCGACAGGGCTGCGAAGAAGTGCATGTCCGGCCCCCCCGCGGTGTTCATCGCCACCATCAGGTGGTAACCGGCATGCAGCAGCACCGCACCGATGGTGGGCAGCAGCCAGTTGCGGGGCGGTGGGCTGCGTTCGCCGGCCAGCCCGCGGACCAGCAGGGCGGTGGACACCAGATAGAGGGCGGTGGCGATGAGAACGATTGTCATCGCTGCAGTTTCGCATACAGGCCCGTCGCTGGCGACGTGAACCGGCGGTGGCGGCGGCTGGCCGCTATACTTACCGCCTCTGTTTCCACGATTTCCGCAGGTTCCGTCGCATGTTCGAGTCACTGACCCAGCGCCTTTCCGGCACCATCGAGCGCCTGCGTGGGCGCGGCCGCCTGACTGAAGAAAACATCCGCGAGGCCACCCGCGAGGTGCGCATCGCCCTGCTGGAGGCCGATGTGGCCCTGCCGGTGGTGCAGGCCCTGATCGAGAAGATCAAGGTCCGCGCGGTTGGCCAGGAGGTGCTCAAGTCGCTGACCCCGGGCCAGGCCCTGATCAAGGTGGTGCGCGATGAGCTGACCGCTGTCATGGGCGCCCAGGCCACCGACCTGAACCTCAATGTGCCGGCGCCGGCCATCATCCTGATGGCGGGCCTGCAGGGTGCGGGCAAGACCACCACGGTCGGCAAGCTGGCCAAGCACCTGAAGGAAAAGCGCAAGAAGAAGGTGATGGTGGTGTCCGCCGACGTTTACCGTCCGGCCGCCATCGAGCAGTTGAAGACCCTGGCCGAACAGGTCGGCGTACTGTTCTTCCCGTCCGCCCCGGACCAGAAGCCGGTGGACATCGTCCGTGCCGCCATCGAAGACGCGCGCAAGTCGTTCGCCGACGTGCTGTTGGTCGATACCGCCGGCCGCCTGGCCATCGACGAAGCGATGATGGCCGAGATCAAGGCCCTGCACGCGGCGGTCAACCCGGCCGAAACCCTGTTCGTGGTCGATGCCATGACCGGCCAGGACGCCGCCAACACCGCCAAGGCCTTTGGCGAGGCGCTGCCGCTGACCGGCGTGGTGCTGACCAAGACCGACGGTGACGCCCGTGGCGGTGCCGCGCTGAGCGTGCGCTACATCACCGGCAAGCCGATCAAGTTCACCGGTACCGGTGAAAAGGTCGACGGCCTGGACGTGTTCCATCCGGAACGTGTGGCCAGCCGCATCCTCGACATGGGCGACGTACTGTCGCTGGTGGAGCAGGTCGAGCAGCAGGTCGACAAGGACAAGGCTCAGAAGCTGGCCGAGAAGGTCGCCAAGGGCAAGAAGTTCGACCTGAACGACATGCGCGACCAGCTGGAGCAGATGCAGAACATGGGCGGCATCGGCGGCCTGATGGACAAGCTGCCGGGCCTGGGGCAGATTCCCGAGCACCTCAAGGCGCAGGTCAGCCAGAGCAAGGAAGTGCCGCGCATGATCGCCATCATCGGCTCGATGACCAAGAAGGAGCGCCGCAACCCGGGCCTGCTCAATGGTTCGCGTCGTGCCCGCATCGCGCGTGGCTCCGGCACCCAGCCGGCCGACGTCAACAAGCTGATGAAGCAGTACATGCAGATGGAAAAGATGATGGGCAAGCTTGCCGGTGGCGGCATGAAGGGCATGATGCGCAACATGAAGGGCATGCTCGGTGCCATGGGTGGCAAGGGCGGCCTGCCGTTCCGTTGATAACGTTTGATTCCAACCGGTTGAACAGGGAGTGGTGCATGAAGAACAGGATGTATCTGGTTTTGGCGGTGCTGGCGCTGAGCGCCTGCGGTGAGGATCGCTCGCTGTCACAGAAGGCGGGCAGTGCGATCAGCGGCACTGCCACCGACTTCGTTGCCGGTCTGGGCGAAGGCGTCGACAAGCGCATGTCGCTCAAGCTCGACGTCGCCCCGGAAGTGGTCAGCAACGGCATGACCGTGACCTTGGGCAAGAGCCGCGGCATGGGCTCCAAGGATGCGTCGGTGTATGTGGTGGCGACCAAGCCGTACAAGGGCGCGTTCCTGGCGCGTGCACTGGACGAATCCGGTGCCGAGATCGGCCGCTCACGGGTGGACGTGGATTTCGCTGCCGATGATGCGCAGTACGTGAACTTCACGTTCAACGATGAGATGGACAGCCAGTTGGTGCGTTCCTACGCGCTTTCGCTGCGCTGAGCAGTGCGGGCATCGGCGGTATGATCACCGCCATGCACAACGCCCTCATCTCCACCCGGACCGAAGCGTTCTGCCAGCGCTTCGGTCTTGAACTTCCCATCCTGCTGGCGCCGATGGCCGGCGCCTGCCCGGTGCCACTGTCTGCAGCGCTTGCCAATGCCGGCAGCATGGGCGCGATGGGCGCGGTGCTGTCCACGCCGGAACAGATCAGCCAATGGATGCAGGCGTTTGGCCAGCAGTCGCAGGGGCCGGCGCAGGTCAATCTATGGGTGCCGGATCCTGCTCCGCTGCGTGACCCTGCCGCCGAAACGGCGACGCGCGAATTTCTTGCGCAATGGGGACCGCAGGTCGCGGCGGACGCCGGCGATGCCGGTCCTGCCGATTTTGATGCCCAGTTCGATGCGCTGATTGCCGCCCGACCCGCGGTGGCATCAACCATCATGGGCGTGTTTTCTGCCGCACAGGTGGCACGACTGCAGGCTGCCGGCATTGCCTGGTTCGCCTGCGCGACCACCTTGAGTGAAGCACTGCAGGCGCAGGCCGCCGGTGCCGATGCAGTGGTTGCGCAGGGCCTGGAGGCGGGCGGTCATCGTGGTGCGTTTGACCCAGCGCTCGCCGAGCGGCAGATGGTCGGTCTGTTTGCCTTGCTGCCGCGCCTGGTCGATCACCTGAGCGTGCCGGTGATCGCTGCTGGCGGCATTGCCGATGGTCGCGGTGTCGCGGCCGCCCTGATGCTGGGGGCCAGCGCGGTGCAGGTGGGTACGGCATTCCTGGCCGCCGATGAATCCGATATTCCTGCGGCGTGGAAACAGGCGCTGGCTGTTGCCGAGCCCGAAGCCACGCGCGCGACGCGGGCCTTCAGTGGCCGACTTGGACGCGCCCTCGATACCGCTTATGTGCGCGCTGCCGAGGCGGCCGACGCGCCAGTGCCACGTCCCTATCCGGTGCAGCGCGGACTGACCGCCGGCATGCGCAAGCAGGCCAGTGCCGCCAACCGGCTCGACGCGATGCAGGCCTGGGCAGGGCAGTCGGCATGGCTGGCCAAGCGCGCACCGGCGGCAGGGATCCTCCGCGCGATGTGGGCGCAGGCGCAGGCGTTGCCGTGACGGTGCTGTTCTGCAACGGGCAACTGGCCGATGCCGGCGCCTTGAGTGCGGCGTTGGTCAATTACGGTCACTTCACCTCGCTGCAGGTGCGCTCTGGCGCGGTGCAGGGTTGGGCGCTGCACCTGCAGCGGCTGCAACAGGGTACGCGCGAGCTGTTTGGGGTTGAACTGGATTGCGTGCAGGTCGTGGCATGGTTGCGGCAGGCCTTGCAGCAGCTCGATGCGGCGGATGCGTCGGTGCGGATCACGGTGTTCTCGCGGCAGTTCGATTTCCGCCAGCCGCTGCGTGCAGTGCCGGTGGATGTGTTGGTGGCCATCGCCGCGCCGGCATCGATTCCAGCGATTGCGCGTTCAGTGCTGCCGCTGCCGTATCAACGCGAGTTGGCGCATATCAAGCACGTGGGAACCTTCCCGCTGTTCCAGTTGCGCAGGCAGGCGTTGCAACGCGGATTCGATGACGCCTTGTTTGTCGATGCGCAAGGCCGCATCAGCGAAGGCACGACCTGGAACCTGGCGTTCTGGGACGGCACCCAGGTGTGCTGGCCACAGGCGTCGGCGCTGCGTGGCAGCACCGAGCGCCTGCTGATGGATGGCTTGGCCGCGCTTGGTCAGTTGCAGCATCACGCCGACGTGCACGTGCCGACGCTGGCCCGGTGCAATGGCGCGGTGGCATTCAATGCCACCGGTATCTGGCCATTGGCCGCAATCGGTGAACAGCGGCTGGAACAGTCCGAAGTGCTGTTGGTTCGCCTGCAATCCGCATTGGCGCAGACGCCCTGGCTGCCGCTCTGACGGATTGGGTGGGCTGGACTATTTGGCTGGGGTATGTGGGTGGGTGCTGGCCGTGCATTGCGCGTATTCCCGTTGGCTCAGCTTGTGATCCTTGTTGCTGTCGCAGTGCTGCAGTCGCGCAGCAACACCCGGCGGATAGACATCGATTTCGGACAGGGTGACGATTCCATCCTTGTCTTTGTCCAGCTCTGTATAGCTTGGCAAGGTGGTGTCAGCGGGTGGTGCGGCCAGTGCCAATGAATAGCCGCCAATGAGTAAAACTGCTGCCAGTATCGTTTGTGCTGATCGGGACACGCGCATCACGCTCTCCTCCAAGCCGGACCATCCGGCTGTCTGCCGGCATAGCAGGCGCCGCCAGGCCTTTGCGATAGGTGAAAAATAGCGGGCGACGGTGTTTGTCGCGATGCTCGGTTCATCTGCCGTTGGCTGGAAAGGGAAGCGTGCTGATTCCAGCCACACGAACAGCGTGCTATTGATCTGCCTTGTTCCGTCATCAGCGTTGGGAGGAGCAGCATGGTATTTGAACTGGGCTGGCCGCAGGCTCCCATTCAATGGGTAGTGAGCGTGCTGGTTTTCACCGCGCATTTGCTGGTGGCCGCGCGCGCGCTGACCCGGCCCAACCGTGCACCGGCGTCGCGTGCGGCGTGGGTGGCGGTGATCATGCTGGCGCCATTGCTGGGCATGTTCGCCTATCTGCTATTGGGCGAAACCAGCATTGGACGAGCGCGCGCGCGCCGCCTGCGGCAGACCGTTCTTATGCTGCAAGCGGCGGACGATCTGCACGACACCGCCGCTGCGGCAATCGATGGCAAGGCTGCATCCTTGTTTGTGCTGGCGCAATCGATCAATGGCTTTGTGCCACAGCCGGGCAACCGGATCGTGCTGCTGGGTGCTGCCCAGTCGCTAGCGAACGCGCCCACGGAGGATTGCCGTGCAGCCATGGATCAACTGGTGCAGGACATCAGTCAAGCGCAGCAGAGCGTGCATATCGCCTTCTACATCTGGCTGGATGATGGTGCCGGTGGCCGCGTTGCCGAGGCGGTAGCGGCGGCTGCCAGGCGCGGTGTGGCCTGCAGGGTGATGGTGGATGCGTTGGGCTCGCGGGCCTTCAGTGGCAGCCCCCGCTGGTCGCAGCTGCAGCAGGCCGGGGTCAAGCTGGTGCGCACCCTGGATGATCTGACCCGGGTGCAGCATGTGGCCTTCAGCCGCATGGACCTGCGCGATCACCGCAAGATCGTGATCATCGACAACTGCATCGCCTATTGCGGCAGCCAGAACTGCGCCGACCCGGAGTTCCGGGTCAAACCGCGCTATGCACCGTGGATAGACCTGCTGCTGCGTTGCCAAGGCCCGGTGGTGGCGCAGATACAGCGTTTGTTTCTCAGTGGCTGGATCCCGGAAACCGGAGAGCAGGGGCTGGATGCTTTCGCAGCAGCGACGATGCAACCGCAGTTCGACGATGGCTGTCTGGCCATGGCGTTTGAAACCGGCCCGGTTACCCGCCACAACGCGATGACCGATATGTTCGTGGCCTGCATCTATGCCGCGCGCCATGAGCTGATCATCAGTACGCCGTACTTCGTGCCGGACGAAGCACTGCTGCGCGCGATCTGCGCGGCACCACGACGGGGCGTGCGCACAAGGGTGATCTTCCCCAGGCACAATGATTCCTGGCTGGTGGGGCAGAGCAGTCGCAGCACCTATGCCGATCTTCTGCAGTGTGGCGTGGAGGTCCACGAGTATCCGCTGGGCCTGCTGCACGCCAAGTCACTGACCATCGACGGGGAGATCGCCTTGATCGGCTCGGCCAACATGGACCGGCGCAGTCTGGAGCTGAACTTCGAGAACAATCTGCTGATTGCCGACAGTGCAGTTACCTCCAGCATCGTGCAGCGGCAGCAAGGCTATCTGTCGGTATCCGAACCGGTGCTGTTGTCGCAGGTGATGGCGTGGCCGCTGGCCACGCGCTTGGTGCACAACGCCGTGGCGATGATGTCGCCGGTGTTGTGATTGGCCTGGATCAAGCGGCCGGTGCGCTATCGCCGCGCAGCAGGCCCATGAACTCGCCGAACAGGCGCCGGTCGATCAGTCGTCCGCGGTCGTTGGCCAGGATCTCGATGGCGCGCTGCATCGGCATCGGGCCGCGATACGGGCGCTGTGAAGTCATCGCATCGAAGCCATCGACGATGGTCAGGATGCGTGACTCAAGCGGAATGTCTTCGCCCTGCAGACCGTGCGGATAGCCGCTGCCATCCCAGGCTTCGTGGTGGTGTCGAATCAGTTTGGCAACAGCCTTGGCGTCACTGCGGCCGGTGGCGGCGAACAGGCGTGCACCGCGCTCGGGATGGGTGCGCATGACCGATATCTTGTCTTCGTCCAGTTTGCCCGGATGCAACAGTACGTCGTCACGGATGCCGATCTTGCCGACATCGTGGAATCGTGCGGCAAGCACCAGATGGCCGATGCGCTCCTCGGACAGGTCGCAGCGGCGGCCCATGGCCTGGGCAAGTTGCGACACGCGATCGCAGTGATGGTCGGTATAGCTGTCGCGCTGGTCCAGCGCGGCTGCCAATACATCGATGGCGCAGGAGCTGTCATCCGGTGGATGCGACAGACCCACGGGCGTGGTGATGGTCAACATGATGACGGAGCCGCGTGGGGGGCGGCTGCGAGCGTAAGAGAGGGGGCGTTATTTTCAACGCCCTTTCATCGTCACGCAATCTTTACCAATTGATTTATTCAGCTGTTTGCGGGGCGTAGTGTGGTCAGCAAGGCGCGTGCGGCGTTGAAACGGTCGGCACTTTCCGGCAACGGATGTTTGATACGCAATTTGTCCGGGCCATCCATCTGGTAGAGCTTGGGCTGTTTCTGGATCAGCTGGATCACCACCATCGGATCGATATTGGGCTTGCTGTCGAACACGATGCGGCCACCGTTTTCGCCAAGCTCCAGCTTGCGGATGCCCAGTTCGTTGGCCTGCAACTTGAGCTCGGCGATGGCGAACAGATGCTTGACCGGATCCGGCAACAGGCCAAAGCGATCGATCATCTCCACTTGCAGCTCGCGCAGGCGCTCGTTGTCACGCGCCGAGCTGATGCGCTTGTACAAGGTAAGACGGGTGTGCACGTCGGGCAGATAGTCTTCCGGGATCAGCGCCGGCACATGCAGTTCGACATCGGCACCGCGTGCTTCTTCGCCCGCATCCAGGTCCGGCAGCTTGCCCGACTTGATCGAACGCACCGCGCGCTCCAGCAGCTCGGTGTAGAGGCTGAAGCCGATCTCGGCCATCTGCCCGCTCTGGTCTTCGCCGAGCAGCTCGCCTGCACCGCGGATCTCCAGATCGTGGGTGGCCAGGGTGAAGCCCGCGCCCAGCTCGTCCATCGAGGCGATGGCATCCAGGCGCTTCTGCGCGTCCGGGGTGATGGAGCGCTTGTCCGGCACCAGCAGGTAGGCGTACGCACGGTGATGCGAACGACCAACGCGACCACGCAGCTGATGCAACTGCGCAAGACCGAAGCGGTCGGCGCGGTTGATGATGATGGTGTTGGCGTTGGGGATGTCGATGCCCGATTCGATGATGGTGCTGGCCAGCAGCACGTTGAAGCGCTGTTTCTGGAAATCCAGCATCACCCGTTCCAGCTCGCGCTCCGGCATCTGCCCATGGGCCATGCCGATGCGTGCCTCGGGCACCAGTTCGGACAGCTCGCGCTGCATCCGCCCCATGCTTTCCACATCGTTGTGCAGGAAATACAGCTGGCCGCCACGTGACAGTTCACGCTGGAACGCCTCGCGCAGCTGCGCATTGTCCCAGGCGGTGACAAAGGTCTTCACCGCCAGTCGGTTCGGCGGCGGCGTGGCGATGATCGACAGATCACGCAGCCCGGCCATCGCCATGTTCAAGGTACGCGGGATCGGCGTGGCGGTCAGGGTCAGCAGGTGCACGTTGGCGCGCATGGCCTTCAACGCTTCTTTCTGGCGCACGCCAAAGCGCTGCTCTTCGTCGACGATGACCAGGCCCAGGTCCTTGAACTTCACATCCGGCTGCAACAGGCGGTGCGTGCCGATGATCACATCGATGGTGCCTTCGGCCACCTTGTCGAGCTCGGCCTTGATTTCCTTGCTGGTCTTGAAGCGCGACAGCACTTCCACGCGCAGCGGGTAATCGGCGAAACGGTCGCGGAAGTTGCGGTAGTGCTGCTCGGCCAACAGCGTGGTCGGCACCAGCACGGCCACCTGCTTGCCACCGCTGGCCGCGGCAAAGGCCGCACGCACGGCGACTTCGGTCTTGCCGAAGCCGACGTCGCCGCAGACCACGCGGTCCATCGGCTGGCTGGACTGCAGGTCACGCAGGGTGGCTTCGATCGCGGCCTGCTGGTCGGGGGTTTCCTCGAACGGGAAGCCGGCCGCGAAGGGTTCGTACATGGCGCGGTCGATATCCAGCGCCAGCCCGGCGCGGGCGCGGCGACGCGCCTGGATCTCCAGCAGTTCGGCCGCCACGTCGCGGACCTTCTCGGCGGCCTTGCGCTTGGCCTTGGCCCATTGCTCGCCGCCCAGCGAGTGCAGCGGCGCGGTTTCCGGCGACGCGCCGGAATAACGGCTGATCAGGTGCAGCTGCGCGACCGGCACATACAGGCGGTCGCCCTTGGCGTATTCGATCTCGAGGAATTCGCCGGGCATGCCGCCGACATCCATCGCTATCAAACCGCGGTAGCGGCCGACGCCGTGGTCTTCATGAACGATGGGCGCGCCTTCGGTCAGTTCGCCCAGGTCGCGGATGATGGACTCGGGCTCACGTCCGGCACGACGCGTACGCCGCGGCTGACCGGCGCGCTCCGGGAACAGCTGGCGTTCGGTGAGCACGGCCAGGGCCGGCTCGCTGAGCGCAAAGCCGTCATCCAGCGGCGCAACGGTAATGGCGAAGCGACTAAGCCCCTCTCCCTTCGGGAGAGGGGTTGGGGAGAGGGTAGGGGGCGTAAGCCCACCAGCTGTCTGGCTTTGGCTAGCAGCCTTACCCCTATCCGACCCTTCAGGCCACCTTCCCCCGATGGGGAAAGGGAGGAAGTCGTTGAAGCTGGGCACAACCTCAGGCCGCAGCTCCGCCGCCTGCAGCACTTCCAACAAGGCCTCGCGCCGTCCCGGCGAATCCGCCGCGATCAGCACCCGACCCGGGTAGTGCTCTATGAAGGACTTCAATGCCTGCCCCGCCGGTGCATCCTTGGCAGCGACCGGCAACGGCGGCAGTGGCTGGTCACCCAGCGGCTGCGCTTCGGCGGCGCGCGGATGATCGGCCGCGCACACTTCCACGCGCGGCAGTTTGTTGAACTGCTCGCGCAGCTTGTCCGGCGACTGGTAGATTTCGTCAGGCGGCAACAGCGGTCGCTCGATATCGTGGCGACGTTGTTCGTAGCGGCTGTTGGTCTGCAGCCAGAACGCATCGGAGGCTTCGCTGACGCCGCTGCCGAGAACGGTCATGAAACCGTCCGGCAGGTAGTCGAACAAGGTCGCGGTCTGGTTGAAGAACAGCGGCAGCATGTATTCGATGCCCGAGGGCAGCAGGCCGGCCTTCAGGTCCTGGTACAGCGGACTGCGCCGGGTATCCACGTCGAAGCGTTCGCGCAGCGATGCGAGTACCTTGTTGAGGCTGGCCTCATCCATAGGCACTTCGCGGCCGGGCAGCATCTTCACTGCCGTCACCTTGTCCAGCGAACGCTGCGATTCCGGGTCGAACTCGCGGATGGAGTCGATATCCTCGTCCAGCAGCTCGATGCGCAATGGCGCATCGGCGCCCATTGGATAGACATCAAGCAGGCCGCCGCGCACGGCGAAATCACCGGGATCCATGACCTGGGCGACATTGCGGTAACCGGCGCTTTCCAGGCGACGCTTCTCCGCATCCATGTCCAGGCGCTGGCCAACCTTCAGGTCGAAGCTGCCACCGACGATATAGCTCAGCGGCGCCAAACGCTGCAGCAGCGTCTGCACCGGCACCACGACGATGCCTTGCTTCAGCGTCGGCAGGCGGTGCAATGCGGCCAGACGCTGCGAAATGATGTCCGGGTGCGGGCTGAACTGGTCGTAGGGCAAGGTTTCCCAGTCGGGGAACGGCACTACCGGCAGCTGGCTGTCCGCGCCCAGCAGGGTCTGCAGGTCGGCCACCAGCTGATGCGCGCTCTGGTTATCGCGGGTGATCAGCAGCAGCGGCTTGGCGTGGGCCTGCGCCGCGCAGGCGACATGCCAGGCCAGGGCGCTGCTGGAAGCCGGGGCGCGCCACCAGGCGCGGAGCTGGCCCGAACGGGGCAGCGGCGGAATGGGGTAGGTGATAGGCGACATGGACCGCAAATTTTACCAGATGCGCCCCTGTCGCCCTGCCGGGCAGGTCCGATTTGCGACGCCGGGCGGCGCACTGGCCCGAAAAGCGACAGGCGCCTTGCCGGCGCCTGTCGGGAGATGAGGTCTGGAACCGCTGCTCAGGTCGCCAGTTCCAGCACCATGCGTACCAGTCCCGGGGCAGCCGCTGGGTGAGGCACCTGCTTGAAGCCCAGCGAAGCGGCCAGTTGCAGCATCGGCTCATTGTCCTGGGCGATGTCGCCGTACAGGCGATCAAGATATTTGCCACGCGCCCATTTGACCAGTTTGCGCATCAATTGCCGGCCGAGACCTTGGCCGGCCAGGAAGCGGCTCACCAGGATTGCGTATTCAGCGTCACGGGTGCCGGGAATGATGGACGCCCGGGCCACTGCTCCCACCAGTGCCTCGCCCGGTGGCAGTGGTTCGGCTGCCACCAATGCGATCTCGGTTTTTGGATTGGGATGGGTCAAGCGTTGCGCAGTCTCATCAGACAATGATTCGACCGACTGCAGGAACTTGTCGCGCACTTCTTCCGGCCCGAACAGGGCAAACGCGCCTTGCAGTGGTGCACCGTCTTCAGGGCGGATAGGTCGTATCAGCAGCTCTCGGCCGCTGGGTGCCTTGAAATTTTCATGCCACGGGGGCATGCGGTTGCGAGTGGCCATGACTACGTTTCCTCCAAAGTCGCCTGATTCTGTCACCGTGGCTGCTACGTTCTGTGAACGCGGTCCAAAGCGGCTGCAGTTTGGCGGCGATGCCCGTCACTCGGGCGTCTTCAGCCACTCCAGCCGGGTTGAGGCGCCGGTTTCTCCCAGATGCTGCTTCAGCACGGGCAGGGCCGGGGCCAGCACCTGCTCGAACTGCCAGGGCGGGTTCAGCAACAGCATCCCGCTACCATTCAGACGCAGGGGGGAGTCATCGGACCTCACCATCAGCTCGGTGACCAGGATGGACTTGGCCGGCAGCGCGGCCGCCTTGCGGAAAAACGGTTGCAGGGTACGACGCTGCTTGATCGGGTACCAGACCGCGCATTGCGCCTGCGGCATTCGGGTCAGGATCTCACGCAAGGTTGAGATGATCAGCGGGTACTCGGCATCCTGCACCTCATAGGGTGGGTCGATCAGCACCAACGCCCGGCCGATCTTGATGGCGCCGCTCTTCGGTGGCAGGAAGGCGCGGATGGCTTCGTAGCCATTGCCTGCATGCACCTGTACCCGCCGGTCGTGCGCGAACAGTTCCTTGAGCGCGGTGACCTCGTCCTTCTGCAGCTCGCAGGCGGCCATGCGGTCCTGTTCGCGCAGGGCGCGCGCGGCCAGCAGCGGCGAACCAGGGTAGGAGATCAGGGCGCCGACCGGGTTGTCGGCCTGGACGGCACGCAGGTACTGCTCGACCACTTCCGGCAAGGCCGGGGCGGCCATCAGCCGCAGCACGCCTTCATCGATTTCGGCGGTTTTGCGGCTTTCCTCGGCGGACAGCAGGTAACGGCCGCGGCCGGCATGCGTGTCCAGGACGAAGAAGGGCGAGTCTTTGCGCTTGAGCGCGTCGATCATCGCCAGCATGACGATGTGCTTGAGGACGTCGGCGTGGTTGCCGGCGTGGAAGGCGTGGCGATAATTCATCGGCGAAGTTTACGGCTTGCGGCGTGGTGTGGGCGTTTTCATTGGAGGGAACCGGCTGGGCGCCTGTGTGCGCAGCGGTGCCGAGGGCCGATCCGGCTGTTTCCACGGCGTGCCGATTGCTGCCGGCCGCTGGCGTCTGCAGCAGGGCCAGCTATGCTGATGCAATGTCCAGCCAACCTGCCCGGGTACTCGTCGTCGAAGACGAGGCCGCCATCGCCGACACCCTTCTTTATGCGCTGCGCAGCGAAGGCTATGCCGCCAGTCACTGCACGCTGGGCCGCGAAGCACTGGCCTTGCTGCGCCAGCATGGCGCCGATGTGGTGGTGCTGGACGTCGGCCTGCCCGACCTGGGCGGTTTCGAGGTCTGCCGTGAACTGCGCACTTTCAGCCAGGTGCCGGTAATTTTCCTGACCGCCCGTAACGACGAGTTCGACCGTGTGTTGGGGCTGGAGCTGGGGGCCGACGACTATGTGACCAAGCCGTTCTCGCCGCGCGAGATGGTGGCCCGGGTGCGCGCGCGACTGCGCCGGACCGCGCCTGCTGCGCCAGTTGCAGCGGAGGAGGGTGGCTGGAAGCAGCTGGGGCGGTTCGCGATTGACCACGACGGCCGCCGTATCCGCTACGACGAGGCGCTGCTGGACCTGACCCGCTACGAATACGCCTTGCTGGCGGCACTGCTGCAGCGGCCCGGGGCGATCCTGAGCCGGTCGCAGTTGATGGAGCGTGGCTGGGACCACGCCAGCGACAGCACCGACCGTACCGTCGATACCCACGTCAAAACCCTGCGCGCGAAGCTGCGTGCGGCCGGCGCGCAGGGCGAACCGATCCGCACCCATCGCGGCGTCGGCTACGCCCTGGATGTCTGACCGATGCGGATCGGGCTGAAGCTGTTCCTGGGGTTCTTCCTGATTGTCGGCATCGCCGCGTTCTTCGTGATGCGTGTGTTCGTCAACGAAGTGAAGCCCGGCGTGCGCCAGGCGATGGAGTCCACCCTGGTGGACGCGGCCAATGTGCTGGCGGTCATGGCTGCGCCGGATCTGAGGGCCGGCCATATCGGCGATGGTGACTTCGCCGCGCGCCTGGCCACCGCCCAGCGCCGCGATCCCAAGGCGATGGTGTGGCGGTTCCCCAAGCGCAGCATCGATTACCGGGTGACGGTGACCAATGCGCAGGGCATCGTGGTCTATGACTCGCGCGGGCAGGACGTGGGCCGCGACAACTCGCGCTGGAATGATGTCTACAGGACCCTGCGCGGCGAGTACGGCGCACGCTCCAGTCCGGAGATTCCGGGCGACGAAACCAACACCGTCATGCACGTGGCCGCGCCGATGTACGACCCGGCCGATGGCCGCACGCTGATCGGCGTACTGACCCTGTCGCAGCCCAACGACACCATCGATCCTTTCATCGTTGCCAGCCAGCGCGCCATCATTGCGCGCGGTGCCTGGTTGATCGGGTTGTCGGCACTGATCGGTCTGTTGATGACCTGGTGGTTGTCGCGCGGTATCAGCGGACTGAATCGTTATGCCAAGGCGGTGAGCGCCGGTGAGCCGGTGCCACCGCCGAAGCGGCGACGCGACGAGATCGGCGACCTCGGCCAGGCGCTGGAAACGATGCGCCGCAAGCTCGAAGGCAAGGCCTATGTCGAGCAGTACGTGCAGTCGCTGACCCACGAAATGAAGAGTCCGCTGGCGGCGATACGTGGCGCTGCCGAACTCCTGCAGGAGCCCTTGCCGGAAGCAGACCGGCAGCGTTTTGCTGCCAACATCGTGCAGCAGGAACGGCGCCTGACCGAAACCATCGACCAGTTGCTGCGGCTGGCCGAAGTTGAACAGCACGGCTGGCTGCAGCGGCGTACCGAGGTGGATCTGGTCGCGGTCTGTCGCGCGTTGGCCGAGGATGCGGCGCCACGTCTGCAGGCGGGGCAGATCGAACTGGATGTGGAACTGCCGGAGCGCGCAGCGGTGCTGGGCGATACCTTCCTGCTGCGGCAGGCGCTTTCGAACCTGCTGGACAACGCGATCGCGTTCTCCGCGCCGGGTGGCCGCATCGTGCTGAGTGTGCAACACCAGCAACAGAACTGGCGCATCGCCGTGCGCGACAACGGCCCCGGTGTGCCGGGATACGCGCAGGAGCGGGTGTTCGAGCGCTTCTATTCGCTGGCGCGGCCGGGTACGGGACAACGCAGTTCCGGCCTGGGCCTTCCATTCGTGGCCGAGGTGGCGCGCCTGCATGGCGGCGTCGCGCAGCTGGGCAACCATCCCGAAGGTGGCGCCGAAGCGCGCCTGCTGCTGCCGGCCGGCTGACTTCACATTCGCTTCAAACTCGGCACAAACCCTGCTCACCGGCCGCATTCAACCTGTCCCTGTTTCCACACGAGGACGGGACATGACTTCCCTGAAACTGCTGTTGCGCTTCGCCATTGTCGGCGGGCTGGTGTTGTTGCTGCTGATTCCCCTGCTGCTGATCCGCAGCACCATCAATGAGCGTGAGCGTTACCGCGACGAGGCGGTCGAACGAGTATCGCAGAGCTGGGCTGGCGAGCAGTCGCTGATCGGCCCGGTGCGGGTGCTGCCGTGGACCCAGCAGCGCGAAGTCGAGATTCCGGCCGAGGGCAACAATCCGCGCAGGACTGAAATGCGCGTCGAGAGCGGCTACGACCTGCAGATGCCGACGCGCTTGAATGTGCAGGGCACTATGCGCACCGACGAGCGCACCGTCGGCCTGTTCAAGGTGCCGGTCTACAACTGGCAGGCCAAACTGCAGGCCGAGTTCGCCGAAAGCAGCTATGTGGCGGTGCCGGGGCGCAGCTACGGCCGTCCCTATCTGGCCTTGGGCGTGTCCGATGTGCGCGGTCTGGTAGGCACGCCGAACCTGCGCGTCGACGGCCGTGCGATCCAGTTGCAGCCCGGCGCTGGCGTATTGGAAGGAACCTCCAAGGGCCTGCATGCGCCGCTGTCGGTATTGCCGGATTCGATGCAGGGCGTGCTGCGCGAGGGTGGCAAGGTCGAGCTGGAGTTCGTGCTGGGCGGCACGCGTTCGCTGGCGGTTGCGCCGGTCGGCGATGACACCCGCGTCTCGCTGTCGTCAACCTGGCAGCACCCGCTGTTCGGTGGCAGCTTCCTGCCCAACGAGCGCAGCATCGATACCAGTGGCTTCAAGGCAGAGTGGGCGGTGTCTTCGCTGGCCTCGGCGGCGCAGTCGCAGCTGGTCAGGGCGATACGTAGCGACGGCGGCAGCGTGGAGTCATTGAACGTGGCTTTGGTGGACCCGGTGGATACCTATACGCAGGTGGACCGGGCCAGCAAGTACGGCATCCTGTTCGTGCTGCTGACCTTCGTTGGTTTCGCGCTGTTCGAGCTGATCAAGCAGTTGAAGATCCATCCGCTGCAGTACCTGCTGGTTGGCCTGGCATTGGCGATCTTCTTCCTGTTGCTGCTGAGCCTGTCCGAGCAGATTGCGTTCTGGCAGGCCTATCTGATCGCGGCGGCGGCGTGTATCGGCCTGCAAGGCTTCTATCTGAGCGGAGTGCTGCACAGCTGGAAGCGTGGTGTCGGTTTCGCGACGATGCTGACGATGTTGTACGGCGTGCTGTACGTGCTGCTGGTTTCGGAGAACAACGCGTTGCTGATGGGGTCGCTGCTGTTGTTCGGCATCCTCGCCGCGATCATGTGGATCACCCGCAAGGTCGATTGGTACGAGCTGAGCAATCGTGCGGTGAGCAAGCAGGCCTGATCTGGCAGTTGCGATGACGGGGCGGGGTGGCGTTGGCCATCCCGCCTCTTTCGCAGGGAGGAATGACATGAATCGTGCATTGATCCATCGCCGTGCGAAGCGCTTGTTACCGGCAGGTATCGAGACCTGCGGCTTGTTGCACTTCGGCTTGGCGCCGGGGCAGGTGGAGCGGGCGTTGCTTGGCAGTATGTTTGCTGGTGGGCAGGCGCAGGGGATGGTAGCGCTGCGCTTGTCGTTGTCGACGGCGTTGGCGATCCGGCGCAAGGGGCTGCGGTACTTCGAGTCAGGGGATTGGGTGTATTCGGCGTTTGCGGCGGAGGGGGCTTCGTTTGCTGCCGAGGTGTTGCCATCCGGTCATGGGGCTGGCTATTCGGCGGTGGCATTGGATGGACGGGCATGGTTTGTGGTGCTGCCTGTGGAGCGTTTGGTGGTATATGGGTGGTGGGAGTGAGTGGAGTGGTTGCTTGGTGGGTTGCGTGATATTGCGGTTCTCCGATTTTCAGCAGAAATCCATGGGCGTGCAGTCGAAAAGCGCGGTATTCGAAGCGCATCCCCGCGAAGGCGGGCCGAAGACATGCACCGAGCTGCATGACACTCCCTTCTCCCGCTTGCGGGGAAGGTGCCCGGAGGGCGGATGGGGGGCTTTGGATTTTGCTGTTGCTCTCTTTTTATGAAAGGCCTAGGCGACAGCAACAGCATTCACTCCCCTGCGGGGAGCGAGTTACTTCTCTTTGCTTGTGCAAAGAGAAGATAACCAAGAGAAACACACCCTGCCTCCGCGCCCACGCCGCTGCGCGACGCGGGTCCACTCCGCTGGCAGGATTTTTCGACGATACATCCTTGTACCGTCGAAGAACGACGTGCGTCCTGCACGTCGCCCCGTGCGGGGTCTTGGCTGCCAGCTCCGTCGCTGCGGAAGGGGCCCGGTACGTCAAAAGCTGAGGGCAAGAACAAAAGCACGAGCAACCGCAACCGCAACCAAAGCCGGAGCAGAGACTTGAGCCTGCAGTCACCGCCGCGGCCCCTTTGGCGGATAAGGCTCCTCAGTTGCCTACTGCGGCGGCCAAAGACGCGATAAATGCAATTGCAGCTTGAAGCCCCTCTCCCCTCGCGGGAGAGGGGTTGGGGAGAGGGGGCGCCACGAGGAACAAGCTGAAGAGGCTCGTCTTCCCACCGTTAGCTCTAGAATCCCCGCATGCACTCAACTCCCACCATCACCAGCCTGCTTGGCCAGCAACTGCTGCCTTATCTTGACGACATCGCGCGGCTGCGTATCCAGGTGTTCAATGATTGGCCCTATCTCTACCAGGGCAGCCTCGACTACGAGCGTGACTACCTCGCGGCCTACGCGGCGACACCGGATGCGGTGTGCGTAATTGCACGCTCCGGCGACGCGGTTGTGGGGGCGTCGACCGGATTGCCACTGCTCGATGATGGTCCGGCTTTCCGCGCGCCGTTCGAGCAGGCGGGTATCGATCCTGCTGGGATCTTCTATTTCGGCGAATCCGTGCTGCTGCCTGCGTATCGCGGGCAAGGCATCGGTCATGCGTTCTTCGATGCACGCGAGGCGCATGCGCGTGCGCTGGACCGCTTCACGCTGACCGCGTTCTGTGCAGTGGATCGGGCCGACGACGACCCGCGTCGGCCGCCCGGGCATCGCGACAATGCAATGTTCTGGCATAAGCGCGGTTACCAGCGTCAGCCGGGCATGACCATGCAGTTGCAGTGGGAGGAGGCAGGGCAGGGCAGCGTCATGCATCCTCTGACATTCTGGACCCGCAACCTGGAGCCCGTCGCATGAGGATCGCCGTTTCTCGTTATCCGGTGGGCTCGCCCGCCAGCTTTGAAGAATTCGCGGCGCGCCAGGCGCTGGTGCTGGGTGAGGCGGCCGCCGCCGGTGCGCGTATCGCGGTATTGCCGGAATACCTGTCGCTGGAACTGGCGGCGAGTTTTGGTCGCCCGATCTTCAGCGACCTGTGCGCTTCGCTGGTTGCCATCCAGCAGTACCGCCAGCGCTGGCTGGAACTGTTTTCCGGCCTGGCGCGGGAACTGGACATGCACGTGGTGGCCGGCAGTTTCCTGCTTGATGGCGGCAATGGTCGGTTCCGCAACCGCTGCGACTGGCTGACACCGCAAGGACTGCACCTGTGGCAGGACAAGCTGCAGCTGACCGGTTTCGAGAAGAACACGGGCATCATCGATCCCGGCGATGTACTGAAAGTCTTCGAGATTGACGGCATTCGCATCGGCGTGGCCATCTGTTACGACAGCGAATTTCCGTTGCCGGTACGGCGCCAGTACGAGGCGGGGGCGCGTTTGTTGATCGTACCCAGCTGTACCGATACCGCCGCCGGTGCGATGCGCGTGCGCATCGGTTGCCTGGCCCGTGCGCTTGAAAACCGCATGTTCGTGGCGCAGTCGGTTACTGCCGGGCTGGCCGAATGGAGTCCAGCGTTGGATACGAATACTGGCGAGGCCGCGATCTATGCACCTATGGATGTGGGGTTCCCGTCAGATGGCGTGCTGGCACAGACTGATGGGCAACAGCTTTGGGCTTATGCCGATCTCGACTTCGCCGCCTTTGAGGCCAGCCGCAAGCGTGCCCAGGTGGCCAATGACCGTGATTGGCAAAGCCAGCTGCAGCCTGCGCTGGCGCATGCGGTGGTCACCTGCGTGGACTGAATCGCGACGGCTGTCGGCAAACCATGACCATTGGCCGACTCGACGGGGCCAACGGCTGGCTAGACTCGGTGGTTTGTTGTCATTGGGCCTAAGGCCGGGGGAAGCATGATCAAGCGGGGTTTGTTGGCGTTGTGCATGGGCTTGGCGGTGGGCGCTACGGCGCACGCGGCCGAACAGGTGGATCTGGACATGGTCAGCAAGATCCGTCAGGAGGCCTTCCATCGTTCGCAGGTGATGGATACCTTCAGCCACCTGACCGAAACCATCGGCCCGCGCCTGACCAATTCGCCAGCCATGATCCAGGCCAATAGCTGGAGCCGTGGCAAGTTCAACGAATGGGGCCTGGTCAATGTGCATGACGAGGCCTTCGAGGACTTTGGCCGTGGTTGGGAGTTCACCTCGGCCAGCGTCGAGATGCTTGGCCAGCGCGTGCAGCCGCTGCATGCCCTGCCCAAGGCGTGGACCCCGGGCACCAACGGTCCGGTGGAAGGTGAGCTGATCCAGGTCGACATCAAGAAGCTGGCGGATCTGGAAAAGTACAAGGGCAAGCTGCGCGGCAAGATCCTGCTGCTGGGCGATGCGCGTGAGTACAAGCGTGGCACGGAGTCTGATTCGCATCGCCACGATGCCACCTCGCTGGAAGGCCTGCAGGCCTTCACCATTCCCAAGACGGCCGAGGAAGACCGTGCCAAGCGGGTGAAGGAGTACAACGAGCGCCAGGAGCTGGGCAAGGCGGTCAATGCGTTCTTCGTCGAGGAAGGTGCGCTGGCGGCGATCAGCATCAGTGGCTGGGACAACGGCATCATCCGCGTGGCCGGTGGTGGTTCGCGCAAGGCCGGCGAGTCGGTGGGCATCCCCGAGCTGGCGATGATCGCCGAGCATTTCAATCCGCTGGTGCGTGCGCTGAAGGACAAGCAGAGCGTCAAGCTGCGGGTGGATGTGCAGGCGCGCTTCACCGATGACAGCAACCAGCCAGGCCACAACACCCTGGCCGAGATCCGTGGCAGCAGCAAGGCCGATGAGATCGTGATGCTGGGCGCGCACATGGATTCCTGGCACACCGGCACTGGCGCGGCCGACAATGCCGCCGGCGTGGCGGTGATGATGGAGGCGATGCGCATCCTCAAGGCGGTGGGTGCCAAGCCGAAGCGGACCATCCGGGTGGCCTTGTGGAGCGGTGAGGAGCAGGGCCTGATTGGTTCGCAGGCGTATGTGGCGCAGCATTTTGCGCGTTATCCGGAGCCGACCGATGCCGCGCAGAAGGCGCTGCCGGCGTCGCTGCGTGAGCCGACCGGTGCGCTGCAGAAGCTGCGTGATTACGACAAGTTCCAGGTCTACTTCAACATGGACAATGGTTCGGGCCGGTTCCGCGGTATCTATGCGCAGGAAAACATGGCGGCGATGCCGATCTTCGAGGCGTGGTTGAAGCCGTTCAACGATGTGGGTGCAACCACGGTGGTGTCGCGCAATACCGGCAGCACGGATCACATCAGTTATGACCGGGTAGGTCTGCCGGGCTTCCAGTTCGTGCAGGACCGTCTGGACTACTTCAGCAATGTGCACCACAGCCATCTGGATACCTGGGATCACGCCGAGGCGGAGGATCTGAAGCAGGCGGCGGCGATTGTGGCGTCGTTTGTCTATAACGCTGCGATGCGCGAGGAGCGCTTCCCACGCAAGCCGTTGCTTGAGAAGTGAGTTAGCTGAGGTTGTTTGAAGGAAGGGCCGCATTGCGGCCCTTCTGCTTTTTGGAAAGAGCAAGCAATGCTCGATGCCTCCCTTCTCCCGCCTGCGGGGGAATAAAGGGCCTGCCCCCGCGAAGGCGGGGGTGCCCGAAGAGCCTGCCCCCGCGAAGGCGGGGGGCGGATGGGGGGAGCTTTGGCACCGGTTGTTGCTGGCGCTTTGGTCTTTGATGAGCAGCAATTGCAACAGCAAGATTAAAATCAACAGCTTTCACTCCCCTGCGGGGAGCGAGCCACCTTTCTTTGCTTGTGCAAAGAAACCTGGCGCAAAGAAACACACCCTGCCTCCGCGCCCACGCCGCTACGCGACGCGGGTCCACTCCGCTGGCAGGATTTTTCGACGAGACATCCCTGTCTCGTCGAAAAACGACGCACATCCCTGTGCGTCGCCCCATGCGGGGTCCTGTCTGCCAGCTCCGTCGCTGCGGAAGGGGCCCGGTAAGTCAACGGCTGGAGCAAGGGCAAGGGCCGAAGCCAGAGCCAAAGCCAAAGCCAGAGCCAGAGCCAAAGCCAAAGCCAGAGCCAGAGCCAAAGCCAAAGCCAAAGCCAAAGCTGCCCTCTCCCCAACCCCTCTCCCGTGAACGGGAGAGGGGCTTAGAGCTGCAGGTCGCTGGCGCTTGCTGCGTCTTGTGGTCCGCGCGCCAAGGGCTGAAGCCGGTTCAAGGCACCGGAGCAGGGGAAAAGGTAAAATGCCCCGATTCCCACATCTGCGCCTGTCATGACCGTCCGTACTCGCTTTGCCCCCAGTCCCACCGGCTACCTGCATATTGGTGGCGCCCGCACCGCGCTGTATTGCTGGCTGGAGGCGCGTCATCGTGGCGGTGAGTTCGTGCTGCGCATTGAAGATACCGACCGCGAGCGCTCTACCCAGGCGGCCATCGACGCCATCCTGGAGGCCATGGACTGGTTGGGCCTGGGCTATGACGAGGGTCCGATCTACCAGACCGCGCGCGTCGCCCGTTACCAGGAAGTGGCCGAACAGCTGATCGCCTCGGGCAAGGCCTATTACGCCTACGAGACCAAGGAAGAGCTGGACGCCATGCGCGAGGCCGCCATGGCCAAGCAGGAAAAACCGCGCTACAACGGCGCTGCCCGCGAACTCAACCTAGCGTACAAGGACGACCCGAACCGCGTCATCCGCTTCAAGAACCCGCTCGACGGCACCGTGGTGTTCGACGACCTGATCAAGGGCAAGATCGAGATCGCCAACAGCGAGCTCGATGACATGGTCATCTTCCGCCCGGACGGTTACCCCACCTACAACTTCGCGGTGGTGGTCGACGATTGGGACATGAACATCAATGAGGTCATCCGCGGCGATGACCACATCAACAACACCCCGCGCCAGATCAACCTGTACGAGGCCATCGGCGCGCCGGTGCCGAAGTTCGGCCACATGCCGATGATCCTGGACGAGCAGGGCGCCAAGCTGTCCAAGCGCACCGGTGCTGCCGACGTGATGCAGTACAAGGATGCCGGCTACCTGCCCGAGGCACTATTGAGCTATCTGGCCCGCCTGGGCTGGTCGCACGGCGACCAGGAGATTTTCACCCGTCAGGAACTGATCGACCTGTTCGACGTCACCAACTGCAACTCCAAGGCCGCGCGCCTGGACATGGCCAAGCTGGGCTGGGTCAACCAGCACTTCCTGAAGACCGAGACGCCCGAATCCATCGTTCCGCACCTGGTCTACCAGCTGGAAAAGCTGGGCCTGGACCTGGCCAAGGGGCCGGCGCCGGTGGACGTGGTCATCGCCCTGCGCGAGCGCGTGCAGACCCTGAAGGAAATGGCCGAGAAGGCTGTGGTCTGGTACACCCCGCTGAGCGAATACGACGAGGCCGCAGTGGCCAAGCACTTCAAGGCCGGTGCCGAGGTTCCGCTGGCCAAGGCGCGCGAGCTGCTGGCCGCTGCCGAATGGACCGCTGAAGGCGTGTCGGCGGCGCTGCACGAGGTGGCCGCGCAGCTGGAAATCGGCATGGGCAAGGTGGCCCAGCCGCTGCGCGTGGCCATCACCGGCACCCAGGTGAGTCCGGATATTTCCCATACCGTATACCTGGCCGGCCGCGACGAGGCCTTGAAACGCATCGACGCCGCACTCATCAAGATCCCAACGGCCTGATTCCGACGAGGTAGCCATGACCGACGCCCACTCCTGTACCGCCCCGCACCACCACGTCGAAGACGCGGCGGACTTTGTCGCGGTGGTCGAGCGGGTGTGTCGCGAGCGCGGGTTGCGGCTGACGCCGATCCGCGCCAACGTGCTGCGCCTGATTGCGGAGGCGGGCAAGCCGGTCAAGGCCTACGAACTGCTGGAATGGGTGCGCGAAGGCAAGGGTGTGGGCGCCGACGCCCCGCCCACGGTGTACCGCGCGCTGGATTTCCTGATGGCCAATGGCTTCGTGCACAAGCTGGCGTCGGTCAACTCGTTCGTCGCCTGCCACCACCCCAGCAGCAATCAGCACTCGGTGCCGTTCCTGATCTGCGACCGCTGCCATAGCGCGGTGGAGCTGGAAGACCGCGACATCGTTCGCCAGCTCGAGGCCCGCGCCAAGGAGCTGGGCTTCAAGCCGCAGGCGCAGACGCTGGAAGTGCATGGCCTGTGCGCGAACTGCGCAGGCTGAAGTTTTTCAGCCCATCTCCCTGCGGGAGAGGGGTTGGGGTGAGGGTAAGACTTCAAGCAGAACTGACCCGTGTAGGAGCGACGTAAGCGGCGAAGCCGATAGGCCTTGACCGCCCCGATCACGTCGGTGCGGGCAATGCGCTATCGGCTTCGGATGTTGCAGTGGTTTCGCGGCTTACGCCGCTCCCACAACAACCACATATCGCTCCTACGGCTTTGCCTCGTAAACCACTTCGCCATCCTTGATGGTCTGCAGCACCTTGATGGTGTGCAGCTGGCTGCGTTCGATGCTCAGCGGGTTGTCCGACAGCAGTACCAGGTCGGCACGCTTGCCGACCTCGATCGAGCCCTTGCTGCTTTCCTCGCCGTACTGGCGCGCGGCCCACAAGGTGATTGCCTTCAGCGCGATCAAGGGCGATACCCGTTGCTCTGGGCCCAGTACGCGGCCGCTGCGGGTCACGCGGTTGACCGTGGCATCGAGCACCCGCATCGAATCCGGGAACACCACCGGCGCATCGTGGTGCGAGGTGAACACCATGCCGGCATCCAGCACCCATTGCGTCGGCGAGATGTTCTCGGCGCGCTCCGGGCCCAGCACCGAGTCGCGGTGCCAATCACCCCAGTAGTAGGTGTGCATCGGGAACAGCGAGGGGAAGATACCCAGCCGGCGCAGCTCGCCCACCTGGTCCTTGCGCAGGGTCTGGCCGTGGATCAGCACCGGTACAAGATGCTTGTCGGGGTATTTGGCTTCGGCGCTGGCCACTGCATGGATCAGCTGATCAATGGCGGCATCGCCATTGGCATGGGCCAGCACTTGCCAGCCATGGCCCCAGGCCTGGGTGATCAGGTCGTCGACCTTGGCATCCGGGAAGGCCGGGTAGCCGGAATAGTCCGGCTTCTCGCCCTCGGGCACCTTGTAATAGGGTTTGGTCAGCCACGCGGTCTTGCCTTGCGGCGAGCCGTCCAGGCTGATCTTTACCCCGCCGATGCGGTAGTGGTCGGTGTAGTTCAGGCCGTAGAACGGACCCTGCATGGCCGGGTTCTGCAGGGCCACTTCGATGTCGGGGTAGGCCACCACGTCGATCTTGAGCTTGCCGGCCTTGGCCGCCATCGGCAGCAGTTGTAGCGTGCCGGCATCGCTCTTGCCGTCCTGCGCGGTGGTGTAGCCGTATTTCATGTACAGCGCCTGGCCGGCCTCAAGCATGGCCAGGGATTGCTCGGCAGTCATTGCCGGCATCAGCTTGGCCAGGGCGAGGTTGTGCGCGCTTTCTTCCAGTACGCCGTCGGGCACCGTGCTGCCGGGCTCGCGGCGGATCACGCCGCCGGGTGGATTGGGGGTGTCGGCGGTGATGCCGGCCATTTCCAGCGCCTTGCTGTTGTAGGCGCCGAGGTGGCCGGACTGGTGCATCAGGATGATGGGGATATCGGTGGCGATGGCATCCAGATCCTGGCGGGTGGGATGCCGCTGTTCGGCCAACTGCGAGTCGTCGTAGCCGAAGCCGATCAGCACCTTGTAGCCCTCGGGGGTGGTCGGGTGTGCGCGGAACTCGCGCATGATCTTCTGCAGCGCGGGGATGGAGTTGCCTTCGCCATCGGGCGCGGGCAGCAGGTTGGCGGACAGCGCCTGCAGGCCAACGCCGGAGACATGGCCATGGGCGTCGATGAAGCCTGGCGCCAGGGTGTGGCCATGCAGGTCGATCTGCTGTGCCTTCGGGCTGAAGCGCAGTGCGGCCTGGCGGCTGCCGACGAAGGCGATACGGCCGTCCCGCACGACGATGGCCTCGGCATCGGGCTGGCGCTCGTTGACGGTGACGATGGGCCCGCCGGCGTACAGCGTATCGGCGGCGTTGGCGGAGCTGGCGGTGAGCGCGGCCAGTACGGAGAGCGCCAGATGCAGTTTCACCGAGGGTTCTCCCGGCTGTGGGCAAGGGTACAGCGTAGCGCTTTGGTGGTTTGGGTGTGGTGAGGCGAAGTGACGCAGTCCGCGGATTCCCCGGCCGAAGCCCGCGCTCCAGCCCCCTCCCTTGCGCAGCAGGGGAGGGTTGGGGAGGGGTTGGCTTTTGGGCTTTTGCTTGCTGCCGGTTCTGCGGCTTATGCCGCTCCTGCGGGATTGTTTGGAAAGCTGCTGCCGAGCATGGCTCGGCACTACCGCCTACTGCCTACCGGCGTGCCTGCGGGCTTGCTGCCGTGTCTACCTCCACCACTACCGACATGCCCGGGCGAAGGCGCGCGGCCAGTGGCTGGTCGGGGTCGATGGCGATGCGGATCGGCAGGCGCTGCACCACCTTGGTGAAGTTGCCGCTGGCGTTGTCCGGCTTGAGCACAGAGAACTCCGAACCGGTGGCCGGGGCGATCTGCTCGATGTGGCCAGTCAGCTGCTTGCCCTGGAAGGCATCGACACTAAAGGTCGCCGGCTGCCCGATGGCCATGTTCCAGGTCTGGCCTTCCTTGTAGTTGGCCACCACCCACAGGCTGTCCGGCACCAGGAACAGCAACTGGCTGCCGGCGGTGACGTATTGCCCAAGCCGCACCGTCGCCTCCGACACCTGGCCGTCACGAGGGGCCTTGATGACTGTGTTGTCCAGGTCGATCCGGGCCAGTTCCAAGGCCGCTTCGGCCATCGCTACCTTGGCTTCCAGTCCCTTGCGCGCCACCTGGGTGGAGGTCAGCGTTTCCTCGGCGATATGGATGGCAGCCTGCGACTGCGCGACACCGGCGGTTGCCGCCTGCGCGGACGAACGCAGCTTGTCGCGGTCGCTGTTGGAAACCAGTTGCTGGGACGCCAGTGTTTCGTAGCGCTGCAGCTCGGTGCGGCTGCGCTGCTGCTCGGCCTGTTCGGCGGCGTAGTTGGCACGCGCGGAGCTGATCTGCGCACGGTTCTGCGCCTGGCTCTGGTCGGAGTTGGCCAGCTGCGCGCGCGCATCCTCCAGCGCGGCCTGGGCCTGGTCCACCTTCTGCCGGTAGATGCGGTCGTCGATGCGCAGCAGGGGCTGGTCTTTCTTGACGTGGTCGAAATCGCTGACCAGCACCTCGGTGACATAGCCGTTGACCTGCGGCGCCAGCACCGTCACCTGGCCACGCACATAGGCATCGTCTGTGTGCATGTGGCTGCTGTTGAATGGCCACAGCTGCCAGGCGCGCAGGATCAGGGTCAGCCCGACCAGGGCGACGGCAATCATCACCACCACGCTGGCGCGGCTGGGCCGGTTGTACTTGGATACTGGCGCCGAGGCGGATGTTGCTGGGGTTTCGGTCTTGTTGCTCATGTTTCAGCTCGTTGGTTCGGGGCGCCGGCAGGCTGGCGCCGGATCACCTGTTTCACGCGCGGGTTGCGCAGCATCACTTCCAGCAGCAGCCAGGTCAGGAAGCAGATCGCCACCCAGCCACTGAGGGCGAATACGTCGTTGAAGGCCCGCACATTGGCCTCGCGCTTGGCACTGGCGGCCAGCGCGGCGCTGGCCTGGGCCTTCAGTTGTACCGGGTCGGTGATGACGCGGGCGTAGGCCTGTTGCTGCAGCTGCAGCCGGCGGGCCACCTGCGGTTCGGCGGGGTTGAGCTGGCTGACCAGTGCGGTGGAATAGATGTGCTCGCGGTGCAGCTGGTAGCTGCTGAGGAAGGCCGAGCCGGCCAGGCTGCCAAAGCTCTGGGTCAGCGACAGGATCACGATGAAGGACACGATATGGTCCAGCCCGCGTGCCATCGCCTGGCGTATGCCCATCAGCATCAGCGGGCCCATGAACATGCCGCTGCCCACTGCCGCGAAGAACTGGCTCAAGGCGAAATCCATCGGCCGGTCCATGCTGGTGCGGTGCTGGTCGAGGAAGGCGGCGGTGCCGAGCAGGATGATCGAGGTCAGCAGCTGCGGGATCAGCGCCTTCGGCCCGAAGGTCAGCGCACCGGCGGCGATGCCGACCAGCACGCCGACCAGGATCACGCCGAACAGGGGCGCCATCTGCTCCGGCCCCATGCCCAGCGTGCGCATCATGGTGATCATCCCGTAGGACTGCTCATTGGTCAGGAAGCGGATCAGGAAGGCGCCGATGATGAAACGCAGCATCACCGGGCCCATCAACCAGCGCACCTGCAGCAGCGGGTTGCGGCGCTGGTGCTCGATGCACAGGCCGACCGTGATCAAAACCACGGCCGCAGCCAGCACCCAGCCCAGCCATGGTGAATCGAACCACCAATGCAGATAGCCTTGGCTCAGCACCACCACCAGCAGCGCCAGGCCCGGTGCCAGCAGGGCGAAGGTGAGGAAATCCTTGCGCTCGAACACCTTGATCTGGATGCCGGGTGGCAGCTTCAGCACTACCACCGCCGCAAACGAACACAGCGCAAGGCCAGCCTCGAACAGGTAGAGGTTCTGCCACTCACCATGGTCGAGCAGGCCGGGCGACAGCAGCCAGGCCAGTGGCACCGCCAGCTGCGACAGGCCAACGCCGATCACCAGCAGGTTGCCCACGTATTTGCGCGGCAGCGCCTGCAGCATGTACAGCGTGCCCAGGGTGGTGCAGGCGGCACCGGCAAAGCCACTGCCGGCGCGCACCAGCAGCGTGGTGGTGGTGGTGCCGACAAACAGGTGCAGCACGGCCAACGCCGCATAGGTGCCCAGGCCGATCTCGGCGAACAGGCGGATGCCGTATTCCTGGCGGAACTTGAACACCAGCAGGTTGGCGCTGACGTTGACCATCAGGTAGGCCGCCACCAGCCAGTTCGCCTCGCTGGCCTGCAGGCCCATCTGCCCGGTGATCCATGGCAGGTTGGCGCTGATCAGCGCATTGCCCAGGCCGCCGGTGATGGCGACCAGCACCGCCACCGCGGCATAGGCGGCACGCCGATGCGGCGGGTGCCAGGGCATCGAGGCTGAGCCGGGCAGGGAGGGCTTTTCGTGTTCCTCCCAGTCCGGGATGGGCTTGAGTGGCTTCATGTGCGTTCCGCTGCAGCCGGCGCGGCCAGGCCGGGACGCAGCAATTCAATCGCACGGCGTGCGAGGGTGGCGCGATCTTCGGCGGTGCGCCCGCGCAGTGCGGCGCCCAGCATGCTGGAAATCAGCGAGATATCGGCCAGCTGCAGGTCCTGACGACACAGCCCGGCATCCTTGGCGCGCTGCAGAGCCGGTGCCGACAGCGCCAGGATATGCTCGCGGGCGGCCTTGATGGCCGGGTCGTCGCGGTCCACCGCGCGCCAGTAGTCGGCCAGCGCAGGGGAGTGCACGATGCGCCGGGCCATGCCCTTGATCAGCTCGAACAAGGCGTCGTCGCGGTCACCCAGTTCCTGCAGGTGGATCTCGATCTTCTCCACTGTCCGCTGAAGCAGTGCTTCAACCAGCGCGGTGCGGTCGGGGAAGTTGCGGTACAGGGTGGCGCGGCCAACGCCGGCGCGCTCCACCACCAGGTCAAGCGGAGCGGTGATGCCGTGTTCACCGAACACGGCGTCGGCCGCGTCCAACAGCAAAGCGCGACGCGCGGCGGCATCGGAACGTAGGGAAGTCATGCTGCATATGATCCGGACAAAAATGTCCGGTTTCAATGGCAGCGATGAAACGACTTGTTGCAGCGCTCGTTTCTGTTCAGCCGGTAGCGAGCTGGCGGCGCAGTGGTGCCTCGCGGATCGGCAGGTTGACCAGCGCTGCGGCGGCGGCCAGCGCCATGTCGGCGTACCACATCCAGCTGTAGTCGCCGCCGTACTCCAATGCCACGCCGCCGAGCCAGGCGCCGAAGAACGCGCCGATCTGGTGCGAGAGCAGGGTCAGGCCGAACAAGGTGCCCATATGGCGTGGGCCGAACAGCTTGCCGACCAGGCCGGCGGTGGGTGGCACCGTGGCCAGCCAGGTGAAGCCGAGCACTGCAGCGAACACATAGAAGGTCATCGGCGTGGGCGGCGACACCAGATAGACGGCGATCAGCACCGCACGGCTGAGGTACATCCAGAACAGCAGCCATTTCATGCGGAAACGCTCGCCAAGCGCGCCGATGATCAGGCTGCCGGCCACATTGAACAGACCGATCAGCGCAATCGATACCGAGGCCACGCTTGGCGACAAGCCGCACAGGGCGATTTCGCCGGGCAGGTGGGTGACCAGGAAGGCGATATGCACGCCGCAGGTGAAGAAGCCCAGGTGCAGGCACCAGTAGCTGCGGTCACGCAGGGCGCGCTGCAATTGCGGGCGCAGCGCTTCGCCATCATCCGTGCCGACACTGCGCGGTGCGCGCTTGCGCAGCGGCCAGGCCAGCGGCAATGACAGCAGCACGATCACCGCCAGTGCATACAGCGCCTTGACCCAGCCGAAAGCGCTGAGCAGCAGTTGCACCAGCGGCGCGAACAGGAATTGGCCCAGCGATCCACCGGCGTTGATGATACCGGCCGCCATCGAACGCTTCTGCGCGGGGATGCGCCAGGCGGTGGCACCGATCAGCACCGAGAAACTGCCTGCGCCCGCACCGGCGGCCAGCAGCAGGCCGAAGCTGAAATTCAGCCCCCAGGCACCGGGCAGCAGGGTTGCAGCGAACAAGCCAATGGCCAGCAGCAGGCCGCCGCCAACCAGGACCGGGAGCGGCCCGCGTTGGTCGGCCATGGCGCCGAACAGGGGCTGCACAGCGCCCCAGACAAACTGGCCGATCGCCAACGAGAAACTGATCTGGGCGATGCCCAGGCCGGTGGCGGCGTGGATGGGGTCGATCAGCAGGCCACTGGTCTGGCGCACGCCCATGGTGACCATCAGGATGCTGGAGGCGGCGAGCAACAGCAGCCAGGGCGTGCGCGTCGGGGCTTGCGTGCTCATGCTGGCCGCTCCTGTTCCAGCGCGTGGTTGAGGGCTTCCAGTTGCTGGTTGAGGTTGTTGATGCGGGTGCTGCCGAACAGGGCTTCGACCTCCTGCTGCGCTTGCTGCCAGAGCGGGAAGGCCTTGTGCAGGCGACGTTTTCCGGCGGCGGTGATCTGCAACTGGCGCTGGCGGGAGTCCTGGCCGGGTGCCGCGCTGAGCAGGCCGGCCTCGAGCAGCGGCTTGAGGTTGCGGGTGAGGGTGGTGCGGTCCATGCCCAGCGCATCGGCGAGCTCGCCCAGCGGGCGTGCCTGGCTGGCGCGGCGCAGGATGGAGTAGGCGTTGAGGCTCAGCTCGGCCGCGGCGAGGTGGCGGTCATAGAGCTGGGAAACGCGGCGCGTGGCGCGGCGCAGCTGGAAGCAGGTGCAGGGGCTGGGGGCGTCCATCGGCGTTGTCGGCGGGGCGATGGTGAGAGTTTATGTGTATATGCACGTAATTGCGAGTGGTGGTGAAGGGTGGCTGGCAGACTTTGCCGCTGTTGCTGTTGCTGTTGCTGTTGCTGCTTTTGCCGTTGCTCTTGCCGCTGCAGTGGTTCTTTCTTTGCTTTTGGCTTTGGCTTCGGCTTCGGCTTCGGCTTTGGCCTTGGCCTTGGCTTCGGCTTTGGCGTCAGCTTTCCCTTCTCCCGCTTGCGGGGGAAGGTGCCCGGAGGGCGGATGGGGGGCGCTTTTGATCCGGCTTTGTTGTGTTTTTAAATGGGCTTCTCAGCAAGTTGGTCAGAGAAGAAAACCACCTTGCGGTGGTTTTCATCTGTGCTCGGATTGCAGGGGGTGGGGCAGAGGATGAAGAGCAAAAGCTAAAGAGCAGAAGCTAAAGAGCAGAAGCAGAAGCTTGCCCTCACCCCTACCCCTCTCCCGCAGGCGGGAGAGGGGACAGCAAAAGCGACAGCAAAAGCGACAGCAAAAGCGACAGCAAAAGCCACAGCAAAAGCCACAGCAAAAGCCACAGCAAAAGCCACAGCAAAAGCCACAGCTCAAAGCCACAGCTCAAAGCCACTGCGGCCGTTGGCAATCGCTTAGAACCAGGCGCGTATACCAAACGCCACGCCACGACCCGGCAGCGGCGAATAATCCCGCAGCAACGAGGTATGCGGCCTTGCCTCACGGTTGGTCAAGTTGCTGCCGTCCAGGAAGACCTCGTAGCTGTTGCTGCCACTGCGGTCCCAGCGATAGGCAAGATGGGCATCGACCAGCGTGTAGGCAGTGCTCGGCTCTTCGTTCTGCGCCACGTCCTTCTGGCTGCCATAGCGCACGGCACCCAGCGAGGCGCGCCAGCCGCCCAGCGACCAGTGCAGATCGGCACCGACACGGGCCGGGGAGATGCGCGGCAGATAGCCACCATTGGCCAGGTCGACATTGTAGTAATGCGCGTGGTCGCCATGCGGTACGGCGATGTCGACATTGCGGGTGCCGCTGCCATCCAGCTCGGCCTTGACGTAATCGCCGAACACGCGCAGGTCCCAATCACCGGCCAGGCCTTCGATCATGTGCCAGGTGGCCTCGGCCTCGGCCCCCTTGAAGGTGGCATCGTTCTGGGTCCAGCTGCGGACCGGCAAACCACCTTCGACCACGCCGGTGTCGGCCAGGTAGATGAAGTCCTTGAATTTGGTCTGGTAGATCGCCGCCTGTACATCGATGCGCTCGTTATGGGCGTGCAGGCCCAGCTCGACGCGACGACCACGCTCGGTGTCCATGTTGGCGTTGCCGATTTCCAGCGAGCGGGTGGCGATGTGGGCGCCAGCGGCGTACAGCTCTTCGTTGGTCGGCGCACGTTCGGAGGCATCCACGCCAAAGCGCAGATCGAAGGTGTCGTTCAACGCCCAGATGCCGGACGCGGAAAGATTGGTGGCGCCAAAGCTGCGGTTGCGCTGGGCATCGTTCGGATCCAGCTTGACCCGGTCATGGCGTGCGCCCAGCTCCAGCTTGAATGGGCCGAACTGCTTTTCCTGCAGCACGAAGGCACCAAGGGTGTCGGTGGTGGTGCCCGGTACGAAGGCTTCCTCACCGATCGCACCAAAATCGCTGCTGCCGAACTGCAGGCCGAAGGCGCCTTCCCAGCCGGCCAGTGGCTGCTGCACGGCTTCCAGTCGGCCTTCATAGCCTTTGTTGGTGAAGCGGGTGGACGGTGTGCCGGCTTCCAGCTCGGTGTGCTCGTAATCGGTGTAGCCACC
Organism: Stenotrophomonas sp.; assembly: GCF_032066555.1. Lineage (GTDB taxonomy): Bacteria > Pseudomonadota > Gammaproteobacteria > Xanthomonadales > Xanthomonadaceae > Stenotrophomonas. The sequence continues at coordinate 59,886 of NZ_DAMBKV010000001.1, forward strand.
GCGCAGGGTCAGGCTTTTCAGGAAGGAGGTCGGGTTGTACAGACCGCCCTTCAGGTCGAAGCGGTTCTGCACCATGTCGATGCGCACGTCATGCTCTTCACCTTCCTCGGCGTGGTCGTGATCGTGGTCATCATGGTCGTGGCCATGGTCATCGTCGGCGTGCACATGGGCGCCGTTGGGGATGCCGTAGTTGCTGCGGTAGGTGCCCAGCGATGCGCCGAGGTAGCCGCTTTCACCGAACCAGGTAGCGCCGAAGCCGCCGGCGCGGGTGCGTACCGAGCTGTTCTCCAGGCGGCCGCGGGGACCGAGCTCGTCGCTGTCGCCGTCATGGTGGTCATGGCCATCAGCGTCCAGGGCGTGCGGGTCGATGGCATGGCCGGGGATGCGGTAGTCATCGCCATTGCGGATCAGGCCGTCCACATGCAGCACCAGGTTGTCGCCGCTGACCCCGTCCAGGCGGAACATGCCGCTGCGTTCTTCATTGACCGAGTTGCCACGCAGTTCGGCGCGGCCGCTGAGCGGACGGTCCGGTACCTCGCTGGCAATGCGGCCATCCACCACGTTGACCGCGCCGCCAATGGCGCCGCTGCCGAACAGCAGGGTTGCCGGGCCCTTCAGCACTTCGATCTGGTCGGCCAGGAACGGTTCGATGCTGGAGGCGTGGTCGGCGCTGACCGTGGAGGCATCCATGTTGCCGACGCCATTGGCGACAACCGCCACACGCGGACCTTCCTGACCACGGATGATCGGGCGACCCACGCCAGGGCCGAAGAAGGTGCTCTGCACGCCGGGCAGCTTGGCCACGGTGTCACCCAGGGTGCCGGACTTGTGTTCGTCCAGGTCGGTGCCGGCCAGGACGTCGACCGGGCGCGCCAGTGATTCGGCTGAACCCTGCAAGGGCGAGGCGGTGACCTTGACCGCACTCAGTTCGGTCAGGTGATGGCTCTGCCCGGCATCGTCATCCGCGGCACTGGCAACGGCAGGCAGGGCGGCGACAAGGGCGAGGAACAGCAGGTGGTGCTGGGTGCGACGGGGGAAGGGCATGAGCGTTCCTTTGTTACTGTGTATCACTTGGGTGGCAGGCTGAACCGGTCGTGGCAGCGGGACTGACACAGGAGGTTCGGGCGAGGAGGACAATAATGTTATATTATTCCATAACGTTCTGCCGCCCCTGCTGGAAGTCATGCCCACCCCATCTACCGGATTACGCAAATTCCTGGATCGCTTTGGAGCCACCGGCTCGCTGATCTGTGCGGTGCACTGCGCGGTGTTGCCGGCCCTGCTGGCGGTCGCGCCGGCACTGGGCCTGTCGTTCTGGCTCAGTGACGGGGTGGAAGCCAGCATCGTCATCTTCGTCACCGTGCTGGGGCTGTTCAGCCTGATCTGGGGCTATCTGCGCCACCGCGCGTTGATGGCGCTGCTGTTGCTGGTGCCGGGCCTGGTGTTGCTGTGGGCTGGCCTGCTGCATCCCGAGCTGCACCATTCGCGCGTCCCGCATGCGGTGGTGATGACCCTGGGTGGTGTGTTGGTGGGGTTGGCGCATGTGGTCAACCTGCGCTTGAACCACGTGCATGTGCATGACGCCAGCTGCGCACATTGAGGGGCGCATGGTAGGCTTTCTGTCCATGCGCGAGGGTGCTTGCTGTGACCCCGCCAAACCCGTGCTCGCACGGGGTAACTGATTACAAACCAAGGAGTTGACGACATGGGTAAGGGTGACCGTAAGACCGCCAAGGGCAAGCGCTACAACGCCAGTTATGGCAATTCGCGCTCGCACGTGAGCAAGGTGGCCGTGGGCGCTGCCGCGCCGGTCGCCAAGAAGACTGTCGCCAAGGCCCCGGCCAAGAAGGCCGTTGCCAAGAAGACCGTCGCCAAGGCCGGCTGATCCAGCCCGGCAGTGGTTACAGAAAAGCGGCGCATTGCGCCGCTTTTTTTGTGTCCGTGATGGATCCCGGGTGCGCTGCGCTTACCCGGGCTACCCCCGGGTTACCTCACTTCGATTGGCGTAGTGCCTGCTCGAGTGCACGTGGGTCGCCATCGTTGGGCTGGGCCGGGATGCCGATCAGGCGGGTAAGCAGCGGATAGACGTCGACGTTGTCGAAGGCGGTGAGCTGCTTGCCCTGCGCGAAGGCCGGGCCCCGTGCGACGAATACCGCCTGCATCGACGGCAGCGCCGGATCATAACCATGCGAGCCGCGGTCGCCTGGCGGGCGCTTTGCGATGTCGTTGCGAGTCAATGCATCCCAGCCCTCCTGCATCTGGCAGATGATGGCCGGCACGCGCGGGTTGCTGCCGTAGTGCCAGCGCCTTGGCAGCTGCGCCTTGTTCCAGCACTGGTAGTGCGCGTGCTCGCCGAGCAGCGCCTTTTCCGCGGCGGCCTGCTTGCCCGGCAGCGGTGCGAAGCCTACCGATTGACCTACCGACACCACCTTGGCGATATCTGCCGACACCATGTCTTCGATGGCCACCGCATTGCCGGCCTTGACCGTTGCCATGCCGTGGTCGGATACGACAATTACGTTGGTGTGGTCGAGCGAGCCGTCGCGGCGCATGCCGTCGACCAACTGGCCGATGGCGGCATCAACTTGCTGCAATGCTGCTTTGTACTCGGGCGAATCCGGGCCGTGCCCATGCCCGGCCTTGTCCACCTGCTCCATGTAAGTAGCAACAAAACGTGGCTTGATCGTGTCCGGCGCGCCTTGCAGCCAGGCCAGGACCTGGTTCATGCGCTCGGGCAGCGGCACGCTCTCGTCGTACATGCGCCATTGATTGGCGTGCAGGCCGCGCACCGGCGCTTCACTGCCGGGCCAGGACCAGGTGGCGCTCTTGAAGCCTGCCTTGCGCACACTGACCCAGATCGGCTCGCCGCCGTCCCACCAGGCCGCGTTCTGTACGGCGGTGCGGTCACTGACCTTGAATTCGCCAAGCGCATCGGCGCTCATCGCGTTGTGCACCAGGCCATGGTGGTCCGGGCGCAGGCCGGTGACCAGGGTGTAGTGATTGGGGAAGGTGAGCGAGGGATAGGACGGGCGCATGCCAACGCTGCGCACGCCTTCGCGCGCCAGGCGCATCAGGTTTGGGCTGTCTGCGTCATTGAGTTTGTCGGCGCGCAGGCCGTCGATGGAAATCATCAATACCGTGGGCGGTACGTCCGGGACCGCGTTTGGCGAGGAGGGGGTAGTGGCGCAGGCGGCAAGCAGTGCACAGGCCACTGCCGTGGCCGAAATACGTAGAAAAGTCATGGCGCTATTCTAGGCCGCGCCGGTGACCGTACAAATACAACCTTCGGCAGGTTGTCAGCGTTTGATCCAACGCGTAGTCCCGTAGCCCGGGTAAGCACCGCGCACCCGGGAGCAACCACACTCAGGCAAACAGATCCGCCAGCCGCTCGCCTTCACTGGCGACACCTTCCAGCTTCAACAGCGCCGCCTTGGTCGGCAGCCCGCCACCGAAGCCGGTCAGCGCGCCGTTGTTGCCGATCACCCGATGGCAGGGCAGCACGATCGGCAGCGGGTTGCGGCCATTGGCGGCACCTACCGCGCGCGTGGCGGTGGGGCGGCCAATGCACTCGGCCAGCTGGCGGTAACTCCAGGTCGCGCCGAACGGAATCTGCGCCAGCGTGTGCCAGACCTGCAACTGGAACGCGGTGCCCACCGGGGCAAGGGGCAGCGCGAAATGCTGGCGCTCGCCGCGCAGGTATTCGAGCAACTGCCGGCGGGGTTCGGCGACGGCGTCGGGGTCGCGTTGCCAATGCTCGCGGCCCTTGGCGTCGTGGCGGTTCTCGGCGAACAGGATGTGGCGTACGCCGACCTGGTCGACGGCGACAGTCAGTGCGCCGATCGGGCTGTCGAAGCGGTCGTAGTAGAGGGTGTTCATGCCGTGGCCTCCGTAGCGGGCTTGGGGTTCTTTCGTTCCGTGGGCACTGCCAGGTGCCACAGGTGCAATACCGCGTAGGCGCGCCAAGGGCGCCACGGTTGCGAGCGGCGTTCGGTTTCGCGTTCGCTCAGGCGCTGGCCTTCGCCCAATACCTGCTGCAACACCAGGTCGCCGGCGGGGAAGGCGTCGGGCAGGCCCATCGCCCGCAGCGCCATGTAGTGCGCTGTCCACGGCCCAATGCCAGGCAGGGCCGTGGCTTTCTGCACGAAGCTTTCCAGCGTCTGCGCGCGACTGAAATCCAGGCGCTGTTCGGCACAGGCGCGGGCGATGGCGCGCAGGGTGGCGGCGCGGGTCCGCGGCAGGCCGATGCTTTCCAGAGGGGCTTCGACCAGCGTTGCCGGGGCGGGAAACTGGCGATCCAGGCCTTCCGGCATGCCAGGCAGGTGTTCACCAAACCGGTCCACCAGGCGCCGCGCCAGGGTGGTGGCAGCAGCAACGCTGACCTGCTGTCCCAGCACGGCGCGCGCTGCGACCTCGAAGCCGTCCCAGCCGCCGGGGATGCGCAGCCCTGGGCGTTCGGCGATGCCGCGTGCGAGCAGGGGCTCCTGGCCCAGCGCCGCATGGACGGTGCGCAGGTCGGCATCCAGATCGAACACGCGCCGCACCTTGGCAACGATGGCGGGGATGGACCGTGGATCGGTGGTGCCGAGTTGCAGGCGCAGTTCCGGGCGCCTCGGATCGGCACTGACCCGGATCAGGCTGGCCACGCCATTGGCGACGACCACGCGCTGGTAGCTGCTTTCGTCGATGTATTCGATGCCGGGCAAGGAACGGCGACGCAGGAAGGCCAGCATCAGTGGGAAGTCCAACGGCGGCCGGTAGGCCAGGCGCAGCACCGGTTCGCCGCCGGCTACCGTGCCATGCTGCTTGCGCAGGGCGCTGGGCGGCATGCCGCAACCGTCGAGGAAGGCGCTGTTGAAGCGGCGCAGGCTGTTGAAGCCGGCGGCCAATGCGATCTGGGTCACCGGTAGCGCGGTTTCGGTCAGCAATTGCTTGGCCAGCAGCAGGCGGCGGGTGGTGTGCAGTTGCGCCGGGGTCGCACCGAGCCTGGCCACGAACAGGCGCTGCAACTGGCGCGCGCTGATGCCCATCGCCTCGGCCAGGGCAGTGGCCGGCTGCTCCTGCAGCATGCCTTCGTTGAGTAGGGCCAATGCCTGGTGCAGGGTCTGATCGTGCAGCAGATTGGCGTCATCGGGTGACAACTCCGGGCGGCAGCGCAGGCAGGGCCGGTAACCGGCGGCGCTGGCGGCAGCGGCGCTGGGGTAGTAGCTGACGTTCTCCGGCTTCGGCGGCGGTGCAGGGCACACCGGCCGGCAATAGATGCCGGTGCTGCGCACGGCGGTGAAGAACAGGCCGTCGAAGCGCGCATCGCGGGCCAGGCGGGCTTGTTCGCATTGCATATGTGCGGGCATCAGGAGGTTCTGCATGGGCACAGTCTAGGCGTGGACGGGGATGCCCACTGGCCATTTTCGGACATCAATGCGCGCGACGCTGTGTTGATTCACCGGGCGTTGCAGCAGGATGGGTATTGCGCACTAGACTGTTCACCTTCCTGGCGTGGCTGCGCCGTAGTACGGATCTGATTGCTCTCCATGTTGCCCAAGTTCTGGTGGTCGCCGTTGTTGTGCATCGGGCTGTTGGCCTGCAATCCGCCGACCGGCGACAAGAAGCCTGTGGCGGATCCCGCCGCCGCGCTGGCCGCCGATGGCGACCACATGGTGTCCATCAATGCCGCCGATGCGCCGGTTCCACCCGCACCGGTGCTGCCGGCCAAGGACAAGCCGTGGCCCGAGCTGGTGCTGGAAAATGGCAAGGCCTGGATCAGCTGTGGCACCGACTATGCAGGCGAGAACGGCGACGGTAGCGAGCTGGCGGCACTGGACCGTGCCAGCATGGATGCGGCACTGGAGCCCTGCAAGGAACGCGGGCTGCTGCGGGTGCGCTATGCGGGCAAGATCAATCCCTCATTCGCAGCCATGGTGACGCGCCTTGCCGTCGTCGCCGATGCGATGAAGATCAGCAAGCGCATCCTCGACCTGGATTCCAGCGGTGGCCAGGTGGAAGCGGCCATCGTCGCCGGTGACAGCATCGGCGAGTCGGGTTGGACCATCTGGGTGCGCGAAGGCTCGGTCTGCCACAGCGCCTGCGTGTTCGTGCTGGCCGCAGGTGACAACCGCTTGATCTCCGGCAAGGTCGGTATCCACCGGATGATGCGCATCAGCTCCACCGCCACCTCGCGTGCGGAGTTGAACAAGGAGCTGCACGAGGTCTATGACAACGTGAAGGACTACCTGCAGCGCAACGGCGTGGCCGTGGGCGTTGCCGACCTGATGATGACCGTGCCCAACCGCAGCCTGCGCGTGCTGACCAGCGACGAGCTCAAGCAGTATGGCCTGGACGGCACCAACGCGGTGCAGGATGACCTGGAGCGGATCAAGCAGATGCGCAAGTGTGGCGATGATTTCGTACGCCGCAAGGATGCCTTCCTCATCGCCTTTGACCGCGACTGCAAGGTGGAAGGGGCGGACCTTGAGGCGGTCACCGCCTGTGGGCAGACCTTGAAGGAGCAGTTCGGCTTCCCGGATGAAACCTGCCCGGAGGAAAGTCCGTTGTCGGAGATCGATACCGCGATGTTGGCGCCGATGCCGACGACCCTGCCTACCGGTGCTGCGGCAGTCGGGGCTGCGCCGGCGGTGGTGGCCGCGCCCGCGCCCGCCGTCACCGCACAAGTCGGTGCATCCGGCACACGTAAATGAACAAGCGGGGCGATGCGCAAGGTCGCAAACCGTGATTGGATTGGCATTCCGTCCAACTGAAAGCGTCATGGAGAGAGCTATGCGATCCAGTTGTTTGTTGATGGTGTTGTCCCTGGCCGTGCCCGTCGCAAGCGTTTTTGCGCAGGCGCCTGCCGCTGCCCCCACTGCGGCGCCTGCGCCTGCGCGGGCCGCCGCTACGCCGCCTGCCGCCGCACGGCCGGCACCGGCGTTGAGCGCAGCGCAGCAGGCGCAGGTCGCCAAGCAGGATGCGGAGATGACCGCCGCCGCGCAGCGCGTGGCCCAACTGGTCGACAGCCAGCAGGCGGCTTCGGTGTGGGACGGGGCCTCGGCCGTGGCGCGCAAGGCGGTGACCCGCGACGTCTTCGCCAACAACGTCAACGCCGATCGCGCCAAGCTGGGCGCGCTGGTGTCGCGTGGCAAGCCCTCGATCACCCGTGTGCAGTACCCGGCCGGTGCCTCGGTGCCGGAAGGCATCTATCTGAACGTCAGTTTCCCGACCCGCTTTGCCAACAACGCGCAGCCGGTGCGCGAGCTGGTCTCCTTCCGCCTGGACGAGGACAAGGTATGGCGCGCCTCCGGCTATAGCGTGCGCGCGGCCTCCGCCAACTAAGCGCCATCACGGTCGCGACATCGCACACGGGCGCCGCAGGGCGCCCGCTGTGTTTGCGTGCTCATTGCCTTGGGGCTGATCTGGATCAATGAATCCTTACGCCGGCCTGCTTACGCTCCCTGCGGTAGGCCTAACGGAGTGGCATATGCGCAAGGTGGATGTGGTGGTGGTGGGAGCCGGTCCGGCCGGCTTGAGTCTGGCCCGCAGCCTGGCGGGCAGTGGCCTGTCACTGGCTGTTATCGAACCACAGCCGTTGGCGGCGCTGGCCGAGCCGGCTTTCGATGGTCGCGAGATCGCGCTGACCCATGCTTCCCGTCAGATCATGCGCAGCATGGGCCTGTGGCAGCGTATTGACCCGGGCGAGATCTCGCCGTTGCGCAGCGCCAAGGTAATGAACGGCAGCTCGCCGTTCGCGCTGGGCTTTGCCGCGCAGGGCGAAGGGGTCGAGGAACTGGGCTGGCTGATCCCCAATCACCTGATCCGGCGTGCCGCCTGGGAGGCAGTGCAGGGGCAGGCCGGGCTGGAACTGCTGGATGGCCGCTCGGTGACTGCAGTCGATGCCGGCGACGCCTTCACTACGGTGACGCTGAGCGACGGCAGCCAATTGGGCGCACGTTTGGTCGTTGCCGCCGACAGCCGCTTCTCGGCGACCCGGCGGATGATGGGCATCGGCGCGCAGATGCGCGACTTCGGCAAGTCCATGCTGGTCTGCCGGATGCAGTGCGAGCGTCCGCATGAACATGCCGCCTGGGAATGGTTTGGCTACGAACGCACCCTGGCGATGCTGCCGTTGCCGGGCAACCAGGCTTCGGCGGTCATCACCATGCCACCGCAGCAGCTGCAGCAGTTGCTGGCGATGGATGAGGTCGCCTTTGGACGAACCGTCAGCGGTTTCTTCGAGCATCGCCTGGGCGAAATGACCCAGGTGGGAACGCGCCATGCCTATCCGCTGGTGGGCGTGTATGCGCACCGCTTCGTCGGCAGGCGTTACGCCCTGATTGGCGATGCGGCGGTCGGCATGCACCCGGTCACCGCGCACGGCTTCAATTTTGGCCTGCAGAGCCAGCAACGGCTGGCGCGGTTGGTGCTGGAGGCGGTGCGTGGCGGTGGCGATATCGGCGCGGACGGGCTGCTGGCCAATTACCAGCGCGGCCACCGACTGGCGACGCGGCCGCTGTACGAGGCCACCAATGCCATTGCCGGGCTCTATAACGACAGCCGGCTGCCGGCACGCCTGCTGCGCGGCGCGGCGTTGCGGGCCGCGCAGGGCGTGGTTCCGTTCAGGAAGTTGATTGCCGGGCACCTGACCCAGGCGCGCGCGTAGCGGGCCTTTGGGGCAGGTGGGGCGGGCTTGTGGGAGCGGCGTAAGCCGCCAAGCCAATGGTGGTGGCGGGTATAGGGTGCTGACAGGCTGCCGGCTTCGCGGCTTATGCCGCCCCTACAAACGCTGCAGCCCTGAGGGGGCGCGGGGAAAGCCCCGGCCGAGCATGGCTCGGCACTACATCACTCGTCTTCGTCGTCTTCTTCGGCGCGATTCGGGTCCGGATCGGCGATCACGTTGATCCGGACATCGCCCAGTTCGACCTGCTGGCCGCCGCGGATCTTGCAGGCCTTGCGCAGCTCGACCACGCCGTCGACGCTGACCTGGCCCTGGCCAATGATCACCTTGGCCTCGCCGCCACTGCTGACCAGATCGGTCAGTTTCAGCAGCTGCTTCAGTTCCACGTAGTCGCGGTCAAGTTCAAAATCGATGGTCTGCATGGTGTTCACGGAGAAAAACGGGTGGTATTGTGCGCTATCGGCGACCCGTGCGGGTGCTCCAACAGGGGCCAAGCGGCGGCCGGTTGTGTTCGTAAGCTGAACGCAAATCTAGCCATGCGCGACAGCAGAGCTGTTTAGAGCGCACAATATGCGTCTTTTCGCCCGCCCGTTCGCGGCGGTGCCCCCGGAGTTACCCATGTCCCAAGATACCCCCGCGCCGCTGCTGTTCGCAGATCTCGGCCTGTCCGAGCCTGTGATGAAGGCAGTGGCCGATGTCGGTTACGAGACCCCGTCACCGATCCAGGCTGCCACCATTCCGGCCATGCTGGAAGGCCGTGACGTGCTCGGCCAGGCGCAGACCGGCACCGGCAAGACCGGCGCCTTCGCGCTGCCGGTGCTGTCCAACATCAATCTTTCCGCCACCAAGCCGCAGGTGCTGGTGCTGGCGCCAACCCGCGAACTGGCCATCCAGGTCGCCGAGGCATTCCAGACCTACTCGGCGTCGATGCCGGGCTTCCGCGTGCTGCCGGTATACGGTGGTCAGCCCTATGGCCAGCAGCTGTCGGCGCTGCGCCGCGGCGTCCACGTCGTGGTCGGCACCCCGGGCCGCGTGATCGATCACCTCGATCGCGGCACCCTGGACCTGTCCGAGTTGAAGACGCTGGTGCTGGACGAAGCCGATGAAATGCTGCGCATGGGCTTCATCGACGACGTCGAGGCCGTGCTCAAGAAGCTGCCGGAAAGCCGCCAGGTTGCCCTGTTCTCGGCCACCATGCCGCAGCAGATCCGCCGTATCGCGCAGACCTATCTGCGCAATCCGGTGGAAGTGACCATCGCTTCCAAGACCACCACCTCGGCTAATATCCGCCAGCGTTACTGGTGGGTGGCTGGCATGCACAAGCTCGATGCGCTGACCCGCATCCTTGAGGTCGAGCCGTTCGACGCGATGATCATCTTCGCGCGTACCAAGGCCGGCACCGAGGAATTGGCCGGCAAGCTGCAGGCGCGTGGCCTGGCCGCGGCCGCCATCAACGGCGACATGCAGCAGGCCCAGCGCGAGCGCACCATCGGCCAGCTGAAGGAAGGCAAGCTGGACATCCTGGTGGCCACCGACGTGGCGGCCCGTGGCCTGGACGTGGAGCGCATCAGCCACGTGCTGAACTACGACATCCCGTACGACACCGAAAGCTATGTGCACCGCATTGGCCGTACCGGTCGTGCCGGCCGCAGCGGTGAGGCGATCCTGTTCGTCACCCCGCGCGAAAAGGGCATGCTGCGCCAGATCGAGCGCGCTACCCGCCAGCCGATCGAGGAAATGCAGCTGCCGACCGTTGACGCGGTCAATGACCACCGCGTGAGCAAGTTCATGGACCGCATCAGCCAGGCCCTGGCTGCCGGCGACATGGATTTCTACCGCGATCTGCTGCAGCGCTACGAAGGCGAGCACAACGTGCCGGCGATCGACATCGCTGCCGCACTGGCCAAGCTGCTGCAGGGTGATGCACCGTTCCTGCTGACCCCGCCGGTGCGCGAGCGCCGCGAGCAGTCGTTCGATCGCAGCGAGCGTCCGTCGCGCGATGGTGGTTTCCACCGCCGTGACGAACGTGGTGAGCGCCCGGCCCGCTTCGAACCGCGTTTTGAGCGTGCGCCGCGCCATGACGACGGTGAGCGCGCGCCGCGTCCGTCGCGCGGCGAAGGTGACTTCGAGTCGCGTCCGCGTCGCGAAATGCCGCCGCGCAGCGCGCCGGAGTTCGGCATGGAGACCTACCGCATTGAAGTCGGTCACACCCATGGCGTGAAGCCGGCCAACATCGTCGGCGCCATCGCCAACGAGGCCGGCCTGGAAAGCCGCTTCATCGGCCGCATCGACATCCATGACGGTCACTCGGTGCTGGATCTGCCGGCTGACATGCCCAGCGACGTGCTGCAGCACCTTAAGAAGGTGTGGGTGTCGGGCCAGCAGTTGCAGATGCGCAAGGTCGAGGCAGGCGAGGACCATGGTGCCGCGGCACCGTCGTTCAAGCCGCGCTTCGACAAGGGTGAAGGCAAGCCGGGTGGTCGTCCGTCCGGCCCGCGCGGCCCGCGTCCCGGCGGTCCGGGTGGTTCGCGTCCGGGTGGCTTCAAGCCGCGCGGTCCGCGCAACTACTGATCCAGCCAATCCAAGGCATGACCAGACAACCCCGGCAATGCCGGGGTTGTCTGTTTTGACTGTTTGCCGGCTTGCCAGGACAAGGCGGGGCAACAACCGCAAGCCGCGACCGCCTTCACGTACTGCTCGCAGCGGGATATTGCGATAATGCCCGCTGTCCGCGTCGGGGAACGCGAAAGGGAAGGTCATGGCAGAAGGGGGAGGGGCAGTTGCTGGGGGGGTGAGGCGTGGATGGGCCGTGCTCCTGTTGCTGTCGACGCTCTTCAGCCTGTGGCCGCTGCTGGGCGCCGCCCAGCCATTGCTGGTCGATCATGACTTCCTGATTGCCGGTGCCGCGACGGATGAACAGGCCCCCTTGCGTGCCTGCAGCGCCGAGTCGCTGGCGCGCATGCGCCCGGCGATAGAAATAGCCGCTCCCGACGGCGGCTGGTCCGGCGCGCCACAAGGCGTGGGGGTGTTCAACGTCTTTGCCGGCGAAGTGATGATTTTCCACGGTGATCGGCAGGTCTGTGGCGACATGCAGGATGCGCGCACACGCGATTCGCGTTTCCGTGCCGGTGTAGGCCTGGTGGTGGTGCCGAAACAGGGCACGGTGGAGCCGATCCGGGTGGCCTGGGAGTCGCCGTTGAAGGCGCGTTGGATTCCCACCGTACACCTCGGTGCACCCAGTCCGCTGCAGCAAGAGGACACCCTGCGCCTGGTGGTCCGCACCGCCTGCGTGGCGATTGCACTGGCCCTGGCGTTGTCGGCCCTGATGGGTTTCGCGACCACGCGCGGGCGTGATTTCCTGGTCTATACCCTGGTCTGTGCGTTGTTGGTGGTCTGGCAGGCGGTATTGAGCGGACTGAGCGGCTATCCCGAACCGTGGTTGCCATTGGGTCGGCATGCACCGGTGTGGATGGTTTCGGTGTCCGCACTCAGCTATGCAGTGATGGGCTGGGTACTGTGGCGCATGTGCGGTGGGCGGCGCGTGCTGCGTGGCTCGCGTCGCTGGATGCAGGTGCTGATCGTCGCGCTGGGCGTGGTCGCGCTGGCGGCGCCGTTGATGTCTTGGCCGGTGCTGGCGTGGATGGCGGTGGCGCTGGACGACCTGTTCACGCTGATCTGCCTGACGTCGGTCGGCATCGCCATTGTTGCCTTGCGGCGTCGTTACTACCAGGCGCTGGATGGCCTGGTGGCGGTGATTCCCTTGCTGGTGATGGCATTGGCGGACCTGATGGACAACCGCCTGCTGGTGGAATTCCGGGTCGAGGCGATCCAGGTATCGGTTACCTGGTTCCTGATGATGGCGGCGTACTCACTCAATCGCAGCCTCAGCCAACTGCGCCAGCAGCGCGATGAGATGCGTGAACTTGCCGATACCGATACCTTGACCGGCCTGCCCAACCGGCGCGCCGGCCTGCGCCAGCTCGATCACTACCTGCGGGAGGCCAAGGCCGCCGGGCAGCCGTTGTCGATCGGTTTCCTGGATATCGATCTGTTCAAGCAGATCAACGACCGTTATGGCCACGATGGCGGCGATGAAGTATTGGTTTCGGTGGCCGGGACCCTGCTGACCGGCGTGCGCAGCCGCAGCGACGTGATCCGCATGGGCGGCGAGGAGTTCCTGATCCTGCTGCCGGGCATCGGTGCCGATGCGGCGCGGCCGCGGCTGGAGCAACTGCGCGAGAAAGTCACCGTGCAGGCACGCGGGCTCAAGCACGAGGGCCTGGTCGTCACCGCGAGTATCGGCCTGGCCGAGTTGCAGTACCGCGACAATGATGTGGCGGGATTGCTGCGGCGGGCCGACAACGCCATGTACCAGGCCAAGCGCAGCGGCCGCGACCAGGTGGTGGACGCGCGCGATATTCAGGAAGTGCCCTGAACAGCGTGGGCTGGCCGCGCTGTTCCGGCCGCGGGCGATGGCGGATAATTCGCCGATGACAATTCGAATCAACAAGCACATCGCCGAAACCGGCTTCTGTTCGCGCCGTGAGGCCGACCGCCTGCTCGCCGCCCGTCGTGTCACCGTCAACGGCATCGTCGCCGGCACCGGTGCGGTGGTCGGTGAAGGCGACGAGGTCAAGGTGGATGGCCAACCGTTGCGGGCGCGCGCGGTGCAGAAGAGCACCGGTCGCCGCCACGTCTATATCGCGCTGAACAAGCCGGTGGGTGTCACCTGCACCACCGAAAGTGCGGTCAAGGACAATATCGTCGATTTCGTCGGCCACGAGCAGCGCATTTTTCCCATCGGCCGCCTGGACAAGGATTCCGAAGGCCTGATCCTGATGACCAGCAACGGCGATATCGTCAACCAGATCCTGCGTGCCGAAAACGGCCACCAGAAGGAGTATCTGGTGGCGGTCAACAAACCGGTCACCGATGAATTCCTGCGCGGCATGGCGCGTGGCGTGCGCATCCACAACGAGATGACCTTGCCTTGCCGTACCAGCCGCATCGCCAAATATGGCTTCCGCATCATCCTGGAGCAGGGCTTGAACCGACAGATCCGCCTGATGGCGGCCGAGTTCGGTTTCCGCGTCACCCAGCTGCGCCGCGTACGCATCGACAACATCAAGATCGGCGCGCTCAAGCCGGGCCAATGGCGCAACCTCACCGAGCAGGAACTGCGCGGCCTGCTGCCGCAACAGCAGCAGTGGTGAAGTGTGACGCGCTCACCGCGCCTTGCGCGCGGTGCCGCTAGACTCGGCTGCGCTCTCCATCCAGCCGCTTCGGATCCGCGCATGATCAAGCCCGCATTGCCCGCCAACGAAACCGAACGTCTTGCCGCGTTGCAGCGTTACCGCGTGCTGGACACCGCACGCGAGCAGGAATTCGATGACCTGGTGACGATTGCCCGCACCATCTGCGGGACGCCGATGGGGGCGGTTACCCTGATCGATCAGCACCGGCAATGGTTCAAGGCGCTGCAGGGGCTCGATGGCGAACAGACTCCGCGTGACGAGGCCTTCTGCGCGCATACCATCCTCACTCCGCAAGAGCTGACGGTGGTTACCGATGCCCGCCAGGACCAACGCTTCAGTGGCAATCCATCGGTGCTGGGTGACCCGCATATCCGCTTCTACGCTGGCGCGCCGTTGCTGACCAGCGAAGGGTATGCACTGGGCTCGCTATGCGTGTTCGATTCGGTGCCGTCGCAACTCGGCACCCCGCAGGCCGAGGCGCTGCGCGCGCTGTCGCGTCAGGTCAGTCGCTTGCTGGAGATGCGTCTGCTGCGGATCGAGATCGATCACCACCAGGTCGAGCACGAGTGGTACGAGGCGCGGCTGGTCGAGTACTACCAGCAGCTGGAGCAGGCCAACCTGGAGCTGTCCGAGCAGACCCGTACCGATCCACTGACCGGTCTGCCCAATCGACGCGCCCTGTCCGCCGCGCTTTCGGAGGCGATCGAACGGGCAGCGGAGGTGCCGCCCGCGGTTGCCATCGTCGATATCGACCACTTCAAGATGGTCAATGACATCCATGGTCATGCCGAGGGTGATCGGGTGCTTACCGAGCTGTCGAGCGTATTGAGATCGCAGTTCGCCGGGCGTGGCATGGCGGCCCGCTATGGCGGCGAGGAGTTCGTGATCCTGATGCCGGATACTCCCCTGCAACAGGCCGAGCTGCAGTGCGAATATCTGCGTGAGTCGGTGGGTCTGCTACCGATCGGCCTGCCGATCTCGATCAGCATCGGCCTGGCCGTGCACCGCAGCGGTGAAACACCGGGCGATACCCTGCGCCGCGCCGATGCCGCGCTCTACCAGGCCAAGGCCGAAGGCCGCGACCGGGTGGTGGTGGCGGGCTGAGCCTGCGTCTCGACGCCTGCGACCGGGCGCGGGCATGCTGGGCCAGCTCCTGATGCCTTGAGAACCCCATGCTGCAGACCCTGGCTGTCGCCAACTACCGTTCCCTGCATGAGCTGGCCGTGCCGCTGGCGCGGCTGAACCTGGTCACCGGCGACAACGGCAGTGGCAAATCCAATCTCTACCGCGCGCTGCGGCTATTGGCGCAGACCGCGCGTGGTGGCGTGGCCACCGCGCTGGCCGGCGAGGGCGGGCTGGAATCGGCGCTGTGGGCCGGTCCGGAACGGATAAGCCGTGCCATGCGCGAGGGCGAGATGCCGGTGCAGGGCACGGCACGCAGTACGCCGGTGTCGTTGCGGCTGGGGTTTGCCGCCGAGGACTTCGGCTATGCAATCGACCTGGGCCTGCCGGTGCCGGGCAACTCGATGTTCGACCGCGACCCGCAGATCAAGAACGAAAGCATCTGGGCCGGGCTCTTCCTGCGCAGCAGCAACCTGCTGGTCGAGCGGCGCGGCAGCGTGGTGCGGCGCCGGGCAGGCCGCAGTTGGGAGGTGGTGGAAGAACACCTGTCCGGCTTCGACAGCCTTTTCAGCCAGTTGGCCGATCCGCAGCGCATGCCGGAAGTGATGGCCCTGCGCGAGTACATCCGCCGCTGGCGCTTCCACGACCATTTCCGTTCCGATGCCGCTGCCCCGGCGCGCCAGCCGTGCATGGCGATACGTACGCCGGTGCTGGCCGATGATGGCCATGACCTGGCGGCGGCCTGGCAGACCATCATCGAGATCGGCGATGGGCAGGGCCTGCAGCGCTCGCTGGAGGATGCGTTCCCGGGGGCGCAGGTGCGGATCGAGGGCTGGGAGGGGCGCTTGTCGCTGAAGTTCGCGCAGCCCGGTCTGTTGCGTCCGCTGGCGGCCAGTGAGTTGTCCGATGGCACCCTGCGCTACCTGTTGCTGATTGCCGCGCTGCACACGCCACGACCGCCCCCGTTGCTGGTGCTCAACGAGCCGGAAACCAGCCTGCATCCGGACCTGCTGCCGGCGCTGGCGCGCTTGATCATCAACGCAGCGGCGCGCAGTCAGCTGTGGGTGGTGTCGCATGCCTCGCGGCTGATCGCCGCGCTGCAGGAGGACCCCGCCTGCAATGCGCTGCGCCTGCACAAGGAATTCAGCCAGACCCGGCTGTGGGGCGTTGGCAATCTGGAAGGGCCGGCCTGGTACTGGCCGCAGCGTTGATCAGGCGACCGGGCCAGTGGCGGCTTGTGGACGCAGGCGGTTGAGCAGTGGGTGCAGGAATACGCCGCCCAGGATGATCGCCACGCCGAGGTAGAACTGCGGCGTCAGTTCGTGCTGCTCGCCCAGGAACAGCATCGCCAGCAGGATCGCGTAGACCGGCTCCAGGTTGGTGACCAGCTGCACCGTATAGGCGCTGAGGTGCTTGAGCGCGACCAGCGCCAGGGCAAACGGCAGCAGCGTGCACAGCCCGGACAGTGCCAGCAGCAACAGGCCGTCGTGCAGGTTGGGCAGCACCCACAGGTCGCTGGCCAGGGCCGGCAGCAGCAGCGGCATGGCCGGTGCCAGCAGGGTCAGGGTCAGGGTGCCGGCGCCGAGCTCCAGCGCGGTGACCGTCAATGGATCAGCGTGGCCGACCATGCGCTTGTTGAACGAGCCGAAGATGGCCACCAGCAGCGCGGAAACCGCACCCACCGCCACACCCAGTCGCATGCCATCGGGCACGCCACCAACCACCAGCGCCACACCGGGCAGCACGATCACGCCCAGCGCCAGTTCGCGCAGTTGGAACGGACGCCGCGCGATCCACGGTTCGATGATGGCGGTGAACACCGGCGCCAGTGCGATGCAGGTGGCAGCCACCGACGCATTGGCCAGCTTCACCGCGCCGTAGAAGGTGAGCCAATGCAGCGCGACCAGCGCGCCGATGCCGGCATAGCCCAGCACCAGCCGCGGGTTCAAGCCGGACAGGCCGCGCCATACCCGCGGCAACAGTGCCAGCATCGCCACCACCAGCAACATCCGCCACCACACCAGTGGCAGTGCCGGTAGCGTGATCAGCTTGCCGAGGATGGCAGTGACGCCCCACAGCAGGACGCAGAAATGGATCTGCAGGAGGGCTTTGCGGGTGTCGTTGGTAGGCATCGGCGTATTGTCGCCGATGCAGGTGACAAGCGCCGCGTCGCCGCCTTCAGTTTTTATCGACCAGCTGCTGCAACGCGCGTGCAGCCGCCGGGTTGCGGTGCTTGGCCGCGCTGATGAAGTAGAGGAAGACCTCACGCGGCGCGGCGGCGGGCAGGGGCGCGGCCAGATGCGGCAGGTCCGGGTTGTCTTCGCCCTTGCGCCAGCGTTGGATGCGCGCGGCCCACTGCTGCAGTTCGTCAGCTGGATAACCGGTGACGTGCTGGTCGCGGCTGCCCATCAGCCGCGCATAGACAAAGTCGCCGGACAGGTCGGCGGCGTTGGGGTAGTCACTGGCATCGGTATAGACCAGGGCGATACCTTGCTGGCGGATCAATGCGACCAGTTCCGCATCGAAACACGCGGGATCGCGCACCTCCACGGCATGCCGCTGGCGGCGACCGTTGACCTGCGCTGGCAGCAGTTGCAGGAAGGCTGCCAGATCATCGCGGTCGAGGGTTCGCCCGGCTTCGAACTGCCAGACCAGCGGGCCGAGGCGATCACCCAGATGGCTGATGCCATCGATGAAGTCCTCGATCTGCCCGCCGGTGCTGGCCAGTTTGCGCGCGGTGACAATCCGCTTGGGCGCCTTGGCCGAAAACACGAAGCCTTCCGGCGTGGCATCGCGCCAAGCGGTGTAGATGTGCGGCTTCTGCGCGCCGTAATAGGTGCCGTTGATCTCGATGCTGGTCAGTTGCTGGCTGGCGTATTCCAGCTCACGGCGCTGCACCAGCCCGACCGGGTAGAAGGTGCCGCCGCGCCACGGCACATAGGTCCAGCCACCGATGCCGATGTGGACGCCGGGTGTGTGCGGCGCGCTAGCAAACAGGTCGTTCAACGCAAAGCCCCGATGGGTGTAGGAACGGCGCAAGCCGCGAAGCCGACAATGTACCCGCACAAGGTAGTGCCGAGCCATGCTCGGCAAGGGGGCTTTACCAGCCAAGCCATCGGTGGTGATGCGCTGCATGTAACGCCCCTGCCGAGCATGGCTCGGCACTACGCTCCCTCCCTTGCGTAGCAGGGGAGGGTTGGGGAGGGGTTGGCTCTTAGGCCTTTTGCTTGCGGTTGGCTTCGCGGCCTACGCTGTTCCTACGGGATTGCCTGGAAAGCCCCTGCCGAGCATGGCTCGGCACTACGTTGTCGGGGCCCAGGGGTCATAGCTGCCGAACCACCACAGGTGGCCCTCGGGGTCGCGGCAGGCATAGCCGCGGCCGCCGTAATCCTGGTTGGCGATGTCCATCACGATCTCCGCACCAGCAGCCTTGGCCTGCGCGTAATGCGCGTCGGCGTCGCTGACGATCACGCAGGCACTCTGCGTCTCCATGCCGCCGACTTCGTCGGGCTGGATCATGTTGCTGCCCCATTCGCCGGGCTGTACCGAGCCCAGCATGACCATGCCGTTGCCGAATACCAGCTGCGCATGGTGAACCACCTCGCCGTCCTGGTAGACGGCATGGCGCTGGAACCCAAAGGCCTTGCACAGCCAATCGATCGCAGCCGGTGCGTCGCGGTAGCGCAGGCAGGGGATGATGGTGGCGGTGGTACGGGCGGCCAGGTCCATGGGGGCAGGCGGGCAGTTGTGGAAAGGCGAGGGTGGGCGCGCTCGCGTTACCATCGCGAGAAGACCGGCCCGGCGCCGGCATCGATCCAAAGGGAGAGCGTATTGAATAGTTGGTTGGGTGGCGGGCTGGTGCTCGCAATGGGCGTGGTGGCACCGATGGCGGCAGCACAAGACGCGGTGCCGACGGAACTGCAGCAGTTGGACGCCACGGTGGAGCGTGTGCGCCAGCAGTTCGACGTGCCGGGCGTGGCAGTGGCGGTGGTCAAGGACGGCAAGGTGGTGCTGGAGCGCGGCTGGGGCCTGCGTGAGCTGGGCAAGCCGGAGCCGGTGCAGGCCGATACCCTGTTCGCCATTGCCTCCAATACCAAGGCCTTCACCGCGACCTCGCTGAACCTGCTGGCCGAGGAAGGCAAGCTGAAGATGGACGACCGGGTGGTGGATCACCTGCCGTCGTTCCGCATGTCCGACCCCTACGTCACCGGCGAGATGCGCATCCGCGACCTGCTCTCGCACCGCAGCGGTTTGAGCCTGGGCGCAGGCGACCTGCTGTTCTGGCCGACCACCCGCTACAGCAATGCCGAAGTGGTGGCGCGGCTGGCGCAGGTGCCGTTGAAGAATGGCTTCCGTGACCGCTATGCCTACGACAACATCCTGTACGCGGTGGCCCAGCAGGTGATCGAGAAGGTGTCCGGGCAGTCGTTTGCCGACTTCCTGCAGCAGCGCATCTTCGACAAGGTCGGCATGGCCGACACCCGTTACAACGCCGATCACCTCAAGCCGGGTGACAAGGCTGCCGTTGGCCACGCCAAGTACGACTTCAAGGACCTGCGGCCGGTGCCGCCGCTGACCTGGTCCAACAACGCCGGTGCCGGTGGCATCTATTCCAGCGTGCATGACCTGGCCAAGTGGATGAACGTGCAGCTGGCCGAGGGCAAGCTTGCCGATGGCACGCCGCTGTTCAGCGAAAAGACCCAGCAGCAGATGTGGCAGATGCAGATCCCGCAGGTGGTGCCCAAGCCGTCGGTACCGGAACTGGCGGCCGCACGTCCCAACTTCGCCGGTTACGGCGAAGGCTGGAGCCTGAGCGATTACCGGGGGCAGAAGCTGGTCTGGCATACCGGCGGCTGGCCGGGCCAGGTGTCGCGGCTGACCCTGGTGCCGGAGCAGAACCTGGGCGTGGTGGTGCTGACCAACCAGGAATCCGGGGCCGCCTTCAATGCCATCACCATGAGCGTGCTGGATGCGATGCTGGGTGCACCGGGCCATGACTGGGTGGGCGCCTACGCCGCTGGCGTGGCCAAGGCGCAGGGCAATGCCGATGAAGGCTGGGACAAGCATGTGGCGGCGCGCGATGCCAAGAGCAAGCCGTCGCTGCCGCTGACCAAGTATGCAGGCACTTATGGCGATGCCTGGTATGGCGATGTATTCGTCGAGCAGCAGGGTGGCAAGCTGCGCCTGCGCTTTGGTGCCACCGCCGATCTGGTGGGCACGATGGAGCATTGGCAGCACGACACCTTCATCGTGCGCTGGGACAACCGTTCGCTCAACGCCGATGCCTTCGTCAACTTCAGCCTGGACCCGGACGGCAAGGTGCGCGAGGTGCGCATGCAGGCGGTGTCGTCCTTGACCGATTTCAGCTTCGACTTCCAGGACCTGCTGCTGAAGCCGAAGGCGGAATGAAGCGTTTGTAGGAGCGGCGTAAGCCGCGAAGCCGGTAAATCATCAGGTTGCAGCTGTTTCGTGTACGGAAAGGGCGCCAGCTTCGCGGCTGACGCGGCTCCCACAACCAGACAGTTCCGCATCGCCTAGACAGACAGAACACAGGCCGCGATGGGACAATCGCGGCCTGTTCCGGTTTTACAGGCCGTGGCGATGCTGCGCTGGTTCGAGTCCCTGATTCCCGTTTTTCCGCCACTGGATACGCGCACGCCGCCGCGTGGCGTGGTGCGTTTCTACCTGCATTACCTGCGCCCGGTGTGGCCGGTGCTGCTGGCCACGCTGGTCGCCGGCCTGCTGCTGGCATTGGTGGAAGTGGCGATGTTCGACTTCCTCGGCCGCATCATCGACATGTTGGCCGACAGCGCAGGACCCGGCTTCTTCCAGCGCCACGCCAGTGAGTTGCTGTGGATGGCCGGCATCACTTTGCTGGCGCGGCCGCTGCTGGTGGCCCTGCACAACCTGCTGGTCAACCAGTCCATCGTGCCCGGCCTGAGCAACCGTTCGCGCTGGCTGATGCACAACCACGTGGTGCGGCAGAGCCTGAGCTTCTTCCAGAACGACTTTGCCGGCAGCGTTGCCAACCGGGTGATGCAGACCGGCACCTCGCTGCGCGAATCGGCTGTGCAGATGGTCGATTCGCTGTGGTACATCGTGGTCTATACCGGCACCGCGCTGTATCTGTTCGCGCAGGCCGACTGGCGGCTGATGCTGCCCTTGGCCGCGTGGCTGCTGGCCTATATCGCTATCGGCGTGTACTTCGTACCGCGCATGAAACACCGCGCCTGGATCGCCTCCGATGCGCGCTCGCGCGCGATGGGGCGCATCGTCGATGGCTATACCAACATCGCCACCCTCAAGCTGTTCGCGCACAGTGGCCACGAGCAGCGCTATGTGGCGCAGGCCATCCAGGAGCTGGCCGAAAAGCACCGCGCACAGACCCGCATCACCACCGGGCTGGAGCTGGTCATTGCCATCCTCAACGGCTTTTTGATCGTCGGCACCTGCGGGCTGGCCTTGTGGCTGTGGCAGGCCAGCCTGATCAGCGTGGGCGCGATCACCCTGGCCACCGGGCTGGTGATCCGCATCCACAACATGTCCGGCTGGATCATGTGGACCATCAACGGCATTTTCGAGGACATCGGCACCGTGCAGGACGGCATGGAGACCATCGCCCAGCCGCTGACGGTGCAGGATGCAGCCGACGCCAAACCATTGCTGGTCAGCGCCGGTGCGGTGGATTTTGAGAATGTGCATTTCCACTATGGCAAGCGCGGTGGGGTGATGGCCGGTTTGAACCTGGCGGTGAAGCCGGGCGAGAAGATCGGCCTGGTCGGTCCGTCGGGTGCCGGCAAATCCACCCTGGTAAACGTGCTGCTGCGGCTGTATGACCTGGAAAGCGGGCGGATCCTGATCGATGGCCAGGACATCGCCCACGTCACCCAGGACAGCCTGCGTGCACAGATTGGTGTGGTCACCCAGGATACGTCGTTGCTGCATCGCTCGATCCGCGACAACCTGCTGTACGGGCGACCGGATGCCAGCGAGGAGCAGCTGCGCGCCGCCGTGGCCAAGGCGCGTGCCGAAGGCTTCATCGCGTCCCTGGTTGATGGACAGGGACGGCAGGGCTACGACGCCCATGTCGGTGAGCGCGGGGTGAAGCTGTCCGGCGGCCAGCGCCAGCGCATCGCCATTGCCCGCGTGCTGCTGAAGGATGCACCCATCCTGATCCTCGACGAAGCCACATCGGCCCTGGATTCGGAAGTGGAAGCGGCGATCCAGGACAGCCTGGACGAGTTGATGGGCGACAAGACCGTGATCGCCATTGCCCATCGACTATCCACCATCGCGCGCATGGATCGCTTGGTAGTGATGGATCAGGGCCGCATTGTCGAAACCGGCACGCATGCCGAGCTGGTTGCCGCAGGCGGGTTGTATGCGCGCTTGTGGGCGCGCCAGACCGGTGGTTTCGTGGCCGTGGATGGTTGAGCTGTTGCTGCCGGTAGT
>NZ_DAMBKV010000001.1:82476-147623 GCF_032066555.1 Stenotrophomonas sp.
GCCGAGCCATGCTCGGCAGAGCCGAAGCTGTAGTGCCGAGCCATGCTCGGCAGAGCCGAAGCTGTAGTGCCGAGCCATGCTCGGCAGAGGACTTCCCGGTAAAGCTTCTGCCGAGCATGGCTCGGCACTACGGGTCCCTCCCTTGCGCAGCAGGGGAGGGCTGGGGAGAGGTTGGCTTCTCGACCTCGGGCCACAATGGTGCGCACCCCGCTCCGATGGTTGACGTGGAACGCTCCTGCCGGGCATGGCTCGGCACTACCAGCGTCGTGCTTGGCGGGTGCTCAGGCTGTGCCGATACGCGCCAACAGCAGGCCGACCACCACCATCGCGATGGCGATGACCACCATCGAGGCAAACAACCAGCCGCGACGACGTTGGCGTTGGCTGGCGCTGATCGCAGCGTTGAACATGGCCACGCGCTGCTGCTCGCTGGTGGCGATGAGGGCCCTGGCCCTGGCCGCGCCCTCATCGGCGCCAAGCCGCCCGGCCGTGATGTCGTCGGCGATGATTTCCAGTTGCTGCATCACTTCAGATTGCAGCTTCTGCAGTTCCAGCGTGGCGTCATTGTGGTTTGACAAGCAGGGGTTCTCGCAACCGGATTCAGGATGAGGGGGACTGTAACGCCTGCCGGATCACCCGTGACAGGATCGCCGGGTCATCGGCGGCCAGATGTTGGCCCAGTCGTAACAAACCGATGCCGAACCCGCACATCAGCATGCCCGGTAATACGGCAGGCAGCAGCATCAGGTCCGCGCCGCCGAGCTGCGTCGCTGTCACCACGCTCCACAGCACACAGAAGCCAAGCCAGAACAGCATGAAAATGAACACCAGCGGCGGCAGCGCAAAACGTCCGTGCAGTTCGCAGCCCTGTGGGGTACTGCGCAAGGCACCGCGGAAGTGCGGCTTGAAGGAGTTGCGCATCACCCTGCGGTGATACAGGTGTACACCGCGCTCGCTTACCGAGCCAGCGACGCTGCCGGTGGCGGTCAGGTTGCCGCGCGCGGTGGCTGCACGCAGCGCCTGCACCGCCTGTTCGCGTGGCAGTGGGCTGGAAAAGACGACGTGTGTACGTGGAAACAGCCAGGTCCAGAAAGACATGCGGTCCATCGATTTCGGGATGGGACAAGATAGCCGCAGGCGCCACGATTGCCTATTGCAGATTGCTGCCAGGGTTGCGCATGGCTTTCTTCACCAGGGCGGTGATCTTCTTCTCGACCTCCGGCGTGATCGCGGTCAACGCGTACGCGGTGGCCCACATCGCCCCGTCATCCAGCTTTGCCATGTCGTTGAAGCCCAATGTCGAATAGCGCGAGCCGAACTTGCTGGCCCCCTGGAAGAACAACACGACCTTGCCATCGCGCGCATAGGCGGGCATGCCGTACCAGGTCTTGGGGGTGAGCGTGGGAGCGGTGGTGGTGACAATGGCGTGCACGCGTCGCGCCATCTGTTGCTCGGCGGCGGGCATCTCAGCGACCTTGGCCAGCAGCTCGGCTTCGCCGTCGGCCTTCAGTTTTCCAGCCTTGGCCTCGGCCTTGAGTTCGCGTGCGCGCTCCTTCATCGCGGCCTGTTCTTCGGCGGTAAAACCTTTGGTTCTGGCGGTGGCCATGGAAGCTCCGATAGGACAAGGAAGGCAGGGATTTTTAACCCAGACCGGGCAGCCAAATGTAAAACATGGGTGCAAGCCGGGAGGTCATCGTTGGCAGGTGAAAGCAGGAACAGCTTGGCCGGCTGCCTAGCCGGCCTGGCCGAGTTCGCGTTCTATGCGCCGATCCGGAATCAGCCAAAGCAAGGCGACGGTCGCATACAGCAACTGCGCAAGATGCGCGTTGACGAAGCTAAGGGCGATTCCGCTGATGTACAGCACCGGCGAGAGCTTGCCCTTCCAGTCACTGCCGAGCGCGTGCCGCAAGCGCGAGCTCTCGCCATCAGCGGCGACGATGCGCCGTTGCAGGATCCAGTAGGCGATGGCGGCCGCCAACAGGATGCAGCCGTACAACGCGGTAGGCAGCGGCTGCTGATTGAAATCGTCCATCCAGTGCGTGGCGAATGGCAGCAGCGACAACCAGAACAGCAGGTGCAGATTGGCCCACAGCACGCTGCCTGTCACCTTCTGGCAGGCCTGCAGCAGGTGATGGTGGTTGTTCCAGTAGATGCCGACGTAGACGAAGCTCAGCAGGTAACTGAGCAGGGTAGTGAGCAGTGGTCGCAACGCATCCAGGGTGGCGCCTTCGGGAGGGCGCATCTCCAGCACCATGATGGTGATGATGATGGCCATGACGCCATCGCTGAATGCTTCCAGTCGCCCCTTGCCCATCACCTGCCCCTGCCTGGATATGCCGATGGATTTGCTGCGGAACGCTAGCACGAAGTGACGTCGAGGCAATGTGTGCGGTTTGCGGGGTGAGGGCGTCCCTGCGCAGTTGGGCGCAGGGACGCCTGTTGGATCTACAACAGGCGCGTGCCCAGGGGAACCTCGTGCTCGGGCATGCACAGGCTCACCCGTCCCTCGGCGTCGTGAAAGCCGGTCACCAGGCATTCGGACATGAGTGGGCCGATCTGCTTCGGCGGGAAATTGACCACCGCCACCACCAGCCGGCCAAGCAGTTGTTCGGCACTGTACAGCGCGGTGATCTGTGCGCTGGACTTGCGGGTGCCCAGTTCCGGACCAAAATCCACCTGCAGGATATAGGCAGGCTTGCGCGCGGCAGCAAAGGGTTCGGCGGCGATGACGCGGCCCACCCGCAGTTCAACCTTGCTGAAATCGTTCCAATCGATGGTCTGCATGGAGGTGCTCGGAAGTTGGAGGGTAGTGGAATGGCGCAGGGCGCAGAAGCTCAGGCAGAACGCAGCTGCGTAAGCGCCATGCCAACGCTGGCCGGTGCAGTCAGGGCGAAGCCGAACTGCTGGTAGAGACGATAGGCCTCGCCATCGGCCAGCAGGCTGACATAGGCCGAGGCGGGTACCTCGCGCTGGATGTAGGCCTGGATTTCGCTCATGACCTTCTTGCCCAGGCCACGCCCCTGGTGGGCGGGCAATACCGCAATGTCGACCACCTGGTAGAAGCTGCCGCCATCGCCGATTACCCGTCCCATCGCAACCGTTTCATTGGCGCAGAGGATCTGCACGGCGAACAGGGAATTGGGCAACCCCCGGCTTGCGGCTTCGGCGGTCTTCGGGCTGAGCCCGCTGGCCTGGCGCAGGTGCCGGTAGGTATCGACGGAAGGAATGTCGTGGCTGAGGGTATAGCTGGGTTCGCTCATCGTTGCATCCGGAATCCTGGGGTTGTGCAGCCCGGCAGGCATCAGGCGGGCGACGCGATTGGCACATAGACCTCATGCCAGAGAATGACCTTGCCGGCGTCATTGAACCGCATCAGCAGCATGGCGCGGAACAGTTCGTGGCGCCCATCAACATGGCGGATCCGCGCGCGCATCGAGAACACCACCGATGCGTCTTCCACGAGGGCATGATCGATCTCGTAGTCGATGCCGTCCATGCCGGCTTTCATGCCGTTGAGGAACTCGAGGTAGTTGGCGGGATCGGCTTCGTAGCGGCGGCCATTGGGCTCGACGATGAATTGATCGGCGAAGCATTCGCCGATCAATGCCTCGCTCAGCACGGAATCGCGATTGAGATGTCGGCGGTTCCAGTCGAGAACGGTATGTGCCAGCTGGAGGTAG
This sequence comes from Stenotrophomonas sp., assembly GCF_032066555.1. GTDB lineage: Bacteria > Pseudomonadota > Gammaproteobacteria > Xanthomonadales > Xanthomonadaceae > Stenotrophomonas. The sequence goes on from NZ_DAMBKV010000001.1 coordinate 86,157, forward strand.
TGCGCGCGTTGGCTTGTCATTGGGGTTGTGGTTCCAGTCGGCGGCAACGACTCAGTTGATGTTGCCGCTGGTAGCAATGGCCTGGCCGCGTCGGTTTACGGCAACGGCGGAGGGTTGCCAGATACTGCGTGGGCGGTGCCGGCGGCAGGCGATGCCGTGCTGCCCAGCACGGCCTGGGCGATGAGCTTGTCCAGGCGACGGACGTCCAAGCCCTTGTTGAGGTTGACCTTGATATGGCCGGCCTTGGTCCAGAGTTCAATTTCGGAGTTGAAATTGAACAGGCCGTGGCCGTTCTCCGACGACCACATATAGATGGATGAGTACGGCAGCGAATAGATTTCCACCTTCTTGCCGGTAATGCCCTGCGCATCGCGCACGATCAGCCGCTTGTTGGTGAACACCGCCGAGTCACGGAAGGTCTTGTAGGCCGCTACGGCGGTCTCGCCGGGGACCAGGATGTCGTTCACGTCCTGCGGGATCGGGCATTCCGATACCAGCGTCCAGGCCAGGATTGCATTTGTTTCCATGTTGAAGCCTTCCCCTGATTGTGTACTTTCGAGCGATGGAAACGAAATTGTAGGCGGCGCCCGGAGCAGGGCAATAGGCCCGAAGGCATGCCTGCCGGTGGCGCTGGCGAGGCCCATCAGGCGCCGCTGCGCAGGCGGGTGGCGTTGAGCTGGGGGAAGCGCTCGATGATGCTGACCGCCTCGTTCCAGCAGGACTGCTGGCTCAGCGGGAGGACCACTGCGGGCAGGTCCTTGAAGTGGAATTCGACCCTGCGTTCGGGGGTGGGCTGATGGCTGATGAGGATGGGCATGCGACCGTTCCGAAGATGCCAGACGAGCTCCTCGATGACATCGTTCCAGGCGTCGTGCTCCAGCGCATCTATCCATTCCATCAGTGCCCAACGCCCATGCGGGGCCGGGCAATGGAGCGCCATCGGCCTGGATGAAGGTAGGGGCGAGTTCTGGCGGTGCACCGGTTTCCAGCCGAAGTCGCCCGGTTCGTACTGCGCAACACAAACCGATCATGCCACAGCTTGCGGTGATTGGCGGAGCGCGGCCGGTGCTGCCGGGGCGCGGTTCTGGCCCCCTATCCGATGCGCCATTTTCCATGCGCATGCGGCGGCGTGTGCTTCACGCCGTTGTTTGATCGCCCCGTGGCATTCGATGTTGTGCTGTTCACCGCGCCGCTCCTGCGGGAGACAGTCAGTAAGCGCACAGGCCTGTACAGTCGGGATCACTCATGGCCTTGATGATGGTCTCGATGTCGGCGCGGTTGTCCAGCGGTGCGTCGGCAAGAATGACCCTGGCGGCGTCGGCAATCTGCTGGCGGGCCGGCAGTTGCAGCGCGGAGGCAAACAGCGACGAACTCTCCGCCATTGCCCGCACGACCTGCGTGCGGTAGCTGGGTTGCAAAGCCTGGTTGCCGATGCTCATCAGGTTGCCGCTATAGCTGTTTACCAGGCCGCCACGCAGCTGGTTCAGCCCTGCCAGGCGTATGGGGGTGAGTTCCTCCGGCGGCAGTGCCGCCGTGAATGCGGTCAACGGCTGGATCTGCGTGGCCAGGCAACGCAGCAGGAACGGATGCAGGCGTTCGAGCTCCTGCTGGAATGCCACGATGTTTGTTTCCATCACCGTGCCCATCTGCCGTGCGATTTCCTCTGCGCTTGCCTGGGGCGGGAGATGTTCCTTCAGCCCGGTCAGTGCATAGGCCATCGACAAGCGGTTGGCCTGGCCACAGATGTCCATCAACTGACCGATGTTGGCGGCGTCGTAGGTCTGTGATTGCAGGAAACGATGACTGTCGGACAGGACATCAAGCAGTGCACGCGTTTCTGGTTCGCTGATGCGGGGCATCTCCCCCTTGGCGGCGCTCTCTGCGATGCGCTGCTGCAGCTTGGCGCTGGCGTCCATATAGACCGCGTGGGGTTGTGCGGGTGCCTGCGCGTGTGCCTGCAGTGAAGCAAGGCTGAGGCAGGCGGCGGCCAAACAGGTGAGCAGCGACTTCATGTCAGTGAGATCCGGAAAGTTGGAGCAGCAGGTATCGGCATCGTTGCCGAACGGTGGTGAATGATAGTTCGGTGCTGCCGATGACGCGAAAGCAGAAGCCCGGCGGATACCGGGCTTCTGCTGACCGAACGGGTAGGCCGATCGCTTACTCGATCGGCTGTTCCAGCATCAGCTGGCGGGCGAAGCGCACCGGCGGCGCACCGTAGGACAGGATCTGATCGTGGTAGGCCTTCAGGTTGAAGTTCGCACCCTGCTTGTCCTGCACGGCCTTGCGGGTGTCGAAATGCTCCTGCGCACCGACGAAGTAGGTCGGCAGCTGGGCCGAGGTGAGCTGTGCGCGCACCCACTTGCCCGAGGCTTCGCTTTCCTGCTGGAAGGCATCGTGGGTCATCAGGTGCATGGCCTGCTCGCGGCTCCAGTTGTCCACGTGCACACCCTGGTCGAGGATGGCGTTGGCAATGGTGCGCAGGTAGAACTTCAGCTGCACCAGGTGGAACAGCGGGTCGTTATCCAGGTAACCCTGTTCCTGCATCATGCGTTCGGTGTAGACCGCCCAGCCTTCTGCAAACAGGCCCGAACGCAGTACCGCGCGCAGCGTCGACGGGAACTTGCCCGAGTGCCAGCCTTCCAGGTAATGGCCCGGGGTGCCTTCGTGGATGGACAGCAGGTGGATCATGCGGCTGTTGTATTCGCGCAGGAAGGAGTCGACCTGCTTGTCGTTCCAATCGTCCGGAATCGGCGAGACCGCGTAGAAGGTCTTCAGGTTCTTGTCCAACGGGCCCGGCGAGTCGCAGTAGGCCACGGCCACGCCACGCTGGAATTCCGGCATCAGGATGATGTCGACTGGTGCGTCGGGCAGGGTCATCAGGTCATGCTTGCGCACGAACTCGGTGGACTGGTCGAGCGCGGCCTTGGCATCGTCCACGACCTTGTCGCGGGCCGGCTTGTCGGCATAGGCCAGTTCCAGTGCGGCTTCGATCGCCTTCTGCTGCTGGTCGTCGGTCGGGTCGGCCGGCATTTCCGGTGCGCCCGGCTTGTCTTTCAACACCACCTGGGCGATGCCGTACATGTCCTTGCGCACGCGGGTCAGCTCGGCGCGGGCACGCTCGCCGATCTCGGCGCGCGACAGCGAGGAGTTGAGCGAGAACTTCAGCTTCTGGTCGTACTTTTCCGCACCGATGCGGAACTCGCCCTTGGCGTTGGGCACCAGGGTCTTGTCCAGCCAGGTCTGCTGCTCTTCCACCGCGGTGGTGAGGGTGGCGATGGCGGTCTTCAGGCGCTCCTGATCGGCGGCTTCGAGCTGGCCGATATTGGGGACGATGAAGGTTTCAACCAGGCTGAGGATGCCGCGGTTCTGCTTGGCCACGGTTTCGGCGTGGATCTTCGGCACGCGTGCCGGGTCCAGGTTGGCACGGGCGGCGGCGAAGATCTGCGGGATCTGCTCGATGCGCGCGGTGGCCGACTTCAGGCGTTCGGGCAGCGGCGCGAACTCGCGGGCCATCAGGCCGTAGATGGCGCTGCCGGCCAGGCCGTTGTAGACCTGCGGGTCCCACTTCCACGATTGCATGGTTTCGTTGGACCAGATGTCCGACTGCAGCTGGTTGCGCAGGATGGCGGCATCCACCTGGTTCTCGCGGCCGAGCTTGCTCACGTCCAGCTTGTCCAGCTCGGCGAGCAGGGCCTTGCTGGCCTCCAGGCTCTTCTGCTGGCCGGCGGCGCTGAGATCATCGAGCTGGCTGTCGTAACGGTGGTCGCCGATCTGGGTGGCGCTGACCGGGGACAACTGCATCCAGGTGTCCAAAGCTTTCTTCGACAGCTCGGCGAACTGGGCATCGGCCTGGCTTTGGCCGGCCTGCTCGGTGGAGGTGGACGGCGCGGTCGGGGCGTCGCCGCTCTGGCAGCCTGCCAGGCTGGCGAGCAGGGCGGCGGCGAGCAGGTGCTTGCGCATCGGTATTCCTGTTGCTGAGGGGAAACCCCGAGCATAGGCGCACAGGGCCTGTACCGCACATGCCGTTGGTTGGTGGCGGCCTGTCGAAACAGGTGGTTCAGCGCAGCGGGGGCCCTGTAGCCCGGGTAAGCGCAGCGCACCCGGGGTCTTGATTCACCGTCATCGAATCTCCGGCTCACCGAATCCCCGGGTGCGCTGCGCTTACCCGGGCTACGCCGCTCTGCACAAATTTTTAGCCTTCGTATTCAGCCAAGTCGTTATGCTGCGGCCACGAAATCACATGGAACATGGACGCATGAAACAACAGCACGGAAGGACCTTGGCTTTGGCATTGGGCGCGCTGCTCGCGCTCGCCGGTTGCGCCAAGCACGACATGTCGGCCGAAAGCGCGGCGGTGGCAGCCGATGCCGTGCAGTCGCCGGAAGGCGCATTCCTGGCTTATGAGCACACGGTGCAGCTGCAGCTGCCGGGCAAGGACATCGCGCCCAGGGTGAAGGCTGTATCCGATGCGTGCCAGAGCGCGAAGTTTGGCGATTGCGCGGTGCTCAACGTGTCCCAGCAGGGCGGCGATACACCCAGCGGCTCGATCAAGGTGCGGGTTGCCCCCAAGGGGGTGGAGCCGCTGATCGCACTCGCCAGCGACAAGGGTGAGGTGACCACCCGCAATACCGAGGCCGAGGACCTGGCCCAGCAGGTCGCCGATACCCAGCTGATGCAGGACCGTTTGAAAGCCGAGCATGAGCGCCTTCTCGAGTATCAACAGCGCAAGGATCTGGCGGTGGCGGACCTGCTGACGATTTCGCAGCGGCTGTCGGAAATCGAAGCAGGCCTGCAGCAGGCCAACCGCGATGCGGCCCAGCAGCACCGTCGCATCGACACGCAGTTGGTCACCATCAACATCGAATCCACCAACAGCCAGCGCAACCGCAGCGAGATCGGCCAGGCGTTCGGGGATTCAGGCGAGATCTTCACCACCAGCCTGGCCTACCTGATCCGCATCGCCGCAGGCTTGCTGCCGGTGGTCCTGATTGGCGGCTTCCTGGCTTGGCTGGTACGCCTGTGGTGGCGCCGCCGCAAGAAGCAGTAATCCGCAGATTTGTGGGAGCGGCGTAAGCCGCGAAGCTGATGCTCTGAAACGACTCCAGCTTCGCGGCACGCGCAAGCAAAGTGCCCACTGGCTTTTGTAGAAGCGGTGTCAGCCGCGAAGCCGGTGGTCTGAAGCGGCGTCAGCTTCGCGGCTGACGCCGCTCCTACAAGGGCCGGCTTCAGCCGTGCAGGTGCAGCTCCGGAATGCGCTTCTCGTGCGCGGCGAACAGGTCCTGGAACTCTTCCTCGTTGAACTCATCGGGCAGATAGACCGCAACCTGGCTGCTGACGCCATTGGCATCCACGCGCTCGCGTGGCCCAGCCCGCAAAGACACTTCGCGATCCTTGAAGGTGGTGACCCACGGGGTCTCGTCCCATTGGGTCACTTCAGCGTTGTCTGCATCCCAGATAACAACAATCGTAAACATGGCGTCTCAACTCTTCAGGGCGCGGTGTTCGCTGGTGATGGTCGCACCTTCGCCCATCACCTTGGTGACCGGCGTGCGGGTGGCTACGTCCAGTAGTCGTTCCCATTGTTCGTCGGTCAATGCGCCGGTAGCGGAAAGAATGCGGTGCACCTGCAGCTTACCGGCTTCATCGCGGCTGGAGGTTAGCTCGGCGTTGAACTCACCCAGCTCCCAGCCTTTCTTCTCTGCATACATACGCAAGGTAATCGCGGTGCAGGCGGCCAGTGATGCCAGATACAGGTCGAACGGCGCCATGCCCGCGTCCTGGCCGCCCAGCCGGGCAGGCTCATCGGCAACAAGTTCGTGGACGCCGTTGCTGATGCGATGGGCGTAGTTGCTTCCCGTTGATTGAATGGTGACGTGGGCCATGGCGGCTTCCTTCGGAACGAGCAGTCAAACTACTGCGATACAGGTAGCTCCGGTAGTCGCCGTTTATTGCCTGCATCGTCCCATCGGCTGAACGATGCCGCCGTTCACGCCGTCACGAAGGCTGCGCGCCCGGCAGGGAGGGCTGTTGCGGCCTCCTCAAGCAGGCAGTTGACGGCGGTCTTCAACATCTTTGGTGCGATGAAATGGCGATGCACCGGGTCCACCGCGGCCATGTACAGGTGCCCGAAGGGATTGTGGCAGTACACCCGCGTGGAAAGGCTGAAGGTGATCAGCTCGCCGTCGCGCTGCACCGTGACGCTGGAGCGGAACTGCAGGTGACGATCATCAGCGCCAAGCAGAACCTGCGCGGAACTGGCCTTGATGGCAGTGGCCAGCACCGGGAAGCGCCCGGCGAAACGTTGTACTGGCGTATCGCTCAGCAATGATGACACCGGGCAGCCCAACGACGAGGTGCGCAGTCGCAACGGCCGCGCCAGCAGATTCCGTAACCGCATCAGGCCGCTGACGCTGCCGGCGGGCTGTTGGATGAAGGCGGTGAGCAGCGCTGTCAGCAACTGTTCCGGATTGCTGCCACCGAGCCAGCGCCGATCCAGCTGAACCTCTACGTGGTCCTGATGGTGGTGATGCGGCAGTTGCTGGGCCAGCAGCGAGTTCGGCGGCAGGTGATGGCTGCTGCGTGCCTGCAGCGCGGGCAGCCGGTGCGAACGGGTGCCGCTGCGCGGACAGCGTTGCACCAGCCGCTGGCGCAGCTGCCCGGCATGCCGGCGCAACAGCGCACACGCCCAGGCTTGCCGGGGCAGCGGATCAAAGCTGAGCACGCTGGTCCACGCATCGGCCTGTTGTGTGTGCTGCTGCAGTGCCGCCGGCATCACTTCAGTGAGGCTGGCAAGGTCGGCTTCGCCGCGCATGACCTGCGCGTGCAAGGCAGGATCCAATCCGCCTGCGGTTTCATCGGGATGGCAGGAAACCGCGAACAGGGCCGGATGCCTGCCATTGCCACGCAAGGGCTCGAACTGGTGCCAGGTGTTGGCACCCATGCGCACCGTGAACAGGCAATCGGCGGGAATCTCGACGTGGCGCAGTGCCTGCTGCATAGCCTGCGGCGTGTCGCAGGCCGAACCCGCGGCGATGAAACGCAGACGCGTGCCGCCGCTGCCGCTGATCGCGGTGAACACACGCGGTGCAGCATGACGATGGAAGGGGTGACCCTTGCGGCCCACAGAGAACGTGTAGAGCGCGGCGTTGTCGCCAGCGCTCAGGTCGGGGCCTGAAAGCCGCGCAGAGGGCTCGTCCAGCGCATCGTTGAAATGCGCGTGTTGGGCCTGGCGTGCACCTGTCGCGGTTGCGATCGCATCGCCAGCGCCCACATCGAGCTGGGTCAGTAGGGTGACTTCCGCGGCACGGCTGCCATCACGGGCATTGATCGAGACATGCGGAAAGCTGCTTTCGTTGGGAGTGCGACTGCGTTCCATGCGATGCCTCGTTGTGGTCAGCTGGCGGGTTTTGCCTTGGTCTTGGCATTGCGACGTGATTCGCGCTGCAGCGGCCCGGCGGTTGGGCAGACCTCGAAGGCGAAGCGGCTCAAGGTGTTGACCATGTTGTCCGGGGTAAGCCGGTAGAAAACGAACTGGCCGCGGCGCTCGCTGGTGACGAGTCCGGCGGCGGTGAGAACCGAGAGATGGCGGGAGATGGCCGGCGCACTCATCTCGAAACGCTGGCCGATCTCGCCTGCGGTGAGCTCCTGCGCCGACAGATACGCCAGGATCTCCCGGCGTGGGCGTGAGGCAAGGGCTTCGAAGATCTGATCGGCAGGCATGGGTAATCAATTAACTAATTAGTTAATTGATTAAATGCATGATTGCCGGGCCATGTCAAGCATTCGCATCAACTGTAGTGCCGAGCCATGCTCGGCAGAGGCTTTGCCGGTACTCCGGCGGGCTGCGCTTTACGCTTTTGCAGTAGCGGGGCCGGCCGCGACGCTTCAGCTGGGTCAGCCAGCGAAGAGCCAACCCCTCCCCAGCCCTCCCCTTCGCTACGCGAAAGGGAGGGGGTGTAGTGCCGAGCCATGCTCGGCAGGGGCTTTCCCGGTAGAGCCGCTGCCGAGCATGGCTCGGCACTACCGTGGATGCGCTTCAGCGGATACGTACCGGCAACGGGATGTTGCACAGGTCGATATGGCCGGCGGCGCGCTTGTAGAAGCCGTCCACGCGGTTGCGGCGGGCTTCCACCGCATCGGCGAAGGTCTTGGAATCGGTGCGCAGTACCTGCAGCTTTACCCGCTGTGCTTCCGGCAGCTCGCTGGCCAGGGTGATCGCCTTGATCGGCGTACGCTGTGCGGGGTCTTCGTAGAAGCCCATCGGGTCGGGGCCACGCTTGATGGTGCTCAGCAGTTCCATGCCCTTGAGCACGCGGCCGACCAGGGTGATGTTGCGGTCCAGCTGGCGCGGCGATTGGCCGGTGACCACATAAAGCTCCGCACCGACGCTGCTGTCCTCGTCATTGTTGCGGCCAGCGCCGAGCGCACCATAGCAATGCGCCAACCAGGCATTCTTGCCATCGCTGCCAACGGCGAAGTCGCCAACGAAGCCGGTGCGGGGGGCCCAACCATCGCGGTCGGGCAGGGCGGTGAAGGCCAGGCCTTGCAGCGGACGCTGGAATTCGGCGGGCAGATGAGACTTGGCGCTGCCCATCGACTTGGCTTTGGCCACGTCGTCGGCATCGGCGTCGCCGAATTGAACAACGAAGTTGTCCTGCGAGCGGTAGATGCTCAGACCATCCCAGAAGTGCTCCCTGGCCATCGCGCGGATATTGCCGGCGTGCTCGGGTGCGAACTGCGGGGCCAGCTCGATGATGACGCGGCCGCCTTCCAGGTCCATGTACAGCGTGTTTTCCGCCGCCGGGGTGTGCCAGTCGCTGGCCGGCGCGGCGTCGATGATCTCCTGGGCGCTGCGGTACTTGGCGGGGGCGTCGGCGGCCAGCAGGGGCAGCGGGGACAGCGACAGGGCCAGGGCAAGCAGGCAGGGACGTAACGTCATCGGGCGCATTCCAGTTGGGTGTAGGCCGATTCTGCGCGATTGGCCGGGGCACCCGCCAGCGCCGTGACGGCGGTAGGGGTGACTACCGGCATATTCGCTATAGCGAACTAAATACTAGTATTTGCTTCAGGCTAGTTGGCGGGAGTGAAGGCCATGACGGAGTTGGATGCACATCTGCGCAAGTTCCAGAAGGAATTGAGCACAGGCACGGTGTCGCTGGCCCTGCTGGCGGTGCTGGCCAAGGCGCCGGAGCCGCTGTATGGCTACCTGATCGCCAAGGAGCTGGAGCGGATAGGCGATGGGGTGCTCAGCGGCAAGCAGAGCGCGCTGTATCCGGTGCTGCGCAACCTGGAAGCTGCCGGCCTGCTGGAAAGCCATGTGGAGCCTTCGGTGGCGGGGCCACCGCGGCGCTACTACCGCATCAATGACGACGGTCGCGCCGCGCTGCGGCAGTGGGTCGCCGCCTGGAATGCCACCCGCGACTCGGTCGAGTCCGTACTGGAAGGGATCAAATGATGAATACCGAACACAACACGCGACCGCTGCCGACCACCATCCCCGAATACCTGGACCAACTGCGCGCGGCATTGGCAGGTGCCGACCTGGCGATGATCCAGGACGCGCTGTACGACGCCGAGGAATACCTGCGCTCGGAGCTGGCCGAACAGCCGGGCAAGAGCGAGGCCGAGGTGATTGCCGGTGTGGCCGGCAGTTATGGCGCGCCGGAAGAGGTGGCCGAGATCTACCGCGAAACCGAGGTGACAGTGAACCGCGCCCTGCGCACGCCGCGCCCGGCATCGCGTGTCATGCCAGCAGCTGCTGCGGCGGTGGCTGACGCGAGCGCGTCCCCGGTTGAGCCAGGTGTCGCCGCATCGGTGCGCACGCCAGCACCGCGATCCTTGCTGGCGCGCTTCTTTGGCGTGGCGCTGGATCCGCATACCTATGGCGCGCTGTTCTACATGCTGCTGTCGCTGGCCACCGGCATCTTCTTCTTTACCTGGGTGGTGACCGGTCTGTCGGTGTCGGTGTCCTTGCTGATCCTGATCATCGGTATCCCGATCCTGCTGTTGTTCCTGGGTTCGGTGCGGGTGTTGTCGCTGGTGGAAGGGCGCATCATCGAAACCATGCTGGGCGTGCGCATGCCGCGCCGGCCCACCTATACCGATCGCAGCCAGGGTTGGCTGCAGCGCATCGGTGCGATGTTCTCGGACGGCCGCACCTGGCTGACGATGCTGTACTTCGTGCTGATGCTGCCATTGGGGACCCTGTATTTCACCGTGGCCACGACCTTGTTGTCGACGTCGTTGGCGCTGGTATTCGCCCCTGTGGCTGCACTGTTCACCAATGAGGCAATCGGCATCTGGATCGACGGCGTCAATGTCGGCAGCTCCTTCTGGCTGTGGCCTTTGTCGGTGGGTGTTGGCGTGCTGCTGCTGTTCGGCACGCTGCATCTGGCGCGAGGCATCGGCAAGCTGCATGGCGCGATGGCCAAGCATCTGCTGGTGCGCTTGTAAGCGCCGCTTTGCAAGGGAACGTAGACGAGGGCGCCAACGGCGCCCTCGTTTTTTGTAGTGCCGAGCCATGCTCGGCAGGGGCGTTACCGGTAAGGCCTCTGCCGAGCATGGCTCGGCACTACCTCGCGGTATGCTGGTGACGGTTTTTTTTGTGGAGAACACCATGGCCGGCAAAGGCTGGTTCTACGTGGCGCTGACCTGCCTGTTCGAGTTGGTCTGGGTGTATGGCTTCAACGTGGCTGCCACATGGTGGCATTGGATTCCGATCATCGTGGTGATCGTGGTGGACTTCCATTGGCTGGCCAAGGCCTGCGAATCGTTGCCCACCGGCACGGTGTACGCGGTGTTTGCCGCCGTTGGCACGGTGGGTACCGCGCTGATGGATATCTTCCTGTTCGATGGCAGCTTCAGCCTGGCCAAGGGGGTGTTCATGGCGGTGCTGGTGGCGGGCGTGATCGCGCTGAAACTGGCCGATGGCAAGGTGGCTGCCGCGTCTGATGCTAACGGGCGGGGAGGCTGACATGGGCTGGTTTCTGGTGATTGCCGCCGCCTTGATGGAGACGCTGGGCGTGATTGGCCTGAAGCGTTACAGCGGGCGCAAGAGTCTGTTGAACGCGCTGATGTTCTTCGGTGGTTTTGGTGCTTCCTTCGTGCTGCTGTACCAGTCCTTCCGCTACATCCAGTTGAGCATTGCCTACGCGGTGTGGATTGGCCTTGGAACCGCGGCTGCAGTGCTGGTGAACATGCTGTTCTTTGGTGAGTCGCGCAGCACCGCCCGCCTGTTGAGCCTGGCGGTGATCGTGGTGGGGGTGGTGGGCTTGAAGGCGGTGTCCTGAATGCAGAAGGCCCCGGGAGTGCCGGGGCCTTCTGGTTTGCTTGTTAGCTTCGGTAGAACTGCCGTTGCTGTAAACGTTTGGCTTCGGCTTGTTCTCACCCCCAACCCCCGCTCCGCGCCCCGGCCCTTGCGCAAGGGCGCTCGAGTGACCGCGAACCGATGGTTCGCAAACGGTCCCTCTCCCCCCGCAGGCGGGAGAGGGGCCTACGCAGGGCGGCTCAGCGCTGGGCGCGGCGGCGCAACGGGGTGACGTTGCTGCTGGCCTTCTTTGTTTTTTTGGCAGCGGGCTGCGCGGACTGGGCGCTGAAGAAGTCACGCATCTTCGGGTATACCACTTCGCGCCAGCGGCGGCCGCTGAAAATGCCGTAGTGGCCGGCACCTTCGACGATGAAGTGATCACGGCGCGCGGCCGGGATACCGGTGCACAGCGCCTGCGCCGCTTCGGTCTGGCCGAGGCCGGCGATATCGTCCAGCTCGCCTTCGATGCTCAGCAGAGCGGTGTCGCGGATGGCCGAAGGGTCGACATGTTCGCCGCGCACATACCACTCGCCACGCGGCAGCAGGAATTCCTGGAAGACCACGCGGATCGTGTCCAGGTAGAACTGCGCCGGCATGTCCAGCACGGCGTTGTATTCGTCGTAGAAACGGCGATGCGCATTGGCATCGTCCAGGTCGCCCTTGACCAGGTCGGTGTAGAAATCCCAGTGCGACATCAGGTGGCGGCTGGGGTTCATCGACATGAAACCGGCATGCTGCAGGAAGCCCGGATAGACCCGACGGCCCTGGCCCGGATACGGCGCTGGAATGGTGTGGATGACGTTGTTTTCGAACCACGACATCGGGTTGCGGGTCGCGAGGTTGTTGACCGCGGTGGGGCTGCAGCGCGCATCTATCGGCCCGCCCATCATCACCAGCGAGCGCGGCGTGGTTTCGCCACGGCTGGCCATCAGCGAAACGGCGGCCAACACCGGCACGGTGGGCTGGCAGACGCTGACCACATGCACGTTCTCGGCACCGAGGTGGCGGATGAATTCCTGCACGTACTCGATGTAGTCGTCCAGGCCGAACTCGCCCTGTTCCACCGGCACCATGCGCGCGTCCACCCAGTCGGTGACATAGACGCGATGGTCGCGCAGCAGGGTGCGCACGGTATCGCGCAGCAAGGTGGCGTGGTGGCCGGACAGCGGCGCCACCACCAGCACGATGGGCTGCGCCAGCAGGGCCTCGACCTTGGAGGTCTCATTGCTGTGGCGCTTGAAGCGCAGCAGCTTGCAGAAGGGCTTTTCGACCTCGGTGAGCTGGGCGATGGGCACGATTTCGCCATCCAGCTCCAACTCGTGGATGCCCCATTCGGGCTTCTCATAATCCTTGCCGAGGCGATGGAACAGCTCGTTCATCGCCGCGAAGCGATCAGCGCCCGGCATCGACGACCACCAGTGGCCGGAATTATTGAAGAACGCCGCATTTGCCTGCGCCTGGTGAACCCAGGGCGCAAGCAGGTTGCGGGTCAATTCATGCAGTTGATAAAGCATGACGTCCCAATATGTACAGTCATATGATGCTGTGCAGCATAGCGCACTATGACATTTGCGGCGTTAAGCAGGTATCGGCCTTTAGTCGGCCCTTTCCAGCGCGGCGATGTCCTCGCTGAACGCGGGGGCCAGCCAGCAATGCGAACCGACCGGACGGAAGCCCACCTCGCGCAGCTGGCGCTTGTACCAGCGGGCCGGGCGCTGCTGGAAGCCGTCGTGGTCGCCATGGAATTCGTCCTCGGCGGTGAACAGCTCCAGGAAGGCGACCCCGCCGCACAGCTCGGCCAGGCCCGGCAGGCCCTGGCGCAGCTCGCGGCTGGGCACGTAGTGCATGACGTCCGAGCAGACCAGCAGGTCCACCGGTGCGCAGGGCCGCAGCCACTGGAAATCGCCGAAGCTGGCCAGGTGCAGGTTGCGGGTGCGGCCGTAGCGGCGCACTGCGTATTCGCTGCTGTCAAAGCCCATGTACTGCAGCTTGGGCCGCAGCTTGAGCAGTGGCGCACGCCAGGCGGCTTCACCGGCGCCGATATCGAGCACGCTGCGGATCGGGCGTTCCAGGTAGTACTCGGCGGCGGCAACGGCCAGCTGCACCTTGCGTGCCAGGCGCGCTGCGCCGCCGATATCGTCGCGGCGGTACCAGCGTTGGAAGTAGTCGGCGTCGTACTGCTTGTCCTGCATGTGCGTGTCTTGTGCGGATGGGCGAAAATGGGGCACATCCTACGCCGCCGATGGAGCCAGCGCATGCAGTCGTACTTTTGGGTAAAGACCTTCCACCTTGTTTTCGTGGTGGCGTGGATGGCGTCGGTGTTCTATCTGCCGCGGATCCTGGTCAACATCGCCGAGGCGGCGGGCCAGCCGCCGGTGGTGGAACGGCTGCAATTGATGGGCAAGCGTCTGTACCGGTTTGGCCATGTGATGTTCGGCATCGCCTTCATCCTCGGCCTGGTGCTGTGGCTGGGCTACAAGGTGCTGCCCGACTTCCCGACCATGGTGGCGCCGGGCGCTGCCGGTTGGCTGCATGCCAAGCTGGGGTTGGTGGTGCTGCTGATGGTCTATTTCACCTTCACCGGGCGCTGGTTGAAGGGCACGCTCAAGGGCAAGGCACTGCCATCGTCGGGCACGCTGCGTTGGTTCAATGAGCTGCCGTTGGTGCTGTTCATTGCCATCGTGTATCTGGTGCTGGCGAAGCCGTTCTGAGTTTTCTGCAGGGCTGCGAAGATCAACGGCACCCCTCCCGACCCTCCCCTTGGCTGCGCCAAAGGGAGGGCTCAAGCTCTGCCCCCTCCCTTTGGCGCAGCCAAGGGGAGGGCGGGGGAGGGGTTGAGCTTGTGAGCCTTACTGCCCCCGCAAAGCCTCCGCAAACTGCGGATAGGCAAACACATCGTTGTGATCGGCATCAGCGATGGTCACTGCCTGCGCCACACCGGGCAGGAATTCGCGCAACAACCGCGACGAACTCGCATTCGGAATCACCTCATCCCTGCCGGCGATGATCAGCGTGGTGGGCGCAGTGATCCGCGCGGCGTGGCGCCATGAATCGTAGTGATCGCGTAGCAGCAGGCGCACCGGGAAGGCCGGGAACATGCGTGCAGCCAGGCTGCCAATGCTGTCGTAAGGCGTGATCAGAACCAGCCGCTGAACTGGCCGGGCAGCGGCGAGTTGCACGGCGACGCCTGAGCCGAGGCTGCGGCCAACCACGATGATGTCGTGGGGTTGGCTGGTGCTGGTGCCGTCATAGAGCGCCAATGCATCGCTGATAAGCGAGGCTTCGGTTGGTGAGCCGCTGCTGCCGCCATAGCCACGGTAGTGCATCGCGTGGATGGCGGCTTCGGGAAACGCCTGCTGCAGCATTGGCAGCGCCTGCGAGACGTCTTCGGTATTGCCGCCGAAATACAGTACGAGCTGCGTGCTGTGCTGCCTGTTGCTGGAGACGATGATGTCGGCATCGTCGCGTGGCAGGGTCCAGTGCGGTACATCTGCACTGCGCGGGGCCGGGTGGTAGAGCATGCTGCGGGCATTGAAGGCGAGCAGGGCACAGGCGATCAGGTACATGCTGGCGAGCACGCTGATGGCGATCAACAGGACTTTCAGGCTGGTGATCATGCTGCTTGGCCTCGCCGGGGATGGGGAGAAGGCAGATAACACAGTCCATTTGCGCATCGCGTCGCCACAATCCGATATCCGTGCGCAGGCGCGGGATGCGTTTGTGGGAGCGGCGTAAGCCGCGAAGCCAGTACATCATCAGATGGCAGAGGTACCAAGGGCTTTGGCAGGGTCAGCTTCGCGGCTGACGCCGCTCCCACAAAAAAACAAGCGGGCTCAGCCTGCCGGCGTCAGCTGCCGCAGTTCCTTGCGTGCGGCATCGATCCACGCGCGCTGTGCCTGCTGGTAATAGCGCGGTGAGGTTTCGGCGCGGTCGAGGATGTTCTGCAGTTGCCTGGCCGCCTCGTCGTCGCGTCCGGCGCGCTTGAGCAGCAGCGCATAGCGCAGCCGCGCTTCCTCGCCCGGGTAGCCGCCGATCATCGCCTCGTACTCGTGCAGGGCGGCAGGGATGTCCGCGCTGTCTTCCACCGTGCGGGCATACAGCAGGTGGCCGTCATGCGATCGGAAACCGGGGTTGGCAGCGATCAGTGCTTCCAGCGTCTTGCGCGCCTGTGCCGGCTGCTGCAGGCCGTACTGCGCCTTGGCCAGGCCGAGCATGAGATCGGGATCCTCGCGGTGAATTCCGCGCAGCGCACCTTCATACAACGCCGCTGCCTCGGCGTACTCGCCGCGTTCCAGGTGCTCCTCGGCCAGGCGTCGGCGGTTGTCGGCGGTGTCCGATACCCGCAGGCGTTGGTCTGCCTGGCGCTTGCCACGCTGCGGGTCGATCTGGTCGCGCACCTGGCGCAGGCCGCGTCGCGCCGTCGGGTTGTTGCGCAGGTCCGGCAGCACTTCGGCGATGACGTAGATCAGCACTGCCAGGTAGGAGAACACCAGCAGGATGAAGATCCAATACAGCGGCCGCCCGGTGCGCACGACGTGTACGCAGCAGGCGATCTGCAGCAGCAGCGAAAGCAGAATGATCGGACTCATCCCTGTGTCCTCGGTCTGGAAGCGGCTCAGGCCGCTTCGTAGGCACCATAGCTGCGCAGGCGCTTGTAGCGCTGCTCCAGCAGTTCTTCCACGCTCAGCTTGTCCAGCTTGTCCAGCTCGTTGAGCAGCACGGCCTTCAGGCGCTTGCCCATCTGGGTCGGGTTGCGGTGTGCGCCGCCGATCGGCTCGCGGATCACCTTGTCGATCAGGCCCAGGCTCTTCAGTCGCGGCGCGGTCATGCCCAATTGCTCGGCGGCGTCCTTGGCCTTGCCGGCGTCCTTCCACAGGATGGAGGCGCAGCCTTCCGGGCTGATCGTCGAGTAGACGCTGTATTCCAGCATCAGGGTGCGGTCGCCCACGCCCAGCGCCAGGGCACCGCCGGAGCCGCCTTCACCGATCACCGTGCAGATCACCGGCACCTTCAGCTCGGCCATTTCCATCAGGTTGCGGGCGATGGCCTCGGACTGGCCACGTTCTTCGGCGTCGATGCCCGGCCAGGCACCGGCGGTGTCGATCAGGGTCAGCACCGGCAAGCCGAAGCGCTCGGCCATCTTCATCAGGCGCAGTGCCTTGCGGTAGCCCTCGGGCTTGGGCATGCCGAAGTTGCGCTTGACCTTTTCCTTGGTATCGCGGCCCTTCTGGTGGCCGATCAGCATCACCGGACGGCCGCCGATGCGGGCCAGGCCGCCAACAATGGCCTTGTCATCGGCAAAGGCGCGGTCGCCGGCCAGTTCCTGGAACTCGTCGCAGAAGATGCGGATGTAGTCCAAGGGGTAGGGGCGCGACGGGTGGCGGGCCACCTGCAGCACCTGCCAGGAGGACAGGTTGCGGAAGATCTGGGCAGTACGCAGGCGCAGCTTGTCTTCCAGCGCCTTGACCTCAGCATCGACATTGACCGCCGGCCCGGCGCTGGCATTGCGCAGGTCCTTGATCTTGGATTCCAGATCGGCGATGGGTTGCTCGAAATCGAGGTAGTTCGGATTCATCGGAAACCGTCAGCAATGAAAGGGGGGAAGTGTAGCCGAACGCGCCGTATCAACCCGTACGCGTCCGTCCGGACAATCAATTGGCCCAGGGCGGGCTGTACTTGACCTTGACCCGGCGCACGGCCGGGTCCTCGCGCAGGGCATCAAGCAGCTTGGGCGTGACCCGTACCGCGCCGCTGCTGCCGAGGTCGAGCATGCCGGCAATGCTGCCGCTGGGCTTGCCGTTGAGCAGCAGGTCCAGCCGCAGGGGGGTACGGCCCGGGCGGTGCGCGGCCAGCAGGGCATCGATGCGCTGCCAGATCGGGCCACCGCGGCCGTCCACCCGCATCGACACGCGCAGGGCGTGGTCGGCGCACAGTTGCTCGTAGTCCCAGCATTGGCGGATGCGCAGGGCGTAGCCGCCGTTGAATTCGTCCTCGCGCAGGCCGCCCTTCACGACCAGGATGCGGTCCTTGGTCATCAGGTGGCCGAATTCGGCCAGGCCGTCGGAGAAGGCGCTGCATTCGACGCGGCCCTTGCCGTCTTCCAGGGTCACGAAGACCTGGCTGTCACCCTTGCGGCGTACGCCAATGACCATGCCGGCCAGGATCACCGGGGATTCCTGGCGCCAGGCGCGCTTTTCGCCATCCTTGGAGGGGAAGGCCGGTGCGATCAGTTTGTCCAGGCCGCCCAGGTCGGTGCCGACCAGTTCCTTGACGTCGTCGGCATAGGGATCGAACGGGTGGCCGCTGAGGAAGAAGCCCAGCGTTTCGCGCTCGCCGTTGAGCAGTTGCGCCAGCGGCCATTCCTTGCTCTCGGGCAGGTCGAGCTGGCTGGCCGTGCTGACCGGGTCGGGGGCACCGAACAGCGAGTTCTGCCCGGAGGCCTTCTCGCGCGCCATCTGTTCGGTGGCCTTGATCACTTCCGGCAGCTGCAGCGCCAGCGTTGCGCGGTTCTTGCCGATGCCGTCGAAGGCGCCGCAGTTGATCATCGCTTCCAGCGTGCGGCGGTTGAGCTTGCCCGATTCCACGCGTACGCAGAAGTCCAGCAGCGAGGCATATTCGCCACCGCGTTCGCGCTGTTCCACCACCGCTTCGCAGGCGCCCTGGCCGACGCCCTTGATCGCGCCCAGGCCGTAACGGATGGTGTCGGCGTTGGCGGCCTCGAACATGTAAGCCGAATCGTTGACACGCGGTGGCAGCACGGTGAGGTTGAGGTTCTTCACCTCGGCCAGGAAGCCCACCACCTTGTCGGTGTTGTCCATGTCCGAAGACAGCGTCGCGGCCATGAACTCGGCCGGGTAATGGCGCTTGAGCCAGGCGGTCTGGTAGCTGACCAGGGCGTAGGCGGCGGCGTGCGACTTGTTGAAGCCGTAGCCGGCGAACTTTTCCATCAAGTCGAAGATCTCGTCGGCCTTGGGGCCATCGACGCCGCCCTTGGCCGCACCTTCGCGGAAGATCTCGCGGTGCTTGGCCATTTCCGCCGGCACCTTCTTGCCCATCGCACGACGCAGCAGGTCGGCGCCGCCCAGCGAGTAGCCGCCGACGATCTGCGCCATCTGCATCACCTGCTCCTGGTACACCATGATGCCGTAGGTGTCTTTCAGGATGGCCTCGGTGCGGGGATCGGGATAGATGATTTCTTCCTGGCCGTGCTTACGCGCGTTGAAGGAAGGAATCAGGTCCATCGGGCCGGGGCGGTACAGCGACACCAGCGCGATCAGGTCTTCGAAGCGGTCAGGCCGCGCGTCCTTCAGCAGGCGGCGCATGCCCGAGGATTCGAACTGGAACACCGCGCCGGTATTGCCGTTGGCGAAGATGTCCTTGTAGGTGGGGGCGTCGTCCAGCGGGATATGGGCGATGTCGATCGGCGGGATGCCGGCGCGCTCATGGCGCTTGTTGATCGCCTTCACCGCCCAATCGATGATGGTCAGCGTGCGCAGGCCGAGGAAGTCGAACTTCACCAGGCCCACTTCTTCCACGTCGTTCTTGTCGAACTGGGTGACCGGGTTCTTGCCGATACCGCCTTCGTCATGTTCGGCGTACAGCGGGCAGAACTCGCTCAGCGGCTCGGGCCCGATCACCACGCCACCGGCGTGCTTGCCGGCGTTGCGGGTGAGGTCTTCCAGCTGCAGCGCCAGGTCGATCAGGTCGCGGACATCGTCCTCGGTTTCATAGCGCTGGATCAGCTCGGCCGAGGCCATTTCCGAATCCACGCCTTCCTTGCCCTTGCCCAGTGCATCCTTCAGGTGGATGCCGAGGATGTTGGGGATCAGCTTGGAAACGCCGTCGACCAGGCCATAGGGGAAGCCCAGCACGCGGCCGGTATCGCGCACCACCGCCTTGGCCGCCATGGTGCCGTAGGTGATGATCTGGCTGACGCGCTCGCGGCCGTACTTGCGCGCGACGTAGTCGATCACCTCATCGCGGCGGTCCATGCAGAAGTCGATGTCGAAGTCGGGCATCGACACGCGTTCGGGGTTGAGGAAGCGCTCGAACAGCAGGTTGTAGGGCAGCGGATCCAGGTCGGTGATCTTCAGCGCCCAGGCCACCAGCGAGCCGGCACCGGAACCACGGCCGGGACCGATCGGGATGCCCTGGTTCTTGCCCCACTGGATGAAGTCGGCCACGATCAGGAAGTAGCCGGGGAAGCCCATCTTGATGATGGTGTTGAGCTCGAACTCCAGGCGCTCGTTGTAGTCCTCGCGGCTCATGCCGGCGGCCAGCGGATGCACCTGCAGGCGTTCTTCCAGGCCTTCGCGCGACTGCTTCTGGATCCAGGTATCCAGCGTCTCGTCGTCCGGCACCGGGTAGTTGGGCAGGAAGTAGGTGCCCAGCCGCATCTCGACGTTGCAGCGCTCGGCCAGCGCCAGGGTGTTGTCGATGGCATCGGGGATGTCGGCGAACAGCTCCGCCATCTGCTCCGGTGTCTTCAGGTACTGCTCGCGGCTGTACTCGCGCGGGCGCTTGGGGTCGTCCAGCACGCGGCCGGTGGAAATGCACACGCGCGCCTCGTGCGCGTCGAAGTCATCCGGCGATAGGAAGCGCACATCGTTGGTCGCCACCACCGGCAGGCCGCGCTGGCCGGCGGCCATCAGCGCGAACTGGTTGAAGCTTTCCTCGCCGTCGCGGCCGGTGCGGGTCAGTTCCAGGTGCAGGCCGTCGCCGAACACGCGCTGCCAGTCGGCGAGCTGCTGCTCGGCCAGGTCGTGGCGGCCTTCGCTGGCCAGGCGGCCGGCCAGGCTGTGGCGGCCGGCCAGCGCGAACAGGTTCTGGCAGCCGTCCTTGAGCCACTGCGGGTGCACGGCCACGCCGCCTTCATTGCGGTGGCCTTCCATCCATGCCCGCGTCAGCAGCCGCGACAGGCTCAGGTAGCCCTCGCGATCACGGCACAGCAGGGTCATGCGCCAGGGGTCCTGGCCGTCCTCGGTGATCAGCAGGTCGGCACCGGCGATGGGCTTGATGCCCACGCCTTCGGCGGCCTTGTAGAACTTCACCAGCGCGAACATGTTGTTCAGGTCGGTGACTGCCAAGGCCGGTGCTTTCATTTCGACCGAACGACTCAGCAGGTTGGGCTGCTTGGCCTTCTTGGGATCGGCCTGGTCGGGCTTGGCGGGGACGCGGATGGTGGAGTCCACCATCGAGAATTCGGTGTGGACGTGCAGATGGACGAAGCGGGAAGAAGTAGACATGCGGGGCCAGAAGTATGCCGGTGCAGGGTAGCGACGGGGGCGGGGTGGGGCAAGGCTTGACATGCCCGGCACGCGCGCCGGCCCGGGCCGGAGGCCCGCATGTGCACACTATCAGGGCAGGCGTCGGCCTGACGGCAATGGGGTCGTCCCGGCCTTCTGTGCAGGGGCCCCAGCCCGACCTGGGCGGTGCTGGCTGGGGCCCTGCCGTTGTCGCAGTCAGTGGACGCGGAAGTAACTGAGCGGTGCTGGTGCATAGCTGCCTTCACGCACCCGTCGCTGGTGCTCATGCAGGCGGGCTTCGATCTCACGCAGTTCCAGCCAGCTGCGGCGATTGAAGGCGATGTCATGGTAGCCACGGCCCTGACGTTCGGCCTCCTGCTGCCGCAGGCGCTGGTAGTCGAGGAAGTTGGTGACTTCGCCGGCAAGTTTCGGCCAGACGGTGTCTATGACGATGGCCTGGTCCAGCTGGCCGACGCCGGGAACCGTGTCGGGGATCAACTGGTGGCTGGCGTGCAGGTAGGCAATGACCATATGCAGCTCGCAGCTCACCTCGGCGGCAGGCTCCCAGTCGGTCTCCTGCAGCAGCTGTTCCAGCAGATGGGCGTGGCGCATCCGCTGCGTGATGCAGGGCGAGGCGCTTTCGTCCCCGGCTGCGTTGTTCAGGTTGCGGGCAGCGGTGGCCAACTGGTCGGTCTGCAGTGGCGGTTGGGTGCGGCCAAGGCGGGCCAGCAGGCTGTTGAAATGCTCCATTTCACGCGGGACCAACAGATAGTCGTTCACATGATTGCGGCGTTGCGGGGCGCCGCTCGGGTACTGGTCCAGAACCTGCGGCAGCGGAAGGCGGGGGTCGATGGTGTACATGGTGTTGCTCCTGCGGGTGGGGGGCGTCCGGGGGGAGAACGCAGCGCCAGCATCCGCTTGGGCGTAGCATTGGTCATGATGGCAGGCGGAGCCTTCAGACAGTCATTGCGCTGGTTTCTGAGGAATTCATGAGGGCTTGCCGATGGGTGCGGTCGAAGACCCGGGTGACACAGGTCAAGCGGTCGAACGCTACCGTTTCGACGGCATCGTGGTGGATGCGCTGGCGCATACACTCAGCCGTGACGGCCAGTATCAATCGCTGGAGCCAAAAGCCTTCGCCGTGCTGTTGCTGCTGCTGCGGCACGCCGACGAACTGCTGGTGCGCGACCAGCTGCTGGATGCTGTCTGGGGCCATCGCCATGTGACACCAGGTGTACTGACCCGTGCCATCGCCCAGTTACGTTCCGCGCTGGACGACCATTCGCATGAGCCGCGCTACATACAGACCCAGCATGGTTTGGGCTACCGCTTCATCGGCAAGTTGTTGCCGCCGGAGGCCACGGCTTCCTCCGCTTCGGTTGTTGAACCGATCTCCACTTCTACGACGGTCGAGCTGCCTGATGCAGTTGCTGAACGCGCTGAACACGTGGTTGCGGATAGTGACCTGCATGCCGAGCCGCCATCACCGCCAGCACGCCGATTGTCGCGCTGGTGGCGGGAGGCGCCGAAGTTGCCACTACCGGCGTGGATGCGTTCACGCGCGTTCCTGGTCGGCTGCGCGTTGTTGCTGCTGCTGTTGGGGGCGGGCTACTGGTGGTGGGGTCGCACGCCGGTTGTGGCCGGCGCTTCGATTGCGGTGATGCCATTCAGCAGCCTCAGTGACGACGCCGCCGACCGCTATTTTGCCGATGGTCTGGCGGTGGAGATGCATGATGCCCTTACCAATGTGCCGGGCCTGAAGGTGGCCGCACGGCAACTCGCAGCGCCTGCCGAAGGCGATACCGATGATGACGATGTGCGTCGGATCGGACGCCGTCTGGGCGTGGCCACACTGCTCGATGCCAGCGTGCGTCGCGAGGGTGGGCGGGTACGCATCAGTGCGCGGCTGTCAGATACCAATACAGGCTTCACCTTGTGGGCGGAAACCTATGACCGGGAGATCAACGACGTGTTCGCGCTGCAGGGCGAGATAGCGAACAAGGTCGTGCACGCCCTGCTCGGCCATCTGCCAGGAAAGACCGCCGGAATTGCACAGCGCTTGAATCCCACCAATGACGTCAACGCCTATGACGCCTATCTGCGAGGTCTGGCGCTGCTGCAAAGACCCGTCGGCGAGGCGGGCAACGAGCGGGCGATGGCCGCGTTCGCACAGGCGCTGGCGCTGGATCCGCATTTCGCCCGGGCCCAGGCCGGCCTTTGCCGTGCGCAGATTGCGCGGTTGGAAGGGGTCAGTGACGCAGGTGCGTTCGAGCGCGCGCGGCAGGCCTGTGCGCGCGCGCAGGCGATGGATCCGGGATTGCGCGAGGTGAGTCTGGCGATGGCGGAAATCGCCCGCGTCAGCGGCCAGAACGAACAGGCGCTGAAGCTTTACCAGCAGGTCATCGATGACCCTGCACTGCGTGCCGACGGTCTGGTCGGGCAGGCACGCACTTACGCCGCGCTCGGCAAGGAAGAGCAGGCGCTGCAGTCGTTCCAGCAGGCCATCGCGGCGCGGCCCAGCGATGCGCAGATCTATCGCCTGCTCGGCTACCACCATTGGTTGCGCGGCGACGTTCCCAAGGCCATCGATGCGTTTGTCACTGCCACCGTGCTGCAGCCGGAAGACAGTCGCTTATGGGGCAGCCTGGGCGGTTTGTATCTTGCGCAGGGCGATACCGTGCAGGCCGGGCATGCATTCAACATGTCCTTGTCGATCGAGCCCAATGCCGGTGCCTTGACCAACCTGGGCACGATGAAATTCGATCGCGGCGAATACGCGCTCGCTGCGGAGTTGTTCCAGCAGGCGACGGTGCTGGAGCCGGAGGACTATCTGCACTGGGGCAATCTTGCCGATGCGCTGGCCGCTGCCCCCGCAACGGCAGCGCAGGCACAGGCGCCGTATCTGCGTGCGGCGCATCTGGCACAGCAATACGTCGACGTGCGCCGCGATGATGCTTATGCCTTGGCCTTGCTGTCCTGGTACCGCGCCAACCTGGGCGAGCGAGCACGCGCGCTGCAGGATCTGCAGGCGGCGCGTGCGCTGGGTACGCAGGCGGCCGAAGTCGCGTTGTGGTGTGCGCAGACCTTGACCCTGCTCGGCGACAAGACGGGCGCGCACAGCTGCGTAGAAAGCGCGTTGAAGCAGGGCATTCCGCAACAGCGCATCGACGCCTTGCTGTCGCTGCAGCGTTACGCGCTGGTCGGCAGTGGCGTGCGGAAGGAATAGAAACGGTTTTTCCTGTCCGGGGCGGCGGACCTCATCGAGGAGTGGTCGTCATGAACTACAACATGTGGGTCTATCTTGCTGTCTCAGCGGGAATCATTGTCGGTGCAGTGGCCTGCGCCACGGTTCCGCCAGCCCCGGGCGAAGCGGTGCAATGCACGGAGAATCTGCCGGCCCGGATCGTCAAGCTGGTCTACGTCGACGTGGCCGCAGGGCCGAACGGTCCCGTCATCACCCCGGAGGTGTGTGCGGTGCGCAGTGGTACGCAGGTGTTGTGGCGTACGGCGGAAGATGTGCTGGATCCTTTCGCGCTGGCGTTCGCCGAGTCGCCGGGGGCCGCCGCGTCATACCGCAGCGCTGCAAATACAGGACAGAAGGACTTCGATTCCCAACGCATGGGTCGACGTCAGGAGGTGTTGATCGTCGCCAAGGCAGTAGTCAGCGAGAACAACATCAACTATGACGTACGCATCGGCTCAAGCCATCTTGATCCCGGAATAAAGATCATGCCGCGTTGATGGGGCCGCGTGTGGCTCAGGGCGCTTGCAGGCAGGCTCGGACCGGGGCGAAGCTGCGCCGGTGCTGCGGGCAGGGACCATGTGCGCGCAGCGCAGCCATATGGAAGGGTGTGCCATAGCCCTTGTGCTGGTCGAAGCCGTATTCGGGATGCTGCTGGTGCAGCTCCAGCATGAAGCGGTCGCGGCTGACCTTGGCCAGGATCGAGGCGGCCATGATGCTGCGGTCGATGGCGTCGCCACCTACCAGCGCTTCGGCCGGGCAGGGTAGGCCCTTGGGAATCTTGTTGCCATCGATGCGGGCGAACTGGGCCACATGCCCCACGCCTTCTACCGCCAGGCGCATGCCCTGCATGGTGGCCTGGAAGATGTTGAGGCTGTCGATCTCGGCCACGTTGACCATCACGATCTTGTAGGCCAGGGCGCGCTCGATGATGCGGTCGTAAAGCTGATCGCGGCGTAGTGCGGTCAATGCCTTGGAGTCATCCAGGCCGTTGATGCGCGGGCGTTCGGGATCGAAGACAACGGCCGCTACCGCGACCGGGCCGGCCAGCGGGCCGCGCCCGGCCTCGTCGACGCCGGCGACCAGACGCGGGGCCTGTCGCGCAAGCAGGGCGGCATCGTCAAACAAGGACAGCGAGACATCCGCTGCCTTGGGGCTACGTCTTGCAGTCACGGCTGACCTTGCTTGCGCGGTGTCTGCAGCAGCCCGGCGACAGCGTCGGCGGCGCGCGCCGAGGCATCCTGACGCAATTGCCGGTGCAGCTGCTGGTAGTCGTCCTGCAGGCCGCTGACGCAGTCGGGATGCTCAAACCAGTTGCGTACCGCGGCGGCCAGATTGTCTGGCGTGCATTCGTGCTGGATCAGCTCCGGCGCCAAGTCCTTGCCGGCCAATACGTTGGGCAGGGCAAAGCGATTGACCTTGATCAGGCCCAGTGCCTTGACGATGCGGTAGGTGAGTTCGGCCACGCGGTAGCCCACCACCATCGGGCGTTTGACCAGCATGGTTTCCAGCGTGGCGGTGCCGGAAGCCAACATCACCACGTCGGCGGCGACCATTGCCTGGCGTGCCTTGCCATCGAGCAGGTGCAGGCGCGCGCTGGGTAGCGCGGCGCTGCGGATCTGCTCGGTGATCATCGCCTTGCACTTGGCATTGGCCGCGGGCACGACGATATGCAGGCCGCGGTCCTGTTCGCACAGCTGCCAGGCGGCGGCGAAGAACGGCGGACCGAGACGGCTTACTTCGCCAAGACGGCTACCGGGCAGCACCGCGAGCAACTTTGCCTGCTCTGGAATGCCCAGCGCTTGCCGTGCGGCTGCACGGTCACTGTGCAAGGGAATTTCATCGGCCATCGGATGGCCGACAAAGCGCGCGTCAATGCCGTGGCGGGCGTAGATCGGCGGTTCCATCGGGAACAGGCACAGCACCAGGTCGGCGCTGGCACCGATTTTCTCGGCGCGCTTCTCGCGCCAGGCCCAGACCGAGGGGCTGACGTAATGCACGGTACGCAGGCCGCGCTGCTTGAGCCATTTTTCAACGCCCAGATTGAAATCAGGTGCGTCGATGCCGATGAATACATCCGGTTGCCAGTCGAGCACGCGCTGGCGGAATTCCTTGCGCAGCTTCAGCAGGCGCGGCAGATGGCGCAGGATTTCAGCCAGCCCCATCAGTGCCAGCTCGCTGGCATCAAACCAGGTTTCGCAGCCGGCATTGCGCATCGCATCGCCGCCGATGCCGGCAAATTCGGCATCGGGGTAATGCGCGCGCAGGGCATTGATCAGGCCGGCGCCAAGCAGGTCGCCCGACGCCTCGCCGGCAACCAGCGCGATGCGCGGCTTGCGCGCGTGACCCAAGCCCGAATCGCGAGTCTCTGCGCTCATCGCTGCAGCGGACGTTCGCCGTGCTCGATGAAGTCCAGCATCTGCTTGACGTCATCGCTGCTCTGCGCCTGCTCGGCCAGCGCCAGCTTGGCTTCGGCCAGCGGCACACCGGCCACGTAGATGGTGCGGTAGGCACGCTTGATCGCACTGATGCGCTCGGCGTCGAAGCCGCGACGCTTCAGGCCTTCGCTGTTGATGCCGCGCGGGCGGCCGTGGCCGTCGATGCCGACCATGGTGAACGGCGGGATGTCGCCGGTGACCAGTGCGCCCATGCCAAGGAAGGCATGGTCACCGATGCGGCAGAACTGGTGCGCCCCCGCGAAGCCGCTGATGATCACCCAGTTGCCGACCGAGACATGCCCGGCCAGCGTGGTGTTGTTGGAGAACACGCAATGGTCGGCCACGTGGCAGTCGTGGGCGACGTGTACATAGGCCAGCATCCAGTTGTCGTTGCCGATGGTGGTCACGCCGCCGCCGCCGGCGGTGCCGCGGCTGAGGGTGACGAACTCACGGAAGACATTGCGGTCGCCGATCACCAGTTCGGTGCGTTCACCGCCGAACTTCTTGTCCTGCGGTTCGCCACCGACCGCGACGTGGCCGATGAAGCGATTGTCGCGGCCGATCCGGGTCGGCCCATGGATGCTGCAATGCGGACCCACCTCGGTACCGTCACCGATCTCGACGTCGGCACCGATCAGGGTGAACGCACCCACGCGCACGCCCTGGCCCAGCTTTGCCGAAGGATCAATGACCGCGGTCGGGTGAATCAGAGGGGCGCTATCGCTCATCGGCTTGCTCCAGGCAGGTTATTCGCGGGTGCCGGCGCACAGCACTTCGGCGTGTGCGACCACTTCACCATCCACCTTGGCTTCGCCATAGTAGACCGCCATGTTACGGATCATGCGCTTGACCTGCACATGCAGTTCCAGCACGTCACCGGGCACCACCTGCTTCATGAAACGCACGTTGTCGACCTTGACCAGATAGAACAGCTTGGACTGCGCGTCGCGGCCAAGGCTGAGCTGGGTCAGCACGCCACCGGCCTGGGCCAGCGCCTCGATGATCAGCACACCCGGCATGATCGGCTGGCCCGGGAAGTGCCCCTGGAAATAGGGCTCGTTGATGGTGACGTTCTTGTGCGCAATGATGCGCTTGGCGTCCACATCCAGATCGACAACCTTGTCGACCAGCAGGAACGGGTAGCGGTGCGGAATCAACGTCTGGATGGTGGTGACGTCGATGGGCATCTGCAGTGGTGCGTTCATTCCTTCTCCTTGCTCACAGCCAGGATGCGACGTGCCAGCGCATCGAGCTGCTTGAAGCGCGCGGCGTTTTTGCGCCACGTGCGGTTATCGGTCAATGGGGTACCCGACGAGTATTCGCCCGGTTCGGTAATCGAGTTGCGCACCACCGAGCGGCCGGTGATGACGACGTGGTCGCAGATCTCCAGGTGGCCAACCACGCCAACGGAGCCGCCGAGCAGGCAATAGCGGCCGATCTTGGCACTGCCGGCGATGCCGGTGGAGCCGGCGATGGCGCTGTGCGCGCCGATCTGTACGTTGTGGGCGATCTGCACCAGGTTGTCCACGCGCACGTCTTCGTCCAGCGTGGTGTCTTCCAGTGCGCCGCGATCAATGCAGGTGTTGGCGCCGATCTCGCAGTCGTCGCCGATGCGCACGCCGCCCAGCTGCGGCACCTTGATCCAGTGGCCGTTGTCCATGGCCAGGCCGAAGCCTTCGGCACCGAGCACGGCGCCCGGATGGATGCGCACGCGCTTGCCCAGCTTGACCCGGGCGACGAGGGTGACGCGGGCCAGCAGTTCGCTGCCGGCTTCGACCACGCAGTCGTCACCAACGATGCTGCCAGCGCCGATGATGCAGCTCTCGCCAATCACGCTGCGTGCGCCGATGCAGACGTGCGGGCCGACATGGGCGCTGGCGGCCACCGTCGCGCTGGGGTCGATGACCGCGCTGGGGTGGATGCCGGGGGCGCGCACAGGAACGGTCTCGAACAACGCGCCGATCTTGGCGAAGCTGGTGTACGGGTCCTTGGCGACCAGGGCGGTGCCTGGCGCGGCCTCGGCGTCGTCGGCGCGCAGCAGCACGATCGACGCCTTGCTGTCGGCCAGCTGTGCCCGGTAACGCGGATTGGCCAGGAAGGTCAGCTGCCCGGGGCCGGCATGGGCCAGCGTGGCAACGCCATGGATGGCGACCGACGGGTCACCGTGTACCTGCAGGCCGAAACGGTCGGCAAGTTCCTGAGCGGTATAGGTAGGAGTATTCACGCAGCAAGTTTACCGTGTGCGCCGATGGCGGTCATGCGAACGGACGTTATCACCCTTGCAGGGCAAGGGCAGCGGGGGGGGGGCGGGTTGGCCGGAAGTGGGGGCCAATGGAGCAGTATGGCTTTGATGGAATGTCCCGCTACGCCGAGCGCAGCCACATGTCCCATAAAAGCAAACCCCGGGGCAGTGTTGCTTCCCAGGGCAGGTTGAGGCGGTAGTTCTGGTGGAAAGCCCCCTTTGGTAAAGGGGGTGCGCCGACAGGCGCGGGGAATCGGTAGACCGAAGTGCGCCCGAAGGTTATGCCTGCGGCATAACCTTCGGTCCCCGGGGCTTCACCCCGGGGCAGCGGGTCAGTTCGTCAGAACTGACCACCAAAGGTGAACTGCAGACGCTCGATCTCGTCACCATCTTCCTTCTTCAACGGGAAGGCATAGCTGATCGAGATCGGGCCGACCGGGGCGCGCCACAACAGGGCCACGCCGGCCGAAGCGCGCAGCTCGTTGGCCTTGAAGTTGCTGGTGCCGTTGTAGACGTTGCCGAAGTCGAAGAACGCCGAGACGCGCGCCGACGGGCTGTCGAACAGCTTCGGGAAGTAGGCTTCGATGGAGCCCACCGTCTTCACCGAACCACCCAGCGGCTGGCCGTTGTAATAGCCACCGATGATTTCCGAACGCGGACCCAGGGTGTTGTCCTCGAAGCCACGTACCGAGTTGGTGCCGCCGGCGTAGAAGTTCTCGAAGAACGGCAGGCCGCTCGCCTTGACCTGACGGTGGTTGGCGGTCGGGTTGCTGCCGCAGTCCACCACCTGGGTGGTAGCGGGGGTGCCGGGGGTGCCGGGTACTGCAGGCGTGGTGCCGGTTGCCGGCGTGCCGGGGGTGCCCGGAGTGCCGGGGATATCGTTCCAGCAGATATCGCGGACCTTGTCCTTGCCGTAGGAGTCGCCGTAGCCCAGTTCCAGGCGGGTATTGATAACCAGTGACGGAATGATCGGCCAGTACTTGGAGAACTGGTAGCTGAGCTTGTAATACTCGACCGTTGAACCCGGCAACGTGGTCTCCAGGCCCAGGCGCTGGTAGGTACCGCGGGTCGGCATGAAGTAGTCGTTGCGGGTGTCGCGGGCCCAGCCCAGCTCCGAGCGCCAGGAATGGAAGGTGCGCGTGCCGACCGCATCGATGTAATCGATGATCGCCTTCGGGGTGTAACCCTGATAGGTGGTGATCTGGTTGCTGTCGATGCCGAACATCAGCGAAAACGCATCGTTCTCGGTGATCGGAATGCCGAACACCACCTGCGCCGAGCCGTTGGTGCTGTTGTACTGGGCGGTGTTGAAGTCGGAGTAATCGAGCTCACGCCACGACAGGTTATAGCCCAGCGAGACGCCGTCATCGGTGAAGTAGGGGTTGGTGTAGCTGAAGCCATAACGCTGCAGGTAGCTGCTGCGTGAGGCCTCGACCGACACGCGGTTGCCGCCGCCGAGGAAGTTGTTCTGCGACAGCTGTACCGAGGTGGTCATGCCGTAGGACTGCGAATAGCCCAGGCCGAACACGAAGCTGCCCGAAGTGGTTTCCTTGACGTTGTAGACCACGTCGACCTGGTCGTTGCTGCCGGTGACCGGCTGGGTCTCGACGTCGACCGACTCGAAATAGCCCAGGCGCTGCAGGCGGATCTTGGAACGGTCGATCGCAGCCTGCGAATACCAGCTGTTCTCGAACTGGCGCATTTCACGGCGCAAGACCTCGTCGCTGGTGCGCGAGTTGCCCTTGAAGACGATGCGGCGCACGGCCACGCGCGGGCCCGGCACGACCTGCATGTTCACCGCCACGGTACGGTCGGCGCGGTTGCTGGTCGGGATCGGGTTGACCTTGGCGAAGGCATAGCCAACGTTGGACAGGCTGTTGGTGATGCCGTCGGCACTGAACTCCAGCAGGGCGCGCGAGAACGTATCGCCCGACTTCTGGATGACCATCTTCTCCACGTCTTCCTGCGGCAGGATGGTGTCGCCGGTGACCTTGATCTCGGAAATCTTGTACTGCTCACCCTCGGTTACGCCGGCGGTGATGAACATGTCACGCTTGTCCGGGCTGATCGAGACCTGGGTCGAGTCGATGCTGAAATCGACGTAGCCACGGTCCAGGTACCAGGAGTTGAGCTTTTCCAGGTCGCCGGACAGCTTTTCCTTGGAGTACTGGTCATCGCGGCGGTACCAGGAAGCCCAGTTGTGCTCCTTGGACTCCCAGATATCCAGGATGTCTTCGGCCGGGAACTTCTCGGTGCCGATCAGGTTGACGTGGCGGATCTTGGCCGCCTTGCCTTCCTTGACGGCGATGGCAACGTCGACGCGGTTGCGGTCCAGCGGGCTCACCGTCGGGGTGATTTCCACGTTGTACTTGCCGCGGTCGTTGTACTGGCGGCGTAGCTCCTGGGTCACGCGGTCCAGGCTCAGGCGGTCAAAGGTGCCGCCTTCGCTCAGGCCGATGTCGCTCAGGCCCTTGAGCAGCTGCTCGCTCTTGATGTCCTTGTTGCCGGTGACGGTCAACTTGTTGATCGCCGGGCGCTCCTTGACGGTGACGACCAGGATGTCGCCCTGGCGGTCCAGCTGCACGTCTTCAAAGAAGCCGGTCTTGTACAGGGCGCGGATGGTGTCGCCGACCTTGGCGTCGTCGACCGTGTCGCCGCGTTCCACCGGCAGGTAGGTGAACACGGTGCCGGAGGAAATGCGCTGCAGGCCGTCCACGCGGATATCGCTGGCGGTAAAGGGCTCGGCTGCCTGTGCAAGCGCAGGCAGGGCCAGACCGGCAGCAAGTGCGAGGGCCAGCAGGCGGCGATTGGGAAGTCGCGTCATATCACGTCCGGTTGGAGTCGATTTCGATAATGCGTGGGTGCCGGCGTAAGACGACGACAACGGGAAAAAGTTCATCGCGGAACCAGGCTCAGGATGTCGTTGTAGAACGCCAGTCCCATCAGCCCGGCCAACAGCGCCAGACCGATGTATTGGCCGGCAGCCATGGCACGCTCGCTAAGCGGGCTGCCCTTGACCAACTCGATAAGGTAATACAGCAGGTGCCCGCCGTCCAAGACGGGGATGGGCAGCAGGTTGATGATGCACAGGCTCAGGGACAGCAGGGCCAGGAAATACAGGAACCAATCCACCCCGCGTTCAGCCGAGGCATTGGCCACGCGGGCGATGGTGATCGGGCCGGAAACGTTCTTGAGCGAGGCGGTGCCGGTGAGCATGCGGCGCATCATGCCCAGCGAATCCGACGCCAATTTGCCGGTTTCGCGCACGGCAGCGGGGAGGGCCGCCAACACGCCATACTGCTGGCGGGCGTCGTATGCAGGCGTCTGGTTGGTGGCGAAGCCCACGCCTATCATCCAGCGAGGCTTGCCATCCGGGCCTTGTCCGGCCTGCGGGGTGAGCTCCAGCGCCAGGCGCTCGCCATTGCGCTCTACCTCGACCATGCCGGGGCCGCCACGCTGGCCAAGCTGCTGGATCAGCGGCGTGACCTGGTCGGCGCTGTCCACGCGCTGGCCGTCAACGGCCAGGATCAGGTCGCCTGGCTGCAGCAGGTCGGCGGCGGCCGAATCGGCCGAAACCGAGTCAACCCGCGCCGGTTGCAGCCAGAACTGCCAGATGAAACCGGCCTGCATCGGGACCTGGCGTTCGTCAAAACCGGCCGGCAGCTGCGACAGCGGCAGCACCCGGGTGCGCTCGTTGTCGAGGTTGTCGCGGACGCGGACATGCGCATCCTGGCGATCCATGGCGGCGGTGGTGATGGCCATGCTGGCCTCGGCCCAGGTGGCGACGCTGCGGTCTTCCACGGCCAGGATGCGGTCGCCGGCGACAAAGCCGGCCTGTGCGGCCATGCCGGTGGTGCGGCCGATGGTGGCCGAGTAATCCTGGCGGCCGATCACGAACATCGCCCATAGCAGGGCGATGCACAGGATCAGGTTGGCCGCCGGGCCGGCGGCGACAATGGCGATGCGCTGCCAGACGCTCTTGTTGTTGAAGGCGACGGCGCGTTCACCGGCCGGGACCTCGACCTCGCGCTCGTCGAGCATCTTGACGTAGCCACCCAACGGGATGGCAGCGATGGCGAACTCGGTACCGTTGCGGTTGCGGCGGCTCCACAGTGGCTTGCCGAAGCCCACCGAAAAGCGCAGCACCTTTACCCCGCAACGGCGGGCGACCCAGTAGTGGCCGAATTCATGGAACGTCACCAGCACACCGAGGCTGACGATCATCCACCATACGGACCCCAGGAAGTCAGCCATGGGTGCAGCTCGGTTGTAAGGTGGGATCAGACATTCGGCAGGCGGGCGATGGCGGTTTCGGTGATGTGACGGGCTTGGGCATCAGCCGCCAACAGGGCGTCCAGTGTATCGGCCGCCACGTAGGGCAGGGTAGACAGGGTGTGCTCCACCAGTGCCGGGATCGACAGGAAGCCTATGCGCCCCTGAAGAAACGCTGAAACCGCCACTTCGTTGGCGGCGTTCAGGATCGCCGGGGCGCTGCCGCCGGCCTCCATCGCCTGCCAGGCCAGGCGCAGGCAGGGGAAGGCGTCGGTGTCCGGTGCCTCGAAATCCAACCGGCCCTGGGTCAGCAGGTCCAGTCCAGCAACACCGGACTCGATCCGCTGCGGCCAGCCGAGGCCGACCGCCAGGGTGGTGCGCATGTCGGGCAGACCAAGCTGGGCCAGGGTCGAGCCGTCGATGAACTCGACCAGCGAGTGCACCAGGCTCTGCGGATGGACCAGCACGTCGATACGCGAGCCCGGCACGTTGAACAGGTGGTGGGCCTCGATGACTTCCAGGCCTTTGTTCATCAACGTCGCCGAATCGACCGAGATCTTCGGGCCCATCGACCACTTCGGGTGTGCCACCGCCTGCGCCACCGTCACTGCTTCCAGTTCGGCGCGGCTGCGGCCACGGAACGGGCCGCCGGAAGCGGTCAGGATGATGCGGCGTACCCCGGCCTCCGGCCGCGCATCACGTGAGCGCAGGCACTGGAAGATGGCGTTGTGTTCGCTGTCGATCGGGATGATCTCGGCGCCGGCGTTGGCCGCCTCGCGGGTCAGCAGCTCGCCGGCCAGGACCAGTGATTCCTTGTTGGCCAGCAGCAGGCGCTTGCCGGTGCGGGCAGCGGCAAGCGTCGAGGACAGGCCGGCGGCACCCACAATGGCTGCCACGACGGTGTCGCAGCAGTCGCTGGCGGCCAGTGTGTCGATGGCCGGATGACCGGCGTGCGGCTCGGTTGCCAGGCCGGCTTCTTTCAGGCCATCACGCAGACGAGCGAACAGGGCCGGGTCGGCGATCGCGGCATGATCCGGGCGGTGCTGAAGGCACAGTGCGATCAACGCATCCACATTGCTGCCGGCTGCCAGCACGCTGGCACGCATCTGCTGTGGATGACGGGCGATCACATCCAGCGCCGAGGTGCCGATGGAGCCGGTGGCGCCAAGAATGGCGACCTGACGTAGAGAGGAGGTGGACATGCTCAGAAGCCGAAGATTTCCTTGCCCAGCGCAAATACCGGCAGGGCGGCCAAAACGCCGTCGATGCGGTCCAGCACGCCGCCGTGACCGGGGATGATGTGCCCCGAATCCTTGGCGCCGGCATGGCGTTTGAGCAGGCTTTCAAACAGATCGCCGAGCACCGAGGCCAGTACCGCGACCGTGGTGACCAGCATCAACGAGCCGAACTGCGAGATCTGCACGCCGGCGAACCAGCCGAACACGCCAGCGGTGACCAGGCCGGCGACCAGTCCGCCCAGCAGGCCCTCGATGGTCTTGTTGGGGCTGATACGCGGGGCCAGCTTGTGCTTGCCGAAGGTGCGGCCCGCGAAGTAGGCGCCAGAGTCGGCTGCCCAGACCAGGGTCAGTGCGGTCAGCAGCCAGAGGTTGCCGTTTGGCGCGCTGGCATGGATCAGGACCAATGCGGCCCAGGCGGGAATGATCGCCAGGGTGCTGGCGGCCAGCTTCAGCATGCGCGCGCTGCTTTCCTCGTGTGCGCCGAAATCGAAGAAGCGCAGCCACAGCAGGGCCAGCAGCCAGAAACCGACACCCACCAGCGTGGCCAGTTGGAACAGGACCATGCTGCCGGCCGATGCCCACACCAGCAGCACCATCAGCAGCAGGTTCAGTACCACCAGTACCGTGCGCGGAAGCCCGTCGACGCCGGTGAGCTTGAGCCATTCCCACAGGCCGATCAGGAAGACCAGTGCGGCCGCGGCGGCCAGCCATTGGGTTGGCAGGAACAGGATCGCGCAGATCGCCACGGGGGCCATGATCAGCGCTGCAATCACACGGGTTTTGGTCATGAATGTGCGCTCTTTGCCGTATTGGCGGCAATCTGGGCGCTGGTCAGACCAAAGCGGCGCTCGCGCCCTGCGTAGTCATCCAGTGCCCGTTGAAGGACGGCCGCATCGACATCCGGCCACAGCACGTCAGTGAACCACAACTCGCTATAAGCCAGCTGCCAGAGCAGGAAGTTGCTGATGCGGGTGTCGCCACCGGTCCGGATGAACAGGTCCGGTGGGGGCATGTCAGCCAGCGCGACGTGCTGGCCGAGGGCCTGTTCGTCGATCTGCTCGGGGCGCAGGGTACCGGCGGCGACCTGCTCGGCCAGGGTGCGGGCGGCCAATGCGATGTCCTGGCGCCCGCCGTAGCTGGCGGCGATGCTCAGGGTCATCGCGGTATTGCGCAGGGTGCGCTGTTCGGCCTTGTCCATGCGCTGGACGATGCTGGCGGCAAAGCGGCTGCGGTCGCCGATGAAGCGCACGCGCACGCCGCGACGGTGGAGTTCATCCACCTCACGGTCCAGTGCGCCGAGGAACAGCTTCATCAGTGAATCGACTTCTTCCTGCGGACGGCCCCAGTTCTCGCTGGAGAACGCGAACAGGGTCAGTGCGCCGACGCCCCGTTCGAGGCAGAAGTCGATGCTGCGATTGACCGCGCGCGCGCCAGCACGGTGGCCGATCATGCGTGGCCGCCGCCGTTGCTGCGCCCAACGCCCATTGCCATCCATGATGATGGCAATGTGACCCGGTACGGACGGGGCGGCTGTGTCGCTGTGAGGGACGGAGGACACGCCTCAGACCGCCATCAGTTCCTGTTCTTTGAGCTTGACCACTTCGTCGACGTCCTTGATCGCCTTGTCGGTCAGCTTCTGGATGTCGTCCTGGCTGCGACGGTCATCATCCTCGGTGATCGCCTTGTCCTTGAGCAGCTTGGCGACTTCCTGGTTGGCATCACGACGGATGTTGCGGATGGCGATCTTGGTTTCCTCGCCTTCCTTGCTCACCGACTTGGCCAGTTCCTTGCGGCGCTCCTCGGTGAGCGGCGGCAGGTTCAGGCGGATCACGGTGCCCATGGTGGTGGGGGTGATGCCGATGTCGGAGGCGTAAATGGCCTTTTCCACTTCCTTGATCATGTTCTTGTCGAACAGGGTGATCACCAGCGAACGCCCTTCGGACACGCTGATGCTGGCCACCTGATTCAGGGGGGTGTCGGTGCCGTAGGCCTTGACCTTGATGCCGTCCAGCAGGGTCGGCGAGGCGCGACCGGTGCGGATGGTGGTGAGGGTATGGCGCAGAGCATCGATGCTCTTGGTCATGCGCGCCTGCGCATCTTGCTTGATATCGTTGATCATCGGCCGAATCCTGGATGTTTCTAGAACCGGCCGATTATAGGCGATTACCCCTGCCCACCGCGCCGGCAGCGTGGGTTAGTGCGCGTCGCGGCCGTGGACCAGGGTGCCAATGGGCTCGCCGTGCAGGATTTTCAGCAGTTCGCCGGGCTGGCTCATGTCGAAAACGCGCAGCGGCAGGTCGCTGTCACGGGCCAGTGCGAAGGCTGCCGTGTCCATGACTTCCAGGCCCTGGTTGATGACCTGGTCGTAGCTCAGGCTGTCATAGCGGACCGCGTCCGCATGTTTGTTCGGGTCCTTGTCATAGACGCCGTCGACCTTGGTGGCCTTGAGCAGCAGGTCGGCGCCGATCTCGATGGCGCGCAGTGCGGCACCCGAATCGGTTGTGAAGAAGGGGTTGCCGGTGCCGGCGGCGAAGATCACCAGGCGGCCCTTTTCCAGATGGCGGATGGCGCGGCGACGGATGTAGTCCTCGCACACGTCGTTGATCTTGATCGCGCTCATCACCCGGGCCTTGCCGCCGGCTTTTTCAAGCGCGTCCTGCATGGCGAGGGCGTTGATGACGGTGGCCAGCATGCCCATATGGTCGCCGGTGACACGGTCCATGCCGCCTGCGGCCAGGCCGGCGCCGCGGAAGATGTTGCCGCCGCCGACCACCAGCGCGATCTCGACGCCGGCATTCTGGGCCTCGATGACTTCATGGGCCAGGCGGTTGATTACCTTGGGGTCAATGCCGTAGTCCTCGTCTCCCATCAGCGCCTCCCCGGAAAGTTTCAACAGGATGCGGCGGTAGGCGAGCTTGGACATGGTGACCTCAGATGGCTGGAAAACGCGGGGGATTCTAACGGATGCCGCAGTTTCAGGTGACATCTATTGTTGCAGCGCAACGACAAAATGCCGGTCAATCGCAATCTGGTTCAGCAGGCGGTGGGGTGGGGATCCGGCGCGCGGGCGATGACCCGGTTGCGGCCCAGGTTCTTGGAGCGGTAGAGCACGTCGTCGGCCGCCTTGAGCAGGTCGCGCATGTCGGTGAAACGCTCATAGGCGCCATGGGTGGCCACGCCGGCCGAGAAGGTCACGTGCAACGGCATGTCGGCGACGGTGACGATCGGGGTCCGGGTGATGGCACCCAGCACGCGGCGTATCACTTCCAGTGCGGTCTGCTCGTTGGTGCCCGGGAACAGCACCACGAATTCCTCGCCGCCAAAGCGGGCCACGGTGTCGCTACCACGCAGCTGCCCCTGCAACTGGCTGGCAAAGGCCTGCAGCACCTGGTCGCCGACCAGGTGGCCGTGCTGGTCATTGATCTTCTTGAAGTCATCCAGGTCGATGAATGCCACCGACAACGGCCGGTCGGCGCGGGCGGCGCGGTCGAATTCCTGGGCCAGCACCACTTCCAGCTGGCGGCGATTCAATAGCCCGGTCAAGGCGTCCAGGTGGGCTTGCTCGGTCAGCCGGCGTGCCTGTTGCTCGAAGTCGTCGGCGCGTCGCTTCGAGGCGCTGGCATCCTGCAGCTCGCGCAGGTTGCGCAATGCCATCAGCTCGCTGGCGTGATCCAGCAGGTAGGTGATGCGGGCCGGGGAAGGTACCGGGACGTCGAACAAGGCACTGATCTCGGGCAGCATCTGGCTGACCTGCTGCAGTACCTGCTCGAACTGGCTGCTGTCCATCTGCAGCTGCGCATGCACCAGGCGCAATGCATTGTCGCGGGCCTGGTCGGTGTCCTGGCTGAGCCAGATCTCGGCGATGCTTCCGGAGAGGGCGACGCAGCGTTCGAACAGGTCGCTTGGCTCGGCCGGGGCCTCGCTGTGGCGGACCGCTTCCACCAGGTAGTGCGGCAGGCCCCATTGCTCGCATAGTTCGGCGCCGACGTCGGCATGGCTGCAGTCGAGGATGGTGCGTTCGCGGACCAGCAGTTCGTCGTTGCTGTCGGCGCTGGCAAGCAGGTCCGGGTAGCTGTCACTGCGCAGTTGCAGCAGGGCGAGAATGCCGATGTCCTGCAACAACCCGGCCAGCATCAGCTCTTCCACGCGGCGCACATTGCGCGCCAGGCCCAGGTAGCGTGCGCCCAGTGCGCTGAGGATGCTGCGACGCCATACCGCATCCAGTTGGTTTGCATGGTTCTGGTCGTCGCGCAGGGCGCGCGACAGGCTGAATCCCAGGGCCAGTTGCAAGGTGGCGTTGAGACCGAGCATGGTCAATGCCTGGCCGAGATTCTCGATGCGGCGACGGCTGGCGTACAGCGGGGAATTGGCGATGCGCATCATGCGTGCGCTCAGGCCCATATCCAGTGCGATGACGTCAGCGGCGCTGGCGATGTCGGTTTCCGGGTCCTGCGCAAGCTCGATCAAACGGACAGCGATGGCCGGTGGCGAGGGCAGGTTGCGGCAGAGGGACAGGGCTGCAGTGAGCTCGGGAGACATGTCGAAGAAGCAGGCGGCAGTGGTCCAAGCATACAGGATGCCTAAAGCAAAGACGGGTTGTTGCGGTCTGGTGCCGCTGGTGCGGTGTCGAAGCCGCCTTGCGGCAAAGAAAAAGCCGCGGAAATCCGCGGCTTTTTCAGCTACAACAGGCAGCGGGTACTTAGACCTGCATCGCCTTGGCAACTTCGGCGGCGTAGTCTTCCACCACCTTCTCGATGCCTTCGCCGACAGCCAGGCGCTGGAAGCCGACGACGTCGCCGCCAGCGGCCTTCACGGCCTGCTCGACGGTCTTGTCGTTGTCCAGCACGTAGCTCTGGCCGTACAGGGTCACTTCGCTGATGATCTTGTTGATCTTGCCGCTGATGATCTTCTCCAGGATGTCAGCCGGCTTGGCCTTGTCCTTGTCGGTCATCTTGGCCAGCTCGATTTCCTTTTCCTTTGCAACGAAGTCGGCCGGGACGTCGGCAGCCTTGTTGTGCGGCGGGTTCATCGCGGCCACGTGCATGGCCAGGCCCGAAGCCAGTTCGGCGTTGCCGCCGGCCAGTTCGACCAGCACGCCGATCTTGCCGTTGCTGTGCACGTAGGTGCCGACGGTGTTGTTGCCGTCGATCTTGACCAGGCGACGGATCTGGATGTTTTCACCCAGCTTCTGGATCGCGGTGGCGCGGGTTTCTTCAACGGTTTCGCCGCTGGCCAGCTTGACGGCCTTCAGGGCTTCAACGTCGGCAGCGCCCGAAGCCAGGGCGGCAGCGGCGACGGCGTCGACGAACGCCTTGAAGTTGACGTCGTTGGCAACGAAGTCGGTTTCCGAGTTCACTTCAACCAGCACGGCCTTGCCGCCATTGCTGGCAACGCCCACGCGGCCTTCGGCGGTGACGCGGTCGGCCTTCTTGTCGGCCTTGGCAGCGCCGGACTTGCGCAGGGCTTCCGCCGCTGCGTCGATGTCGCCGTTGGTCTCGGACAGAGCCTTCTTGCACTCCATCATGCCGGCGCCGGTGCGCTCGCGCAGTTCCTTGACCAGGGAAGCAGTGATTTCCATGGAATTACCTCATCAATAGAAAGGGGTAGGCCGGCCATGATGGCCGGCCGTTGTTACGCAGCCCTGTCAGCGATCGGCGCCATCGGCGCCCGCGCAGGGAGCGGGTGCAGTGGCTGCACCCGCCAGGGGGATCAGGCCGAAGCCTCGTCACCCTTCTTGGCACCAGCCTTCTTGGCCGGAGCGCGACGGGCCGGCTTGGCCTCTTCGGCAGCGGCTTCGGCGAACTCTTCCTCGCGCACGCTGGCGGCGTTCGGAGCGGCAGCCTTGCCTTCCAGCACGGCGTCGGCAGCGGCGCGAGCGTACAGCTGCACGGCGCGGATGGCGTCGTCGTTGCCCGGGATGGCGTAATCGACCAGTTCCGGGTTGTAGTTGGTGTCAACCACGGCGATCACCGGGATGCCGAGCTTCTTGGCTTCCTTGATGGCGATGTCTTCGTGGCCGATGTCGATGACGAAGATGGCGTCCGGCAGGCGGTTCATTTCCTTGATGCCGCCCAGCGAGGCTTCCAGCTTGTCGCGCTCACGGCGCAGGCCCAGCACTTCGTGCTTGACCAGCTTGTCGAAGGTGCCGTCGGTTTCACCGGCTTCCAGTTCCTTCAGGCGAGCAACCGACTTCTTCACGGTGGCGAAGTTGGTCAGGGTGCCGCCCAGCCAGCGCTGGTTCATGAACGGCATGCCGCAACGCTCGGCTTCTTCCTTGATGGCTTCGCGCGCGCTGCGCTTGGTGCCCAGGAACAGGATGGTGCCGCGCTTCTGGGCAACCGACGAGATGAAGTTCATCGCATCGTTGAACAGCGGGACGGTCTTTTCCAGGTTGATGATGTGGATCTTGCCGCGGGCGCCAAAGATGTACTGGCCCATCTTCGGGTTCCAGTAACGGGTCTGGTGGCCGAAGTGGACACCGGCTTCCAACATCTGACGCATGGTGATCTGGGGCATTGCAAAACTCCTGATGGTGGAACTGACACCGCGCGCGACCGGTTTGTTGGAGTCGTGCAGCGATGCGCGGCTTCTCTGCAGAGCGCGCAAACAGTTCCGGGGTTGGGCTTCCCTGTTGCCTCCGTGGCCGAACCCTGTTTGACAGGGCACCCCGGCACGGATGGGGGCGACAGGTGAGGATTCACCGGTGACGCCCGGTGTCAGCGTGCTTTGACGGGGCCAAGCCCAAGCAAAGCCCGTCAAGTATAGCGACAGGCTGGACTGGCCGCAAATGCGGGCGATCCGGTCAGTAGGTCAGGGTGACGGTGATGGTGTCGCTGTAGGGCCCGGCTGCCGCGTCCGGCTGGGCCAGCACCTGGCCGTAGACCGTCAGCGAGATGTCCTCATTATCGCCGGTATCGGCCGCGGCAGTGGGCAGGGTGTCGCCCCAGGGGATCAGCAGCGCGGGGTCCCGGTACAGCCCATAGGGCAGGTAATTGCCGTTGGAAGCCATCCGCCGCTGCCCGTTGAGCGCATTCAGCCCATTGCTGAGGGTGACCGACCAGTCGGTATCGGTGGCGCAGCGCAACTGGATCGTCGAGCTGGCCCCGCGGCTGGTGTCCAGCCGGGTAACCGTGCCGAAATCGAGGTCGCTGGCCAGGTTGAGTACGCAGTTGGCGGTGGCGCGGGCCTGGACCGGGCCAAAGTTGAAACTGCTCTGGCCGGCGCTGCCAAATACGGGGGCTACCCCGTCACGGCAGTTTTCCGGGGAAGGCGCGCCTCCAAATGGGGCAGCAAAGGAATAGCGCAGCAGTCCCGGGCCGGGGAAGCCTTCATAGAGATAGGCCGCTGGCAGGTTCTGTCCTGGCGGGATACGGCCGTAGGCGGTGAGGTTGATCTGCGTCGTGCCGGTCAGGGGGATGGACAGGATGCTGTAGAGGATGGGGTGGCCGCTGGTAAGCGAGCCGATAAGTTGGTTGCGTGCGGCATTGGCATAGAGGTCGTAGTTCATCAATGCGTTGACGCCGTTGTCCAGGCGGCGCGGGGCAACGCCGGGCGGGATGCCCTCGTCGATGAAGGCGCATACCGTTACCTGCACCGGCACTCCGGGCAGGCCTTGGCAGCTGACGGTCAGCGTGGCCGAGGCAGTGCTGTCGCCGGTGTTGGAGACCGTGCCGAAGTCCAGTGGCGTTGAGTTGAGCACGCGGCAGGACTGCTGTGCACTCGCTGGCAGGGACGACCAGAGCAGCAGCGCAAGCAGCAGCTTGCTCAGGATGCTTATACCTTGCCGAAGGCCGGATCTCAGGGTTGGCATTGCGCAGGCTCCAGGGCGAGTGGGGTGGCGGGCGGCTTGCCCGGGTCGGGCAGGGCAAGCCGGCATTCGCGGCCGTCCTGGCGGACCCGCAGGCGTGCTTCGGCCGGTGCGTTGTCCAGGTACAACTGGCCGTCATGGCCGATCACCGTGCGGGTGACGATGCGGCCCTGGCTTTCGATCTCGGCCTGGGTACCGGCGGGGAGCCAGCGTTTGTCCAGCCCAAGGATATGTACGCTCAATGGCTTGCCGGGCTGCAGGCGAAATGTCGCGCGCACGCCGCTGCGCGCGGCCGGCACTACCTGTTGC
This sequence comes from Stenotrophomonas sp., assembly GCF_032066555.1. GTDB lineage: Bacteria > Pseudomonadota > Gammaproteobacteria > Xanthomonadales > Xanthomonadaceae > Stenotrophomonas. The sequence goes on from NZ_DAMBKV010000001.1 coordinate 128,254, forward strand.
TCGATGGCGTCGATCTGCATGTCTGCGGGCAGCGCAAGCGGGTCGATGCTGAGCAGGTTGCGTTGCCAGGCGTGCAATGGCGCTACCAGCAGTTCGCCGCGTGCATCGGTGCTGCCGACGCGTTGGTTCTGTAGGCGGATGGGTACGCCGGGCACGCCACTGGTTGAAACCAGGACAAAGGCATCGTCGGCGCGACGCAGCCTGTGCAGTCCGCTGCCGAACCAGGCCAGGCTGCCGGTGCTGTTCGCATAGGCCAGGGTGCCGATGTCACTGACGTGGTCAAGGCCGAGGCTCCAGCGGCCTTGTTCGTCGAGATGGTTGATTTCCAGATGGGCGCTGGATTGCGCACCGGTGCCAGTGCTGGTCTGCGCACGCCAGCCCCAACCGTCGTTGTCCACTGCTGGGCTGTGGTTGGCTTCCAGCGTCATCCCATTGCCGTCATCAGCATGGCGTAGCGCGCTGCTGAGCTGGGTGTGGCGGTCAAGCGGCGCGGAAATGTACAGATAGACATTGTCCATGCCGCGCTCGCCCAGATCGTGATTGAACTGCAAGCTGATCCAGGCCTGCCCCGGCAGGCTCCGTGACCATCCGCCACCGGCCAGGCGGGTGTCTGGATTGCCGGGATAGTGCTGGCTGATGTAGTTGAGGCTCAATTGACCGCTGTGCACATTGCCGAAGCCGACAAAGAACCGATCCGTGCGCAGCGGCAGTGTTGCCTGGCGCAAATATGCCGGTGCATCAACAAAATGCTGGCTGCGGCGCTGGGTGCTGGCCGAAACGCTGAAGCCGGGTGCGTTCCATTGGTAGCCGAGGCTGCGCTGGCTGCCATGAAGTCCGGCCGCTTGGCTGCCGCTGAACGAGGCGTTGAGCATGCCGCCGCGGTGCCCCAGCAGGGCGACTGCGCCGAGGCCGCCCAACTGCAGGTCCTGCGCAACCTCGGCATGGGCTTCCAGGGTCAGCCGCTCACCCAGGCCATGACGCAGGCTGGCGCTGGCCAGCGGCCGATGGTCATAGGCGAAGGAACGTATGCCGTAGTCGCGGCGCAGAACGCCGATATCCAGTGACCAATCCGACAAGCCTGGCTGCAGCAGCTCGGGCGCTCCGTAGAGCGGAAATTCCAGCGCGCTGCTGTGTCCGTTGATGTCGGTCACCCGCAACTGCGCCTGCCCAATGCCATTGAGTGCGGGCATTGCATCGAGTTGAAAACGTCCGGGCGCCACGCGCTGGCTGGCCTGGCGCACGCCATTGATGTACAGGTCGACGGTGGAAGGCAGCACCGCCTCGCCTGCGAACGACGATAAGGGGGTGGTGACCCGGTAGGGTTGCAGGCTGAAATCGCGTGCGATATGCAGCCCGGCGAAGCGCGCGCTGCGCGACCAGCTGAGCGCTCCGCTGAGCTGGTCACCCAGGCTCAGGCTCAGCATCCGATCCGGAAGATCCAGCTGCCAGCGGCTGTCGAAGCGGGTGCTGGTGGCATGCTGACCGGTGCGGTCGCTGGCCAGGCGGGTGTTCTGACTGCTGCTCCAGGTGCCGGACCCCAGTCCGAACAGGCGCAGCTCCAGGAAACCATCGATATCGCGGTCGCCCTGCAGTTGTTGGGCATGCAGGTCGTAGTTCAACAGCAGGCCGGGGCTGGTATCGCTCACCGCCGCGGCACTGCGCTCAGGGCCTGCGCGCAGATAGGTGGTTGGCCGGTCCAGCATCTGCACCGGCACCTCCAGGTCCAGGCGTTGGTTGCGGGCGTCATAGTCAACGCGCACGCCGCTCAGCTGCTCCAGCGCGATCTCGGGGGACTTGGCGCCAATTCCAGCGGGGAGCCTGAGGCCAAGTTCGCGCAAGGTCTGGGCACTGGCGGACAGGGTTTGCCCACGCAGGCTGAAACGGGCCAACAAGGCAGCGGGGTCCTGGTTGATATGGACTTCCAGATGCAGCTCCTGGGCTTGGAACGTGGCATCGCCGCCTGCTTCGGACAAACTGAGTGGGTACGCCGGCGTTGACGGTGAAATACCTGCGGCAAGCAGGGCCGCATTAGTGAGTAGCAGAGGGCAGAATCTGCGCGACGGGGGCATCGTTCAGCCTGGCCTGCAGGTGGCCTGTTACAGGGAGTCGCGTGGCCAATGGCAGTTTCCACTGCATGCGCTGGCCGGCCAGCACGTAGCCGAGCAGGCCGCGTTGCAAAGGGGTGATGGTTCCCTTGTCCGCGACCCAGCCGAGCTCACTCAGGCGTACGCGCTGGTTGCCAGTGTTGCGCACGTCCAGGATCAGCGCGTCTGCCAATACCTGCCAGCTGGCCTGCAAGGCGCTTGTGTCCACTGGCGCTTTGACGATCTGTTCGCGTGGTTGCGCGCCGTCGGGCAACACAAACACCGGTATCGAATAGCGCAGCAGGAACTGCAGGCCTGCAGGCTGCGGTCCGTCGATCTGCGGCAACTCATCCACCCATACCCGGTAGGCCTGCTCGTGCTGGACGGGCGCCGTCGCCATGGGCATCGGTCGTACGATGCGGACGAGCTGCCGCTGGCCGGGCGGGATCTGGATGATGGCCGGGCTGGCGCGCAGCGCCTGCGAGGGTTCCAGTTGGTCGCTTGCCGTGGTTTGAGACCATTGCTGGACCCGGATCTGTGCGTTTATCGGGTGGTCTGCATTGTTCTGCAGCCATAGTGCGTTCGCCTGCTGTTTTTCAGTGAATTCCAATACGATCGGCGCAACCTGCAGGTTGCCGGCGGGGCAGCCGAATGCACAGGCAAGCAGTGTGGCCAGCAGCAGCCTGTGGCCATGGTTGGCCTTGTTTCCCGGCCGGCGATCGCAGGAGGCGCACATCGCTGGCGTGCTCAATAGGTGACCGTGGCGACGACGGTGTCGCTGTAGCTGCCGGCCGGGGCATCGGTGGAGGGCACGCGGCCATAGACGGGGATGCTCTGTACGCTGGCCGTGCCGACGCCGGCCAAGGTGTCGGTTCCGACGACCTCGCCCCAGAAATCCTGGCGGCCGGCATCGCGATACAGGCCATAGGCGATGAAGTTGTTGTTGCCATCGCTCATGCGCCGGTTGTCGGCCGCTGCGGTGGTGCTGGTGGCGTTGGCGCCGGGGTTCATGCCGATGGTGTAGGGCGTGCCGCTGCTGCAGGTCACTTCCAGGCTGCCCTGGGTGTCGGCCGGGGCGCCGGTGGCGCGGGCCAGGGTACCGAAGTCGAGGTCACTGGCAGCTGCGGCCTGGATGTCACAGGACTCGGTGATGACGATGCGGACCTGGAATTGCGCAGTCTCGGTGGCCGCCGCTGCAAGGCCGGTGACGGCAACAACGGCGAGACTGAGTGAAGCGACGAGGAGGTTGTGCGCGTGCATGTCGATACTCCCGTTTGTTGAGCCAATGCGTGAGGTGGTGAGGCATGGCATCGGCTGGCGGGCAAAGCTAAACACGCTGTTATGGGAATGACGCGGGTTTAAAGTGATTGATCGAGCTGAACAGGCGATATTGCTGGTTTCAGTCAAAACCTTCGGTGGACGAGCCCGGCTGGGCAGGTTGGGAAGAGATTGCTGCCGCAGGCGGCCGTCTGGTGCAAACGCCCGGTACTCACCGTGATGCAGGTTGGCTCCCGCGACGGAGCAGGTACTGGCGGCCGCTTCGTCTTCAGTCAGTACGTCAATGTCACCGTGATGGTGTCTTGGTAGTTGCCGGGCGGGGGACTGGTCTGTGCGGGTACCTGGCCGTAGACCGTCAGGGTCTGCATGTCGCCGGTGCCGGTGCCGCTGACGGCGGTATTCTGGGTGTTGCCCCAGCGGCTGGAATGGCCGGGGTCGCTGTACAGCTCATAGCCGATGCGTTCGGCGCCCATGGCCATGAAGCGATTTGCCGCCTGCGCGTGCAGGCCCTCATCCAGGGTGACCTGCCTGGCGACATCCTGGGTGCACCGCAGTTGCAACATCGTTGTCTGCTCGCTTGGGAGGGATAGTCCGGCCGCCAGGCTGAAGTTCATCTGCGAAAGGGCGCTGATGCGCCAAGTGCGCTGGGGCAGGGGCGATTCCGGGTTCATTAATGTGAAATACTTAGCGAAATAACCCAAATGGGGGATAATCGACAGATGGCAATCCAACTGAAAACCCCCGAAGAAATCGAGAAGATGCGCATCGCCGGCCGTCTGGCGGCTGAGGTGCTCGACATCATCACCCCGCACGTCAAGCCCGGTGTCACCACCGAAGAGCTGGACCGCATCTGCAACGACCACATCATCAATGTGCAGGGCACCATCCCGGCCAATGTGGGCTACCGCGGGTTCCCCAAGACCGTGTGCACCTCGGTCAACAACGTCATCTGCCACGGCATTCCCAGTGAAGCCAAGGTGCTCAAGGATGGCGACATCATCAATATCGACGTGACCGTCATCAAGGATGGCTGGCACGGCGATACCAGCCGCATGTATTACGTCGGCACGCCCTCGGTGATGGCCAAGCGCCTGGTGGAAACCACCAAGGAAGCGATGTGGCGCGGCATCCGTGCAGTCAAGCCGGGCGCGACCCTGGGCGATGTGGGTCATGCGATCCAGGAATTCGCTGAAGCTGAGCGCTTCAGCGTGGTGCGCGAGTATTGCGGCCACGGCATCGGCAAGGTCTACCACGACGAGCCGCAGGTGCTGCATTACGGGCGCCCGGGGCAAGGCCTGGTGCTCAAGGCGGGCATGACCTTCACGATCGAGCCGATGATCAACGAAGGCACCCGCTACACCAAGGTACTGCCGGATGGCTGGACCGTGGTGACCAAGGACCGCAAGCTCTCGGCGCAGTGGGAACACACCATTGTGGTGACCGAGGATGGCGTTGAGGTACTGACGTTGTCGCCGGCGGAATCCGCGCAGGCATGACCTCACTGCCGGCGGGCCCGATTCTGGACACGCCGGCAGATCCTGCCGGTGACGCGCAATGGGCTGCCGATGCACGGCAGTCACTTGCCCATACCGATGCCCGCCTGGGCAAACGCTTCGAGCAGACCGACAATGTCGAGCGCCTGCCCGGCCTGCGCACGCGCGCGGTTGATCAACTGATCATCGATGCCTGGCACCGCTGCATTCCCGCTGGTGCCGGGCTGGCATTGTTCGCGGTTGGCGGCTACGGTCGTGGCGAACTGTTCCCACGTTCGGACATCGACCTGCTGGTGCTGGCCGAAACCGATGTACAGCACCGCCACGAAGCCGCACTGGCACGTTTGTTCGCACTGCTTTGGGATGCCGGCTTGCCGGCCAGCCACGCGGTGCGCTCGGCGACACAATGCGTGCACGCTGCCGCCGACCAGACCGTGCTGACCGCCTTGATCGAAGCGCGTGCGCTTGTCGCCGATGCCACTGCCCAGCACGGCCTTGCACGGGCAATTGCACCGAGCCTGGTATGGCCGCCGCGTGAGTATTTCCTGGCCAAGCGCGAGGAACTGCTTGCACGCCACCAGCGTTTTGGTGATACCGCCGACAACCTCGAGCCGGACATCAAGGACGGCCCGGGCGGCCTGCGCGATCTCAATACGCTGGGCTGGATGGCGCTGCGCGCCTTCGGCGTCAGCAACATCGATGCGCTGGTCGGGCTGGGCCATCTTGGGCTGGACGAGGCTGCTGCGCTGAAGCGCGAACGCCAGGTACTGGTGCGGCTGCGCTATGGCCTGCATCTGGTTGCACAGCGCCCGGAAGAACGCCTGCGTTTCGATTACCAGAAGACCCTGGCCGCGCGCATGGGCTTCGGTGACGACGCCGAGAGCCTGGGCGTGGAAAAGATGATGCAGGGCTTCTATCGCAGTGCGACGGTCATCCGCCGCATCAGCGACCGCCTGCTGCAGCGGTTTGAGGAACAGTTTGACGGCGAAGCCACGCCGCTGCCGGTGGGCCAGGGTTTCTCACTGCGGCGCGGCTATCTGTCCGCCGACGATCCGCTGTGGCCGCACGGCGACATCCGCAGCATCTTTGCCTTGTTCGCCTGCTGGGCCCGTACCGCCGACGTGCGCGGCCTGCACTCGATGACCGCGCGCGGCCTGGCCGAGATGCTGGATGAAATCCCTGCCTACACCGCGGTGGACGAGGCGGTGCGTGAGCAGTTCATGGCCTTGCTGCGCGGCCCGCGTGCGGTCGATACGCTGGCGCGGATGGCGCGCCTGGGCGTGCTTGGCCAATGGATACCTGCATTCGCGGCCGTGTCCGGACGCATGCAATTCGACCTGTTCCATGTCTACACGGTGGACCAGCACACCTTGATGGTGCTGCGGAACATGGCCTTGTTTGCCAGCGGCCGCGCCGACGAACGTTTTTCCATCGCCCACGAAGTCTGGCCGCGCCTGCGCAAGCCCGAGCTGCTGTTGCTGGCTGGCCTGTTCCATGACATCGCCAAGGGGCGTGGTGGCGACCACTCGGAACTGGGCGCGGTGGACGCGCGTGAGTTCTGCAGCCTGCATGGCTTGAGCAGCTCGGATACCGAACTGGTTGCGTGGTTGGTGGAACAGCATCTGCGCATGTCGGTGACTGCGCAGAAGCAGGACATCACCGATGCGGAGGTGATCCACCGTTTTGCCGGCCTGGTGGGTGACCGTGATCGCCTTGATTATCTTTATCTGCTGACCTGCGCCGATATCGCCGGCACCAGCCCCAAGATGTGGAATGCATGGAAGGACCGCCTGCTGGCCGACCTGTATTTCGCCACCCGCCGCGCGCTGCGCGAGGGTTTGGAACATCCCCTGCCGGAGGCGGAGCGGGTGCAGGAAGCACGCGACAACGTGCGCGAACAGATGCGCTTGCTCGGTCATGACGACGTGGTGATCGATCGCCAGTTTGCAGCCATGCCCGACGAAAGCTTCGTGCGTTTCCGTCCCGAGCAGCTGGTATGGCAGGCTGCGTCGCTGGTGGAAATCCACAAGGGCGGCACCTTGGTCAAGGTGCGGCGTATTACGCCAGAGAGCGATGCGCTGGAAGTCTTCGTGCATTCACCGGACCGCGATGGCATGTTCGCCGCCATCGTGATGACGCTTGATCGTGCCGGTTATGGCATTCACCGCGCACGCGTGCTGGACGGCCCTGGCGACACCATTTTCGACACCTTCGAAGTCACCCCGGCAGGCAGTTTCGCCGATGGTGATGCCGCACGGCTGGAGGCCGCGCTGCGCAAGGCGCTGGCCGGCAATATCCTGGTCCTTCGCCCGTCGCGACGGGTGATGCCGCGCCAGCTCAAGCATTTCCGCTTCGCTCCGCGCATCGAGTTCCTCGACTCCAGCCATCAGGACCGCACCGTGTTGAACCTGGTGGCGCCGGATCGTCCTGGCCTGCTCGCCGATGTCGCGCATGTGCTGCGCGACCAGCGCCTGCGCGTGCAGGACGCGCGCATCGCGACCTTCGGTGAGCGCGCCGAGGATCAGTTCCAGCTTACCGATCGCCACGATCACCGCCTTACCGAAACCTCCATGCAGGCCTTGCGTGATGCATTGCTTGCCTGCCTGGATCCCGACAACAAGCCAGGAGACCCCCACTGATGGCAAGCAAGCCCGCAACCAAGAAGACCGTGACCAAGACGACCGCCAAGAAGGCTGCGCCTGCAAAGGCCGCGCCGAGCAAGGCCGCTGCGCCGAAGAAAAAGGCCGCAGCAACGACCAAGCCGGTCGCCAAGCCTGTTGCGAAGGCGGTCAAGGTGCCGGTCAGGAAGGTTGCTGCTGCCAAGCCGAAGTCGACCAAGCCGGTCACGCCCTCGGTAGGCCCGCGCAGCCTGCGCAAGCCGCCGGCACCGGGCGTTGCCGAGTTGAAGTTCAGTATTGAGAGCGCCTTCGAGCGCCGCACCATGCTGACCATGGACGAGATCGAAGGTTCGACCCGCGCGCTGGTCAACCGCGTGATCGACGGCCTCGAGTCGGGTGAATTCCGCGTTGCGGAGCCGGATGGCAACGGCGGTTGGAAGGTCAACGAGTGGTTGAAGAAGGCCGTGCTGTTGTACTTCCGTGTCAATGACATGGCGGTGATGGACGGCGCCCCGGCACCGTTCTGGGACAAGGTCGAGTCGCGCTTCGAAGGCTATGACGAGCCCGCGTTCCGCGCCGCCGGTGTGCGCGTGGTACCCGGTGCGATTGCCCGCCGTGGCACGCATTTCGGCAAGGACGTGGTGCTGATGCCGAGCTTCACCAATATTGGCGCACACGTCGGTGAAGGCACGATGGTCGATACCTGGGCCACGGTGGGTTCCTGCGCGCAGATCGGCAAGCATTGCCACCTGTCCGGTGGTGCCGGCATCGGTGGCGTGCTGGAGCCGTTGCAGGCCAGCCCGACCATCATCGAGGACCATTGCTTCATCGGTGCGCGTTCGGAAGTGGTGGAAGGCGTGGTCGTCGGCCACCACAGCGTGATCGGCATGGGCGTGTTCCTGAGCCAGAGCACCCGCATCTACAACCGTGCCACCGGCGCGGTGACCTACGGCTATGTGCCGCCGTACAGCGTGGTGGTCAGCGGCTCGCTGCCGTCCAAGGACGGCACGCATTCGCTGTACTGCGCGGTGATCGTCAAGCAGGTGGACGCCAAGACCCGCAGCAAGACCAGCGTCAACGACCTGCTGCGCGGGTTGGCGGACTGAGCCAGCCGGAGGTGCAACGCCGTCCCTTCTCCCGCCTGCGGGAGAAGGTGCCCCGAAGGGGCGGATGAGGGGAGCTTTAGCTTCGCTCCTATTCTGAGGGTTAGAAGCTTGGGCAATGAGCTAGAAGCTTCCCCTCACCCCAACCCCTCTCCCGCAAGCGGGAGAGGGGCTTTGCCATGCGGGCTTTGGAATTCAGAATGACCACGATTTACGGACTGAAAAACTGCGACACCTGCAAGAAAGCCACCAAGTGGCTGGACCGCTTCAACGTCGCCTATACCTTCGTCGATTACCGCGACAACAAGCCCAGCCCGGAAACCCTGCTCGAATGGGCCGGCAAGGCCGGCGGCTTCGCGGCGATGATCAACAAATCCTCGACCACCTGGCGGCAGCTGCCGGACAACCGCAAGTCGCCCGAGTCCGATGCCGAGTGGAAGCTGCTGCTGCGCGAATACCCGCAGCTGATCAAGCGTCCGCTGGTCATCGCCGACGATGGCACGCTGAGCCAGGGTTTCAGCGACAACGGCTTCAAGGCCCGCTTCAACATCGCCTGATCCGCCCTCCAATAATTGTGGGAGCGGCGTGAGCCGCGAAGCCACCGATCAAAGAAGGCCGCAATGAACGACGTACTAGCCCTGACCTGCGACCTGGTCGCCCGCCCCTCGGTAACCCCGGAAGACGCAGGCTGCCAGCAACTGATCGCAGGCCGTCTCAGCGCCGCCGGTTTCAACTGCGAGCACCTGCGCCTGGGCGAAGTCGACAACCTCTGGGCCACCCACGGCAACGGCGCACCGGTACTGGTGCTGCTCGGCCACACCGACGTGGTGCCGACCGGGCCGGTCGAGGCCTGGAGCAGCGACCCGTTCAAGCCGGAGGTGCGCGACGGCGTCCTGTACGGGCGCGGCACTGCCGACATGAAGGGCAGCGTTGCTGCCTTCGTGGTCGCTGCCGAGCAGTTTGTTGCCGCGCACCCGGACCACCTGGGCACGCTGGCGGTGCTGCTGACCAGCGACGAGGAAGGTGACGCCATCGATGGCGTCCGCCACGTTGCCAAGCTCTTCGTCGAGCGCGGGCAGGGTATCGACTGGTGCATTACCGGCGAGCCGTCGTCCACCGCCAAACTCGGTGACCTGCTGCGCGTCGGCCGCCGTGGCAGCCTCTCGGCCAAGCTGCGCATCAAGGGCGTGCAGGGCCATGTCGCCTATCCGGACAAGGCCAAGAACCCCATCCATCTGGCCGCACCGGCGTTGGCTGAGCTGACTGCCCGGCATTGGGACGACGGCTATGAAAGCTTCCCGTCCACCAGCTTGCAGATCTCGAACATCAACGCCGGCACCGGTGCCAACAATGTGATCCCGGGTGAACTGCAGGTGATGTTCAACCTGCGCTACAACCCGCATTGGAATGCGGACATGCTGGAAACCGAGATCGGCGCGCTGTTGGACCGTCACGGCCTGGACTACGACCTGCAGTGGCACCGCAGCGGCGAGCCGTTCTACACCCCGGAAGGGCGTCTGCGCAGTGTCGCGCGCGAGGTGCTGGCCGGGTTTGCCGGCGCGGCACCGGAAGAAAGCACCGGCGGTGGAACCTCCGACGCCCGCTTCATCGCACCCTTGGGCGCGCAATGCATCGAGGTGGGTCCGGTGAATGCCAGCATCCACCAGGTCGATGAGAACGTTCGCGTCGCCGACCTGGAAGCGCTGCCTGACCTGTACCGGAAACTGATAGAAAAACTGCTGGACTGAACTGTTACGGTGCGGGTGCACAATCTTGCCGGGGGGGCGAGATGGACAGGGTTCAAATGGGGTTCCGAATTGGGCTGATGGCCCTTGTGCTGGTGTGCGCGCTGCCGTTCGCGCACGCCACTGCCACGCTGCATGGCCTGCCATTGCTGCGGCAGTTCGGGGCGAGCCAGTTGCCGGCCGCACCGACCTATCCCGGCGTGGTCGTCGACCGCACTGGCAACCTGTACGCGGCAAGTGGCGAAGGGGTGATGATCTTCCGCAGCGGTGTATGGGAGCTGCTGGAGGCGGCGGGCGAGGCACCGGTGTACTCGATCATGCTGGCGCGCGATGGCAGCCTCCATGTCGCTGGTGCGGGCATGTTTGGGCAGCTGCTGCGGCAGGCCGATGGTACCCATCGATTCATCAACCTGCTGCCACGCCTGTCCGCTGCCGGACTGGTGCAGGGGCCGATCGAGGTGTTTTCGTTGGGGGAGACCGCGCGTGGCATACACGCGGTGAGCGCCGGTGCGCTGTTCGTACTGGAAAAGAACGGCAGCACCACCCGCCTGCAACTCCCCGCCGGCGCGCGTACGCGCCCGTTGGTGGCGGGTGACGAGATCTATTTCCGGGTTCCGGGTGAAGGCCTGTACCGGGTGGGCAGGGCTGCGATGGCGCTGGTCGAGGGCATGGAACCACTGGCCACGCTGCGCGTGCCCGCAGCGTGGCCCTATCGTGGTGGGCTGTTGTTCGCCGCTGCCGACGGTTTCCATTTCAGTGACGGCAACGGCCTGCGCAAGCTCGATACCGAGGCCACTGCCGCGTTCGGTCTGCATGAGCCGTATACCGGCATTGCCTTGGCCGATGGTGGTTTTGCGGTGGGTAGCTTCGACGGCACCATCATGCGTTTTTCGCCTGAACTGAAGCTGCTCGACAGTTTTGCCGCCTGTGCAGGTGAGATGCATGATCTTGTGGAGGATCGTGATGGTGCGGTGTGGATAGCCGGCGAGAGCGGCATCGCGCGGTTGCGCTGGTCGCTGCCATGGACGCGCTATGGGCGCCTGCATGGGCTGCGTGGTCGCATCTTCGACAGCACCTGGTATGACGGCCGCCTGTGGGTGGCGAGCATGGGCGTGTGGCGTACGCAGTCCTCCATGACAGGGACACCTGTGTTCTCGCAACTGCAGTGGCCACGCCGCGACCTGGAAACCTTCGCACTGGAAGGCACCTCCGCCGGGCTGCTGATCGGTGATCGCTATGGGTTGGCAGTGCTGGACCCGGGGCAGACGCAACCGCGGCGATTGTTGCCGGCAAAGCTGGGAGACAGCGTCAGCAGGCTGCTGCCCTCGGCGTTTGACGCGCGCCGTATGTTCGCCGTCAGCCGCAGCCGGGTCATCGTACTCGGCCAGCGCGAGGGGCGCTGGCAGCTGCAGGCGCAATGGAATACAGGCCAGAACGCGGTTTCCGGCTTGTACGAAGTTGCCGCAGGCGAGATATGGGCTGGCGATCCGGGTGGCGGCGCGCGCCGCTGGCGCTTCGCGTTGGATGACGGTCGGTTGCTGGCGGAGCAGCGCTTCGGGTTCGCCCAGGGCTTGCCTGTGGTGGCGGGGCAGGGTACCCGTCTGTTCCGCAGCGGGGGCGTGCTGTACGCGATCTCGGGTGCGCAGGTGCATCGGCTGCAGGGGGAGCAGTTCGTTGCCGACGCCTTGCCCGTGTTGGCAGGGCTGCAGGCACCGATGGAGCTGGAAGGAGAAGACAACGCGAAGGGAAGCTTTGCATGGACGGCAAGGCAGTTGTGGTGGCGCAAGCCCGGGACGTACGCGTTCCAGTTGCAGCAGGTCAGCGATAGCCGCGTACCTGGTTTCATGACGGTTGCGCTGCACGGCGATGGACAGCTGCGCGTGGTCACCCGCGACAGCGTCCTGCAGCTGGACCCTGCGGCCGCCGAACACCTTGCAACACCGCCGCGGGCACGGCTGGATCGCATCGAACTGCAAGGTCCGAATCACCCGCCGGTACTGCTGTCACTGGCGCCGCGGGCAGTGCCACGCTTGCCGGCCGGTGCCGGCCTGGCATTGCGCTTCGGTGTACAGAGCATGGAGCCGGAGGTTGAGTTTCGCTATCGCATGCCGGGCTATCACGATGATTGGTCGCCCTGGGCAGCAGGGCGCGAGTTGACCTATCAGCGCTTGCCGGCCGGTGCCTATACCTTCCAGTTGCAGGCCCGGGTGCTGGGTGGCACGCCGACCGAGGCAATGAGTTACCCGCTGCAGGTCGCGCCATTCTGGTACCAGCGCCCATGGGTTCGGCTGGCTTTTGGTCTGGCGGGACTGGTGTTCGTGGTAGGGGTGGTTGGTCTGCGCACCCGCGCCATCAACGCACAGAATCGTCTGCTCGAGAAGAAGATCAACGAACGCACGGCCGAGCTGCAAAGCGCCAACTCCCGTCTCTCGGCCCTGGCCGTCACCGACGGGCTGACCGGTATCGCCAACCGGCATGCGATGGAGAAAACCCTCCCGCGTGCGTGGCAACGCTGCGCGGAACGGCAGGAACCGTTGGCGGTGATGATGATCGATGTGGACCATTTCAAGCAGTTCAACGACACCCACGGCCATCATCTCGGCGACCTGCAGTTACGCCGCGTCGCGCAGACATTGGCCGCGCAGGTGACGGGGGCCGAAGAGCTGGTCGCACGCTACGGTGGCGAGGAGTTCGTGCTTATCCTGCCGGACTGCGATGAACCGATGGCGCTGGCGCGTGGCGAGCGCCTGCGCAGCGCGGTGGAGCAGGTCACTGGTGCGGCGGGGCAGCGGGTGACGATCAGCGTCGGCGTTGCGGTCTGCACGCCGCTGATCGAGGACGATCCGATGGCGCTGGTGCGGTGCGCGGATATGGCGTTATATCGGGTCAAGCGCGAAGGGCGGAATCGGGTGGATGTTGCCAGCCTGCAAGCAGGGGCGTAGCAGGCCACGTCTGCGTCAAGCAACAATCAAGCCGAACGCCGCCAGCGCCGCCGCAGCCTGCCGCTGCGAGATCACCGCTTTCTTGAAGTGCTTGCCGTCCATCACGTTGAGTCCGCTGATGTCGGTATCGCGCAGGTCGGCACCTTCGAAGCGGGTGAGGCGGGTCTGTGCGTTGCGCAGGCTGCCGCCGCTGAACACCGCGTCGCGGAAGTCGCAGCCGGACAGATCGGCATCGGAGAAATCCATGCCTTCCAGCTGCGCCTTGCGGAATGACATGCCGCGCAGGTCGGCGCTGACCAGCAGGCAGTCGCGGAATTCCAGTGCCCAGCCGCTGACTTCCTGCAGGTGGGCGCCGGTCAGCTTGCAGTCCTTGAACTGCACCGACGACAGCGTGGCGCGTCGCCAGAAGCTGTTGTTGAGGTCACAGTGATCGAAGCGCGAATCGCTGAGCTGTGCGGAACTGAAGTCGCAGTGGCTGCCGCGGCATTTCTGCCATCGGCTCTCCTCCAATGATGCGGCGAGCCAATTTGCCTTGTTCAGCGAGCATTGCTTGAACTGGAAGCCGTCCATCTCCAGGCGCGAGAAATCGCCTTCGTCCAACGTGCACGATTCGAACACCGCTGCCCGCGGATGCGCGCGGGTGATCTGCTGCATGCGCGCGCGGTCGATGGTTTCTTCGTGGAAGACCGGGGTATTCGTCATGTCCAACTCTGCAGGTGCTTGCGCATCATTCTGCGCGACATCGCTCTGTTGATGCAGTCTTGTTGCGGCGGGCGTTGTGTGTACAGACCTGCTCGATCTATTCGAAGATGAAGAACGGCGGCGCGATGGCCCGGCGCCAGTACGACTCCTCGGCCAGATAGAACTCCTGTGCCTGGGCACGCGCGAACCACGCTGCCGCTGCCGTCTCATCTTTCGGCAGGGTTTTGCTGCCGCGACCGAGCGCCAAGCCGCTGAAGTACTGGCCGTAGACATTGCCCTGTTCGCCGGCGCGCTGATACCAATGCAGTGCCTCGCGCATATCCGTGGGCATGCCGATGCCTGCTTCGTGCAAGGCGCCAAGGTCGACCTGGGCCTCGGCGTCGCCACGCGCAGCACGCCGCTGGATGCGGGCGATGGTCGCATTGGCGGAGGGCTGGTCGGGGACAACGCGCGCAGCTTCGGTTGAGGCATGGGTTGCCTTGCGCAGTGCGTCCAGCTTGTACAACTCACGCATGTACACCGCCGAGCGCAGGCGCCAGCGCAGTGCGCCTGCGATGTCGCCCTGGCGTTCGTACCAGCGTGCAAGATCGGACATGGCATACGGCGAGCCGTGGTAGGCGGCACTCTGGTACCAGCGCAGTGCCTTGCGTGGCGATGGCTTGAAGCGAACGTCCTCGGGCTTCTGCGGTTCGTCACTGCTGTCCAGGCGGCCGCGCTCAAGGATCCTGCCCAGTTGCTCCGCGGCGGCGGTGCTGCGGTGGGTGCGCGGCGTTGTCGACGCTGCGCGTGCGTACCATTCCAACGCACGCGGGTCGTTCCAGGCCTGGTACATCCTGGCGACCCGCAGGGCCGAATCGAACTGGCCATCGGCGGCTGCGGACAGCGCATCGCGCTCGCTGTCGCTGGGCGGGCGGGTGTTGGGGGGTGTCGCGCAACCGAGCAGGATGAACAGGGGCAGGGCGTACAGCAGCACACGGGGTGTGGGACGGGGCATCCAGCAGGTCCGGGCAAGGTGGCGGGCGATTATCGCGGAGTGCGCCGACCCGGCCGCTGAATCGGTTGCCAAAGCAACAGTTGCGCCGTCGCCAATACCGGGATAACGTCGGCGCCATGTCCTCGTTCCCGGCCACCGCCGTCAACAATAACAACCGCAATAATCTGCGCGCGAATAATCGTGCGCGGCCACTGCGGGACTGCGACCAGAGCTAGGACAGGCAACACGCTCAGGACACCAGAAAACCCGCATCGGCCGATGCGGGTTTTTTTGTGGCCGGGCGGGAACACCGAGCGGCTGCAGGTCTTCAAGCCGTTGCTTCCAATGTTTGTCCCCACACAACCCAGGAGCTTTCCCATGTGTTCCATCTTCGGCATTTTTGGCCTGCAACCCGGTGACGACCTGCAGGCGCTGCGTCGGCAGGCGCTTGAACAATCCCAGCGCCAACGGCATCGCGGCCCGGACTGGAGCGGCGTCTACGTGGACGACGGCGCCATCCTGGTGCACGAGCGGCTGGCCATCGTCGACCCGGCCGGTGGCTCGCAGCCGTTGCTATCCGATGACGGTCAGCTCGCGCTGGCGGTGAACGGTGAGATCTACAACCACCAGGAGCTGAAGAAGGAGCTCACCCAGCCCTACGCCTTCCAGACCGGCTCGGACTGCGAGGTGATCAACGCGCTGTACCGTGAGGACGAGCCGGCGTCCTACTTGAACAGGCTCAACGGCATTTTCGCCTTCGCGCTGTGGGACCGCGCAAAGCAGCGCGTGATCATCGCCCGCGATCCTATCGGTGTGGTGCCGCTGTACTGGGGCCACGACAAGCAGGGCCGACTCTGCGTTGCCTCGGAAATGAAGTCGCTGGCGGATACCTGCGCCGACGTGGCCCAGTTCCCTCCCGGCCACTGGTATGACAGCAGCACCGATACGCTGAGCAAATACTACGAGCGTCCGTGGCGCGACTACGACGCAGTGGAAGGTGTGGATGTGTCGTTGACCGAACTGCGCGAGGCCTTCGAGCGCGCCGTGCACCGCCAACTGATGACCGACGTGCCGTATGGCGTGCTGCTGTCCGGCGGCCTGGACTCCTCGCTGGTCGCCGCGGTTGCGGCGCGCTATGCACGCAACCGCATCGAGGATGGCGGTCAGAGCGAAGCCTGGTGGCCGCGCCTGCACAGCTTCGCCATCGGCCTGAAGGGCTCGCCCGACTTGGCCGCGGCCAAGGTGGCGGCAGAAATGCTGGGCACCGTGCATCACGGCTTCGAGTACACCTTCGAGGAAGGCCTGGATGCGGTGCCGGAAGTGATCCGCCACGTCGAGACTTACGACGTCACCACCATCCGTGCTTCCACGCCGATGTTCCTGCTGGCACGTCGGATCAAGGCAATGGGCGTGAAGATGGTGCTGTCCGGCGAAGGCAGCGATGAGATCTTCGGCGGCTACCTGTACTTCCACAAGGCACCGAACGCGCGTGAGTTCCACGAGGAACTGGTGCGCAAGCTCGACGCGCTGAACAACTACGATTGCCTGCGCGCGAACAAGTCGATGATGGCCTGGGGCGTGGAGCCGCGCGTACCGTTCCTGGATCGCGAGTTCCTGGATGTGGCGATGAAGATGGATGCGCGCCACAAGATGGTCGACAAGGCCAGCGGCCGCATCGAGAAGGCCGTGCTGCGCGAAGCCTTCGAAGGCTACCTGCCCAAGGAAATCCTGTGGCGGCAGAAGGAGCAGTTCAGCGACGGCGTCGGCTATGGCTGGATCGACGGTTTGAAGGCGCATGCCGAGTCACAGGTCAGCGATCGCGTGCTGGCCGCCGCCGACAAGCGCTTCCCGTACAACCCGCCGCAGACCAAGGAAGCGTACTACTACCGCCACGTGTTCGAGCAGTTCTTCCCCAGCCACGCGGCCTCGGAAACGGTGCCGGGCGGCAAGTCGATTGCCTGCTCCTCGCCGGCGGCAATTGCATGGGACGCCAGTTTCGCCAGCATGGCCGATCCATCCGGTCGCGCCGTGGCCGGTGTGCACGAGCAGGCCTTGGCAGGTTAAGAGGTCAGTCGACCCAAAGGTCATTGGAAGCGTCGGCCCGCCTTGCCTTCAACGCCCCTCTTCCCTGCCCGGAGAGGGGTTGGAGGGGAAGGGGCCGCTTTACATGTCGCACAATTCAACGTGCGCGATCAGGAAACCGCAGTTCTTCCTTCTATAACGACTCAAAAGGATTTTCGATGCGTGCTTGTGCGTTCGTGATGTTTGGCCTGCTCTGCAGTTCCTACGCCCACGCCAGGGAGGTGCCATTGGAGCGGCATCAACAGGGTAGTTGGGAAACCGATATCGGCTACACCGGCGTGGTGCGTGATGGCGACACGCTGCATGTTTCCGGCGTCCCCTGCCGTGGTGCGGATATGCAGGCTGCGGTGCGCGATTGCTACGGCAAGCTGACGAAGATCCTGCAGCAGTTTGATGCGGACAGCAGCCAGGTGGTGAAGGAGACGGTGTTCACCACCGACATGGATGGCTTGATCAAGGCGATTCCTGAGCGCAAGACCTTCTTTGTCGATGGCAAGTATCCGGCCGCGAGCTGGGTGCAGATCAGTCGCCTGTTCGACGCCGAGGCCAAGCTTGAAGTGGAGTGGACAGTGCACTTGAAGTAAGCGCGCAGTGCATTGGTGACGGCGAGCCGGTCAGCTGTTTGTGGGAGCGGCGTCAGCCGCGAAGCAGGGACACCATCAGGTTGCATATGCATCGAGGGTTCCAGTAAATCCAGCTTCGCGGCTTATGCCGCTCCCACACCTGGATGCCAGCCGGGTTGCGTGCGCGGCGTTGTCTTCTATCTTGGACTCAAGCTCAGGCTGTGCGCCGGCTTGCCCGGCAGGAACGGAGTCGGGCGGCCTTCCACCCAGTCGTCGTGGCCTGCCCCCCAGAACGGCGACAGCGGATGGCCGCTCTGGCCGCCCGGCATGTGCACGATGCCGTCGGCCTCATGGCCGGGCGAGACCACCATGCGCTCGGAAGCGCCGAACTTGGGTCCGACCACGCGCGGCATGTTGTCGTCGCCGGCCAAGGGTTGCGCCGGCATGCACAGCCAGCGTTTGAACAGGCTGGGCAACGCGGCCGAGACCGGATGGCAGATGGCGGCAGTATTGCGCTCGCCCCAGCTGCGTTGTGCCAGATCCGGACCCTGTCCGGCCAGATCCTTCTCAAGTTGGCGAGCGCTGTCGGTGAGCAAGGCATCCCAGCTTTCATACGGCGGTGGCAGCAGGTGCGGCGGGCGTTCGCTGAGCAACGGCCACAGCACACCTTCGAACTGGGCCAGCTTGGGCGGTATGTAACGTTCGCCCAGCTGCTCCTTGGCCGGTGCCAGCAGTGCGCCTTCCATGTTGTCCATCAGGATGCCGCGGAAGCCGCGCGCCATCCGATAACTGACTGAATCGGCGGATGCGCGGCCCTGCCACTGGCGGCTGGCGGCTTCCAGTCGCTTCAGCGCCGGATCGTCGCTGTGCTCGACGGTCTGCCGCAGCAGCTTCCACCAGCGCTCCATCAGCAATGCGCGGTCGTCGAGTTGGATCGCCAACAGGTCACTTTCCTTGAAGCTTTCGCGGTCGAACAGGCCGTCGCGGATCTGCTTGGCGCGTGCACCGAAGTCATAGCCGCCGTCACCGGCCTCGGCCAGCGCAGCACCATCGAGCACGCGGCCATTGGCTGTCCACAAGCGATGATCCGGCGGGTCGACCAGTGCCGGCGCCTGATTGGTGCGGATTGGCCACGGTGCACAGTTGGCCTGCATGGCTGCATCGGCATGGCAGGCCGGGTCACGCGCAGGGCGCGCGCCGATCAGGCGCCAGGCGATGCGCCCGCTGCGGTCGGCGACCAATAGATTCTGTGCGGGGATGCCGGAGCGGTCGGCTATCGCAAAGGCGGAGTCGAGATCGGCAGCCTTGGCCATGTCAGCGAAATCCAGGCGCACCGCGCCAGCCTGCTGGCCTACCCAACGCAGGGCCAGCAGTTGCCCGTCGGGCTCGTCGCGCAGGACAGGCCCCCAGTCGCTTTCGCGTACCAGCAGCAGTTCCGGGCGGGCGCCGGCGACGGCGATGGACTCGTTGAAGGTGCGCAGCGGGGTGTTCGCGGGCAGGGTAGTGAAGTCGGCGGTGTCGATATAGCTGTTGGTGAAGGCCCACGCCACCCGCGTATTGCTGCCGACGATGACTGCAGGCAGGCCGGGCAGGGTGAAGCCTGCAACATCGACCTTGCCCTCGGGAGCGGTTGGGTCGGCATAGCGCAGGCGTGCGCGGAACCAGATGTTCGGCGCACGCAGGCCCAGGTGCATGTCGTCGGCGATGATGGCGCGGCCGTCGGCAGTCAGAGCTCCTGCTACTGCGAAGTTGTTGCTACCCGGAAAAGAACCGGTCGCCGAAGGCGA
>NZ_DAMBKV010000001.1:147723-181426 GCF_032066555.1 Stenotrophomonas sp.
CCCACCTACGTCTCTCTCCCGCGCAGCGGGAGAGAGGGGGACCGCTTGCGAAGCAAGGGGTGGAGTGAGGGCAGCCAGGTAAAGCGCAAAAGAACCGGTCGCCGCAGGCGACCCACCTACGTCTCTCTCCCGCGCAGCGGGAGAGAGGGGGACCGCTTGCGAAGCAGGCGGTGGAGTGAGGGCCGGCGCAGTGCCTGCATTGCGCAGGTCCAGCGTTGCCGCATCCGGTAACACGGCATCGCCACGGGGCTCGCCAAACAAGGGCGCATCCCAGTTGCTGCCGTCGTGGGCGAGCAATGCATACAGGGCTGGCGGCACCACGCTGCGGATGCGTGCCATCGCCAGTTCGCGGGTATTGGTCGGGTCCTGCAGGTCGGCGTACATCGCCAGCCCGGTCAGCACCGAGTCCTCCAACTCCCAGGCGCGCGGTTGCTGGCGCAGCAGCAGATAAGGCCATGGCCGTACGGGCAGCGCGGCAAGGCCGGCATTGACGCCGTCGCGGTAGGCCTCGATGACGCCGCGCTTGTCGCCCAGGGCGGCGCCCAGGTTCTGCTGGGTGTGGGCACGCAAGCGGTGCACGCGCATGCGCTTGTCCAGCGGCAGGGCCTTGGCGCCGAACAGTTCGGACAGCTCGCCCGCTGCCGAGCGGCGCATCAGGTCCATCTCGAAGAAGCGCTCCTGCGCGTGCACGTAGCCCAGGGCGCGCGCCATGTCGGTCTCGTTGGCAGCTTCGACGGTGAGCACGCCGAGCGCGTCGCGCTGGATGCTGACCGGTGCAGACAGTCCTGGCAGGGCCAGTTCCCCGTCCAACTGTGGCAGGCTGCCGCGCAGCAGTCCCCAGATGACCAGCAGTAGTACCAGCAACAGCCCCAATACAACCCAAAGCGAACGCAGCAGCCAACGCAGCACAGGCCTACCCCCGGTAGCGGTTCTGCCGCGATTGTAGACAGCTTGTGAAGCCGAAGGAGAGGGAATCGCAACTGAAAGTGATTCCGATTAGATCATTGGCTTTTCAGATGGGGCACCCTATGCACCATCGAATCATCAGGAGCACCCCCATGCAGGGCAAGTCCGAAGTCATTGAGTGCCTGAAGGAGCTGCTGCGCGGCGAACTGGCTGCGCGCGACCAGTACTTCATCCATTCCCGTCGTTACGAGGACCAGGGCCTGCTGGCGCTGTACGAGCGTATTGGCCATGAGATGGAAGAAGAGACCGAACACGCCGATGCCCTGCTGCGACGCATCCTGTTCCTCGGCGGCGACCCGGATATGCGTCCGCATGCCTTCGAGCCGGGCGTGACGGTGATGGAGATGCTGGAGAAGGACCTGCAGGTGGAATACCAGGTGCGCGCCAACCTGGCTGCCGGCGTGAAGCTGTGCGAAGCGCAGGGGGACTACGTCAGCCGTGACATCCTGATCGCGCAGCTGCGTGACACCGAGGAAGATCACGCCTGGTGGCTGGAGAAGCAGCTGGGCCTGATCAAGCGCATTGGCCTTGAGCTGTACCAGCTGAGCAAGATGGACGCCAAGGGCGCCCCGGCGCATTGATTCTGTAGTGCCGACCCATGGTCGGCATTTGAATCTATCGGCAACGCCCCCTGCCGACCATGGGTCGGCACTACAGGTGTCGTGGGTCTTCGGGTTTGCCTGTAACGCCCCTGCCGACCATGGGTCGGCACTACGGGCATTACAGGCGTTGCAGCCTGTATACGGCAGTGGATAGCGCGCTCACGCCGTCAGCGCGGAAGTCCGGCTGCTGGTCGAGGATGTCGCGGCGTTCCAGCAGGCCGGCTTGCCACGGGCTGGCAAACAAGCGCTGCACTTCGGCTTCCTCCACCGAGAACGGCGGGCCCTGCTTTTCGTCCTGCGGGTATTCCAGGGTGATCAGCACGCCTTGGCAGCCTACCGGCAGTTGCCCGTACAAGGTGTCGCGGTAGTGCTGGCGCAGATGCGGCGGCAAGGCGATCAGTGCGGCGCGGTCGTAGACGCCGGCGATATCGCCCAGCAAGTCCGCATCCAGCGCGAAGGCATCACCACAGATGATTTCAATCGGCCCGGCGCTGTAGTGCTCGCCGTACTGGCTGCTGTGGCGCTGCGGGGTGAGGTCGGCTTCGGCGAAGAACTGCTCGATGGCCATTGGCGACAACTCAACGCCAAGCACGCGGTGGCCTTGCGCCGCCAGCCAGTGCATGTCCAGGGTCTTGCCGCACAGTGGCACCAGTACGCGGCTGCCTGCCGGAAGCTGCAGTTCGGGCCAGTGTTTCTGCAGCAGCGGCATCACATCGTTGCGATGAAAGCCGATTTGACCGTTCTGCCAACGTTGCAGCCAGAAGTCGGGTTGCATGGTGCGTTCTCCGAGTGCGATAGCGTTGCAGATTACCTTGCTGTTTGTGGGAGCGGCATCAGCCGCGAAGCTGATGGCAATGGATCAATGGTGATTTGTGATTGCCGGTGTCTGTTGGATCTGTGGCTTCGCGGCTTACGCCGCTCCCACAAACACATGCAAAAAAAAAGGAGGCCGGGCATTGCCCGGCCTCCTTTTATTACTGAACTTCCAGCCCTTCAACCTTCTGCCACCCACGCGGCAGCAGATGCCCGCGCGTCGCCCGTGTTCCCAGATACGTCTCCAGGTCCTTGAACGACAGGTTCATGGTGCGCTGGCCACTGCGCACCTGCAGGGTGTTGCCCGGGCCAACCGCGACCACCGCCACCACACGCTCGGTGGAGAGCTTGGCCTTGGGGATCTCGATGATCTTGTTGCCCTTGCCCTTGTCCAGCTCAGGCAGATCGCTGGCCGGGATGGCGAGCATGTTGCCGGCGCTGGTGACAGCGACGATGCGGTCGGTTTCCGGGTTGGCGACCAGGGACGGGGTCAGCACTGCCGAACCTGCGGACAGGTTGAGCATCGCCTTGCCGGCCTTGTTGCGCCCGGTCAGGTTCTCGAAGCGGGTGACGAAACCATAGCCGTGGGTGGACGCCAACACGAAGCGGGTGTTGTTGTCGCCGCTGGCCACGGTGACGAAGCTGCTGCCCGGTGCCGGCGAGAAGCGGCCGGTCAACGGCTCGCCATTGCCACGTGCCGAGGGCAGGGTATGCACCGGCGTGGAGTAGGCGCGGCCTTCGGTATCGAGGAAGGCTACCTGCTGGGTGCTGCGTGTACGTGCCACCGCCAGCAGGCTGTCGCCATCGCGGTAGTTCAGGGTCGAACCGTCGACGTCGTGGCCCTTTGCCGCGCGTACCCAGCCCTTCTCCGACAGCACCACGGTCATCGGCTCGCTCGGCACCAGCTCGGTCTCGTCGATGGCCTGGGCGGCACCGCGCTGCACCAGCGGCGAACGGCGTTCATCGCCGAACTTCTTGGCGTCGGCCAGCAGTTCGTCCTTGACCAGCTTCTTCAGCTTGGCGCTGCTCTGCAGGATGGACAGGATCTTGTCGCGTTCCTTGGCCAGCTCATCCTGCTCGCCGCGGATCTTCATTTCTTCCAGACGCGCAAGCTGCTTCAGCTTGGTTTCCAGGATGTACTCGGCTTGGTCTTCGCTCAGTGCGAAGCGCGCGATCAGCGCGGCCTTGGCATCGTCCTCGGTGCGGATGATGCGGATCACTTCGTCCAGGTTGAGGAAGGCAACCAGCAAGCCCTCCAACAGGTGCAGGCGACGCTCGACCTTCTGCAGGCGGTGGTTGAGGCGGCGGGTGACCGTGTCCTGGCGGAAGCGCAGCCACTCGCTGAGCAGCATCTTCAGGTTCTTGACCTGCGGACGACCGTCCAGGCCGATGACGTTGAGGTTGACGCGGTAGCTGCGCTCAAGGTCGGTGATGGCGAACAGGTGGCCCATCAGCTGCTCGGCGTCGACGCGGTTGGAGCGCGGCATCAACACCACGCGCACCGGGTTGGCGTGATCGGATTCGTCGCGGATGTCTTCCAGCCACGGCAGCTTCTTGGCGCGCATCTGCGCAGCGATCTGCTCGATCACCTTGGACGGCGAGACCTGGTGCGGCAGCGCATCGATGACGATGTTGCTGCCTTCCTTCTTGAAGGTAGCGCGCGCACGGACGCTGCCATTGCCGGTCTCGTAGATGTTCCGCAGGTCCGACGGCGAGGTGATGATCTCGGCGGTGGTCGGGTAGTCCGGGCCCTTCACGTGCTCGCAGAGCTCGGCGACGGTGGTATCCGGCTCGTCGATCAGGCGCACCAGCGCGCTGACGATCTCATTGAGATTGTGCGGCGGTACGTCGGTGGCCATGCCCACGGCGATGCCGGTGGTGCCGTTGAGCAGCAGGTGCGGCAGGCGTGCCGGCAACCAGCTCGGCTCTTCCAGGGTGCCGTCGAAATTCGGCGACCAGTCGGTGGTGCCCTGGCCCAGTTCGCCCAGCAACACCTCGGCGATCGGGGTCAGCTTGGATTCGGTGTAACGCATGGCCGCGAACGATTTGGGATCATCGCTGGAGCCGAAGTTGCCCTGACCGTCGATCAGCGGGTAGCGGAACGAGAACGGCTGGGCCATCAGTACCAGGGCCTCGTAGCAGGCGCTGTCGCCGTGCGGGTGGTACTTACCGATGACGTCACCGACGGTGCGGGCGGACTTCTTGGGCTTGGATGCGGCACCCAGGCCCAGTTCGCTCATCGAATAGATGATGCGGCGCTGCACCGGCTTGAGCCCGTCGCCGATGAACGGCAGGGCGCGGTCCAGCACCACGTACATGGAGTAGTCGAGATAGGCGCGTTCAGCGTATTCGCGCAGTGGCTGCTGTTCGAAGCCATGGTAAGCGGGGCGTGCAGACTCAGTCATTGCGGGTGGGTGCTACCTGTTGTGCGGAGCCAAGGCGGGGGCCGCCGGCTGCCTGATCCGACGATTATCCGGATGGCGGCGGAGATGCCAAGCCACGGATGGGATCGAGCCCGCCTTCCAGCCCCTGATCGGCCCGGCTCTGGTAGCGGCCGGGCGGCAGGCCGAAGTGGCGGCGGAACACGATCACGAAGGCGCTGGGGCTGCTGAACCCCAGTGAATGGGCGATGTCGGCCACGGCATGGCCGTCATTGAGGCGGCGCAGCGCCTCGGCCAGCCGCGCCTGCTGCCGCCATTGGGCGAAGCTCAAGGTGGTCTCGTCGCGGAAATGGCGGCTCAGGCTGCGCGACGACAAGCCCGCCCACTGTGCCCATTGCGCAAGGCTGCGGTCATCGGCCGGTTCGGCCAACAGCTGCGAGGCGATTCGCAGCAGGCGCCGATCGGCCGGCATCGGCAGGTGCATGCGCTGGCGCGGTGCCTGCCGGATTTCGTCCAGCAGTACATCCATCATGTGTTGCTGGGGCGCTGACAGCGGCTGCTCCGGCGACCAGTCGCTGATCCGTTCGGCCAAGGCATTGAGCAGGCGGGAAATGCCGATCACGCAGGGATCGTTGGGTAAATCAATGCAAACCGGGCTGGCCAGGGCCATGCCCCAGCCACGCAGCGGGCCGTCGATCACCACCGTATGCGGTTCGGCCGCAGGCATCCAACCGCCCGAACCCGCCGGCAAGGACCAGGTGCCGTGACGGGTGCGGGTGGTCAGCAGGCCACGTTCGACGCAGATCAGCTGTGCCCGCGCGTGCTGGTGCCAGTCCACCTCGCGGGCCAGACCCTGCGGGCTGTCGAAGCGGAAGCCGAACACCGGCGGGCCGTCGTCGCGCTCGAACCAGTTCAGTTCCTGATCACGCAGCAGCGGGGCGGGCAGCTGCATGTCAAAGCCCTGCGGTGCCCGCCGCCGGACCGAAGAAAGGGTTGCGCCTGTGCTTGGCCGGATTTCGTCATTCATTGGCTGGATTGTATTACCGGGCCACGTTCACAGCCATTACTGTGTCCCGGTCGGCCGCAAACACCATTGATGCAACACAGCATTTGATACCAAGTAGAATATTTCCATTGAGAAATATTCCATCTGGAAGGAAAATGCTCGCCCATGATCTGTGCCGACACCACCCAGCCCCCCAGCTTTGGCCTGTTGCTGCGGCAAGTCCGCGACGGCCTCGCCCGGCAGCTTGATGCCTCCATGGCCGAGGAAGACCTCGGCCTTGGATTCAGCCACTACATCGGTCTGAAGACCTTGATGCACATGGCGCCCTGTACCGCCAACCAGCTTGCACGCGGCCTGGACCAGGTCCCCAGCGCGGTGACCCGTCTGCTGGACAAGTTCGAAGCGCTGGGTTGCGTGCGCCGCGAGACGCATGCGCAGGACCGTCGTGCATTGCAGATCGTGCTCACCGATGAAGGCCGTGCCCTGTGGCTGCGCTTGAAACAGCGTGGCGACAAGGTGATGGAAGACGCCATGCGTGACCTGCAGGCGGAGGAGCGGGAGATGTTGATGTCCCTGCTGCTCCGTATACGTGACTCCTTGATGACCCCATGAAAACCATGTCCTCCCCCACATCCCTGGTTTCACCCGCCCGCGGCCTCCTGGCCGCGGCGCTGGTTCTTACGCTGGCCGCCTGCGCCAGCAGCCGTGGCCTGCAACCGCAGGGACGACTGCTGGATGCCGACAGCCTGCACAGCAGTCGCAGCCTAGCCGGTACGCCGCTCAGTGCGGCGGGCTTTCCTGCTGTCGACTGGTGGCGTGCGTTCGCCGACCCACAGTTGGATGCGTTGATCGACGAAGCGCTGCGCGGCTCGCCCTCGTTGGAGGCGGCTGACGCACGCCTGCGCCAGGCGCAGGCACACGCCGCCAGCAGCAATGCCGAGCGCAAGCCCAGCCTGTCGTTGTCACCGGGCTATACCGGCATGCGCCTGCCCGAATCCATGGCCGGTGATGAAATCGGCGGCCATTACATGGGCAGCGTGCAGGCCGTGGCCAACTTCAGCTATGGCGTCGACCTGTGGGGCGGCAAGCGTGCCGCCTGGGAAGCCGCCGTCGACAGCGGCCACGCCGCAGCCGTGGATGCGCAGGCAGCGCGCCTGGACCTGGCTGCCGCCATCGTCCAGGGCTACGTGCAACTGGCCCATGCCGGGCAACTGCAGCGTGTGGCCAATGACGAACTGGCGCGCGCCGAGAAGACCTTGCAGCTGACCCGCCAGCGTCGCGCTGCCGGTATCGACAGTGAACTGCAGGTGCAGCAGGCACAGGCGCGGCTGCCAGCCGCGCAACAGCAGCAACTGGCCGCGCAGCAACAGATCGATGTGTCGCGCAATGCGCTGGCCGCGCTGCTCGGCAAAGGGCCGGACCGCGGCCTGGACATCAAGGTTCCGAATGAATTGAATCCGCTGGCCCTGCAGCTGCCAGGTGTAGTTCCCAGCGAACTGCTGGGCCGGCGTCCGGATATCGTTGCCGCGCGCTGGCGCGTGGAAGCGGCGGACAAGCAGATCAAGGTGGCCAAGACCCGTTTCTATCCCAACCTCAACCTGACCGCCTTGGGCGGGGTGGTGTCCAAGGACCTGGGCAGCCTGCTGGAAAGCGGCTCCACCTTCGGTCTGCTGGCGCCTGCGCTGAGCCTGCCGATCTTCGATGGCGGTCGCCTGCGCGCCGGCCTGGCCAGCAGCGATGCAGACTATGACCTTGCCGTGGCCAACTACAACCACACCCTGGTGGAGGCCCTGCGCGACGTTGCCGACCAGGTCAACGCCAGCCGCTCGCTGGCCGAGCAGGTGCAGGCGCAGCAGCAGCTGCGTGGCATCGCGCAGACCGCCTACGCGCTTGCGCAGCAGCGCTACCGCGCCGGTATCGGCAATTACCTCGATGTACTCAGCACCCAGGACCGCCTGCTGCAGGCCGACCAGGGGCTGAGCAACCTGCAATCACAGCAGCTGCTGTCTTCGGTACGCCTGAGCACCGCCCTCGGCGGCGGCTTCCAGCCCACCGCCGACACGGCGCCGACCGTTGCCGCCGGCAACGACACCACGCATTCCTGAGAGTCCCCGAATGAGCCAGACAACCTCCCCCGATGCGGCAGCCGCCGCTCCCAGCCGTCGCGGCAAGCTGCTGCGCGGCCTGTTGTTCGTCGTACTGATCCTGCTGGCAGCGTTTGCCGCGTGGTACTACTTCCTCGGCCGCTGGGCCGAGGAAACCGATGATGCCTATGTCGGCGGCAACCAGGTGCAGATCACCCCGCAGATCACCGGCACCGTGGTGTCCATCGCCGCCGATGACGGCATGAAGGTCGAGCAGGGCCAGCTGCTGGTGCAACTGGACCCGGCCGATACCGAAGTGGCGATGCAGCAGGCGCAGGCCAACCTCGCCAGCACCGTGCGCCAGGTGCGCGGCCTGTACCGCAGCGCCGAAGGTGCGCAGGCGGAATTGAACGCGCGGATGGTGTCGGTGAAGCGCGCACGCGAAGACTTCGCCCGTCGTCGTGACCTCGCTGCCAGCGGTGCGATCTCCAATGAAGAACTGGCCCACGCCCGTGATGAGTTGGCCGCTGCCGAAGCCGCCGTTGCAGGTTCGCGCGAGACCGTCGAGCGCAGCCGCGCGCTGATCGACGACACCGTCATCGCCACCCAGCCGGACGTGCAGGCGGCTGCGGCGCAGCTGCGCCAGGCCTATCTCAACAACGCACGTGCCGGCATCGTTGCGCCGGTCACCGGTTATGTCGCGCGTCGCTCCGTGCAGGTCGGTCAGCGTGTGCAGCCGGGTGCGGCCTTGATGGCGGTGGTGCCGGCCGAGCAGATGTGGGTGGATGCCAACTTCAAGGAAACCCAGCTGCGGCATATGCGCCTGGGCCAGGAAGTGGAGCTGCGCTCGGACCTGTACGGCAGTGACGTGACCTACAAGGGCCGCATCACCAACCTTGGCCTGGGCACCGGCTCGGCGTTCTCGTTGCTGCCGGCGCAGAACGCCAGCGGCAACTGGATCAAGATCGTGCAGCGCGTACCGGTGCGCATCGCCGTCGATGCCAAGCAGCTTGCCGAGCATCCGCTGCGCCTGGGTCTGTCGATGAAGGCCGAGGTCAACCTGCACGACCAGAAGGGCACGGTACTGCCGGCCGATGCGGCCAAGGGCACGGTGTACGGAACGCAGGTCTATGCCAAGCAGTTGCACGATGCCGACGCTCTGATCCACAGCATCATCCAGGACAACCTGCCGCCGTCCGCGCGCGCCAGCTGAGGTCACCATGTCCGCTCAAGCTCCCACGGCGCCGGCCACGACGGTCGGCGCAGGGCCAGCCAATGTTGCGTTGTGCACGGCCGGCCTGGCGCTGGCATCGTTCATGCAGGTGCTGGATACGACCATCGCCAACGTCTCCTTGCCGACGATCGCCGGCAACCTCGGCGCCAGTTCGCAGCAGGCGACCTGGGTCATCACCTCGTTCGCGGTCAGCACCGCGATTGCCTTGCCTCTGACGGGGTGGCTGAGCCGCCGCTTTGGCGAGGTGAAGCTGTTCGTCTGGGCAACGATTGCCTTTTCCATCGCCTCGCTGCTGTGTGGCATCGCTCAGAGCATGGGCATGCTGGTGGTGTCGCGCGCGCTGCAGGGTTTCGTGGCCGGGCCGATGTACCCGATCACCCAGTCGCTGCTGGTCTCGATCTATCCACGCGAGAAGCGCGGGCAGGCGCTGGCCTTGCTGGCAATGATCACCGTGGTCGCGCCTATTGCTGGTCCCATCCTCGGTGGCTGGATCACCGACAACTACAGCTGGGAATGGATCTTCCTGATCAATGTGCCGCTGGGCGTGATCGCTGCAGCAATCGTCGGTGGCCAGCTGCGCCATCGCGTGGAAACCACCGAGCGTCCGAAGATGGATTACGTTGGCCTGGTCACCCTGGTGATCGGCGTCGGCTGCCTGCAGTTGATGCTGGATCTGGGCAACGAGGAAGACTGGTTCAACTCGACCAAGATCGTGGTGCTGACCTGTATTGCCGCGGTGATGTTGGCGGTGTTCGTGATCTGGGAGCTGACCGACAAGGACCCCATTGTTGACCTGAAGTTGCTGCGGCATCGCAACTTCCGTGCTGGCACCTTGGCGATGATCGTCGGCTACGCGGCGTTCTTCTCGGTGGCCTTGATGATCCCGCAATGGCTGCAGCGCGACATGGGCTATACCGCGATCTGGGCGGGCCTGGCGACGGCGCCCCTCGGTATCCTGCCGATCATGGTGGCGCCGGTGCTGGGCAAGTTCGGCCACAAGGTCGACATGCGCTACCTGGCGACGATTGCATTCTTCGTGCTGTCGATGACCAGCTTCCTGCGTTCGGGCTTCAACCTGCAGGTCGATTTCGCGCACGTGGCCGGCGTGCAGTTGTTGATGGGTGTTGGTTTGGCGCTGTTCTTCATGCCGGTGCTGCAGATCCTGCTGTCCGACCTTGATGGTCGCGAGATTGCCGCCGGCTCCGGCCTGGCCACTTTCCTGCGTACGCTGGGCGGCAGCTTCGCGGCATCGTTGACCACCTGGTTGTGGGCGCGGCGTACGCAACAACATCATGCGGACCTGACCGAGCATGTGTCCTTGTACGACCCGGGTATGCATCAGCAGGTGACCGCGATGGGGCAGGGCGACCTGCAGCACGGTGCGGCGGTGCTCAACGAGATGATCAACCACCAGGCATCGCAGATGGGCTTCAACGACATCTTCCTGCTGCTGGGCTGGGTGTTCCTGCTGATCATCGGCCTGGTGTGGCTGGCCAGGCCGCCGTTTGGTGCGGGAGCGGGGGCTGCGTCGGCAGGCGGGCATTAACGCGTGTTTGTAGGAGCGGCATGAGCCGCGAAGCCGACAGCAATGACCCTGCAACGAAGCCCGCAATCCGAAAGATTGCGGGCTTCGCTTTGTGTAGTGCCGAGCCATGCTCGGCAATGGCCTTACCGGTAAAGCCCCTGCCGAGCATGGCTCGGCACTACAGGTTGGGATTATCGGTAAAGCCTCTGCCGAGCATGGCTCGGCACTACAAAAGCTGCGGGCACAAAAAAACCCGCTTTCGCGGGTTGTTTCGTTTGAGTCGTGGTGCCCAGGAGAGGACTCGAACCTCCACGGAGTTGCCCCCGCTAGCACCTGAAGCTAGTGCGTCTACCAATTCCGCCACCTGGGCGACTCAGGAGATGAATTGTGCCGAGTGTGAAGAAAACTGTCAACGCTTTGTGCGAAGAAATTTCACGTTGAAGCAGATCACTGTAGTGCCGAGCCATGCTCGGCATGAGGCTCCACCGGTAAGGCCTCTGCCGAGCATGGCTCGGCACTACTGTCGGGATTATCGGTAAGGCCTCTGCCGAGCATGGCTCGGCATTACCGTCGGGATTATCGGTAAGGCTTTTGCCGAGCATGGCTCGGCACTACCGGTAAAAACTGCGGGCACAAAAAAACCCGCTTTCGCGGGTTGTTTCGTTTGAGTCATGGTGCCCAGGAGAGGACTCGAACCTCCACGGAGTTGCCCCCGCTAGCACCTGAAGCTAGTGCGTCTACCAATTCCGCCACCTGGGCGACTCAGGAGCGAGATTATGTAGGACGTTTCTGGTGCCGTCAACAGGTTTGTGAAGAAAAAGCCCAGGCAGCGTAGCCCGGGTAAGCGCAGCGCACCCGGGGCATCTGCAGCGGCTTGCTGGGGTAGGAAACCCGGGTGCGCTGCGCTTACCCGGGCTACCGTGGCCTGTTTGTTCGAACCGCAGAAACGAAAAAACCCGCTTTCGCGGGTTTGATCTTGAAACGTGGTGCCCAGAAGAGGACTCGAACCTCCACGGAGTTGCCCCCGCTAGCACCTGAAGCTAGTGCGTCTACCAATTCCGCCACCTGGGCACTTCAGGCCGCGCAGTTTGAAGAGGATGCGCATCTTTGTCAACGCTTTTTCACAAACATCTGCAGTGACCGTGTGCGCACCCTGTACACCTGCGTCCATGTACCATGGAGGCTGATGAAAAACAAAAAGACCACTGGGGCCGACAAGGCCCGCAAGTCCGCCACCGGCAGCAAGCCGGGCAAGGCGCCGGGCAAAGCCCCCAAAGCAAAAAGTGCCAAGCTGCCGCCGTGGATGCCGGAGAGTCTGTCCGCGCCGGCGAAGTCGGCGGCCAAGCCAGGCAAGGCCGGCCCCCGCGCCGCCGCCAAACCCGGCAAACGCAAATTCACCGACGATGCCGCGCCGCAGAGCTTCGTGCGCGGCCGTCGCAAGTCGGGTCCGCCGGTGGCGGCCTTCGATGATCCCTATGCATCACGCGAAGCCGAGCGCTACGCGCAGCCCATCGCCAGCCGCGAGGCCATCCTGCAGTTGCTGGACCGCTGCGAAGGTCCGCAGAACGCCGAGGAAATCGGCGCAGCCCTGGGCCTGACCGAACCGGACCGCGCTGAAGCGCTGGGCAAGCGCCTGGGCGCGATGGTGCGTGACGGCCAACTGGTGCAGAACCGCCGCGGCGGTTTCGCACCAGTCAGCCAGCTGAGCCTGATTCCGGGCGTGGTCATCGCCAACCCGGAAGGCTTCGGCTTCCTGCGCCCGGACGAGGGCGGCGACGATCTGTTCCTGTCGCCCTACGAGATGCGCAAGGTCATGCATGGCGACCGCGCCTTGGCCAATGTCACCGGCATCGACCGCCGTGGCCGTCGCGAAGGTGCCATCGCGCGTGTGCTGGAGCGCGGCGTCAATCGCCTGATCGGCCATTTCAGCGTGGAGGCCGGCATCAATTACGTGGTGCCGGACGACAAGCGCATCCAGCGCAACATCCAGATCCCGGCCGATGCAACCGGCGGGGCGAAGGATGGCCAGTTGGTGGTCTGCGAACTGACCCATGCGCCGGACTCGCGTCGTCCGCCGATCGGCAAGATCATCGCCGTGCTGGGCGACAAGCTGACCCCGTCGTTGGTGGTGGAAACCGCCATCCACGGCCACGAGCTGCCGTATGAGTTCCCGCCGGAAGTGCTGGACGAAGCCACCGCCATCCCGATGACGGTGGAACCGGCGATGATCGGCAAGCGCGTGGACCTGCGTTCCCTGCCGCTGGTCACCATCGATGGTGAAGACGCCAAGGACTTCGACGACGCCGTGTATTGCGAGCCGAACCGCGATGGTTTCCGGCTGGTGGTGGCCATCGCCGACGTCTCCAACTACGTGCGCCCCGGCACGCCGCTGGATGACGAGGCCCAGCGCCGCGCTACCTCGGTGTATTTCCCCGGCTTCGTGGTGCCGATGCTGCCGGAGACGCTGTCCAACGGCATCTGCTCGCTGCGGCCGAAGGAAGACCGCATGTGCTTTGTCTGCGACATGCAGGTGGGGCGCGATGGCCAGGTCAGCGGTTCGAAATTCTACGAAGCGGTGATGAACTCGCATGCGCGCCTGACCTATACCCAGGTATGGGGCGCGGTGGGTGAGGACGATGCCGAAGCCAAGGCCTTCATCGGCCCGTTGCTGCCGCAGATCCAGAACCTGCACCAGCTCTACCGCATCCTGTCCAAGGCGCGCGAGCGCCGTGGCGCCATCGAGTTTGAATCCTCGGAAGTGCGCTTTGTGCTGGACAACCGCGGCGAGGTCACCCAGGCCGGCATGATGGTGCGCAACGACGCCCACAAGCTGATCGAGGAATGCATGATCGCGGCCAACGTGGAAGCCGCACGCTACCTGCTGTCCACCCATATCCCGGCACCGTTCCGCGTGCATGAGCGTCCGCCGGAATCCAAGTACGCCGACCTGCTGGAGTTCCTCAAGGAGTTCAAGCTGAGCCTGCCGGCGTGGAGCAAGGTGCAGCCGGGCGATTACACCAAGCTGCTGAAGAAGGTGCGCGAGCGCCCGGATGCGGCGCTGCTGGAGTCGGTGCTGCTGCGCAGCCAGTCACTGGCGGTGTATTCGCCGGACAACAACGGCCACTTCGGTCTGGCGCTGGAGGCCTATGCGCATTTCACCTCGCCGATCCGTCGCTATCCCGACCTGCTGGTGCACCGTGCCATCAAGTACGCGCTGACCGGCGGCCCGCGCGAGAAATACACCTATACCCCGCGCGAGATGGCAGCGCTGGCGCTGCAGTGTTCCGAGCGCGAACGCCGTGCCGACGAGGCCGAGCGTGAGGTGGACGAACGCTTCCGTGCCGCATGGATGGAGAAGCACGTCGGCGGCCAGTTCGATGGCGTGATCAGTGGCGTGACCAGCTTCGGCCTGTTCGTCGAGCTGGACGAGTCCAAGGTCAATGGCCTGGTCCACGTAACCCAGCTGCCGCACGACTATTACCAGTTCGATCCGATCCGCAAGACCTTGAGCGGTGACCGTCGCGGCAACGAATTCCGGCTCGGCGACCGGGTCCGCATCCTGGTGCTGAAGGCCAGCATGGAAGAGCGCAAGATCGACTTCCGGCTGATTGAAAAACTGGATGGCGAGCCGCTGGACGAAGGCCTGCCGCCGCTGCCCGAACGCGGCAAGCCGGCCAAACGGGTCAAGCAGAAGTACTGATGCAGGAGGTGGCTCCGCCATGGCGGAGCCGCCTTTCCCGTCCCCCGCAGGCCGGTGGCAGCTGCGGGCGGGGCCGAATCGGCCTACCATTGCCACCCCCAGAAGTCCCCATGTGACGCCCATGAGCAAGCAGAACCAGTGGATCGTCGGCGTCAATGCCGTTGCTTCGTCGATCGAGAAAGACCCCGAAAACGTCCGTGAGGTCCTGATCGAGGCCGGCGCCAAGAACCCGCGTCTGGTCGAAATCGAGGAAGAAGCCCTGCGCAAGGGCATCGACGTGCGCAAGGTCAACGCCCAGGCGCTGGGCGGCGTCGCCGGCCAGGTCCGCCACCAGGGCGTGGTTGCGCGTTACGCCGCGCCCAAGCTGTGGGCCGAGAACGAGCTGTCCGGCCTGATCGAAGCCGCTGAAGGCAAGGCGCTGGTGTTGGTGCTGGACGAGGTGCAGGACCCGCACAACCTCGGTGCCTGCCTGCGCAGCGCCGCTGCCGCCGGTGTCACCGCGGTGGTGATTCCCAAGGACAAGAGCGCGCCGGTCAATGCCACCGTGCGCAAGGTCAGTGCCGGCGCTGCCGACCGCATCCCGGTGGTGGCGGTGACCAACCTGGTCCGCACGATCAAGGAGATGCAGAAGCTGGGCGTATGGGTCTACGGCCTGGCCGGTGAAGTGGACGCCACCATCCACCAGCTCGACCTGCGCGGCAACGTGGCGCTGGTGATGGGTGGCGAGGGTGACGGCATGCGCCGCCTGACCCGCGAAACCTGCGACCAGCTGGTGCGCATCCCGATGCCGGGCGATATCGAAAGCCTCAATGTATCCGTGGCGACGGGTGTGGCATTGTTCGAGGCCGTCCGCCAACGCCTGTAAGGAACCTCATGCCCCGCACGCCGCCTCGTCTTTTCCTGCAATTGACCTTGGCGCTGGCGGGGCTCTGTGCCCTGGGCGTCGCGGCCCACGACGCCGCTCCGCAGGACACCGCCGCCCGTGACAGCCTGCGCGTACGCGCCCGTGATCTGGGCGTCGCCCCCGGCATCTTCGCGCCCGGCAGCAACAACGCGATCACCGACGTGGCCGGCGTGCGCGTTGGCCAGGTGAGCTTGCGTGAGGGCGACACCGTGCGCACCGGCGTCACCGCGATCCTGCCGCACCCCGGCAACGCCTATCGCTCGCGGGTGCCGGCGGCGCTGCATGTTGGCAATGGCTTTGGCAAATTCGTCGGCAGCACCCAGGTCAACGAACTGGGCGAGCTGGAGACCCCAATCCTGCTGACCTGCACGCTCTGCGTGTGGAAGGCCGCCGATGCAATGGCCGAGTGGATGCTGGCGCAACCGGACATGCAGCAGGTGCGCTCCTTGAACGTGGTGGTCGGCGAGACCAATGACGGTGGCCTGAATGACATCCGCGCCCGGCCGGTGACCGCCGATGCCGTGCGCCGTGCGTTGGAAGGTGCGAAGAGCGGTCCGGTGCAGGAAGGCAGCGTGGGCGCAGGCACCGGTACGGTCGCGTTCGGCTGGAAGGGCGGTATTGGCACCTCCTCGCGCAAGCTGCCCGAGAGCCTGGGCGGTTGGACGGTGGGCGTGCTGGTGCAGGCCAATTTTGGCGGCGTGCTGCAGGTGGAAGGCGCGCCGGTCGGTCGCGAGCTGGACCGCTACGCGTTCCAGAATGCGGTTGCCGCGCAGGGCAATGTGCGCGGGCTTGCCGATGATCGCGGCGATGGCTCGGTGATCATTGTGGTGGCCACCGATGCGCCCTTGT
The DNA here is from genome assembly GCF_032066555.1 of Stenotrophomonas sp. Classification (GTDB taxonomy): domain Bacteria; phylum Pseudomonadota; class Gammaproteobacteria; order Xanthomonadales; family Xanthomonadaceae; genus Stenotrophomonas. Next base: position 163,788 of record NZ_DAMBKV010000001.1, read on the forward strand.
CCGACCGCAACCTGCGGCGCCTGGCCTCGCGCGGGATGATGGGCCTGGGGCGTACCGGCAGTTCTGCCTCCAACGGCAGTGGCGACTATGTGCTGGCATTTTCAACCGCAGCATCGGTGCGGCGCGGGTTTGATGCCGCGCAGTTGCAGACCACCGAGTTGGCCAACGAGCAGATGAGTGCGGTGTTCCAGGCCAGCGTGGATGCGGTGGAAGAATCGGTCTACAACGCCTTGTTCATGGCGACCACGGTGAGTGGCAATGGGCAGACGGTGGAGGCGATCCCGCTGGATAAGGTGCGGGAAGTTCTGCAGCGGCATGGGGTGCACGCGCCGGGGCAGTAGGGGGCTCGGAGTACTGCAGATTCAAGCGATGCCAAGCGAAGTCCCTTCTCCCGCCTGCGGGAGAAGGTGGCCGAAGGGCGGATGAGGGGAGTTTTTGACTTTTCCTTGCTAGAAGCTTCCCCTCACCCCAACCCCTCTCCCGTGAACGGGAGAGGGGCTTAAGCGGGCTTCATTGCAGCTGTTGGGCCCCACCACCCAGCGCCTTGTACAGCGTCACATCGTTGACCAGCTGGCTGCGCTTGGTCTGCGCCAATGACAGCTCGGCGTTGCGGCGGGTCTGCTCGGCTTCCAGCCAGGTGCGCAGGTCGGTGGCGCCGGCGCGGTAACGCACTTCGTACAGGCGCGCGATTTCCACCGCCTCGTCATACGACGCCTGCGCGGCAGCTACCTGCTCGGCCAGCCGGGTGCGTGCCGACAAGGCGTTGTCCACTTCCGACAGCGCGGTATACAGCGTGCGACGGAAATCATTGGCGGCGATCTGGTAGGAAAGGTCCGCCGACTTGATATCCAGCTGCATCTGCCGGAATTTCAGGAACGGCAGGCTCAGCCCCGCCCCCAGTGTCGCCACCGGGTTGGTCAGCACATCACCCAGCGAAGTTGCGGAACTGCCTACCGCGCCGCTCAGGCTCAGGCTGGGGTAATAGCTGGTGGCGGTGACCTTGATGTTCTTCAGCGATTGCCGCAGGCGCAGTTCGGCCGCGCGCAGGTCGGGGCGGCGTGCCAGCAGCTCGGCCGGCAGGCCTTCGGCCAGGGTCGGGCTCTGCGCGATATCCAGGTTCTGCGGCTCATCGGCCAGCGGCCACGGCTGGCCATCCAGCAAGACGGTCAGCGCGTTGCGGGTTTCCACCCGCTGCTGTTCCAGCTGCGATTGCGCGGCCTTCTGGCTCTCGATGTTCTGCTGCGCCTGGCGCACTTCCAGCCGCGATACACCGCCCGCATCGAACTGGGTCTGCACCAGGGCAGCGGTGCGCTGCAGGCGTTCGAGATTGGCCTGGCCCGTTGCAATTGCCTGGTTGAGATAGCCCAGCTGCCAGTACAGATCGGTGCTCTGGCCGACCAGGCTCAGTACCGTGTTCTGCAGGTCCTGCGCGGTGGCCTGCGCCTCCCATTGGGCGATGTCGCGCTGGCCGCGCAGCTTGCCCCACAGGTCCAGTTCCCAACCCAGCGAGACGCTGGCGCTGTGGTTGCGCGACCAGTCGTCGCCACTGTCGATGCTGCGGCTGCCGCTGGCACTCACCGAGCCATTGGCCTGCGGCCACAGATCGGCCGTGGCCAGGCCGGCCTGGGCGCGGGCGCGTTCGAGTTTGAGCCCGGCCGAGGCCATGTCGGTATTGCGGGCCAGCACGGCTTCGATCAGGCGGTCCAGACGGGGGTCGGCAAAGCCCTGCCACCAGGCATCGGCGTGCACGTCGGCGACCGGCGCGGTGACTTCGTGCGCAACCGCCTGCACCGGCGTATTGGCGGCGGCATCGCCGCGGCCATAGACGGCGGGCACGCGCAGCTCGGCGGCCGGGTCGGCGCTGGGGGTGGTGGCGCAGCCGGCCAGGGCGGCGGTCAGTGCGGTGGAGAGCAGCAGGGGACGCAGTAGGTTCATGGTCATCTTCATTCGCGGGCCAGGGCCTCGACCGGGTCGAGTTGGGCGGCATTGCGGGCAGGCAGGAAGCCGAACGCCACGCCGATCAGGGTCGAGCAGGCAAAGGCGGCAATGATCGAGCCGGTGGAGAACATCAGGGTGAAGCTGGCACCAAAGGTCTGGAACGCCCAGCCGATCGACAGCGCCAGCGCGATGCCGAGCACGCCGCCGAGCAGGCATACCAGCACTGCCTCGATCAGGAACTGCTGGCGGATATCACTCTGGCGCGCACCCACGGCCATGCGTACGCCGATCTCGCGGGTACGCTCGGTCACCGACACCAGCATGATGTTCATCACGCCGATGCCACCGACCACCAGCGCGATCGCGGCGATGGCGCCGATCAGCAGGGTCATGGTCTTGGTGGTGGATTCGATGGTCTCGCGGATCTCGGCGGTGTTGCTGAGGAAGAAATCCTCGGTGCCGTGGCGCAGGGTCAGCAGTTTGGTGATGGCCGACTGCGCGGCATCCATCGGCGTGTCGTCCTTCACGCGCAGGGTGATGCTGCTCAGGTAGGTCTGGCCGAGCATGCGTGCCATCACCGTGGTGTAGGGCACCCATACGCTGAGGTTGGTGCTGCCGCCAAAGCCCATCGACTGGCGCTTGGCCACGCCGATCACGCGGGCCGGCACATTGCCCAGCAAGACCACCTGGCCCAGCGGGTCGTCGCTGCCGAACAGCTGGCTGCGGGTGTTCTCGTCGATCACCACCACCTGGGCCAGACTCTTTACTTCGCTTTCGTCGAAGTAGCGCCCGCTGACCAGGGTCATGCCCTTGACCCGGAAGTACTGGTCGCCAATGCCGGCAACCTGCGCCGAGGCAGCCTTGTTGCCGACCCGTGCGGTCACCGAGCTGGACACGCTGGGGGTGACGCTGTCGATATAGCTCTGCGTGGCCAAGGCCTCGGCATCGCTGCTCTTCAGCGTCTGCACGCGACCCGAACGCATGTCGCCAAAGCCACGTCCCGGGTAGACGTCGATGGTATTGGTGCCCAGCGAGGAAATGTTCTGCAGGATCTGCTGCTGCGAGCCATTGCCCATCGCCACCACCGACACCACCGAGGCGATGCCGATGATGATACCGAGCATGGTCAGGAAGGTACGCAGGCGGTGTGCGTTCATTGCCAACAAGGCCATGCGGAAAGCTTCGACGAAGCGATCACGTGCGGCCTGGAAGGCATTGCCGGTGCTGGGCTGTGGGGTAGGGCGTTGCTGCTTCTGCAGCGCAGGCACCTTGTCGTTGCGGCGGTCGGCGATGATCTCGCCGTCGCGGATCTCGATGATGCGCTGGGCGTGCTCGGCCACATGCATGTCGTGGGTGACGATGATGATGGTCTGGCCCTCGGCATGCAGCTCGCCGAGGATGGCCATCACTTCCTCGCCGGAGGCGCTGTCCAGCGCACCGGTGGGCTCGTCGGCCAGGATCACCTCGCCGCCGTTCATCAGCGCACGCGCGATCGACACGCGTTGCTGCTGGCCGCCGGACAACTGGCCCGGCTTGTGGCCCATGCGGTCACTCAGGCCCAGCCGCGCAAGCAGCGCCTCGGCGCGGCTGCGGCGGGCCTCGGCCGGGGTGCCGGCATAGATGGCTGGCACTTCCACGTTGCCGCGCGCATCCAGATCTCCCAACAGGTGATAACGCTGGAAGATGAAACCGAAATGCTCGCGGCGCAGCTCGGCCAGCTCGTCCGGCTGCATGCGCCCGGTCTCGCGGCCGGCCACCTTGTAGGAGCCGACGGTGGGGCGGTCCAGGCAACCGAGGATGTTCATCAGCGTCGACTTGCCCGAGCCGGACTGGCCAACGATGGCGACCATCTCGCCGGCGTGGATGTCGAGGTTGACGTCCTTCAGCACGGCGATGGTTTCCTCGCCGGCCGGGAACTCGCGACGCAGGTCGCGCAGTTGCAGCAGCGGCTGGCTCATCGGCGCGGACCACCCATCATCGGGCCCATCGGGCCGCGCTGGTTGCTGCTGGATTTCTCGCCGGCGGTGACTTCGCCGACCACGACCAGCTCGCCTTCCTTCAGGCCTTCCAGCACTTCGACATTGGAGCCGTTGTTGAGGCCGACCTTGATCGTGCGCGGCTCCGGCTGGCCCTCCTTGTTGACCACGCGGACCACGTAGCTGTTGCTCTTGGCCAGTGTGGCGGCATCCGGCTGGCGGCGCTGCTGGCGCTGGCCTTCCTGCTTGCTGCGGGCAGCGCGCTGCTCGCCATTGGCGGTATTCGCGCCGGGGCCACGGCCGCCTTCCGGCACCTTGGGGCCGAGCGCGACGGTGGGGATCAGCAGCGCGTCCTTGGCCTGGGCCAGCATCACCGATACCTGCGCGGTCATGTCGATGCGCAGCGTGCCGTCCGGGTTCTCGACGTCGAACAGTGCGTTGTAGTACACGGCGGTGCTGGAGCTGGATGAGGATGAGCTGCTGGAGCTGGTGCTGTCGGTGCTGATCGAGGCCGGCGCCGGGTTCACCGTGCGCAGCGTGGCCTGGTACTTGTGATCGGGGTTGCCAAGGATGGTGAAATAGACCGGCATGCCGGGCTTGATCTTGACCACGTCGGCTTCGGAGATTTCTGCGTTGACCGTGACCAGGTCCAGCCGCGCCAGCTTGACGATGGTTGGCGCTGACTGGTTGGCGTTCACCGTGCGGCCTTCTTCGGCCACCACCGCCACCACGGTGCCATCGATGGGCGCGGTGATGCGGGTATAGCCGAGATTGGCCTGGGCGGTGCCCAGCTCGGTTTCGCGCTGGCGAATCTGCGCATCGAGCGCGCGGATCTGCGCGCGGGTGCTGGCCAGGTTGGCTTCGGCCGACTCATAGTCGGCGCGCGAGGTGGCTTCGGCGGCCAGCATCTCCTTCTGGCGGGCGAAGGCCAGCTCCGATTCCTTCAGCGAGGCGGTCTGCACCGCACGCTGGGCGCGGATGTTTTCCAACGCGGCTTCGGCGTTCTTCAGGCTGTTTTCCTGGGTGACCGAATCGATTTCGGCGATCAGGTCGCCCTGCTTGACCACATCACCCAACTGCACCTTCAGCACCTTGATCTGGCCCGAAGCCTGCGCACCAACGCTGACCAGCTTGTAGGCATCGATCACGCCGGTGGCATCGACGGTCTGTTCCAGGTCGCCGCGGCTGACCGGCGAGGTGGCCATTGAAGGGGTAGCGGGCTTGCGCGTGGCCCAGAACACGCCGCCGGCGATCAGGGCGACGATGGCAGCGGCAAGCAGGAGGCGGTTGCGGCGGGAGGAGGGCAGCAGCTTCACGGTGATCAGGCACTCAGGCTGGGCCGCAGCGTGCGGCGTTGATGCCAGTGTGGTCAGCGCCCTGTTCAGCCTCAAGGCACAGTATGTGTCGGCGTGTATCAGGTTCAGCCAGCCATGTGTCGCTGTGTATCAAGCGTGGGTGTTGATACTCGTGGATACATGCACGGGCGCGCACGACGATCCGCTAGCATGGATCATTGAGCCATGACGGAAAAACAGACCTTGCACCGCTTGTTGGTGGTAGACGACGACAGTGACATCCGCAACCTGCTGGCCGAACAGCTGGGCCGGGCAGGCTACGCGGTGAGCACGGCGGCCGATGGCAACCAGATGCGCCAGGTGCTGGCGCGCGAGCACATTGACCTGATCGTGCTGGACCTCAACCTGCCGCGCGAAGATGGCCTGGCCTTGTGCCGCGAACTACGCGTGCGCTCGACCACGCCGGTGATCATGCTGACCGCGCGCAGCGAGCCGATTGACCGCGTTCTGGGTCTGGAGATGGGCGCGGACGATTACCTGGCCAAACCCTTCGAGCCGCGCGAGCTGCTGGCGCGCATCCGCAATGTGCTGCGTCGTACCGAGGCGCTACCGGCCAACCTTGAGCCACTGGCGATGCGTAGGGCGGTGTTCTCCGGCTGGGTGTTCGACCTCGAGCATCGCCATCTGATCGACCCGGCCAAGCGCGTGGTGATGCTGTCCGGCGCCGAGTTCCGCCTGTTGCGGGTGCTGGTGGGGCATGCCAACAAGGTGTTGTCGCGCGAGCAGCTGGTGTCGCTGAGCAGCGGCCGCAGCTATGAATCCCAGGACCGCGCCATCGACCTGCAGATCAGCCGCCTGCGGCAGAAGCTGGGAGACGGCGGGGCCGATGGCCTGATCAAGACGGTACGCAACGAGGGCTACGTGTTCGCCAGTGCGGTGACGCTGGAATGAAGCGGCTGCGTCTGTTCCTGTCGTCGATGGCGGGGCGGCTGTTCGTCATCCTGCTCGTCGGCATGATGGTGGCCGCCATAGGTGCCACGCTGCTGGCCGAGAGCCGCCGCCAGCAGGAATTCGAGCGGCAGAACCTTGCCCGTATCGCCGACCGCCTGCAGGGCTTCGTCAATCTGCTGGACGGCAACCCGGAGCTGCGCAGCCGCCTGTTGGCGGTGGGCGGACCCAGCGTGCGTGAGGTGAAAGGCGAGTTCCGCACCGGTGATGTGGATCAGGCACTGATGGCGGTGCTGAGCGCACGCGGTGGCGCAGTTGCCAGCGCGCACGTGCGTGCCAGCAGCTTCCGCGCTTGCATGCCGCCGTTGCCGGAATTCCTGCCGCCGCCCGGGCGCGGGCCGCGGCCACAGCATTCACGTGATCGCGACCCTGCGTTCACCCCGCCGCGCTGCCGCTTGGTGGAATTGACGCTCACCGATGGCACACCGCTGCGCTTGGCGCTGGAATACCCGGCGGTGGCACGACGCACCGCTTCGGCATTCGACCCCTGGTTCCTGTCGCTGCTGGTATTGGCGATTGGCCTGCTCGCTTATGTGGTTGCCCGCATCGCCAGTTCACCCTTGCAGCGGCTGGCCAATCACGCCACCGAGCTTGGGCATGACCTGCAGCGCGAACCCCTGCCGGTGAGCGGGCCATTGGAAGTGCAGCGCGCCGCCGAAGCTTTCAATGCCATGCAGAAGCGCCTGCAGCGGCACCTGGGCGAACGCACGCAGATGCTGGCGGCGATCACTCATGATCTGCAGACGCCGCTGACGCGGCTGCGACTGCGCCTGGAAAACGTTCAGGACGAGCCATTGCGCGAGCGCCTGATCGGCGATCTTGCCGCGATGCAGGCCTTGATCCGTGAAGGACTGGAGCTCGCCCGCAGCGCCGAGAGCGCCGAGCAACGCGCGGCGCTGGACCTGGACTCACTGCTGGAAAGCGTGGTCGAGGACGCCGCCGAGTCCGGTCATGACGCGGTGCTGGAGCAAGGGAGCGGTGCGGTGATGATGCTGCGGCCGTTGGCGATGCGGCGTTTGTTCTCCAATCTGGTTGACAACGCGGTGAAGTATGGCCGCAGTGTGCATGTAAGCGCGCGCCGCGATGGCGATGCTGTCGAGGTGCGGGTGCGTGACAGCGGGCCAGGATTGGCTGCGGACGAATTGGAGGCTGTGTTCACCCCATTTCTGCGCCTGGAGACCTCGCGCTCGCGCGAGACCGGCGGCGCCGGCCTGGGCTTGACCATCGCCCGTGCGTTGGCTGAAAAAGACGGTGCCCGCCTGACCCTGCGCAATCACCCCGAAGGTGGCCTGGAAGCCATCGTTCGGTGGGAATCGCCGCAGTGGCCAGCCAACAGCCAAGACCGGTGATGTTTGTGGGAGCGGTGTAAGCCGCGAAGCCACAAATGCCCCCGGAGCCACCAACAGCAAGCCACCAATGGCCTGTCGAACGCAGAAAGCTCCAGCTGCAATCGGTCAGATATCCGGCTTCGCGGCTTACGCCGCTCCCACAAAATTGAGCGGATCAGGATTGCCGGGTTTCGTAGGAGCGGCGTCAGCCGCGAAGCCACAAATGCTTCCGGAGCGCTGCCAACAGCAAACCACCAATGGCCTGTCGAGCGCAGAAAGCTCCAGCTGCAATCTGCCAGAAACCCAGCTTCGCGGCTTATGCCGCTCCTGCAAACGCTGCCGCTTCGGCTTTGGTGTCATCGGCTCGACAAGCTTTCACACTGCCAATCACACTCCAGCGAAAATCCCGGGCGGGGGGCAGTCTTGGTTCCTGCAAGCTCCCGACGGTTTGCTAGTATCCGCAGATCAGCTTGGGGCACGAATGATGGCAGCAGGGAACAATCCGATCACCCGGTCGAACCGGGGGCTGCGCGCGCGGTGGGGCAGGGCGAGCGTCCTTGCAGATCTACGCCAGTCAGCGCTGTTGTTGGTGGTGGCAGCTGCCACCGCACCCGCTTGCGCGCAAGGCGCCGCGAAAGTGTCTTTGCCAGCCCCGCAATTGGCAGTATTGCCGCTCCCGGGTTTGCTCATCGGCCTGTGCGTACTGTTACTGCTGGGCGTGTTGTGGCTGGCACTGCAGCTCAAGCAACAACGTGGTCAGGCCCAACAGTTGGCAGCGCAGGAACATGCCCGGTCAGATCAGCTGCATCAGCAGAACGCGCGGCTGGAAGCGGCCTTGCTGGAAAAGGCGGAACTTGAACACAAGCTTCGTGAACAGGCCGACGCATTCGAGCGCTTGGCCAATGAGGACGATCTCAGCGGCCTGCCCAACCGCCGCGCGTTTGATGACGCGCTGGCACGTGATATGGCGGCAGCGCGGCGCACGGGGCGCTCGCTGAGCCTGGTGGTGCTGAGCATCGATCATCTCAAGCAGATCAATGCCGAATGGTCGCGTGCGGTCGGCGACCTGGTGCTGTGCGAGGTGGGTGATCTGATGCGGCGCAGCCTGCGTGCCTCGGATATGCCGGCACGGCTGGGCAACAAGGAGTTCGCCGTGTTGCTTGGCGATACCGCCTTGCCGGAAGCCGAGATTGCCTGCCAACGGCTGCAGCGCCTGTTTGGCCAGTATGCGGAGTGGGGCGGGCACGAGACTGGCGATATCAAGGTCAGTTTCAGTGCTGGTGTGGTGCAACTCGGCGAGCAGGACCAGGCGCCGGTGTTGTTCTACCAGCGCGCCAAGAATGCGCTGGCGCGGGCGAAGAAAGAAGGCCGCGCACGTACCTGCGCAGCCTGAGTGTCATTGATCAGCGGCCAGGTGCGGGCGGCCAGGCGTTGACGATCTTGCAGAACAGGCGGGCGGTCTGCTCGGTGTCGTACACCGCGCTGTGCGCCTCACTGGCATCCCATTCAAAGCCGGCAGCTTGTACCGCGCGGGCCAGCACGGTCTGGCCATAGGCCACACCTGCCAGGGTCACCGTGTCGAATACGCTGAACGGGTGGAAGGGATTGCGCTTGTGGCCGCTGCGGGCGACGGTGGCGTTGACGAAGTTCAGGTCGAAGTGCGCGTTGTGGCCGACCAGGATCGCGCGCTGGCAGTTGTACTTCTTCATCGCTGCGCGCACCGGTGCGAACACGTGCTCCAGCGCCTCGCGCTCGGGCTTGGCCAGGCGGAAGGGGTGGTCGAGCACGATGCCGGTGACTTCCAGCGACTTGGGGTCGATTTCGGTGCCTTCGGCCGGGATCACATGTGCACTGGCGGTCTGGCCCGGGTAGAGCAGACCGTTCTCGTCCATCTCCACCGGCACGGCGGCGATCTCCAGCAGCGCATGGCGATTGCAGTCAAAGCCGCCCGTTTCCACGTCCACCACTACCGGCAGGAAGCCACGGAAGCGTTGCGCCATCGGCGTGAAAGCGGGGCGGTGAAGCGTGGGTTCTGCGGATTCATTCATCGCAATAGGGTAGCAGAGCGGGTCAAGCGGCCGTGTCAGCAAGCGCCTGCAAATGCCGTGAGAGCCTGTAGTGCCGAGCCGTGCTCGGCAGGGGCGTTACCGGTAATGCCTCAGCCGAGCACGGCTCGGCTCTACAGGGCCTCCCCAACCCTCCCTACGCCTTCGGCCCAAGCGAGGAGGCCCAGATGCCCAGCAGACAGCCCTTGTCCCGCAGTTGCTCCAGCATCGCAGCGCCATTGCGGATGAACTCCTCGTCAGCTTCTGTACCCGCCTCAACCGCCAACTCCCGCAGCTGCTCAAGCCCACTGAGCGCGGGAAACTGCTCCAGCCTTTCCAGCAAGCGGTACAGCATCGGCGAAAGTTCGGAGAACACGATGGCGCCATCCGCCCCGCGCCGGGCCAGCAAAAAGGTCGGCTGCAGCGGTGGCTCGTTGGGCTGATATTCCAGACCAATCCGATGCACCGGCCATTGGTAGGCCAGTGCCCGGCAGCAGGGCGAACAGACCGGGCTGCCCGCCAGCAGGTCACCCTCATGATCATGCGCTGGCAGCGGCTCGTCGCTGATCTTCAGCGCCAGTTCGATCCATTCGTAGTGGGCCAGCTCCAGCAGCCATGCTGCCTGCGGATCCAGCGGACGATGGTCCAGGAAGGCGATGAACTCCTGGCCGATTTCCGGGAACAAGGGCGTATGTGCTCGATGCTCACGGCAGAAATCGCGCACCAGCTGTTGCCAGCGCGGCTCGCCCAGGCTGCGTGCGATCACCGGGAAATTGGCCGCCAGCAGGCTTTGGATATTGTTGAAGTACAGCTCCCGGTACACCTGCAGGCGTGCGTCGTTGATGCCGGTCGGTGCGGCATGCTGCTGAGGGTCGCGCAGGTGCGCGGCAAAGCGCATCTGCAGTTCGCGTAGTGACTCAGCCATGGGCGGCCTGCTGCAACTGGCGGATACGTGTCAGTTCTTCAAGCAGTTCAGGCAGTGGCGGGAAGTTGAAGTCGCGTTCCAGCAGGGTGGGGCGCACGCCATGCATGGTGTAGGCATCGGCCAGCAGTGCCCAGACATCGCCCTTGACCGGCATGCCATGGGTGTCGATCTTCAGGTCTTCGGCTTCGTCGTGATGGCCGGCAACGTGGTAACTGGCAATGCGTTGTGAGGGCAGGCGTGCAAGAAAGGCGCGCGCGTCATAGCCGTGGTTGACGGCGTTGACGTAGACGTTGTTGACGTCCAGCAGCAGGTCGCAATCGGCCTCGTCCAGCACGGCGTTGATGAAGTCCGCCTCGTCCATGTCCGCCGCAGGTACAGCGTAGTAGGAGGCATTTTCCACGGCGATGCGACGGCCGAGGATGTCCTGGGCCTGGCGGATGCGTGCCGCCACATGCTGCACGGCTTCGGCAGTGAAAGGCAGCGGCAGCAGTTCGTAGAGATGGCCATCATCCGTGCACCAGCTCAGGTGCTCGCTGTACAGCGCGACCTGGTGCTGGTCGAGGAAGCGCCGTGTCCGTGCGAGGAACTCCACATCCAGTGGGGCCGGTCCACCCAATGACAGCGATAGGCCGTGGCAGCTGAGCGGGTGCCGCTGCGACAGTGCCGACAGCGCTTCGCCCAGACTGCCGCCAACGCCGATCCAGTTGTCCGGGGCGCATTCGAGAAAGTCGAATGCGCCGGCCGGTGCCGCCTGCAAGGCGTCGAGCAGCGAGCGCCGCAGGCCCAGGCCAGCGCTGGCCTGGGCAGGCATGCGCTGGTCGGGCGTGTGGCGCGCGGGTGTGCCGGGCTTAGTGCTTGCCGCCACACTTGCCCTCACCACACTTGCCTTCGGCCGTGGCTTTGTCCGCGCCTGCAGCGGCTTCGCTGTCAGCCTTGGCGGTATCGGTCTTGGGCTTGTCCTTGTCGGCACCGCACTTGCCTTCACCACATTTACCTTCGCCGCACTTGCCCTCGGCCTTCTGCTTGGCGGCGGCGTCGGTGCCTTGTGCAGTAGCGGTAGCGGCTTGTGCTTCGGCGGTTGGCGGGGTCTGGGCGCCGGCGCCAAGGGCATAGCCCTGGGCCAGGTCGGTCATGGCAAAAGCAGGGGCTGCCATGCCGCCGAGCAGGGCGGCGCCAAGGGCGAGGGTGGTGGACTTGCGGATGTCGATGGCCATTGCGTGTGTCTCCGGTGGTGGTTGGGCCGGGGGGAGGCTGGAGCTTAGCAAGCGGCTCAACGCAATGGCGTGGCCTTGCCATCGTTGGAATGGCAACGGGCCCACTTGGGGCCCGTGTTGGTTCAGCTGGCGATGGTGATCAGCGATGGCCGCTGACGATATCGATGATGAGCCCGGTGGCAACTGCCATCAGCACATAGCGGTCATCGATCTTGCGCCATTCGTTGCCGTGCCCGGGCTTGCGCAGGCCATGCCTGCTGTAATCGGCAATACGGTTTCCACGTTGGTTCTGTGCCAGGCGCTCGCCCTTGCGTGGGACATGGTGCGCGCTGTTGCTGGAGGCGTGGCGGGCGCCGTTGTGCGCGGCCGGTGCAGGTGTGCTGGTGCGATGGCCTTGGGCGTGCTGGTCAGCACTGTGGGCCGACTTGTCGCGACGAATGTCGTCGCGGTCACGATCCTGCACTGGGCCGGCAAGGGCGGCACCGGAGGCGAACAGGGACAGACCCAGGAGGGTGGCAGCGATACGCTTCATGGCAATTCCTCAGTGCGCGGCGGGAGTGCTGCGGACGAGTCCATGCTCGAAAAAAATGCGTGAATGACTGATTAAAAACACCGGCTGCAGGGTGTCGCTTTGTACCCGTCTGTATCAGCCCGCCACGACGAGGTGCAGCGGGCTGATGCGGAGCGGATGGCAGCGCGGCCGCTGCGCATGCAGGCAGCGGCCGGACAACCCTCGATCAGGCGTGATCGACGGTGCTGGTTTCGTCGCGCTTCTCGCGCGGCGGCAGCGGCGCATCACCGTGTACCAGGAACCAGACGTTCTCGGCGATGTTGGTGGCGTGGTCGCCGATACGCTCCAGGTTCTTGGCCATGAACAGCAGGTGCGTGCATGGGGTGATGTTGCGGGGGTCTTCCATCATGTAGGTCAGCAGCTCGCGGAACAGCGCGGTGTACTGGGCGTCCAGACGCGCGTCGTCGGCGCGCAGGCTGAGCGCCGCCTCGGCATCGTTGTCGCGATAGGCTTCCATCGCGCGGCGGACCTGCTGCGCGGCGAGCCGGCCGAGTGCGCGCACGCCCTGGATCTGCGGCAGCGGCGGCACCGCGGCAAGCGCGATGGAGCGCTTGGCGACGTTGGCGGCATAGTCGCCGATGCGCTCGATGTCGGCAGGGATGCGCAGGCCGGCGAGGATCTCGCGCAGGTCGCGGGCCATCGGCCCACGCAGCGCCAGGCGCATCACGTCGTGGCTGATCTGCTGCTCAAGCTGGTCGATGGCCTCGTCGTTGGCGACGATGCGCTGCGCGGCCTTCTCGTCGCGGCGTTCGATCACGTCCAGCGCGGCTTCGAGCTGGGCAACGGACATTTCGCCCATGCGCACGATCTCGGTTACCAGTCGCTGCTGTTCTTCGTCATAGCTCTTGACGATGTGGTCGTTGGGAAGATTCATGGAATGCTCGCTGGAGACGGTTCGGGTGGGACTGCATTCGTTCGGTAGCTGCGTTGCCATCCATGGCGTACATCTGGCTTCGGAGTGCGGCCCGGCCGTCCATGGCCAGGCATCCAGCGGGCGGCGAACCGCGTCACGGTCCGCCTGCGCCAGCCTCAGCCAAAGCGACCGGTGATGTAATCCTCGGTCTGCTGCTTGGAGGGGTTGGAGAAGATGGTCTCGGTGCGGTCGTGCTCGATCAGGTCGCCCAGGTACATGAAGGCGGTGTAGTCGGACACACGCGCTGCCTGCTGCATGTTGTGGGTGACGATGGCGATGGTGTAATCGTTCTTCAGCTCTTCGACCAGCTGCTCGATGCGGCTGGTGGAGATCGGGTCCAGTGCCGAGGTCGGCTCGTCGAGCAGCAGCACATCCGGGCGCAGCGCCACGGCGCGGGCGATGCACAGGCGCTGCTGCTGGCCACCGGACAGGCCCAGCGCGCTCTGGTTGAGCTTGTCCTTCACTTCGTCCCACAGCGCGCCCTGGCGCAGCGCCTGCTCGACGCGCACGGCCATGTCGGCCTTGGACAGCTTCTCGTGGTGGCGGATGCCGTAGGCGACGTTTTCGAAAATGGTCATCGGGAACGGCACCGGCTTCTGGAACACCATGCCCACCTTGGAACGCAGGCGGTTCATCGGGTACTTGGGCGAGAGGATGTTCTCGCCGTCCAGCAGCACTTCACCGCGCGCTTCCAGCTTGGGGTACAGCGCGTAGATGCGATTGAAGATGCGCAGCAGGGTGGACTTGCCGCAACCGGAGGGGCCGATCAGCGCGGTGACACGCTTTTCCGGAATCTCCAGGTTGATGCTCTTCAGCGCATGGAACTTGTCGTAGTAGAAGTCCAGGCCGCGTGCAGCGAGCTTGACCGGCGCCGGCGTGTGCAGCGACTGGTTGGCGGCGGGCACGTTGATGCGCTGCATCGGGACGGCGTTGCTGAGGTCGTTCATGGGAAGGTCCATGGCAATCAATCGTTTAAGTTCAGTCGTTCGAGATGCGGTTGCGCAGCAGCAGGCCGCGCGCGGAGAGGCTGACCAGCAGGACGAACACGGTCAGCACCAGGGCACCTGCCCAGGCCAACACCTGCCAGGATTCGTAGGGGCTGCCGGCAAACTGGTTCATCACCACCGGCACCGAGGCCATCGGCTGCATCACATTGCTGTTCCAGTACTGGTTCCCGAAGGCGGTGAACAGCAGCGGCGCGGTTTCGCCAGAGATGCGGGCCAGGGCCAGCAGGATGCCGGTGACGATGCCGGCCATGGCGCTGCGGTACAGCACCTGCATGATCACCTTCCACTGCGGTACGCCCAAGGCCAGTGCGGCTTCGCGCATCTGCACCGGCACCAGCCGCAGCATTTCGTCGGTGGTGCGGATCACCACCGGCAGCACGATGAAGGCCAGCGACAGCGCACCTGCAAAGGCCGAGAACTGGCCGCCGGTCTGCATCACGTACAGGGTGTAGACGAACAGGCCGAGCACGATGGACGGTGCCGACAGCAGGATGTCATTGACGAAGCGCACCACCGTGCCGGCCTTGCGGGCATTGCCGTACTCGGCCAGCCAGGTACCGGCAGCGACGCCCAGCGGCGTGCCAATGGCAATGGCCAGCGCGCACATCACCGCGCTGCCGAAGAAGGCGTTGAGCAGGCCGCCTTGCTGCATCGGCGGGGGTGTCATCTTGGTGAAGAGGTCGATGTTGATGCCCGGCAAGCCCTTGGACAGCAGCGTCCACAGGATCCAGCCGAGGAAGAACAGACCGAACAAAGCGGTAGCGCAGCCCATCAGCAATGCGACGCTGTTGACGACGCGGCGGCGCAGGTACAGGGAGTCAGCGGAAGCGGACATCAGTTGCCCTCCTTGCGGGACAGGCGCATCAGCATCAGGCGGGCCAGGGCCAGCACTACGAAGGTGACGATGAACAACACGAAGCCGAGCAGCAGCAGGGCCGAGCGGTAGGTTTCGGTGGCCTCGCCGAAGTCGTTGGCGATCAGCGCGGCGATGGTGGTGCCCGGCTCCAGCAGCGAAGGCGTCAGGCGCACGCTGTTGCCGATCACGAAGGCTACCGCCATCGTTTCGCCGAGCGCTCGGCCCAGGCCGAGAAAGACGCCGCCGATCACCGCCGAGCGGGTATAGGGCAGGACGATGTCCCAGCTCACTTCCCACTTGGTGGAACCCAGCGCATAAGCCGATTCCTTCAGGCGGGTGGGAACGGTGAGGAAGACCTCGCGCATCACCGAGGAGATGAAGGGAATGACCATGATCGCCAGCACGAAGCCGGCGGTGAGCATGCCGATGCCCAACGGCGGGCCGCGGAACAAGGCGCCGATCACCGGCAGTGGGCCGATGTGATCGTTGAGGAACGGGGTGACGTATTCGGTCATCACCGGCACCAGCACGAACAGGCCCCACATGCCGTAGATGATGGAGGGGATGCCGGCCAGCAGTTCGATGGCGGTGCCGACCGGGCCGCGCAACCAGCGCGGCGCCACCTCGGTGAGGAAGAAGGCGATGCCAAAGCTCACCGGCACCGCGATCAGCATGGCGATCAGGGCGGTGACGATGGTGCCGTAGATCGGCGCCAATGCGCCGAACTTGTTCTCCACCGGATTCCAGTCGGAGGAGTAGAAGAAGCTCAGGCCTTGCTCCTGCAGCGCATGGCGGCCACCCCAGAGCATGGACAGGGCGGCACTGGCCAGGGCGACCAGGACGAAAATCACGGTGGCGATCAGGAACCAGCGGAACAGCCGGTCGTTTCGTGCATCGCGCAGATCGCGTGAGGTGGGCGCGGATGCTAGGGACGGTGCAATGGCATTCATGGCAGCGGCAGGGGCCCAGGTGGATGCGGTGAAATATCAATCCCTCGTTGGAGGGGGGAGCCGTCGTTTCTGCTTTTGTTCGTCATTCCCGCGTAGGCGGGGATCGCTTTCAAGCTGTCATTCCCGCGAAGGCGGGGTTTTCAACCGACGAATGTCGGGTCATCGCTCTTGTCGTTGATGTTGCGTCTGACTTCAACGGCAAGCGCAGGAACAAAAGCAACAGCAACAGCAACAACAAAAGCAGAATCACGAGCGATCCCCGCCTGCGCGGGGATGACGCAATGACAAAGGCGGGCGCACCTGCGGTGCGCCCGCGTCATTGCGTCACTTGAACTCAGCAGCCCAATAGGCTTCGATCTGGGTAACCAGCTCCGCCGGCAGCGGCACGTAGTGCAGCTCGTTGGCCTGTGCCTGGCCGTTCTCGAAGGCCCACTTGAAGAAGGCGCGGGTGTCGGCGCTGCGCTTGGCGTCCTTCGGCTGCTTGTGCATCAGCATGAAGTTGGTGGCGGTGATCGGCCAGGCATTGGCGCCCGGTGCGTTGGTGATCACCAGGTTGAAATCCTTGGCATTGGCCCAGTCCGCGCTGGCAGCGGCCGCCGCAAAGGTCTCAGCGGTCGGCTGCACCCAGCTGCCGGCAGCGTTCTGCATGGAGGCATACGGCATGTTGTTCTGCAGGGCATAGGCCAGCTCGACATAACCGACCGAGCCCTTGATCTGCTGCACGTAGGAGGCAACACCTTCGTTGCCCTTGCCGCCGACGCCGTCCGGCCACTGCACCGAGGTGCCTTCGCCGACCTTGTCCTTCCACTCGCCGCTGACCTTGGACAGGTAGTTGGAGAAGTTGAAGGTGGTGCCCGAACCGTCGGAGCGGTGCACCAGGGTGATCTTGGTGTCGGGCAGGGTTACGCCCGGGTTGGCATCGACAATGGCCTTGTCGTTCCAGGTCTTGATCTTGCCCAGGAAGATGTCAGCCAGCAGCGGGCCGGTCAGGCGCAGCTGGCCCGGCTGCAGGCCTTCAAGGTTGACCACCGGCACCACGCCGCCAATTGCCGATGGGAACTGGCCCAGGCCAGCCTGGGCCAGTTCTTCAGTGGAGAGCGGTTTGTCCGACGAACCGAAGTCGACGGTACCGGCCTTGATCTGGGCGATACCGCCGCCGGAGCCGATCGACTGGTAATTGATCTTCGCGCCGGTGGCGGCGTTGTAGTCGGCCGACCACTTGGACACCAGCGGGAAGATGAACGATGCGCCGGCGCCGGAGATCTCGACGGCAACCTTGTCACCAGCGGCCGGTGCAGCGGCACCTGCGGCGTCCGGGTTGGCGGCGGCCTGGTTACCCTTGTCACCACAGGCCGACAGGCCCAGGGCGATGGCCAGCGAGAGGGCGGCAAGACCGGTCGTGTGCAGCTTCATGCGTCACTCCATAGCGGGAGAAATGCCGGCAGCGCCGGCGGATGCGGCTATGAAATGATGTTTTTGTTACAGCCTGATTACATCGTGAAAAAAATCTGAAAAAGCTCACAGAATCAATGGCCATCGGCTGGGCGGTTGGCGCCCTGTAAGGCACGAGTTGCCCCCGGAGTTGGGGCTTTCCGGCAATGCCCTGTAGTGCC
>NZ_DAMBKV010000001.1:181526-213472 GCF_032066555.1 Stenotrophomonas sp.
GAGCCATGCTCGGCAGGGGCTTTCCCGGTAGAGCCTCAGCCGAGCATGGCTCGGCTCTACAGGGGGGGGGCGGTCGCGACAATGCCGAAGGGTAGTGCCGAGCCATGCTCGGCAGGGGCTTTCCCGGTAGAGCCTCAGCCGAGCATGGCTCGGCGCTACAGGGAGCGGTCGCGACAATGCCGAAGGGTAGTGCCGAGCTATGCTCGGCGCGAGCTTTCCCGGTAGAGCCTCAGCCGAGCATGGCTCGGCTCTACAGGGCCTTCGGGATACCCGGCTTCGCGGCTGACGCCGCTCCTGCAAAAAACAAAAAAAGCGCGGATCACGTGATCCGCGCTTGAGACGGCGGGGGAGAGGGGCCCGCCGGCTCTTTACTCAGTAGCGCAGGTTCTGCTGCCAGTAGGTTTCGATCTGGCGGACCAGCGTATCCGGCAGCGGCACGTAGTCCAGCTGACGGGCCTGGGCGTCGCCATTGGCATAGATCCAGCGGAAGTATTCGACCGCGGCCTTGGCACCTTCGGCCGTCTTCGGCTGCTTGCGCATCAGGATGAAGTTGGTGGCAGTGATCGGCCAGGCCTGCTCACCCGGGGCGTTGGTCATCACCAGGTAGAAGTCACGCGCGTTCGCCCAGTCTGCGCTGGCGGCAGCAGCCGAGAAGGTTTCGTCACGCGGCTGCACGAAGTTGCCTGCGGCATTCTTCATGCGCGAGAAGGTCAGGCGGTTCTGCAGTGCGTAGGAGAACTCGACATAGCCGATCGAGCCCCGGATCTGCTTGACGTAGGCGGCGACGCCTTCGTTGCCCTTGCCGCCGATGCCGACCGGCCATTGGACGCTGGTGCCTTCGCCGACGGTGGTCTTCCAGTCGGCGTTGACCTTGGACAGGAAGTTGACGAAGTTGAAGGTGGTGCCCGAACCGTCAGAGCGGTGCACGACGGTGATCTTGGTGTCCGGCAGGGTCAGGCCTGCGTTCAGGGCGACGATCGCCGGATCATTCCACTTGCTGATCTTGCCCAGGAAAATGTTGGCCAGGGTCGGGCCGTCCAGCTTCATCGCACCCGCTTCCACGCCCGGCACGTTGAGCACCGGCACCACGCCGCCGATCACCGACGGGAACTGCACCAGGCCGGCCGAGGCCAGTTCTTCCGGCTTCAGCGGGGCATCGGAGGAACCGAAGTCAACCGTGTTGGCCTTGATCTGGGCAATACCGCCGCCCGAGCCGATGGACTGGTAATTTACGCGCTTGCTGGTGGCGGCGCTGTAATCGGCCGACCACTTCGACATGACCGGGTAGATGAAGGACGCGCCGGCGCCGGTGACATCGGCAGCGTTGGCGGCGAAGACGGACGACGCAGCGAGGATGGCAACGGCTGCGCGCGATTTGATGGCGTGGATCACAAGTGGCTCCTGGGAGGTGTGAATGTGCGGTGAGTTCCGCCCGGCGCCTATTCCATAACGATTTGATGACAATGCAGCGTCTGTCATATGACGTATGCATGACAGCGTTTCATGAGCTCAGAATACGGCCTTCACCGCGTCCGGCAGCGGGTAGTGCTGGCCTTGTGGAGTGAGGGTGTATCGCTTGGCTGGCAGTGCTGTGCGGGTTTCGCTGCAGTTGCCGCCAGCATCTTCACGTTGTTCGGTGTCCTCGCCGCGTTCGCGGATATACAGGGTCGCCCAACCCTGGGCTGGCGTCGGGCCAACCTCGAGGGTGCGGCTGCGTTGTTGGAATTCGCCGGTGCAGTTGGTGTCCCATTCGCCGCCATTGCTTTGCATGACGATGGGGTTGGTGATTGCCTGCAGGCGGCTGCCGTCGTGGACGAACAACTGCAGCTGTTCCTCACCGAACGGATTGGCACGTGAGGAACCGCTGCGGGTGACGCGCACGCCGAAGGCGCGGGTATCGGCATCGAGCCGATAACGGGCGGTATCCAGGTAGATGCCGTCAACGCGGATCGCATCGCTGCTGACAGCGTCGGCCAGGCGCAGGGCGGCCCGCGCCTGCAGGGTGTTGCTGTCGATGACCAGGATGTCCAGGTCGCCAGCCTGCACGTCGCCATTGGCTTCTTCCGGCCCCAGCAGTGGTACCGCGATCAAGGTCAGGCGGGTATCGGCTGGCCAAACCCGGCAGGCGCCACGGCTGGCATCGATGGCCCAACCGGGCCGCGCGGGCAGGATGGCCGTGTCGCGTTGTTGATAGGCCCGGGTGATGCGCGCGGCGGCGTCACCACAGTCCTGGGCGACGCTGGTGAAGGGCAGGGAAAGCAACAGTACGAGCAGGCAGGTGCGCATGGGTCCGTCCATTCGGTGTGCGCTCCACATAATGTGTTGTGGGCGCGACGTGAGCGCCCAAGCTTACACAGCTTCAACCTGCGGAAGCGCTCGTGCCCTGGCCCTTGTAGGAGCGGTGTAAGCCGCGAAGCCGACACACCTCCAGATTGCGACAATCGCCTGCGCATCGGCAGTATCAGCTTCGCGGCTTACGCCGCTCCTACAAAGTCACAGGCGCTGCAACGACGAACGCCCCTTGCGGGGCGTTCGTGCAGTGCATACAGCCGCTGCTTACCAGAAGAACTGCAGGCGGGCTTCCAGGATGTCCGGCTTGTCGCTGACGAACTTCTTGCTGGACGAGGAGTACTTGTTGCTGTCGACCATCACGTAGTTCAGCGAGGCCTTGAAGTTGGAGCGCCAGTACCAGTTGGCACCCACGGTCCAGATGTCCATCTTGCCGCCCAGCACGCCGTCCACCAGCGGGGTGCCGCCGACCACGGCCGGGGCCTTCAGGCCGCCGTCGTTCAGATCGATGTGATCAAAGCGCGCGCCCAGCTGCCACATGCCACGGCCCGGCTCATCCGGCAGACCCAGGCTCGGGGTGCCGCCCTTGTAGCCCCAGGTCTCGCCGGTGACGTTCCACAAGCCACTGATGTAGTAGCCGTCGCTGCTGTAGTTGGCGTGGTCGTAACGCTTGGCCTTGGAGCTGTAGTACTCGCCCTGGGCCTTGAACGGGCCGCGCACGTACATGGCTTCGGCGCCGATGGTGCTCAGGCGGTCGGTGTCCTTCAGGTCGCCGCTGTCGACCAGGCGCACGGTGGCCAGGTCGGCGTTCGGGCGGGCGCGCAGGCGCAGCAGATCGGCGTCGGTATCGTAGTCGACGTAGCTCAGGCCCAGGTGCAGGATGTTGCCCTTCTCATTGATCGGGGCGAAGGTGCCGCGCACGCCATAGCCACTGCCATGGGCCAGGTCGCGGGTCAGCTCGCGGCCGAAGGCCGAGGCGGTGACCGACCAGTTGGCGTCGCCGATGCCGTAGCCAACGCCGAGGCGGCGGGCAACCGCGTAGGTGTTGGTGACGGTAGCCTTGGAGATGAAGTCGTTGTTCTTGGTGCTGGACAGTTCTTCCAGGCTGTTCGGCTGCTTGAACTGGCCGGCCTGCAGGAAGTGGTTGCTGTTGCCGCCCAGCTTGTACTTGACGTTGGTGTCGAGGAACTTGTCAGCCTTGGCGTCGTAGCCGACCACCCACTCGATGTTGCCCGGGCCCTTGCCCTTCAGCACCAGCTCGGCGCGACGCAGCTCGAATTCGCTGTCCTTGCCGTTCTTGCCGGTGTTGCCGTTCAAGTCGGCCTTGTCATTGCTGAACCAGTTGCCGTCGGCCTGGACCAGGCCTTCGAAGGTGATTTCGGAACCGCCAATAACGTCGATGGCGACTTCAGCGTGTGCAGCCGGCGCGAACAGTGCAGCAGCCACGGCCGCGGTGAGGAGTTGGCGATGCAGTTTCATTGGGTGGGTAGCCTTGCAGGCGGTTGGAGGTTGCTGCGAAGGCTAGGGCGTAAAGATTGCGTAAATGTGACAGTTCGGCGACCAGCTTTGGCCTTGTGGCACAAGGCCCTGCGTATTGGGCCTTGTGGCTGTTACGGGAAAGTGTCGTACAGATGGCAGCCGCCGACGTTCACGCAGCGTCGGCGGTCTTGTCCTTGAAGTGGCAGAGGTCGCGGATCACGCATTGCGGGCAGTCCGGTTTGCGTGCCTTGCAGACATAGCGTCCGTGCAGGATCAGCCAGTGATGTGCATCCTGCAGGAATTCTTCCGGGATGACCTTCATCAAGCCATCCTCGACGGCACGCACATCCTTGCCGGGTGCCAAGCCGGTGCGGTTGGCGACACGGAAGATGTGCGTATCCACCGCCATGGTCGACTGCCCGAAGGCGGTGTTGAGCACAACATTGGCGGTCTTGCGGCCGACGCCGGGGAGGGCTTCCAGTGCGGCACGCTCGGCAGGGACTTCGCCGCCATACTTTTCAACCAGGATCGCGCAGGCGGCAATCACGTTCTTGGCCTTGGCGTTGAACAGGCCAATGGTGGATATGTACGGCTTGAGCCCGTCCTCGCCCAGGGCGAGGATGGCCTGGGCGGTATTGGCGACCGGGAACAGCTTGCGGGTGGCCTTGTTGACGCCGACATCGGTTGCCTGTGCCGACAAGGTCACCGCCACCAGCAGTTCGAACGGTGAGCCGTACTCCAGCTCGGTGGTTGGATGTGGATTGAGCTCTCGCAAGCGGGTGAACATTTCCAGCACTTCGGCGGCATTCATGCGTTTGCTGCCACGTGTGGACGTGGCGTTCACCGCCGCGGGCTTTTTTGCGGGAGCCTTCTTTACCGCGATCTTCTTGGCACCGATCTTCTTTGCGGCGGCTTTCTTCGTCGTTGTTTTCTTCACTGCCACTGCCGTCATGTGCCTGACTTCTCTGCCGCTCGTGCCTTGGCCCGGGCCAGGATTGCTGCTGCCGCAGAGGGTAGGGCGGGCTTGCTGTCAGCTGCTGGCGGTGGTGCACGACGCGCCTGCCGCTCGGCATCGCGACGTTCAAGTCGCGCGGCGCGGGCGTGATGGCGCTCACGCGCGGCCCAGGCCGTGCGCAGCTGCTGCTGGGCCTGCTGCAACTGCTGTGGCAGCTGCGGGTAGGCGGGATCCAGCCGTTCGTCGCCGGGCTGCGGCAGGTAGTCCATCAGCCCGGCGCGCAGCGCCGCATCCAGATCATCGTCCAGTACGAATTGCAGTAATTGGCGGGGCGTGGCGCTTGGGTTGGACATGGACAACTCAACGATTCTTGAATTCCGGCTTGCGGCGTTCCAGGAAGGCGCTGGTGCCTTCGCGCATGTCGTCGGTGGAGAACACCAGGCCGAACTGCGCGCTTTCATACTCCAATCCTTCCTCGATCCCGCATTCGCCGCCAACGTTGATCGCATCCAGAATGCCGCGCAACGCCAGCGGGGCCGCATTGGCCAACTGCTCTGCCAGCTTGGTGGTCTCTGCTTCCAGCTCGGCGGCCGGCACCACGCGGTTGACCAGGCCCAACTGCTGGGCGCGCTCGGCGCTGATCGGTGCGCCCAGCAGGCAAAGTTCCAGCGCGGCCGCACGGCCGGCCAGGCGCAGCAGACGCTGCGTGCCGCCAAAACCCGGTACCAGGCCCAGGTTGATCTCTGGCTGACCGACCTTGGCGCTGTCGGCGGCGATGCGCAGGTGGCAGGCCATGGCCAGTTCCATGCCGCCACCCAGTGCGAAGCCGTTCACCATGGCGATGACGGGCTTGTTCAGGCGTTCGATCCGGCGCATGAGGCGCTGCCCCACCAGCGAAAAGTCACGGCCCTGAACCGGGGTGAGCGTGTTCATTTCCGAGATATCCGCTCCGGCAACGAAGGCTTTGCTGCCAGCGCCGGTCAGGATAATCACTCTTACGTCCTCGGCCAGCGCCGCCTCGGCAAAGGCGGCGTCCAGGGTTTCCAGGGTCAGCCGGTTGAGGGCATTGAGCTTTTCCGGGCGCTGCACGGTGATGGTGCGTACGCCTGCGTGGGTGCTGATCGAAACCGGGGCATCGGACATATAGGGGAAAGCCTCAAAACGTTAAAAAAAAGTGAGGAATGGAACTCTTTGAACCAACGGCGGTCATAGGTGAGCGTCGTCAGTGGCGGACAGCCTTTGTGACGGCTATCCTAACCCGTCGCCTCTAGCGGCATGCTTGCCCTGAGACACCATTCCTGGAGAACTGTTTGATGAAGTTGCGTTCTATCGCGGTCGCCGTGGCCGCCCTGGCCGTCACCGGCACCGCTTTCGCCCAGGACATCGCGTCCGAAAAGGGCAAGCTGAGCTATTACTTCGGCTATGACTACGGCAACAATCTGGCCGAACTCACTGGTCGTGGCGAACAGCTGGACATCGCTTCGGTGGTGAAAGGCCTGCAGGATGCCTACGCCAAGAAGCAGCCGGCAATCACCGCTGACCAGCTGAAGCCCGCCGTTGAAGCGTTCCAGCGTCGTGAGCAGGGCCGTGCCCAGGCTGCCAAGGCCGAGTACGAAAAGGCTGCTGCTGAAAACAAGACCCGTAGTGACCAGTTCATTGCTGCCAACAAGGCCAAGGCCGGCGTGCAGACCCTGGCCAGCGGCGTGCAGTACCGCGTGATCGAAGCCGGTGCCGGTGCCAAGCCGACCCAGGCCAGCACCGTCGCCCTGGAAGTTGCCGGTCCGTTCCCGTACGGCCAGCGTCCGACCGAAGCCCGCCCGGCGCAGTCGATCCCGTCGATCAAGCTGAGCGAAGTCGAGATGGCGGCGATGCGTGAAACCCTGCTGCAGATGCCGGCCGGCGCCAAGTGGGAAGTCACCCTGCCGCCGGACAAGGCCTACGGTGCCGACCCGCGCACCCCGTTCCCGCCGAACGTGGCTGTGCAGTTCGAAATCAAGCTGGTCAGCGTCAAGTAATAGCGCGCCAGTGATGTAATAAAAGGACGCCGGTGATAACACCGGCGTTTTTTTTTGTGTCGAAGAGAACAAGTGGCGCCCAACCACGCTCGGCAAGCGGCGGCCTCGCTATTGCAGTTGGGCACTGCATGGTCCTGTTCCATGCGGCTATTGTTCCGCCAGTTTCTGCTGAGTCCTGCGCGGCTGCTGTAGTTGGTTGCCCGCAGCGTAGCCCACGCGGGTCGGACATGCTCCAGCAGGTGCAATCGTGGCTGGTCATCGACTTCCCGATGATTGAGCTTGTCGGGATGTTGGCCACGAACAGCTTCCACATCATTCCCGGTGACGTACATTGCTTGTGCTGGCAGCGCGTTGCTGTTGCCTGGCCGCAGCTGGCGATCAGCTTTTTGTCCCGAGGTTCGCATTCGCTGGGCTGGGGCTGGGCTGTGATCAGCGGACGCGCCGTGATGTCAAGGAAGAAACTTCGAGCTCGGAAGAAATGTCAATTTTCCGCCGGCTGGCTTGCCTATGATCGTGCCGTGCATCGCAGGTATCGCTTTGTTCTTTGCGCGAAAAGTTCGCCGCGGGCGCAGCGGTAACGTGTTCCAGCAGGAGTTGCAGTTTGCCCCAGCCCAACAGCTGGCAGCTGGAGATCACCTGCGGGAAGTGGGCAGGCTACGTCGGAAGTTTGGTCTTCGGCTGCCTATGGCAGCCATGGTTGCCGCGTTCCAAACAAGGAGTGAAGACATGCAACGAGATCGTGTTGGCATTCATCGCTGGCGAGGTATCGCTACGATGATGGTTTGCGGGCTGGGCGGCATCAGTGGAGGCGTGGCGGCACAGTCAGCTGCAGGGACGGTGCCAGATTATGCAGCCCTGGTCGGAGTGCCAATGAGCGCAAGCGACGTGATGCGCTCACGTAGCGCTGGGGTTTCGGAGCATGAAATACAACGAAGAATAGACGTCGCAGGCGTGCGGCGCACTGCGGCGCAACGCGCAGCGTCCGAAGGCCTTAATCGCGTACTCGACAGGATGCCTGAAACACTCGAACAGGCGCTGCGGGAGGCTGCGCTCAATAAGGGCGGTCCTGTCATTGTCAGGACCTCAAGGCAGCAACTTCAACCAATCTATGCGACAGCAAGCGCAGACATGGATGCGACTGCATTGCATGGTGCTGACAACGCCAGCGTTCGTTGACCGGGGATTGAACCATGAAAAAGACAGTTGTTTACGCTTGCATCATGGCTGCGATGGCGATGACTTCGCTGCATGCACATGCTCAGGCGCGCATGAAATTGGTCAATATTGATCGTCCCGGCGTTGGCCTGAATGATCCAACACCGGTTCAGAGCGTGGGAGGCAACCCCGGGAAAACGCTGGGACAACAACGTTTGATTGCGTACCAATATGCGATGGACATTTGGGGGGCGCTGCTGCGCAGCTCAAGCGAGATCAGAGTGGAGGCGTCCTTTTCCCCACTGGAATGTGCGCCAGGTCGCATCGTGCTTGGTCAAGCAGGCACGAATAGCCGGGTTTGGGCCGATGCGATCTTTCCAGATGGCGCTTACGATTATACGTACCCTATCGCGATGGCCGACGCACTGGCGGGGTATGAGCTGAGGCCGGGCGAGAACCACATCATGTCGTTCTTCAGTTCGGAAGTGGATCAGCCTGCTTGCCAAGCATTGGGCGCGAACGGCTGGTACTACGGACTAACCGGAGACGCTGGCGGGAATACGCTGGGACGTTCCAATTTCCTGAATGTAATCATGCATGAATTGGCCCACGGACTGGGCGTGGAAGGGGTTGCAATGCTGGCTGGCTCCTGGGGGCTGCGAGTTCAAAAAAGTCCTTGGGATGAACAGGCTTGGTCGAATATTTATTCGATGAATTACAACCAGTTTGAAATGTCTGCCGATCCCCGTTTGGCCGAAGCTATCACCGCTGATGGAGAGACGGTATGGAAAGGGAGGCAGGCTACTCGTACCGCCGGGTTGTTGGCCGAACACCGGAGACTTTTGATAACCCGCTCGCCGGCGCTGCAGAGACATGATTACCAGACAGTCGGGTTCGGAGATCAACGCCTGGATGCAATCTTGGGGGAGATCGTGCTGGTCAACGATGTTGTCGGCCCCGATGGTGTGGATATGCACACAGGATGTGACGGCAGTGATGGGCAACCGGCCATTTCCAATGCCGCTGCTTTGGCGGGGAAAGTGGTTCTTGTTGATCGCGGCGGTTGTGAGTATGGCCTCAAGGCCTTGAATGCACAGCGTCATGGCGCCATCGCGGTGATTCTGGCCAATAATGTTCCCACATCTGTGCTCAGGGCCGGAGGGGGCACGTTTGGACGTCAGGTGAATATCCCGGTAATTACAGTAACCCAAGGTGTAGGGGCGGCGCTACGTGTTGGCTCACCAATGCTCGTGTCCGGTTTTATCGAAGATCCAAAGCGATTCTATGGTTTGGACTCCGGTGGCTATCCGCGCTTGTATACGCCTTCTGATTATCAACAGGGTTCGTCGTTCTCGCACATCGATACGGATATGACGCCGAATGCGTTGATGGAGCCTGCCATTAACCGGTCGCTGCGAGCGGATGTAGCTATAGACGTGACCTTGGACCTGCTTGAAGACATGGGGTGGCCAACCAATCGCAATGGTACTGCCATGCTGGGCAACTGCGACACTACCGTGCCGGTCTACCGAGATTCGTTTATTCCTGGTGCCAATCTTGTCGCGCAGAACAATCTATGCAGGGCATCTTCGCAGGGCAATCGCAGTCAACAGATGCGTTGCATGAATGATCACATCAGTTCTTTGCATGCACAGACGTTGATCACGCCGCTGGAAGTGGCAAAAGCGAGACAGTGCGTTGCCAGAATTTGATGTGGAGATTGATGAAATTTAACTCCCTAGATCGTGTGACGATGCGGCCGATTGCCGCGTATCTGGATGCCATCTCCAAGCCCCTTCAGGTGCGCGCAGCCTTTGGCTTTGCCTGGATAACCAAAAGTGCCGGCGTCCTGTGGGCGCCGGCACTCTCTGTTACGTTCACTCGGCCAGCGTTGCGGCGAAGTCACCTTTGCCGCACAGCTGCCGATACCCGTCGGTTCGACGGGGCTGGTCATGCCAACGTCGCTGCGTTCGACTGCTGTGTCGTTCATGCAGCACGGGTATTGGTTGCGGCTACTGTGGGCACCGGTGCGGTACAAGCGATCCTGCGGCTGCATGTTTGCGCTGACGGTAAGGCCGGATTCTCGAACATCATCAGCTGCCTCAGCCGCCCTCGGTACGACACCTGTACCTGACCGCCGGACTTCATCTGGGCGCGCCTGCACACAGGCTGGCGGGTAGTGAGAGTAAGCCCGTCAACGCCAGCGATCTACGAAGAAATGTCAATTTTTTTGCGGGCCGCCTGCCTAAGATCTGCGCGGTAGGCCACGGCTTGATCCGTCGGCTGTAAGGGGACGGGCTATGCAGGGCGTACATCGTCGAGGTCGTTCAGCAGGCAATGCCGCAACACCCAACGAAGGTGCAGGACGGTCAGTACTTTGGGCCGAGCGTAAGCGGGCGATGGGTGTCGCATCGTCCATCGATGGGATTTCGGCTTTCCGTTCGCGGCCATGCTTATCGCGTTCCAGACAAGGGGTGACGAAATGCAACGGGATACTAAAGGCGCTCTTTGGGTGTCATGTGCCGCATTCGGCGTGTTCTACGCATTGGCTGGGAGCGCATTCGCGCAGTCAGTGCCCGAGCCCGTGGCGGATTTCGCAGCACTGATCGGGGTGCCGATGACGGCCGCTGATGTGGTGCGCTCACGTTCGGGAAGCAGTACGCCGCAGGATGTGCAGCGCCGTATCGAGGCGGCGGGTGTACGACGCTCTGCTGCCGATCGTATGGCTTCGGAAGGCCTCAATCGTGCGCTCGCGCGGATGCCGGAGACAGCCGAGATGGCGTTGCGGCAAGCAGCGGAAGACACCAATGGTGCGGGCTTGGTGAGGACATCCCGGCAGGAAATTGAGCCGATCTTCGCGGTGCCAAGCAGAGGTGGCGGTACCAAAGCATCGCATGGCGTCAATGAAAAAATTGCTCGCTGACCGGGGATGACACGATGAAGAAGAATTTACTTGCGCTCTGCACTGCCTTGTCACTTTGCGCGGTTGGCAACGCGGCCCATGCGCAGGCAAGGATCACGCTGGTCAATCTGGATGGTCCGAATATCGGGCTCAATGATCCAACGCCGGCTGCCCCCATTGGCGGCAATCCTGGCCGGACACTTGGGCAGCAACGAACCATCGCTTACCAGTACGCGATGGATACCTGGGGGGCGCTGCTGAGTAGTGCTGTCGAAATCAAAGTGGAGGCCTCATTTGCACCGTTGGAGTGCGTGCCAGGAAGGATAGTGCTCGGCCAGGCAGCGCCCATCAGTCGGACAAAAGCGAGTGCGGTGAGCGCCGGTGGCGCGGCGGATTTCGAGTACCCGGTTGCATTGGCAAACGCGTTGGCCAGTCGTGACCTGGGGGTCGGCAGCAACGATATTCTGACCAATTTCAGCTCGGCGATCGACACGCCCTCCTGTCAGGCCTTGGGAACCCAAGGGTGGTATTACGGGCTCACCGGCAATGCTCCGTTCAATACCCAGGAGCGGGCGAATTTCTTCAATGTCATCATGCATGAGTTGGGTCATGGCCTTGGTGCGTCAGGTAACTCGCGGTTCCTGGGTAGCCTGGCCTTGCGTCTGGCGAAGAGCCCATGGGATGGTCTGGCGTGGTCAAACACGCATTCGATGAGCTACAACGATTTTTCGGTTGTCGATGCCCGTATGGGAGTGGCGCTTACCAAGCCCGGGCAGACCGTGTGGAAAGGGCGGGCAACAAATCAAATGGCGGCATTGTTGGCAGAAAAACGAGAGTTGTTGAGTATCACCGCACCTGTTGCCGGTCTGCATGAATTTGTCCCCGCCGATTTCGGTAGTTCAGACCTGTCACCGCTCAAGGGGGAGATTGTTCTCGTCAGTGATGCCGTCGGGCAGGGGGCGGTTGATACGCATTTGGGATGTGATGGCAGTGATGGGCAGCCGGCCATTGCCAACGGTCCGACCCTGGCCGGCAAGGTTGTGCTGATTGATCGGGGCGTGTGTGAATTCTCCAGGAAGGCGTTGAGTGCGCAGAATCATGGTGCGGTCGCGGTGATCATTGCCAACAATGTGCCTGAAACCCCGCTTCTTGCAGGGCCGGGCACGGCGGCAAGTCAGGTGGCTATCCCGGTGATTACAGTGACCCAGGAGGTGGGTGGGTTGTTGCGCGGCGAAGCCGCCGTGGTGGCAGCGGGGTTTGCGACCGATGCCAATCGATTCTATGGATTGGATTCAACGCAAAGCATGCGCCTGTTTACACCGGCGACGTATCAGCCCGGATCCTCGTTCTCGCACGTGGACTCGGATATGACTCCGGATTTCCTGATGGAGCCGGCAGAGTCCAAGTCAGTCCGAGCCGATGTGGCAATCGACGTGGCACTGGAAATGTTTGAGGAGATGGGCTGGCCAACCAACCGAAGCGGGACTGCCAAGCTGGGCGGCTGTGACACCACGGTGCCGGTCTATCGGGACTCTTTCATTCCTGGTGCCAACCTTGTCGCGCAGAACAATCTGTGCAAGGCAAGCTCGGCGAATAATCGCAGCCAACAGTTGCGCTGCATGAACGATCACATCAGCGCGCTGTACGCACAATCCCTGCTCACTTCGTTGGAGGTGGCCAAGGCAAGGCAATGCGTGGCAAAGCTGTAGGGATGTAGATTGATCAAGCCTGCGGCATGCTGGATGCTGTTGCCGTATGCATGCCCGGCCGCCAGGGCATGGCAGTTAAAAGTCTTGCACAGGCAGCGACAGGGATAGGGCAGGTGCCCTGCATGTCGCGGCATGAGAACCGGCGCCTTGATGGCGCCGGTCTGTTGTCCACGACTGTCAGTGCCTTTGGCTTACGGCGAAGTCACCTTTGCCGCACACGTGCGGATACCGGCCTGTTCCACCGTGCTGATCATGTTGATCGCCCGCAACGAAGCCGCGGTATCGTTCATGCAACGCAGGTAGAGCGCACGGTTGCCGTTGGCGGTGGTGCGGCAAAGGCGGTCCTGTGCCTGCACATTGGCGCCCGCAATCAACCCCGGGTTCTTGAACAACTTTACCCCCGTGTCGCAGCTGCCGATGCGTGCCGTGCCTGCATTCAAGCTCCAGCCTTCGTCGACGAAAGCTGCCAGGGTGAGGTCGACCATGCGTCCGGCGTCGGTGTTGGGGCTGTTGGCTGGCTCCATCAACGCATCCGGTATCAGCACGCTTTCGAAGTGCGAGAAGGTCGAGCCACTGGCAACCACGGCCGGGGCGTACAGCAGTGGGCGTCCGCTGGCGTCGGCACCGGCGTAGCGTCCGGCAACCTCTCCCAGCGACGCGGTCAACGCGGTACCGGCCTGTGCGGCAGCCTTGATCAGGTTGGCATCGGCGAGATTGACGCTCAGGGTCGGAATGGTGGCGTTGACGCTGGGGTCTTCGGCCATGCCGGGTGCGGTGCCCGGGTCGCCGGAACTGGCAACATTGCCAATGATCGCCGCGACTGCACCCGCTGCCTGGGCGTTGGCCGCCTTGATCTCGAATGCGCAACCGCCCCGATTGATATAGGCAACCTTGCCGCTGAGACTGCCGGCAGGAATCACTTCACAGGCATCCGCGGTATCGGCACCAGTGCCATCGTTGGCAATGGCGACTGCGCCGGCGAAGTTGGCCGGAGTAGCTGGCGGCCCAAACGAGGCCGTGCCGAAGAACTGCGTGACCACGCTGCTGCCGTTGACCGACAGCACCACCGCCGGGTCCAGCCACAGCGGCGTTTGTGCCCTGGTGGTTGCGCCATTCCAGGCTGGTGCACCACGGGTCTTGATGGATGTAGCGCGCAGCGCGTTGGTCATGCTGGCTTCGGTG
Source organism: Stenotrophomonas sp. (assembly GCF_032066555.1). Taxonomy (GTDB): domain Bacteria; phylum Pseudomonadota; class Gammaproteobacteria; order Xanthomonadales; family Xanthomonadaceae; genus Stenotrophomonas. The sequence continues at coordinate 195,213 of NZ_DAMBKV010000001.1, forward strand.
AAGCGTTTGCCTGAAAGGTTGTCGAAGGCGTTCTCGGTATAGACATCCGAATACCCGTAGTACTGCGGGATGCCGATGCGTTCGCCCAGGCGGCCAGTGGTGTAACCGACGAAGCCGGAGAAGCCAAGGCCGTGGCCGATCTCATGCATCACCACGTCGAGGAAGCTGACCCGGTCATCGGGTGCTTTGCCGTCCAGGCCGTAATACCAGCCCGAACCGGTCATGCACGGTGTGCCATCGGGATTACTGCCGCCCAGATTGTTGTTGAAGCGGCTGGTGATGTCGGTGCCGGCACTGCTGATGGTGATGCGGCTGCCATTGAGGGCGTTGGCCAACGGGGCGTGGTAGATCATGCCCAGTTCGGTCGCTGTCGGTGGCGTAGTTGCGATCCATGAGGCGCCGGCCGAGCCCAGTGTGCCGCCGGTAGCCGTGCAGGCAAGGTCCTGGAAACTTGCACCGACGAACGTCTCCACGTCGCTCTGCAATACAGCGCCCCACAGATCGGCGGCGAACTGATAGACGATGCGGCGTTGCTCGCCCACCGTCTTGCCGGGATTGCCGCCTTCCGGTGCGCGTAGGGTGGGGTCGTTGAGGCCCTTGCCAGCAGGGTCCTGGTTGATGGGGGTGATGATGGCGGCGTGCGCGGTGGCGCCGAGCAGGCAGGTGCCGATGACGGCCGAAAGCAGCAAGGTCTTCATTCGGACACCTCCTGCCTGCCATGCGAAAGCGGGTCGCCGTTCTCCAGGATCCGCACTTCGCCAGTGGCAGTGCGTTCGATGCTCAACGAATTCATTGCCGACAGGGGCAGGTCGGCGGTGCTCATGCCGTTGCTCTGTAGCCGTATGGTCTTGGCGGCCTCGGTGCCGGTCTGCGGAATGCGTGCCCACGCGGCGTTGGCTCCGGCGGCGCTGCGGCTTGCCGACGGCATGGCGTTGGCCTTGTCGGAAAGTGCCCTGATTTCAGTATCCGTGAGTTTGCGCAGTTTGCCGGTCTTGGCATCGATGCCGGCAACCATGCCGCTTTCGGTAGGGGAACTTGGGTTGTCGTCCGTTGGCGGCTCATGGGCCTGTACTGAAAGGCTGGCGGTCAAGGCCAGCGCCGATAACAACAAGGAGGGTTTTGCCATTCTCATTTCCGGGCTCCGCTTACAGAGTGAAAAGCGATAAGGCTCCATCCATATGCAGGCGAGGCGGGTGTCGAACAGCCACGCTGATCGAACGCGCATCATGCGCATCGGATGGTTCGTGTTCCCCCTGTCGGCAATCGGAGTGTGCCCGTAGATGAACCGCCGCTCAACCACAATTTGAACTGCATCACAAAATAAATGTGGACCTTCGGCGAACGGTTTCGCTGAATGGGAGTGGTCGACGTCGCCGACATTGCCATCGTTGCAACGCAAAAGGCGGGCGATCAGCCGCTGGAAGCTGGTTCACAGGGTCCCCCTCGCGCTACGCTAGCGTGATGTTTGAATTGATGGATGCTCCTGCTCGTGTCATCTCCAGCCCCTGTATTGGCATCTGCGCGCTTGATGAGCAGGGCTATTGCCGTGGTTGCTGGCGCAGTGGTGCCGAGATCGGTGGCTGGATGCGCATGAGCGAGGACGAGCGGCGTCGGGTCATGACACAGGAACTACCAGGGCGCTCACGACACGCCGCGGCATTTGCGGATCAGCTGCAGGACCGTGATCGGCTGCAGAAAGCCTTGATGCCACTCACCCAGGCACCCACTGGACAGGGCTGGAACCGTTCCGAACTGGAAGATCTGTTGCCCCCCGGGCCGCCGGTGGAAGCGGCAGTATTGGCGGGACTGGTGCCGCGGCCGCAGGGGACCCAGGTGATATTGACCCGACGCACCGAAGCACTGCGCAACCACGGTGGACAAGTGGGTTTTCCCGGTGGCCGCATCGAAACCGTCGATCGCAACCCCTTGGCCGCCGCTCTGCGCGAGAGTGACGAGGAGATCGCCTTGGCCCGCAGCCAGGTGCTGGCCCTGGGCTACCTGGATCCCTTCATCACCATTACCGGGTTCCGGGTGACGCCGGTAGTCGCGGTGGTGGATCCGGCATTCATTGCGCGGCCTGAGCCCGGCGAGGTGGCCGAGGTCTTTGAAGTACCGCTGGATTACCTGATGGACCCGGCAAATCTGCGAAGGGTGGACATCGAGCATGGCGGACGTGTCCGTCATGTCATGGAATACAGCTGGCCCGGGCAGCGCATCTGGGGCGCGACTGCAGCCATCCTCTACAACCTTCGCCGTCGATTGGAGCAGCAGGCATGAGCGCGACCGCTTATTCGTGGACCACGTTGATTGATGTGGCGGACCTGGCCCACGCCCTGGCCCGACCCGAATGGCGCGTGGTCGACGCACGCGCCACCGCCAGTACCGCGCTGCGGGTGGTCGACGCGCGCTATTCGCTGGCCGACAAGAACGCCGGTGCGGCCGGCTACGCGGCGGGGCATATTCCCGGTGCGATCCATGCCGATCTGGAAAGCGACCTGTCGGACATGCGCAAGCAAGGGCATGGCCGGCATCCACTGCCGGACAGCGAGGTTTTTGCCGCACGCCTCGGCGACTGGGGGATCGGGCCGGATACCCAGGTGGTGGTTTACGATGCGGCCGATGGCAGCATGGCCGCAGCGCGCCTGTGGTGGTTGCTGCGCCTGATCGGCCACCACAAGGTCGCTGTACTTGATGGCGGCCTGGCCGCTTGGCAGGCAGCGGGGCATGCATTGGATGCGACCCCGGCTGCGGTTCCCGCCTTGCCGGCCTACCCCGGGCGGTTTGATATGGCCCAGGTGGTCAGTGTCGATGAAGTGCAGGCGCGCTTGTCACAGACGCCGGCGTGGTTGCTGGACGCGCGTGCCGGCGAGCGTTATCGCGGCGAAGTCGAGCCCTTGGATCCGGTGGCCGGGCATGTGCCGGGAGCGTTGAACCGACCGTTCGGCATGAATCTGCGTGATGGTCGTTTCCGACCCGTGCAGGAGCTGCGTGCGGAATTGGCGCCGCTGCTGTCAGGGCAGGCGCCGGCACAGGTGGCCGTGATGTGCGGTTCGGGGGTTACCGCATGCCATTTGGCGTTGGCGTTCGCGCATGCCGGGATGCCGGGGCTGCGGGTGTTCAGTGATTCCTGGAGTGGCTGGTGCAGCGATGCAGGCAGGCCGGTGGCTACCGCCTGAGTTGTCAGTACGCCGCGTAGTGGGGGCGGTGCCGATAGGTATGAATGCTTCGGGGGAAGCGTGCGTTCATTGAAATGGCTAGCGGTGGCGTTGTTGGCGGCGGTTCTGGGGGCATGCAATGCGCCCGGCAATGGCTTGTCGGGCGATGCTGCGCGTCAATACCTGCGTGATGTGGAGCAGTGGCGGGCGAAGCGTCTGGCCAGCCTGCGTGCGCCCGATGGCTGGCTCAGCTACACCGGTTCCGGCCGCCTCAAGGCCGGGACGTACAGCGTGGGCAGTGCCGCCGCCAATGACGTGGTACTGCCCGGTGGCCCGGCCGAGCTGGGGATGCTGCAGGTGGACCGCGAGGGCCTGGCAACAATCGCTGCGGATGCGCGCGCTGGCGCCCAGATGGCGGGAGAGCCGCTGTTGCGGGCGGTCCTGATTCCCGGCGTCGCCCATGTCAATGAGGCCAGTCGCGTTCAAGTGGGGGACGCGGAGTTCTACCTGGTGCGCACCGGCAGCATCCTGGGGTGGCGTTATCGCGATCCGCAGTCGCCGCGACGGCTGGGATTCAGCGGCATCGAACACTTTCCAGTCGACCCGAAATGGAACATCCGCGCGCAATGGCGGCCGTTCCCGGCACCCAAACAGGCCGTCCTGCTGACCTCGATCGGCACGCCGTTGCCGGCGCTGGTGCCGGGCGAGGCGGTGTTCGAGATTGGCGGGCGCAGCTATCACCTGCAGCCGGTGCTGGATGAGTCCGCACCGCCGTCGCGGCGCTTGTTCTTCCTGCTTTCCGACCGCACCAGCGGCCGCGAGACGTATGGCGGTGCGCGTTATGTGTATGCGGAAATGCCCACGGATGGCGTCGTGGAACTGGACTTCAATCGTGCCGAGAATCCCCCCTGCGCGTTCACCCCGCATGTGGTTTGCCCGATCGCACCTGCGATCAACCGGCTTGATCTGGCGGTGACGGCGGGCGAGAAATTCCAGTACCTGCCGCAGTAGGCAGCTGCCGGGACAGCAGTCAGCCCGGCATTCTCTGCAGCTCGACGGCACGCAGCACCAGCTCCCAGGGGAATAGCGGACCGGGATCGAGTTTGCGTTGCACACTCAGGCTGGAATTGTCGCTGGCAGGTTCCAGGGCGGTATCCAATTGCTCGTGGCCGGCGATGTAGCGCAGTGACGGTACTGCCTGTGGCAACCACTCCAGCAGGCGTACCAGCGCTGCAATCTGCGCTTCCGGGTAGGGCTCGGTCATGCTCTGGTGGTTGGAGTCGAACCAGTTCGGCCAGCGCCCGTTGTTGACCAGCTCGATGCCGATCGAACGCGGGTTGATGCCACGCACGTGGTGGGCCACCCGGTCCAGGGCCACGTATTGCTGGATGCTGCCGTCGCGGTCGATGTAGTAATGGCCGCTGTTGCCGCTGCCGTTGTCGTACAGGGCACGCTCGCCATACTCACGGGCGGTGGCCAGGTCCGGCAGTTCGGTGCAGTGGATCACCACCAGGTCGATGTCGGTGGGCTTGCGCTGCGCCAGCAGGTGTTCGTAGGGCAGCGGTTTGGCGATGATGGGCGGCGGCAGGTGCATGGGTGGATGCTAGCATTCACCCATGAATTTCCCCATGACCTGCCGCCAGCCATGAGTCGCGGCCACTGCATCCTGTCGCACGGCTTCGAGAGCGGCCCCGACGCCACCAAGGTCACCGCGCTGGCCGAAGTGGCTGAACGCCTGGGCTGGAGCCACGAACGCCCGGATTACACCGACCTGGACGCCAGGCACGAGATCAGCCGGGTCGGCGATGTGCCGGCGCGCCTGCAGCGGCTGGTCGAACGCGCGGCCGAGATGGCGACGCGTGGCCCGCTGGTGCTGGGCGGATCCAGCCTGGGCGCCTATATCTCGGCGATCACCTCGCTGCAGGTGCCGGTGGCCGGGCTGTTCCTGATGGTGCCGCCCACCACGATGGGGCCGATGCCGGCGCTGGACGCGGCGTCGGTGCCGATCAGCGTGGTCCACGCCTGGAACGACGAACTGATCCCGGCCGCCGAGGTGATCGCCTGGGCCGCCGAGCGCAGGGCGCGGCTGCTGCTGGTCGATGACGGCCACCGCCTGATGCGCCATGTGGACGCCTCGGCGCAGGCCTTCGAGGCCTTGCTGCGCGGTTTGTGAACGCCGCTGCCGGCCGATTCCGACGGCGCGGCGGGCAACTGCCTACAATAGCGGCCCTGGATGCCCCGGGGCCGGCCACCGTGCCTGCCCGCCTGGCTGGCCCGATTCCCTCTTCGAAAGTTGATATCTCCCGTGAATTTCTTTGTTTCCTGCGCCAAGGGCCTTGAATACCTGCTCGCCGACGAACTGCTGGCGATGGGCCTGCCGCGGGCGACCGCCACCATTGCCGGCGTCAATGCCGAGGGCGAGCTGCGCGACGCGCAGCGGGTGGTGCTGTGGTCGCGCCTGGCCAGCCGCGTGCTGTGGCCGCTGCAGGAATTCGACTGCCCGGACGAGAACTCGCTGTACCAGGGCGTGGCGGCAATGCCGTGGGACCAGCACATCAGCCCGGAGCTGACCCTGTCGGTGGACGCGCATGTGTCCGGCACCGCCATTACCCACGCGCGCTTTGCCGCGCAGCGGGTCAAGGACGGCGTGGTCGACAGCCTGCGTGACCAGGGCATGGAGCGGCCGTCGGTGAACGTCGAGTTCCCGGATGTGCGCATCAACCTGTCGCTGCGCAAGGGCAGGGCCACCATCTCCATCGACCTGGGCGGTGGCCCGATGCACCGCCGTGGTTGGCGCATGGCGCAGAACGACGCGCCGCTGAAGGAAAACCTGGCTGCCGCCGTGCTGCTGCGCGCCAACTGGCCGAAGATCCATGCCGAAGGCGGTGGCCTGCTCGACCCGATGTGCGGCAGCGGCACCTTGCTGATCGAAGGCGCCTTGATGGCCGCCGATGTTGCGCCGGGCCTGCAGCGCCACGGCAGCATCCCGCCCAGCCGCTGGCGTGGTTTTGACCAGGCGCAGTGGAAGGAACTGATGGCCGAAGCGCGCGAGCGCGAGCAGGCCGGTCGTGCCGCGCTCAAGCAGGTCATCCACGGCAGCGACATCGATCCGGCGGCAATCCGTGCGGCCAAGGAAAACGCCGAGGTGGCGGGCGTCAGCGAGGCCATCTGGTTCGGCGTGCGGGACGTGGCCGACGTGCAGGTGCCGCCGCAGGAAACCGGCTGCGTGGTCTGCAATCCCCCTTACGATGAACGCCTGGCCGCCGACACCGTGCTGTATCGCCGTATTGGTGATGCGCTCAAGCGTGCGGTGCCGACCTGGCGTGCAAGCCTGCTGTGCGGCAGCGCCGACCTGGCCTTCGCCACCGGCCTGCGTGCGGCCAAGAAGTACCAGATGTTCAACGGCGCCATCGAATGCGCGCTGATCGTCTGTGACCCGATTGCCGTGCCCGAGCGTGAGAACGCCGGCCAGCCGCGCGAACTCAGCGAAGGCGCGCAGATGGTGGCCAACCGCCTGCGCAAGAACCTCAAGAAGTTCAAGAACTGGCTGAACCGCGAAGGCATCACCTGCTTCCGCGCCTACGACGCCGATCTGCCGGAATACGCGGCGGCCATCGACGTCTACCGCGAAGACGGTGGCAAGAACCGCACCTTCCTGCATGTGCAGGAATACGCCGCGCCGGCCACCATTCCGGACGTGGACGTGCGCCGACGTCGCAACGAACTGCTGGCCGCCGCGCGCGAGGTATTCCAGGTGCCGGCCGAACAGGTCGCCCTGAAGTCACGTGAGCGTGGCAAGGGCGGCAGCAAGTACGGTCGTTTCGAGCAGCGCGGCGAGTTCATCCTGGTGCGCGAGAACGATGCGCTGCTGCGGGTGAATCTGTTCGATTACCTGGACACCGGCCTGTTCCTGGACCACCGCCCGCTGCGCACGCATATGGCGCAGGAAGCGCGCGGCAAGCGCTTCCTCAACCTGTTCTGCTACACCGGCGTGGCCAGCGTGGAAGCGGCGGTTGCTGGCGCCAGCTCGACCACCAGCGTGGATCTGTCCGGTACCTACCTGCAATGGTGTGCCGACAACCTCGCGCTCAACGGCAAGGGCGGCAGCCAGCACACCCTGGTGCAGGCCGATGCGGTGACCTGGCTGGAAGCGGAGAAAAACCGTTACGACGTGATCTTCTGCGACCCGCCGACCTTCTCCAACTCGGCGCGTGCCGACGATTTCGACATCCAGCGCGAGCATGTGCGCCTGCTGCGTGCAGCGATGGCGCGGCTGACCTCCGATGGCGTGCTGTATTTCTCCAACAACTTCCGCCGCTTCAAGCTGGAAGAGAACGCCATTGCCGAGTTCGCGCATTGCCGCGAAATCTCCGCGCAGACCATCGGCCCGGATTTCGAGCGCAATGCCCGCATCCACCGCGCCTGGGAACTGCGCCGGGTCTAAACCGCCGCACCTGTAGTGCCGAGCCATGCTCAGCGCTCGCCGGTAGTGCCGAGCCATGCTCGGCAGAGGCCTGCCCGATAAAACCGCCGCCCACCGTGCTCCCTCCCTTTCGCGCAGCGAAGGGGAGGGCTGGGGAGGGGGGCTTTTGCTTTGCTCGATAATGCCCCAGCCGAGCATGGCTCGGCTCTACCGGTGCTCCCTCCCTTTCGCGCAGCGAAGGGGAGGGTTGGGGAGGGGTGCTTTTGCTTTGCTCGGTAATGCCCCAGCCGAGCATGGCTCGGCACTAAATCAAGCTTGCTGCCGCCAATCCCGCTACCGGCAACACCCACGCCAAAGGGGCTATCCAGCGCGGCCGGTAGGGGTACAGGCCGAAAGCCAATAGCAGGCCGGCGACCGTCATCGCACCCAACCACCACACCGGCCCCAGCGCCCAGCCGTGTCGCCACACGCACAGCGCGAATGCGGCGGTCAGCAGGCCCCAGCCTAACCAGCGCCACAGCTGCATGCGTGCAGTGCTCGCAGCAGCCTTGCCGTAAAGGTCCAACTGGTGCTTTTCCATCGCAAAGGACAGCGCAACAAAGGCGGCGAACGACAAACCCAGGACAAGCAGCATCATGCGCTCGCCTCCGCAGCCGCTTGTTGCCTGCGCTTTTTCTCCGCGGCACTCAACGGTGGCTGCCAGTGCTGCATGCGCCAGCCGCAGTAGGCCAGCATCGCGCCGAAGGCGATCATGCACAGGTCGAAGCTGGCCAATACCCAGTCGCCGGCGGCAATGCTCGCGCCAAGATGCGCATTCGTGGTCGAGGCATTGAGCAGGGGGATCAAGGCAAACAGCGCCGCGCCCAGGTACAGCTGCCAGGCCCACATCATCCGCTTGGGCCAGATGAACGCCGCCAGCAGGGCGGCGCCCCAGGCCCAGAAAAACACATTGGCTTCGGCTGCCGGGCGCTCGGCCATCTGCAGCGGCAGCAAGCGGTTGCCCCAGAAATAGGCGGCAAAGGCAATCGGCAGGCCGGCTACCGCACCAATGTTCAAGGCATCGACCAGACGCAGGCCAAGGCCGGTCCTGCCGGACTTGGCATGCTTGGGCCTTTCCTTCACCGCCCATAGCACCACGCCACTGGCCACCATCAGGCAGCCGATCAGCCCGGAGATGAAGAACAGGGCGCGCAGTCCCCAATCGGCGAAGCGCGCCAGATGCAGGCCATACATCACACCGCGGGTTCGGGTGGCAGCGCCGGCCCCCGGACTGGTGTCCAGCAGCTCGCCAGTGACGGCGTCATAGCGCAGCGAAGGGGTGTCGATGGTCAGGCGTTTGCCGTCGCGTTGCTGGATGTCGATCACTGCATTGGCCGCACCCGGGCGATGCATCACGAAGCCGGCAACCTCGGCGCCATTCCAGTGCATGCGCGCGCTGTCCAGCAATTGCTGGATCGGCAACGGCGCGGCGCGGCCTTGGGCCGGCCCTTCGACCTCGGCCATGCGCGCGAAGGCCTCGCTGAAAAACGCATCCTCGTCGTTCGGGTAGGCCACTTTCACCCCCCAGGGCAGATACAGCAACATCAGCGTGACGATGCCGGTGTAGGTGATCATGGCGTGGTAGGGCAGTGCCATCACCGCGCTGACGTTGTGGAAGTCCAGCCAGGAGCGCAGTCCCTTCTGCGGACGGAAGGTGAAGAAGTCCTTGAAGATCTTCTTGTGGGTGATGACGCCGCTGATGATGGCCACCAGCATGAACATCGCGCAGAAACCGACGATGTAGCGTGCCCAGATCACCGGGATGTAGTGCAGGTCAAAATGCAGGCGATAGAAGAAATCGCCACCACGGGTTTCGCGCGCACTGACTTCCTGGCCGGTGTTGGCATCGAGGGTGGCGTCGCCAAAGCGGCCGCCGCCACGACGGCGACGCTTCTCACCCTCGGCTGGCGGTTTGACCATGGATTCGGGGTTGCGCCAGAACGTGCGCATGGTCGGATTGCGTGTGTCGGGCAAACTGACATTCCAGCTTTCGGCTTGCGGTGCCTTGTGCTGCAGGAAGGCCAGTGCATTGGCGGCGGCCTGGTCGGCACTGACCGTGCTGCGCGGCAGCTCAGGCCGCATCCAGCGGCTGATCTCCTCGCGGTAATAGCTGGCGGTGCCAGCCATGAAGATCAGCAGCAGCAACCAACCGACCAGCAAACCGGTCCATGTATGCAGCCACGCCATCGATTGGCGGAATCCGTTCTTCATGCGGCAGCTCCCAACCACTGGGTACCCAGCCACAACAGCGCGGTCGGGACCAGGATGCCGACCCAGGCACGCAAAGCGCTGCGGGTGGCGAACGCCCACAACGCGGCGCAGGCGCACAACACGATGGCGACCAGCATGCCGGTCAGCACCGCCTGGCTGCGGGCGATCGGCAAGGCCACCGCGAAGAACATCGAACAAGTGGCGGCCAAGGCATAGCCGCCAACGATGGCGGCCAGCGAGCGCGACAACACACCCAGCCAGGGGCGTGCGAGGAAACTGCCAAAACGGGTGTACCAGGGGCTGGCGAGAGGCGTGCTGTCCACGGAGACCTGCATAGTCGGATCAATACGGACGCCACCGGCGGTGCCGGTGGCGTGGTGTAAGTCGGCCGTCCCTGGCCGCCACTGCGTCGCAGTGGTTTCCCTGGAGGGATCAGAGCTTCCAGCGCAGGGTCAGCAGCACATTGCGCGGCTCACCCCAGTACACGCCGTTGTAGAAGCCCACGTTGCTGAAGTACGCCTTGTCCAGCAGATTGTTGACGTTGAGCTGAGCACTGAAGTTCTGGTTGAAGCGGTAGCCCGCCGACAGGTTCAGCAGGTAGAACGAGTCCTGGGTGATGCGCGCACTTACGGTGCGGCCACTGGTCAGGTAGTCGGCGGCGGGCTTGCTGCTGTTGCGCCAGATTTCGCTCTGCCAGGTGGCGCCGCCGCCCAGCCAGAAGCGACCTTCGGCACCGCCCGGACGCCAGCTGGTGTTGAGGCGGAAGGTGTCCACCGGGGTGGTGGTGTTCTGGCGAACGCCTGCCTGGCTGTAAGTGGTGGTATGGGCGAAGCCGGCCGACAGGTTCCAATGCTCGCCCAGGCTGCCCTGTGCTTCGACTTCCCAACCCTTGACCTTGTTGCCCTTGCCGGTGGAACGGTAGGCGCTGGAACCATCGGGCAACGAGTTCACCGGTACGCTGTCGTCCAGTTCGGCGACGTTGTCCTTGACGCCCTTGAACATGGCGGCCGAGGTATTGAGCAGGCCATCAAAGAATTCAGCCTTGAAGCCGGCTTCCCACATGTCGCCGACCACCGGCTCCAGGTAGCTGTTGTTCTTGTCGCGGTAGTTCTGCGGCTGGAAGATGTCGGTATAGCTGGCGTAGGCGCTGAAGTACTTGTTGATGTCGTAGATCAGGCCAAGATACGGGGTAAGCGTGTTCTCCGGCTTGTAGCCAGTGCGGGTGGTACCGGTGCGGTTGCCGGCGGTGTCGTAGCTGTAACGCCAGGTCTTGGTCTCCCAGGTGCTGTAGCGGGCACCGGCGACGGCCAATAGAGGGTCAGCCAACTGCAGGCGGGCGGCGACATAGGCAGCGCGCTGCTTCAATTCATCTTCCGAACCCAGGTAGCCGTTGCGGACGATCGGCAGTTCCGGGATGTTGCCGGTCCAGTTGCGCCAGTCCGGCACCTGCGCGTAGTCGTCGGGATAGTCGGGGATGGTGATGGACGGGTACTCGCCCTTGCGCACGGACTCGCCCAGACCGAACACCAGCTCGTGCTCGCGGCCGAACAGTTTGAAGTTGCCACCGACGTTCACGTCGAACACATCCATCGTGCTCTGTTCGGCGAAGTGAGAGAGGTAGGCGGTGACGCCAGTGCCATCCGGGCGCGGGAAGCCATTGGCGCCGTACCAGACGCTGCCATCGGTTTCACGGTCGGCGTGGGTGAAGCTGCCCTTCAACGCCCAGCCGGCGCCGAGCTGCTGCTCGATGCGGGCGAAGCTGGTCTTCTCGACGATCGGCCACTGGCTCCACGATGCCGACAGGTTGGTTGAGCGCGGCAGCTTGGCCGGCTTGCCGTCCACACCCCAGTAAGGCACCACGCCCCAGGTCACGCCGGAGGTCTCCGGTGACTGGTACTCGTAGCCGAGCTCAAGCAGGGTGCTGTTGCTGACGTCGGCCTGGATGATGCCGTAGAACACGTTCTTGTCGAGTTTGTAGACATCGCGGAACGAGTCGCTCTGTTGCTTGGCGGCGACCGCACGGGCGCGGATGCGGCCGTCCCAGGCCACCGGGCCGCCGATATCGAACTCCATGCGCTGGTTGCCCCAACGGCCGAGCGTCAGGTTTGCGCCCATCTGCACGGTGTCGGTAGGGCGCTTGCGCACGAAGCTGATGGTGCCGGACGGATCGCCTGCGCCGGTGGTCAGGCCGGTGGCGCCACGCACCACTTCGATGCGCTCGTAGATCACGTTGTCGGTATTGGTCTTGATCGACCCACCAAACGTGTTGAGCATGCCGTCGACCTGGAAATTGGTGATGTTGTAGCCGCGCGAGACGTAGTTGATGCGCTCGCTGTCGGTGACAGACACATGCACGCCGGTAACCTGGCCCATCACGTCGGACAGCGAGAACAGACCCATGTCGTCCAGCCGCTGACGGGTGATGACAGTGACCGACTGCGGCGTCTGACGCAGTGACAGGTCCAGCTTGGTCGCGGTCTTGGCGTGCTTGACGGTATAGGAGTTCGCCAGCTCGCCTTCGGCGACGACCTTCACGGCATCCAGCGTGGTTGCATTGTCTGCCGGTGCTTCTGCGTGCGCGGAAGCCGGATTGCCAGCCAGAGCGACCGCCAGCGCGGTCGATAGCAGTGAAAGCGAAAGCGGAGTGGTTGCACGGGGGTTATGCATCGGCGTTTCCTGAGTGGCGAAAGTGGTGCGGCCAACAGGAGGAGTGCCCACGGCTCTGCTACACGACTGGCGTGTGAGGTGCCGGAAGAGGTTTCCCGCGTGCTGCCCGCATGTGCTGCGCGTCGGCCCATTGGGGTCGCGCGGCTTGGTATCTATCGGGGGTACACGGGGCTTGGCGGGTGGATGCGGTGCATCGCTGCCGCGAGGGGCTGGGCGTACGGCCTAGTTAGTAACGATAACCATTCTTATTTGTGAGGGCAAGCTAAATTGTCTTTTGAGAGCGTTGAACTTTCTGGAGTGCGATGTTTTCGCGCAGGAAAGTGATCTCTCAAGGCTTCCATGGATCGCGTTGTGCATCGTGGCAAGTGTCAAAAAGAAAAGAGCCATGGATTGCTTGTGGGAGCGGCGTAAGCCGCGAAGCTCACAAGCTGTCCAATCACTGGCTCGATCGCAATCCGGAGATGTGGTTGGAATGCACGGATTGCAGGACATGTATCGTCCGGATGGGATCTCAGCTTCGCGGCTTGCGCCGCTCCCACAAGAAGCGCGGCTGGTGTAGGAGCTGCGTCAGCCGCGAAGCTCACGATCTGTCCAATCACCGGTTTGGTTGCAATCTGGAAATGCGCTTGGGCTCGTGCGGATCGCGGAAACGCGGTGACCTGACAGGGAACCGGCTTCGCGGCTTACGCCGCTCCTACAAGCGTTGCCGGTCCCACGTTGGCTGGGTCAGAACTTCAGCCAGCCGGTCAGGGCATGCAGCAGCAGGCCGATCAGGCCGCCTACCAGCGTCCCGTTGAAGCGGATGTACTGCAGGTCGCGGCCGACGCTGAGCTCCAGCTGCTCCACCAGCTTCTTTTCATCCCATGCCTTCACGGTCTGGGCGATATGGTTGGTGACGCCGCTGCGCAGGCGGTTGGTCAGCTTTTCCGCGCCCGCCAGCATGTGCTGGTTCAGCGCGTCGCGCAGGGCCGGATCGCTGCCGATGCTGGTGCCCAGCTTGCCAAGGCTGCGTTCCAGGTGGCCGGCCAGCACCGAGTCTTCGCGGGACAGGTCGGTGCGCAGATAGTCATGCACGCGCTGCCACAAGCCCTGCACATATTCCTGCACCGCTGGGTGATCGATCACCTGCTGCTTCAGTGCGTCCACTTTCGCAGCCAAGGCGGGATCGTCGCGCAGGCGGCGGATGTAATCGGCGATCCATGCAGCGTAGTCCTGCCGCAGTGGATGCTCGGGCTGCGACAGGATCGCCTGCAGCTCTTCCAGACCGGCGCGCGCCAGCCTGTCGGCCAGTGAATCGCCGATCTCGTCGATGGGCTTGACCCAATCCACGGTGCTGGCCAGCTTGGGCCATTCCTTGCGGATGTAACGCACGATCAAGGCCGAGGCTTGTTGTCGTACCTTGTCGTTGTCCAGCCAATGGGCGATGCGGGTAAGCCCTTCATCGAGCACGCGCTGGTGGCGGTTGTCGGCAGTCAGCAGACCCAGCAGTTCACCTGCGGTTCCCGCAGCGTTCCATTGCCTCAGCTGCGCCACCACGAAGCCCTGGATGGAACGACGCACTGCCGCCTCGTCGAGCAGGTCCAATGCCTGCACCGCCCAGCCGCGTGCCATCCCGGCCAGCATCCTGGCCTGCGCCGGTTGCGCCAACCATTCGCCCAGGCGGGTGGCGGGGTCGAACACCTTCAGCTTGGCCAGCAGTGCTTCCGGCTCCAGGAAATGGTCGCGGACGAACACCGCCAGGCTGTCGGCGATGCGTTCCTTGTTGCGCGGAATGATGGCCGTATGCGGAATCGGCAGGTTCAACGGTCGCCGGAACAAGGCCACGACCGCGAACCAGTCCGCCAGGGCGCCCACCGTGGCCGCCTCACAGAAGGCACCCACCCACGCCCAAATGCCGCGTTCGCCGTTGATGTGGCTGACGACGAAGCCCGCCAGCATCGCCAGCAGCATTGCCACCGCGTACAACTTGAGGCGGCGCAACTGCGCGCGGCGCGGATCGTCCTGTGGGCTCACGGCTTAGTCGCTGTCCTTTGCGCTTACCGCCCGGCGGAAGCAGTGGTTGCCTGCAGGGTGCGCCCATTCGCCGGCACGCTGGGGGCCGTCCGCGGTGCTGGTATCGAACTGCGCGCACAACTCGTAATGGGTGGGATCCAGGGCGCGGTAACGGTAGTCGGGCCCACCGCCGGGATCCTTGTAGGTCAGGACCATGCCGGGTTGCGCGGCCAGCGCGAGGATGTTCGGCGGCAGCGCATCGTTCTCGCGCCAGTAGTTGCCGGCTGCGATTTCCAGCGTGCGCAGATGCGATACGCGCGCCTCATCCAGCCGCTTGAGTCGTTGCTGCGACGGTGAATCGATCACCCAGACACCGGCTGCAATTGCGGCTGCAGTGACGATGCCGGTCGCCCAGAGTACGCGGGTGCCCCAAGCAGTGCGGCTCATGCCTCGACCTCCTCTTGGCGCAGGTCCCACAGGTAGTAACCGAACACCGTGCCGGCGATGGCGCCGACCACCAGCACCTTGAGCACAAAGCGCAGGCTGAGGTCGCCACCGAGCAGATTGAAGACCAGGGCGGTGAGGTCGCCGATCAGGACGGTGGCCGCCACGAACAGGGTCAAATAGGTGAGCCAGCGGCGTACCGGCGACAACCGCTTGATCGGATGCCTGTCCACGTCGCGGCTGACGCGGTGGGCGGCGAAGACGAACACCGGGAAGGCGATGACCAGGGCCGAGATCGCCCAACGGATACCTCCGCTCAAGCGCATCAGCTGCCAATCGGGATCAGCCGGGTCGGGCAGGGCGTACTGGATAAGCTGGAACAGCAGGCTGCCCAGGTTCCAGGTAAAGAAGTACAAGGTACTGAACAGCACCAGATAGGCGAAGGCTTCGCGAGCCGACAGCGAGGCGCGTGGGCGTGGTACCGGTAGCGGGAAATCCACGTCGGCCCAACCGCCGAGCACGCCGCTGATCTGCTGTTCGCTCCAACCGGCGGCCAGCAGCGCGCTGCTGACCTGCTGGCGGCTGTGTCCGCGCATCAAGGCATCGCGGACAAAAGCTTCAAGTTCGGGGGAGGCCGAGGCCATCACATGCTCCTTGCAGGGATGAACGCAGCCTAGGCGGCCGGCTCAGTGCAATCAAGCGTCGATGGGCTCTTCTGCCTGGGCGGCCAGCATGCGTGCGCGCAGGGCATCCAATTCCATGCGCAGGGCCTGGTTCTCGGCGGTGAGCGAAGCCACGCGCTGGCGCAGGGCCTGCATTTCCGGGCTTTCGGCGGCGCCATCCAGGCCATCCGCTTCGGCCATGCTCAGCGGCTGTCCTTCGTCATCGGCATCTTCGCGTGCAGGCTTGGGCTTGCGCTTGGCATCGCGCACGCGCTTGGCGGCCTGCTTCAGTTCATCCTTGCCGCCACGGGCTGCCGCGCGCTGCTCTTCCTCCGGCAGGCTGGCCACGGTGGCGGCGGCACTGAGCGAGATCGCGCCCACGCGCATCGCCTCGATCACCTCGGCGGCGGCGTGCTCGTGGATCTTCTCGATCATCGTCACCTGGCTGGGACTGAGCTTGGCTTCGCGGGCCAGATCGGCCTTGGACAGCTTGGGCGCGGGCTCCCACGGCGGGGTGTCGGCATCGCTGTTGGCGTCGTTGATCGCAGCTTCACCGTCGCTCTCACGGCGCAGTTGCTCCTGTTCAGCCCGACGGCGGGTTTCCAGGATGTCGCGCTTGCGCAGGGCGAGCACGCCGCGCTGGTAATCGGAGACGCTGCGCCGGCCCAGGTGCTGCTCGATCATCCACAGGTGCACGTCATCCATGGACTTGAAGCGGGTGTTCTGCACGGTGTTGAACGGGATGCCATGCTTGGAACAGATGCCGTAACGGTTGTGCCCATCGATCAGTACATCGCCCCACAGCACCAGTGCGTCGCGGCAACCCTCGGCCAGCAGACTGCGCTCCAGCGCGTCGTGCTCGTCCTGCGTGAGCGGATCGATATAGGCCTTGAGTTCTTCGTTGACGATGATGTCCATGAGCGCTGCCAGAAACGTGGAGCGGCATTGTGAAGCCAGCACGAGCCGGGGCCAACCCTTGTAATTGCGGAAAATAACAGGTCCGTGTCGGTGCCCTGCGGTGGTCGGCGTACCATGAACGCCAGCGACAAAGCCTTCGCAACCGGGAAAACCTCATGAACACGCCCCATATCCGTGAACAGTGGCAGAGCCTTGCCGACCGTATGTCGCTGCGCACCCGCGCGTTCATAAATGGGCAGTACGTGGACGCCGCATCGGGTGCCACTTTCGACTGCATCAGCCCGATTGACGGGCGCGTGCTGGGCCAGATCGCCGATGCTGGCCAGGTCGACATCGATCATGCGGTGGCGGCGGCGCGTCGCAGTTTCAGTGCGGGGCATTGGGCAGCACTGAAGCCGGCCAGGCGCAAGCAGGTCTTGTTGAAGTTGGCGGCCCTGGTGGAGGCGCATGCCGATGAACTTGCCCTGCTCGAGACCCTGGACATGGGCAAGCCGGTGGCGCAGGCACGGCAGGTGGATATCGGTGGGGTGATCCGCTGCATCCAGTGGACGGCGGAGGCGGTGGACAAGTTGTACGGCGAAGTTGCCCCGACCGGTGCCAACGAATTGGGCTTGATCACGCGCGAGCCACTGGGCGTGGTCGGCGCCATCGTGCCGTGGAATTTCCCTTTGCTGATGGCAGCTTGGAAGATCGCGCCGGCACTGGCGGCCGGCAATTCGGTGGTGCTCAAGCCTTCGGAGAGGTCGCCTTTGAGCGCTTTGCGCTTCGCCGAGCTGGTGAGCGAAGCCGGTGTTCCGGATGGTGTGTTCAACGTGGTGCCCGGCACTGGCAAGGGCGCCGGCGAGCCGCTGGCGCTGCATATGGACGTGGATGGCTTGGTGTTCACCGGCTCCACTGCGGTTGGCAAGCGGCTGCTGCAATGTGCAGGTCTGTCCAACATGAAGCGCGCCTACATGGAATGCGGCGGCAAGAGCCCGAACATCGTGTTTGCCGATGCGCATGATCTGGACAAAGCAGCTGAGGCGGCGGCGAGCGCGATCTTCTACAACCAGGGTGAAGTGTGCACGGCCGGTTCGCGTCTGCTGGTGGAGCGTTCGATCAAGGACGCGTTTGTCGCCAAGGTGATCGAGCATGGCCGGCATATGCAACCTGCGCATCCGTTCGAGCCGAAGGCAGCCATGGGTGCGATGGTGGATGAAGCACAGACCCAGCGCGTGCTTGGTTACGTGGAGAAAGGTAGCGCGGAAGGCGCGCGGCTATTGCTGGGTGGCAAACGTGCGGATGTCGTTGCTGGCGGGTGCTACATCGAACCGACGGTGTTTGATGAAGTCAGTCCGCAACAGAGCATCGCCCGCGAGGAGATATTCGGCCCGGTGCTGTCGGTGATCGCGTTCGATGGCGAGCAGCACGCCTTGCAGTTGGCCAATGACACCGAGTATGGCTTGGCGGCCGGCGTATGGACGCGCGACGTATCACGTGCGCATCGGCTTGCGCGTGGCCTGCGAGCGGGCAGCGTATGGGTGAACTATTGGGACGGCGGCGACATGACTGCGCCGTTTGGTGGGTACAAGCAATCAGGCAATGGCCGCGACAAGTCCTTGCACGCTTTCGACAAATACACCGAGATGAAGGCGACCTGGATCAATCTGGAAGGCTGATCTGCTCCCTCCCTTTGGGCGTAAGCCAAGGGGAGGGGGCTGGGGAGGGGTTGGCTGTTGAGCTTCGGTTATTGCGTTTGAAGCCTTGCAA
>NZ_DAMBKV010000001.1:213572-266504 GCF_032066555.1 Stenotrophomonas sp.
CCTTTCGCGTAGCGAAGGGGAGGGCTGGGGAGGGGTTGGCTGTTGAGCTTCGGTTATTGCGTTTGAAGCCTTGCAAGCAATAGCAAAAGCTACCCCCTCCCAACCTCCCCCTTGGCTGCGCCAAAGGGGAGGGGCTTTTGCCCCCTCCCTTTCGCGTAGCGAAGGGGAGGGCTGGGGAGGGGTTGGCTGTTGAGCTTCGGTTGTTGCGTTTGAAACCCTGCAAGCAACAGCAAAAGCTACCCCCTCCCAGCCTCCCCTTGGCTACGCCAAAGGGGAGGGGCGGTGCGTGCAGCCCTGAGTTCACATTGGGTTACTCCTTTTCCTGCGCAACCACCGCGCCGGTCGCCGGGTCCAAACGCACCTCGACCTTCTCCCCGCTGGCGGTTCGGCCCTTGGCCTTCCACATGCCGTCATCCAGCTTTACATCGCTGACGCCGGTGTAGCCGGCGCCGGCGAGCTGTGCGCGGATATCTGCCTCGCTCAGCTGCGATACCGCTTTGTCCGGGTAAACGGTGCCATTGCGCGGGTCGATCTTCACGTCGACCTGCTTGCCATCTGCGCTGGTTGCATCGGCCTCCCACATGCCGTCATCGAACTTGACGTCCTTGACGTTGGTATAGCCCTGCGACTCAAGGTGCGCACGCACCTGCGGCGCGGTCAGTGCATCCTGTGCCTGGGCGATGCCGCTGCCGGCCAATGTCAGCGCGGCTGCAATCAATGCGGTACCTAGCGGTCGGTTGTTCATTGGTCTGCTCCTTCGGGTTCATCTTCATCGCGCTTCTGACGCGGGATCAACGCTAACCCCGCCAACCTGTATCGATCCGTGAATTTGTGCGGCTTCAACAGGCGACAATCGGATGCGGTTAATGGATGTGCATAGGAGTGCAAAAAAATGTTTTCAGGATGTTCATTCCTGCCGCAGTGGATGCTTGGGTCGGTGCGCGACAACCGGCAGCTGTAGTGCCGAGCCATGCTCGGCAGGGGCTTTGCAGATCAGCTGGGCGTGCGCAGACGTGCAGGAGCGAGGTGAGTCGCGAAGCCGACAAACCACCGGGTCGCAGAGATGCCTATCGCTGATGTGACGCATGCTTCGCGGCTTGCGTCGCTCCCACAACGCGTCCAGATGGGCGAGGCGATGACGGAAACGTCTGGAAGTCACCGCCATGGGCAATGCATCCATGCGAGGGGCGATGCTGTGACCACCACCAGTGCCAACAGTTTCCAGCCCTCCCGGTGAAGATGGCAGCGTCGGCAAGCAACGGTGTCGGCTGCAACCAAATGACGGCCGCGGCGGCGCTGCATGGCAGACTGCGGCCATTATTTCTCCTGTCACGGCCATGTCCACCGCAGCCAGCTCCGCCCCTCTGAACTCCCCGCGCCGCGTCCTGGCGGCGAGTCTTGTCGGCACCACCATCGAGTTTTTCGACTTCTACATCTACGCCACGGCGGCGGTGCTGGTGTTTCCCAAGCTGTTCTTTCCCGAGAGCAGCAATGACGCCGCGCTGCTGCAGTCGTTGGCGACTTTTGCGGTGGCGTTCATCGCGCGGCCGGTGGGCTCGGCGGTGTTCGGGCACTACGGCGACCGGATCGGGCGCAAGGCAACACTGGTTGCAGCACTGCTGACCATGGGATTGTCGACGGTGGCGATCGGGCTGTTGCCGACCTATCACGACATCGGCGTGACAGCGCCGCTGTTGCTGGCACTCTGTCGGTTTGGGCAGGGCCTCGGGCTTGGCGGGGAATGGGGCGGCGCGGTGTTGCTGGCGACCGAGAACGCGCCGCCGGGCAAGCGCGCCTGGTACGGGATGTTCCCGCAGTTGGGTGCGCCGCTGGGGTTCCTGCTGTCGGCCGGTACCTTCCTGTTGCTGGGGCGGGCTCTGGACGATGCCAGTTTCCTGTCCTGGGGCTGGCGCGTGCCGTTCGTCGCCAGTGCGTTGCTGGTGATCGTGGGGCTGTGGGTGCGCTTGAACATCCGCGAGACGCCGGATTTCCAGAAGGCGCTGGACCAGGGCCAGCGCGTGCGCCTGCCAATGCGTGAGGTGCTGGTCCGCCATGGCTTCGCGGTGGTCGTTGGCACCTTGGCGGCGTTCGCCACTTTCGTGCTGTTCTACCTGATGACGGTGTTCACGCTGGGCCACGGCACGTCGGTGCTGCGCTATGCGCGCGAGGACTTCCTGCTGCTGCAGATGGTCGGCATCCTGTTCTTCGCTGCCGGCATTCCATTGGCGGCGCTGTACGGCGATCGTCATGGTACGGTCAAGGCGATGTTGTGGGCGACGCTGGGCATCTTTGTATTCGGCCTGCTGTTCCAACCCCTGTTCCAGGCCGGGCATCCCTTGCAGGTATTGCTGTTCCTGTCGCTGGGCCTGTTCCTGATGGGCCTGACCTACGGACCCTGCGGCACGATGCTGGCCAGCCTGTATCCGGTGCAGGTGCGCTATACCGGCGCGTCGTTGTCATTCAATCTGGCGGGGATTCTGGGCGCCGCCCCCGCGCCTTATGCGGCGACCTGGCTGGCCGGAAAGTTCGGCATCGCCGCGGTTGGCGGCTATCTGTGCGGCACCGCGCTGCTGACGGCACTTGCGTTGTTGGCAATCCGCCGTTGGCAGCGGCAGGGTGCCGCAGGGACGCCGTAAGTCGCGACTACTGCCGGTCCCACACAAGACCGGCGACGTGTGCGCCTTGCGGCGTTCCTGCAGCGATGAAACGCAGGAGCAGCGGTGTTGCGATACCTGCTGGGCTTCACGCAGCCGCGCCACTCCCGCAAAGCGGATCAGCAGATCAGCGGAACAGGCGCTTCAGCGTGCGTCCCAGCCAGCTGCCCTCCTGGTGCTCCTTGGCGAACTGGTTGAGGTGGCGCTTGACGTGCTCGGCATACGCTTTGTCATCACCACGGATGTGGTTGAACAACCAGCGTGACAGCATGTTGCGCAGCTCGTCGGTGACGTCCTCGCCGGACTGGAAGCGCATGCGGTACTCGGAGACGCGCTTGCCGAATACTTCGTGCACGCGTTTGTGGGCCGCGCAGAAGGGGTAGCCGGCTTCTTCCATCAACTCTTCTTCAAAGGCGAAGTGCGACATGGTGTAGTCCACCAGTTCGTCGATGACTTCAGCCACGGCGACGCGCTCCAGACTCTTTTGAGCGACGTGCAGGTGGTTGAGCATCTCCACGATGCGCATGTGCTGGTGGTCGATGACCTCCACGCCCGTATTGAGATCGTCTTGCCAGACCAGTAGTGCCACCGCCACTTCTCCCTCTGTGTGCTTTGAGCTGCACTGTAGGGAGCGGGCCGGGAAGGCGCGTTGATCTGGATCAATGCCTGTAGCGGGGCAAGGATTTCATTCAGATATGGCGGTGAGGGCTTTCAGTGCGTATCGGCGCTGCAGACGCGGTTGCGTCCGGCGGCCTTGGCCAGGTACAGCTGGCGGTCGGCTTCGGTGATGAGCTGGTGCAGGTTGCCGCTGTGCAAGGGCATGCGGCAGACGCCGATGCTCACCGTCATGCTCAGGATGCTGTCGCCGAATGGCAGTCGCAAGGCGGCTACCGATTGCCGCACTTTCTCGAAGTGCGCGGCGCTGGCGGCTGCATCCAGTCCGGAAACCATCAGGCAGAACTCCTCGCCACCAAAGCGTGAGCTGATGTCCTGGCTGCGGGTGTTGGCCTGCAGTACCGAGGCGACCGCGCGGATGGCCTGGTCACCAGCCTCGTGGCCAAGGCTGTCGTTGATATGCTTGAAGTGATCGATATCGACCATGGCCACGGCGACCATACCGCCGTTGTCGACGGCACTGAGCTGCCGCTGACTCTGCTCAAGGAAGCTGCGGCGGTTCGGCAGGCCGGTCAGGAAGTCGCGCGTGGCAAGATCCTGCAGCGTGCCGATCAGCTCAAGCTGGTCCACGTTCTGCGACACACGGCAGAAGAATTCCTCGCGCGAGAACGGTTTGCGCAGGAAGTCATTGGCGCCGTTCTTCAGGAAGCGCGGGATCAACGACGGGTCCGAATTGCCGGAAATGCCGATCACCGCCACCTTGTCGCGTGCACGCAATGCGCGCAGCCGCCGGGTGAGCTCGACGCCCTGCATACCCGGCATCTCCTCGTCGACGATGACCAGTCGTATCGCCGGATCGGCCTCGATGGCACGCAGTGCCGCGTTGCCGTCGTCGGCTTCGATGACGTGGTAGCCGTACATCGTCAGCAGCGCAGACGCGTAGGCGCGTGCAGACGGCGAATCGTCCACCACCAGGGCGGCGATCCGGCGATTGCGCTCCATGCGCTGCACCAGCCAGACCAGGTAATCGACACTGCCGGGGGTGTTCTTCAGCACGTAGTCGATGATCTGCTGCTGCAGCACGCGCTTGCGCAGGTCCTCGTCGTAAACACCGCTGACCACGATGGTGGGCAGGCCGCGGTCGACGAAATACTGCACCACCTGGTCGCGGTCGCCATCGGCGAGCACCAGCCCGGTCAGGACCAGGAACCAGCCGTCTTCACGGTCCAGCAGTTCGCCGGCCTCGGCCAGGCTGGAGGCGACGCTGACCGGCAGTTCCAGTCGCTGCTCGATGGCCTCGCGCAGCATCGTGGTGAAGGTGCGCGAGTTCTCCACCAACAGGATGCGCTGGGGCAGGGGCGCGATCGACGGACTGTCAAAGGCGGCCTGTGGCGTGCTGGCAGTAGTGGCGAGAGTAGGGAGCATCGGAAGGTATAGCGGCCGCGGGCGCAAGAGCTTGAGGTTGTATGTGACCGGGAGTGGGGGTTGGCAAGCGCCAGCCCTGCACTCGCGGTGATCCGCGCCCTTCATCCCCGGTCCCCAATCCCCGCCTCACCACAACAGATCGCGCAGCTTGTACCAGGACATTGCCGCCACCAGCATCGGCATGCGCAAGGCCTTGCCGCCCGGGAATACGCCGTGTGGGATGCGTTCGAATACGTCCAGGCGCTGCGCCTGGCCGGCAATGGCGGCGGCGATCACTTCACCGGCCAGCCCGGTGCTGGCGACGCCGTGGCCGGAAAAACCCTGCGCGAAGTACACGTTCGGGGTGATCCGCCCCCAGTGCGGGGCGCGGTTGCGGGTGATGTCGATATAGCCGCCCCAGACGTATTCCATCTCCACATCGGCCAGCTGCGGGAATACCCGGCGCATGCGTCGGGTCATGCTGGCGCGCAGTCCCGGTGGCGGCAGCGCGGAGTAATTGGCTTGGCCGCCGAACAGCAGGCGGTGGTCGCGACTGAGGCGGAAGTAGTCCAGCGCCCAATTGACGTCGGCCACGGCCATGTCGTTGCGGATCAGTGCCCGTGCGCGCTCGGCGCCCAGTGGCCGGGTGGCGCCGATATAGGTGCCGACCGGCATCATCCGGGTTTCCAGCTCGGGGGCGATGTCCTGCAGCCAGGCGTTGCCGGCCAGGATGATGAAATCGGCGTCAACGCGGCCGTGGGCGGTGATCAGCGCTGCTTGCGGGCCGCGTTCAAGCCGGGTGACCGCGGATTGCTCATGGATGGTGACACCAGCGGCTTCAGCGGCCTGGGCCAGGCCCTGCGCATAAGCCAGCGGATGCAGGTGGCCGCTGGCAGCGTCGTAGACCGCGCCCAGGTAGCGTTCGCTGGCCAGTTCCTGCTGCAGGCGTGGGCGGTCCCACCATTCCAGCGGGTAGTCATAGCGTTGCGCCATGCGCTCGATGTCATTGCGCAGGGCGCGTTCCTGGCGCGGCTGGATCGGCACGCTGGCGTGGCCGTCGCGCCAGTCGCAGTCGATGCCGTGGCGAGCAATGCGCTGCTTGAGCATGTGCATGCCTTCGCGCGAGAAATCGAACAGCAGCCGCGCATCGGCGTCACCCACCAGGGTTTCCAGCGTGTCCTGTTCGCAGCCATAGCCGACGATGGCTTGGCCGCCGTTGCGGCCAGAAGCGCCCCAGCCCACGCGTTCGGCTTCCAGTACGGTGACCTTGTAGCCCTTTTCAGCCAGTGCCAATGCGGCGGTCAGGCCGGTGTAGCCGGCGCCGAGCACGGCCACATCGGCGCGCGCCTGGCCCCGCAGGGGCGCGCGTAGCGGAAGCTCGGGTTGGCTGGCGGCATACCAGCTTGGGGGGTAAACGGATGCAGCGGCGTCCACGGACATCTGGCCGAATCAGGGGTGGGAAGTGTAGCGACACCGGCGTATGCAGCGTGCGCAGGCCGGTGAAGAACCCGCATAGTGTGCCTTGCCTTACTTGAATCGCGGATGGCGCTTGGTTGCCTAAACAGCGGGGCAGGGGTAGCGTGCAGGCACGTCTCATGAGCTTCATCCATGGCCAGCCTGCCGCTGGTCGGCTTGCCCAGCGACAGCAAACCGATCGGCTCCCATCCGTTTCTTGTCGTTGGTGAAAAATACGTGCGGGCCGTTGTCGACGGCGCGCAGGCCATGCCGCTGCTGCTGCCTTTGCTGCAACCGCCGCTACCGCCGGAAGCCTGGTTGGCGACGCTGGATGGCCTGCTGCTGACCGGTGCAACCAGCAACATCGAGCCGTACCACTACGATGGCGGCGACAGCTGGCCGGGCAATCCGCACGATCCGGCGCGCGATGCCAACGTATTCGGGCTGATCCCGCAGGCGCTGGCGCTGGGCATGCCGATCCTGGCGATCTGCCGTGGTTTCCAGGAGGTGAATGTCGCTTTTGGCGGCAGCCTGCATCCGAAAGTACATGAAGTGCCGGGGCTGGCCGATCACCGTGAAAACCCGGCGTCATCATTGGAAGTGCAATATGGGCCGGCGCATGCGTTGCAACTGAGCCCGGGTGGTTTGCTGGCAGGCATTGCCGGCGGCAGCGAGGTGATGGTCAACTCGGTGCACGGGCAAGGCGTGGCCAGGCTGGGCGAAGGGCTGCAGGTCGAGGCCCGCGCGCCGGACGGGCTGATCGAGGCGTTTCGTGGCAGCGGACCGTCGTTCCTGCTCGGCCTGCAGTTCCACCCGGAATGGCGGGTTACCGAAAACCCGTTCTATCTGGGCATATTCCAAGCCTTCGGCGAGGCCTGTCGCCGCTATCGGTCACACAAACAAGTTGGTTCCCCATGACGTCGCGCCCCCGCACCCGCAGCCGTAAAACCGCCATTGCCGTACAGGAAGAAAGCCTGTTGCTGCGCTGGCTCAAGGAGCGGCACATCACCGAGGTTGAATGTCTGGTGCCGGATATCACCGGCAACGCGCGCGGCAAGATCATCCCGGCCGACAAGTTCTCGCACGATTACGGCACCCGTCTGCCCGAGGGCATTTTCGCTACCACGGTGACCGGCGATTACCCGGATGATTACTACGAGCTGACCTCGCCGGCCGACGCGGACATGATCCTGCGGCCGGACCCGGACACCGTGCGGATGGTGCCGTGGGCGACTGATCCGACCGCGCAGATCATCCACGACTGCTACACAAAGAATGGCCAGCCGCATGAGCTGGCACCGCGCAATGTATTGCGGCGGGTCCTGGCCGCCTATGAAGAGCTTGGACTGAAGCCGGTGGTGGCGCCGGAAGTGGAGTTCTTCCTGGTGCAGAAGAATACCGACCCGGATTTCCCGCTGCTGCCGCCAGCTGGTCGCTCCGGTCGTCCGGAAACCGCCCGGCAATCGTATTCGATCGATGCGGTCAATGAATTCGATCCCATCCTCGACCTGATGTACGACTATTGCGATGCGATGAAGCTGGACGTGGATACCTTGATCCACGAATCCGGCGCCGCGCAGTTGGAAGTCAATTTCACCCATTCCGACGCGATGTCCCTCGCCGATCAGGTCTTCCTGTTCAAGCGAACCATGCGTGAGGCGGCGCTGCGTCACGGCATCTATGCCACCTTCCTGGCCAAGCCGATGGAGACCGAACCCGGCAGCGCCATGCACATCCACCAGAGCCTGGTGCGCATTGTCGATGGTCGCAATGTGTTTGCCGGCCACGCCGAAGGCGAGTACAGCGAGACTTTCGACAACTACCTGGCTGGCCTGCAGAAGTACGTGCCTGCGGCGATGGGCTTCTTTGCCCCGAACGTGAACTCCTATCGCCGGCTGGTGTTCGGCGAGGTATCGCCGAGCAATGTGGAATGGGGCTTCGACAACCGCACCTGCGGCCTGCGTGTGCCGATGGACAGCCTGGAGAACAATCGCGTGGAGAGCCGTTTTGCCGGTTCCGACGCCAATCCCTACCTGGCGATGGCGGCGACGCTGGCCTGTGGCCTGCTGGGCATCCGCGAGAAGTTGACCCCGACCACCCCGATCAGCGGCAACGCCAAGGAGCTGGGCTACGAACTGCCGCGCTCGCTGGGCGAGTCGCTGGATGCGCTGGAGGGCTGCGAAGCCCTGCAGGAGCTACTGGGGCGCCGTTTCTGCCGCGCCTATGTCTCGGTCAAACGCAAGGAATACGAGACCTTCTTCCGCGTGATCAGCTCCTGGGAGCGCGAATTCCTGCTGCTGAATGTTTGACCGCAAGGCTTGGCTCCCTCCCTTTTGCGTAGCAAAGGGGAGGGTTGGGGAGGGGGTTGCTGTTGAGCTTTGGCTCCGGCGTTTGAAGCCTGCAGGCAACGGCTGCAGCTACCCCCTCCCAGCCTCCTCTTTAGGCTGTGCCAAAGGGGAGGGGCGGTGCATGCAGCTCTGCTCCCTCCCTTTGGCGCAAGCCAAGGGGAGGGCTGGGGAGGGGGAGCTCTGCTGTGGCGTTTCAAGTGTTGCCAGCTTCGCGGCTCACGCCGCTCCCACAAGCCCTACATCCAACTTCTACACACGAAGCCGCCGCAGATGGGACAATATGCCCACTTCCCGGCCTGGCCGGTCCCCCCATACCGCTCCCGGATCCCACTGGAGAACCCATGAATCTGCGCATTCTCACCGTTGGTGTCGCCATCTCCCTGCTCGCTGCCTGCGGCGGCAAGGAAGAGGGCGCCAAGCCCGCTGAAGGCGGCGAGGCCAAGGTCCTCAACGTCTACAACTACTCGGACTACATCGCCGAGGACACCATCCCGAACTTCGAGAAGACCACCGGCATCAAGGTCACCTACGACGTATTCGACAGTGACGAGATGGTCGAGACCAAGTTGCTGACCGGCGACAGCGGCTACGACATCGTGGTGCCGACGCTGAACTTCTTCGGCCGCCAGATCCAGGCCGGCGTGTTCCTGCCGCTGGACAAGAGCAAGATCCCGAACCTGGCCAACCTCGACCCGGCGGTGATGCAGCGCATTGCCGGCCAGGACCCGGGCAACCAGTACGGCGTGCCGTACATGATGGGCAGCACCGGCATCGGTTACAACGTGGCCAAGCTGAAGGAACGTTTTGGCGGCAGCGCTGACATCGCCAACAGCTGGGACCTGGTGTTCAAGCCGGAAAACATCGCCAAGATGAAGGACTGCGGCGTGACCCTGCTGGACACTCCGGCCGACATGATCCCGGTGGCACTGCACTACCTGGGCGAAGACCCGCACAGCGCCGACCCGGCCGTGCTGCAGAAGGCGGCCGACCTGCTCAAGTCGATCCGCCCGTACGTGCAGAACTTCCACTCCTCGCAGTACGTGGGTTCGCTGGCCAACGGCAGCACCTGCCTGGTGGTGGGCTGGTCGGGCGACATCATCCAGGCCCGTGACCGCGCCGAAGAAGCCAAGAACGGCGTGGAAGTGGCGTATTCCATTCCGAAGGAAGGCGCACCGCAGTGGTTCGACATGCTGGCCATCCCGAAGGATGCCAAGCACCCGGGCAACGCCTATGCCTTCATCAACTACCTGCTGGAGCCGGAGGTAGCGGCCAAGAACACCAACGTGACCCACTACGCCAACCCGGTGAAGTCGGCCACCTCGCTGGTCGACCCGGCCATCCGCGACGACAAGACCATCTATCCGGCCGAGGATGTGGCCGCCAAGATGTTCACCTACGCGATCAACAGCCCGGAGACGGACAAGCTGTATACCCGTCTGTGGACCGAGATCAAGACCGGTCGTTGATTCCAGGCAGGTTTAGCGTGTGAGTG
This sequence comes from Stenotrophomonas sp., assembly GCF_032066555.1. Classification (GTDB taxonomy): domain Bacteria; phylum Pseudomonadota; class Gammaproteobacteria; order Xanthomonadales; family Xanthomonadaceae; genus Stenotrophomonas. Next base: position 223,541 of record NZ_DAMBKV010000001.1, read on the forward strand.
TTTACAACGCCTCCCTCTTGCAGGGAGGCGTTGTTGTTTGCGGCGTTCGCGCGCTGTCGGTTGCCAGTGGAGAAGGCGAGGCAGGGCTTGTCTCCCTCCCTTTGGCGCAGCCAAGGGGGTGAAGAAGGCCTGCTTGCACGCCATTGGCGCGCGGCCTGATGAACGACCGAAGGCTGCGCCTTCGGGCCGGACGGGCTGGGGAGGGGTAAGTTTTTGTGGCCCTTCGGGAGTTGCCAGCTTCGCGGCGGACGGCGCTCCTGCAGGTTCTGCTCGGAACGCCCCTGCCGAGCATGGCTCGGCACTACCGCGGGGCGCACGCGCTGCGGCTTGGCTTGTCTCCCTCCCTTTGGCGTAGCCAAGGGGAGGGCTGGGGAGGGGTAAGCCTTTGTGGCCTTTCGCGCATTACCAGCCTCGCGGCGGACGCCGCTGCTACGGCCTGCGCACCTTCACATCGGCCCCAACCGCCACAGCCAGCGGTGTCGCCGACAAAAATGGGGGGCTAAACTACGCCCGTTTGTTCACCTGCCTGCTTCCGGAGCCCCTACATGCCCGTTGACGCCAAGCCGGACCCGATCGCCCTCAGCAGCGAGCCCGGCTATCTGTCCATTCGCGATCTGCGCAAGGAATTCGATGGCTTTGTCGCCGTCGATGACGTCAACCTGGACGTTCGCAAGGGCGAGATCTTCGCCCTGCTGGGCGGTTCGGGCAGTGGCAAGTCCACCCTGTTGCGCTGCCTGGCCGGCTTCGAGACGCCGACCAAGGGCAGCATCCTGCTCGACGGCCAGCCGATCACCGCGCTGCCGCCCTACGAGCGGCCAATCAACATGATGTTCCAGTCCTATGCGCTGTTCCCGCACATGACGGTGGAGCAGAACATCGCCTTCGGCCTGAAGCAGGACGGCATGGCCAAGGATGCGATCGCCCGCCGCGTCGGCGAGATGCTGGAGCTGGTACAGCTGCAGAAGCTGGGCAAGCGCAAGCCGCACCAGCTCTCCGGTGGCCAGCAGCAGCGCGTGGCGCTGGCGCGGTCGCTGGCCAAGAGCCCCAAGCTGTTGTTGCTGGACGAACCAATGGGCGCGCTGGACAAGAAGCTGCGCTCGAAGATGCAGTTGGAGCTGGTCAACATCATCGAGCAACTGGGCGTCACCTGCGTCATGGTCACCCATGACCAGGAAGAAGCCATGACCATGGCCACCCGCATCGCGGTGATGGACCAGGGCTGGATCCAGCAGATCGGCAAGCCGGACGATATCTACGAACAGCCGGCCAACCGCTTCGTCGCCAGCTTCATCGGCTCGGTCAATCTGTTCGAGGGCGTGATCGACGAGGATCTGCCCGAGTACGTCACCGTGCGCACCGCCGACTTCCCGGCGCCGATCTATGTCGGCCACGGCATCACCGGTTACGAAGGTCAGCCGGTGGCGTTCGCGCTGCGCCCGGAAAAGGTGCATATCGCGAAGGAAGAGCCGGAGGGTGAAACCAACAAGGCGTTTGGCGTGGTCGAGGACATCGCCTATTTCGGCAGCCACTCGGTCTACCACGTGCGCCTGCCCAGTGGTGCCAAGATCCTGTCCAACTTCGCCAACATGAAGCGCTGGGACAGTGACGGCATTACCTGGAACGACGAAGTCTGGGTGTCCTGGGACGACAACGACGGCGTGGTGCTGACCTCATGAGCGCGATCGGGCCGAACCTGGGTGGGTGGCGGCGCTGGCTGCCGGGTGCGCGCGCCGGTGTGATCGGCGTGCCCTATCTGTGGCTGCTGCTGTTCTTCGCGATCCCGTTCCTGATCGTGCTGAAGATCTCCTTCGCCAAGATGGCGGTGGCGATGCCGCCGTATACCTCCATCGTGGAATACGTGGACAACGCGTTCACGGTCAATCTCAACCTGGGCAACTACACCGCGCTGTTCACCGACAGCCAGTACGTGGTGGCCTACCTGAGCTCGATCAAGATCGCGGTGATCTCGACCTTGCTGACCCTGCTGATCGGCTACCCGATGGCCTATGTGATCTCGCGCATGTCGCCGTCGGCGCGCAACATCGCGATGATGCTGGTGGTGCTGCCGTCGTGGACCTCGTTCCTGATCCGCGTCTATGCCTGGATCGGCATCCTCGACAGCAACGGCCTGATCAACCGCACGCTGATGAGCATCGGCTTGATCGATGAGCCGCTGCGCATCCTCTATACCCCGGTCGCAGCCTATATCGGCATCGTCTACTGCTACCTGCCGTTCATGGTGCTGCCGCTGTACGCCAACCTGGTCAAGCTCGACCACCGTCTGCTGGAGGCCGCCTACGACCTCGGTGCCAAGCCCTGGCAGGCCTTCCTGCGCATCACCTTGCCGCTGTCGCGCAGCGGCATCATTGCTGGCTGCATGCTGGTGATGATCCCGGCGGTGGGTGAGTTCGTGATCCCGGAAATGCTGGGTGGCCCGGATACGCTGATGATCGGCCGCGTGCTGTGGGGCGAGTTCTTCAACAACCGCGACTGGCCGTTGGCCTCGGCGGTGGCGATCGTGATGCTGATCCTGCTGCTGATCCCCATCATCATCTTCAACCGGTCCCAGCAGCGTGAGCTGGAAGGGAAGCTGGCATGAGCATGACCCGGCGTAGTTCCTGGTTGGGTTGGAGCATCCTGCTGCTCGGCTTTGCGTTCCTGTACCTGCCGATCCTGTTGTTGATGGTGTATTCGTTCAACTCCTCGCGCTTGGCGACGGTATGGGCCGGCTTCTCCACGCAGTGGTATGGCGAATTGTTCCGCGATCGCCAGCTGCTGCAGGCGGCGTGGATCAGCATCAAGATCGCGTTCTGGACGGCGAGCGCGGCGATGGTGATCGGCACCATGGCGGCGATGGCGATGACCCGCTTCAAGCGTTTCCCCAGCAAAACCATCTTCGGTGCCCTGGTGACCGCGCCGCTGGTGATGCCGGAAGTGATCATCGGCCTGTCGATCCTGCTGATGCTGGTGTCGATGGGCGGCCTGTTCGGCCTGCCGTCCAAGGGCGTGGTGGCGATCTGGATCGCACATGTCACCTTCACCATTTCCTTCGTGACGGTGGTGGTGTCCTCGCGCCTGCAGGAGCTGGACCGCTCGCTGGAAGAGGCGGCGATGGACCTGGGCGCGAACCGGATCAAGGTGTTTTTCCTGATCACCTTGCCAATCATCGCCCCGGCGCTGCTGTCCGGCTGGCTGCTGGCCTTCACCCTGTCGCTGGACGACGTGGTGATTGCCAGTTTCGTTGCCGGCCCCAGCTCGACCACCTTGCCGATGAAGATCTTCGCCTCGGTGCGCATGGGCGTCAGCCCCAAGATCAACGCCCTGGCCACGTTGATGGTGCTGGCGGTGTCGACGGTGGCGGTGCTGGGCTGGTGGATTTCGGCCCGCGCAGAGAAGCGTCGCCAGCGCGACATGCAGCTGGCGCTGCAGGAAAACGGCTGAGGGGCAAATGTAGTGCCGAGCCATGCTCGGCAGAGGCTTTCCCAGCAATCCATCACCAATGTCGGAGCGGCGTCAGCCGCGAAGCCGTTGAGCGGTCAGATCGCAGCCATGCTGGTGATTTCAACGCTGCCAGCTTCGCGGCTGACGCCGCTCCCACAATGATGCGGCCGGCTGATGGATGGCTGCTAAAAGCCCCTGCCGAGCATGGCTCGGCACTACAGGGCCGGCTTGGGATTTACCTGCGCGCAACATTCGCGGCGCTACCATTCCTGCATTCGTTGAATGCAGGTGAGTCCATGGCGTCGTATCAGACTATCAATCCCTTCAATGGCGAGGTCGTGCGCACGGTTGAGCTGCTGACTGCCGCTGGCATTGAGCAGCGTCTGGCCGCAGCTGAATCGGCGTTCCCACAATGGTCGGGTTTGTCACTGGAGCAGCGTGGCGACCATCTGCGCAAGGTCGCCGCCGGCCTGCGCGAGCGCCGCGACGAAATCCAGCGCGTGATGACTTCCGAGATGGGCAAGCTGCGCCGCGAAGCCCTGGCTGAGATCGAGAAGAGCGCGGCGGCCTGCGAGTATTACGCCGACCACGCGGCCGATTACCTCAAGCCGCAGCCGATCCCGACCGAGGCCCAGCGCAGCTACGTGATCTACCAGCCCATCGGCTGCGTGATGGCGGTGATGCCGTGGAATTTCCCGATCTGGCAGGTGATCCGCTTCCTCGCGCCGGGCTTGATGGCTGGCAATGTCGCCCTGCTCAAGCACGCCAGCAATGTGCCCGGCTGTGCCGATCTGCTGCGCGAGGTTGTCACCGCCGCGGGTATTCCAGTGGGCGTATTCGACGTACTGCACATCGACAACGATCAGGCCGCCGAGGTGCTGCGTGATCGTCGTATCAAGGCGGTCACCCTGACCGGCAGCGAGCGTGCAGGGCGGTCGATTGCGGCGAACGCGGGCGACCAGCTGAAGAAGTGCGTGATGGAGCTGGGCGGAAGTGATGCCTTCGTGGTGCTGGATGACGCCGATCTGGATCTGGCGGCGGCTGCAGCGGTGCGCTCGCGCTTCGACAACGCCGGGCAGACCTGCATTGCTGCCAAGCGCTTCATCCTGCTTGACTCCATTGCTGATGCTTTCGTGCAGCGCTACATCGAGGGCGCGCAGGCGCGCGCGTACGGAGATCCGCAGGACGAGGAAAGCACGCTCGCGCCGATGGCGCGCGCCGACCTGCGCGCCGAGCTGCACAAGCAGGTGTGCGCCAGCGTCGACAAGGGCGCGAAGGTGTTGCTGGGTGGCGCACCTGTGGCTGGCAGCAATGCGGGCTATCAGGCAACTATCCTCGACAATGTCGGGCCGGGCATGCCTGCCTACGAAGAAGAGTTGTTCGGGCCGGTGGCGGCGATCATCCGGGTCAAGGACGAAGCCGAGGCGGTACGTGTCGCCAATGACACCAGTTTTGGTCTGGGTGGCAGTGTCTGGACCCGTGATGTGCTGCGTGGCGAGAATGTTGCCGTGCAGCTGCAGTGCGGCGCGGCCTTCGTCAATTCAGTGGTGAAGAGCGACGCGCGGCTTCCGTTTGGCGGGACCAAACGGTCCGGGTTCGGGCGTGAGTTGGCGGGACCGGGTATTCATGAGTTCATGAACATCAAAACGGTGTACGTCGCCTGACGGCGAAGTTGTAGGAGCGGCGTAAGCCGCGAAGCTGGTAATCCCACAAGGGCCCACGAAATCCTGCAACTGCAGTGAACCAGGTGCAGGCTGGGCAAGGTTTTGACCAGCAGCGGCTTCGCGGCTTGCGCCGCTCTGATACGGGCTGCTGGTAAAGCCCCTGCCGAGCATGGCTCGGCACTACGGATGCAGCTCCCTCCCTTTCGCGCAGCGAAGGGGAGGGTTGGGGAGGGGTCGGCTTTTCGGCTTCTGATTTTGCAGTTGCTTCGCGGCTTACACCGCTCCTACAAGAACACAAATGCCGCTCTCATCAACCGAACGGTTGGTCGATGGACTTGCTCTGCGGGGTCATCAGTGCGGCGCCATCCTCGGTGACGTAGAGGATGTCTTCCAGGCGTACGCCGAAGCGGTCCGGGATGTAGATGCCGGGTTCGTCGCTGAAGGTCATGCCGGGTTCCAGCAAGTGGGTATTACCGCGCACCAGGTAGTCCCATTCGTGCATGTCCAGACCGATGCCGTGGCCGAGGCGGTGGCTGAAATAGCGGTAGTCCGGGCCGTAGCCGGAATCGCTGATCACCTTGCGGGCAGCGGCATCCACATCGCCCATCGCCACGCCCGGGCGTGCCGTATTCAATGCGGCGGTCTGCGCCTTCAGTACGATGTCGAATACCTTGCGGATCTCGTCATCGGGCTGGCCCAACACCACGGTGCGGGTGATATCGCTGGTATAGCCACCGGCACGGCAACCGCCGTCGAAGATGATCGGCGTGCCTTCGACCAGGTGCTGCGGCTTGTCGGAGCCATGCGGTGATGCGGTGTACTTGCCGACGTTGACGCTGGCATCGCCCCTCAAGCCGGTGCGGGCATAGGCCATCGCCAGCAGGCCGCTGATGTCCTGCTCGGTCATGCCGGGCTTCAGTGCTTTCCACACGGCTTCATACACTGCCAGCGTGGCTTCATTGGCAAGTTTCATCAATGCCAGCTCGGCCGGACTCTTGACCCTGCGGCAGCCCGATACCACCGGCCACGCGGGTATCACCTTGGCCTGCGGCAGGGCGTCGGCAATGCCTTTGGCGCGGAAGTAGGGCACGGCTTCTTCCATGCCCAAGGTGCCAGTGGCATGGCCCATGTCACGCAGCACCTTGGCGACCAGGACGTAGGGGTCTTCGTCTTCCTGCCAGCCACGCACGTCGTTGCCCAGCTTGATCTGCTCCAGCGTACGCACGCGCTCAAATTCCGGGGTGATGTAGACCGGTTCGCCCTTGCGCGGCAGGATTACCCCGGTGAGGCGTTCGCTGTCCCACCAGTGCATGCCGGTGAAATAGGTCAGCGAGCTGCCAGCGCCAATGAACACCGCATCGATGCCGTGCTCGGCCATCAGGCGCTGGGCCTTGGCCACGCGCGCGATTCGCTCGTCATTGCCAATTGGTACAACCTGCGCAGCGACCGATTTCAGGGTGCGCATCGATTCGGGCAACGTGTTGTCGGAAGTGGCTTCCGTCTTTGCGGACGCGATCTGCGACAAGGGCAGCGCGGCGGCACCGGCGATCAGCGTATTGCGCAGGAAATTGCGGCGTGCAGGGTTGGTGTGGTCGTGCTGCATGGTTGCTCTCTGGAAAGACTGGGTAGCTGGTCAAAGCCAGCCGGAACGTTTGAACAGGCGGTACAACACCACGCAGATCACGCCGACGCCAAGCATCAGCAGCGGATAGGCGAAGCGCCCGGCCAACTCCGGCATATGCGCGAAGTTCATGCCGTACCAGCTGGTGACCAGGGTTGGCGCAGCCAGCAGCGCTGCCCAGGCACCGAGCTGCTTGACCGTCTCGCCCTGCGCCAGTGTCACCAGCGACAGGTTCACGCTCAGTGCGGTGCCCAGCATCTCGCGCAAGGTGTCAATGGCGTCGTTGACGCGTGCGGCGTGGTCCTGCACGTCGCGCAGGTACAGCCGCACTTCCTCGTTGATCAGTTGCGCCTGGTTGCGCTGCAGCTGGGCCAGGGCATCCTGCAGCGGCGCAACCGCCAGGCGCATCTTGTTGAGTTCGCGCTTGAGTTCGTACAGGCGGATCACTGTGCGCCGCTTGTAGCTGTCGGCGAATATGTCCTTCTCGAGCAGGTCCAGGGTGTCGCGGAAGCTGTCGGTGATTGGCAGATAGTGATCGACCACCGCATCCAGCACCGAGTACAGGCAGAACGAGGGGCCCATCGCCAGCAGCTCGGGCTCCTGCTCCAGTCGCGCGCGCACCGGCGCATACGACAGCGAAGCGCCATGGCGCACCGTCACCAGGAAGCGCGGGCCCAGGAAGGCATGGGTTTCGCCGTAGCGGATGCGCTCATCCACCACCTGCGCGGTGTGCACCACCACGAACAGGGAATTGCCGTAGGTCTCGATCTTGGGGCGCTGGTGCGCCTTGCGGGTGTCTTCGATCGCCAGTGGATGCAGGTCGAACTCTTCCTGCACCTTGTCCAGGATCGCGTCACTGGGTTCGTACAGGCCAACCCAGACGAAACCCTTGGCATCACCGGCGAGTACGTCGCTGATGCTGTCCAGGTCGAGCGGGCGCTGGGTGCCGTCGGCACCGTACCAGGTGCAATTGATCACGCAGGCCGGGTTGGCCTGGACGGGAGCTGGAGTGATGCCGGTAGTCATCCCGGCATCGTGCCTCAGCTGGCCGTTAACGCCAAGCTGCGGCGCCCCAGGATCAGCGCCAGCGTGATGTGGATGGGCAGCAGCAGCACGATCCACTGCATGTTGAACTGCGCCTGCAGCGATAGCCAATGCAGCGGCAGCGCCAGCAGCGCAATGCCGGTCATCAGCCACAGGACGACCCGGAACCAGGCGCGTGGTTGGCGCCCGCGCAGCAGGCTCCATGCGCCGGGAAGCAACAGCAATGCCAGCGGGCTGAGCAGCAACAGGTTGCGGTTGGCCCATGCGGCCTGGTGTTCGCTGAAGCCCCACAGGAAGGTCAGCAGGCCACCGGCAACGCCACAGAGCAGCCAGAACGGCAGTGCGAATCCGCCGATCAGGCGTGGCTTGCGGCGTGCGGCGTACAGCGCAGCAGCAACTGCCAGCCCGATCAGCAGCCACGGCAGCCAGGAGCGCTGCTTTTCCTTTGGCTCCGGCGGCAGACGCTGCGGCAGCAGTTCCTGTTCGGCCTGTACCAGCGGCCGGCCTTCACTGTTGCGTACTTCGCGCAGGCTGTCGGCCAGGCGCATGGGGACGAAGGCTTCCTGCCAGCGTGACAGCGGCTGGTCAGCGTTTGGGCCCAGGCCAAGGTCAAAGCCCAGCCACATCCATGGCGAAGGCGAGGCCAGTCGCACCGATTCACTGCGGTAGCTGTTGCCACGCGAGCGGCCGGCCAGCTGCGATTGCAGGGCGCCGCCCATGGCCTGGTCCAGGCTGTCGCGCACCATCGTGGCGCAGTTGGCGGTGAAGTAGTCGTAGCGGTAGCGCGCGTTTTCGGGTTTGGCGCGCTCGGCCAGTGCATCAGCCAATGCCTGTGCCTGCGCCGGTGGCAGGTCCAGCCATTGGATGTTTGCCCCACGCCCAACGCTCTCGTATTGCGCCAGGTCCTGCTCCAGCGGCAGTGCGACCAGGTAATACATCATCTTGCCGCGCACGAAGTTGCCGATGAAGTCCGGCTCGGACGGGTCGAAGAAGCCAAAGTTGTACGAGGTCGCCTGTCCGGTCGCCGGGTCCAGCACCACCAGCGCGTCATGGCCGAAGCGCTCGAAGAACACTTCGCCCGGCAGCATGGTCACCACGCCGATGCGTGGTGCCGGGTGTGCATTGGTTTGGCTGGCTTGGTTGGCGACAGGTTGCGCGCTGCTGGCCATCGCGGCCAGCAGCAGGAACAACGACGCAAACGCGGACAGCAGCCGCGGCAGGCGCAGGGTGATCAAGCTTCGTCCTGGTCTTCGGGCGGCAGGATGGTGACGTGGAAGGCCTGCACGCGGCGCGCATCGGCCTTGGCCACGCGGAACACGAAACGCTCCAGGGTCAGCTCGTCACCGATCTCCGGCAGATGGCCCACGGCCTCGGTGACCAGTCCACCGATGGTGTCGTAGTCGTCGTCGGAGAAGTCGGCACCGAAGCGCTCGTTGAAGTCACCAATGGTGGTCAGCGCGTCCACCACGTAGCGACCATCGGCGAGGATGGCGATCTGCGAGGTGTGGTCTTCGGTCTCGTCGTGCTCGTCGTCGATCTGGCCGACAATCTGCTCCAGCACGTCCTCGATGGTGACCAGGCCGGCGACACCGCCGTACTCATCGACCACGATGGCCATGTGGTTGCGCGAGAGCCGGAACTCCTTGAGCAGCACGTTGAGCTTCTTGGCCTCGGGGATCAGCACCGCCGGGCGCAGCAGTTCGCGTACGCTGGCATGGCTGTTGTCGGCTACCACGCCGCGCAGCAGGTCCTTGGCCAGCAGGATGCCAAGGATGTCGTCCTTGTTCTCACCGTGTACCGGGAAGCGCGAATGGCCGGAGTCGACCACCTGCTTCATCAGTTCGATGAAGGGGCATTCGACGGGCAGGGACACCATGTGCGAGCGCGGGATCATCACGTCGCCGACGGTCAGCTCGGCCACCGAAATGGCGCCTTCCATCATCCGCAGGGTGTCTGCGGCGATCAGGCCGTCCTGCTGTGCCGTCTGCAGGGTGGCGACCAGCTCGTCGCGGGTATGGGGTTCGCTGGAGAACGCCGAACCCAGGCGCTCCAACCAGCTGCGTTTCTTCTCGCCGTTCTCGGGCGAGGTACTACTGTCGTCTTCAGACATCTCTTGGTTTGACTGCACCCGGCAGGCCGGGCGGTGCCGACAAGTCTAGCAGGATGTTTGCCGCGCCCTGTTCAAGCAGGCGATGGGGTAGGGGTCTGCACGCTGGGGGGCACGGACGGGGCTTCGACGGGGGTGTCGGGGGCGGTCGGGGTATCTTCCTCGGCAGGCAGGTCCAGGCTGTAGGTGCAGCCCGCCAGGGTTTTGCCGGGGTGGGATTTGACCGTGGACACGCCCAGGATCACCGACTCGATCAGCGCCTCGCCGGTCTTGGCGTCGTTGACGTCGCGGCTGACCAGCTCGCGGCCGGCCATGAACTTGTCCGGGGCGTCGTAGCCGGTTTCCAGCTCCAGTTGTTTGGCCAGCGGGTGCGGGTCCGGCATGTCGAGGATGGCGATGATGGTGCCGCCGGCCATGGCGATATGGTCGGCGCTGTGGCCGAACACCGTGATCGGGGTGTTCAGCATGTACTCGGCCATGAACAGGTTGCCCTGCGGCAAGGGCCGCCAGCCCAATGCAACGGCCTTCAGCGGATCATTGGCGATGGGGGCCAATGCCGCGAACTCACTGACGCTCTGCCGGCACTCTATCAGCGCGGGCAGGTCGATGGCGGGCTGGGCGGCGGCCGAGCCGGTTGCGGCGAGCAAGAGGGGGAGCAGGCAAATCGAGCGCACGGCATTCATTCGGTGAAGTGCAGGAGCCGATGATAGCCGCATCGTGGTGCGGCGCTGTGTTGCAGGAGCACGCGTGGGTAGTGCCGAGCCATGCTCGGCGGGGGCTTTACCGGTAGAGCTTCTGCCGGGCACTACCGGGCATTGCGGGCAATGCCTCTGCCGAGCATGGCTCGGCACTACATGGCTTTGCTGGGAAGACCTCTGCCGAGCATGGCTCGGCACTACCGGGCATTGCCAGGAAAGCTTCTGCTGAGCATGGCTCGGGACTACCTGTGCCTATTGCTCGTTGGCGTAGGGGTCGGCGATGCCCAGGTCGGCCAGGATCTCGCGCTCCAGCTGTTCCATGGCTTCGGCTTCCTTGTCGTCCTCGTGGTCCCAGCCGAGCAGATGCAGCACGCCGTGCACGGTGAGGTGGGCGTAATGGGCGTTGAGCGCCTTGTCCTGTTCCTCGGCCTCGCGGGCGACCACCGGGGCGCAGATCACCAGGTCGCCTAGTAGCGGGAACTTCACCCCCTTGGGCAGGCCTTCGGGCAGCTCGGCCGGAAAGCTGAGCACGTTGGTGGCGTAGTCCTTACCCCGGTAGTGGCGGTTCAGTGACTGGCCTTCCTTGGCGTCGACCAGGCGGATGGCCAGATCAGCTTCGCGGATGCGGCCTTTCAAGGCGGCAGCCACCCAGCGGCGGAAGCTCACCGCTGCCGGCAGGCCAGCGCGGGGCAGGGCGTAGCTGATCGCGACATCAAGACGCACAGGACCCTTGGTCATTCACTTGCTCCGGGTTTGACCTGTTGCAGATCGCGACGGTCATAGGCGCTGACGATACGGGCCACCAGGGGGTGGCGTACCACGTCGCGCGATTCAAAGAAGGTGAAGCTGACGCCGTCCACGCCACGCAGTACCTCGATGGCATCGCGCAGGCCGGATTTGACGTGTTTGGGCAGGTCGGTCTGGGTCAGGTCGCCAGTGACAACCGCGGTCGAGCCAAAGCCGAGGCGGGTCAGGAACATCTTCATCTGCTCGATGGTGGTGTTCTGGGCCTCGTCGAGGATCACGAAGGCGTCATTGAGGGTGCGGCCGCGCATATAGGCCAGCGGCGCGATCTCGATGACATTCTTCTCCAGCAGCTTGGCCACCTTTTCCACGCCCAGCATTTCGTACAGGGCGTCGTACAGCGGGCGCAGGTAAGGGTCGACCTTCTGGGTCAGGTCGCCGGGCAGGAAGCCCAGTTTCTCGCCGGCTTCAACTGCCGGGCGCACCAGGATCAGGCGTTGCACGCGTGACTCATTCAGTGCGTCCACGGCCATCGCCACTGCCAGGAAGGTCTTGCCAGTACCGGCCGGACCGATGCCGAAGCTGATGTCGTGGGTGGCGATCTGGTGCAGGTACTTGGACTGGTTTGCACCGCGCCCGCGCACCGTGCCGCGCTTGACCTTGACCGCTACTTCCTGCGCTTCATAGGCCTGCTCGGTCACGTGATCGACATTGGCGCGGTTCAGGCGCAGATGGATGGCGTGGCTGTCGAAGACGGTGTCGGCCGCCTCGGCATACAGCGCCTTGAGCAGTTTTTCCGCTTCCAGCGCGGTCTTGCCCGGGCCGCTGACGCGGAAGACATGGCCGCGGTTGGCAACCTCCACGCCCAGTTTGAGTTCGACCTGGCGCAGATGTTCGTCGAAGGGGCCGGCCAGGTTGGCCAGCCGTTCGTTGTCAACGGGGTCAAGAGTGAAGTCGCGATGCGTCGTGGTGGTCATTTTTACTAACGGTTACTGGCCGGCGAAGCCGTGCCTTGGACCCGAGAAGGGTACCCCTGCGGCCCGTCGACCACCAGCACGGTCGCGGTTCTCAGTGTTCTCCACAGTCGATGTGGATGTGGCGTGGGCCAAGCTGTGGATATCCCTGTCCGGCCCTTGCGGCATAAGCCTCTTGGCGGGTTGGTTAAAAAACTGCCACATTCGATGGTTTGCAGGTAACAAGTTGTCCACAATTTGTGTGGATCGATTCGGGATGAACATGTGGATAACCGCGCGCAGCCCAATAACGGCGGGCTCCGGGTCGGTGTGGCGAATAAATGACCGCTGTGCCGGGGCAAAGGCGAACGGCAAGAGGTGAGAACGGGCCGTACCGGCTTTTCAAAGCAGAAGCGAACAACGACAGCTGCTCCCCTCTCCCGCTGGCGGGGTGAGAGGGGTGGCTTGCGGGCCACGGATTCGCGGCCCAGCGAACGACCTTGCGCCAAGCGCAAGGTCTGCGGCGGAGCGGGGGCAGGGGTGAAGGCGCTCCTGCTTTGGATCGGTGAACTTCGGCCCCAACCCTCGCGGGCCATGGTCCGCAGGAAGCATGGCCCGCCAACCAGACCCGACAATCCGGAGCCAGTCGGCCTCAGTCCTGCGTAACCACCCGCCCGCGCAACGAATTACTGAAGGCTTCGGTGATCAACACATCCACAAACTGGCCTATCAGACGCGAACTGGCCGGGAAGTTCACCGAACGCATGTTCTCGGTCTTGCCGGTCAGCTCATTCGGGTCCTTGCGCGAAGGGCCCTCGACCAGCACGTTCTGTACCGTGCCGACCATGCGCGCGGAGATGCCGGCTGCGTGCTCGTTGATATGTGCCTGCAAACGCGACAGCCGGGCGTGCTTGTCGGCGTCGCTGGTGGTGTCTTCCAGGTCGGCCGCCGGGGTGCCGGGGCGACGCGAATAGATGAAGGAGAAGCTCTGGTCGAAGCCCACGTCCTCGATCAGCTTCATGGTCTTCTCGAAATCGGCATCGGTTTCACCGGGGAAGCCAACGATGAAGTCCGAGCTGATCGAGATGTCCGGGCGGACCGCGCGCAGCTTGCGGATCTTGGCCTTGAACTCCAGCGCGGTGTAGCCGCGCTTCATCGCGCTGAGCACGCGGTCGCTGCCGGCCTGTACCGGCAGGTGCAGGTAGTTGGCCAGTTTCGGCACGTCGCGGTAGGCGTCCACCAGCGAATCACTGAACTCCAGCGGGTGCGAGGTGGTGAAGCGGATGCGGCCGATGCCGTCGATTTCGGCAAGGGTGCGGATCAGCAGGCCGAGGTCGGCAATCTCGCCGTCGCCGTAGGGGCCACGGTAGGCGTTGACGTTCTGGCCGAGCAGGTTGATCTCACGCACGCCTTGCTCGGCCAACTGTGCGCATTCCACCACCACGTCCTCGAACGGCCGGCTGACCTCGGTGCCACGGGTGTAGGGCACCACGCAGAACGAGCAGTATTTGGAGCAGCCTTCCATGATCGAGACGAAGGCCGAAGGGCCCTCGGCGCGCGGCTCGGGCATGCGGTCGAACTTCTCGATCTCGGGGAAGCTGATGTCCACCTGCGGCTTGTTCTGCTCGCGGCGGGCGCGGATCAGCTCCGGCAGGCGATGCAGGGTCTGCGGGCCAAACACCAGGTCCACGTAGGGCGCGCGCTTGACGATGGCTTCGCCTTCCTGCGAGGCCACGCAGCCGCCGACGCCGATGATGACGTCACGGCCATTGGCCTTGAGCGCCTTCCAGCGGCCGAGCTGGCTGAATACCCTTTCCTGTGCCTTCTCGCGGATGGAGCAGGTGTTGACCAGCACCACGTCGGCTTCTTCGGGGTTGTCGGTCAGCTCCAGGCCCTCGGCGGCGGCGAGTACGTCGGCCATCTTGGTCGAGTCGTACTCGTTCATCTGGCAACCGTGGGTCTTGATATAGAGCTTTCCGCGCGATGGCGAGCCATCGCTGGGCTTGCCGCGTGCGCCGCCGGCAACCGTCGGCCGCTGGCCGGGCAGGGGAATCAGTTCGGGTGTGGTCATTTCAACAGTAGGCACGGCGGAGCCGGCCGTGATCGGCAGGGGAGTTGCTGGCGTCCCGGGCATGGCGCTTATTCCAGACGGGTGGGCGGGCACGCAGCCACTGGGGCTGCATTCGTAGCCGCCTATTGTATCGGTCCGCGGGCCCGAGCACGAAAGCCGCTGCGTCAAATACTTGGCAAGCCCCGGCGAAGCTGGGAGACTCCCGCCCATGAAGGGGATTTTGGGGATCACCGGCATTCTCGCTGCAGCATTGGTCGCCTCGCCGGCCAGTGCCGGCACGCTGTACAAGTGTGTCGGCAGCGATGGGGTGCCCAATTACGTCAGCAAACGCGTCAGTGGCGCGAGCTGCAGCGTGGTCAGCAGTTATCGGCCGACCCGCGACGTGCCGCGTTATGTGCCGCCGACCCCGGCGCCCGTCGCCACCCCGGTGGCTGCTGCTGCGGCTCCGGCGAGCCAAGCCAATGACAGTTCGACGGCGGTGGCTGCACAGGCTGCCTCCACCGCAGTGCCACCCACACCAGCGCCAACAACGGCAGGACGGGCGCAGCGGGTGATCAGTGGTCAGGTCTACTCCTATATGAAGGATGGGGTGCGCCACTACACCAGCAGCCGGCCGGCTCAGGTGGCCAACATCGGCGCGGTGCGTACCATCCAGTACAGCTATATCGAGCGCTGTTTTGCCTGCGGCGTGAACTCAAGGGTCAACTTCGGCTCGGTGCGCCTGAACACCCAGGCCTACAGCACCGAGATCGCCTCGGCCGCACGCGAATTCGGCGTTGAGGAAGCGGTGGTGCGGGCCATCATCCATGCCGAATCGGCGTTCAATCCGACGGCGCTCAGCCGTGCCGGTGCCCAGGGCCTGATGCAGTTGATGCCTCCCACGGCGCGACGCTTTGGCGTGTCCGATTCCTATGACGCGGGCCAGAACATCCGCGGGGGCGTTCAATACCTGTCGTGGTTGCTGCGTCGTTTCAATGGCAACCTCACCCTGGCTGCGGCCGGTTACAACGCCGGTGAAGGTGCCGTGGACCGTCATGGCGGTGTCCCCCCTTACAAGGAAACCCAGTACTACGTGCAGCGAGTCGCGCAGTTGGCCGATCGCTACCGTGGCGAGCTGGCCACGCGCCAGTAAGTAGACCCTCGACGTTTCTGTTGCAGCAGGCCGTGACAAATTTCGCGGACTGGTGTTTGATCGCGTTGTGTGACCGTTAAGCGTTCCGCTACACTCGGGAACGATTCGATTCAGAGCGGGATGGCCCCCACCAGACCGCTGGCAGCCTCTAGCTACCTAATCAATATCGGAGTGCCGGATGGCAAACGATGGGGTAAATGATCCAGTCAACACCGGACGTCGGCGGTTTTTGACAGCGACTACAGCAGTGGTCGGGGCAGTCGGCGTTGGTTTCGCAGCAGTTCCTTTCATCAAGTCGTGGAATCCCAGCGCCCGCGCCAAACTGGCCGGTGCCCCGGTGACGGCCGATATCAGCGCGTTGCAGGAAGGCCAGCGGCTGATCCTGGAGTGGCGCGGCCAGCCTATCTGGATCGTCAAGCGTTCCAAGGCCATCCTGCAGGCATTGCCTACCCTGGATGCGCGGCTCAAGGATCCGGAGTCCGGTAACAAGGACCAGCAACCGGATTACGTGCTGAAGGCCAATCCCGAGTTCCGCTCGATCAAGCCGGATATCTCCGTGCTGGTAGGTCTGTGTACCCACCTGGGCTGTTCGCCGGAGATGGTGGCCGAGATCCGCCCCGAGCCGTATGACGCACAGTGGAAGGGGGGCTATTTCTGCCCCTGCCACAAATCGCGCTTCGACATGTCCGGACGCGTGTTCCAGGACGTGCCCGCGCCGATCAACCTGCTGGTGCCGCCGCATCACTATGTGGATGACAACACCATCGTCATTGGCGTCGATCCGCAGGGGGCAGCCTGATCATGGCCGACAATATCCTTAGCCGTACCGCCACTGGCGTGGCCAACTGGGTCAACGAGCGTGCGCCTGGGCTGATGCCGGTCTACCGCAAGCACGTCAGCGAGTACTACGCGCCGAAGAACTTCAACTTCTGGTATTACTTCGGCTCGTTGGCGATGGTGATCCTGGTCAACCAGATCGTCACCGGCATCTTCCTGACGATGCACTTCAAGCCCAGCGCGGCCGAGGCGTTCGCGTCGGTTGAGTACATCATGCGCGACGTGGAGTGGGGCTGGCTGATCCGCTACATGCACAGCACCGGTGCCTCGCTGTTCTTCATCGTGGTTTACCTGCACATGTTCCGCGGCTTGATGTACGGCAGTTACAAGAAGCCGCGTGAGCTGGTGTGGATCCTGGGCATGCTGATCTACCTGGTGCTGATGGCAGAGGCCTTCATGGGTTATGTGCTGCCCTGGGGCCAGATGTCGTTCTGGGGTGCCAAGGTGATCATCTCGCTGTTCGGTGCCATCCCGGTGATCGGCAATGGCCTGACCGAATGGATCATGGGTGATTACCTGCCCGGTGATGCCACCCTCAACCGCTTCTTCGCCCTGCACGTCATCGCCATGCCGCTGGTGCTGTTGCTGCTGGTGGTGCTGCACCTCGGCGCATTGCACGAAGTGGGTTCAAACAATCCCGATGGTGTGGAAATCAAGAAGGGTCCCAAGGGCAATCGCTGGTCGCCGACCGCGCCGGCCGATGGCATCCCGTTCCATCCGTATTACACGGTCAAGGACCTGGTGGGTGTCGGCTTCCTGCTGACCCTGGCGGCCTTCATCATCTTCTTCGCGCCGGTGTTCGGCGGCTTGTTCCTTGAGCATGACAACTTCACCGAGGCCAACCGGCTGGTGACGCCGGAGCACATCAAGCCGGTCTGGTACTACACGCCGTACTACGCCATGTTGCGGGTGGTGCCGAACAAGCTCGGTGGTGTGATGGTGATGTTCTCGGCCATCGCCATCCTGTTCCTGGTGCCCTGGCTGGACAAGGCCAAGGTCAAGTCGGTGCGTTACCGTGGCCCGATTTCCAAGGTGATGCTGGGCATTCTGGTGGTGTGCTTCGTCTGGCTGGGGGTGATTGGCTCCGGTCCGGGCACGGCGATCTGGGAGACCTGGGTGGGTCGCGTGCTGACCTTCCTGTACTTCGCCTTCTTCATCACCATGCCGCTGTGGACCAAGATCGACAGCACCAAGCAGGTACCGGACCGGGTGACGACGCATGACTGACAAATGGATTGTGCGGTTGGCCATGGCTGCCGCGATGTTGTTCTGTGTCCCGGCACTGGCTGCAGGTGGTGGCAAGCTGATGCAGGCAGGCAACGATCTGGGCGATCGTGCGTCGCTGCAGCGTGGTGCCCAGGCCTATATGAGCTATTGCTCGGGCTGTCACTCGCTCAAGTACCTGCGTTACTCCCGCATGGGTGAGGACCTGGGGCTGACCGAACAGCAGGTGATGGACAACCTGAACTTCACCGGCGCCGCCTACGGCGAGCAGATCCAGGTGGCGATGCCGCACGATGAGGCGACCAAGTGGTTCGGCAAGATGCCGCCGGACCTGAGCCTGATCTCGCGGGTACGTGGCAGTGACTGGATCTACAGCTACCTGAAATCGTTCTATGTCGATGAATCGCGACCGCTGGGCTGGAACAACAGCGTGTTTCCGAATGCGTCCATGCCCAACCCGTTGTGGGAGTTGCAAGGCATGCAGCATGCGATCCATGGCAAGGCCGAGCAGGAAGGCATTGATCCGCCGGTCGTGGGTTTCAAGCTTGCATCGCCCGGCAAGGTTGATCCGCGGGCGTATGACCAGACGGTCCGCGACATCACCAATTTTCTCGAATACGCCGGCGAGCCGGCGGCATTGAAGCGGCAGAGCCTGGGTGTGTGGGTGGTGTTGTTCCTGGC
Organism: Stenotrophomonas sp.; assembly: GCF_032066555.1. Lineage (GTDB taxonomy): Bacteria > Pseudomonadota > Gammaproteobacteria > Xanthomonadales > Xanthomonadaceae > Stenotrophomonas. The sequence goes on from NZ_DAMBKV010000001.1 coordinate 241,758, forward strand.
CCTGCTCACGTTCCTGGCCTATCTGGTCAAGACCGAGTACTGGAAAGACGTGCATTGAGGTGGGTGCAGGCCGGGGACTGTGCGCAGGGGCCCTTGGCAACTGCGCCTGTGGCTTGGCACACTCGGGTAACCGTGGCCACCGTCGGCAATGTGCTGGCGGGGCCGTAAGGTTGGCGGAATCCGACCGATGGAGAGCCTTTGATGGCGGCGAGTGTGCGTATGCGTAATACCCTGACTTTGTTCTCTGCAAACGATGATGCCCTGTGTCATCGGGTGCGGTTGGTGCTGGCGGCCAAGGGCGTGACTTACGATCTGGTGCCGGTCGACGCGCAGAACCCGCCGGAAGACCTGATCGACCTGAATCCGTATCACTCCGTGCCGACCCTGGTTGAGCGTGAGTTGGTGCTGTACGCGGCTTCGGTGGTCAGCGAATATCTGGATGAGCGCTATCCGCACCCGCCATTGATGCCGGTCGACCCGCTGTCGCGGGCGCGGTTGCGGCTGGCGATGCTGCGCATCGAGCATGATTGGGTGCCGCAGGTGCAGGCCATTCAGATGGGTAACAAGACCCAGGCCGAGGCGGGTCGCAAGCGTTTGAAGGAGCTGGTGGCACAGTCGGTGCCGCTGTTCAAAGCCTCGAAGTTCTTCCTCAACCCGGAAATGAGCCTGGCCGATTGCGCGATTGCGCCCATCATCTGGCGCCTGGAGTCACTGGGGGTGGCATTGCCCAAGGATGGCAAGGCGATCGAGGACTATGGCAACCGTATCTTCCGGCATCCGGGTTTCGTCCGCAGCCTGACCGACCAGGAAAAGAAGCTGCGCGAACTGCCGGGCTGAGCTGCTGTCGGCTGTATCCGAACTAATCGATCACCGCCGGCAGTCGGTGATCGTGCGTCAATGACGCGTACACTTGTGCCATGACTGAAGAAACTTTCCGGATGAGCAGCCACCGCCCGTATCTGTTGCGGGCGCTGGTGGAGTGGATCAACGACAATGGCATGACGCCGCACGTGATGGTCGATGCTGGGGTCCCAGGCGTGCAGGTGCCGAGCAGCGCGGTCAAGGAGGAGCGGGTGGTGCTCAATATCGCCGAGCGCGCCGTTGTTGGCCTGCATATCGACAATGATGCGGTGAGCTTCACGGCGCGTTTTTCCGGAACCAGTTTCCCGGTATACGTACCCATTGCCGCGGTGCTGGCGGTCTACGCACGCGAGACGGGGCAGGGCATGGCGTTGCCGGACGATATCCCCGGTACTGACACCAGTCCTGACGATGACGATACGCCGCCGACCGATCCGCCTGAGCGCCCGCAGCCAGCTGCAAAGCGCCCGTTCCTGCGGGTCGTCAAATGATTCCACCGCCGCCGCAAGGCGGCGGTTCTGTTTGCGGCTTTGTGTAGAGCCGAGCCATGCTCGGCTGGGGCTTTCCACGAGAGGCCAACAGCTGCTTGCGGGAGCGGCGTCAGCCGCGAAGCCAAGGTTCTGTCAGGTCGCTGGCGTGTCCGCAACTTCCAGTGCATCAGCTTCGCGGCTGACGCCGCTCCTACAAAGGTGCATGCAGTCCGGCAGATGTTTCGGTAAAGCCTCTGCCGAGCATGGCTCGGCACTACGGTTCGGGTGTGCTGGTAAGGCCTCTGCCGAGCATGGCTCGGCACTAGCGGTTGGATCAGATGTCTTCGGCTTCTTCGGTGCTTTTGCGCAGGCGGCCGATCTGCGCGGCGGCAGGGCCGCTGAAGGAAATCAATTCGCGGCCGCGCAGGACCATGCGGCCGGTGTGACGATCCTGGCCATCATAGGAATAGTCGAAACGGAAGCTGCGCTCGAAGCCAACCCAGCCATTGGGCAGGCGACACAGGCGCAGGCCGGTGCTGTGCACGCTCTGGTCCAGCCATTGCACGTCGGCGGCGCGGCAGGCGTTGCGGCCCAGTTCGGTGGCGCGGTCGGCAGCGGCGCGGGAGCGGTCCCAGAAAGCAAAACCAATCGCGCCGACAATCATCAGGATGAGAAGGGTAGGCATGCACGCACTTTAGGCGATCCGCTCACGCATGCGCAGCTATTTCGTTGGCCGCGAACGCGTGCGCGGGCTTCAGTGGGTGACCGGTGCCGGGATGGGTTCGTCTGGTGGTGGCGGCAAGGGTGCGGTGGAGTTGAACGTCGGCGTTGGGGTGGTCGCGGTCAGCTTCAGCAGCGCTGCCCAGTCCTGTCGGTTGAGGTTGCATTCTTCCTCCTGCCCCGGCGAGCAGCTGGTCTCGACCGGATAACCGGATGCCTGCGCGGCGTTGGCTTTGGGCAGTTCGAGCAGGCCGGTACGGTCAAGCATGAGCTTGCGCATGACCACCGAGTTGGCGACGTTGCCGCCGACCAGGTAAAGCGTGCGGTCCCCGCCCATGTTGGCGCTGACCACGATCTCGCAATGCGATTTCCAGTTGCCAGCGCGGCCACTGCCCAGTGCCTGGATCAGTCCCGCGTAGTTCAAGGTGCTGCTGCGGTCGCGCAGGAAGCACAGCATGTCGCCGGGGGCGGGCTTCTCGCTTGCCGGGTCGGCCAGCCGATAGGGCGAGCCATTGCTGCCACTCTGGTAGGCAGCGCGGATGTAGTCGATATGCCGGGGTGAGCGGGTGAAGCCCGGCACGGCGGCGCGCGTCATCACCCAGGAGATGAAGGCGGCCGACCATGGGTTGTCGATCAGGAAGGCGCGGCAATCGCTGTCGGTATACCGGTTGCCTGCCGGCTGCGCACAGCTGCTGGCGCCGGCGATGGCACCCATCGGGCCAAGCGTGCCGCTATCGCGCCAATAGCCGACAACGCGCTGCCAGGCGATCAGGCCATTGTCGGCCAGATGCTCGTTCTCGGCTTCCGTAACGCCGAGGCTGGCGATGCGGCCCTCACGGTCGATGAAGGGGCGGTACCACAACCGGTGTTCACCGCAGGCCGTCGCGACGACGGCTTTGGCGGTTTCGCTCAGGCCATAGCGCGGCGGCACATCACAGGCTTCGGCCGCCATCGCCGGCAGGGCGGGCAGCAGCAGGGTCAGGCCGCACAACAGAAATCGATATGCCACAGCAGGCTCCGCGAGGGATATTGGGGGAGTGTCGCAGCGGGGGACGTGTGCGTGCCGTGAGTCAGCCCGGGGGCGGGCCCAGCTTCAGCGACAGATCGATGGCCTGCACGTGCTTGGTCAGCCCGCCAATGGAAATGCAGTCCACGCCATCTTCGGCAATGGCGCGCAGCGTGGTCATGTCGACGCTGCCGGAGACTTCCAGGGGAATCCGCCCGGCCGTGATGCGCACGGCATCGCGCCGCATCGCCGCGCTGAAGTCGTCGATCAGGATGCGCTCGCAACCGGCGGCCAAGGCTTCCTGCAACTGTTGCAGGTCCTCGACTTCGACCACCAGCGGCAGTTTGGGTTGTTGCGCGCGTGCGGCGTGCACGGCAGCGGTCAACGAGCCGGCGGCGCGAATGTGGTTTTCCTTCAGCATCACCGTATCGAACAGGCCGATGCGATGGTTGTCGCCGCCACCGCAGCGCACCGCGTACTTCTGCGCCAGGCGCAGGCCGGGCAGGGTCTTGCGGGTGTCGAGGATGCGTGCCCTGGTGCCGGCTACCGCCGCGACGTAGCCGGCGGTGATGGTGGCGGTGCCGGACAGGGTCTGCAGGAAGTTGAGCGAGGTCCGTTCGGCGCTGACCAGGCTGCGGCTGCGTCCACTCAGGGTTGCCAGCACCGTGCCGGCGCTGACGCGGTCACCTTCCAGTACCCGCCAGTCGATCCGTACCTGCGGGTCCAGCGCACGATGGGTGGCGTCGAACCAGGGGCGGCCGGCGATCACCGCATCCTGCTTGCACAGCAGGTAGGCGATATCGGCGACATCGGGCAGCAGCGCGGCAGTGACGTCGCCGCTGCCGATGTCCTCGGCCAGGGCGCGGGCGACATCGGCGTCAATCTGTTCCTGTGGCGGGGCCAGCGGCGGGTGCGGCAGCATTATTTGGCCGGGAAGTCGGTGATCTGGGCGGTGGCGATGGCTTCGTCGGCCAGCAGCACCGGGATGCCGTCATCGACGCGGAAAACCTGCTTGCGGTCGCCGGTAACCAGGGCTTCGCGCAGGGGCTGGGCCTGAGCGCTGCCGTCGGCGCGGGTCACGCTGCCGGCGCTGATGGCACGGTTGAGGGCTTCCAGGCCGGCGTTTTCCAGCACGAACAGCGGCTGGCGGGTATCGGGGGAAACGAGCAGGTCGAGCAGTTTGCGGTCCATCAGGTCGTGGTCTTGCTGGGAAGACGGCTAGAATACGTCTTTGCAGCAGGTGACGGCCAATGACCCTCGACCACCCCGCGCCGCTAGTCGGCATCGTGATGGGTTCCCGCTCAGACTGGGAAACCATGCAGCACGCCGCCCAGAAGCTTGATGCTTTGGGCGTTCCCTACGAAGTGAAGGTAGTTTCCGCGCACCGTACCCCGGATGTGCTGTTCAGCTACGCCGAGCAGGCGGGCCCGCGTGGTCTGCGCGCGATCATCGGCGGGGCTGGTGGTGCAGCGCACCTGCCGGGCATGCTGGCTGCCAAGACCGCGGTGCCGGTGCTGGGCGTGCCGGTGCAGTCCAAGGCACTCAATGGCATGGATTCGCTGCTGTCGATCGTGCAGATGCCGGCCGGTATCCCGGTGGCGACCTTTGCCATTGGCAACGCTGGCGCATCCAATGCGGCCCTGTTCGCCGCGGCCATGCTGGCGGCCGAGCAGCCGCAGATTGGCGCTGCGCTGGACGCCTTCCGCACGCGCCAGACCGAAGATGTGATGGCTGCGGACGATCCGCGCCAATGATTACGGTTGGCATTCTCGGTGGCGGGCAACTGGCCCGGATGATGGCGCTGGCGGGAGCTCCGCTGGGACTGCGCTTCATGGTGTTCGATCCGGCGGCCGATGCCTGCGCGGGGCAGGTGGCGCCGTTGCAGGTGGGCAACTTCGATGACACCCAGGCGCTGGCTGAGTTCGCTGCCAAGGTCGACGTGATCACCTTCGACTTCGAAAATGTGCCTGCGGCGAGCGCGCGCTGGCTGGCCGAGCGCAAGCCGGTGTTCCCGAATCCGGCCGCATTGGCGGTGGCGCAGGACCGGCTCAGCGAAAAGACCTTGTTCCAGGAACTGGGCATCGCGCTGCCGGCATTTGCCGACATCCGCAGCCGGGATGAACTGGCGGCCAAGGTCGCCGAGTTCGGCATGCCCTGCATCCTCAAGACCCGTCGGCTGGGCTATGACGGCAAGGGCCAGTTTCGCATCCGCGAAGCGGCGGATATCGATGCAGCCTGGCAGACGCTGGGCACGCAGGTCGACAAGACCGGGCTGATACTCGAGGGTTTCGTGGCGTTTGACCGCGAAATCAGCGTGGTCGCCGTGCGTGGCCGCGACGGTGAGTTCCGTGCCTGGCCGCTGACCGCCAACTGGCACGTGGATGGTGTGTTGTCGGCCAGCCTGGCGCCGGCGGCGCTGTCTGCCGATCAGCAGGCCACTGCGATCGCCTATGCACGCCGCGTTGCCGAGCGCCTGGATTATGTAGGCGTATTCGCGCTGGAGCTGTTCTGTCGTGGCGATGCGTTGTTGGCCAACGAAATGGCGCCGCGCGTACACAACTCGGGCCATTGGACCAGCGACGGCGCTGAAACCTCGCAGTTCGAGAACCATATCCGCGCCGTACTTGGCCTGCCCTTGGGCGATACCCGCATGCTCGGCCACGCCTGCATGCTGAACTGGCTGGGGCAGATGCCCGACGCCAAGGCCGTGCTGGGCGAGGCTGCCGGTCACTGGCATGACTACGGCAAGCAGGCACGTGAAGGCCGCAAGGTCGGCCATGCCAACCTGCGGGATGACGCCCCGGCGGCTTTGGCGGATGCTTTGTCGCGCGTCGGTGAGGCCTTGGGCCGGCAGGCGCAGGTCGCACCGGTGGTTGATGTCCTGCGTCGCGGCGGCATGACGGCGAGCTAATCATTGCCGGCGTAAGGTTCTCCCGTCCCAACTGGAGAACCTGCCATGCTCGACTGGAACGATTACCGCCGTGAGTTGAAGGGCCGCATCGGTGAGCTGGGCAAGCTCTCGCCGGATACGCTCAAGGGCTATATCACCTTGAGCGGGGCGGGCGCGCAGACCAATCACCTGGATGGCAAGACCCGCGAGTTGATCGCGCTGGCGGTGGCGGTGACCACGCGCTGCGATGGCTGCATCACCACCCATGTGGACGCGGCCTTGAAGCAGGGTGCCAGTCGCGAGGAGATCGCCGAAGCGCTCGGCGTGGCGGTGGCGCTCAATGCCGGTGCGGCGCTGGTCTATTCGGCGCGCGTGCTGGACGCGGTGGCTGCGCACGAGTGAGGCGGGCGGTGCTTTTGGCTCACTCAGGGAGCTTTCAACTCGTCATTCCAGCCTGCGCGGGAATGGCGAGTAGCGGATTTGGTCGCGAAATGCGGAACGCGAACCTGCTGGCTCCAAACAAGTTCAGCGAAGCTGCGCGGCTACAAAATCCCAGTTCACCAGCTTCCAGAACGCCTGTAGAAAACGCGCGCGATCATTCTGGTAGTCGCTGTAATACGCGTGCTCCCATACATCACAGACCAATAGTGGCGTGCTGTCGCCGGTCAATGGGGTGTTGGCGTTGCGGGTGCTGACGATGGCCAGCTTGCCGTCCGGGTGCTGCACCAGCCAGGTCCAGCCCGAGCCGAACACGCCCAGGGCCGCCCGATTGAATTCCTCGCGCAGCTTCTGCACGTCGCCGAACTGGCGATTGATGTGCTCGGCCAATACGCCGTGCGGGTCGCCGCCTGCGCGCGGATGCAGGCACTGCCAGAAAAAGTCGTGGTTCCACGCCTGCGCTGCCGCCTGGAACAGGCTGCCCTGGCTGTTGCGTACGATTTCCTCCAGCGACTGTGCATCCAGCTCGGTGCCGGCGATGCGTGCATTGACCGTCTCCACATAGCCACGGTGGTGCCGACCGTGATGCAGATCCAATGTTTCGGCAGAGATGTGTGGCTGCAGCGCGGTTCGGGAGTAGGGTAGTTCAGGCAGTTGGACGGGCATCGGGCATTCTTTTCGGGGCAGGGCGCCGGGAGTCGGCCGGCTCGGCTTACAATGGTCAACCACGGGAAAGTCTATCCGACCAGGACGGGCCGTTCTTTCGCAGTAGGGAGAATTCGAATGCCGGTGATGGAGCAAATCCAGGCTGAGGTGGAGCAACACCCCCTCGTCCTGTTCATGAAGGGTACGCCGCAGTACCCGATGTGCGGCTTTTCCAGTCGTGCCGTGCAGGCGCTGTTGGCCGCCGGTGCGATCAATCTGCGCACGGTCAATCTGCTGGAGTTCCCGGAGGTGCGCGCCAACCTGCCGCGCTATTCGAATCTGGCTACCTTCCCGCAGTTTTTCATGCACGGCGAGCTGATTGGCGGCTGCGACATCATCCTGGAGCTGCTCGAGTCCGGTGAACTCAAGCGTATCGTTGCCGAGGCCGGGCAAGCGTGAGTGCCCAGCCCCGGGGGGACGTGGGCGCCGACCTGGCTGGTCGGGTAATTCTGATAGCGGGTGCTGCGGGCGGTCTGGGTGCGGCGGCGACCCGGGCCTGCACGGAGGCCGGCGCGACGGTAGTGATGCTGGGCCGCAAGGTCGCCAAGCTCAATCGGGTCTACGACAGTGCCGCACAGCTTGGCCCAGAGCCGATGCTGTACCCGCTGGATCTGGAGGGGGCCAGCCCCGATGACTACGCGGCCCTGGCCGAACGGCTGGAGTCCGAGCTCGGGCGACTGGACGGCGTGCTGCATTGCGCCGCCGATTTCGCCGGGCTGACCCCGTTTGCTTCCGGTGATCCGGCCGCTTTTGCCCGGGCCATCCACGTAAACCTGACCGCCCGTGCCTGGTTGACCCAGGCCTGCCTGCCCTTGCTGCGGCAGCGTGAGGACGCAGCGGTGGTGTTCGCGCTGGATGATCCGCAACGGGTGGGGCAGGCCTATTGGGGCGGTTACGGGGTAGCCCAGTACGGGCTGCGCGGGCTGGTCGAGAGCCTGCACCATGAGCTGCGCAATGGTCCGGTCCGGGTCTGTGGCATGCAGCCGGGGCCGATGCGTACCGGGCTGCGGGCGCGTGCGTTTACCCATGAAGAAGACGCGGCGCCGGTGGATCCAGCCAACTACGCTGCCGCCTGCGTGCAGTTGCTTGCCGCCTCCGGTACGCCGTGGCGAGGAAAGGTGTTGGACCTGGCTCCGTGACGATCCTTTCAGCAGCCCTGCTGTTGTTCCTGATCCTGGACCCGCTGGGCAATATTCCGGTGTTCCTGAGCCTGCTCAAGCCGTTGGCGCCGAAGCGCCAGCGGATAGTGCTGGTGCGCGAGCTGTTGATTGCGCTGGCAGTGCTGATGGCGTTTCTTTGGGGTGGAAAATACGCCTTGGAGCTGATGCATCTGCGCCAGGAGTCGGTGGCCATCGCGGGCGGCATCGTGCTGTTCCTGATCGGCATCCGCATGATCTTCCCGCGCCCGGAAGGGCTGATGGGGGCGGTGCCGGATGGTGAGCCCTTCATCGTGCCGATGGCGATCCCGCTGGTGGCCGGCCCCTCGGGCATGGCGGCGGTGATGTTGATGGGGAGCAATGAACCGGAGCGGTTGGCTGACTGGAGCCTGGCCCTGCTGCTGGCCTGGGGGGCAACCGCCGCGATCCTGATGTCGGCAACCCTGCTTTACAAGCTACTGGGCGCCCGCGCGCTAACCGCGCTGGAACGGCTCATGGGCATGTTGCTGGTCGCAATCTCGGTGCAGATGTTGCTGGATGGCCTGGGAACCTATCTGGCGTCAGTGCGCTAACTGCTTGATCGTACGCGGGGAAAACTGCCGCAACGCAACATCGTTGTCTTATTGCAGTCATAAATTGTCATTACCGTGTTAACCTTATCTTAACCGTTGCGGCTGAAACCGCCTCGGAAGGGACCCCCAAGATTCAAGACGATCAGGCGCTCGGTTGACCCCGGGGCTGATGGATCGCGTTTTTTCTCAATCGCCAACTCGTATCGAGGCTACCCATAATGAATCACCCTCGCATCCGGATGTCCAAGCTTACCCTTGGTCTTGTCGCCGCACTTGCGGCTGCTCCGGCTTTCGCCCAGAACACCTCCGCCGGCGTCGGCGGCCAGGTCACCAACAACGGCGGCCAGCCGGTTGCTGGTGCTGAAGTCACCATCACCCACGTTGAGTCGGGCACGGTCAGCCGCGCGACCACCGATGCGTCGGGTCGTTACAACGCACGCGGCCTGCGCGTGGGTGGCCCGTACACCATCACCATCATCAAGTCCGGTGAAGGCACCAAGACCGAAGAAGGCGTCTACCTGAGCCTGAGCCAGACCAACACCGTCAACGGCACCCTGGGTGGCGATCTTGCCGCTACCAACCTGGAAGCCGTGCAGGTGATGGCCGTGGCCGGTGGTTCGGACGTGTTCAGCGCGAACAAGATGGGTGCCGGTACCTCGGTGTCGCAGCAGCAGATCGAAGCGCTGCCGTCGATCAACCGCAACATCCAGGACTACGTGCGTCTTGATCCGCGCATCAGCCAGAGCGACAAGTCGCGTGGCGAACTGACCGTTGGTGGCCAGAACCCGCGCTTCAACGCCATCCGCATCGACGGCATCAACACCAGCGATACCTTCGGCCTGGAATCCAACGGCTTCCCGACCATGCGTCAGCCGGTTTCGATGGATGCCATCGAAGCCATCAACATCGACGTGTCCAACTACGACACCACCATCACCGGCGCAACCGGTGCGGTGGTCGACGCAGTGACCAAGTCGGGTACCAACGAATTCCATGGCTCGGTCTACGGCACCTACCGTGACAAGGACATGGTGGGTGATCACCCGGTCACCGACGCCAAGTTCACCGGCTTTGAAGACGAGAAGACCTGGGGTGCCACCTTCGGCGGCCCGATCATCAAGGACAAGCTGTTCTTCTTCGCAAACTACGAGAAGTACGAGCGCAGCCGCGCCGCCCAGTCCTACGGCCCGCGTGGCTCCAACGCCACCAACGTGGTCGACATCGATCCGGCCTTCATCGCTGAAGCACAGAAGATCGCCAAGGACGTCTACGGCGTCGACATCGGTACCTTGGACGCTCCGGCTGAAACCAAGCAGGAAGTGGAAGAGTACGCCGTCAAGCTGGACTGGAACATCAACGACGACCACCGCGTCTCGGCACGTTTCTCCAAGCTGGAGCAGGTTGACCCGAACCTGGTCGGCAGCAGCCGCTCCACTTCCTACGGCGGTCACAACATGTCCACTGCCGGTCCGGCGCTGGGCCTGAGCAGCCGTTGGTACGACATCAACAAGGAAGTGAAGACCAACGTCATCCAGCTGTTCAGCGACTGGAACGAGAACTTCTCCACCGAGTTCAAGGTCGGCCGCCGTACCTATGACTCGTTGAGCAACGTCTACTCCAAGCTGCCGCAGATCATCATCGGCGGTGGCCCGGGCAACACTGCAGTTGCTCCGCCGTACCTCAATGCCGGTGCCGACGAATTCCGTCACGGCAACGACATCAGCACCAAGACCACCAATGCCTATGGCGCCGCCAACTGGTACCTGGGTGATCACACCCTGAAGTTCGGTTTCGATTGGGAATCCAACGAAATCTACAACCTGTACGCGCAGAACATCTGGGGCACCTATGGCTTTGCCAACCTGGATGATTTCCGCAATGGCCACTACTGGGTGTATGACCTGAATGCGCCGGTTCCGGGCAAGGGCATGGATTCGGTGGCGATGGAATACAAGCATCGCAACACCGGCCTGTTCGTGCAGGACACCTGGGCGGTCAACTACAACCTGAACCTGATGTTCGGCCTGCGCGTCGACATTCCGGATCTGGACGACGTGCCGGTGCACAACCTGCTGGTGCAGGAGATCTACGGTTATGACAACCGCCAGACCCTGGACAAGGCGTTGGTGCAGCCGCGCTTCGGCTTCAACTACACCTTCGACTACGACCGTCCGACGCAGCTGCGTGGTGGCCTGGGCCTGTTCCAGGGTGCAGCGGCCAATGTGTGGGTGGGTAACTCCTACCAGAACAGTGGTTTCGGTCTGATCGGCTACAACCAGCGCATCAACGCCAGCATGACCCAAGCGCAGCGCGAAGCGATCTGGGCGAACCTGCCGGTCTCGCTGGATCCGAACAACCCGACCGTGCCGTCGCCGGCCTCGGGCTACGCGATGATGGTCAACCTGATGGAAAAGGACATCGCACAGCCGTCGGTGTGGAAGGCCAACCTGGCGTTCGATCACGAACTGCCGTGGTACGGCGTCGTGGGCTCGGTTGAGTTGCTGTACACCAAGGTCAAGGATGCGATTGCATTCCAGCGCCTGGATCTGGGCAACGTCAATGCCGTGCGCGGCCAGGACGGCCGTGACATGTACTGGGTGAACCCGTACACCGCGAGCGGCGTGCGCGCCGGTAGCAACACCGGCGTCGGCGCTATCGCTGACACCATCCCGGGCTACGAGAACGTGACCGGCTGGCACAACGATGGCGTGATCCTGCTGAAGAACACCGACAAGGGTCGCAGCTACCAGTTCACCGCCAGCCTGAGCAAGCCGCTGACCGACGTCTGGGGCTGGTCGCTGGGTTACACCTACACCGACGCTACCGAAGTCAGCCCGCTGACCTCGTCGCGTGCGATCTCCAACTGGAACAACATCGCCGGCGTGAATCCGAACGACGTGGTTGCTTCGACCTCCAACTACGAGGTCAAGAACCGCTTCACCGGCAGCCTGCAGTTCCGCAAGGCGTTCTTCGGTGACAACTACACGACCTTCTCGATGTTCTACGAAGGCCGTTCGGGCCTGCCGTACAGCTGGCGCTTCCTGAACGACGCCAACGGCGATGGCTACAGCAACGACCTGTTCTACGTGCCGGCTGGCCGTGGCGACGTGAAGTTCGTTGGTGGCGCTTCGATGGAAGACGCGTTCTTCGCATGGCTGGATGGCCAGGAAGGCCTGGCTGGTTACGGCGGCAAGGTTGCGCCGCGCAACAGCCAGCGCAATGCCTGGGTCAACACCTTCGACGTGCGTATCAGCCAGGAACTGCCGACCTTCTTCAAGGGTCACAAGGCTGAGATCTGGTTGGACATCATGAACGTCGGCAACCTGCTGAATAAGGACTGGGGACAGGTCAGCTACGCCTCGCCGTTCAGCGACCGCGGTGCTGCAACCTTCAAGGGCATCGACCAGGCCACCGGCAAGTACATCTACGACTTCGACGCGAGCAAGGTCACCAAGGTCAACCTGACCGATTGGGAATCGCGCTGGTCGATGCAGATCGGCTTCCGCTACAAGTTCTGATCGTTTGACTGATCGGATGTAAACCGAAAACGGCCGGGGCAACCCGGCCGTTTTCTTTTTAATGGGGGGAGCGCTAAAGTCGATCGCCATAGAGGAAGGAGCAGTTGTGGAAATGAGCAAGAATGACGTGGCAGCGAGGGCGCTGCCGGTGCAGGACGCACGCATCTATCCGCGCGGTGGTCTGGACGTGTTGTCGCGGGCGGAAGTGGCGCGGTTACGCGACGCTTCCAGTGGCGGCATGCATGAGCTGTTGCGCCGGTGTGCGCTGGCGGTGTTGACCAGTGGCAGTGCCTCCGATGACCCGCGCGCTGCGCGCGATCTGTATCCGGACTTCGATGTCCAGGTGACCCAGCAGGATCGCGGCGTTCGCATCGATCTGAGCAATGCGCCGGCGGCTGCATTCGTCGATGGTGAAATCATCCGCGGTATTGCCGAGTTGTTGTTCTCGGTGGTTCGCGACCTGGCCTATATGGCCATCGAACTGGGGCCGGAGTACGCCTCCGACCTGGAGACCTCGGACGGCATCACCAATGCGGTGTTCGGCGTGCTGCGCAATGCGCGCATCCTGCAGCCCAGTGACCCGAACCTGGTCGTATGCTGGGGCGGTCACTCGATCTCGCGTGATGAATACCTGTACACCAAGCAGGTGGGGTATGAGCTGGGCCTGCGCAGCCTGGATATCTGCACCGGCTGCGGCCCGGGTGCGATGAAGGGACCGATGAAGGGCGCCACCATTGCCCACGCCAAGCAGCGCAAGACGAATACGCGCTACATCGGCATCACCGAGCCGGGCATCATTGCGGCCGAGTCGCCGAACCCGATCGTCAACCACCTGGTGATCATGCCGGACATCGAGAAGCGCCTGGAAGCCTTCGTGCGGCTCGGCCACGGCATCATCGTGTTCCCCGGCGGCGTCGGCACGGCGGAGGAGATCCTCTACCTGCTGGGCATCCTGCTGCGCGAGGAGAACAAGGACCTGCCGTTCCCGTTGATCCTCAGTGGCCCGGCCATCGCGGCACCTTACTTCCAGCAGATCGACCGATTCATCCGCCTGACCCTGGGGGACAAGGCGGCCGAACGCTATGAGATCATCGTCGGTGACCCGGTCGGCGTGGCCCGCAAGATGTCGCAGGGTATCAAGCGGGTGCGCGAATTCCGCCTGGCGCAGCGCGATTCGTTCTTCTACAACTGGCAGGTCGACATTCCGCTGGCCTACCAGCAGCCCTTCGTGCCCACCCATGAAGCGATGGCTGGCCTGGACCTGCACAAGGGGCGTCCGGCCCCGGACCTGGCGGCCGACCTCCGCCGCGCGTTCTCCGGCATCGTCGCCGGCAACGTCAAGGAAGAGAGCATGGCCAGGATCGAGGAGTTCGGCCCGTTCAAGATCCATGGCGATGCCGAAATGATGCAGGCCCTGGATGAACTGTTGCGGGCTTTCGTCGAGCAGCGCCGCATGAAGATCTCAGGCGAGTACCATCCCTGTTATCAAGTGGTGGCGTGAACGAACGCCACCGCCTGTCCGCAGGTGGTGGCCTGAATTTGTGATGGAAGAGGGCTTTTCATGTCCTCTTCACATTAATTAATTCTTCGTTCTGTCTTTTCCTTGCCTCGCAAGAGGCGTGGTGGCATGCTGCGGACAGCACGCTGGGGAGCGTATTGCATGAGCGGTAAACGGGGAGCAGGTTTCAGCCTGGTCGAACTGATGATCACCTTGGTGGTCTTGGCTATTCTTGCGGCCGTCGCGTTTCCTAACTTTCAGGGCGTGATGCGCTCGAATCAGGTTGCGACAACCACCAACGAATTATTGGCGTCCTTGTCCTTGGCCCGTGCCGAGGCGATCAAGAGCGCCCGCGGCGCGGGTGTTTGCGCCAGTACCGCGGGAGCAGCCTGTGATGGCGCTTCCTGGGGCGACGGCTGGATGGTTTGGACGGATGCCAATGGCAACGGTGCGTTCGACGCCGGTGAAGCCGTAGTGCGTGTTTCCCCTGGCAGTCCCAAGGTTGTCGCCGACGACGCCGACCTGGTAATCGCCTTCGATTCGCGTGGGCGTCGCCGTTCGCAGGCCGCGCAGGCCATTGCCCTGCAGCCTGCCGATTGCGGCGGGCAGGCCTTGCTGCGCACGGTGTCCATCAACCAGACCGGGCAGACCAAGGTTGCCAAGGGTGCCTGCCCATGAAGCGAGTTCGTCATATGCGCCGCACCATCGGCAGGCAGGGGCAGGTTGGCTTCACCCTGATCGAAGTGATGATTGCAGTTCTTGTGCTTGGCGTTGGCCTGTTGGGTCTGGCGCTGTTGCAGACGATGAACGTTCGCTTCGTGCAGAGCGCCAATTATCGTACCCAGGCGACTAATCTGGCCTACGAGGTACTTGATCAGGTGCGCGCCAATCGCATCTCCAAGGCTGCGTATGCGGGCAACTACGCCGCGTTGACCGCAGATGCGGACTGCGTGGCGCCAACCGGCGCCAATGTGACGCCAGCGTTGTTCCGCAAGGCCTTGCAATGCAGGATCGGCAAGGTGCTTGGGGCTGACGGCACTGCGGCGGTGGTGGTCAACGGAGATGTAGTCACTGTGACGATGACCTGGGATGACGAGCGCTGGCGGGATGGCGGGAATGATGGGCAGGTTGTTTTGAGATCGCAGCTATGAGTCGTCTGTCTACCCTCTACCGCATGCGCGGTTTGACGCTGATCGAGCTGATGATTGCAATGCTGATCGGCACGATCCTCATCCTCGGCATCGTGCAGGTGTTTGCGAGTTCGCGCGCCGCTTACCAGCTCTCCGAAGGCTTGGCGCGGGTGCAGGAAAACGGCCGCTTTGCAATGGATTACCTGCAACGCGACATTCGTATGGCTGGCCATTTCGGCTGCGTCAATGACCAGGCGATGATGCGGCAGAACCCGCCGGCGTTGAGTACGACGTTTGCCGCCGGCGCGCATCCAGCGCTCAATTTTGGCGTATCCATTCAAGGCTATGAGGCGACGGGAACCGGGCCGGGGAGCAATGACGTTTCCTTGTCGGCAACCGGTGCGGCTGACTTTGCGCCGGCCCTGCCTGCGGAGTTCTCCGCGCAGATGGCGGATGCGGTGGCCGGCAGTGACGTGATCGTGCTGCGTTACCTGGCGCCGGAGGGTGTCCCGGTTACTTCGACGACGGGTACGTCCGCGGCGCCGGTGTTCCATTTTGACAGCAGTCGCTGGAGCGTGCTGCAGAGCGGAGTGGCCAATCCCGGTGTTTTCGGCGTGGGCGACTGCATGGGCGCGGCAGTGTTTCAGGCGCAGGCCACCGGAGCGGCGGCGGGCACGGTGACGCTGGGCGCGCCGCCCAACAATACGGTCGCCTTGAGCAAGGTGTTCACGCCTGGCCAGGCGGTGTTGTACCGCGCAGAAAACGCGATTTATTACGTGGCCACCAATGCCACCGGCGGGCGTTCCCTGTACCGGCTACGCTTCCTGTTTGCGCCAAACGCGGCCAACCCCGTGGTCGACAAGGAAGAGCTGGTCGAAGGCGTGGAGAGCATGCAGCTGTTGTTTGGGCAGGATCGTGAGCTCAATGCGAATAATCCGCCGACGGGTTACATCGACCGGCAATATACCGCCGCGGTCATCGAGACCAATTCACCAACAGCAATCGAGAACGCCTGGCGTCGGGTGGGTGCGGTGCAGGTTGGCTTGGTGATGGCCAGTCCCGATCGGGCGGCAGCTGATCAGGCAAGTGCTGCAAACAAGCTCAACGCACTGGGAGTGACGTTTGCGGCACCGGCGGACAGGCGCTTCCGCTCGGTGTACCAGAGCACCATTGCACTGCGGAATCGCCTTTATGGCAATTGAGGGAGCCATGTACAGAATGAGAGGGTTCCGGCCACGGCGCGCGCAGCAGGGTGCAGTGCTCTATATCGCGCTGATACTTTTGATATTGCTTGCCCTTATCGGCATCGTCGGCATGCGGGTCACTGGTATGCAGGAGCGCATGTCGGCCAACTACATGCGCACCAATCAGGCGTTTCAGCAGGCAGAGATGGCTGCACGCGTCATCGAAACAAACATCCAGACCGCCATTGACGGCGCCAGCGGCACTTATCCCGCCAATCAGGAAATCTGTTCGCCGGTGTTCGATCCGCTGACCTGGGCAGAAGGCATCTCCGCTGCCAGCGCGACCTACACCCGGCGGATTGACAAATGTTTTGCGGCGTCCAGCCTCAAACTCGGCGCGAAGCAGAGCGAGCAGACCGGCAATATCTACGAAGTCACAGTGTTGTCCAGCGACGACCCTGCAAATGCCTCCGCTACGGCGGTCATCGACACGATCTTTATCCCATGAACATGAAACGTCGTCTCTCATCCGTGGCCGGATCAAAGTGGCTCAAGATCGGTGGTGGCCTGGGGGCCATCGGTGGCTTGCTGCTGGTGGTGTCGAACCTGCCGGCAGCGTTGGGTGATTACAACCTGTCGCAGTCGCCGCTGTATCTGTCGCAATCGCAGCCGCCATTGATGATGATGGTGATGTCGCGCGACGAGCAGCTGTTCAACAAGGCGTACAGCGACTACACCGATCTCAATCCCGACGATAACGACGGCATCGAAACCACGTACAAGAATTCGTTCGAGTATGCGGGCTACTTCGATTCGAAGCTGTGTTACGCCTATACCACGTCGTCTTCCACGTTCAAGGCGACCGGTCCGGCCAATGGGCACTATTGTGACTCGGCGACTGGGCGCTGGTCGGGCAACTTCCTGAATTGGGCGACGATGAGTCGTCTGGATATTCTGCGGCAGGTGCTTTACGGCGGCCAGCGCAGCACGGATACCAACAACAAGACTGTTCTTGAACGTGCGCCCATTCCCAACGATCTGCATGCCTGGGTCAAGGTGTACAGCGGTTCGGATCTGAGCAAGCTGACGCCGCAGACCGAAAAGATCGTCTCCATCTGCAATGCGACGACAAGCAGTGGTGGTGCGCCACTGATGCAGGTCGCGGCGGGCAATACGGCATATACCGAATGGGCCTCGACGGCCGGCTACCAGTGCGGCGCGCCGCGCTCTGGCGAGGCGAAGAACGATGCGCCCTCCAGTGCAACCAACATGACGGTTCGGGTGGAGGTCTGCGATCCAGCCGCCGCGGCGGCCACCGCGAATCGGCGCGAATCTTTCTGTCGCAAGTACAGTGACGGCAGTGCGGACTCCTATAAGCCGGCGGGTCTGCTGCAGGAATATGGAGAGAGTGGACGGCTTCGCTTCGGCCTGATTTCCGGCACCTATGCCAATCCCCGCGATGGTGGCGTGCTGCGCAAGAATATCGGCAAGCTGGCGGGTAACAGCACGGGGAATTGCACGGCGGGCTCGGGCGATGAGATCAATCTCTCGACAGGGCAATTCTGTACTGAGAACACCAATACCGTTGGCAGCGTCATCCAGACCATTTCGAATTTCAAACTCGAAGGCTGGAACTACAGCAACAACTGGGATGGCTGTAATTCCTATGGCATCTTGAATCGACAGGGCGACAAGACGCTCACCGATCCGGGCAATGGCAGCTACAAGTGCAGCGCCTGGGGTAACCCCTTGGCGGAGATGTATTCCGAGGCACTGCGCTACTTCGGCGACATCGGAACGACGCGAACCGCAGCCTACAGTGCAAGTGGTGATCAGGCCGGTCTGCCGACGTCGGTGGCCTGGCTTGATCCCTATCGCGCGCCCTCGGCGGGCGGCAACTCCTACTGCGCCGCTTGCAACATCCTGGTGATGTCGTCGGGCTTGCCGTCGTTTGACAGCGACAACGTGCAGTCGGTTCCCCGTCTGCAGAGTGCGGCTGCGGCAACAACGGCGGTAGGTGCTGCAGAAGGGATCAACGGTCATGCCTATTCGATAGGGCGCGTCGGGGAAACGCCGCGTTACACCTCCCTGCCTACGCATGAAGATATTTGTACCAGCAAGAACGTCACCGATCTGGGCTTGGCGCGAGGCATCTGCCCCGATATTCCTTCGATGGAGGGTAGTTACCTGCTGGCTGGCCTTGCCTATGCGGGCGCTACTACTGATCTGCGACCGGGGCTGCAGGGCAAGGACGACACAACGCACAAGGTGACAACGACCACCTATGCGGTGGCGATGGCGGAGACGCTGCCCAAGTTCGATATTGCCTTGCCTGGCGGCAAGATTTCGCTGGCGCCGCTATGCCAGGCCAACAACTCGGGCACGGCAACTGCTGCCACCAGCAACTGGCGCAGCTGCTTCCTGGGTTCCGTTGGTGTTGGTGCGAAGACTGCCACCGTGTCGCCTAACCACGTGTACGGCAGGGCGCTGCGCACGGATGGCAAGGCGGGTAGCTTCTCGTTGGTGTGGGAAGACTCGCTGTGGGGCAACGACCACGATAACGACGTGGTGTCGATGCTGACTTATTGCATCGGTGCCACCTGTGACGATAAAACCAACCCCAAGAATACAACCACCACCAAGGACATCTGCTGGCGCGCCGATGGTGGTGGTTGCACCGCCGGTCAATTGAATGTGGGCGACAACGAGGTTCTGATCCGGATCGAGAATCTTTCCGCCTATGCCGGCAACGCAATGCTCACCGGCTATTCGATCTCGGGTTCGAACAATGACGGTGTCAAGCGCCTGCTGCTGCGGCCGGGCGACAACAATGGCTCTGTGCTGAGCACGACCGATGCCGCCCCAAATTCCTGGACCAAGGCGCAGGTGTTGCGCTTCCGGTTGGGGACCTCGTCCACCGGCGCATTGGAGAGTCCGTTGTGGTACGCCGCCAAGTACGGCGGCTTCAATGACAAGAACAGGAATGGCATCCCCGACGCGGGCGAGTGGGACTCGATCAAGGCGGGGTCACCGGACAATTACTTCCTGGCGCGCAACCCGGCGGAGCTGGGCAAGCGTCTGGGCGATATCTTTGAAGCCGCGGCTGGCAGCAACTCCAAGGTTTCGGGCGGCTCGGCGGGTGCGCGCATCTCTACCGACTCGCTGACGGTGACGGCGGGTTTCAACGTGCCTATCGACTCGAACGACTGGACCGGTGATGTCTCTGCAACCCGCGTCGCTGCCGACGGCACCGACGGTGCTGTGCTGTGGAGTGCGGCGGCCAAGCTGGACCCGAGTGCACGCCGTATTTACATGGTGAAGACCGCCAACAACGTCGATGGCAGTGGTGCGAATGTGCCTGTCACCGCAGGTGCATTCACCAGCGCCAATGTTCCGGGCACAACGCGGGAGCAGAAGCTGGCGGCAATGGGACTGGAGACAATCCCGACCTGGTTCGGATCGCGCACGGTCGATACGCTTATCGGCTATCTGAAGGGCGGTGCGGTTGCAGGTTTGCGCACGCGCTCCTCGCTGATGGGGGATGTCGTGAATTCGTCGCCGGTAGTGGTCACGCCGCGCGATGACTATGGGTTTGGTGGATGGGCAGGGCAGACCGATCTGGCCTGGAAAAACGGGTTGGGGGTGAGTTACAAGACCTTCCTTGCCTCCAAGCTGTCCTCTGCAAAGCCGATGGTTTACGTGGGCGCCAACGACGGCATGCTGCATGCGTTTGATGCATCCAACGACACCAGTGGCGGTGTGGAGCGGTTTGGCTTCATTCCATCCACGGCGTTGTCGCATATGGCGGAGCTGGCCAATCCCAGCTACGTGCACCGCTACTACGTCGACGGCCTGATCGCGACATCGGACGTCTATTACGGCAGCAGTTGGAAGACCGTGCTGGTGGGCTCCACCGGCGCTGGCGCCGCCTCGGTTGCGCCATCGGCGACGGTTGGCGGGTTTGGTTCGATGTTCGGCCTGGATGTATCGGCCCCCACCACCTTTGATCAGACCAAGGTGCTTTGGGAGATCACCGGCAAGAATGACAGTGACATGGGCTTCGCGCTGGGCAAGCCTGTCATCGTGCCGATAGCCAGCGCCACTGGCGTCCGCTTCGTGGCGATCTTCGGCAATGGCGTCAACTCGGCCAGTGGCCGTGCTGTGCTGTTCGTGGTCGATATCCAGACCGGCGAAATACTGGCCAAGCTGAGGCCTACCGATGCGGCATACGCCGGGCGCAATGGTGTGATGAATGTCGCGGCGGTATCGCTGAACAACAGCAGTGGCTTGGCGGACACTGTTTATGCCGGCGACATGCAGGGAAATATCTGGAAGTACAACCTTTCCAGCCCGACGCCGAGTGCGTGGTCGGTGGCCTTCTCGGGTACGCCGTTGTTCACTGCGGCCAAGGATGGCGTGGCACAGCCGATTACCGGCGGTATCGAGGTTGCGGCGGGCCCGGGTGGTGGCGTCAGCCTGTTCTTCGGTACCGGCCGCTACTTCGCGGTAGGTGACAATACCGGCGGTACCGGATTGCCGGTGCAGAGCCTCTACGGCATTACCGATGATCTTTCGACAACCGCCATCACCACCGGTCGTGACGCACTGGTTGGACAGGCGGTGATGGCGGCTACTGCGTCCGGTGGGCACGAGATTCGAGGCGTGACCAATAACCCGGTCAGTTATGTCAGCAAGCGTGGCTGGTATGTTGACCTGAAGGTTGTGACCGGCAACGCGGTCGGTGAGCGCTTCATCGGTACGCCGAGCATCCAGAACGGCAAGGTGTTCTTCACGACTTTCACGCCGGGTGAGGCGGCGTGCTCGGCGGGTGGCGGCGTGAACTGGCTGTACGGTCTGGATATCCTTTCCGGGGCAGGTGGCTTGTCCGGGCTGAGTTTGACGCCCGGTGGTGACCCGATGTGCACCGGGAACTGCGGTGGTGTTTCCCTGAACAACGCGGACAACCCGACATCACCACCCGTGAAGGACTCGAGTATTTTCGTGCCGAAACTTGCGCCATGCGACCCGACGGATCCGGCCTGTACGCTGGACAAGCAGATCCAGAGTGAAATGTGCACCTTCGTCCTGCGCGCTGTTGGTGCGCCGCCGCTATACATGCCGCGGCCGTGTGGGCGACAGTCTTGGCGTCAGGTCCGGTAACGGGGGATGAAAATGAAATCTGGTTTCGCATTGAAGAAGGCCGTCCGTGGCTTCACCCTGATCGAACTGATGATCGTGGTCGTGGTAATCGCGGTGCTTGCCGCGATCGCCTATCCGTCCTATCAGGAGTACGTGCGCAAGGCGCGGCGTACGCAGGCCAAGGCGGACATCGTCGAGTACATGCAGTTGGCCGAGCGTTATCACACGGTCAACAACACCTATGTTGGCTTCACATTGGAGGCGCAACAGCAGCGTTCACCGCGCGAAGGTGGCACAGCGTGGTACACGATCGCCATCAACCCGGCGGCAACTGCCAATGCCATCACGCTGGTGGCAACGGTTTCGGCGAGTACGGCCCAGGCCAAGGACAAGTGTGGCAATCTCTCCATCTCCCAGGCGGGTGCCAAGGGCAACACCAAGGGGTCGACGGCGGATTGCTGGTGATCCTGGTGTTGCCCTCCGCGGTTTGACTCTGTAGAATGCGCACCTCGCCCGAATAGCTCAGCCGGTTAGAGCACTTGACTGTTAATCAGGGGGTCGTTGGTTCGAGTCCAACTTCGGGCGCCATTTTTGAAAAGACCACGAGTGATCGTGGTCTTCTTTTATGTGCAGGGTTCTGGCTGGCGAGGGCGCTCACTGCGCGTGCGGCCAAGGTTGTTTATCACCACTTTTCCCTGCAACTGGCCTGCGTGGCAGAAGTAGAAGGTAGTGTTGCTACCCGCGCTGCGACCATCGGCTTGGAAGCGAATGCGCTTGCGCGAGGTGCTTGTCCTGATCGTCGCGCCAGCGGGCAGGGGTTCTTGGGGCGTGGCGAGCAGGACGTCGGCAGGTGCTCCCGGCTGTGCTTTGCGGCCGCCGTCCAGGTACATGAGGCGGCCGCTGCTCCAGTCGCTGTCTGTCCGGCACAACACGCCATCCCGGCTTGGACACAGGCTGACCGGGGTGCTGCGGGTTATTGCGGTGCTGCGGGCCATGGCGAGTTGTGCATGCAGGAGCAGCATCTGTTGCCGAATCCGTTGCTGGGTCAGCATCTGTGTGGTGTGGGGCAGTGCAATGGCGGCCGTCAGCATCAGGATCGCCACGCAGATAAGTATTTCCAGCAGGTTGATGCCAGCAGAGGCTGAACGGCTGCCGATTTGCGCTTTCATGGTCGTTCATTGCCCGCAGCTGGGCGATCATCATCGTCAGCCGGCGTGTTTCGGCCCATCGTCCAAGCCCGGGATGAATCGTAGGTAGCCGGGATGGCGGGCTGTCACGCTGGCGCTGGATATACTGAGGGGTCACTTGAGGTCCCTTTGCCATGTCAGACGACAGCTTCCAGCTCGTATCGCCGTATTCGCCTGCCGGCGACCAGCCGGCCGCCATCGAAAAGCTGGTGGCCAACTTCGAGGCCGGCATCGCCAAGCAGACCCTGCTGGGCGTGACTGGCTCCGGCAAGACCTACACGATTGCCAATGTGGTGCAGCAGGTGCAGCGTCCGACGCTGGTGATGGCGCCGAACAAGACGTTGGCCGCGCAGTTGTACGGCGAGTTCAAGGCGTTCTTCCCGAACAACGCGGTGGAGTACTTCGTCAGCTACTACGATTACTACCAGCCCGAGGCCTATGTGCCGTCGTCGGACACCTTCATCGAGAAGGACAGCTCGATCAACGAGCACATCGAGCAGATGCGTCTGGCCGCGACCAAGACCCTGCTGTCGCGGCCGGATGCGATCGTGGTGGCGACTGTGTCGGCCATCTATGGCCTCGGTGCGCCGGAAGACTATCTGTCGCTGCGTCTGATCCTGTCCAAGGGTGAGCGAATCGATCAGCGTGACCTGATCAAGCATCTGACTCAGCTGCAATACACCCGCAACGAGTACGAGCTGCAGCGCGGCACCTTCCGGGTGCGCGGTGAGGTGATCGATGTGTTCCCGGCCGAGCTGGACAGCGAGGCGCTGCGCATCGAGTTGTTCGATGGTGACATCGAGCAACTGAGCATGTTCGATCCGCTCACCGGCGAAAGCCTGCGCAAGATGCAGCGCTACACCATTTATCCGAAGACCCACTACGCGACCACGCGTGAGCGTGTGCTGGCGGCGGTCGAGACCATCAAGGTCGAGCTGAAGGAGCGGCTGGAGCAGTTGTATGCGCAGAACAAGCTGGTCGAAGCACAGCGGCTGGCGCAGCGCACCCAGTACGATCTGGAAATGATGGCCGAGGTTGGATACTGCAACGGCATCGAGAACTACTCGCGTCACCTTACCGGCAAGGCGGCTGGCGATCCGCCACCGACACTGTTCGATTACCTGCCGCCGGATGCGTTGCTGGTCATCGACGAATCGCACGTGACCATTCCGCAGATCGGTGCCATGTACAAGGGTGACCGGTCGCGCAAGGAAACCCTGGTGGAATTCGGCTTCCGCCTGCCTTCGGCGCTGGACAACCGGCCGCTGCGCTTCGAAGAGTGGGAGGCGCGGTCGCCGCGCGCCATCTATGTGTCGGCAACGCCGGGTCCGTACGAGTTGCGCGAGTCGGGCGATGACATCACCGAGCTGGTGGTGCGCCCGACCGGCCTGATCGATCCGCAGGTGGAGATTCGCCCGGTCGGTACCCAGGTCGATGACCTGATGTCGCAGGCGACCGAGCGCATCAAGATGGGCGACCGCGTGCTGGTCACCACCTTGACCAAGCGTATGGCCGAGAACCTCACCGAGTATCTGGGTGAACACGGCATCCGCGTGCGCTACCTGCACTCGGACGTGGATACGGTCGAGCGCGTGGAAATCATCCGCGATCTGCGTCTGGGCAAGTTCGATGTGCTGGTTGGCATCAACCTGCTGCGCGAAGGCCTGGACATGCCCGAGGTGTCGCTGGTCGCGATCCTCGATGCCGACAAGGAAGGCTTCCTGCGTTCAACCGGCTCGCTGATCCAGACCATCGGCCGTGCGGCCCGCAATGTGCGAGGCAAGGCCATCCTGTATGCCGACAAGATCACCCGCTCGATGCAGGCGGCGATCGATGAGACGGATCGACGCCGGCAGAAGCAGGTGGAGTACAACGAGGCGCACGGCATCGTGCCGCAGTCGGTGATGCGGCCCATCGTCGACATCCTGGAAGGCGCGCATGAGGAAAGCTCGCCCAAGTCCAATGCGAAGGGCAAGGGTCGGCGCGTGGCTGAGCCCGAGGCGGATTACCTGCCGCTGGAGCCGGCCAAGCTGGCTGCACGCCTCAAGGAGCTGGAGCAGACGATGTACCAGCACGCCCGCGATCTGGAGTTCGAGGATGCTGCGCGCATACGCGACCAGATCCACCGCCTGAAGGAAGCCAATCTGGGCTGAGGCGGCCCGGTGTGAAATATTTCCAGAAAACGGTTGTTCTTCGTGAAGAGCAGGGTTAAGATACGCGCCCTCGCAACGCTTAATTGTTGTTGAGAAGGGCGGTTAGCTCAGCGGTAGAG
>NZ_DAMBKV010000001.1:266604-325569 GCF_032066555.1 Stenotrophomonas sp.
CACTACCTTGACATGGTAGGGGTCACAGGTTCGAACCCTGTACCGCCCACCACTTCCTCGGGAAGTGGCCACGAAAGCCCGGCACCGGCCGGGTTTTTTGTTTCCAGGTGACGTTATGCGTTGCAGTACGGCTGATTCGGCCCTTGTGACGTAGAAAGGCTTCAAACGGGCGGTTAGCTCAGCGGTAGAGCACTACCTTGACATGGTAGGGGTCACAGGTTCGAACCCTGTACCGCCCACCACTTGAAACCACGCGCCAGCGACGGTTTCGGTGGATTCACGTGACGAACGAATCAGGCCTTCTGGCCTCGCACTCGTACTCCGTCTATCCCGGCAGATCCGGGTATCTCTTGGTTCAACAAGACCCTTGTGGTCACTCTTCCTGCGCGTCTCGCAGTGCGCTGGATTGCGCGCTGGGCGATGTCGTGTGTGGGTCCCTCGCTACGCCTGTCGCGACAGCGCCTTCATCCGTTGCACGGGAGTATCTGTTCGCCTGACGCTGCGAGGTTCACTGGTGTTGGCGGTGGCTGGGTGCCGCGTGCGCTGCTATCCGTTGGCCTCGTCCCGTTGGCTGGCTGGTTGCCCTGTTGAATGTTCGTTGAGGTGGCGTGATGTCCAGTCGTAGGCAGTTTCTTGCCCAGCTTTCTGTTGGTGTTGGTGTGGCGGCATCCGTGAAGATCGGCATGTCTGCGCCACTGGTGACGATGGCCGAGCCGCAATGGCGCATGCCTGCGGAGGAGGCGCCGCAGGAGCGCGTATTTCTCGCCTATGCCGCATCCAGGGCGGTCTGGCGCGACTGGGCCGGTCCGGTGAACAGGACGGTTGCGCTGCTCGCCGGGACGATATCGCGCTATCAGCCTGTCACCATTCTGTGTCGCCAGGCGCAGGAGGCGGAGGCCCGGCGCGCCTGCGGCACAGCCAATATCCACTACATACCGATGCCGCTGGATGACATATGGGTGCGCGATTACGGCGGCTGTTTCGTGCTCGGGCCTGATGCGCAGCTCGGACTGGCTGATTTCAACTTCAATGGCTGGGGGCGCAAGCAGGCCTTCGCGGCCGATACTGCCGTGGCGAAGACCTTGAGTCGTGATCTGCAGGCACGCTACATACGCAGTCGCCTTATCGGCGAAGGCGGTGGTATCGAGGTGGATGGTGATGGCACGGCGATCATCACCGAGAGTTGCTGGGTCAACGACAACCGCAATCCGGGCATGAGCAGGGCGCAGATCGAGGCTGAACTGAAGTCGGTGCTGGGCTTGCGCAAGATCATCTGGTTGCCGGGGATCAAGGGGCAGGACATCACCGATGCCCATGTTGATTTCTATGCGCGCTTTGCCTCGCCGGGCGTGGTCATTGCCAACCTGGACAACGACCCGGATTCCTATGATTTCGCGGTTACCCGGCGTTACCTGGAGATTCTGGAGGCAGCCACCGATGCGGCCGGGCGGCGCCTGCAGGTGCATACCCTGTCACCCCCGCAGGCGCCGCGCGACAACATGTATACGCGTGAGGCTGACTATGCAGCGGGCTATATCAATTTCCTGCCGATCAATGCTGCGGTCATCGCTCCCGAGTTCGGTGATGCCGAGGCGGATGCGCGCTGCAGGGATCTGCTGAAGTCGCTCTATCCGGGGCGTGAGATCGTCCAGCTCAATATCGACCCGATCGCTGCCGGTGGTGGCGGCATTCACTGCGTGAGCAAGAATCTTCCGGTTTTCGGCGGGGCTCAGCACCAGCTGGATGCGGCTGGGCACTGAGAGTCCGTGTATGTCCGGCCGCTTCGATGGGGTTGGCTGGCCCGTCGGTTGCAGGCGGCAGGTGGCTGTGGAGGCCGCCGGTTTCACGGGTTTTGCCGGGTTTTCGGGGTGGTGCGGGGTGGCTTGGCCGGCGTGGCTGGGGTGCCTTGATTCCGGTGAAGTCCGGCTGCGAAGGCCGGGGTTCAGGCTTCTGGCGCTGAGGGTGGCATGCGGCGCGGAGAGCCCCAGAGCAGGTTTGCCCTGATTGGTTTAATATCTCCATGACGACCCCTCCGGCAACCAAGGTGGCCCGCGCGAAACGCCGGCCGAGCGTGTGACATGAGCACTACCATCGCCCACTGCTGATCTCCGCCACCGCCCTGATGCAGGCGCCGTCGTGGCGCTTTTTTATTGCCCAGAATTCCGTGAATCCCGTGAAATCGCGCCTGTTGGCGTTGTTTCCAGCCCGCCCGGCGGGCCGTGACCTTTGGTGAACCCCATGATCAACATCACTCTCCCAGACGGCAGCGTCCGTCAGTTCGAAAACCCGGTCAGCGTCATGGACGTTGCCCAGTCCATTGGTGCGGGCCTGGCCAAGGCCACCATCGCCGGCGCCGTGGACGGCGTGCAGGTCGATGCCAGCGACGTGATCGATCACGACGCTTCGCTGCGCATCATCACCGCAAAGGACGAGGAGGGCGTGGAGATCATCCGCCACTCCTGCGCCCACCTGGTCGGTCATGCCGTGAAGCAGCTGTACCCGGACGCCAAGATGGTGATCGGCCCGGTCATCGCTGAAGGCTTCTACTACGACATCTACAACGAGCGCCCGTTCACGCCGGAAGACATGGCGGCGATCGAGAAGCGCATGGGCGAGCTGATCGCGCAGGACTATGACGTGATCAAGAAGGTCACGCCGCGCGCGGAAGTGGTCGAAATCTTCAAGGCGCGCGGCGAAGACTACAAGCTGCGCCTGATCGAGGACATGTCCGACGACATCACCGCGATGGGCATGTACTACCACCAGGAATACGTGGACATGTGCCGCGGTCCGCACGTGCCGAACACGCGCTTCCTGAAGTCCTTCAAGCTGATGCGCATCTCCGGTGCGTACTGGCGTGGCGATGCCAAGAACGAGCAGCTGCAGCGCATCTACGGCACCGCCTGGGCCGACAAGAAGCAGCTCGAGGCCTATATCAAGCGCATCGAAGAAGCTGAAATGCGCGACCACCGCCGCATCGGCAAGCAGCAGGACCTGTTCCACCTGCAGGAGGAAGCGCCGGGCCTGGTGTTCTGGCATCCGAAGGGCTGGTCGATCTGGCAGGTCGTCGAGCAGTACATGCGCAATGTCTACCGCCAGAGTGGTTACGGCGAAGTGCGTTGCCCGCAGATCCTTGACGTCAGCCTGTGGAAGAAGTCCGGTCACTGGGACAACTACCAGGACAACATGTTCTTCACCGAGTCGGAGAAGCGCACCTATGCGCTGAAGCCGATGAACTGCCCGGGCCACGTGCAGCTGTTCAACCAGGGGCTGCACAGCTATCGCGACCTGCCGATCCGCTACGGCGAGTTCGGTGCCTGCCATCGCAACGAGCCGTCCGGCGCGCTGCACGGCATCCTGCGCGTGCGTGGTTTCACCCAGGACGATGGCCACATCTTCTGCACCGAGAGCCAGGTCGAAGCCGAAGTGACGGCCTTCCACCAGCAGGCGCTGGCGGTGTACAAGGCGTTCGGCTTCGAGGAAATCCAGATCAAGATCGCGCTGCGTCCGGAATCGCGCCTCGGTGACGACGAAACCTGGGACAAGGCCGAGGGTGCGCTGCGTACCGCGCTCTCCAGCTGCGGCGTCGAGTGGCAGGAACTGCCGGGCGAGGGCGCGTTCTACGGCCCGAAGATCGAGTACCACCTGAAGGATGCCATCGGCCGTACCTGGCAGCTGGGCACCATGCAGGTCGACTTCATGATGCCGGGTCGCCTCGGTGCTGAATACGTGGACGAGAACAGCCAGAAGCGTCATCCGGTGATGCTGCATCGTGCGATCGTGGGCTCGATGGAGCGTTTCCTGGGTATTCTGATCGAGCAGCACGCCGGCGCGTTCCCGACCTGGCTGGCGCCGGTGCAGGTGGTGGTGGCCAATATCACCGACGCCCAGGCCGATTACGTCGACGAAGTTCGCAAAAGCCTTGCAAATCAAGGCTTCCGGGTTGACGCCGATTTGCGCAACGAGAAGATCGGCTATAAGATTCGCGAGCATACGCTGCAGCGCGTACCGTACCTGCTGGTCGTGGGCGACCGCGAGAAGGAGAACGGGGCCGTGGCGGTACGCACGCGGTCCGGTGAAGACCTTGGTTCGATGTCGGTTCAGGCCTTCGTCGAGCGGCTGCAGGCAGAATTGAAGCATTGAAGTAAGTAGGGCCCCGGCCCCGGCCCCGGCGGACACTCCGCAGGGCCGGTACTAATCCACTTGGAGATTGCAATATCAGTATCCCTGACAACAAACAGAACCGCCGTAATCAGGAAATCCGGGTGCCGCGCGTACGCGTGATCGGCAGTGACGGTGAAATGATTGGCGTGTTGTCGCGCGACGAAGCGCTGTCCATGGCTGAAGATGAAGGCCTGGACCTGGTTGAAATCCAGCCCCAGGCCGATCCGCCTGTCTGCAAGATCATGGACTTCGGCAAGTTCAAGTTCGAGATGCAGAAGAAGGCCAACGAGGCCAAGAAGAAGACCAAGCAGGTCGAGATCAAGGAAGTGAAGTTCCGTCCGGTCACGGACGAGGGCGACTACCAGATCAAGCTGCGCAACATGCGTCGTTTCCTCGAGGACGGCGACAAGATCAAGGTCAACATCCGCTTCCGTGGCCGCGAAATGAGCCATCAGGAACTGGGTCGCGAGATGGCCAACCGGATCGAGGCTGATCTGGGCGAGGAAATCGTGATCGAGTCCCGTCCGCGCCTGGAAGGCCGGCAGATGGTCATGATGATCGCGCCGAAGAAGAAGTAAGCCGTCGGCCCATGGGTCTGCTGCTTTGCTGAACAGGGAGGGGCTTCGGCTACCTCCCTGTTTGCATGCCTGTTCAGCCAATTTGAGTGCCAACCCGCTTGCGGTTTGCAAGTGGCTGGTGCGCAAGGCATAATGGGCGGCCCGGTTCGCCGGGTTTGTTGTTTGCTTCACCCCAGGACCTGCCTGCCTCCAGTGGGAGCGCGGGCTTTTGACAGACAAGGGCAAGGATGGAAAGTGTGGGTCAGCCCACCGCCCAGTCAGTAAAGAGACCATCAAGGACATAGCAATGCCCAAGATCAAGACCAACCGGGCGGCGGCCAAGCGTTTCCGCAAGACCGCCTCCGGCAAGTACAAGTGCGGTCACGCCAACCGTAGCCACATCCTCACGAAGAAAGCGACCAAGCGGAAGCGTAACCTGCGTCAGACGAATCACGTCCGCGCAGAAGACGCAGGCCGTCTGGACCGTATGCTTCCCTACCTCTGAGGACTGAACCATGGCACGAGTAAAGCGTGGTGTGCAGGCGCGCCGCCGCCACAAGAAAGTATTGGATCTCGCCAAGGGCTATTACAACGCCCGTCGCAAGGTCTTCCGCGTTGCCAAGCAGGCAGTCATCAAGGCACAGCAGTACGCCTACATTGGCCGTAAGCAGAAGAAGCGCAATTTCCGTTCGCTGTGGATCACCCGCATCAACGCGGCTGCCCGCATCAACGGCCTGAGCTACAGCCGTTTCATGAACGGCCTGCTGAAGGCTGGTATCACCCTGGACCGTAAGGTTCTGGCTGATATCGCCGTGCACGACGCAGCCGGTTTTGCCGCTCTGGCAGAAAAGGCCAAGGGCGCACTGGCGGCATAAGTTCTTCCTGCAGCAGCTGTAGCGTTCACGCGCAGCGGCTGTGGTGAGACAAT
The DNA here is from genome assembly GCF_032066555.1 of Stenotrophomonas sp. Taxonomy (GTDB): domain Bacteria; phylum Pseudomonadota; class Gammaproteobacteria; order Xanthomonadales; family Xanthomonadaceae; genus Stenotrophomonas. The sequence goes on from NZ_DAMBKV010000001.1 coordinate 272,254, forward strand.
GCATGGGGAAGGGCGCAAGTCCTTCCCCATTCTTTTTTGTGTTGGTTGCCGCAGCGCTTGCTTGCGCGGCGATCAGGCACTGGTGGCGACGGGGGTCGGCCCGGCGCATACCGCGTAGGCATGCCGGCCAGAGGTTTCGTCGATCCCATGAGTGACATCCAATCCTTGACCGCGCAGGCGCTGGCCGATGTGGCCGCGGCGCAGAGCCCGGAAACGCTGGAAAACCTGCGTGTTTCGCTGTTGGGCAAGAGCGGCAGCATCACGGCCCAGCTCAAGCAGCTTGGCGCCTTGCCGGCCGACGAGCGCAAGGCAGCAGGCGAGGCGATCAACATCGCGCGTGACGCCGTGTCCTCGGCCTTGGGTGAGCGCAAGACGCTGCTGGAAAACGCCGCGCTGGATGCACGCCTGGCCGCTGAAAGCATCGATGTCACCCTGCCGGGCCGTCATGGCGAGCGCGGCGGCCTGCATCCGGTCACGCGCACCCTGGAGCGCATCACCGAGATCTTCGGCCGCCTCGGTTACGAGCTGTCCGAAGGCCCGGAAATCGAAGACGACTGGCACAACTTCGAGGCGCTGAACTTCCCGCCGCACCATCCGGCGCGCGCGATGCACGACACCTTCTACTTCGGCGACGGCCGCCTGCTGCGCACGCATACCTCCGGTGTGCAGGTGCGCTACATGGGCGACCACAAGCCGCCGCTGCGCATGATTGCCGCCGGCAAGGTGTACCGCAGCGACAGCGACCAGACCCACTCACCGATGTTCCATCAGGTCGAAGGCCTGCTGGTGGACGAACACTCCACCTTCGCCGATCTGAAGGGCACCTTGTCCGAGTTCGTGCGTGCCTTCTTCGAGCGCGACTTCGAGATGCGTTTCCGCCCGAGCTACTTCCCGTTCGTGGAGCCGGGTGCGGAAGTGGACATCGCCTGGCAGCAGCCTGACGGCAGCACCCGCTGGCTGGAAGTGCTGGGTTGCGGCATGGTCCACCCGAACGTACTGAAGTCGGTCGGCATCGATCCGGAGCGCTACACCGGCTTCGCCTTCGGCCTGGGTGTGGAGCGGTTCGCGATGCTGCGTTACGGCGTCAACGACCTGCGCGCGTTCTTCGAGAACGACGTCCGCTTCCTCAAGCAGTTCGCGTAAACGAGCAGCTGTAGTGCCGAGCCATGCTCGGCAGCTCCTGATCCGCTCAATAACGTTGACCAGCCCCAGGCGCAAAGCGCTGGGTATCAACAAAAAACCGCAACGGGAGGCGCCCCTCCCCTCAAGGTAGACACATGAAATTCTCTGAAAGCTGGCTGCGCAGCCACGTACCGACCACCGCATCGCGCGACGAACTCAGCGCCGTGCTGACCGCCATCGGTCTGGAAGTCGAAGAAGTCACTGCACTGGGCGCAGGCCTGGACAACGTGGTGGTGGCGCGCATCGTCGAAGCGACCCGCCATCCGGAAGCCGACCGCCTGCAGATCTGCAAGGTCGACGCCGGCCAGGCCGAACTACTGCAGATCGTCTGCGGCGCGCCGAATGCGCGCCCGGGTCTGGTCGCACCGCTGGCCATGGTGGGTGCGCAGATCGGCGAGCTGAAGATCAAGCCGGCCAAGCTGCGCGGCGTGGAATCCAACGGCATGCTGTGCTCGGCCAAGGAGCTGGGCCTGGACAACGACGCCTCCGGGCTGCTGGAACTGCCGAACGACGCACCGGTTGGTACCGCATTGGTTGATTACCTCGGCCTGCCGGATGCCAGTATCGAGATCAAGCTGACCCCGAACCGCGCCGATTGCTTCAGCGTGCGTGGCATTGCCTTCGACGTGGCTGCCGCTACCCGCAGCGAAGTGAAGCCATTTGCCGCCGACGCCGTGCCGGCGGTGGGTACGCGCGAGCTCACCATCCAGCTCGGCGCCGGTGCCGAAGCGCCGCGTTACCTCGGCCGCGTGATCGAAGGCGTCAATGCCGCCGCGACCACCCCGCTGTGGATGGCCGAGCGCCTGCGCCGCAGCGGCGTGCGCCCGGTATCGCTGCTGGTGGATATCACCCAGTACGTGATGCTGGAACTCGGTCAGCCGATGCATGCCTACGACCTGGATACGCTGAAGGGGCCGATCGCAGTGCGCCGCTCGCGTGCTGGTGAAAGCCTCAAGCTGCTGGACGGCCGCGACGCCGCGCTGGACGACAGCTTCCTGGTGGTGACCGATGCCGACCGTCCAGTCGGCCTGGCCGGCCTGATGGGCGGCTTCGATACCCGCGTCACCGATGCGACCAGCAAGGTCTTCCTGGAGGCCGCACACTTCGCCCCGGCGGCCATCATGGGCCGCGGCCGCAAGCTCGGCCTGCACACCGACGCCGGCCACCGCTTCGAGCGTGGCGTTGATCCGCAGCTGCCGCGCGTTGCCATCGAATACGCCACCCAGCTGGTGCTGGACCTGGCCGGCGGCACGCCGGCGCCGGTCACCGAGGCCGTGCGTGAGGCCGACCTGCCGGTCGCCGCCAACATCCACCTGCGCCGCGCCCGCATCCTGCGCGTGCTGGGCATCCAGATCGATGACACCGAAGTGGAGCGCATCCTGCGCGCGCTCGGCATGCAGGTCGAGGCGGTTGCCGATGGCTGGACCGTTACCGGCCCGAGCCGTCGTTTCGACATCGCCATCGAAGAAGACCTGATCGAGGAGCTGGCCCGTATCCACGGCTACGAGTCGATCCCGACCACCTTGCCGGGTGGCGCTGCACGCATCGCCATGCCCAGCGAAACCCGTCTGGATGACCTCAGTGTGCGCCGCCAGCTGGTGGCACGTGAAATGCTGGAGACCATCAACTTCGCCTTCGTCGATGCCGAGCTGTTGAAGCAGTGGCAGCAGGACGAGGGCCTGGTTGCGCTGGCCAACCCGCTGTCGGCCGAGCTGGCGGTGATGCGCCCGTTGCTGCTGCCGGGTCTGGTGGCCACGCTGGGCCGCAACGTTGCCCGTCAGGCTGGTCGCGTGCGCCTGTTCGAAATTGGCCGCGTGTTCGAGGCGCAGGCCGGGGAGGGCAAGCCCGCACCCAAGGAAACCGTGCGCGTTGCCGCTGCGGTGTGTGGCGATGCCGCCACCCTGCAGTGGGGTGAAAAAGCACGCAAGGTCGATTTCCACGACCTCAAGGGTGACCTGGAATCGCTGGCTGCCGCCTCCGGTGCGGTGCTGGAGTTCCGCGCCTCGCAGCGCCCTTACGCGCATCCGGCGCGTTCGGCCGATATCTGGCGCGATAGCCAGTGCATCGGCTGGATCGGCCAGTTGCATCCGCGCCTGACCAAGGCCATGGAAGTGGACGTGGACGTGTACGGCTTCGAGCTGGACCTGGCACCGCTGGCGGCGCGTTCGCTGCCGCGTTCCAGCGAACTGTCGCGCTTCCCGGCCGTGCGCCGTGACCTGGCCGTGGTCGTAGCTGAATCAGTCAGCTGGGCCGAGCTGTCCGCCACCATCCATGGCGCCGGCGGCGAGCTGCTGCGCGATGTCGCACTGTTCGACCGTTATGTCGGCCAGGGCGTCGAGCCAGGCTTCAAGAGTTTGGCTATGGGCTTGATTTTGCAGGACAAGTCGCGCACCCTGACGGACCGTGACGTGGAAGCCGTAGTCACCGATGTGGTGGCGGCGATTGATCACGGGCACGGCGCAAAGATCCGTGGCTGAGGCGGGATACAGGGAGCAGGCATGGCATTGACCAAGGCGGAGATGGCGGATCGTTTGTTTGACGAAGTCGGTCTGAACAAGCGTGAGGCCAAGGAGTTTGTCGACGCGTTTTTCGATGTGTTGCGCGATGCATTGCAACAGGGACGTCAGGTGAAGCTGTCGGGCTTCGGCAATTTCGATCTGCGGCGCAAGAACCAGCGCCCGGGTCGCAACCCCAAGACCGGCGAGGAAATTCCGATTTCCGCCCGTACGGTAGTCACCTTCCGTCCGGGCCAGAAGCTCAAGGAGCGGGTGGAGGCATATGCTGGATCCGGGCAGTAACCGCGAACTTCCGCCGATTCCGGCCAAGCGCTACTTCACCATTGGTGAGGTAAGCGAGCTGTGCGACGTCAAGCCGCACGTGCTGCGCTACTGGGAAACCGAATTTCCCAGCCTTGAGCCGGCCAAGCGCCGTGGCAACCGTCGTTACTATCAGCGCCATGACGTGCTGATGGTCCGGCAGATCCGTGGCCTGCTGTACGAACAGGGCTACACCATTGGTGGCGCCCGCCTGCGACTGGAAGGCGAGGGCGCGCGCGAAGAGTCGGCGCTGAGCAACCAGATCATCAAGCAGGTACGCATGGAGCTGGAAGAAGTACTGCAACTGCTCCGTCGTTGATCTTTTTTGTGTGAAAACCGGTATAATCACCGGCTCGCCGCAAGGCGAAAGCAGTAACGATCGGGGCGTAGCGCAGCCTGGTAGCGCATCTGCCTGGGGGGCAGAGGGTCGTCGGTTCAAATCCGGCCGTCCCGACCACTACTGCAATACGAACAAGGGCTTGCGTTTCATTGCGCAGGCCCTTTTTCGTTGTGCACGTGGTTTGCTTCCTGCGCCGTGGCGCATGGAGCCGTCAGCCTTGGTAAGCGAACCTTGGCTGGGACACGCCTTCGACGGTGACCTGTTCAACGAACATGGCATATGGCCTGACCCACAGGCCCCAGTCGCCATACAGGGGCTTGTATAGCACCACTGCTTCCAATGTTTCGCTGCTCCGGGCGAGGCCGACAACTTCGTATTCGCCGCCTTTGAAATGGCGGTAGCGTCCAGGCGCGAGGCTTGGGAGAGGCGGTAGGGCAGACATGCATGACATCGGTGTTGGATGGGGCGGATCGTAGCACCCCGAAGAAATCGGTGGCACTGCACATGGAGAACCTGGCCCATGCGCTCTCGCTAGCAGGTGCCTACAGGCCAAAGTTTGCTTGCATAACCCATACATAGGTAGTGCGTCAGTGCGTCGATTCGCTCATGTACGCAGGCTTCCGGGTCCTCTTGCTAGCCTGTTGATGATCGCCACGATGGGCAGTCGCCCGGGAGTCTCGTATGTCCTTTTCCTTGATCCGCTGCATCGCAATTGTGTCCTTGTTAGGTTTGGCTGCCTGCACCTCGAAGGATGGCGCAACGAACGAGGTTGCCCCGCAACGTGTGGGCATGGCCAATCCGGCGTCCGAGCATTGTTTGAAGAAGGGCGGGAAAGTTGAAATCAAAAAGAATGTAGAAGGTGGTGAGTACGGCATGTGCCACTTGCCAGATGGCTCACAGGTCGAGGAATGGGAGCTGTTTCGTCGCGACAACCCGCCACAGGGGAAGTAATGATGTTGGGGTTCGGGTAATGCAGTGGGGTTGCGGTGTTGCGCAAACACATCTGACCAGGAGGCAGCGGGTGATGAGCGAAGTCGATACATTGGTGGCGCAGTTGCAGCTATTGCCTCATCCGGAGGGCGGGTACTTCCGCCGTTTTCATGAATCGCCGCAACATATCCTTGTTGATGGTTTGGCGCGCCCGGCGTTGACGGCCATCCACTATCTGCTCGGTGCAGGGCAGGGCAGTGCCTGGCATCGCATCGATGCGGAGGAGGTGTGGCAATGGCAGGCAGGAGAGCCGCTACAGCTGATGCTCTGGGAAGGGGGCAGCTCGCCGATGCAGCAGATCGAACTGGGCGCTGTTGGCAATGGGCGGCAGTCGCTGGCGATCGTACCCAAGGGCGTATGGCAGGCCGCGCGACCGCTGGGTTCGCATGCACTGGTCAGTTGCATGGTCGCGCCGGGCTTTGTGTGGTCGGGCTTTGAGTTGATGGCGCCAGAAAGCGACGACGCGGCGTGGCTGCGGGTGCAGGGCAGTTGGGTATAGGAAGCGATACGACACTCGGGTGAATGCCGGCACTGGATCGATGCACAGGGCGTTGCCGCGTATCGCCTGCCTCGGCGTGGCGATGGAGGCTAGGCAAGGGAAACCTCACTCTGACCCCGGTTTGGGTTGCTGTGAGGAAGCGTGATCCGTTGGGAACTGCCATTGACTGCTCGTTTTGTCTCGCGAGGCCCTCCTACCATGGCCGGGCTTCATTGATGAAGCGTGATCAGGAGACACGAATGATGAAGTTCACTTCTGTGTTGGCTGGTACCGGGCTGGCGGCGTCCATGCTGGCACTTGCTTTGATTCCGGCGAAGGCCGAAGCGCAGCCCAACTGCCCGACATGCCTGCCTGGCTACTATCGGTGCGTGGAAAGCGGTGCCGCTGACTGTGAAGTCCGTTATGCCGTATGCCTGCAATGGTGCGTGGGAAATGCGGCAATGCAGCCCTTGCCCGTGCTTCCCAAGCCTGCCATGAGCCCTGTTCTGCAGACGCTTGCGCTGCCGACATTGCCGTTGTCGGCCAAGGGCTGATTTCCGCTTCAGATAGCCCCACCCTGGTGGGGCTTTCGGAGCGGTGCTTTCCCGAGGTGCAGGCCACCGTCGGTGCTTTCCTTGTGCTTGGGTCGCGCCCTGGCTGACGAACGTGAGTTCCCGAGCGTGGGGCGGATTGCCGCTAGCGCTGCTGTGAGAGCATTCCGCAACCCCGATGCTCATCGGGTCAGGCGAGAGAATTGCCCTTCCTTGCAATCTGGATTTGCAGCTCAGGCTGGCATGTACGAGGATGCGGCAATGTCGAAGCTACCACCCCGCCCGGATCAGCCCATCAGCGTAGAGAATGGTTCGTCCAGCGCGGTCGAGCAGCAGGCGCCCGCATGGTTGCGTGGTCCGCGCTGGCGCCGTTGGCTGATGATCGTTGGCTTGTTCCTGGTTGGTTGGACGGTGCTGTTTGGTGGCTGGATCGGCATCGCGCTGTTGCGCGGCTCGACCGAACGGAATGCGGGAGCCGTTGCCTTCAATATCGTGCTGGTGGTGTTCATGGCTTCGGTCATGTTTCTGCTGCTGCAGCGCGGGCTTTATCGCTGGTTCTGGCACATCGAGCGCAGGCGCGGTCATGGGGGCGTTGGCTTGGACGACAGGATGATGAGGTTCGGAGCGGTGCGAACCGATGCGCCGCCCGTTATACGCTGGCCGTGGCAATTGCGTGCGCGGCATGCGGGCTTCCTGCTCACGGGTATGGCAACGCTGTTGTTCATCTTTCTGCCTTACGACAATCAGCTGGCGATCAGTGGCTTTCTTGCGCGCAACAGTGCGGGCAGGGCGTCGGCCGGAAGCCTGTCCATGTTGTTGTTTGCATGGTTGCCGCTGCTGTCGTTGAGCCTGCTGTCGATGCTGTTGCTGTCACGACAGATGCGGCGCCGGGATGCGGGACTATTGGATGCTGGAGCGAAACTTGTGCTGACGGCGGAGACCAACTGGCTGTTTTCCTTCGCCGCTGCGTTTGCCATGACGATGCTGTTGTGCCGCCTGTTCGGCACGATGGTGATGCGCTACCTGTAGAAAGCCCAAGTCGGGATCATTTTTTCAGCGACATCCGCGTACGGAAGCAAGTCTTGCTGCCAGACGATGGTCCGATGTTTTATTGGGATTATCGCTGTCATCGGCAATTTTCATTATCATGCGCGCAACTCGTACCGCCGCGGCTGCTGAACCCGGTACTTACGAGAGATGATGATGGACACTGATAGAACACGCGGCTGGAGGCGTTTCCAGGCGCGCAATCGTGGCGGCGATCGCCTCGCCCAGACGCCAAAATTCAAGTTCGAAAAGAATTGGAAGCTGATGTACATCCGCAGTGCGAAATGCCTGCGGGCGAAGCAGCTCGGTTTTCCGTATCCGGTACGGACGTGGCGGCAACTGCTTTTGGATGAGTCATGATGCGCCTGCTGTTTGTTTGTAGTCGCAACCAGCTGCGCAGTCCCACAGCCGAAGCGGTGTGGAAGGTGCGGGCGGGATATGAAGCGCGCTCCGCAGGCACCAGCCCGCATGCACGCAGAACCATCAGTCCGGCGGATATCCGCTGGGCTGATGTCATTCTCGTGATGGAAGCCAAGCATCGCGACCGCATGCGCGCAACGTTCACGCGCCTGTTGGAACATAAACGTCTGCATTGCCTGGATATTCCTGACGACTATCGATTCATGGATCCTGTGTTGGTAACACTGCTCGGTGAACGCGTGGCAGCCTGCCTGGCGTCAGAAGGGATAGGCAGCAGCGCGCAGCGCTAGGCCTGCAGTAAGCCGCTGTGTGAATCTCATGCCTGGAAGGGGCGTACCCGATCTGCAGGCAAGGCTAGCGAGAGAACTGCTGCCGGTACTGCAGGGGTGTCAGTTGGGTCAGTGCCTTGAACATCCGCTGCAGGTTCGAGTCGCTGCTGAAGCCCAGTTCGTTGCTGATGGCTGAAAGCGGTGCGGAGGTGAGCGTCAGGCGCTCGGCGACCTGGGCAAGCTTGATGCGGCGCGCGTACGTTGCGGCGGCGCAGCCAGTCTCATCCTTCACCTTGCGTGCAAGTGTGCGGCCGGAGATGTCCAGCAGGTCTGCGAGCTTGTCCACGGTCAACTGGTCCGCAGGCAATGCATCAACCGACGCATGCAGTTTGCGCAGCAAGGTGCTGGGTTGCTGGATGAGGCTCAGCGACTGGAATGCATCGTGCGTTTGTGCAGGCCTTGGCAGCACCATCAGCTTGACCAGATCCTGCACGATGGCGGGGCTGACTGTCTGTTCGATCAGATGCTGTGCAATAGGCAGGTAGCCGCTGACGCCGCTTGCGGTGGCGTGTCGCGTTGCATGGATGCAGGTGCTCTCTGCCCGCCAGCGTATCTTCGGATGGCGCTGGCGCAACGTGTCGAGCAGCCACCAGGTGGCGGTGGCGGCTTGTCCGTCCAGGCGCCCACTGGCTGCAGCGAGGCTGACGCCTACGCAGTAGCTCCACAGCTGCGAGCGCTTGGGAAGTCGCGCAAGCGCCCGTATCAGTGCAGTGTTGTTCTGCAGCGTGGCTTCCACCTCGCTGGCGGATTCGGCCCAGAACCCGGGGACGAGCACGGCATCGAGAAGCGGGTCATCGACGCTGCCATGGGCCTGCATTTCCAGACCTTGGCTGCAGATGACCGGCCCGGCTTTCAAGCCGACGAAGCGGGTTTGGAACAGTGGCTGTCCTGTGCGGCGATTGGCTGCGTGCAGCAGATCGGCAAAGCCAAGCAGGCCGGCAGGCATGCAGCCGGGATAGAGCAGGAGGCCGATCTGGCAGGTTCTTGGCATGGCCGGAATTGAGTGGAACATGGCGATTCTTGCCATTATCGATCAGGCGTCGTCGGCTCACCATGGGGGCCTCCTTCCAACGGCCAAGCCATGAAAATCCAGCAGCTCCGCAATGCCACGATCATTGTCGAAATCGGTCCGCATCGGATCCTGGTCGATCCGATGCTGGCGGGCAGGGCGGTGTTGCCGCCGCTGCGGGTGCTCGCCGGTCTGCGGCGCAACCCGCTGGTGGATCTGCCAGCGGAAGCCGAGCCGGCGCTGCAGTCGGTCACCCATTGCCTGATCACCCACTGCCAGAAAGGTCATTTCGATCATCTGGACCGTGCGGGCAAGCGCTGGCTACGTGAGCGGCGCATTCCGGTGATCTGCACGCCGCATGATGCCGTGCATCTGGCGGCGCGCGGCTTGAACGTGCAGCCCTTGCCGGAGGCGCATGAACTCACCAGTCCTTTTCTGGGTGGAAGCATTCGCACTATGCGCTGCATGCATGGTCGCGGTGTGATCGGACGTTTCATGGAGCACGGCGTCGGTTATCTGATCGAGATGCCTGGCGAGCCTCGTCTGTATCTGTCTGGCGACACCGTGCTTACACCCGCCATCGAAGACTTCGTGCGCACGCAGCAGCCGGATGTCTGCGTGATCCCCGCCGGCGGCGCGCGGTTTGATCTTGGCGGCGAGATCATCATGGGCTTGGAAGAAGCGTTGGCGTTTGCGCGCATTGCCGACGGCGTTGTTGTTGCCAACCATCTGGAGGCGCTGAGCCATTGCCCGGTGAGTCGGCAGGCGTTGTTGCTGGCTGCAAGGGAGGCGGGGCTGGCGGAGCGCCTGCGGGTTCCAACTGATGGTGAGGTACTCGAATTCTGAGGATTGGTAGTGCCGAGCCATGCTCGGCAAGGGGGGCTTCCGGTAAAGCCCCATGCCGAGCATGGCTCGGCACTACATGGTTGGCTGGCAGTTCATTGCGCTCGAAGAACGATGTTCTAACGCATTGCTGCAACGAAATGGCTAATGTCGCCAACCAGATCGTCCCAAGGAAGACAGGTATGTCGTTGGTGCGCAGCTGGCGTGGTTGCTGTCTGTTGATGTGCTTGTTTGCAGGAGGGGTATCGGCGCAGGAAGTGGAAACGCCAGCAGGCACGGCAGCGGCGCCGATCCGCGATATGGAGGCGGTCGTCGTCCATGGCGTGCAGCCCGGGCCTGGCTTGTGGCGGGTCAGCAAGGACGGGCATGTGCTTTGGATCCTGGGCACGGTGTCGCCCTTGCCCAACCAGATTGATTGGCGCGCCGATGAAGTACGTGCGGTGATTGCGCGCTCGGGGCAGGTGTTGCTGTCACCCGGTGTGGTGTTTGACGCCGACGTGGGTTTCTTCGGCAAGCTGGCGTTGGCGCCATCGGTCTGGAAGGTGATGCGTAACGAAGACGGCGCGGAGCTGGTCGATGTGCTGGCACCGCCGCTGTATACGCGCTGGCATGCGATGAAGCAGCGTTACCTGCCGCGCGACGGCGGGATCGAGCGCAAGCGGCCGATGTTCGCCGCTGCTGAGCTGCAGGCGGCCGCGATGAAATCCATCGGCCTCGGTCAGAAACCTGTGGTCTGGCCGGTGGTGGAAGCTGCTGCGAAGGCGGCGGGAATCACGCCGACGCCAACGAGTTGGAAGATCAAGATCGAGGACCCGAAGGCCGCGGTCCGCGAGTTCCGCGAGGGCGGCATGGATGATGCGGTGTGCCTCGAACGGACCGTGGACTTGGTTGAGAACGATCTGCCGACCTTGGTCGAGCGTGCGAATGCCTGGGCAATGGGTGATGTGGAGGCGTTGCGGCGCTCACCCTATGAGGACGCGGGTGCGGCCTGCATGCAGGCGATCACCCAGTCGGGCTTCGTGCGCAATCGCGGCTTCGGTGATCTGAAGGCGGGAGTGCGCCAGCATTGGCTGTCGATTGCGGAGGCTGCCGTGCAGCGCAACGAAGAGACGTTCGCGATGCTGCCGGTGGATCGCTTGCTGGAAGCCGATGGCTATCTGGCGGCACTGCAGGCGCGTGGGTATGAGATTGAGTCGCCCTGAGAAGCAGTGCTGCAATGGCAGTGCGGAGCTGATGCAAGGGCGGCGGGCACCAAGTAGCCCGGGTAAGCGGGAGCGCACCCGGGGCTGTTGGCGGTGATCTGGGAGGCCGCTGGAGAATGATTTTCCCGGGTGCGCTGCGCTTACCCGGGCTACGGTGTTGCTGGTTTGAGGGAGCAGCGTAAGCCGCGAAGCTGATGTGGCTCGAGAAACCAGTTTTCCTGTCACCGGATGGTGTTTTTGCTTCGCGGCTTACGCCGTTCCCACAAAAGAAAAATCCGATGCCAGGGGGCTGGCATCGGATTTCGGGATACTCACAAGTTGGAATCCAGCTCAGCTGGCCGCACTCAACGGTGCCGTGCTGTCCTGCAGCTTCGGCCAGCGCTTCAGGATCGCTGCGCGGATGCCGGCGGCGTCAATCCCGGCTTCGGCCAGCAGGTCTTCGCGGCTGGCATGGTGCTGGTAGCTGTCCGGCAAGCCCAGGTGCAGCATCGGCATCACCACGGCTTCCGCGTTGAGCAGTTCGGACACGCCGGAACCGGCACCGCCGGCAACCACGTTGTCCTCGACGGTGACGAAGCCGTCGTGGCTGCGTGCCAATTCCAGCAGCATCGCCTTGTCCAGCGGCTTGATGAAACGCATGTTGACCACGCTCAGGCCCAGCTCGCGGCCAACCTGCTCTGCCGCCGGCACGGCCGCGCCGAAGGCGAGGATGGCCAGGCGGCTGCCCTGCAAGCGCAGCTGTGCCTTGCCGATTTCCAGCGTGGACAGGTCGGTGCCAACGGCTGTGCCGGGACCGGTGCCGCGCGGGTAGCGCACGGCCGCAGGGCCCTTGTACTGCAGGCCGGTGCTGAGCATCTGCCGGCATTCGGCTTCATCGCCCGGGGCCATGACCACCATGTTCGGCACGCAGCGCAGGTAGCTCAGGTCGAGGTTGCCGGCGTGGGTGGCACCGTCCGGGCCGACAACGCCGGCACGGTCGATGGCGAACAGCACGTCCAGATCCTGGGTGGCGACGTCATGCACCAGCTGGTCATAAGCGCGCTGCAGGAAGGTGGAGTAGATGGCGACCACGGGCTTGGCGCCCTGCGTGGCCATGCCGGCAGCCAGCGTCACCGCATGTTGTTCGGCGATGGCGACGTCGAAGTAACGTTCCGGGTATTCCTTGCTGAAACGCACCAGCCCGGAGCCTTCGCGCATGGCCGGGGTGATCGCCAGCAACTGCGGCTCGGCGGCGGCGGCATCACACAGCCAGTTGCCGAAGATGTCGGTATAGGTCGGCTTCTTGGGCGCACCCTTTTCCGGCAGGCCCTTGCTGGGATCGAACGGGCCGACGGCGTGGTAGCCGATCTGGTCGTCTTCGGCCGGCTCGTAGCCTTTGCCCTTGGTGGTCATGATGTGCAGCAGGTGCGGGCCCTTGGCATCCTTCAGGTGCTTGAGGGTCGACACCAGCAACGGCAGGTCATGGCCGTCGATCGGGCCGGTGTAATGGAAGCCCATCTGCTCGAAGGCGGTGGACGGCACGAACATGCCTTTCCACTGTTCTTCCCAGCGCTTCACGAAGCGCGCAGGCGGGCTGTGGCGCTTGTCGCCGAGGATCTTCTTGCCGCTCTCGCGCAGGGCGTTGAGCGTGCGGCTGGCGGTTGCCCGGCCCAGCATCTTGGTCAGTCCACCGACGGCTTCGGAGATGGACATGTTGTTGTCGTTGAGGATGACCAGCACGTTCGGCTCGTCGTCCATGCCGCCGGCGTGGGCCAGCGCTTCGAAGGCCATGCCGGCAGTCATCGCGCCGTCGCCGATCACCGCGATCACCTTGCGCTCGTCGCCCTGGCGCTGGCGTGCGATGGCCATACCCAACGCGGCGGAGATCGAGGTCGAGGAGTGGCCGACGCCGAAGGTGTCGAACTCACTTTCCTCGCGCTTGGGGAAGGGGGCAACGCCGTCCTTCTGCTTGACGGTGTGGATGCTGTCGCGGCGCCCAGTGAGGATCTTGTGCGGGTAGGTCTGGTGGCCCACGTCCCACACCAGCTGGTCGACCGGCGTGTCATACAGGTAGTGCAGGGCGACGGTAAGCTCGATCACGCCCAGGCCGGCCGCGAAGTGACCGCCGCTCTTGCCCACCGATTCGATCAGGTAGGCGCGCAACTCGCCGGCGATGGCCCCCAGTTCGCTCTCGTCGAACAGACGCAGGTCATCGGGAGTCTTGATGCGCGACAGGCGCGGATAGCTGGCAGAGTCGATCATGGTCTTCGCGTTTCACTCGAAACGGTATTTTCCCCGTCCGGAGAGGGTGGGGCAAGCAAAGCACATCATCAATGAGTGCCGGATGAGGTGGTTTGGCACCAAGCTGAAGGCCGTGTTCAGTCTGGATGGCAGTTTCGCATGAATACGCGTGGCAGCGGTGCGGAGCTCAAAGCCCGCGCTGCAGGGCTTTGCGCGGCAGCTGCGACTTCAGGAAGGCCATCTGGTCGGCGAGGATGTTGCGGTTGGACAGGATCAGGTGCTCGATCCAGCTGGGCCGGTACGGCACTGCCAGCAGCGGCATGTTGGCCTGCGCCGGGGTGCGGTTGCTCTTGCGCGAGTTGCAGTGGAAGCAGGCGCTGACCACGTTCTCCCAGGTGTCCTTGCCGCCCTTGGAGACCGGCAGGACGTGGTCGCGGGTCAGCTGCGGGCGGCTGAAGTGCTGGCCGCAATACAGGCAGAGCTGGGCATCGCGGGCGAACAGCGCGGGATTGGTGAGGTTGGGCGTGGGGTCGATCGCGCGCGAGCGGGCGTGGCCGCGCGAGGCGATGATCGGGTGCAGGTCCATGCCGCTGCGCAGGCCGGTCAGTCGCGATATTGCGCCGTGTACGTGCAGGCAGGGATCGCCCATGGTCCAGGCGACGGCGCCGCGTGCATACAGGCAGGCGGCATCCTGCCAGTTGATCCAGTCCAGCACGCGGCCATGCGCATCCAGCGACAGCAGTCGCACGGAGCCGAGGCGGTGCAGGGAGGGCGGAAGTGAAAACCCGTCTGTCGGAGCGGAAGTCCCGGCTCCGGTATCGATCAGACTACGCGGTGTAGTGTCTGTCTCCATCGGGTTAACAGCTTATACACGATGCGTGACAGTTTGTGTAAAGGCGGGTGGCGGCCGGCGGTTTTGTGGGAGCGGCGTCAGCCGCGAAGCTAGGGGTGTCTCGGACGCCTGAGAGCTTACCCCTCCCCAGCCCTTCCCTCCGCCTTCGGCGCAAGGGAGGGGGGCTCGAAGCAAGAGCTGCCCTCACCCCAACCCCTCTCCCGCGGGCGGGAGAGGGGCTTCAGGGTCGCAGGCATTCCTGATGGTTCCCTTCTTCCGCGTGCGGGAGAAGGGCTTGCAGATCGCAGGCAGCTTGATCGCTCCCTTCTCCCGCTTGCGGGAGAAGGTGCCCCGAAGGGGCGGATGAGGGGAGCTTTGCCCTGCTTTTGCTATTGGATCAGTCGCCGAAGCGGACCGAATCCATGTCCATCAGCGAGTCGGCACCAGCGGCGATGCCGGCGGCGTGGCTCAGGGTGCGCGGCAGGATGCGGGCGTAGTAGAAACGGGCGGTTTCCAGCTTGGCCTGCTTGAAGGCTTCCGGGTGGCTGGAAGCCTGCGCGGCGACCACCGAGCGTGCCCACCAGTAGGCGACGGCGACGTAGCCGCTGTAGAACAGGTAATCCCAGCTGGCCGCGCCCAGTTCTTCCGGGTTGGCGGCGGCGCGCTGCAGTACGTCAATGGTCAGCTTGCCCCATTCCTTGGCCTTGCCGCCCAACACCGGCAGGAACTCGGCGACGGCCGGGTTGCTGGCATTGGCGGCGATGAACTGCTCGATCTCGGCCAGGAACAGCTTCAGGCCGGCGCCCTGCGAGGCGGCGGTCTTGCGGCCGATCAGGTCCAGCGCCTGGATGCCGGTGGTGCCTTCGTACAAGGTGGTGATGCGGGCGTCGCGGGCGTACTGCTCCATGCCGTGCTCGGCGATGTAGCCGTGGCCGCCGAACACCTGCTGGCCGTTGTAGGTCGCTTCGATGCTCCACTCGGTCAGGCAGGCCTTGACGATGGGGGTGAGGAAGCTGACCAGCGTGTCGGCGTCGGCGCGTGCCTGCGCATCGGCGCTGCTGTGTGCGGCATCGAGCTGGGTGTAAGCGTGTGCGGCGAGCAGGCGGCCACCTTCGGTCAGTGCCTTGGTGGTCAGCAGCATGCGGCGCACATCGGGCTGGGCGATGATCGGATCGGCCGGCTTGTCCGGCTGCACGGCACCCTTGGGTGCGCGTGACTGCAGGCGCTCGCGGGCATAGGCCAGTGCGCCCTGGTAGGCACGCTCGGACTGCGCCAGGCCCTGCACGCCAACGCCAAGGCGGGCGGAGTTCATCATCACGAACATCGCCTGCAGGCCCTTGTGCGGCTGGCCGACGAGGTAGCCCTGGGCGCCGTCGAAGTTCATCACGCAGGTGGACGAACCATGGATGCCCATCTTGTGCTCCAGCGCGCCGCAATGCAGTTCGTTGCGCTCGCCCTGCTTGCCGTCGCGGTCGACCTTGTACTTCGGGGTGACGAACAGCGAGATGCCCTTCGGGCCGGCCGGTGCGTCGGGCAGCTTGGCCAACACCAGGTGCACGATGTTGTCGGCGAGGTCATGCTCGCCGGCGGTGATGAAGATCTTGGTGCCGGTGATCGAATAGCTGCCGTCGGCGTTCGGCTCGGCGCGGGTCTTGAGCAGGCCCAGGTCGGTGCCGGCGTGCGGCTCGGTCAGGCACATGGTGCCGGTCCAGTTGCCGGCCACCAGCGGCTTGAGGAAGGCTTCCTTCTGCCAGTCTTCGCCGTAGTGCTTGAGCGCTTCAACCGCACCGTGCGACAGCATCGGGAACAGGCTCCAGGCCAGGTTGGCCGAGGACACCATTTCGCTCAATGCCATGCCCATGGTTTCCGGCATGCCCTGGCCGCCGAAGTCCGGCGATGCGGTCAGGCCGGTCCAGCCACCTTCGACGAACTGCGCATAGGCTTCCTTGAAGCCCGGTGCGGTGGTGACTTCGTTGGTGGCCTTGTCGAGCTTGCAGCCGGTCTGGTCGCCGATCGCATTGAGCGGGGCCAGCACGCTGGTGCTGAAACGGCCGGCTTCTTCCAGTACCGCGTCGATCAGATCGGCGCTGGCGTCTTCGAAACCCATCGATGCAAACAGGGACTCGGCCTTCAAGACGTCGTGCAGGGCGAAACGGAGATCGGTAACAGGGGCTTTGTAGTTGCTCATCAGGCGGCTCTCGAACAATGCGGGAACGGGTGGGGGATCAGCGCAGCACGCCGGGCAGGCCCGGGGCCTGGTTGAGGCTGTTGCGCGATTTGATGTCGAAACTGCGTTGCTTCTTTTCTTCCGGGGTGGCGCTGACGCTGCCTTCCAGTTCGTAGAACAGCGAGCGGCCACCGGCTAGGGCATCGGCCACGACGATGCGTGCCGAAGACGAGGGCTGCAGGTGGACCTTGATGACGTCGGCCGATTCCGGGCCGATCGACAGCGCCGGGCTGGCGCTGAGCGTGCCGGCGGCTTCATCGCCAACCTTCACCGCCAGCGACACGTTGTCAAAGCGCATCGGCATGGAGCTGTAGTTGCGCAGGCGCAGTTCCACTTCCCAGTTGCCGTCATTGCCGACGCTCAGCTGCTGGATGCTGGCGGCAGGTTCAGAAACGCGCTTCACCGGGCCATTGCCGCAGGCGGTAAGTACAAGTGCGAGTACGGCCATCAGGGCGTACTGGGGGCGAAAACGCATGGGGCGTGGTCCTCGGGTCCTGAGCTTATCTCCCAAGAATACTACGGCGTATGGCGGCCTGTTGGGTACAGGTCTGCAAGATCAGCCACTATGACGATGGAATGGCGGAACCGGCGCGGTCATGCATCAAGTGATGCAAGGGGGCAGAGGTTGCCGTCATTCGCGTCATTTTCTGGGGATTCATCAATGCGTTCATTCAAGTTGTTGCCGCTTGCAAGCGCTATCCGCGGCGGTCTGGCAGTTGTGGCGCTGTGCGCCTCCGTTCCGGCGCTGGCAGCGCCGCCGCAGTTCGACCTTCAAGCAGGCAACATCGAGGATGTATTGCCTGAATTTGCCCGCCAGGCCGGCGTGCAGATCATCGCCCCGGCGCATTCAGGTGGCGCCCAGCGCATCGAGGTCGCCGAGTTGAAAGGGCAGATGGAGCCGCGCCAGGCGCTGGCCCGCCTGCTCACCGGCACCGGCCTGAGCGTGGCCTCGGACGACGGCCGCACCATCACCCTGCGCGCGGCAACGCCGATGCTGGCTTCGCTCGGTGGGTTGGGTGGCCTGGCCGCCGGGCAGGCCGCAGCTCCGGCTGCGCCGCAGGAGGTTGCCGAGCCCATGCCGGCAGCGGCCAGCCCCAGCGTCAGCACGCTGGACCAGATCACCGTGGTCGGCAGCCAGATCAAGGGCGCCAAGACCGCCGCGATCCTGCCGGTGGCGACCTTGCAGGCTGAGCAGATCGAGGCCACCGGCGCCGTATCCGGCGACGAGCTGTACCGTTCCATCCCGCAGATGGGCGATGTCTCGTTCAGTGGCACCAATGGCGGCAACAGTTCCAACTACGCGCGCGGCGACATCGCCTCGGTCAACCTGCGCGGCCTTGGCGTGGGCAACACCCTGCTGCTGATCAACGGCCGCCGCACCGTTGTCCATCCCACCAGCCAGGCCGATGGCAACCTGGTGCCGGTGCTGACCTACAACGCCAATGCGGTGCCGGTGTCCAACCTGCGCCGTGTTGAAGTGCTGCTGGACGGCGCGGCCGCCATCTACGGCACCGATGCGGTGGCCGGCGTGGTAAACAACGTACTGCGCGACGACATGGACGGCGGCACCATCAGCGTGCAGAAGGGCTTCGGTGAAGGCACCGACCTGCGCGATATCGGCGTCAACGGCATGTGGGGCAAGAACTCCGATGACCTGCGCTCCAACATCACCATCGCCTTCAATTACTACAACACCACCGGCTTGAACTCGCTGGACCAGGACTGGACCAAGAACGGCAACCGTGCGGCCGATTTCCTCGGCACGCCGTTTGAAGGCCTGGCCGGCACCGACAATCGCAACACCAACAGCCCGTGGGGCAACTTCACCGTGGTTGGCCCGCGCGTGTCCAAGAACGGCACCTGGTTGACCACCACCGCCGGTGCCTTCCATGTGCAGCCCACCAGCAACAGCGGTTGCGCGGCAACCATCGCCGATGGCCTGTGCGTGCAGTCCGGCAGCAAGGCGACTTCCGGTGCCGACGCCAACCTGCGCGACAACCAGCAGGGTCAGTATCCGTTGTCGATCAGCCCGGACGTGCGTCGTTTGAATCTGTTCGTCACCGGCAAGCATGATTTCGACAACGGCCTGTCGTTCTTCAGCGAAGCCGGCGTCTATAACTCGCGCGCCTACAGCCTGCAGAACGGCGTCAACACCATCACCGCCTTGCCGATGACGGTGGCAGCCAGCAACTACTGGAACCCGTTCGGCGCGATGTACCTGCCCGATGGCTCGCTCAACCCGAACCGCCTGCAGGGATTGAACATCGGCGCCAACGGCGTGCCGGTGACCATCACCAGCTACCGCTTCGAGCGGCCGACCCGCATTGAGGTCAACAATACCCAGGTGCGCGCCTTGGCCGGGCTGCGTGGCTTCCACTACGGCTTCGACTGGGAAAGCGCCGCGCTGTACTCGGCGGCCAGGGTCAAGGACACGCAGGATGCAGTGAGCATGTCGTTGTTCCAGCAGGCCCTGGCCAATCCCACCGCCTCGGCCTACAACCCGTTCTGCGGTGGCTGCAATGATTGGGACAAGCTGGACCAGTTCTTCTACAAGGCACAGCGCCAGAGCAAGACCGAGCTGTTCCTGTGGGACTTCAAGGCCTCGCGCGCGGACCTGTTCAAGACCTGGGCCGGCGATGTCGGCATGGCCGCGGGTCTGGAAGTGCGCCACGAAACCCAGCGCGATGATCGTGATGCACGCGTCGATGGTTCGGTGACCTTTACCGATGCGATCACCGGCGTTGCCTATCCCAGCGACATGTACGGCGTCAGCCCGACCCCGGACACCTATGGCTCGCGCACCGTCGCCGGTCTGTTCGCCGAGTTCTCGGTACCGCTGGTGTCGCCGGAAATGAACATCCCGCTGGTGCGCTCGCTGGACCTGCAGGTGGCCGGCCGCGCCGAGCGCTACAACGACTTCGGCAATGTCGCCAAGCCGAAGCTGGCGCTGGGTTGGCAGGTGTTTGATGGCCTGACCCTGCGTTCGTCCTGGGCCAAGGGCTTCCGTGCGCCCAACCTGGAGCAGATCAACGCCACGGTGGTGAGCCGTTCCAACACCCGCACCGATTACATCCAGTGCGAGGCGGACAAGCGCAGCGGTGCACAGCCGGCGTTCGCCAACTGCGGCGGCTACAGCTACTCCACCACCGCGCGTCGCTCGGGCAATCCGGACCTGAAGCCGGAAACCTCGACCAATACCAGCGCCGGCCTGGTCTTCCAGCCGCGCTTCATCCCGGAGAACTACGGCCGCTTCACCTTCGCCGTTGACTACTACAAGTACGAACAGGAAGGCATCATCGGCCTGTTCGGTGAAGGCAATGCGCTGATCCTGGATTACATGCTGCGTCAGCAGGGCGGTAGCAACTCGGCGGTGGTGCGTGCAGATGCGACCGCTGACGACATCGCCCGCTTCGCCGGCACAGGTCTGGATGCTGCCGGCAAGGTGCTGTACGTCACCGACCAGTACGTCAACCTGGAGCCGCAGACCCTGCGCGGCGTGGACTACAACTTCAGCTGGAACTCGCCGGAAACCGCGATCGGTCGCTTCGACGTGTCGGTCACTGGTACCCACCTGATCGAGTTCTACCGCCAGCGTTCGCCGGCACTGCAGGCGCTGGAAGATGCCAAGTCCGCAGGGCTGGTGGATCCGTCGATCCGCATCACCGGTGGCGGTGACCTGATCGGCAATGGCGGCAACCCGGAGTGGAAGTGGTCCGGCACGCTGACCTGGCGCTACCAGCAACTGTCGGTGGGCGCGAGCGCGCGTTATGCGAGCTCCTACGTCGAGAACGGCCTGACCCTGGCCGATGGGACGCCGTGGACGGTGAAGTCGCAGACGCTGGCCAATGCCTTCGTCAAGTATGACTTCGCACGCGAAGGCTGGCTCAACAACGTGGCAGTCAAGGTCGGTGCCAACAATATCGCCAACAAGCGCCCACCGATCTCCGACGATGTGTTCGGTTACCCGTCGGGTGTCTACCAGGCCAATCCGCGTTACTGGTACGTCAACGTGAGCAAGGCGTTCTGATGCAGAAAAACGTTCCATTCCGCCATGTGGCGGGAGCCGGGCAGGTGCCGCGATGAACGCGGCGCTTGCGCGGGAGCGTGCCGGCTGGTTGGCCGAGCACATATTGCCTTGCGAGCCCGCGCTGCGGGACTGGCTGCGGCGGCGGCTGTCGCTGCGCCAGGACGTGGATGACGTGATCCAGGAGACCTACGCCATCCTCGCCGGCATGGCGGATGTATCGCACATCCTGCAGCCCAAGGCCTATGTGTACTCGGTCGCCCACTCGGTGGTGCTGCAGCAGTTGCGGCGCGCGCAGGTGGTGTCGATCGAGGCGCTGGCCGAGATCGACCGCGTTGCGATTGTTGGCGACGAAGTCAGCCCGGAACGGATGGCGTCGTCACGACAGGAGCTGGCGCGCATCGGCGCCTTGATCGAAAGCCTGCCGGACAAGTGTCGGCAGGCCTTCGTGCTGCGGCGTGTGGAAGGCTACTCGCAGCGCGAGATCGCCGAACGCATGCAGATCAGCGAGAACACCGTGGAGAAACACATCTGCAAGGGAATCCGGGTATTGATGGATTCGATGAAGCGTGATGACGACGTAATGCAGAAGAGTAGTGAGCGGTTCGCCGCGGAAGGAGCAAGGCATGCGCGTCGGCGCTGATGCGAGTATTGATGATGTAGCCGCCAGTTGGGTGGCGCGCGAAGACCGCGCGCAACTCACGGTGGAGGAACGTGCGCAACGTGATGCCTGGCTGGAAGCCGATACGCGCCACTTTGGCGCTTATGCCCGCGCCCATGCAGTGCTGGCACGTACCGACCGCGCACGCGCGCTGTCGGCCGGCGAAATGGACCGTGCATTCACCGCACGCGCGCCACGACGGGCGCGGCGCGTACTGCGCTGGGCAATGGGTCTGGCCGCCGTGGTTGGCGTGCTCGCCATCGGCGTGCAACGCCAGGACGATGGGGCCGAGTACTTCGCCACCCGCAAGGGCGAGATCCTGCGCGTGCCGCTGCAGGACGGCTCGGCGATCACACTGGATTCGGACTCGCAGGTGCGGGTGCAGTTCAGCGCTACCCGCCGTGATATCCACCTGCTGCAGGGCGAAGCCTTGTTCGACGTAGCCAAGAATCCTCAACGCCCGTTCGTGGTGCGCGCGGAGGAAACCGATGTCACCGCGGTAGGCACCAGTTTCGCGGTCAGCCTCACCGAGCGCCGCAGCGGCGGCGTGGAAGTGCTGGTGCGCGAAGGAATCGTCGATGTGACCGATACCCAGGGCGCGGTCGCCCCTGCGCGGCTGGTGGCCAACTACCGCGCGCTGGCCAACCGCAGCCACGGCATCCGCATCGAGGCGGTGCCCACGGATGACGTGGACCAGCAACTGGCCTGGCGTGAAGGCATGTTGTCGTTCAACGGCGACACCTTGTCGGTGGCGGCAGCGCAGTTCCTGCGCTATAGCGATACCCGCATTGTCATCGATGACCCGCTGGTGGGCAGCCGCCGCATCGTTGGCCTGTATTCGGCCAGTGACCCGCGCGGTTTCGCCAACAGCGTCGCCTTGAGCCTTGGCCTGGTGGTGCAGCAGCGCGGAGACGTGGTGCGGCTGAGCTCCCCTGATGCCGCGCCGCAGGCGGCGCGGTCCATGCAATGAATCCGGATAAAGACATGCATTACAACAGCAAGCGTGGTTTCGCCTTGGCGGTGCTCACTGCGGCATTACTGGGAGCGGGGCAGGTCAGTGTGGCCGCTACTGCTGGCGACAAGGCTGTGTTGATTCGCGACGCCATGGTGTTCGATGGCACCGGCCGCGCTCCCTATGCGGCCAGCGTGCTGGTCGAGGACGGTCGCATTGCTGCCATCGGCGCCGAGCTGGCAGCCCCCAAGGGCGCACGCGTGGTCAATGCAGGGGGCCAGGCGTTGCTGCCGGGTCTGTTCGATCTGCACACGCACTGGACGCCGAACGCCACGCCGTCGGAATTGCCGCAGGTAGCGAACCTTTACATGGCGGCCGGCGTCACCACAGTCAGCGATTTCCACGAGCCACCAGAAGCCTATGCGCCGCGCCGTGCATGGCTGGCCTCGATTGCCGCACCCGACGTCAAGTTCGCCGCGCGCATGAGCACGCCGCTCGGCCATGGCGCGGATTGGGGTGACGAGAACACCACCCGCTGGGTGAACTCACCCGAGGCCGCGCGTGCAGGCGTGCGTGCGGTGGCTGCCTACAAGCCGGATTTCATCAAGGCCTTCACCGATGGCTGGCGCTATTCCAATGCCGCCGACAACAGCAGCATGGACGAGGAAACCCTCACCGCGCTGGTCGACGAGGCACACAAGAACGGCCTCAAGGTGTTCACCCATACCGTGATGGTCAAGCGCGGCAAGGCCGCCGCACGTGCAGGCGTGGACGTGATCGCACACAGCGTGCAGGACGGTGCGGTTGACGATGAGTTGATCGCATTGATGCGCGAGCACGGTACCGTCTATGCACCTTCGCTGGCGGTGTATCTGCCCGAACGCGTCGATGGCAGCGGACGTAACAACGGCAAGCCGGATGTGCTGGCTCAGCGCGAGCAGAACTTCGCCAACGCCTTGCACAACGTCAAGACGCTGCACGATGCCGGTATCCCGGTAGTGGTGGGCACCGATGCAGGCATGACCGGTACCCCACACGGTACCTCGACCTTGCGCGAACTGGAGCTGCTGGTGCAGGCCGGGTTGACCCCGAGCGAGGCGCTGTTGGCTGGTACGTCGGCCAGCGCCAAGGCGCTGGGCGTGAATGACCGCGGCAGCATCGAGGTCGGCAAGCGTGCGGATCTGTTGCTGGTAAGCGGTCGCCCGTGGGAGCGCATCGGCGACGTTCGCAATACGCAGCAGGTATACGTGGCTGGTCGCCAGGTGCAAGGCAAGGGCGCGTTGTTGCCGGTCGGCAACAAGGCCTTGGCCTTGCCAGCGCAGCCGGTGCAGTCACTGGTTGATGACTTCGAGCGCAGCGATGGCCGTACCGCCCTGGACACGCTGCGCGTGGACGAGGCCGACGGTGGCAATGACCGCACCGCGCAGGTCACCGAGATCGTCGCACGCGAAACCGGCGGCAACGCACTGGCGACCCAGGCCAAGCTGTCCAGCAAGGACACTGCTTTTGCTGCGGCCATCCTGCCGCTGAGCCGTGGTTCGGTGGCGCCGGTGGATGCGCGTGCCTATCGCGGCATCCGCTTGGAGCTGCGCGGCAGCGCACCGGAATTGCGACTGGAAGTGCGGGCCTTGGGCAACCGTCGTTTCATTGCGCCACTGCAGGCCGGGGCGCAATGGCAGACGGTGGAGATTCCGTTCACCGCACTGCAGGGCCAGCCCCCGTATCGCGCCAAGGCACCCGTGGCGGTGTGGAAGGGCGATGACCTGCAGCAACTGGTTGTCTCCGGCAGCGGCGAACCCGGCAGCAAGCTGTGGTTCGAGATCGACAACGTCAGTTTCTATTGATGCGTGAGGCTGGCTGGATGGAGACTCGTTATCTGCGTGCCGCTCTGCTGGCAGCGTTGCTTCCTCTTGCAGGAACCACACTTGCCGCGGACGTGATCAGTACGTTGGACAGCTATGCGCAGCGGCAGGCTGAGGTTGGGCAGCAGTTGTGGCAGCAGCCTGAGCTCGGCTATCTGGAACATGCATCCTCGGCCTTGCTGCAGAAGGAACTACAGCAGGCGGGCTTCCATATCCAGGCCAATATCGCAGGCATGCCGACGGCCTTCGTCGCCAGCTTCCGCAATGGCAGCAAGGGTCCGGTGATCGGGCTGCTGGCAGAAATGGATGCGCTGCCCGGCATGGCCCAGGCGGCGACGCCGGTGCGCGGCGTCATCGCCGGCCAGGACGCGGGTCAGGCTTGTGGCCACAATCTGTTTGGTGCGGCGTCGGTGGGCGCAGCCCGCGCCTTGGCGCAGTGGATGCAGCAGACCGGTACGCCCGGCGAAGTGCGGCTGTACGGAACGCCGGCGGAGGAGGGCGGCTCCGGCAAGGTATACATGACCAAGGCGGGGCTGTTCGATGATGTGGATGTGGTGCTGCATTGGCATCCGTCCGCCGAGAACTCCGCTGCGCAAGGCACGACACTGGCCAACATCAGCGGCAAGTTCCGCTTCCATGGGCGCGCCGCCCACGCCGCCATTGCCCCCGAGCGCGGCCGCTCCGCGCTGGACGGCGTGGAAGCCTTCAATTACATGGCCAACCTGATGCGCGAGCACGTGCCCGATGGCACCCGCATCCATTACGTGATCAGCAACGGTGGCGCCGCCCCCAACGTGGTGCCGGATGCCGCTGAGGCCTACTACTACGTTCGCCACACCGACCCGGCAGTCGTACGCGACATCATCGAGCGCCTGCAGAAGGCAGCCGAAGGCGCAGCAATGGGGACGGGTACCACGGTCGAATTCGAACCGACCGGTGGCGTGTACTCGCTGCTGCCCAATGACACGCTTGGGCAGGTGATGCAGGCAGCACTGCAGCAGGTTGGCGGCGTGCAGTACGACCCGGCCGAGCAGGCATTCGCGAAGAAGCTGCAGGAGAGCCTGGAAAAGCGCCCGGACCTGCAGGCGGCAACACAGCTGCAGCCCTACCGGGCAGACCAGGCGGGCGGCGCATCCACCGATGTTGGCGACGTCAGCTGGAACGTCCCCACCGTTGGCGTCAGCACAGCCACCTGGGTGCCCGGAACCCCGGCGCACAGCTGGCAGGCAGTAGCGGCATCGGGCATGTCGATCGGCGCCAAAGGCGCATTGAATGCGGCCAAGATAATGGCCCTGGCCGGCGTGCAGCTGCTGCAGTCGCCGGAGTTGGTAGCCAAGGCCAAGCAGGAGTTCGACGAGCGCCGCGGCGCAGGCTTCCGCTATGTGCCGCTGCTGCAGCGGGATGCGCCGCCGCTGGACTACCGGCGCAAGACCAGGGACTGAGGCACGCTATCGCGCGATTGCAATCTGGGTTCTACGCGGGCTTCACTGCGGCGTGGGCACTGTTGCTTCCGGAGTGATGTTGCTGGGTAGCCCATCGCGCCCTCGGGCGGCCCGATCCCCTCCATCGGGTCGCCGCTCGTGTTCGATCCAGGCCGTGGCGTTTTGCGTGACGCGGGCAACAGCGCTATGCTCGGTTCACCGTGTGGGGCGGTAGCTCAGCTGGGAGAGCGTCGCGTTCGCAATGCGAAGGTCGGGAGTTCGATCCTCCTCCGCTCCACCAAGTCTTCAAGCAAAGAAGCCGCATTGGATGATGCGGCTTTTTTGCGTTTTTGCGCTGGGAATAGGTGGTTTGGCGAATTTTTCGCCATGTGGCGGCGCGGCTTCTGCGTGTGAAGCCGCGCTACACAAGGCATTTCGAGGAATTTTCGGCGGATGTGAAAATTTTTGTGAAATTGGCTTGCCGAAACCGGAATAGCTCCGTAATATACGCCTCCTCGACGGCAGCAACGCCGACGAAAACAAAACAAAGTGGCCGAGTAGCTCAGTTGGTAGAGCAGGGGATTGAAAATCCCCGTGTCGGCGGTTCGATTCCGTCCTCGGCCACCAAAAATTTCAAGGGCTCGCAGAAATGCGAGCCCTTTTTTGTTGTTTGTTTTCGGCGGATTTGTGCCGGTTGCGATTGTCTTGGTGCTTTGCGTTTGCGGTTTGTAGGAGCGGCGTTAGCCGCGAAGCTGGCGGTGGCGAAACCGCCTTGCTGGCCTGCGATCTGATGGATCGTTTGCTTCGCGGCTTTTCCGCTCCTGCAGGAGCGGTTCTGCGGGTTCTTTGGTGGTTCTTGCCGAGCATGGCTCGGCACTACATTTTGCATTTGCTGCGGGCCCCGACCTGGTCGGGGCTTGGGTGCTCAGTTGCTTGGCAGCAATGGGCGCAGTACGGGCTCCAGCTGTTCGCGGCGCCAGCCGGCCAGGGCGGTCGGCCAGTTGCCGCTTTCCAGCAGTGCTTCCAGGTGCTTGCGTGAGGCCAGCAGGCCTTCCGGCAGTTCCAGTTCCGCTGTGCGCTTGCTGACGGCGTCCTGCAGGCGCTTGAGCGCGCTCTTGTTGCTGTCGGTGGCCTGCAGTGCCATCGGTGCATCGGCTTCGTCGGCAAGCGGGGTGTTCAGTGCTTCCCATACCTGCTGGGCCAGCTTGCGCGGGGCCTTGGGGAAGCGGCCGAAAATTTTCAGCATGGCGTCGTAGTCGGCTGGTGGGTTGCGTGCCAGCAGGTTGGCCAGTTCGTTGTCCAGAATCCAGCTGCGTGGCTTGTCACTGCTGCGTGCCTGCTGGTCACGCCAGCGCAGCAGCCGCAGCAGCCGCAGCTGCGCATCGCGCTCCAGTGCCTGCGAGGAGCGCATCGACAGGTGTGGCCAATGCTCGCCTTCATCGCCTTCGACGCTGGCCAGCAGACGCTCGCCGTCATCCTGCAGCCACTGCGTGCGGCCTGAGGCCTGCAGCTTGGCGCTGATGGTGTCGTGCAGGGCGAACAGATATTCGACGTCGTCGGCGGCGTATTCCAGCTGCGCGTCGCTGAGCGGGCGCTTGAGCCAGTCCGAGCGGGTCTCGCCCTTGGGCAGGGTGACGCCGGTAACCTCGGCGACCAGCTTCTGGTAGCCCATGCCGCCGCCGATGCCGGCCAGTGCGGCACCGATCTGGGTATCGAACAGTGGGCGTGGCAGTGCGTCGCAGGCACACTTGAAGGCGACCAGGTCCTCGCTGGCGCTGTGCATGACCTTGGTGATCGAGGCGTCGGTCAGCCAGGGCTTCAAGGCCTCGCACATGCCCGGTATCAGCGGGTCGATCAGCAGGATTTCATCGCCGACCGCCATCTGTACCAGGGCCAGCTGCGGCCAATAGGTACGTTCGCGGATGAACTCGGTGTCCAGCCCGATCCGGTTCGGGTGCTGGCGGTAGCGTTCTTCCAACTCCGCCGGGTGTTTGATCCAGTAAGCCACGTGGGGTTCCGTCAACTGCAGGGTTTGCTCAGGCAGGCGAGAATAGCCTAACGTCGGGCCGCTCCCGGGAAAGTGTGCAAGGTAATGGAGGCGTTTTTGGGTAGAACCGGCCAATTGTTGGGTTTGACGGTGCTGTTGTTGGCGCTGGCGGGCTGTGGCGGCGGCGCGCCGCAACCGCCTCCGGCTGCGCCCAATGCCGAACCTTCAAAGAGCCCGGGTCTGGTCGAGCGGCTGGGAGCCCGTGCCGAAGCGCGTGCCGAAGCCAAGGCCGAAGCGGCAGCTGCCGCTGCCGCCAAGGCGGAGGTGGGGGCAGCGACGCCGGATCCTGCTCCGCAGGTGGAGAGCATCGCGCTGCCGGTGTGGAACGCGCCGGAGGTGAGCCTGCAGCCCGGGCAGTTGGCCGAAGCACGCAAGGCGGCCGACAAGGCGCTGGCCGAGGACCGGCTGTACCGCGATGCGCAGGATGCCATCCCGCTGTATCTGGCGATCCTGGCCGAGCAGCCGCAGGACCGCGGCGCCCAGCGCGGCCTGGAGAAGGCCCGGCAGCGTCTGCGGGCACAGGCCACGGCCCTGATGGCGCAACCGGAGAACCAGCGACAGGCACTGGCGCAGGCTGCCGAAATCGCCGGGGTGGCGGTGGCATTGGCGCCGGAAGGGAAGGCCGAACAGGCCTTGCAGCAACTTATCGCGGTTGCCCGGCGTCTGTTGGCGCTCAACCGCGCAGGGGAGCAGGCGCTGCGCCAGCACCAGTTTGGTGAGGACGGCGGTGGTGCACAGGCGGCGTTCCGTGAAGTACTGGCTGCCGACCCGCTCAACAGTCGTGCCCGGCAGGGGCTGGCGGCGGTCGAGAGCGGCTTGATCCGTCGCGCCGAGCGCGCCGCGGCAGTGGATTCGGACTTCGCCGCCGCAGCGCGATGGCTGGACAAGGCCACCACCATCCGCGGCGAGGCGGTGACGCTGAAAGATGCCCGTACGCGTATCGAGGGCATTCGCACCGCCCAGCTCGATGCCCTGCGCGAAGGTGGCCTGCGTGACCTGGTCTCGTCCAAGGGCTTGAAGGATGCACGCCTGAAACTGGCACAGGCCGAGCGGATCGCATTGCCCGGGGATCGCACCGTGGCCTTGCTGCGCGAGCGTATCGAGCTGGTCACCCATTACGGCAGCTTCCGTCCCGGGCAGGTGTTCAGTGATGCCCTGAGCGATGGCAGCCGCGGGCCGCAGATGGTGGTGGTGCCGTATGGCAGCTTCCAGATGGGTGCGGCTGAGGGCGAGATCGGCAGCAGCGATGCCGAGCGTCCGCAGCATCTGGTGCGTTTCGAGCGTGGCTTTGCGATGTCGATCACCGAGGTCACCGTGGCCGAGTTCCGCCGTTTCGTGGAAGCGGCCAAGGCGCGCCCGCGAGCCACCCGCCGCGGTCATTCCATCGTCTATGACGAGCGCAGCGGCAATTTTATCCGCCGCAGCGGGGTGGATTGGCAGTCCGACTACAACGGCGTCAAGGCCGCGCCCAACAGCCCGGTGATGCATGTCAGTGTGCGTGATGCCGAAGCCTATGCGGCCTGGTTGTCCGAGCAGACCGGGCGTTACTACCGGCTGCCCAGCGAGTCGGAGTTCGAATACGCGTTGCGTGCTGGCAGCGAAGGTCGCTATCCGTGGGGGCGGTCGATGACGCCACCGGAGAACAGCGGCAACTTCACCGGCAGTCTGGACGTGTCACCCAGCGGCCGGCACTGGAACAATGCCTTCATCGGCTACGGCGATGGTTTCTGGGGCACGGCGCCGGTCGCCATGTTCCGTGCCAATGCCTGGGGCCTGCATGACATCAGCGGCAATGTCAGCGAGTGGGTGGCCGATTGCTGGCACGCCAGCTACCGGCGTGCACCAGCCGATGGCGCGGCCTGGTTCAATCCGGGGTGCCGACAACGGGTGATCCGTGGCGGCAACTGGGCCAATGCGCCGGAGCAGACCCGTGCGGCGTGGCGGCAGTCACAGGACTCGGACGTCACCTCGGCGCGTATCGGCTTCCGCCTGGTACGCGGAATTTGACCTTGCCGCGGCGTACGCTAGCGGTACCATCGGCCAAGGCCAGCCCGGCCCAGACGGAATCCAACCATGCGACAAGATCCTTTCGGTAACCAAGGCAATGGCGGGCAGCGCCGGCGTGGCGGTGGTCTGTTCGGCAATATCCGCTGGGTGATCCTGCTGGGCTTTGCGGTCTATGGGGGCTGCTACTACTTTGGCAATCGCTCGGTGGACCCGTATACCGGCGAGAAGGTGCTGATCGACAGTTCGCTGGATGCCAATGAAGAGAAGGCGATGGGCCTGCAGGCCTACCAGGAGATCCTGGCGCAGGAGCGGCCGGTCGATCCGAACTCGCAGATCGCCCGCCAGGTGCGCGAGATCGCCAGCCGCCTGATCGCCAAGGTCGACGTGGTGGAGACCTCCTTGGCGCAGGAGCATGGCCTGCAGCCACAGCACTTCGCCAAGGATTTCGAGTGGGACGTGAACGTGCTGCAGTCCGATGAGGCCAATGCGTTCTGCCTGCCCGGTGGCAAGATGGCGGTGTATACCGGTTTGATTCCGGTCGCGCAGAATGCCGATGCGCTGGCGGTGGTGATGGGGCACGAAATTGCCCATGCCTTGTTGCGGCATGGTGCCCAACGCATGGCCCAGCAGAAGCTGACCCAGATCGGGCAGATGGCTGGTGCTGCCAGTGGCATGGATGTCCAGCAGCAACAGATGATGATGTCGGCGATGGGTTATGGCTATCTGCTGCCGTATGCTCGCTCGCACGAAACCCAGGCCGATGAGGTTGGACTGATGCTGGCAGCCGCGGCTTGCTTCAATCCCGAAGAAGCGGTGCCGCTGTGGCAGCGCATGAGCCAGGCCAGCGGTGGCCAGGCACCACCGGAGTTCTCTTCCACGCACCCCAATCCGGGCACCCGCATCCAGAATCTGCAGGCGCTGATGCCCAAGGCACTGGAGTACCGGCAGCGCTACTGCACGGCCGGCGCAGCCGCCCGCTAGCACCGGCCGCGACGTACTGCACAAGCACGTAACGAACGCCGGTGGATGCTCGCCGGCGTTCCTGCTGTGTGGCCAGAGGTTGCGGATGCGACGTGGAGCGTTGCCGGTGTTGGGCGTGCTGTTGATCATGGTGGCGGTCGGCTGGGGCTGGGCGGCACATGCCGGACAGCTGTCCGCAGGCCGCTACGGCCGCGTGCAGGTGGTGGAGCCGCCGGTCGCGGCACGAGGCCTGGTGATCTACTTTGCCGACCCTGCCTTGTCGCGGACGCAGCGCAGGCAGTTTGCCGGGCGGCTGGCACACGCAGGCGCATGGGTGTCGGTGGTGGACGCAGCGCGTTATCGACAGCGGCTGCAGAAGGGCAATGGCAGCTGCCGGGCGATGGCCGATGATGCGGCGTTGCTTGCCCAGAAGCTGCTCAAGCGCGAGCGTGCCGGGCAGTTCTACCTGCCGGTGCTGGTCGGCCAGGGCAGCAGTGCCGGTTTGGTGCGCGACAGCGCGGCCGGTGCCGCACCTGGCGAGTTTGCCGCGGCCTTGGTTACCGCGGACGGCGCAGCATTAAGCAATGCCAGCTGCGTTGGCGGAACGGTAGCTGTGCAGGTCAAGTCCTTGCCGGAGGATGCGTTGTTGGCGGCGGTATCGGCGGCGCTGAACGCCGCACCTGTACAGGGCGTGGCGACGCTGTCCTTGGTCGAGATGCCGGCTGCAGGCAGCAAGCGGCTGGTGGTGTTGATTTCCGGTGACGGCGGCTGGCGTGACCTGGACAAGGGGCTGGCGCACGAACTCAACCAACGCGGCATTTCCGTGGTCGGCTGGAACAGCCTGCGTTACTTCTGGAAGAAACGTACCGCTGCACAGACAGGTGCCGATCTGGACAATGTGGTGCGCACTTATCGGCAGCGTTGGCAGGCTGACGACGTGGCGCTGGTTGGCTATTCGTTTGGCGCCGATGTGCTGCCCTTTGCCTATCCGCTGCTCAGCGGGGAGCAACGCCGCGCGGTGCGGCTGGTGTCCTTGTTGGGGCTTGCCCACGGTGCGGATTTCGAGGTGCGGGTAGGCGGCTGGCTGGGCTGGTTCCGGGCCCAGGAAGTGCCTGTGCAGCCTGCGTTGGCCGGCTTGCAGCCGGTCGCGCACCAGTGTGTTTACGGGGTGGATGAGAAGGACAGCCTTTGCCGCGACCTGCGAGGTGATGCGCACATGCAGGTGGTTGAGCTCCCCGGTGGGCATCACTTCGATCGTGATCCGGGCAAGCTCGCGCGGATCATTGTCGATCGTTGGGATGCGGCGCCGGCTCAGCCCTGAGTGGAATCGCCGGGTGCTGGTTTTGCGCTGATCTGCTCAACCCTCAATTGCAGCTCGCCTTCTGCCAGACGGGCGCGCAGCTGTTCGCCGGGCTTGACCTGCCCGGCGCTGCGGACCAGAGCACCGTCCTCAAGCCTGGTCAGGATCGAATAACCACGCGCCACGGTAGCCAGGGGGCTCACCGCTTCCAGTGAGCGGGCGATGCCGCGCAGGCGCAATGCATCGCGCTGCAACTGGCGCGCCATCGCCGCGTGGGCGCGCGGTGCCAGGGTTGCCAGCTTCTCGGCCAATGCATTCAAGCGGCGCTGCGGCTGGGTGCTGCGCAGCACGGTGGCAGCGTGGCGGAGTCGAGATGCGCGACGTTCCTGTTGCTGCTGCCAGGTGGCGTGCAGGCGTGGGAAGGCCGCTTCCTGGCGATGCTTGAGCAGGTTCAGCCGTGCCTGCGGGCTATGCGCCTGCAGCCGCAAGGCTGCACGGTCGGCGCGCTGCATGGCCTGGCTCATTGCGTGTACCTGCAGCTGCTGCAGGCGTTGCGCCAAGCGGCGTACCCGCAGCGCAAGATCGCGCTGGTCCGGGACCAGCAGCTCGGCGGCCACGGAAGGCGTCGGTGCGCGCAGATCGGCGGCGAAGTCGCTCAGGCTGAAGTCGGTTTCGTGGCCTACCGCCGAGACCACCGGCGTGTTGCTGGCGGCGACCGCACGCGCCAGCTGTTCGTCGTTGAAGGCCCACAGGTCTTCCAGTGAGCCACCGCCGCGGGTCAGCAGGATCACGTCGTAGCGGCCACTGGCATCGGCCTGGCGCAGCAGCGAGGTGATCTGCGGAGCGGCGGTGGCGCCCTGTACCAGCGACGGCAGCAGCTCGACTTCCAGCATCGGGAAACGCCGCTCCAGCACGCTCAGCACGTCGCGCACCGCCGCGCCACTGGGCGAGGTGATCACCGCCAGCCGGCGCACGTGCGCTGGCAGCGGACGCTTGCGCGCCGGGTCAAACAGGCCTTCGGCTTCGAGCCGGGCCTTGAGTTCGTCGTAGGCGCGGCGCAGCGCGCCTTCGCCGGCTTCTTCCATGTGGTCGAGGATCAGCTGGTAGTCGCCGCGTGCTTCGTACAGCGTCAAACGACCGCGCACCAGCACGCGCATGCCTTCGCGCGGGAGGAACTTCAGCCACTGGCTCTTGGGTTTGAACATCGCCGCACGCACCTGCGCGCGCGCGTCTTTCAGGGTGAAGTACAGGTGCCCGGAGGCGGGCCGGCTGACACTGCCCAGCTCGCCTTCCACCCAGACCATCGGGAACGTGCTCTCCAGAAGATCGCGCGCCAGGGTGTTGAGCTGGTTGGGGGTGAGGACGTCGTTGCTGGAGGTCATGGTTCAACTGCTATGCCGATAGGGCGCCGGTCCGCGCCGGGGCGCAGGCGAGCTGACGGTCCCTATCTTACGGGAGCGATTGCGCTGGCCGGCGATGTTGGAGCGGGGTCAGGGCTTCTGCGTGGTGTCGGCATGCCGCTGCAAGGCCCACTGCACATGTTCGCGCACCACGTCGGATGCATGCGTCTGGCGGCTTTGCAGCGCTTGCTCTGCGGCGGGAGAGGGCGCGGCGTTGCCCAGCGCCACGGCGATGTTGCGCAGCCAGCGTTCGTGGCCGCTGCGACGGATCGGGCTGCCTTCGGTGCGGCGCAGGAACTCGTCTTCTTCCCAGGCGAACAGCTCGGGCAGGGTGGCGGTGTCCAGGTTGTTGCGGGCGCGGAAGTCCGGCTCGTCGGTGCGCCGGGCGAACTTGTTCCACGGGCAAACCAGCTGGCAGTCATCGCAGCCATAGATGCGGTTGCCCATCAGGGGGCGCATTTCCAGCGGAATCGCGCCTTCATGCTCGATGGTCAGATAGGAGATGCAACGCCGCGCATCCAGCCGATGCGGGGCGATGATGGCGGCAGTGGGGCAGACATCGATGCAGCGCGTGCAACTGCCGCAGTGCGCGGTGGCCGGCACATCCACCGGCAATGGCAGGTCAACGTAGATCTCGCCCAGGAAAAACCACGAGCCGCCGTTGCGATCGATCAGGCAGGTGTGTTTGCCGATCCAGCCCAGCCCCGCATTGCGCGCCAGTGCACGCTCAAGCACCGGCGCCGAGTCGACGAAGACCCGGTAGCCGAACTGACCGATCTCGCCTGCGATGCGCTCGGCCAGCTTCTGCAGGCGGTTGCGCATCAGCTTGTGGTAATCGCGGCCCAGCGCGTAGCGCGCCACATAGGCGCGCTCGCCATCATTCAAGGTTGCCCAGGCTTCGGCGTCGTCCTTGTGGCCGTAATCCAGGCCGACCGAGATCACCCGCAGCGTCCCGGGCAGCAGTTCCTGTGGGCGCGCCCGCAAGGTGCCGTGGCGGGCCATCCATTCCATCGTCCCGTACAGGCCCTTGCCCAGCCAGTCGGCCAGGTGTGCTTCATCCTCGCCCAGCTCGATGCCGCTGACCCCGCAGCGCTGGAAGCCCGCCTCACGGGCAAGCTGGCGGATGCGCAGCGACAACTGCGCCGGGTTTGCGGCGGTAACGGCTTCAGACATGGCGCAAGTATAGAATTGCCGGCATGTCAGAGCCCGTCGAATTGTTCGATATCGCCGCTGCCCGCCAGATTGATGGGCAAGCGACCGCTGCCCTGGGTGGCGATGCTTACCTGCTGATGCAGCGCGCCGGCCATGCTGCCTGGCAGACCGCGCTGCAGTATTGGCCGCAGGCGCGGCGCATCGTGGTGGTGTGCGGGCCCGGCAACAATGGTGGCGACGGCTATGTGCTGGCCCGCCACGCCCGCCAGTCCGGGCGTGACGTCAGCGTGCTGCATTTGCCGGACGCGTCGCCGCGCACAGCCTTGGCGCAGCGCGCCTGCACGGATTATCTGGCCGTTGGCGGCCACGTTGAGATTGCGTCGCAATGCCTGCAACAAGCCGATCTGATCGTCGACGCGCTGTATGGCATCGGCTTCAGCCGCGCGCCAGATACCGATGATGCAGCCCTGATTGCAGAAATGAATGCTGCACCGGCGCCGGTATTCGCGCTGGATGTGCCCAGTGGCGTTGATGCGCTCAGCGGTAACGTAATGGGCGCCGCGGTGCGTGCAGCGCGGGTATTGCAGTTCATCGTGCCACATCAGGGCCTGCACACGGGCGCGGCGTTGGAGCATGCCGGGCAGCGCTTGCTGGCTGATCTGGAGGTTCCCGCGGTCGCGTTCGAGGGTGTCAGCGCGAGCGCGCTGCGCTGGGCCAGGCCGCAGTTGCTGCGGATGCTGCCACCACGTCGGCTCAATACCCATAAAGGCGAATCCGGGCATGTGCTGTGCGTTGGCGGCAACCACGGCAGCGGCGGCGCGGTGATGCTTGCTGCCGAGGCTGCGCTGCGCGGTGGTGCCGGTCTGTGCAGTGTGGCGACACGCGCGCTGCATGTGGCGCCGTTGTTGGCGCGCTGTCCCGAAGCGATGGTGCACGCTGTCGACAGTTCCGAGGACTTCGCAGGCTTGCTTGCCCGCGCCCGCGTCATCGCGCTGGGGCCGGGACTGGGCCAGGATGATTGGGCGCATGCCTTGTGGTCGGCGGTGCTGGCCAGCGGCAAGCCGTTGGTACTGGATGCCGATGGTTTGAATCTGCTGGCCGCCGATCCGCGGCCGCTGCCGCAGGCGATTCTCACCCCGCATCCGGGTGAGGCCGCGCGCCTGCTCGGCACCGATACTGCCAGCATCCAGCGAGATCGCTTTGCTGCAGCGCATGCCTTGGCAGCGCGTTATGCAGCAGTGGTGGTGCTCAAGGGCGCTGGTACGGTGATCGCCGCGCCCGGGCAGCTGCCGCGGGTGATTGCCGCGGGCAATCCGGGCATGGCGGTCGGCGGCATGGGTGATCTGCTGACCGGCGCCATCGCCGCCGTAGTGGCGCAGGGCCTGTCGCTGTTTGATGCGGCCAGCACTGGCGCCTTGCTGCACAGCCTGGCCGGCGATGCAGCGGCCGCCGAAGGTGAGCGCGGGCTGTTGCCGCGCGATCTATTGCCGCACCTGCGGGCGCTGGCCAATCCATAATGTCTCCCATGATCGAATTGTCATTGCCCCAAGCCGAGAGCACCGACCTGCTGGGTCAGGCCTTGGCACAGACCCGGCCCGCGCAGGCGGTGGTTCATCTGCATGGTGATCTGGGGGCCGGAAAATCCACCCTTGCCCGTGCTTTGTTGCGCGCGCTGGGCGTGCAGGGGCCGATCCGCAGCCCCACCTACACCTTGATCGAACGCTATCCACTGGACAGCGGCGAGGCCTGGCATCTGGACCTGTACCGGATCGGCAATGCCGGCGAGCTGGATTTCCTCGGTCTGGATGATGCCGGTGCCGACCTGTGGCTGATCGAATGGCCCGAGCGGGGGGCGGGTGGGCTGCCGCCGGTGGACCTGCTGGTGGCGCTGGAGATCGACGGCCATGGTCGCCGTGCGCGGTTACAGGCGCAGAGTCCGGTGGGGGAGGCCTGGCTGCAGCAGTTGCGCAAAACGCCCCACTTGCAGGGGCTTTCTGCCCTGTGACTACAGGAAGTTACGGCAGGTTGCGGATTATTAAGGGAAAAAATGTTGCAATTACCGAATTCCGGTGATTGAATCCGCCCATGACTACGGGAAACCGCCTGTTTGCATTGTCTGTTGCCGTCGCCGGCCTGTGCCTGGCCAGCGCTTCCGCGTGGGCCGGTGAGATCCGTGGGCTGGGTTTGAGCGCCGGCGCCACTGGCACCCGTGCCGAAATCCAGCTGGCGGGCGGTGGCAGCTACAAGACCATCAGCCTGGCCGGTCCCAATCGGCTGGTCATCGATTTTCCCGAATCCACCGGCGTGCGCGGCCTCAAGTTGCCTGCGCCAGCGGGTGTGGTCACCGCCGTGCGCACCGGTAACCCGGTGCCGGGCACGTTCCGCATCGTGTTTGACCTGGCCGAATCGGTGGCCGCGTTCAAGCCGCAGATGCAGGGGCAGGGCGCCGAATCCAAGTTGCTGATCGAATGGCCGGGTGAAACCGCGCCGCGCGCAACGGCTGCACCGGTGGCAAGCACAAGCACGCCGCCCGCATCTGTGCCGCCGGCAACGCCGCCGACGATAACCCCCGAGCAGGCGCGTGCCGAGGCGGCCCGTGCTACCGCTGCCTTGACGGCTGCGGTACGCCAGCAGGCCGCTACGCCAGCGCCGGCCCCGGCCGTAGCAAATCCAGCCCCAGCAACCGCCACGGCGGTCGTGGCTGCAGCCGGCAACCCGCCGACGGGGTCTTCTTCGTCCTCGCCGGCAGCCATCCTCAATGGACAGGGCGCGCCGGTCCGCACCACCATCGCCACCGGCGTGCCTACTCCCATCGTGCCGGCTCCAGCGGCTGCCGCACCGGTTGCGGCAACGCCGGCGCCTGCGCCGCGTCCGGTCATGCCAAGTGACGCGTCACGAATTCGGATGGCGCCGGGCATGCGCAATCTGGTGGTTGCCATCGATCCGGGCCACGGTGGCCAGGATCCGGGTGCTGTCGGCCCCACTGGCAAGCGCGAGAAGGACGTGACGTTGGCGGTTGCACGTGAACTTGCCCGCCAGGTCAACGCAACGCCGGGCCTGCGCGCGTTCCTGACCCGCGACACCGACGTGTTCATCCCGCTGCCGATGCGCGCCCAGCGTGCACGTGCGGCCAGGGCTGACATCTTCATCTCGATCCACGCCGATGCGGCTGAAAACCGTTCGGCGACGGGGTCTTCGGTCTATGTGCTGTCGACCAAGGGCGCGTCTTCGCAGCGTGCGCGCTGGCTGGCGGACAAGGAAAATGCCGCCGACCTGATTGGTGGCGTCAGCCTCAGCCGTACCGAAGGCACCTTGGCCAACGTGCTGCTGGATCTGGCCCAGAGCGGCAACATGAAGGCTTCAGAAGATGCGGCAGGGCACGTGCTCGGCGGCCTCAAGCGGATCGGCAACAACCACAAGCCCAACCTTGAGCGGGCAAACTTCGCCGTGCTGCGCACCTCGGACATGCCGGCGATGTTGGTCGAAACCGCGTTCATCTCCAACCCGGATGAAGAGCGCCGCCTGATTGATCCGGCCTACCAGCGCCGTATCGCCGGTGCGGTACTGGATGGCGTGCACACCTTCTTCAGCCGGCAGCCGCCGCCGGGCACCCTGTTCGCCGCCCGCGCCCAGGCCGAGATGGATGCAGCTGCTGGCACCGTTGCGGGTGGTAGCAAGTAACACAGCGCCTGCTTTGAGCCCCTCTCCCCGCGGGAGAGGGGTTGGGGTGAGGGCAGAGCAAAGTCGGATCGATGAACTACCAGTTCTTATCCGGTTCTTTCTGCTGCATGCTGGCAATGTCGGCTGGCCTCCCCTCATCAGCCCCTTCGGGGCATCTTCTCCCGAAGGGAGAAGGGATTGGCGCTCTGATCGCGGTGTTCGGCCCATGCTCGGCTATCATCGTGGCCATGCATGACGTCAGCCTGATCCCCCATCAATCCTTGTTTCCATCCCCCGCCAAGGCGCTGCATACCTCTGGCGGTGCGGCATGAATGCGATCCGTCCGCTGCCGGAAATCCTGATCAACCAGATCGCCGCTGGCGAAGTGGTTGAGCGTCCCGCCTCGGTGGTCAAGGAACTGGTCGAGAACGCACTCGATGCCGGTGCGACCCGCGTGGACATCGATCTGGAAGAAGGCGGTGTACGCCTGATCCGTATCCGCGACAATGGTGGTGGCATCGCCGCCGAGCAGCTGCCGCTGGCTGTGTCGCGCCACGCCACCAGCAAGATCGCCAGCCTGGACGATCTGGAGTCGGTGGCCACGCTGGGCTTCCGCGGCGAAGCGCTGCCGTCGATAGCCTCGGTCAGCCGCTTCACTCTGGCTTCCCGGCGTGCCGACGACGAGCATGGCTCGGCGCTGCAGATCGAGGGCGGCAAGCTCGGTGACGTCACCCCACGTGCGCACGCGCCCGGTACCACCGTGGAAGTGCGCGAGTTGTTCTACAACGTGCCGGCACGGCGCAAGTTCCTGCGCGCCGAGCGCACCGAGCTTGGCCATATCGAGGAATGGCTGCGTTCACTGGCGTTGGCGCGCCCGGACGTGGAACTGCGTGTCTCGCACAACGGCAAGCCTTCGCGGCGCTACAAGCCCGGTGATCTGTATTCGGATGCACGTCTGGGCGAAACCCTGGGCGAGGACTTCGCACGCCAGGCCTTGCGCGTGGATCACAGTGCCGCCGGCCTGCGCCTGCATGGCTGGATCGCCCAGCCGCAGTATTCGCGGGCCAGCGCGGATCAGCAGTATCTCTACGTCAACGGCCGCTCGGTGCGTGACCGCAGCGTCAGCCATGCGGTGAAGATGGCCTACGGCGATGTGCTGTACCACGGCCGACAGCCGGCCTACGTCCTGTTCCTGGAGCTGGATCCAACCCGTGTCGACGTCAACGTGCATCCGGCCAAGCACGAAGTGCGCTTCCGTGATTCGCGCCTGATCCATGATTTCGTCTACCGCACCTTGAAGGATGCGCTGGCGGAAACCCGCGCCGGCATGGAGCCAGCCGCAGCGCAGACACATCCGGCTGACCCACAGGTGCAGCCAACGCCCGGTTACAGCGCAGGTGGCTACATGCTGTCGCGCCCTGGCGGCAGTGCAGGTGGTGGTGGCAATGGCAATTGGCAGGCGCGGCAGTCGCCGCTAGGCCTGCAGGTGGCAGAAGCGCCCTCGGCATATGCGGCGCTGTACTCGTCCGTGAATGGCGATGCGGATCTGCCGCGAGAGATGGATGCGGGCCCATCCCTGCCGCCGACCTCCAATGAGGCCGGCGTGCCGCCGCTGGGCTACGCGATCGCCCAGCTGCACGGCATCTACATCCTGGCCGAGAACGCCGAAGGCCTGATCGTGGTGGACATGCATGCCGCCCACGAGCGCATCGGCTACGAACGCCTGAAGAACGCGCACGACGGTATCGGCCTGCATGCGCAGCCGTTGCTGGTGCCGATGACCCTGGCGGTGGGCGAGCGTGACGCGGATACCGCCGAGCGCGAGGCGGCAACACTGGCTGCGCTGGGCTTCGAAGTGACCCGTTCCGGCCCGGGCTCGCTGCATGTGCGCAGCATTCCGGCGCTGCTGGCCAATGCCGAGCCGGAAGGCCTGCTGCGCGATGTGCTTGGCGATCTGCGCGAACACGGCCAAAGCCGCCGCATCGCCACCGCGCGCGACGAACTGTTGTCGACGATGGCCTGCCACGGCGCGGTGCGCGCCAATCGACGGCTGACCCTCCCGGAAATGAATGCCTTGCTGCGCGACATGGAAATCACCGAGCGCTCGGGGCAGTGCAATCATGGCCGCCCGACCTGGGCGCGCTTCTCCTTGGCTGAAATTGATCGCTGGTTCCTGCGGGGGCGTTGATGAGACACGTATTGGGGGGCGCGGCCTTGCTTGCCGCGATGCTGCTCGGTGGCTGCGGCGATGATGCGAAGAACACAGGGCCGGTAGTACAGGCGGACCCTACGTTCGCGCATGACAACGAACTGTGGCGCGAGCAGCGCCTGGTAGAGCTGCTGGCACCCGATGGCTGGACCAGCCTGGTCGGCCTGCATTGGCTGGACCTGAAGGCGCATTACATCGGCAGTGGCAGCACCAGTGGAATCCGCTTGGCGGTGGGGCCTCCGCGCATGGGTCTGGTGACGCGCGAAGGCAAGGCATGGTTTTTCGCGCCGGAACCCGGCGTCTCGGTCAAGGTCGATGGGCAGGTGGTGAAGGGAAGGATTCCCTTGCATAGCGACCATGCCGAAGTACCGACGCTGATCCACTTCGACGACGACAAGGGCATCATCAGCCTGATCGAACGCGGCGAACGCTTCGGCCTGCGGGTCAAGCATGCTGACGCACCGGCGCGGGTGAACTTCAGTCATCTGGAATATTGGCCGGCGGATCCGAGCTGGCGCATCACCGCGCGCTTCGTGCCGCATGACGTCAACAAGACCATTCCGATTGTCGATATCACTGGATTGACCACCGAGTTGGCCAACGCCGGCGCAATCGAGTTCGAGCGCGATGGACGCACCTGGCGTCTGGAGGCGCTGGGCGATGTTGGACGCCCGCTGCAGGTGATCTTCGCTGATCGCACCAGTGGCCGTGGCAGCTATGCGGCCGGGCGCTATATCGATATCGAGGTGCCGAACGCGAAGAGTGAGGTAGTGATCGACTTCAACCGGGCCTATAACCCGCCGTGTGCCTTCACCGCGTTCGCCACCTGTCCGTTGCCACCGCCGGAGAACCGCCTGGACATGGCGGTGGAGGCTGGTGAAAAGGCTTACGCCAAGTCCAAGGAGCCGGCCGCATGAGCTGGATCAAGCGCATGGGCGTGCTGCTGGTTACCGGCCTGCTCGCAGTGACGCCGCTGCTGGCAAACGCCGCAGCACCAAAGTCGCCAGCGAAGCAGCCGCCGGTACCGCTGCTGTGGAAGGTCAGTGGCGGGCAGGGCAGTGAGCTCTACCTGCTGGGCTCCTTTCATCTGCTCAAGGCCGATGACTATCCGCTGTCCGCTGACGTGGACCGGGCTTTCGCGGGTGCGCAGCGCCTGTTGTTCGAACTGTCACCGGAGGAGATGAACTCGCCGCAGTTGGCAGCGCAGATGATGCAGGCGGCGCTGCGCCGTGATGGCCGGCAGCTCAAGGACGACCTGGACCCGGCGACCTGGCAGCAACTGGAGGCTTGGGGTGCTGCCAACAACATGCCGGTTGACCGGCTGGC
Source organism: Stenotrophomonas sp. (assembly GCF_032066555.1). Lineage (GTDB taxonomy): Bacteria > Pseudomonadota > Gammaproteobacteria > Xanthomonadales > Xanthomonadaceae > Stenotrophomonas. The sequence continues at coordinate 313,721 of NZ_DAMBKV010000001.1, forward strand.
GGGGCTCAAGCCGTGGTTCGTGGGGTTGACCATCAGCATCGCGCAGATGACCCGCCAGGGCCTGGATCCCAAGTCCGGGCTGGATCGGCACCTGATGGATCGTGCCGCGCAGGCCAACAAGCCCGCCGTCGGCCTGGAAAGTGCATCGTCGCAGATCACCATGCTCGACAGCATGAGCATCGACGAGCAGCGCCAGTTGCTGCGTGAAGCCCTGGAGCAGGTAGACAAGGGCGACGAACAGAGCCGGCAACTGCACGATGCCTGGCGTCGTGGTGACGATGTGATGCTGTGGCGGGACATGGCCGCGCAGATGAAGCGCGAGTACCCGGGGCTGTACCAGCGGATCAATGTGGATCGCAACAACGCCTGGTTGCCCAGCCTGCAGCAGTGGTTGCAGCCCGGTCGCGGAAATACGCTGGTGGTGGTGGGGGCGTTGCACCTGCTGGGCAGCGATGGCGTGGTCGAGAAACTGCGCGCGCAGGGCTACAAGGTCGAGCGGATCTGCAGCGCCTGCAAACGTTGAGTGCCTTGGCTTGTTGCAGGAGCAGCGTAAGCCGCGAAGCCACTGAAGTCTGATGCAGCAGGAGCTTCGCGGCTTACGCCGCTCCTGCAAAAAAGCAGGGCTCCACAAAGCAAAAGGCCGACGCATGCGTCGGCCTTTTCGTTGCCCTCAGCGACCGCTGCGGGTCTTGCTGCCGCTGCTGGGCGGCGGTGGCTCCGTCGGTTTGCTGCCGCCTGCCGGCGGACGGGTGCCGCCAAAGCCGGCGCCCATGTTGCGCTGGAATTCCTGCCACAGCTCCAGGTTGCGCTCGGTCAACTGGTTCATCATCGCCCACGGGGTCTGCCCGAGCAGATTGCCCATCTGCTGGCGGAACTGCTGCTGCTGGTCCAGGAATACCTGCATGCTGCGCTCCAGGTAATTGCCCATGAAGCCCTGCAACGAATCCCCGTAGAAGCGGATCAACTGGCTCAACAGCTGGGTGGACAGCATCGGTTCGCCGTCCTGCTCCTTGTCCGCGATGATCTGCAGCAGCACCGAGCGGGTCAGGTCGTCGCCGCTCTTGGCGTCACGGACCTCGAACTCCTCGCCGTCAAGAATCAACTGGCGCACGTCTTCGATGGTGATGTAGCTGGAAATCTCGGTGTCGTAGAGCCGGCGATTCGGATACTTCTTGATGATGCGGGTCGCAGCCATTAAGCAGTCACTCGTCACGGTAGGTGCGCAGCATGGCGCAGTGCAGCAGGGCTTGCAACCGCCATTAGTACAGGTTGCAAGCATCGGAGAACTCTAGGTTTGTTGCGCAGCATGAACCGCCATGTTGTGCAACATGGCGTGGGCGGTCACCAACCCATGTGGTGGCCGCCGTTGATATCCAGATTGGAGCCGGTGATCCAGCTGGCCTCCTCGGCGACCAGGAAGGCGACCGCATAGGCGATTTCCTCTGGCTTGCCCAGGCGCCCGGTGGGGATGTCGGCAATGATCTTGGCCCGCACCTCCTCGGGCACCGCCATCACCATGTCGGTGGCCACGTAGCCCGGCGAGATGGTGTTGACAGTGATGCCGAAGCCGGCGTTCTCACGGGCCAGGGAAATGGTGAAACCGTGCATGCCGGCCTTGGCGGCGGCGTAGTTGGCCTGGCCATACTGGCCCTTCAGGCCGTTGATAGAGCTGATCTGGATGACCCGGCCCCAACCGCGCTTGCGCATGCCCTCGATCACCGGGCGGGTGACGTTGAACACCGAGTTGAGATTGGTGTTGATCACCTCATGCCATTGCTCCGGGCTCATCCGATGGAAGGTGGTATCGCGGGTGATGCCGGCGTTGTTGACCAGGATCTCCACCGGCCCCAACGCGGCCTCGGTAGCCTGGATCAGGCTGCGGCCACTGTCCGGGTCAGCCACATCGCCCTCGAACAGGGCGATGTCGTAGCCCTTCTCGCGCATGCGCTGCTGCCACTGCTGGGCCTTTTCGGCATTGCGGAAGTTGGTGGCGACCCGGTGCCCTTGGTCGGCGAGGCGTTGGCAGATTGCGGTACCAATGCCGCCGGTACCACCGGTGACCAGTGCGACGCGCGATGTCATGGGCTCAACTCCAGGGCAGATGTGCAGGGCAGCCCATGATTCTAATGAAACTGCGCTCAGCCCGGGGGCTGCAGAGGCGCGCGCACCGAGGTTTTTTGCAGCCGCGCCGGCACAAAGGCGGCGGCCGCCTGCTGCAAGGTCTCGGCAACGCTGGTACTGGTCTCCAGCGCTGTCGGCGATTGGCCCAGTGCGGCCCACAGCCAACGCAGCACGGGCACCGGTTGGGCACTGTCCACGGGTACGGCAGCCTGTGACTTGGAGAGTTTCTGGCCGTCGCTGTCCAGCAGCAGCGGCAGGTGCAGATAACCCGGGGTTGGCAGCCCCAGGGCCTGCTGCAGCAGGATCTGACGTGCGGTCGATTCGATCAGGTCGGCACCGCGCACCACGTGGGTAATGCCCTGCTCGGCGTCGTCCACCACCACTGCCAGCTGATACGCCCAATAACCATCGGCGCGCAACAGGACCACGTCGCCGACCTCACGGTCCACGTCCTGTTGCTGCAGCCCCTGGAGGGCATCGTCGAAGCTGACATGGCTGCCATCGGCCACGCGCAGGCGGATCGCTGCCTGCGGGCGCTGCTGGCTGGCGACACAGCGGCGATGAATGCCCCCTTGGCTGGACAGGTCGGCGCGGCTGCAATGGCAGGCAAATGCCTTGTCCTGTGCCAACAATTGCGCAATGGCGGTTTGATAAAGATGGCTGCGTCGGCTCTGGTACTGCACCGGCAGGTCCGATTTCAGGCCGAACGCGGCCAGTGTGGCCAGCTGCGAATCGACCGCCCCGGGCACTTCCCGCGGCGGGTCGATATCTTCGATCCGCACCAGCCATTGGCCGCCGGCATGGCGAGCCAGCAGCCAACTGCCGAAGGCGGCCAGCAGGGAGCCCAAATGCAAAGGGCCGGTCGGGGAGGGCGCGAAGCGGCCGAGGTAGGGAGTAGCTGGCATCGAAGCTGAATCGTCGGTCAGATTAATGCTTGAATTCAAGCTGTCTGCGCCGCAAATTGACTGTATCTCCCATCCTTACGGATCTGTTTCCCATGTTTACCCGTATCGGGCTGTTTCTTCTGACCAACGTCGCGGTGCTGATCCTGGCCAGCGTCGTCATGTCCCTTCTGGGCGTGAATTCCTCGCAGATGAGCGGCTTGCTGGTCATGGCGGCCATCTTTGGCTTCGGTGGCTCGATCATCTCGCTGCTGCTGTCCAAGTTCATGGCCAAGCGCGGCACGGGCGCCGTCGTCATCACCGAACCACGTAACCCGACCGAACGCTGGCTGCTGGACACCGTGGCCCGCCAGGCCAAGGCGGCCGGTATCGGCATGCCGGAAGTGGCGGTGTATGACGCGCCGGAAATCAACGCGTTCGCCACCGGTGCCAACCGCAACAACGCGCTGGTGGCGGTGTCCACCGGCCTGCTGCACAACATGAGCGAAGACGAGGCCGAAGCGGTGCTGGGCCATGAGATCGCGCACGTCGCAAACGGCGACATGATCACCATGGCGCTGCTGCAAGGCGTGTTGAACACCTTCGTGATCGTGTTGGCTCGTGTGGTCGGTGGTGTCATCGACAGCGCGCTGTCGGGTAACCGCGAAGGCGGCGGCCGTGGTTTTGCCTACTACATCATCGTGTTCGTGCTGGAAATGGTGTTCGGCCTGTTCGCGACGATGATCGCGATGTGGTTCTCGCGCCATCGTGAGTTCCGCGCTGATCAGGGCGGTGCCTCGCTGGCCGGCCGGCAGAAGATGATCGCCGCACTGGAGCGTCTGAAGCTCAATCATGGCCAGAGCACCTTGCCGACCCAGATTGCCGCTTTCGGTATCGCCGGCTCGGCGGCCAAGAAGCTGTTCCTCAGCCATCCGCCGCTGGATGAGCGCATCGCCGCGCTGCGTGCCTCCACGGTGGCCTGAGCCGGGTTCTGCGAGGCTTGGTGGGCGCACGGCATCGTGCCGCCACCCTGGCCCCCTTGGTACAGGATTGATCGAAGACAACGCCCCGCAAGGGGCGTTGTCTTTTTGCATGGATGGCACGGACGGATGGGTATTGCCGGTGGCCGCGGGCGAAGGCGGTTCGGTGATTTTCTGTCCGGTGAAATCGGACGGTGGCCTTCACCCTGTGCCGGTTTGTGGCTACCCTCTGGACCTTGCAGACAAACGGAGAGCGGGCAGTGCAGGACGCACACTATTGGGCGATGGAGTTCTGGAACGGGCTGAGCGTGCTGGATTTGATCGGCGGCTCGGTACTGGGAACGGTGGTGGGGTTGGCGCTGGGAGTGGCGGTGTGGGTGCTGCTGGCGCGCCGCGGTGGCCTTGCGCGGCGACGGCGCTGGCATCACTGGCTGATTGCCAGCTATGTGGTGGTGTTGCCGCTGCTGTTTGCCTTCATCGGCCTGCAGTTGGGCCTGGTCGCGGGCGGCCAGCGCGCTTTGTACAAGCAGATCGATCACTTCCAGCCGCACCTGCAGGCCGCCACCGAGCATTGGCTGGTGGATTTCAAGAATTCGCTGGATACGCCGGAGCTGGAGGCGATGCTGCGCGATGATGTTTCCGCACATGAAGCCGCGCGCATTGCGGTGGAGTCCTATCTCAGCGAACGCCGCCTGGCCGATGTCAGCGTGCTCAAGGGCGAGAGCCTGCCGCAGCGCTGGGCACGCAAGGGCATCGAGCACCTGCGCAGCGAGGTGATGCTGCAGTGGGTGGAGGACAGCCTGGTCGAGCAGGTGGGCGGGCGCAGCGGGCTGGATAAGGCCGTGTTCCGCGAAGCGCTGGGCATGCGCATGAGCGAGTTGCTGCATACCAAGGGGGTGATCCGCCTGCTGAAGGCGCAGATCGGCTCGATGATGCCGGGTATCTATTTTGGCTTGCTGCTGCCGCTGCTGATCGTGATGGCGCTGGTATTGCTGGAGATCTGGCTGGCCAGCCGATATGGCTGGGGCCGGCAGCCGGTTGCGGGCGCTGCGGTGGTTCCCGCTGTATCCGCTGGCTGAGCCGGCCTGACGTTTGTGGAAGCGGCGTATGCCGCGAAGCTGGCATTGCCGGGGCGTCGGCGGCCTGTGTCATCTGATGGATTTCCTGCTTCGCGGCTTGCGCCGCTCCCACAGGAAAATCGGTGCACCGCGCTTTGCCCACAAAAAAACCGATGCCAGAACGCTGGCATCGGTTTTCGGATGACTCACTGCGATGGCAGCTGAATCAGAACTTCGGGTCGAACTCGGCGGCGTAGCCGGTGTTGACGATGACCTTCTGCAGGGCTTCGCACACCTTGATGTTGCCGGCCACGACCTGCTGGGTCTCCGGGCCGCGCGAGTCCATGCGGTCCAGGGTGGCGCCGCGGTAGTTGCAGACCTTGCCGCCGGCTTCGCGTACCAGCAGCACGCCAGCAGCAATGTCCCATGCCTTCACGCCAGCCTCGAAGTAGGCGTCGGCGCGGCCGCAGGCCACGTAGGCCAGGTCCAGCGCGGCGGAGCCGGTGCGGCGCACATCCTCGGCCTGCACCAGCAGGGTGTCCACGGTCTTGAGCTGGGTGCTGGCGCGGCTGCGTTCGCGCGGGGCGAAGCCGGTGTGGATCATGGTGCCTTCCAGGTCCTTGCGGTCTGCCACGCGCAGGCGACGGTCGTTGAGCACGGCACCGTTGCCCTTGGAGGCGGTGAACAGCTCGTTGCGCAGCGGGTCGAAGATCACCGCGTCGGTCGGCTCGCCGTTTTCAACCAGGGCAATGGAGACACAGTAGTGCGGGAAGCCGCGCAGGTAGTTGCTGGTGCCGTCGAGCGGGTCGATCACCCACATCATGCGGTTCACGCCCTGGATACCGCCCTCTTCACCGAAGATGCCGTATTCCGGATAGGCGCGCTTGAGTTCCTTGACGATTACCTTCTCAGCGTCGGCATCGACTTCGCTGGCGTAATCCATCCGACCCTTCTGCACGACGTTCAGGGCTTCAAGCTTGTTGATGTTGCGGAGCAGGACGTTGCCGGCGAGGCGGGCGGCCTTGACCATGACGGTTACGGCGGGTTTCTGCATGGCGAAAGGCTCCCGTGAAGGCAGAGATCGGATTGGCGGGGGAAAAGAGCGGGTCCGGCGCATTGACCGGCCGCGCAGTTTACCATCTACAGCTGTCTCGCTCCTGATTTTTTAACGCCATGTCCGTTTCTGCTCATATTCGCTTCGTTCTTGTTGGCACCCAGCACCCCGGCAACATCGGCGCGGCGGCCCGTGCGATGAAGACCATGGGGCTGGCACGGCTGGTCCTGGTGGCCCCGGAAAAGCCCCTGGATGACGTGGCTTTCCGGCGCTCGGCGGGTGCCGAGGATGTATTGGGGGATGCGCCGGTGTTCGCGAGCCTTGCGGAGGCGGTGGCCGATTGCCGGCTGGTGATGGGCTGCACCGCGCGCGCGCGGCGCGTGCAGCTGGAGGAACTGCTGCCGGAAGTGGCCGGCCAGCGTGCGGTGGCCAAGGCCGCCGAGCCGGCCGAAGTGGCGTTCGTGTTCGGTCGCGAGCGCACCGGTCTGACCAATGAGGAGTTGCAGCTCTGCCATGCCGCCGTACATATCCCGTCCGACCCTGAATTCAGCTCGCTGAACCTGGCTGCGGCGGTGCAGGTGCTGGCCTACGAAGTGCGGATGGCCGCGCTGGAGGCCGAGGCGTCCGCGCCGGCGCCGGTTGAACTGGGCCATGGCGAGGCACCGGCCAGTCATGCCCAGTTGGAGGGCTTGTTCGGCCAGTTCGGCGACACCCTGGACCAGATCGATTTCCACAAGGGCCGTGCACCCGAGTCGGCCATGCGCAAGTTGCGTCGTCTGTTCATGAAGGCGGAGCTCTCGGAGCAAGAGGTGCGGCTGATGCGTGGCATCCTGTCGGATGCCCAGCGTATGGCGCGATTGGCTGGACAGAAAAAAACTGAGTAACGCATCACGGTTTGTAAAAACCAGTACTCTGTGGGGATGGATCAGCGGGGGTGTCGTTTTGGGTGTCTTGCGATGGCTTTGGGGAGCCGTACTGACACTGGTTGCACTGCAGCCTGTGGCAGTCGGGGCGGTTGATCGTTCGGTGTTGGTATTGGGGCGGATCAGTGATGATCCGAAGGCGCACTACGACCAACTCAAGCCACTGCTGGATTATGTGGTGCCACGCATGCGCGAAGTCGGGATCGTCGAAGGACGCATCCTGATGGCCAAGGACGCGCAGCAGATGGGCAGCTATCTGCGCCGCGGCCGGGTGGACTGGGTTACCGAGACGGCCGGCACGGCGATGGCGCTGGGCCAACGGGCCGGTGCCAGGCCTTTGCTGCTGACCGAACGCAATGGCGTGGGCAGCTATCACAGCGTGTTCTTCGTGCGCCGCGACAGTCCGGTTACAACCCTGGAGGGTTTGCGGGGGCGCACCCTGGCGATGCAGAGCGCGTTGTCCACCAGTGCCTATCTGGTGCCCGCGATGGAGCTGCTTGACCATGATGTGCAGCCCGAGATCCTGCTCGACCCGCGTGACACGCCGGTCGAGGACTCGGTCGGCTATGTGTTTGTGCGCTCGGAGCTGAATATCTCCACCTATGTGCACAAGCGCGTGGTGGATGCCGGGGTGATCAGCAGCATCGACTGGAGCGACAACCAGGCCATGCCGCCGGCGTTCCGCCAGGACATGCGGGTGCTGTACCGCAGCGAGCCCATTCCGCGCGCGGTGGAAATGGTGCGCGCCGACCTGGATCCGCTGGTGCGTGACCGCTTGCAGCAGGTGCTGTTGCAGGCCAGCAGTGATCCGCTGGCCGGTCCGGCACTGGCCAAATTCTTTGGTACCACCGGTTTTCACCCGGTGGACCCGGGCAATCTGCGTGCGCTTGAACGGTTGCGGCGGGGTTTGGCCCGCATCCGGATGGAGGTGGAATGAGCAGGCCCCGGTTTGGATTGCAGGCCCGCTTCCTGCTGGCCAGTGGTGCAGCACTGCTGGTGGTGCTGGCGATCGTTTCTCTGATGCTGGTGCGCCAGGCTTCGGCGCAGCGGGAGGCCTTGCGCAACAGCGGTGAGGTACTCAGCCAGGTGTTTGACCAGGGCGTGCGCGAGCGTGGCACGGCGTTGGCCAATGCCTTGGCCGATACTCTGGTCAATCCGCTGTATTACTCCGATCTATCGGCCATTGGCACGCTGGTACGCAATACCGCCAGGCAGGAGTCGGTCAGCTATGTATTGGTGTATGACCCCGAGGGCCGGCTGATCCATGACGGTTCCTTCGACGTGGCCGGTTACGGGCAGCCGATGCAGGATCCGCTGGCTGCCGCTGCGGTCGCGACAGACAAGTTGCAGGTGCAGGAATCGCCGTCGATCCTGGAGGTGGATGTGCCACTGTCGATAGGCGAACAGCGCCTGGGCGGCCTGCGCGTGGGCATGAACCTGGCGCCGGTACGCGCACAGGAGGCCAGGTCCATGCAGGCCCTGGAGCAGCGCGTGCAGGATGCGCAGCGACGCGAGCTGGGCTGGGCGATGGCGCTGATGCTGCTGTTGATCGGCTTCGCCTGCGTGATGGCGTTCTATGTGCAATACACGCTGGTTAGGCCGATCCGCTGGCTGGGCGCGGCGGCGCGGCGCATCGAACGCGGTGACTACCTCATCGAGGCGCAATCGACCCGGCGCGGCGATGAGATCGGCGAACTGTTGCGTACTTTCGACCGCATGAGCCAAAGCATCGCCCGGCATGACCGTGATGTACGCCAGATGGCGTATACCGACGCGTTGACGGGCCTGACCAACCGGCTCGCCTTCCGCGAGGCCTTGGACCACCGCCTGCTGGGCGCGCGCGCTGCCGGGCGTGGCCTGGCGCTGCTGTTCATCGATATCGACGAATTCAAGCGGGTCAATGACACCTTGGGCCACGAGGCCGGCGACGATGCGCTGCTGCAGTTCGCACAGCATATTGCCGCCGCGGTCGAGGAGATTGGTGGCGACGACGCCTTGCTGGCCCGTTTTGGTGGCGATGAGTTCGTCATCCTGATCAGTCAGGGCGCGCGCAGTGCCGCCGAGATCGCCAAGCAGCTGGCCGATCGGCTGGTGATCGATCTTGCCAAGCCGCTGCAGGTACAGCAGCGCGAGATCTTCCTGGGCAGCTCGATCGGCATCACCTTGTTCCCGGAAGACGCCACCGACGCCACTGCGTTGTTGAAAAATGGCGACATCGCGATGTACCAGGCCAAATTGGCCGGCAAGAACTGCTTCCGCTACTACAGCCGGGCCATGGACCATGCGGTGGAGCGGCGTTTGCACCTGGAACAGGAGCTGCGTGGCGCATGGGAGCGCAACGAGCTGCGATTGGTTTACCAGCCCATCTTCCGTACCCGCGACCGCATGCTGTGCGGCGCGGAGGTGTTGCTGCGCTGGGATCACCCGGTGCTGGGGGCGATTCCGCCGGCCTTGTTCATCGACGTGGCCGAACAGAGTGGCCTGATCCAGGTGCTGGGCCCGAAGGTGCTGCGCATGGCCTGCGAACAGGCCAGGCAGTGGCCGCGCAATCTGAATGGTGAGGAGCTGTTCATCTCGGTCAATGTCTCACCCAAGCAGTTGCGCAATGGCGATCTGCTGCAGGCGGTCGAGGCGAGCCTGCATGGCTCCGGTCTGGCGGCATCGCGCTTGCACCTGGAACTGACCGAAACGGCGGTCATCGGCGATGAGATGCTGGCGGTATCGTTGCTGGAGAAGCTGCATCGGGCAGGGGTGAAGGTGTGGCTGGATGACTTCGGCACGGGTTTTTCCGGGCTCAGCCACCTGCGCCAGGTGCCGGTGGACGGGGTCAAGATCGACCGCAGTTTTGTCGCCGACATGGAGCGCGATGCCGACGACCTGGCGCTCACCACCGCCATCATCGCGATGGCGCATGCATTGGGCATCACGGTGGTGGCCGAAGGCGTGGAGCAGGAGGCGCAGTTCGAACTGCTCAGCCAGCGCGGCTGTGACCTGGTACAGGGCTATTGGCTGGGGCGCCCCTTGGACGCGCCCGGCCTGGTGGGGCTGCTGGAGCAGGGGGCGATGGCGGCAATGCGTTGATGCCGTCGCCCCCGGCCTGCTGCGCGGGCTAGAGCGGTCGCTTGCTGGTGTCGCCGGCGATCTCGCGCACCAGCTTCGGCACCAGATAACCGGAAAGCCGTGCCATCAGCCCGGCATGCAGGGCCAGGGCGCGTTCGTCGCTGACCTCGAAGTGTGCCGCGCCTTGTACTTTGTCCAACTGGTACAGGTAGTAGGGCATCACCCCGGCGGCAAAGCTGCGCTCGCTCAGTGCGGCCAACGCGTCCAGGTCGTCATTGACCCCGCGCAGCAGTACGGCCTGGTTGAGCAGCTGTGCACCGGTGCCGCGGATGCGTGCCAGCACGGCATCCACCTGGGCATTGAACTCATTGGCATGGTTGGCATGCAGTACGAAAGCCACCGGCCACGGCAGGCCGGCCAGCCATTGCACGAAGGCGTCGTCGACGCGCTCGGGCAGCACCACCGGCAGGCGGCTGTGGATGCGCAGGCGCTTGATATGCGGGATGGCGGCCAGCGCCTCGGTCAGCTCGGCCAGCTTGGAGGTGTTCAGTGACAGCGGGTCGCCGCCGGAGAGGATGACTTCGTCGATGCCCGGGTCGGCGGCGATCACGGCGACGGCTTCCTGCCAGCCGCCCTTGGCCGCATTTTCACCGGCGTAGTCGAAGTGGCGGCGGAAGCAGTAGCGGCAGTTGATCGCACAGCTGCCGGTAGTCACCAGCAGGGCGCGACCGCGGTACTTCTGGATCACCCCGGTGGCCTTCTTGGCTGCGCCGTCGCCCACTGCGTCGAAGCTGAACCCGGGCACGATGCGCATTTCCTCGTCGATCGGCAGCACCTGCCGCAAGAGCGGATCGGCCGGGTCACCATGGCGCATGCGGGCGACGAAGCTGCGCGGCACCCGCAGGGCGAACTGGGCCAGCGCCTCGGCCGATACGCCCAGCGCCTGGCCATCCAGCCCCAGCAGCGCCAGCAGCTCGGCCGGATCGCGGACGGCCTGGCGCCAGTGCGCCTGCCAGCGGTCATCGGGCAGGGGCAGGATGGCTTTTTCTGGAGTGAGGGCGGGGGCTGCGGTTATCATTGGCGGTCAGAAAAACAGATGGCCCACCACACGGCGGGCGTTCCATTCTAATCCGGCCGTCCGCGATACGCGGCGGTTTTGCCAATCCAGGAGTTTCAGCATGGCCAGTTACGGCATGAACGACGTAAAGAACGGGATGAAAATCCTGGTCAACAACCAACCGGCTGTCATCATCGACACCGAATACGTCAAGCCGGGCAAGGGCCAGGCCTTCACCCGCGTGAAGTACCGCCTGATCAAGGATGGCCGCACGCAGGAAGTGACCATGAAGTCGACCGATTCGCTGGATGCAGCGGACGTGGTCGATACCGACATGAACTTCATGTACAGCGATGGCGAGTACTGGCACTTCATGGACCCGGAAACCTTCGAGCAGGTGCAGGCTGACAAGGCCGGCATGAACGGCGCCGAGAAGTGGCTGAAGGGTGAAGAATCCTGCGTGGTGACCCTGTGGAACGGCACCCCGATCGACGTGACCCCGCCGAACTTCGTCGAGCTGAAGATCGTCGAGACCGATCCGGGCGTGCGCGGTGACACCTCGGGCGGCGGCGGCAAGCCGGCCACCCTGGAATCCGGCGCCGTGGTGCGCGTCCCGTTGTTCGTCAACCAGGATGAAATCATCCGCGTTGACACGCGTTCGGGCGAATACTCGGCTCGCGTCAAGTGACGTAATGGCGCGTTTGCGCCAGCGCAA
>NZ_DAMBKV010000001.1:325669-477596 GCF_032066555.1 Stenotrophomonas sp.
ACGCCTTTGCCATTACGTCATCCCCGCGCAGGCGGGGATCGCTCTGGCTCCGGCAAACGCCTTTGCCATTACGTCATCCCCGCGCAGGCGGGGATCGCTCTGGCTCCGGCAGTTGCTTTTGTCATTGCGCCATCCCCGCCAAGGCAGGGATGGGGCGCAGGTAACATTGGGCTTCGGGCGACCTTTCGGAAGCCCGGAGCCTTTTTCGCATCCAGCCTTGGCTGGATGAATACAGCAACAGATCCAGAGGTGAACCGGCGTGAGTGATATCCAACCCCAGCAGTGCGATCTGTTGATCGAAGCCGGTTACGTGGTGCCGGTAGAACCGCATGCGGTGGTGCTTGAGGACCACGCGGTAGCCATCAGCAACGGCGTTATCGTCGCGGTGCTGCCACGTGCCGAGGCCCGCGCACGTTTCACCGCCAAGCAGGTCGTATCGCGCCCGGAAGCGGCGCTGATCCCCGGCCTGGTCAATGCCCACACCCATAACCCGATGACGCTGCTGCGCGGCATCGCCGATGACCTGCCGCTGATGACCTGGTTGCGCGAGCACATCTGGCCGGTGGAAGCGGCGGTGATCGGCCCGGAGTTCGTCGCCGACGGCACCACCCTGGCCATCGCCGAGATGCTGCGCGGTGGCACCACCTGCGCCAACGAGAACTATTTCTTCGCCGACGTGCAGGCCGCTGTCTACAAGCAGCACGGCTTCCGCGCGCTGGTGGGTTCGGTGGTGATCGATTTCCCCAGCGCCTGGGCCAGGACCGACGACGAGTACTTCGCCCGCGCCACTGAGCTGCACGATGCCTGGCGTGGCGACCCGCTGATCGGCACCGCGTTCGCGCCACATGCGCCGTATACGGTGAACGATGCCAATTTCGAGCGGGTGCGGATGCTGTCCGACCAGCTGGATATCCCGGTGCACCTGCACACGCACGAGACTGCGCAGGAAATCAGCGATTCCATCGCCCTGCACGGGCAGCGCCCGCTGGCGCGGTTGGACCGCCTGGGTCTGGTCAATGACCGCCTGATCGCCGTGCACATGACCCAGCTGACCGAGGCCGAGATCCACCTGTGCGCCGAGCGCGGCGTCAGCGTGGTGCATTGCCCGGAGTCGAACCTGAAGCTGGCCTCGGGCTTCTGCCCGGCCTGCGCGCTGGTGCGCGCCGGGGTCAACCTGGCCATCGGCACCGATGGCTGCGCCAGCAACAACGACCTGGACATGTTCAGCGAAAACCGCACCGCCGCCATCCTCGCCAAGGCCGTGGCCAACGATGCGACCGCGCTGGATGCGGCCACCACCCTGCGCGCATCGACGCTGGGTGGCGCCCGTGCCTTGGGCTTCGGCGACCGCATCGGTTCGATCGAGGTCGGCAAACAGGCCGATCTGGCCTGCGTGGACCTGTCTGCGCTGGAAACCCAGCCGCTGCATCATGTGTTGTCGCAGCTGGTGTATGCCGCCGGCCGCCATCAGGTCAGCGACGTGTGGATTGCCGGCAAGCCCAAGCTGGTCCAGCGTCAGCTGGTCGACATGGACATCGCCGCGATCACCGCCAATGCGCGCCAGTGGCGCGACCGCATCCGTACCATCCGCGCCTGAGTGCGCAACCGGCCGCCCCACGCGGCCGCACGAGGAAACCGATATGAGCGCAGCTTCCACTTCCACCAATTTCGATCAGGCCGAACTGGACAAGTTCGCCGCCTTGGCCACCCGCTGGTGGGACGCCGACGGCCCGCAGAAGCCGCTGCATGCGCTGAACCCGGTGCGTCTGAAGTACGTGGCCGACCGCGCCAGCCTGCGCGGTGCCAAAGTGCTGGATATCGGCTGCGGCGGCGGCCTGCTCAGCGAAGCGCTGGCAAAGGAAGGGGCGCAGGTGACCGCCATCGATCTGGCCCCGGAGCTGGTGAAGGTCGCGCGTTTGCACGGTCTGGAATCCGGCGTCAGCGTTGATTACCGGGTGCAGGCAGCCGAGGACCTGGCCGCAGAACAGCCGGGCAGCTACGACGTGGTGACCTGCATGGAGATGCTGGAGCACGTGCCTGATCCGGGCGCCATCATCGCTGCCTGCCATCGTCTGCTGCGTCCGGGCGGCAAGCTGTTCCTGTCCACCATCAACCGCACCCCGGCAGCATTTGCGGTCGCCATTGTCGGCGCCGAGTACATCGCCCGGCTGCTGCCCAAGGGCACGCACCACTACCAGGAATTCATCAAGCCGGCCGAGCTGGGCGCGTGGCTGCGTGCCGCCGACCTCTCGCTGCAGGATGTCAGCGGCATGGCCTACGAGCCGTGGCGCAACCGCGCCCGCCTGAGCAGCCGCACCGACATCAATTACCTGGCCTACGCGGTCAAGCCGGAACAGGCATGACCCGCACCTCGTTCCCGGCCGCGGTGCTGTTCGACCTGGACGGCACCTTGCTGGACAGCGCGCCGGATTTCGTCGTCACCGCCAACCGCATGCTGCAGGCACGCGGCATGGGCGAGGTTACGCTGGAGCAGCTGCGGCCGGCGGTATCCAAGGGCGCGCGGGCGATGCTGACGGTCGCCTTCCCGCAGATGGCCGAGGCCGAACGGCACGCGCTGGTGCCGGAGTTCCTCGAAATCTACGAGGCGCTGATCGGCCAGTACGCGACGCTCTTCGATGGCGTTGAGACCATGCTGCGGGCTCTGGAAGAGGCAGGCACCACTTGGGGCATCGTGACCAACAAGCCGGAGTACCTGGCCCGCCTGATCCTGCCGCAGCTCGGCTGGGAGCAGCGTTGTGCGGTGCTGATCGGTGGTGACACCCTGGCCGAGCGCAAGCCGCACCCCTTGCCGCTGGAGGTCGCCGCACAGCGGATCGACATCGCCGCCAGTGCCTGCGTCTACGTGGGCGACGACGAGCGCGACATCATCGCCGCGCGCGCGGCCGGCATGCCGTCGGTGGCCGCGCTGTGGGGTTACCGCCTGGATACGGACGACCCGCAAAGCTGGCAGGCCGACTGCCAGTACGAGCAACCGCAACAACTCTGGCAGCCCGCCGCATGGCCAGCTACCCAACCGGCTTCGGCCTGATTCAACAAAGAGGTTTGATGTGAGCAGTGCGCTGGACAGCTTCCTGGACAAGTGGCGGGAGCGTTGGCCGGAATGGGCCTTCGTGGAGCGTTTTGTCGACGAGGCCGATCGTGCCCGCAGCGTGGCGTGGTTTGCGCTGCTGCAGGAATTCGATGACATGCTCAATGCCAGCGGCGACACCACGCCGCAGGATGCCAAGCTGGCCTGGTGGGGCGAAGAGTTGCGTAGTTGGGACAGCCAGCGCTCCCGGCACCCGCTGGGTCGCTTGCTGGAGCCGGTGCGGGCGCCGTGGTCGCAGTTGGCTGATGCCTTGCCGAGCTTGATCGATGCGCGTGATCGCGTGGCCGATGGTGCCCAGGCGCGCAAGGTGTTGGCGCAGTACGCGACTGCGGCTGCGGCGGTGGAGGCGGCGATGTTTGGCAGCAAGCCTTCACCGGCGGCTGCCGAGGCGCTGACCACGCAGATGCTGGCGCTGCGGCTGCAGGAAAATGCCGCGGCGGTGCCGCAGGCCTTCAGCAATGAGATGGAATGGGACAAGGCCTTGCAGGCGGCCTGGCAGTCGCGCGTGGCCGGTCCGCGCCCGCGCCGTGTCTATGCGGTGCTGGCGCGTGGGCGCCAGCAGGCGCGCATTCGTGGCGGTGAGTACCAGCCGAGCCCGGCGGGCCTGCTTTGGCGCAGCTGGTGGGCGGCGCGGGGCTGAGCCGGTAGAGCACAAATTGCCGGAGCCTCTCCCTTCTCCCGCTTGCGGGAGAAGGTGCCCGAAGGACGGATGAGGGCAGCTTTGCGCTGTTGCTCTACGAGCTTCGCGGCTTACGCCGCTCCCACAAGCGTGGTTGGGGTGTGCCTGTAGAGCCGAGCCATGCTCGGCTGGGGCTCTACCGGTAAGGCCTCTGCCGAGCATGGCTCGGCACTACAGGTGAAGCTTTTGCCGAGCATGGCTCGGCACTACAGGTGAAGCTTTTGCCGAGCATGGCTCGGCACTACAGTCGCTTTGCTCTATTTGCCGCGCTCCAGCACCAGCAACGGGTCGATGCGGGTGTCGAACCAGTTCATGCCCCAGTGCAGGTGCGGGCCGGTTGCGCGGCCGGTTGCGCCCACTGCGGCGATGTTCTGCCCCTGCTCGATCCTGTCGCCGACCTTCACGTCGATCCGTGACAGGTGCAGGAAGTTGGAGCTGATGCCGAAGCCGTGGTCCAGCACCAACGTACCGCCAGTCAGGTACAGATCCGGGCCCGCAAATGTCACCACGCCGGCCGCCGGCGCCTTTACCGGGGTGCCGGTGGGCACGGCGATGTCCATGCCGGAATGGCCGCTGCCCGGCTGCCCGTTGTAAACCCGCGCATTGCCGAAGCGGCCACTGATGCGCCCCTGTACCGGCCAGATGAAGGTCTGGGTGAAGTCGGTGCGGTTGTCGTCGCGCTTGCGCGATTCGGTCACCTGGGCCTGTTCACGGGCAATGCGCTCGGCGATTGCCGGCGGCGGATTCACCGTCTTTGGCGGTACGCCGTTGACCCGTTCCACCGGCCAGTCGCGCGCAGTCACCGCAATCGAAACGCTCTCGCTGCCGCCATCGGGGCGCTGCACCTGTACCTGCAGCGGGCCTTTCTCGTCACGGCCGATGCCGAATACAACGCTGCCGTAGCTGCTGACCCTTAGCTGCCGACCCGCATAGCGGACCGTGCTGCCCGCCGGTACCTTGCCGATCACCATCGCGCCCTGCGAGGCACTGGCAGGGAGCACGACCCGGTTGTCGAGCAGGTTGCCGATGCCATCCTGCGCCTGCGCGGGCAGGGCGGTGAGCAGGGGCGGTGCAAGCAGCAGCGCACCCATCATCAGGACCGAACGCATCAACGGTCGTAGGTCATGCGCTGGCCGGCCGGTGCGCCCACCAGCTTGCTGCCGTCCCATACCTGTTGGCCGTTGACCCAGGTGGAGGCGATGCGCGAGCGGAAGGTGGTGCCCTCGAACGGCGACCAGCCGCACTTGGACAGCACGTCCTCGCGCTTGACCGTGAACGGCACGTCCTCGACCAGTACCAGGTCGGCGAAGTAACCCTCGCGCAGGAAGCCACGTTCTTCGACGTCGAACAGCTGTGCCGGAGCGTGGGCGAACTTCTGCACCACCTGTTCGCGGGTCAGCTTGCCTTCGTGCACGCGCTCCAGCGCGGCGACCAGCGCGTACTGCACCAGCGGCAGGCCGGACGGGGCCTGGGCGTAGGGCTTCTGCTTTTCTTCCCAGGTGTGCGGGGCGTGGTCGGTGGCCAGCACGTCGAGCACGTCATCGGCCAGCGCGGCGGTGATGGCCTCACGGTCGGATACTTCCTTGATCGCCGGGTTGCACTTGATCAGGTTGCCCTTGGTGGCGTAATCCGGGCGCGCGAAATGCAGGAAGTGCACGCAGGTCTCGGCGGTGATCTGCTTGCGGCTGCCATCGGCGCGGATCAGCGGGCCCTTCTCGAACAGCGCCAGCTCATCGGCGGTGGAGATGTGCAGCACGTGCAGGCGGGTGCCGTGCTTCTTCGCCAGCGACATCGCCAGGCGGGTGGACTTGATGCAGGCCTCGCGCGAGCGGATATCCGGATGCATGTCCGGGGTCAGCGCGTCGCCGTATTTTTCCTGAAACGCCTTCATGTTGGCATCGATCATCGGCGTGTCTTCACAGTGCGTGATGATCGGGGTAGGGCATTCGCGGAAGATCGCGTCCAGGGTTTCCGGGTTGTCGACCAGCATGTTGCCGGTGGAGGCCCCCATGAACACCTTCACGCCCGGGGCCTTCTTCGGGTCGAGCACGCGGATCGCTTCAAGGTTGTCGTTGCTGGCGCCGTGGTAGAAACCGTAATTGGCCCAGGCGCGGCCCTTGGCCAGTTCATACTTGGCTTCCAGGATGGTCGAGTCCAGGGTTGGCGGGTTGGTGTTGGGCATGTCCATGAAACTGGTCAGGCCGCCGGCCACGGCGGCCGCCGATTCGCTGGCGATATCGCCCTTGTGGGTCAGGCCTGGTTCGCGGAAGTGCACCTGGTCATCGATCATCCCGGGCAGCAGCCAGCGCCCGCCCGCATCCACCACCTGCTCGCCGTCGCGCGGGATCAGGCCGCTGCCGATCTGCGCGATACGGTCGTTCTCGATGCGCAGGTCGCCGTCGAAGGTGCGGCCTTCGTTGACCATGCGGGCATTGCGGATAAGGGTGGAGGACATGTCAGTGTTTTCCTGTGCAGCGGCAAGAGGGGGAATCGGCGCGCTCCGGGACCGGATCCAGTCCGCCCGGATGGAACGGATGGCAGCGCCCCAGCCGGCGCAGGGTAAGCCAACACCCCCGTAGCGGACCGTGTATACGGATCGCGTCCATGGAGTATTCCGAGCAGCTGGGGTAGAAACGACAGCGCGGCCCAAGCAGGGGGCTGATGAAGCGCTTGTAGCAGCGCAGTACGGCAATGAGGAGTCGGCCGATCACTGCTTAATGATAAGCCACTTGGCAAGCGAGCAGGATTTGTCGCAGGATGCGGGATGGCACCGGTAAAGACGACGTGCTTTCCGCTGCCAGCCAGGGGCGATGACGCGCCTGGTTACGTTCCGAACTGCGCGAAACGGTCCGGTGACGCCACCGGACCCGAACTGCACGGGCCGGGCATCCGTTCACATACGGTGCCCGGCGCGGTTGCTGCTGCTGGTCGGGTAGGCTATAAAGGCCCGCTTTCCCGGGCCCCGGGGGAAACAAGGAAGAGCGTTTCGTGGCTGCTAAAAAACCTGCAAAAAAGGCCGTCAAGGTCGCCAAGAAAACCGCCAAGCCCGTAGTCAAGAAGGCGGTGTCCAAGCCGGTTGCAAGCAAGCCGGTGGCCAAGGCTGCCAAGCCGGCCGCGAAGAAGGCACCCGCCACCAAGGCGGTTGCAAAGAAAACGCCGGTCAAGCCAGCAGCGCCTGCCAGCAAACCCGCCGCCAAGAAGGCTGCGGTTAAGACGGTAGTCGCTAAAAAGGCGACCCCCGTTGCCAAGAAGGCCGCAGTTAAAAAGGTGACCAAGCCGGTTGCCGCGCCAGTTGCCAAGAAGGCGGCTGCGCCGGTTGCCAAGGCCGCCAAGCCAACTGCCAAGCCGGTGGTTAAAAAGGTAGCCGAACCAGTGGCTGCCAAGACGCAGAAGACACCTGTCAAACCCGTGGTCAAGTCCGTACCGAAGCCAGCTGCAAAGCCGGCGGCGGCCAAGTCTGTCCCGGTCGAAGTCGCCAAGACGGCCCCAGCTCCGGCACCTGCGCCGGTTGCTGCCAAGCCGGCTGCCGCAGCCAAGACCCCGCAATCCAAGAATCCCGTGCCTGTTTCGAAATCCAACGTCAAAGCTCCCGTCAAATCCACCGCTCCTGTTGCCGTCCGTCCGGTCGGCAAGGTTGCAGTCGCCGTAACCGCGCGTTCGACCGCCCCGGCACCGCGCAGCAAGTACAAGGTCGTCGAGTACGACATCGACGAGGCCACTGGCCGTCCGATCCTGCCGGCCGGCTACAAGCCGAGCGCGGATGAGGAGTACATGAGCACGCTGCAGCAGGAGTACTTCCGCCAGCGCCTGCTCAACTGGCGCGCGGACCTGGTCGAGGAATCGAAGCAGACCATCGAAAACCTGCGCGACGAAGTACGTGACATCGGCGATGAGGCCGAACGTGCCACCCGCGAAACGGAGAACTCGCTGGAACTGCGCACCCGCGACCGCTACCGCAAGCTGATCGGCAAGATCGACAGCACGCTCAAGCGCCTGGAAGCCGGCGACTACGGTTTCTGCGTCGATACCGGCGAAGACATCGGCCTCGACCGCCTGGAGGCGCGCCTGACCGCCGAGCGTACGATTGATGCGCAGGAACGTTGGGAACACCTGCAGAAGCAGCAGGGCGACTGATACCCGCGCCGTCATTGATCCACGGAAACCCCGCCAAGGCGGGGTTTTCCTTTTCCGGAGACGTCATGTCCACTCAACAAGACTTCATGCGCCGTGCTGTTGCGCTGGCACGGGCCAATATCGCCGAAGGCGGGCGCCCGTTCGGCGCGGTGCTGGTCAAGGATGGCCAGGTATTGGCCGAAGCGGCCAACAGCATCCATGCAAGCCACGATCCCACCGATCATGCGGAGATGCGCGCCATTCGCCATGCCAGTGCGGTGCTGGCATCGCCACGTCTGGACGGATGTGTGGTCTATGCCAGTGGCCACCCCTGTCCGATGTGCCTGGCTGCCATGTATCTGTGTGGCATCGAGCAGGCATGGTTCGCCTATTCGAACGAGGAAGGAGAGCCATTCGGCCTGTCCACGGCAGCGGTTTACGCGCGTCTGGCGTTGGGGCCGCAGGCGCCTGGGTCGGGGCTCGGTGTGCTGCGCCCCGAGGGCGAGCAGGGCTTGTATGCCGAATGGGCGCGAGCACGCTGAAGCGCTGCCGCGGTGAGCTCAGGTGACCTGCAGCGACTGCTGCAGCCGTTGCAGATAGTCTTCGAAATACCTGTCGAGGTCGATCTTTCCCGGATGACGCAGCCACAGAAGTTGCAGGCCATCCATCATCGCAATCAGTTCGGCGGCGATCTGGTCCGGATCCGCCGTCGGCGTTACCTCACCGCACTGCTGGGCATGACGCAGGCTGTGGGCGATGTACTGGAGCATCAAGCCGGAACGGCGATGGAACCAGTCCTGTGCAGGATGATCCTCGCTCAGGCTTTCGGCGTTGAGTAGCGAAAACGCCTTGATCACGCCGGGGAGCTCGGCATTGGCGCGATTGACCAGACGCAGTTGCTCCAGCACCCGCGACCAGGGAAGCGGCGGGCCCGCTGCCGCTTCCTTCAGCGTGTAATCGTGCGGGTAATCCGGCAGGCGTGGGCTGCGCTGGTCGCGCACCTCAAGCACCGCCAGCAGCATCTCCGTCTTGCTGGGGAAATGATGCAGCAGGCCAGGCAGGGTCAGGCCGACCTGGTTTGCAACCTCGGCGAAGGAGGCGTTGCTGAAGCCGGTACGTGCGAATACGTGCATTGCCGCATCAAGAATCTGCTGACGTCGTTGCTCGCCCTTGGGCGAACGACGGCGTGCGCGGGCGATGGTCGAGTTCTGGGGTGAGGTTGGCAAAGTGCGATCCGGCGATGGCATGAGCGGGAGTGTATCTGGCGCGACGGCAGGCGTTGTCGTCCATCGATCTGTACCCACGTCACAGTTTTTGACAAACCTACCGAGTGATAGGTTTACTGCCGCCGCGTCGCCGTAACGGTCAGTGCGGGTAGAGCCGCAACACCCTCCGGAAGGGGCTGCTTTGAGTCGGGTCTAGTCATCGCATTGCCAGCGCGATGGCAGCGGAGCGGTCGACTCCAGCCGAGGAAGAACGTGCCGGAACGCCGATGCCGGAATGCCAGCAGGGGAGAAATCGCCCACGCAGTGCATGCCGAGTTGCTGTGTCCGTGCGGTCGGCTGATGTCGCGACGCTGACCGCTCTTCATCACCCTGGGAGAGAGAAGCAATGCGCACGTACTGTCGTAACGGGAGGGGCAGCATCTTCAGCACGCTGCTGTCGTTTGTTTTTCTTGGCGCAGCCACGTCGGCTGCAAACGCGCAGCCGACCGAGGGCGCTGCCGGCGCACCACTGCCGGACGGGTTGTCCGTTGCCGACCTGCAGGATCCGCCGTCCGGCGAACCTGCATCAACGCAGGCTGCGGTTCCGGGTTGTCGTGACTACGATGCTTTCGTAAGTCGGGGTTCGGAATCCCCCATCATCACCACCTGCGAAACACTGTCCCCGGATCTATTGGGCCTGCGGCCGAAGCTGTACGACAACGGTTGGATGTTCATGGGTTTCTATAGTGCTGCGGAAACCTATGATCTGCGGGGGGCAGGAGGCGCGCCCACAGGTGTACAACGGGCAGCGACCCAGCTTCAGCGGCACCTTGGTCACCATCACCACCTATGACCTGTCGCGGCTGGGTTGGTGGGGCAGGAAGTCGCAATTGACCTTCGAGGCGAACAGTTGGCGCACCACGTACCGCGATGCGGGCATGAATGATGACGCTGCGGTTTCGCAGTTGTCGGTGGAGCAGGAGTTCAAGGACGGGCGCGTGCGTCTGCAGTACGGCTACTACGGCATGCTCGGGCAGTTCATCGGCCTGTTTCTGGGGGCCAGCACCGCCTCCTCGGCGTTGGGGCCCACCAGCATCATTCCGAATCTTGCCGGCATGGCAGCGTTCAAGCCGGTACCCGGTGTCGACGTGCGGCTGTACTCGAAGAACGGCCGTTTCTATGACCATTTCGGTGTCGCCCGCTCACAGCACCCCGATGGATTTCTGGCTGACAGCAAAGCCAATCCGACAGGGCTGAAGTGGAGCGTGGAGGACACCAAGCCCATCTACGTGAACGAAATCGGCTACCGCGTGGCCTCCAGTGCCGATAGCCGCATGACCTGGATACGTCAGGGCACGCTATACAACCGCACGCTTTACCAGGATTTCAGCAAAGCTGGTGCGAAGGGCAGCAACCGTGCGTTCTATCTGATTGCCGATCATCAATTCACCCAGCCTGATATATCGATGCCTTACCGCGGGTGGTATTTCAATCTGAAGACCAATTATGCGGCGCCGGAGCACAACATCTTCACCGCGGACTATGCGGCCACGCTGTACAGCCTGGCGCCTTTCGCCAAGCGTCCGGGTGACATGATTTCCATCGGCTATACGTACAACAAGATCAGCAAGGATGCGCAGAACTACCTTGGCTCGATGGGTATGGAGCCTGTGCGTTTCAGCAGCACCGCTTCGGTGTCTTATGCCTTGCGGGCGCTACGTGGCATCTATTGGGTCAATACCTTGAGCTATACGCGCAATCCGGTGATCACCCAGCAACACCCGGATGCTATGACCCTGCAAAGCCAGCTGACGTTCTCGTTCTAGATCGTCCCCGGCCGCGATAGCTGGCCGGATGTTCGTGCCGTTGCAGGACAGCAACCTCGCCAAGGGGTATCCCCGCCGGCGCGCTGCCTGCTGTCAGGCGCGATCGCACTCAGGCGCGTTCCGTACAAGGGCGCGCTAGTTCCCAGCCCCTAGTGCCCCTTCCAGACAGGGGCCGAAACCGGAGTGTTCGACATGGTGATGAAGCGCAGCATGCACGGGCTCGAGCCTTGGCTGATTGGCCTGGCCGTGAGCCCGTTGTTGACCCCGTTGGCCGTGGCTGGCGGCCCCCCGCAGCTCGGGCAGGCGCCGTTGGAGCAGGTTCTCGCAGCCATGACCCTGCAGGAAAAAGTGGAGCTGGTCACCGGCCAGGGCATGGTGTTCCCGGGACTGCCTGACGATATGCAGGCGCCGGTGGTCGGCTCCATCGAGAACAAGGTGGACGGCGCGGCGGGAGCGACGGTCGCGGTACCGCGGCTGGGTATTCCGTCGCTGGTATTTGCGGATGGGCCCGCAGGCGTGCGTATTTCCGCCACGCGCAAGGACGCGCCGGGTCGGACCTTCCACGCAACTGCATTCCCGATTGGCACGGCGCTGGCAAGCAGCTGGGATCTGTCTCTGGTCCAGCGGGTCGGTGCGGCAATGGGCGATGAGGCCGCCGCTTATGGCGTGGATGTCGTATTGGCACCGGGGCAGAACATCCATCGCTATCCCCTGGGTGGGCGCAATTTCGAGTACTACTCCGAAGACCCGTTGGTCAGCGGCGAGACAGCTGCAGCCTTGGTGAGAGGGCTGCAGGAAAGAGGAGTGGGGGCATCGATGAAGCACTTTGCGGTGAACAACCAGGAATGGAATCGCAACACCATCAACGTCAAGGTGGATGAGCGGGCGTTGCGTGAGCTATACCTCAAGGGCTTTGAAATCACCGCTCGCAAAGGCCAGCCGTGGACGGTCATGTCCGCCTACAACAAGCTCAACGGTTCATACGCCTCGGAGAACGCTTGGTTGCTGACGGATGTGCTGCGCTCGCAGTGGGGATACCAGGGGCTGGTGATGACGGACTGGTTTGGTGGCCAGGACGCGGTCGCGCAGATGCAGGCGGGCAACGAACTGCTGATGCCGGGCACCGGCAAGCAACGCAGGGCCATTCAGGGCGCGGTTGAAACCGGCAAATTGGACCAGGCCGTATTGGATCGCAATGTGGCGCGGGTACTGGAACTGGCAATGCGCAGCCGTGCCTTCAAGCAGTTGCCGCATTCGGATGCGCCGGACTTGAAAGCGAGCGCGGAACTGTCGCGCAGTGCGGGCGCGCAAAGCATGGTGTTGTTGAAGAATGAAGGGGCTGTTTTGCCACTGCCGCCTGCTTCGCGGGTGGCGCTGCTCGGGCATGGCAGCTATCAGGTCATTACCGGTGGCACGGGCAGCGGTGATGTGAACAAGGCGTATTCGGTCGATCTGCAGCGTGGAATGGCGAATGCGGGCTACCGCAATGCCGATGAGCTGGAGAAGTTGTATGTCCCCTACATCGACAAGGAGCTGGCCAAGCTGCCAAAGGCGGAGTGGTACCAGGTCACCCCGCTTATTCCCGAGCTGGCGGTAGAGGAAGCGCGGTTGCAGCGGCTGGCGCGGGAGCAGGAAGTGGCGGTGGTGAGCATTGGCCGTGGCTCGGGAGAATCGGTGGATCGTGCTGTCGAAGGTGATTTCCTTTTGACTGCGGCCGAGCGGCAGCTGCTGGAGCGCACGGCCAAGGCGTTCCATGCCCAGGGCAAGAAGGTGGTTGTCGTACTGAATATCGCAGGTGTGGTAGAAACCGCCAGTTGGAGCGGGCTTGTCGATGCGATCCTGCTGGCCTGGTTGCCCGGCCAGGAGGCCGGCAATGCGATGGCCGATGTGTTGTCCGGGGCTGTGAACCCTTCCGGCAAGCTGGCCGATACATTCGCATTGCACTTGAGTGACTATCCTGCCAGCCAGGGTTTCCCGGGCAAGGAGCTGTTGGGGCCGGATCCGAATGCGAAGTTTCCCTTCAGCAAGATCGCACGCGCCGCCGAAGTGGAGTACAGCGATGGTATCTGGGTTGGCTACCGGCACTTTGACAGACGTCAGGTGGAGGTGGCGTACCCGTTTGGTTTCGGTCTGTCCTACACCACGTTCGACTACGACGCATTGACGGTGGATGCCAGCGCTGATGGGCCAGTACGGGCAAGCGTGAGGATTACCAATACCGGGAGTGTTGCCGGCCAGGAAGTGGCGCAGGTCTATGTCAGTGCGCCGGGTGGCACGCTGCAGAAGCCGGCCCAGGAATTGCGCGCGTTCGGCAAGACGACGCTGCTGCAGCCAGGGCAATCGCAGGTGCTGCAGTTCGAGATCGAGGGCAAGGATCTGGCCTCGTTCGACAGTGGCCGCGGGCGCTGGGTCGCCGATCGCGGCAGCTACAGCCTGCGCGTTGGCGCTTCTTCACGCGACATCCGTGTGCAGCAGGCATTCGAGAGGGCCCAGGAGCGCGAATACGCACCGTGATCCGAACGTCGTTGTGAGGGAAAGCGCCGGAGCCTCGCAGCCCCGGCGCTCTCCTGCCTACAGGTCCTGAAGGTTGTCCAGCCTGCGCAGCTGCGGTGCTTTCCATGCAGTGATGGCCGCAACGCCGAGCACCGCACAACCGCCGATCACCACGGCGGTCACCAGCCCCAGCAGGCGCGCCATGCTGCCGCCGTAGAACGCGCCCAGCTCGTTGGAGGAGCTGATGAAAATGCCGTTGATGGAGGACACCCGACCGCGCATCTCATCGGGCGTCACCAACTGCATGATGGTCGAGCGCACCACCACCGAGACGCCATCGCAGGCGCCGTAGAACACCAGGATGGCGGCCGAGAGCCAGAAGCTGCGCGACAGCCCGAAGGCGATCACGCACAGGCCGAAGCCGGCGACGGCGAACAACAGCACGCGCCCGGCGTTGCGGCGCAGCGGGTGCCGGGCCAGCCACAGGCCGACCGCAATCGAGCCCAGGGCCGGTGCCGCGCGCAGGATGCCCAGGCCTTCCGGGCCGTAATGCAGGATGTCCTGGATGAAGGCTGGCAGCATCGCCACCACGCCGCCCAGCAGTACCGAGAACATGTCCAGCGCCATCGCGCCCAGCATGATCTGGTTGGACAACACGAAGCGTGCACCCTCGGCGATGCTGGCAAAGATCGGCGCGCGAGTCTGTGGGGGTGCCGGTTCGCTGACCTTGAGCGAGGCGAGGGCGACCAGTGCCAGCACCGCCATTGCCGCGGCCACGCCGTAGGACAGGCCCTTGCCGCCTACGGCCACCAATACGCCGCCCAGCGCGGGGCCGAGCACCATGCCGGCCTGGAACACCACCGTGCCAAAGCCGGCGCCGCGCGCGAACTGCTCACGCTTGAGCACGCGTGCAAACAAGGCGTTGTAGACCGGCGAGAGGAAGGCGCGGACCATGCCGGTCAGCGCGACGGCCAGGTAGATCGGCCACACGCCCTTGACCGGCAGCCAGCCGCTGGCGACGGCGACCAGCATCAAGGCGGTGGCGATCAGGCCCAGGCAGGCGGTCATGCCCAGCTTGCGGCGTGGCAGGTGATCGACCAGGTAGCCGGCAAACGGCGCCACGCAGAAATACGGCAGCACTTCGGCCAGGCCGATCAGGCCCAGCGAGAACGGATTGCGGGTGACTTCATAGATATGCCAGCCGACCGTGACCGCGACGATCTGGTAGGACAGCATGCCGGCGATGCGGTACAGCAGCAGCCGGGTGTAGCCGGGTTGGCGCAGCAGCTCGCCGATGGAGCCGGGGGGGCTCACTGGCGGGCTTGGGCGGTGTCGCGGATGAAGGCCAGCATCGCGGCCAGGCCGTTGCTGCGGGTCGGCGACAGGTGCTTTGCCAGGCCGATGGCGGACACATAGTCCGGATCGGTGGCGAGGATCTCAGCGGCCGAGCGGCCCGAGTACACGCGCAGTGCCAGATAGATCAGGCCCG
This sequence comes from Stenotrophomonas sp., assembly GCF_032066555.1. GTDB lineage: Bacteria > Pseudomonadota > Gammaproteobacteria > Xanthomonadales > Xanthomonadaceae > Stenotrophomonas. The sequence continues at coordinate 340,584 of NZ_DAMBKV010000001.1, forward strand.
AGACAATCGCCGAGTCGCTGATGGCGTGGAAGACCAGTTTGTCGGCATCGCCTTCGGGCACGATCCAGACCATGGACTGGCAGCCGAGCAGGCGGTGTTCTTCGGTCTTCCACTCTTCCGGGAAGGTGGGCAGCTTGCGGCCGAGGTCGATCAGGTACTGGTAGCGTTCGGACCAGTCACCGAAGAAAGAGAATTCCTCGGCAATGGCGGCCTGGGCGTCGGCGGCGGTGGGTTCGAGCGGGAAGGGGGAGTTGGTCATTGTGGGTCCTGTGCTTGGCCGCTCGCCTTGGTGGTGAGGGGCTTTGGGTGGGGTGCTGGGAGGACTCTCCCTCACCCCAACCCCTCTCCCGGAGGGAGAGGGGCTCAGTGCGCCGCGAGCCGGCGCTATGTATGCAATTGCAGCTTCCGCTTAAGCCCCTCTCCCGTTCACGGGAGAGGGGTTGGGGTGAGGGGAAGCCTTACCCGCGCTTCCAGCGCACGCCCTGCGGCGTGTCTTCCAGCACGATGTTCTCCGCCGCCAGCTGGTCGCGGATGGCGTCGGCGCGGGCGAAGTCGCGTGCCTGCTTGGCGGCGATACGCTCGTCGATCAGGGCCTGGATGCGTGCGTCGTCGCCCTCGGCGGCACCGCGCCCGAACCAGTCGGCCGGCGCCTGCTGCAGCAGCCCCAAGGCCAGGCCGGCGCCCAGCAGCTCGCGCTTCAGGCGCTGCTTGTCGTCGCCGGACTCGGCCTTGCGCGCCTCGCTGGCAATGCGCGCCACTTCGGCCAGGGCCAGCGGGGTGTTGAGGTCGTCGTCCAGCGCGGCTTCGACGCTGGCCGGAATGCTGGCAACAGCCTCCACATCGGCCAGATCACGCAGCGTGCCGTACAGCCGGTCCAGGGTGCGCACCGACTGCTCGATCAGCGCATCGGACCACTCCAGCGGCTGCCGGTAATGCGCCGACAACAGCGCATAGCGCAGCGCTTCCGGCGGATGCTGGCGGACCAGGTCGTGCACACGCTGGATATTGCCGATCGACTTGCTCATCTTGCCGCCGTCGAAGTTGAGCATGCCGTTGTGCAGCCAGAAGCGGGCGAAGGTCTGCCCGCCGTGGGCGCAGACGCTTTGCGCGATCTCGTTCTCATGGTGCGGGAACTGCAGGTCGACGCCGCCGGCATGGATGTCGATGGTCGGGCCCAGGTGGGCGGCGGCCATTGCCGAGCACTCGATATGCCAGCCCGGGCGGCCACGGCCCCAGGGCGAGTCCCAGCCCGGCAGGTCGTCGCTGGAGGGCTTCCACAGCACGAAATCGCCGGCATCACGCTTGTACGGGGCGACCTCGACGCGGGCGCCGGCCAGCATTTCCTCCGGGTCGCGCCGCGAGAGTTTGCCGTAGTCGGCGAAGCTGGCGACCGAGAACAGCACATGGCCCTCGGCAGCATAGGCGTGGCCGGTGCTGATCAGCTGCTCGATCATCGTGATGATCTGCGGCATGTGCGCGGTGGCCTCCGGCTCGATATCCGGCGGTACCACGCCCAGCGCGGCCATGTCCTCGCGGTAGGCGGCGGCAAAACGGTCGGTGATGGTCGAGATCGGCACGCCCTGGTCCTTGGCCGCGGCGTTGATCTTGTCGTCAACGTCGGTGATGTTGCGCGCGTAGCGCAGTTTTCCGTAGCGGCGACGCAGCAGGTCGGCCAGCACCCCGAACACCACCGGGCCGCGCGCATTGCCGATATGTACATAGTTGTAGACCGTGGGGCCGCACACATACAGGGTGGGGGCGGCGGGGTCGAGCGGAGCAAACGGCTCCAGCTGCCGCGTCAGGTTGTTGTGCAGGCGCAGGGTCATGGCAATCCGGGGGTGAGCGAACCTGCCAATTCTAGCGGTCCGGGCCGGGTCGGGCACCCCCGGGCTGGGCAATACGCGTACGGATGGGTAATGTTCAGGCCCGGGGCAGCTGTGCTGCCTACACTAGTACCCGCCACCCGCGCCCAATGCTCCAGCCGATATCTTGATGAAACCTGCTCCATTGCTGTCGATGATCTGCCTTCTGGCTGGCGCCGCTGTGCCCGCATTTGCGCAGGAACCGGAGCAGCGCAATCGCGTGGTGATCATGGAAAACGTGCGCTACGACTACGCTCAGGTGCTCAATGTCGAGCCGGTGTTCCAGACCCTGCGTGCCAGCCGTACCGAGGAACACTGCGAGCCGGTGTCCACCCGCACGCTGGCACCGGTGCAGGTCAAGGGCGAAGAGGACAAGGGTGGGTTCCGCCGCTTCTGGGATTCGGTGCGCGGCATGTTCAGCCAACGCGAAGGGCAGGAGCAGGAAGAGGAAATGGCGCTTGCTCCGCAGGGTTCCAGTGCGTCCTCCGCGTTGCTGACCCCCGAGTGCAAGATTGTCGAGGTAGGCCGTGAGTTCCGCCGGCCTATCGCCTATGACGTGGACTACGTCTACAAGGGCATCAAGTTCCGCTCGCGTCTGCCCGAAGACCCGGGTAACCGGCTCAAGTTGAGGGTGTCGATCACCCCGGATATCGGCCAGGCACCGCCAGCGGCGACCAGCGTTCCCTGATGTTGCACCGCGACACTTGCGCCGGCCTGACCCGCGTGCGAGTATGCCCGACGATGAAAGCCACCAGCTTCCAGCACGAATCCAGCACCGCCCGGATGGCCTCCGGCATGACGTCCCGTGCCCGCCGACCGGAATCCCACATATTCGCTGGGTGACCGGAGCTTCGTGCTGTCTGTTCGGAAAACCCAGCCCAGGCTGGGTTTTTTCGTTTCTGGTTTGGCAAAAGTTTCAAACGCAATGAGCCGCGCGCATGCGCATCCGCCCACCGGCAACGGTGGATCTCCGCAATAAAGGATGGATCGATGTCTCTGAAGCACTTTTTGAACACCCAGGACTGGAGCCGCGCCGAACTTGACGCGCTGCTCACCCAGGCAGCCTTGTTCAAGCAGAACAAGCTGGGTGACGACCTGAAGGGCAAGTCGATCGCCCTGGTGTTCTTCAACCCGTCCATGCGCACCCGCACCAGCTTCGAGCTGGGGGCGTTCCAGCTGGGCGGCCACGCCGTGGTGCTGCAGCCGGGCAAGGACGCATGGCCGATCGAGTTCAACCTCGGCACGGTGATGGACGGTGATACCGAAGAGCACATTGCCGAAGTGGCCAAGGTGCTGGGGCGCTACGTCGACCTGATCGGCGTGCGCGCGTTCCCGAAGTTCGTGGACTGGAGCAAGGACCGCGAGGACCAGGTGCTGAAGAGCTTCGCCAAGTACTCGCCGGTGCCGGTCATCAACATGGAGACCATCACCCATCCCTGCCAGGAGCTGGCGCATATCCTGGCGCTGCAGGAGCACTTCGGCACCAGCGACCTGCGCGGCAAGAAGTACGTGTTGACCTGGACTTACCACCCCAAGCCGCTGAACACCGCCGTGGCCAACTCGGCGCTGACCATTGCAACTCGCATGGGCATGGACGTGACCCTGCTGTGCCCGACCCCGGATTACATCCTGGACGAGCGCTACATGGGCTGGGCCGAGCAGAACGTCGCCGAGAGCGGCGGTTCGCTGCAGGTCAGCCACGACATCCAGAGCGCCTATGCCGGCGCCGACGTGGTTTACGCCAAGAGCTGGGGCGCGCTGCCGTTCTTCGGCAACTGGGAGCCGGAAAAGCCGATCCGCGACCAGTACAAGCACTTCATCGTTGACGAAGCCAAGATGGCACTGACCAACAACGGCGTGTTCAGCCACTGCCTGCCGCTGCGCCGCAATGTGAAGGCCACCGACGGCGTGATGGATTCGCCGCAGTGCATTGCCATCAACGAGGCCGAGAATCGCCTGCATGTGCAGAAGGCGATCATGGCGGCAGTAATCGGCAAGTAACGCTCTAGCCCCTCTCCCTCCGGGAGAGGGGTTGGGGTGAGGGCAAAGCTCCTCACTCCAGATGCATCCTCATATACGCCTACCCCCTCCCCAACCCCTCCCCCGGCGGGGGAGGGGCTCAAGAACCAAAGCAGAGATTCCTTCCCCATGAGCAAAGACATCGTTCTCGCCTTCTCCGGCGGCCTCGACACCAGCTTCTGCGTGCCTTACCTGCAGGAGCGCGGCTACAACGTGCACACCGTGTTTGCCGACACCGGCGGCGTGGATGCCGACGAGCGTGACTTCATCGAAAAGCGTGCGGCCGAACTGGGCGTCACCAGCCACGTCACCGTCGACGGCGGCCCGGCCATCTGGAATGGTTTCGTCAAGCCGTTCGTATGGGCAGGCGAGGGCTACCAGGGCCAGTACCCGCTGCTGGTTTCCGACCGTTACCTGATCGTTGACGCCGCGCTCAAGCGCGCCGCCGAACTGGGCACCAACATCATCGCCCACGGCTGCACCGGCATGGGCAACGACCAGGTGCGTTTCGACCTGGCAGTGAAGGCTCAGGGCGACTACCAGATCGTTGCGCCGATCCGTGAAATCCAGAAGGAACACACCCAGACCCGCGCCTACGAGCAGAAGTACCTGGAAGCGCGTGGCTTCGGCGTGCGCGCCAAGCAGCAGGCCTACACCATCAACGAGAACCTGCTGGGCCTGACCATGTCCGGTGGCGAGATCGACAAGTGGGAAGCCCCGGGCGAGGGCGCCCGCGGCTGGTGCGCACCGCGCAGCGCATGGCCGGTGGAACCGCTGACCGTGACCCTGAAGTTCGTCGAGGGCGAAGCCGTCGCGCTGGACGGCAAGGCACTGCCGGGCGAGCAGATCCTGGCCAAGCTCAACAAGCTGTTCGCGCAGTACGGCGTGGGCCGCGGCGTCTACACCGGCGACACCGTGATCGGCCTGAAGGGCCGCATCGTGTTCGAAGCACCGGGCCTGGTTTCGCTGCTGGCCGCGCATCGTGCGCTGGAAGATGCGGTGCTGACCAAGCAGCAGAACCGCTTCAAGCCGGAAGTGGCGCGCAAGTGGGTGGAGCTGGTGTACGAAGGCTTCTACCACGACCCGCTGAAGGCCGACATCGAAGCCTTCCTGAAGTCCTCGCAGTCCAAGGTGACCGGCGAAGTGGTGCTGGAAACCCGTGGTGGCCGCGTTGACGCAGTGGCCGTGCGTTCGGAGCACATCCTCAACGCCAAGGGCGCGACCTACGCGCAGTCGGCCGACTGGGGCGTGGAAGAAGCCGAAGGCTTCATCAAGCTGTTCGGCATGAGCTCGACGCTGTACGCGCAGGTCAACCGCTAAGCGCATGACGCTCGCCGCTTGAAGCCCCTCTCCCGCCTGCGGGAGAGGGGTTGGGGTGAGGGCAGCTTTTGCTTCTGTCGTTGTTCGCTCACAAGGCAGAAGGCAAATCAAAAGCTCCCCCCATCCGCCCTTCGGGCACCTTCCCCCGCAAGCGGGAGAAGGGATGCTCCCCCGATCATTGCTGTGATGACCTGCCTGCAACCATGACCAAGCTGCTCCAATCCACCCTCGACCACCTGGAAAAGCTGGTGTCCTACGACACCCGCAATCCGCCGCGTGCCATCACCACCGGTGGCATCTTTGATTACCTGCGCGACAACCTGCCGGGCTTCAATGTCGAGGTGATCGACCACGGCGCCGGTGCGGTCAGCTTCTACGCGGTGCGCGGCACGCCGAAATACCTGTTCAACGTGCATCTGGACACCGTGCCGGACTCCCCGCACTGGTCGGCCGATCCGCATGTGATGCGTCGCCTGGACGACCGCGTGGTCGGCCTCGGCGTCTGCGACATCAAGGGCGCTGCCGCTGCGCTGGTGGCCGCTGCCAACCTGAGCGACGGCGACGCCGCCTTCCTGTTCTCCAGTGACGAAGAAGCCAACGATCCGCGCTGCATCGCCGCCTTCCTGGCGCGTGGCATCCCCTACGAAGCGGTGATCGTCGCCGAGCCGACCATGAGCGAAGCCGTGCTGGCGCACCGTGGCATCAGCTCGGTGCTGATGAAGTTCCAGGGCCGCGCCGGCCACGCCTCGGGCAAGCAGGATCCGTCCGCCAGCGCGCTGCATCAGGCGATGCGCTGGGGTGGCAAGGCGCTGGAGCACGTCGAGTCGCTGGCGCATGCGCGTTTTGGCGGCCTGACCGGCCTGCGCTTCAACATTGGTCGCGTCGAAGGTGGCATCAAGGCGAACATGATCGCGCCCGAGGCCGAACTGCGCTTTGGCTTCCGCCCGCTGCCATCGATGGATATCGACGCATTGCTGGCCACCTTCGCCGGCTTTGCCGAGCCGCAGGCTGCGCACTTTGAAGAAACCTTCCGTGGCCCCAGCCTGCCCTCCGGTGATATCGCCCGCGCCGAGGAACGCCGTCTGGCTGCGCGCGACATCGCCGACGAGCTCGGCCTGCCAATCGGCAATGCTGTGGATTTCTGGACCGAGGCCTCGCTGTTCTCGGCCGGTGGCTACACCACCATGGTGTATGGCCCGGGCGATATCGCCCAAGCCCACACCGCCGACGAGTTCGTGACGCTGGAGCAGTTGCAGCGCTACGCCGAATCGGTGCTGCAGATCCTGCAACGCGGCGCCTGAGCCGCACGTGGCCCGGTGGCCTGCCGCCGGCTCCTTTCCGCGACGCATAACGTCGCCATGTAGATACAAGTAATGTCCCCAGCCATGCAGCCGCACCGCCAGACCCGCCAGACCATCGTCCGCCTGCTTTCGAGCATGGCCAGCGCGAAGGAGATCAGCCAGTACCTCAAGCGCTTCTCGCAGCTTGATGCCAAGCGCTTTGCCGTGGTCAAGGTCGGTGGCGCGGTATTGCGCGACGATCTGGAAGCGCTGACCTCGTCGCTGTCCTTCCTGCAGGAAGTTGGCTTGACCCCGATCGTGCTGCACGGTGCCGGCCCGCAGCTCGATGCCGAATTGTCCGCTGCCGGCATCGAGAAGCAGACCATCGATGGCCTGCGCGTGACCTCGCCGGAAGCGCTGGCGATCGTGCGCAAGGTATTTCAGCAGTCCAACCTGAAACTGGTTGAAGCCCTGCAGCAGAACGGTGCGCGTGCCACCTCGATCACCGGTGGCGTATTCGAAGCCGAGTACCTGGACGTCGACACCTACGGCCTGGTCGGTGAGGTGAAGCGCGTCAACTTGGCCCCCATCGAAGCCAGCCTGCGTGCCGGCTCCATCCCGGTGATCACCAGCCTGGGCGAAACCCCGAGCGGGCAGATCCTCAACGTCAATGCAGACTTCGCCGCCAACGAGCTGGTGCAGGAACTGCAGCCGTACAAGATCATCTTCCTGACCGGCACCGGCGGCCTGCTCGACGAGGAAGGCAAGCTGATCGACTCGATCAACCTGTCCACCGAGTATGACCAGCTGATGCAGCAACCGTGGATCCACGGCGGCATGCGGGTCAAGATCGAGCAGATCAAGGACCTGCTGGACAAGCTGCCGGAAGAATCCTCGGTGTCGATCACGCGCCCGGCCGACCTGGCCAAGGAACTGTTCACCCACAAGGGCTCGGGCACCCTGGTGCGGCGCGGCGAGAAGGTGCTGAAGGCGACATCGTGGGACCAGTTGGATACCACGCGCTTGAAGTCGCTGATCGAATCCAGCTTCGGCCGCACCCTGGTGCCGGACTACTTCGAGAAGACCAAGCTGCTGCGCGCCTATGTCAGCGAGAACTACCGCACCGCGGTGATCCTCACCAACGAGGCCGAGGGCGTTTATCTGGACAAGTTCGCCGTGCTCGACGACGCCCAGGGCGAAGGGCTGGGGCGCGCGGTGTGGAACGTGATGCTGGAGGAAACCCCGCAGCTGTTCTGGCGCTCGCGCAACGGCAACCCGGTCAACCATTTCTACTATTCCGAGTCCGACGGCTGCTACAAGCTGGACCACTGGAAGGTGTTCTGGTTCGGCGCCAACGACTTCGACAGTATCAAGGGCTACGTCGCGCACTGCGGCGAGCGCAAACCGAGCCTGCAGGGATGAGCATGGATCTTGCCGCTGCCGGACACTGGGGTCAGGTGCCAGTCCTGAAGGGGCGGCACGTGACCCTGGAGCCGCTGCAGCTGGCGCATGTGCCGGCGCTGCAGCGTGCCCTGGGTGAAGGCGAGTTGGCGCGCTGCTGGTACACCAATGTGCCCACGCCCGAGCACGCCGGTCACTACGTGGTTGCCGCACTGGAAGCGCAGTCGCAGGGCAGGGTGCTGGCTTTCGTGGTCCGCGATGCCGGTGGCGAGGTGGTTGGCAGCACGCGTTTCTATGCGCTGGAAGCCGATGTGCCGCGTCTGAACATCGGCTACACCTGGTACCACCCGCGCGTGCAGCGCAGCGGTTTGAACACCGAAGCAAAGTTGCTGTTGTTGCATCACGCCTTTGAAACCCTGGGTTGCATCAGCGTGGGCTTCGAGACCAGCTGGTTCAATCAGGCTTCGCGCAACGCCATTGCCCGCCTCGGTGCGAAGCAGGATGGTGTGCTGCGCAGCCACAAGCGTCATGCCGACGGATCGCGCCGCGATACCGTGGTGTTCTCCATCATTGATACGGAATGGCCGGCGGTGAAAGCCCACCTGCAATTCCTTCTGGATTCGCATTCATGACTGACAAGAAATTCTCGGTAGGCATTGTTGGCGCACGCGGTTACACCGGTGCCGAACTGATCCGCCTGCTGGCCGCACATCCGCGCATCGAGCTGGCCTTCGTGTCCTCGCGCGAGCTGGACGGGCAGCGCGTGGCCGACCACAACAGCGCCTATACCGGCGAGCTGCGCTATGAAAGCCTCGGCCCGGACGCGGTGGCGGCCAAGGGCGTGGACGCGGTGGTGCTGGCCCTGCCCAACGGCAAGGGCGAACCGTTCGTGGCGGCGCTGGATGCGGCGGCACCGGACACGGTGATCGTCGACCTGTCGGCCGACTACCGTTTCGACAACAGCTGGTATTACGGCCTGCCGGAACTGACCCGCGCGCGCTATGCCGGGCAGAAGCGCATCAGCAACCCGGGCTGCTATGCCACTGCCATGCAGCTGGCGATCGCGCCGCTGCTGAGCCAGCTCGCCGGTCCGCCGACCTGCTTTGGCGTCTCCGGCTGGTCCGGTGCCGGCACCACGCCGTCGGACAAGAACAACCCCGAGCTGCTGCGCGACAACCTGATGCCTTACGCCTTGACCAACCACGTGCATGAGCGCGAGGTGTCGACCCAGCTCGGCGTGCCGGTGGAGTTCATGCCGCATGTGGCCCCGCATTTCCGCGGCATTACCATGACCGTCAACCTGTGGCTGCAGCAGCCGCGCAGCCGCGAAGAGATCGTCGCGCTGTACGCGCAGCGCTATGCCAACGAGCCTTTGGTTGAAATAGTGGATGAGGCGCCGTGGGTCAGCCGCATTGCCGGCAAGCATGGTGTACAGATCGGTGGCTTCACCATGGCGCCGGGCAACAAGCGCGTGGTAGTGGTGGCGACCATCGACAACCTGCTCAAGGGCGCGGCTACCCAGGCATTGCAGAACCTCAACCGGGCGTTGGGGCTGGATGAGCTGATGGCGGTTCCGTACTGATTCTGGTGGGCAGCGGCGGCTGAGAGGTTGTCCGCTTCGCGGCTTACGCCGCGCCTACATGGCTGCATTGAGAGAGATCGACATGACAAATTTGCTTTGGCAGAAGCCCGGCGTTGCGGTTGATGCGAAGATCCAGACCTTCCTGGCCGGTGACGACGTCATCCTGGACCGTGAGTTTTTCCTGCACGACATCCAGGCCAGCACCGCACACGCCGAGGGCCTGCAGCACATCGGCATCCTCAGCGCCGACGAGTTGGGCGCGCTCAAGCGCGAGCTGGCCATCCTGGCCGAGGATTTCCGCAGTGGCAGCTTCGTGCTGGACGAGCAGTACGAGGATTGCCATTCGGCCATCGAGGCACGCCTGACCGAGCGTCTTGGCGATGCCGGCCGCAAGATCCATACCGGCCGCAGCCGCAACGATCAGATCCTGGTCGCCACGCGTCTGTGGCTGAAGGACAAGCTGGAGCGTGTGGCGCAGATCAGCGCCGAAGTTGCCAAGGTCGCCTTGGATCGTGCTGCGGCCGAAACGCTGCAGCCGCTGCCGGGCTACACGCATATCCAGCGCGCCGTGGTGTCCTCGGCGGGCATGTGGTGGGCCGGCTGGGCCGAGGCCTTCATCGACAATGCCATTCGTGCCCGTGACACCCGCGCGCTGATCGACACCAACCCGCTGGGTACGGCAGCTGGTTATGGCGTCAACCTGCCGCTGGACCGCGAGCACACCACCAGGGCGCTGGCATTCTCGCGCATGCAGATCAGCCCGATCTACGCGCAGCTTTCGCGCGGCAAGTTCGAGCTGGCCGCATTGGAAGCCTTGGGTGGGGCGACACTGGACCTGCGTCGTATCGCCTGGGACCTGTCGCTGTTCACCACCGGTGAGTTCGCCTTCGTGGCGCTGCCGGCGCAGTACACCACCGGCAGCTCGATCATGCCGAACAAGCGCAACCCGGATGTGATCGAGTTGATGCGTGCCACCCATGCCAGCGTTGCCGCCGCGCGTACCGAGATCGAGCAGCTGCTGTCGCTGCCGTCCGGCTACCAGCGTGACCTGCAGAACTCCAAGGGCGCCATCGTGCACGGCTTTGGCCGTGGCCTTGCCGCGCTGGAACTGCTGCCGGCCTTGTTGTCGAATCTGGATTGGCGCGATGACAACATCCGCGCAGCGATTGATTCGGGCATGTATGCGACCGACGTTGCGGTGGAAGCCGCAGTGGCGGGTGTGCCGTTCCGTGATGCGTACAAGGCCGCAGCGGCGGCATCGGATACGGCAGGGCAGGGGCGTACACCCGAGGGCAGCCTGGCGGCACGCGTGTCGCCCGGTGCGGCCGCGGATCTACGACTGGAAGAGCTTGGTGCGCGCTGGAGCGCGTTGCAGGGCTGATGTTCTGATGCGGGCGCCGGATGGCGCCCGTATTGGTTTTGCCCGGCTCTTGCTGTGGCTTTGGCTTTGGCTGTGGCTTTGGCTGTGGCTGTGGCTGTGGCTTTGGCTTTGGCTGTGGCTGTCCCTTCTCCCGCCTGCGGGAGAAGGTGCCCAAAGGGCGGATGAGGGGGGGGCTTTTGATTTTTCGCTTAGCTAGAAGCTTGCCCTCACCCCAACCCCTCTCCCGCAGGCGGGAGAGGGGCTTAAGCCAAAGCCAAAGCCAAAGCCAAAGCCAAAGCAAGTTCCATGCGAAAGCAATCGCACCACCTTCCGCTTCGGCGTGGTGTCATACGCAGCTAAAGGAGAATTCAATGAAGCTCTACCTGGTATTGGCAATGCGGAAGCCGTCGTTCGACGACGCGGTAATTGCGCCGCACAAAGCCTTTCTCGATGCACTCAGCGGCAAGGACCAGCTGCACCTGACCGGTGGCTTCAGCGACGGTACCGGCGGCGCCTACGTGCTGAAGAACGTCGACACCCTCGAAGCCGCCAAGGCCATCGTCGCCAGCGACCCTTTGGCCATCCAGGGCAGCTCCGAGCTGACCATCCACGAGTGGAACACCCGCTGATCCCATGATCCAGACGTCGTTCTCTCCGTTCACCGAACAAACACTGCCGCAATGGCGCCGCGCCGTCCTCAAGGTCGGCAGTAGTCTGCTGGCGGCCGATGGTGGCGGCTTGACCCCGCGCTTCGCGCTCGGGCTGGCGCAGTTCGTGTCGGCCAATGTGCTGGCCGGGCGCGAAGTGGTGATCGTCTCCTCCGGCGCAGTTGCTGCAGGCCGCGCCATCGTTCCCAAGGCTGCCGAGGCCGGTGCAGCCATGGCCGCGCGGCAGGCGCTGGCTGCGCTGGGGCAGGCGCAGCTGATCGCCTTGTGGCAGCGCTTCTTCGAGCGCCCGGTGGCGCAGGTGCTGCTGACCCACGACGACCTGCGCAACCGCCGCCGCTATCTCAATGCGCGCGCAACGCTCAATGAGTTGCTGGCACTGGGCGCCTTGCCGGTGATCAACGAGAACGACACCGTATCGGTGGATGAGCTCAAGCTTGGTGACAACGACAACCTCGCCGCCATCGTCGCTGCACTGGTCGATGCCGATGCCTTGTTCATCGCCACCGACATCGACGGGTTGTACACCGCCGACCCGCGCAGCAATCCCGATGCGCAACCGATCAACGAGGTCGCCGAATTGACCCCGGACGTCCTTGCAATGGCCGGCGGCAGCGGCAGCGCGGTAGGCACCGGCGGCATGCAGACCAAACTGCAGGCCGCTGCCAAGGCTGGCGCAGCCGGCATCGACACCTTCCTGTTCAATGGCCGCAGCGCCGACGTGGTGCGCGGGTTGGCACAGGGGCGCTTGTACGGCACCCGCCTGCATGCCGGGCAGTCACGTATTGCCGCGCGCAAGTATTGGCTGAAACATGCGCCGCTGGAGCCGGGTGCGATCCTGATCGACGCCGGCGCGGCACGCGCATTGCGTGACAAGGGCGCCTCGCTGCTGCCAGGGGGCGTGGTGGGTGCGGAGGGCGAGTTCCGCCGTGGTGACATGGTGGAGGTGCGGCTGTTCGATGCGCGGGGCCAGCAACAGGTGGCGCGCGGCGTCAGCCAGTACTCGGCAGTCGATATCCGCCGCATCAGCCAGCACCACACCCGTGAGATCGAATCCATCCTTGGCTACAACTACGGCGACAACGTGGTCCACCGCGACGACCTGGTGTTGCTGTGAGTTTTCCTTTGATCATCGGCAGGACAGAACATGAGTGATATCCGCACCCTTGCATTGCAGTGCCGCGATGCCGCGCAGCAACTGGGCCTGCTTTCCAGTCAGGCCCGCAGCGCGCTGCTGAAGTCGATGGCTGCTGCGCTGGAAGCCGATGCAGGCAGCATCCTCGCCGCCAACGCGCGTGACCTGCAGGCGGCACGCGACAAGGGGGTGGGCTCGGCGATGCTGGATCGGCTGGCCTTGAACCCGGAACGTCTGCGCGGTGTGGCCGATGCGCTGCGCGAAGTCGCTGCCTTGCCGGATCCGGTGGGCGAGGTGACCCGGGACTACGACCGCCCCAATGGCATCCGTGTGCAGAAGGTACGGGTGCCGTTGGGCGTGATCGCGATGATCTACGAGGCACGCCCGAACGTGACTGCCGATGCCGCAGCGCTGTGCATCAAGGCCGGCAACGGCGTGATCCTGCGCGGTGGCTCGGAGGCCATCCATTCCAATACGGCGATTGCTGCCAGCCTCAAGCGTGCGTTGCGCGAGGCCGGCTTGCCTGATGCGGCACTCACGCTGGTCGAAGACCTGCGCCGCGAGACCATGTTGGAGCTGCTGCAGCTCAACGACCTTATCGACCTGGCTATTCCGCGCGGCGGCGAAGGGCTGATCCGCTTTGTCGCCGAACACGCGCGCGTGCCGGTAATCAAGCATTACAAGGGCGTCTGCCACCTGTTTGTCGATGACAGCGCTGACCTGCAGTTGGCAGTGGACCTGCTGGTGGATGGCAAAACCTCGCGCCCGGCGGCCTGCAATTCGCTGGAGACCTTGCTGGTGCATGAGGCCATCGCGCCACGCTTCCTGCCGCTGGCCGCGGCCGCGCTGCGCGAGAGGGGTGTCGAACTGCGCGGTGATGCAGCCAGCCAGGCGCTGCTGCCCGGCATCGCCGCGGCCACCGAGGAGGACTACGCGGCCGAATACCTGGACCTGATCCTGGCTATCCGCGTGGTGCCGGACATGCAGGCGGCCATCGCCCATATCCAGGCCTATACCTCCGACCATACCGAGGTGATCGCCACCGGCGATCCCGCCCATGGCGAAGCCTTCGTGCGTACACTGCGCTCGGCGGTGGTCATGGTCAATGCTTCTTCGCGCTTCTCCGACGGCGGCGAACTGGGGCTGGGCGCGGAGATCGGCATTTCCACCACGCGCCTGCATTCCTACGGGCCGATGGGGCTGGAGGCACTCACGGTGGAGCGCTTCGTGGTGCGCGGCGAAGGCCAGGTCAGGCATCCGCTGAAGTAACAGTAGAGGACCGCCATCGTGGCCTCGTAGCCCGGGTAAGCGCAGCGCACCCGGGAGCACATGGCGTTGGTAGCTGCAGGCCTTCGATCGTTGCAATCCCCGGGTGCGCTGCGCTTACCCGGGCTACGTTGCTTGCGCGAATACGAAAAAGCCGCCGATTCACATCGGCGGCTTTCCTGTATCAACGGCAGCTCACTTCCAGTGGTCTTCCAATTGCTGTGGTTTGCAGGCAAACCAGGCGCCGGTCAGCAGCACGCCGGAACATACGGCGAGGAAGGCGAACGACCAGGTCCAGCCGTTGCTCAGGCCATGCAGCCAGCCAAACAGCAGCGGGCCCAGGCTGGCCAGGCTGTAACCCACGCCCTGCATGAAGCCGGACAGCGCCGCCGAGCCGGCCTGGCTGCGGGTGCGCAGGTTGATCAGGGTAAGGCCGAGCGGGAAGGTGGACGGGCCCAGGCCGGCGATCACCGCCCACAGCAAGGGTGCGCTCATCGGTGCCCACAGCAGGCCGGCGAAGGCGATCATGTTCAGCACGAACACCATCACCGCGATCGGGAACGGGTTGCGCATGCGCACCGCCAGGGCGGGCACCAGCAGCGAGGGCAGCAGGCCGATGGCCGAATACACCGCCACCATCACGCCGCCGAAGGATTCACTGGCGCCGGCTTCCACCATCACCTTCGGCAACCAGGTGAACAGGGAATACGTACCCAGCGAGGTCATGCCGAACATCAGCGCCATGCCCCAGCCGAGTTGCGTCTTCCAGACGCGGCCAGCGGCGTGCTCGGCGTTGGTGGTGGTTGTTGCTTCCGCGCGTGGGGCGCTGCGTGCCAGCAGGATCCACGGCAGCAACGCGGCCAGCGACAGCAGTGACCACATGCCCAGCGAGATGCGCCAATCGAACTGATCAGCCACCGGTACCGCCAGCAGCGCAGGCACCATGGTGCCGGCCTGCAATACGGTGATGTAGATGGTGCTCAAGGTGCCGACGCGGTCGGCGAAATAGCGCTTTACCAGCGGCGGCACCACCACGTTGCCCATGCCCATGCCGGCCAGGGCGATGGCTGAGCCCAGCAGCAGCATGCCGACATTGCCGGAGAAGGCGCGCAACAGCAGGCCGATGGTAGCCAGCACCATGGTCAGTACTGCCGTGCGCTCCAGGCCGATGGCGCGGGTGATACGTGGCGTGGCCAGGCCGAACACGGCGAAGGCGGCGGTCGGCATCATGCCGAGCACACCGGTCATGGTGCTGCCGAAATCGAAGATGTGGCCAAGCCGGTCCAGCAGTGGCGTCAGCGAGGTGACCGCGCTGCGCAGGTTGGCCGAGACCAGCACGATGGCGATGAATGCCAGCAGGCGGCCCTTGAGCAGGGGGTGCCGGGGAAGAGGCTGGGCGGACGTGGACATTGCTTACTCCGACGCGGTGGGTGGCGTCGTTTGAAACCCACCAAAAACAAAAGCCGACCAGAGGCCGGCTTTTGTCAAATTGGTCGGGGAGACAGGATTCGAACCTGCGACCTCTACGTCCCGAACGTAGCGCTCTACCAGACTGAGCTACACCCCGAAGGAGCCGCCTATGATAGCGGTGAACCTCGTGCCCTGCAAGTTCTTTTGTTCAGCCAGCGCTGCCTGCAAGGCGGGGTGCGTTGGCTGCCGGTAATCATGTACCGGCGAATAAAAAGCCTGGACAACGTTGCCGTTGTTCCAGGCTAGTTTCGACCCTTTGGTCGGGGAGACAGGATTCGAACCTGCGACCTCTACGTCCCGAACGTAGCGCTCTACCAGACTGAGCTACACCCCGCGAAGGGAGCCGGAAAGATACGCTCAGTCCGGCGTTTTGGCAATACCTTCACGCAGTTTTTCAGCGCTTTGCATCGATCTTGTTTGCTTCGCGCGCTTCAAACCACATGCCGTTTAGGATGGCGACCGTCGCAGCGAGGCCAGCACCCAGAATCCAAGCGAAATACCACATGAGTTGTCTCCTTGATGTTGTCGTTGCGGATCAGTAGGCGTTCGGGTTTTCACCCATTTCTTCCAGCGTGGTCTTGCCCTTCAGTACGCGGTACACCCAGGTGGTGTAGGCGATGATGATCGGCAGGAAGATCACGGTGGCCAGCAGCATCACCCACAGGGTCAGGTGGCTGGAGGAGCCGTCCCACACCGTCAGGCTGGAGCCTGGCTGGGTGGAGGAAGGCAGCAGGAACGGGAAGATCGCAAAGCCAACGGTGAAGATGATGCCGGCAATGGAGGCACCGGAGGCGATGAAGGCCAGGCCGCCACGGCGCTTGCGCAACAACACCGCACTGGCCAGTGCACCCAGCAGGCCCACCACCGGCGCCAGGATCGTGGCCGGCATGGTGCTGTAGTTGTGCAGCCAGCCGCCGGCCTGCGAGAACTCAGCCGTCTTCAACAGCGGGTTGCTGGCACCATCGGTAACCACCTGCGAGGTGATCTGGTAACCCGGCAGGCCGAAGGCAACCCAGGCACCGGCAAGGGCGAACAGTACGAACGAGGCGATGGCGGCGATGCTGCCGATCTTTGCCGAACGCTCAGCGACCGGACCGCTGGTCTTGAGCACCAGCATGGCTGCACCGTGCGACACCAGCATCGCCACACTGACCAGGCCAGCCAGCAGGGCGAACGGGGTCAACAGGCCGAGCAGGTTGCCGGTGTAGAACACGCGCTGGGTGTCATCGAAGTGGTACGGCACGCCAAGCAGCACGTTGCCAACCGCCACGCCCATGATCAGCGCCGGGATGAAGCCGCCGATGAACAGCGCCTTGTCCCAGTTGTTGCGCCAGCGCTGGCTGGGCATCTTGCCGCGGTACTTGAAGCCGACCGGGCGCAGGATCAGGGCGAACAGGATCAGGAACATCGCCAGGTAGAAGCCGGAGAAGCTCACCGCATACAGCGGCGGCCAGGCGGCGAAGATCGCGCCGCCACCGAGCACCAGCCACACCTGGTTGCCTTCCCAAACCGGGCCGATGGTGTTGATCACCAGGCGGCGCTCTTCATCGGTCTTGGCCACGAACGGCAGCAAGGTGCCAACGCCGAGGTCGAAACCGTCCATCACCGCAAAGCCGATCAGCAGCACGCCCAGCAGCAGCCACCAGATCACGCGTAGCGTCGTGTAGTCCAGAAGAATGAATTCCATGTGTGTTCTCCTGCCTTATGCCTGGCCGTTGCCGGCGGCATTGGCGTGGTTGGTTGCGACGGCCGACTGCTGCAGCGAGGGCAGGATGTCGTCCGGGCCCTTGCGGATGGCCTTGAGCATCAGCTTGACTTCGATGACCAGCAGCACCGTGTACAGCGCGGTGAAGCCGACCAGCGTTGCCAGGATTTCGTAGACGGCCAGGCCCGAGGCGGCATAGAACGTCGGCAGCACACCATCAACAGCCCACGGCTGGCGGCCGTACTCGGCGATGAACCAACCGCATTCGATGGCGATCCACGGTGCCGGCAGCGACCACAGGGCAACCCGCAGGAAGGTGCGCTTGTCCTCGAAGTTGTTGCGGCAGGAGTAGTAGAAGGCCAGGGCGAAGAAGCCAATCATGTAGATGCCGAGGCCGACCATGACGCGGAAGGTCCAGAACAGCGGGCCAACCGTCGGCACCGTATCCAGCGCAGCCTGTGCAATCTGCTCGGGGGTGGCGTTCTCGATGTCGTCGCGGTAACGCTTCAGCAGCAGGCCGTGGCCCAGATCCTGCCAATGACGGTCAAAGACCTCGCGGGCTTCAACGTCGTTCTTGTCGGCGCGGATGCGTTCCAGTGCGGCGTAGGCGATCTGCCCCCCCTTGACGCGACCTTCGGCCTGCTTGACCAGGTCCAGGATGCCCGGGATCTCCTCATCCAGCGAGCGGGTGGCGATCAGGCCCATCACGTACGGGATCTGCACTTCGAAGTCGTTGCGCTGTTCCTGCTGGTTCGGGATACCGAATGCAGTGAACGGTGCCGGAGCCGGATGGGTATGCCACATGCCTTCGATGGCAGCCAGCTTCATCTTCTGGTTTTCGGCCGTGGCGTAACCGGACTCATCACCCAGCACGGCAACCGAGATCGATGCCAGCAGGCCGAAGGCCGAGGCCACCGCGAACGAGCGACGGGCAATTTCGCGATGCTTGCCGCGCAGCATGAAGAACGCCGAGATCGACATCACGAACATCGCGCCAGCCACATAACCGGCCGAGACGGTATGCACGAACTTGGCCTGGGCCACCGGGTTCAGCAGCACGGCGGCGAAATCCACCACCTCCATGCGCATCGTTTCCGGGTTGAACACCGCACCCACGGGGTACTGCATCCAGCCGTTGGCGATCAGGATCCACAGTGCCGACAGGTTGGTGCCCAGCGCCATCAACCAGGTCACGGTCAAATGCTGCACCTTGGACAGGCGGCCCCAGCCGAAGAAGAACAGACCGATGAAGGTCGCCTCCAGGAAGAACGCCATCAGGCCCTCGATGGCCAGCGGTGCGCCGAAGATGTCACCCACATAGTGGCTGTAATAGGACCAGTTCATGCCGAACTGGAACTCCATCACGATACCGGTACCCACACCCATGGCGAAGTTGATGCCGAACAGCACGCCCCAGAACAGGGTCATGCGGCGCCAGACATCCTTGCCGGTCATCACATAGACGCTCTCCATGATCGCGATCATGAAAGAGAGCCCCAGCGTGAGCGGGACGAAAATGAAGTGGTACATCGCGGTCAGCGCGAACTGTAGACGTGACAGTTCTACGACTGTTGAGTCGATCATGGCCTGGCTACCTCGTGGGAATTGGGCGTCATGGAGTGGCTGGGAGGGGTTCTATGGCAGCGATACTCCCCGTTCAGGCCTGCCAATGCCTTGATCTGGATCAATGTGGGCTGGCTGTCCAACGCCGATCGTGCAGGGCCGGCAGGCGGGGTACGGCTTGCTTACAATCACGTAGATCTCCTTCACCTGAGTTGTCAGTCTTGAGCGAAGTTCCACATTCCAACGCGGTGCAGCAGCAACGCCGCGTACAGCAGCAGTGGCTGGCGGCGCTGGCGTCCGGGGCCCGGTCACAGCAGCGTTTGGCGGCCTTGGCCGTCTGTACTTCAGGTGCGCTGCTGATCGTGCAGGCTGGGGCCATTGCCTGGTTGATCCAGAGCATAGTCGTGGAAGGACTGAATTGGGTACAGGTAATTCACGGTTTCTGGATATTGGCGGCGGTGCTGGTGCTGCGCAGCCTGCTCGGCGGGGTCGCGCAGACCGCCGCCGGCAAGGTCGCCGACAGCGCCAAACTGGCCCTGCGCGAGCAGGTCTACCGGCGTTTGCTGGCACGCGGACCGCTGTGGCTGCGCCGCCAGCGCACGGGTGAACTGGGCGAGCTGCTGCTGTCGCATGGCGATGCCATCGAGGGCTATTACGCCGGATTCCAGCCGGTGCGGGTGGAAGTGGTGGTGGTGCCGCTGCTGATTGCCGCCGCCGTGGCCTATGTGGACTGGGTGGTGGCGCTGATCTTCATCTTCACCGCGCCGCTGGTGCCGTTCTTCATGATGCTGGTGGGCTGGGGCGCCGAGGCCGCCGGCCGCGCCCAGCTCGGGGAGCTGGCGCGGATGAGTGGCCACTTTGCCGATCGCATCAAGGGTCTGGGCCTGCTGCGCCTGTACGGGCGGGGTCGGGCCGAGCTGGAAGGGGTTGCCGCCGCCGCTGATGGCGTGCGCGAACGCACCATGAAGGTGCTGCGCATCGCCTTCCTGTCCTCCACCGTGCTGGAATTCTTCGCCTCGGTCAGCGTGGCGATGGTGGCCCTGTACCTGGGTTTGAGCTATCTGGGGTTGATGTCCTTGCA
Source organism: Stenotrophomonas sp. (assembly GCF_032066555.1). Taxonomy (GTDB): domain Bacteria; phylum Pseudomonadota; class Gammaproteobacteria; order Xanthomonadales; family Xanthomonadaceae; genus Stenotrophomonas. The sequence goes on from NZ_DAMBKV010000001.1 coordinate 360,293, forward strand.
CTCGGTGGTGCCGACCTTGGGCACCGGCATGTTCTGCCTGCTGCTGGCGCCGGAGTTCTACGCGCCGCTGCGGCGCCTGGCCGCGCACTACCACGACCGTGCCAATGCGTTGGCGGCAGCGGCCGAAGTCGAGCGCCTGCTGGCTGACGATCAGGATGCTGCTGCGGCAACTTCCGTCGCTGCGTCCCTGGTAGCGACGGAGCCGGCGCAGTTGCACGCGCCGCTGGTGTCGGTGCGCAATGTCGTGCTGCGCCCCCAAGGCGCCACCCACGATGTGTTGAAGGATTTTTCGCTGGAGATCGGCGACGGTCAGCGCCTGGCCCTGATCGGCCCCAGTGGCAGTGGAAAAAGCACCTTGCTGGAAGCCCTGGCCGGCTGGCTGCCGCCGCGCGAAGGTCGCATCGTGCTTCGGGACGGCGTGCGCATCGGCTACGCAGGCCAGCGTCCCTATCTGTTCCACGGCTCGATTGCCGACAACCTGCGCATGGCCGACCCGGCAGTAAGCGCTGCGCGCCTGCAGGCGGTGGCTGAAGTGGCCCAGGTGATGCGCTTTGCCCAGCATCTGCCCTTGGGCTTGAATACGGTGATCGGTGAGCGTGGCTTTGGTCTGTCTGGCGGTGAAGCGCGGCGGATTGGACTGGCGCGGCTATTGCTGCTGGAGCCGGATCTGTTCCTGCTCGACGAACCCACCGCCTTCCTTGATCCGCAGACCGAGGGGGACCTGCTGCAGGCCCTGGCCGCGCATACGCGTGGTCGCACGGTGCTGATGGCCACCCATAGCGAGGCGGCGATGCGCTGGGCCGACAAGATCGTCGATCTGCAGGGCAGCGTGCAGGTTGCAGTGCAGGGAGCGCGCGCATGAGCCCGCAGACGATGCGTGATGTATTCAAGCGCCACCGCTGGCGGCTGGCGTTGGCGACGGTGCTGCTGTTCACCACCATGCTGGCCGGGATTGGCCTGCTGGGTTTGTCCGGTGGCTTCCTCACCGCCGCAGCGTTGGCCGGTGCCTTGGGCATGGGCGGCACTTTCAACTTCTTCTCGCCGTCGGCCGGTATCCGCGCCTTGACGATGGCGCGCATCGTCTCGCGCTACTTCGAAAAGCTCGTAGGCCACGATGCGACCTTGCGGATTGCGCGTGACCTGCGCGTGTGGTTCTTCCAGCGTGCATTGCCGTTGGCGCCTGCCCGATTGGGAAGCAGTCGTACCGGTGAGTTGCTGGCACGGCTGATCACCGATATCGGCGAAGTCGACGGCTTGATGGTGCGGGCGATCAGTCCCTTGCTGGCCTTGGCGGGCGCCGCCCTGGCGAGTGTGGTCGCGGCCGGATTCATTTACTGGCCGGCGGCACTGTTGTTACTGGTGCTCGCGGTGTTGGTGGGAATTGGCGTTCCGGTGTTCGCGGTGCGCCGTGGCGACGCGGTCGAGGCCGAGCGCGCGCAGCAGCGCGCCAGCCTGCGTACTTTGGCGTTTGAAGGCCTGGAAGGCGCGGCTGATCTCACCGCCCTGGATGCCCGCGATGATTGGGCGCTGCGTGTGGATGCAGCGGCGCAGCAGTTGGCGCGCAGCGATCAACGACGTCGTGGCCGTCTTATCGGTGGCAACGTGCTGCATTCGGCACTGGCTGGGCTTGGCCTGTTGGCGATGCTGTGGTTGGCCTTGACGGCGTTCCAGGCTGGCAAGGTGGAGGCGCCATTCGCCGCAACGCTGGTGTTCCTCACCGTTGCCCTGCTGGAGGTCGCAGCAGGCAGTGGCATTGCCTGGCAGGCCCTGCAGTCGGCGCGGGTCGCCGGCACGCGTCTGCGGCAGATTGTTGATCAGGCGCCAGCCGTGCAGGACCCGGCCCAGTCCCGCGCCGTGGCTGCGGATGCCGCCGCGGTTGTGTTCGAGCAGGTGGTGTTTTCCTGGCCTGGCGAGACGCGGCGTCTGCTGGATGGCGTGGATCTGCAGCTGGCGCCGGGTGAGCGCATCGCCATCCGTGGCGACAGCGGCTGCGGCAAGACGACCTTGTCCGCCCTGCTGCTGCGGCTATGGGACCCGCAGCAGGGGGCAGTGCGCTTCGGTGGTGTCGATCTGCGTGAGTTCGCCCAGGATGATTGGTATCGGCAGATTGCCTGGTTGCCACAAGGGGCACCGGTATTTGCCGGCAGCATTGCGGAGAATCTGCGCTTGGGTGATCCGCAGGCCGGCGACGACGCCTTGTGGGCGGTACTGGCGCAGGTGCGCTTGAGCGATTGGGCGCAGCAACAAGGCGGGCTCGCCGCATGGGTGGGTGAGAACGGTGCCACCATGTCTGCGGGTCAGGCGCGGCGTTTGGCCTTGGCGCGTGCCTTGCTGCGCAACGCGCCAATCATGGTGCTGGACGAGCCGACCGAAGGCCTGGACGTGGATACCGCGCATGCGCTGCTGCTCGATCTGGCGGCGGCGCTGGGGCAGCGCAGCCTGTTGATGATCACCCATGATCGACTGCCTGAAGGTGTGGTGCAGCGCGAGTACCGGTTGCAGCAGGGGCGCTTGACTCAGCAATAGCGAGCTTTGAGCCGGGCTATGCCCGGCTTTGGAAACCTCCGGGTTGCGACGAACAAGCGTGCGTCGTCAGCTGCGTTTGTTTCTACGCAAGCGCTTGAAACCATAGGCGACAAGGCTGGCAACAGGTACGGTGATCATCGGCCCGAACAGGAAGGCCAGGCCATCCTGTGCATCGCGATGGCCGGTCACATCCCATACAAAGCGCAGGCCAATATAGGGGGCGAGCAGGCCGCCGAGCAGGGCGGCGAACAGCACGGCAAGCCAGGTTCGCCGGCACACGGCGCCGGCCGCCAAGCCCAGGCCGATGCTGGCTGCTGTTGCGACAAGCCAGAAGGTCATGCTGGGCTCCTGTTACTCGGGCTGAGGGCGGGGTTGGACATCGTTGCGATTCATTGCATGGGCTGACGGATGATGGTTTTCCACTTCTCCGGTGCTGCTCTTCTGATGTCGCTCAGGTAGATCTCATGGTGCTTGCCGCGCAATGCGGATCGCTCGCCGATGAAAGCATGCAGGCGCTGGATCGCCGGTCCTTCATCGGTGAAGGGGCCGACATGCAGCAGCTGCGCACATCGTCCTTCGTGAAATGTCTCGAAGCGCAGCTTTGACAGGCCAGGCAGAGACTTCTTCTGCAAGGCGTTGACCGCGGACTCCACGTCCTGCCGGCACACCTCCGAAGGTTGCATGATCATCATGGTCCACAGCCACCGCTGCTTCTCATCGCGCTGGAACGCCGCCATGTCATCGGCCCACCACAGTCCCTCCAGCGGCATCACGGCGTAGTCCATCCGCCCGGCTTTCCTGAGTGCGAACTTGATGGTGTAGGCGACGGAGAACAGCGCTTCCACGGCATCCCCGTACTCCTGCGCGGTGTTCGGATTGCCAGCGCCATCGATCATCAGGAAGTTGAAGGCAGGCACGTCGACCTCGGCAATGGCCTTGGCCGAGGGCTGGTAGAGCTGCTTCAGCTGGCGCTTGAGATCGATCTTGTCCACGGGCACGTCCGAATCGGCTGGTACTGGGCGATGGAGAGGATGGGGCAGTCCCTAGCGGCTGCTTCCATCCACGTAGGGGCGCGACTGCAGGATGAGTATGTCATCGCCAACCACTGCCCATTCGATGTCCTGATCAACTCCGCCCAACGCCTGCTTGGTGCGGCTGCCAACCGCTGCCAGCCTCGCGATCAGGGCATCGGTCAACACCTGGCGGGAGCCGGTCAGCGCCACTTCGCGGACACCGCCGCTGGCATTGGCGACCAGTTGGGTGTCCTCCGCGGAACGGCTGAGCACCTGCACGGCCTTGGACCAGTTCGAGTACATCACCTGCTCGGCCTGCCGCTTGCCTTCCACCACGCGGATGCCGAGGCCGCGCTTGGCCGAGATATAGGTGATATGGCGACGTGCTGCATCAAATGGATCGCGGGTGATCATCACCCCGGAACTGTCCGAGGGCGCGGCCAGCTGCACCAGTACCGCCATCGCCACTGCGTCCTGGCCCAAACCAGCAGCGCGGCGTGCTTCGTAGGCCTCGAAGTTGTAGACCGACGCCCATACCGTCTGCACGGCCCGCACCAGCGCATCGGTGCCGACGACATTGGGCACCGTCGTGTACAGGCCGGCGCCGCTGAAGTTGGGCAGGTCCTCGGAGTTGGAGGAGCTGCGCACGAATACGCCACGGCCCTGCAGCTGGCTCTGCCACTGCGATTGCAGGCTGCGCGCCAGCGCAGGGTCCGGCACGGCGTTGGCGATCTCGGCACGCAGTGCGGTGAGGGCAGTGCGGCGGACATTGGCATCGGTGGCGAAACCCGGCTGCTGCTGTAGTGCGGCCAGTCGCTCGTTTATGCGCAGCTTCTGCATCGCCGATTGGTACTGCGAGAAGGGAACGCAGAATCCGTCGGGAACGCGGGCCGAAGGCGGCAGCGCGGATCTGAGGGTGCCCAGATTCGCCGCTTTGACGCCGCAATGATTGCTGTCCCTGGCGCGCAATGCCGAAAGCGGCTTCAGCGTGGTGACCGACAGGTCGGGCCGCGGCAGATTGCGCACCCCGGCTTGCGTGGTTCCGGGAGGCGTGCGGGTTGGGCGCAGGGCTGGTCGCACCTTGTAATCGTTGTTTGTGACTTCCAGCTCGATCCATTGTCCGTCGTAGACGCGCAATGCAGCCTGCGCGTCGCGGACATAGACGTTGGGGATACGCCACCCCTTGGCCAGCAGGTTGACGTGCGACAACAGCGTCGATGGGCGCTGGGTAACAAGGCCGGCAACCGGTGGCAGCGAGATCGGAACCTCGTCCAGTACCACGATGTCCTGCGGCGACAGGTCGCTTGCCTGTTCGATCGAGCGGACTATGCGCAGGCGGCCACTGGCGATACCCGTGTTCAAGGGCAGGAAGGATTGCTCGCGCAGCAGTGCTTCCTGGGTGGTGAAGGGCAGGCCGGCGGAGCGGGCGGTCTGTTCGTGCAACGTGGAATTGGTCTTGAAGCGGATCGCCTCGTAGAACGATCCCCGTACCAGCTGATCGGTCTGCCTGAGCAGTGCCGGTGTCAGCTGGTCGCCTTCCCAGAACTCGTAGGTATAGCCGGGCAGATCGCGCTGCCAGCTTACGGTGCCGAACAGGAAACGCCGCTGCGGGTCCTTGTACTGCGCGTTGAGGGTGGCCTTGTCCAGTTGTGGCAGCAGCCGTTCGCGGCGCACGAAGTTCTCGTGCAGTTCGTAGCGTGGCGTATTGATGTAATAGATACGGGCCGGGTCACGGCGGTCGATGGTGAAGATCAGGTGCGGCATTTCCAGCGCCGTGCCGGGGTTGTAAATCCGCGCCAGGCGCATGAAATCGTCACGGCTGGCGATGCGCGCCAACTGCGCCGGGGCTTGGGCATTGTCGATGGCAGCTGCGGTGGTGCCCTGTCTGACCTCATAGGACGACGGCTTGCGTGCGGTTTGCGCCAGCGCGTTCGGCATCGCAGCGAGGAGGACGGCGCTGAGGGCGACAAGATGCAGGTAAGCGAGGCGGAGTGCGGATTTCAAAATGGCTCGATCCATGATGCCGTGCTGGAGCTGGGGAGCGCAGATGATAAGCGACCGCCATCTGCACGGCTCGGCTACTCAGCCAGGCCATGATCGGTCCTTGGGCTGGAAGTCGCGGAATCCTTTGGCATGGTCAGCGACTCCTGGCCCAGAGAAAGCGTTGCACCTTCAAGCCTGAGGATGCTGTGGCTGCTTTTGGTGGCTCGGCCGGAGTTCCCGGGTGCGCTGCGCTTAGCCGGGCTGCGCTGGCATTGCGGCTGCGTGCTTAGTGGGGAAGGCTTAGTCTGCCACTGGCAAGGAGCCAGATTGCGGTGACATTGAGCACGACCGTCAGCCAGAACATGGCCTGGAAACTGGACTTGCTGGTCTTGTGGCGGAACAGCCCCTGGCCGATCAGCGCGCCCGGCCAGCCCCCGAGCAGGGAGATCAGGTGCAAGGTGTTTTCGGGCGTGCGCTGCTCACCGCGTGCAGCTGCGCCCTTGTCGTGGAGATAGAAGCCCAGCGCTAAGACGCTCATCCCGCCAATCACCGGCAAGGTCCATTCGGGTATCAACTTGGCAATCCATAGTCCCAGTATGCAGAGCAGGGCGCATGCACCCAGCAGGACGTGCGGCAGGCGCGCGGTAAACGGAGGACGCTTTGGCTTGGAAGTGACGGTTTTGGTGGCGCTTGCCGAGCGCACCGCGATGGCATTGAAGCGGCCGCGTTCGTCCCTGCGCAGCGCATAGCTGATCAGCATGCCGTCAGTCGGACGTTGCGTGCGCTGCTCGAAGGCTTTGATATGGACGAAGGCGCGGTCACCACCGCCGTTCGGAATCACGAATCCGAAGCCCTTGTCATCGTTCCAATCCTGCAGCCGGCCTTGATAGCGCATCGAGCTTGCCCTTGTTTGTTGCCGCCATTGCAGCGCAAACATGAGCGGCTGTGAAGCCCTGCACCGGGTCTGCTTTTGTGGGAACGGCGTAAGCCGCGAAGCTGGCAATGCTGAGACCCCATGTGCGTGTGCCATCTGATGATGTATGTGCTTCGCGGCTTACGCCGGTCCTACAAGGAATGATTGCTTTGATCAGCGATCATCTCGTACCCGCAGGAAACGCGGAAAGCGGGGCAGGCCGTGCACGGTCAGGCCGTTGTAGCGATAGGTCACCTGACTGCCGATCGGCGGTGGATCGGCACGCTGCGCATCACTCAGGCCGCTGCCGAGGCGGAACTGTGCACCGCTGTCGGCACGCACGAGCAGCGCGCCGACCATGCCGGCATACTTGCCCTTGCCTGGTACATGGCCGATCACGCGTGCTTCGGCATCGTCGTACGGTTTGAGTTTGAACAAGCCAGCGCTACGGCCGTCGCTGTAGCGGTTGTCCTGGTGATGCAGCATCAGGCCTTCGCCGCCAGCCTGGACGATGCTGCGCAGGTGTCGGTGCAGGCTTTCGGTATCTGGCAGACGGCGTTGCTCTATGGCGAGCAGATAGGGGTTGGCTTGATTGGCGATGATCCGGCTGAGCTGGGCATGGCGCCGGGCGAAGCCAGCGGTGGCATGGGGTAGATCGAAGGCCATGAAACGGAGCTTGCGCCACTGCTGCTCATCGGCTGGGCTGCTGCGGATGAGCCCGCTGGTGGCTTCGAACTGACCGCGTGCCATCCATAATTCGCCGTCGATCGCCTGCTTGGGCCAGCCCTGGGTAAACCATGCCGGCGTCGGTATGCGGTGACCGGCGCGGGTCCAGAGCGCGTGACCGTCCCAGCGTGCGCGCACGCCGTCGAGTTTCTCGCTGACCAGATAGAGGGATACATCCGGCCCGTCCTGCCAACTGCTGGCCAGCATCAACGGTGGCGCGGCGGCGGGTGCGGCGGCGAGCGAACCGCAGAGCAAGAGCAGCAGAAACAGCAACAGGCGCGACATGGCTGACCTCCGGTTGTCGGAGGCTTCAGGGTGCTGTGCGCAGTGGGCAGGGGGCCATCAGCGGCCACCTGCATCCGAGTTCGGGGCGGTGTTTACGTGGCTGTCGGAAGTGTCCGCAGGAACTGTGCCACGGCAGGGCCGAAGCGGTCGTAATCCACCAGGAAGGCGTCATGGCCTTGTGGTGAATCCATACCAATGAACTGCGCGTCGGCGCCACCTGCGCGCAGGCCGTCGGCGATTTGCTGCTGCTGTTCCACCGGGAACAGGATGTCGGTGTTGGCGCCGATGGCCAACGCGCGCTCAACCTGGATCTTCGCCAGCCCTGCCAATACGTCGCCATCGGCGTATTCGGCCAGGTCGAACCAGTCCATGGATCGACCGAGGTAGAGATAACAGTTCGGGTCGAAGTGGCGCACGAAGCGGCGGGCGTGGCCTTCCAGATAGCTCTCGACCTGGAATTCCAGGCCGAACGGGTCTTCGGCGGTCTGGTCCGAGTCCAGCCGCACGCGGCCGAAGCGGCCATCCCATTCCAGCGCCGAGCGATAGGTGATGACGCCGAGTTTTCGCGCCATGCGCATGCCCGATTCCGGGTAATGCGCTTCGTCGTAATCGCCGTTGTTCCAGGCTGGATCGAGGCGGATGGCCTCGCGCTGCAGCGAACGGATGGCGATCGAGAACGGCAGGGCGCGGGCGCTGCCGGAGATGTTGATGTGGCTGCGGGCGATGCCCGGGTGCTGCAGCAACACCGCCAGTGCGGTCATGCCGCCCATCGAGTTGCCGATCAGGCAGGCCAGTTGGGTGATGCCAAGTGCGCGCACGACTTCGGCGGCGGCGTTGGCCACGTCTTCAATCGACAACTCGGGGAAGGACAGCCGGTAGGTCTTGCCGGTGGCCGGGTCCAACGAGGCCGGGCCGGTAGAGCCCTTGCAGCTGCCCAGCGAGTTCACGCAGATGACGAACCAGCGGTCGGTATCAATTGGCTTGCCGGGGCCAAGCATCGGCTCCCACCAGCCGTTGGCGGGGTTGTCGGCATTGCTGGCGGCGTGCGCATCCGGCGACAGGCCGGTGACGATCAAGATGGCGTTGCTGGCATCGGCGGCCAGATTGCCCCAGGTTTCGTAGGCGACGTGGGCGCCGACAAGGCTGCCACCGCGCTTCATCGGGAATGGGGAAGACAGCGCATGGAAGCGGCTGCCGACGGGGGTGAATTCAGTCATCTGCCAATTTTAACGGGGATGCCGGGCGCATCTTCGCATGGATGATAACCAGTGGTTATCACGCTATTCCGGCGAGGTGGGCGCGCCAGCGGAGCGTGCCGGGGCTGCGTGCCGAACCAGCCCTGTAGTCCGGGTAAGCGCAGCGCACCCGGGAGGCAAGGTCGGCCGAAGACGGTGAAATTCGCTTTAAATGCGGCGAAGGGCGTGAGCTTCACGCGTGGTGCCGAGTTCCCCCGGGTGCGCTGCGCTTACCCGGGCTACGGGGCGGTACTTGAACGGCCACGGCCGCAGTGCTGTCGGTGCCGGCCAGAGTGGGTTGTTTGTAGGAGCGGCGTAAGCCGCGAAGCTAAAGTTGCCCAAGCACATCGCATCTCTGTCATCTGCTGGATATGCTCGCTTCGCGGCTTACGCCGCTCCCACAAGACAGCTTGCAGCGGGTTACTGACCCAGCATGATCGCCAACGGCTTGTCAGTCGGCAATTTGACCTTGATCGGTACCGACTCGACGTCGCCTTCGCCGCGCATCGCATTGCCACTGGCGGACAGGCGGGCGAACACTTCCACTTCCTGTAGCGCCGACAGCTTCTGCGTGGGCATCGGGCTGTCGTCGTCGTCAAGGGTGACGGTCAGTGGCGCTGCCTGCGCAGGGTGGCGCTCGACGGCGACCGGCATTGGTGGGCCACCAGGGATGCGGGCGATGACGAACATGGTTTCCTTGCCGGCAGCGGCGCGTTCGGCCAAGGCAGGGGCCAGGGTAACCGTTATGGTGATGCCGCCGCCGGCAGTGCTTGCTGCTGCCGTTGTTGTTGCTGTGCCAACCTGCGCGGAGGTCGGCGCCTTGCCACGGGCGATATCGATCTGCGCCTTCAGCGCGTTTGCGGCGGCGGGCTCCAACCTTGGCAGCAGGCTTTCCCAGGTCTGCGCGGCCTGTTCGTTCTGGCCTTGCTGACGCTGCACGATGCCGGTGAGCCAGATCACCCGCTCGTTGTCCGGTGCGATCTGGCGGGCGCGGGCAAGCCACTGTTGGGCGGTGTCGTCGAACAGGAATTTGGGATCGGCCTGGGCGCGGGTCTGTGCGGCTTCGAGCAGCAGGCCGGGTTCTTCCGGCGCCAGCTGCACGGCGCGCTGGTAGGCCGCAGCGGCATCGGCGACCTTGCCGATCTCCAGCTGCGAGCGGGCCAGCAGCACCCAGCCGTCAACGCGCTCGGGGTTCTGCTTCAAGGCATCCTGCAGCTGGGCGATGCCTTCTTCGATGGTCTGCGGCGCGGCCGCGGGTTCAGGTTGCGGCTGCATCGCCGCCGGGGTTCCCAGCAACTGGTACAGGCCCAGCGTGGCGACCATCGCCATCGCAACCAGGCTGCCCCAGATCCGCCGTTTGCCGGCGCGCCACAGTGGCCACAAGGTGACGCCGGTTGCCACTACCGCCAGCACTGCAGCACCTGCCATGAACCCGGGATTCACCATTCGCGTTCTTCCTGGCTGGCGTCGTCATTGCTGGCAACAGGGACGGTGCGGCCACGCCGCCGTACATGCACGATCAACAGCACGGCGCCGGCCAGCAACAACAGGCCGGGGCCGAACCAGAGCAGGGCGGTGCCGGCTTCCAGCTGCGGACGGTACAGCACGAACTCGCCGTAACGGTCGACCAGGAACTGCTTGATCTCGGCATCGCTGCGGCCTTCGTGCATCAGCTTGAGCACTTCGCGGCGCAGGTCGTGGGCGATCTGCGCGTTGGAGTCAGCCAGTGATTGATTCTGGCATTGCACGCAGCGCAGTTCGGCGGTGAGTGCGTGGAAGCGCACTTCCTCGGCGCGGTCGCGGTATTGCAGTGGGCTGGGGTCGCCGGCTGGCTGCGCGCTGGCGGCGAACACCAGGCACAGCCATAGCAGGACCACAGCCCAGGCTTTCATCGGGCGGCCCCGAGGTCCGGTGCACCGTGTTTGCCACCGGCGGCGGCTTCGACTTTTTCCAGTGCCGGAATCAGCTGTTCGTCCATCACCTGCTGGGTAATGGCGCCGCTGTACTTCCAGCGCACGATGCCGCTGCCATCGACCAGGAAGGTTTCCGGTGCGGCAGCAATGCCCCAGTCCAGGGCGGTGCGGCCTTCCTGGTCGGCCAGCACCACCATGTAGGGGTTGCCCAACTGCTCCAGCCAGCGCAATGCTTCGCTGGGCTCGTCCTTCCAGTTGTAGCCGATCACGCGCACGCGCTTGGTCTCGGCGAAGCGGGTGAGGATGGGGTGCTCATCGCGGCAGGTCGGGCACCAGCTGCCCCAGACATTGAGCAGGTAGGGGGCGCCACGCAGCTGCTTGTCGGTGACATGCACGCTGGGGTCATGCAGCACCGGCAGGGAGAAGGCGGGGGCGGGCTTGTTGATCAGCGCCGAGGGCAGGCTGTCGCGGTCGGGTTTGCCGGAGCGGCTGACGCCGTACAGCATCAAGCCCATCAGGCCGAGGAAGAACAATGCCCCGAGGACGATGGCGACCGGCGGCAGGCGATGCTTGGTGTTGGATTCGGGTGCAGGACTATTCATTTCGATTTCTCAGGCAGCCTGCGGAAACGGCGGTCGACGGCGGTGATGAAACCGCCCAGCGCCATCAGCGCCGCGCCCAACCAGATCCAGCGGACAAAAGGTTTGATCTGTACGCGTACGGCCCAGGAGCCATCGCCCAGTGATTCTCCCAGCGCCACGTAGATATCGCCACCCAGGGTGGGATGGATGCCAGCTTCGGTCATCGGCTGGCCGCCGCTGGCGTACATGCGTTTTTCCGGGTGCAGGCGGGTAATCAGCGTGTCGCCACGCAACACCTGCAGGTGCCCGCGGTCGGAGTGATAGTTCGGCCCATCGCTGGCATCCACGCCTTCGAACAGTAGCGTATACCCGCCGGCGTCGATGGATTTGCCCGGTGCCAGCGCCACTTCATGCTGCACATGCAGCGCTTCCACCAACAAGGCGCCGACCAGGAAGACGGCCACGCCGAAGTGGGCGATCAGCATTCCCCAGGTTTCGGCATTGGGCCGGCCACTTTTGCGCAGGCGCATCCACAGGTAATAGCCGGTACCGCCAGCTACCCATGCAGCCCCGGCAATACCGATGCCGGTCTTGAACTTGCCCTGTGGTGCCATCCACCAGCCAATGATGCCCAGCACAATCGCCAAACCGGCCCATGGCGCCAACAGCGCCAGCGTGCGCAAGCCTTGCTCGCGCTGCCAGCGGCTGAGCGGGCCAAACGGCAGCAGCACGATCATCGGTGCCATCAACACCACGAACAGCGTGCCGAAGTACGGCGGCCCCACCGAGACCTTGCCCAGATCCAGCGCATCGGCCAGCAGTGGATACAAGGTGCCGAGCAGCACCATGGCGCAGGCGCAGCTGAGTAGCAGGTTGTTGGCCAGCAGCAGGCTTTCGCGGGAGTTGAGTGTGAACGCCCGACGCGGGTCGGCGCTGTTTCCACCCATGCCGGGTGCACGGATTGCATAGAGCAGCAGCGAGCCGCCGACCACGACGCCCAGGAAGATCAGGATGAACAGGCCGCGCGAGGGATCGGCGGCAAACGAGTGCACGCTGGTCAGCACGCCCGAGCGCACCAGGAAAGTGCCGAGCAGGGACAGCGCAAACGCCGCGATCGCCAACAGCAAGGTCCAGCCGACAAAAACGCCGCGTTTTTCGGTGGCCGCCTGCGAATGCAGCAGGGCCGCGCCAACCAGCCATGGCATGAAGCTGGCGTTCTCCACCGGGTCCCAGAACCACCAACCGCCCCAGCCCAGCTCGTAGTACGCCCACCAGCTGCCCAGCGCGATGCCGATGGTCAGGAAGCCCCAGGCCGCGTTGGTCCACGGCCGGGTCCAGCGCAACCAACGCACGTCGATGCGGCCATCAATCAGTGCCGCAATGGCGAAGGCGAACGGCACCGCGAAGCCGACGTAGCCCAGATACAGCAGGGGCGGGTGGATGATCAGGCCCGGGTCCTGCAGCAGCGGATTGAGGTCGTGGCCTTCACTAGGCGCTGGCAGCAGGCGCGCGAACGGATTGGAGGTGAACAGCAGGAAGGCGAGGAAGCCAACGCTGATCATGCCCATCACCGCCAACACCCGCGCCATCACCTCGGGCGGCAACTGTCGCGAGAACGCCGCAACCGCTGCGGTCCAAAGCGCCAACACCAGCGACCACATCAGCAACGAGCCTTCGTGCGCACCCCATACCGCCGAGTAGCGGTAGATCATCGGCAACAGCGAGTTGGAGTTGTCGGCGACATAGCGCAGCGAGAAGTCCTGGCGCACAAAGGCAATCGTCAGCACCACGAAGGCGGCGAGCACCATGGTCAGCTGCAGCAGCGCTGCCGGGCGTGCAATCGCGGTGAGTGCCGGGATGCCGCGTTGGGCGCCGATCAGCGGCAGGACGCTTTGCAGCAGGGCTGCCAGCAGGGCGAGGATCAGCAATACCTGTCCGATTTCACCAAGCACTCAGGGCGTTTCCGTCGTTGGGGTGGTGACCGGGACCTGATGCTTGTCGTGCGCCACGCCCATCTTGTCGGCCAGCTCCTTGGGCATATAGGTCTCGTCGTGTTTGGCCAGCACGTCTTCGGCGACGAATACGCCGTTGGCCATGCGTCCGGTGGCGACTACCGTCTGGCCTTCGCGGAACAGGTCGGGCAGGATGCGGTCGTAGGTGACGGGCAGCACCGCGTCGCCGTCGGTGACCTCGAAGCGTGCGAGCAGCGCGCCGGGTTCGCGTTTGAACGAGCCCTTCGCAACCATGCCGCCGAGCCGGAAACGTGCGTCCGGTGCGACCTGGCCGGCCTTGACCTCGGCTGGCGTGTACAGATAAGCGATGTTGCGCTGCAAGGCAGTGCTGACCAGGGCCACCGCTGCGCCGGCAACCAGCACGACCAGCAGGACCAGCAGCAACCGGCGACGCTGGGTCGGGCTCATCGGCTCAGTTCCTCATCAACGGCTGCTGCGCTGCCGCGGCTGGCGCGGGTGAGGCGCGCACGCGCCTCGCGCAACTGCTGGCGGATCTGCAGGCGCGGCACGATGAAATCCCAGGCCAGCACGACGAAGAACACGGCATAGGCCAGCGCCACGTACTTGAAGTAGGTCATGCCGATTTCTCCAGCTTCTCGCGCAGCCAGGCCTTGCCGACTTCGCGCCGCAGGTTGTCGGCGCGGGCGCGCGCCAACAGTGAGCCGACGAACCAGAACTTGGTGGCCAGCACCATGATCCACAGCGGCAGGATCATGCTGCTGTCCATGCTGGACTCGCCGAACACGCGGATGGTCTGGCCCTGGTGCAGCGAGTTCCACCACACCACCGAGTAACGGATGATCGGCAGCATCACCACCCCGACAATCGCCAGCAGGCCAGCGGCGCGGGCGGCGGCGCGGCGATCATCGATGGCGCCGTACAGGCCCATCACGCCCAGGTACATGAACAACAGGATCAGTTCGGTGGTCAGGCGCGGGTCCCAATCCCACCAGGTGCCCCACATCGGCTTGCCCCAGATGCTGCCGGTGAGCAGGGTGATCAGGGTGAATGCGGCGCCGATGGGCGCGCAGGCCATGGCCAGTATCTCGCAGAGCTTGATCCGCCAGATCAGCGCGATGGCGCTGTAGAACGCCATCAACCCGAATACGAACAGGCTCATCCACGCCGACGGGACGTGGATGTAGAGGATGCGGAAGCTGTCGCCTTGCTGGTAGTCGGCAGGCACCACTGCCAAGGCCTGCCAAAGGCCGAAGCCGAACAGCGGTAGTGCGGCGATGTAACACCAGGTGGACCAACGGGCGGCGAAGGTGTCGAAGTAGGGCGGGGAGCCCAGCTTGTGAAACCAACCAACTAAACCTTTGAACATCCGCTCGCTCGCTGAGGAAGACGATGACCGGGCCGCAATTGGCGGCCCGGCCGGCTGGGTGGTGCGGCTTGCACCACCGTTGCTGTTTTCAGACTAGCGCAAGATACCGCAAATTCAGGCAACGGGCGGGTAGCCAGGAGTTCGTTGAAGAAGAGGGTTTCTCCGCACGTCCCAGCGCCGCGCGGCGGGGGCTGCCCCGTGGAAGAGGTAATGCTGCAATCGCCTGCGAGGTGTTTGCAGGGGGCCAAGTTGCCAGATGATTCGCTTGGCGACAGCGTGGCAGGGCTGGCGTGCCAGCCCTTCGACGGCGCCGGACGCGGAATAGGTGGCTCAGCTTCGCGGCAGGGCCCCGGCCATGAACAGGCGCACCGCCGCGCGGGCCTGCTCCTGCGCGCGGGGCAGGTCGCTGGCAATCACGCGGCCATTGACCGAGCGCAGGATCAAGCCGCCGATCACCACCATGTAGAAGAAGTGTGCGGCTTGCTCGGGGTTCTCGATGTACATCCGCCCGGCCGCGGTTTCGCGGGCGAAGTATTGGCTGAGCCGCACCTCCATGGGGGCCACGCCATGGGCATGGAACCAATCACGCAACCCCGGTTGGTTCATGCCCTCGGAAATGACCACGCGATGGCAGGCCAGGCGGGCGGGCGAGAGGACTTCCTCGGCCATCTGGCTGGCGGCCTCTTCCAAAGCCTCGGTAGGCGGCAACGGAGACTGCAGCAAGGTATCCAGGCTGCGGCCGAAGTCGTTGATGCTCTGCTCCATCAACGCATGGATCAGGCCTTCCTTGTCGCCGAAGGCACGGTACAGCGTCGCCATCGAGCCGCCAGCGCGTTTGACGATGTCGGCCAGGCGCGCGGCCTGATAGCCCTTTTCATTGAAGACTTCGGTGGCGGCCGCCAGGAACTTCTCCACGCGCAGTTCACCGCGGCGTTGCAGCTCGACCACGGGACGGGGGGGCAAGGTAGGCTTGTCTACGCTCGGGACTTCCGTGTGGGGCCGCTCAGCCATGTGCTTGGTGTGATTTGTGAAGTCACCGTCAAGAATAGCGCTGTTTTGCGCTCAGGAGTTGGCGATGCGGATTGCGGCTGCCGCGGTCAGCGGGGCGAGCACCGCGCTGACCAGCAAGCCGGCCGCCAGCATCAGCAGTGCGCCACTGGCATCGAAGCCCTGTGCGGCTGCCGCGACCGCGCCGGCCCCGAAGACCAGTACCGGTACGTAGAGCGGCAGCACCAGCAGCGCCAGCAGGATGCCGGCCCTGCGCATGCCTACGGTCAGCGCAGCGACCACGGCACCCAGCAGGCTCAGCAAGGGGGTGCCCAGTGCCAGTGCCGCAAGCAGCACGGGCAACTGCGCACGCGGCAGATGCATCAGCTCGGCCAGCAAGGGGCTGACCAGTACCAGCGGGAATGCAGTAGTCAGCCAATGCGAGAACACGCGCACCGCCACCAACCAGGCCAGTGGCACCGGCGATAACAGCCATTGCTCAAGCGAACCATCTTCGGCGTCGCTGCGGAACAAGGTGTCCAGCGAGAGCAGTCCGGCCAGCAGGATGGACAGCCAAAGCACCGCCGAGGCAACGCTTTGCAGTTGTTTGGGCGCGGCCCCCAGGGCCAGGGCGAACAGGGCAACCACCAATAGTGCGAACAGGATTGGCTGCGCGGCATCGCCCCGCCGGCGCCACAGCAGCTTCAGGTCACGGGCGAGCAAGGCGCGGGCAGCGGAGAGCAGGGTTGGCTGCGGACCGGGCAGGCTCATGCCGCGTCCTCCTGTGCTGCAGGGCTGGCCAGGGTGAGCGTGCGGTTGCGCACCGGTGGTGCCGCATAGGCCCCGTGCGTGGTTACCAGGGCGCCGCCACCGCTGCGCAGGTGCGCGGAAATCATCCGGTTGACCAGGTTGATCCCGTCCAGGTCGAGATTGGCGTAGGGCTCATCCAGCAGCCAGATCGGGGCGGGCGACAGCCAGATGCGGGCCAGCGACAGGCGCTTTTTCTGCCCGGCGGACAATTGCCGTACCAGGGTGTCCTCATATCCGGCGAGGCCAACGATGGCCAAGGCGTTGCCTGGCATCTGCCGCGCTCGGCGGCCTTGCAGGCCGCACAGGAAATGCAGGTTTTCCAGGGTGCCAAGGTCTTGCTTGAGTGCGCTCAGATGGCTCAGGTAGGCGATGTAGCGGGAGCGGTCGGTACTGCTCGCCGGCCGTCCGTCGATCTCGATGCGGCCTTGCTCCGGACGCAGCAGCCCGGCCAGGACACGCAGCAGGGTGGTTTTGCCGGCGCCATTGCTTCCTTGCACCAGCAGCGCTTCGCCTGCGTCGACATGCAGGTCCAGCGGGCCGAATACCGGATCGTCATTGCGGGTGAAACGCAGGTCGCGTGCGGCCAGCAGCGGCGGGATGTTCGCGGTTTCAATCATCGGATCGGGCGCTTCCGTCCTTGGGAGGTGGCGCAGGCTGGGCAGCGCATCGGGGCGCGCAGTATAGCGCCGGGCCGTCGTTGCCCCGCACCGTGCAGGCACGGTTTGAGCTGCTGATTGGCAGCCGGGAGCGCTGGCTTTGCGTACACTCGGGGTTTTCTCCCCCGGCACGTACCTATCCATGCATCCGCAGACCAAGTTGCCCAAGGTGGGCACCACCATCTTCACCGTGATGTCGCAGCTGGCCGCCGAACACGGCGCGGTCAATCTTGGCCAGGGATTTCCGGACTTTTCCGCCCCGCAGCGCTTGATCGACGAAACCGCCAAGGCCATGCGTGAGGGCCTGAACCAGTACGCGCCGATG
The DNA here is from genome assembly GCF_032066555.1 of Stenotrophomonas sp. Classification (GTDB taxonomy): domain Bacteria; phylum Pseudomonadota; class Gammaproteobacteria; order Xanthomonadales; family Xanthomonadaceae; genus Stenotrophomonas. The sequence continues at coordinate 377,585 of NZ_DAMBKV010000001.1, forward strand.
ACCGGTGTTGCGCCGTTGCGGCAGGCGATCGCGCAGAAGGCGCTGGACTGCTATGGCGCGCAGGTGGATCCCGACAGCGAGATCACCGTCACCTCCGGCGGCACCGAGGCGATCTTCAATGCCATCCATGCCGTGGTACGGGCCGGTGAGGAAGTCATCGTGCTGGACCCGGCCTATGACTGCTACGAGCCGGCGATCGACCTGGCTGGCGCGCGCGCTGTACACGTGCCGCTGGACCCGCAGACCTTCGCAGTGGATTGGGACCGCGTACGCGCGGCAATCACCCCGAAGACGCGCATGTTGATGGTCAACACGCCGCACAACCCATCCGGCGCGATGTTGACTGCCGATGACATGCAGGCGCTGGCCGACGTGCTGCGCGGCACTGACATCTACCTGATCTCCGATGAAGTGTACGAACACATCATTTACGACGGCGCGCGTCACGAGTCGGCATTGCGTTACCCGGAACTGCGCGAACGGGCGTTCGTCATCTCGAGCTTCGGCAAGACCTACCACTGCACCGGCTGGAAGATTGGCTACGCCATCGCGCCGCCGGCAATGACCGCCGAGTTCCGCAAGGTCCACCAGTACAACACCTTCACCACCTACAGCCCGGCGCAATACGGTTTTGCCGCGATGATCCGCGATGAGCCCGAGCATCACCTGGAGCTGGGCGCTTTTTACCAGGCCAAGCGTGATCGCTTCCGCGAGCAGTTGCTGGGTACGCGGTTGAAGCCGTTGCCGGTGCCGGGCGGCTACTTCCAGTTGGTGGATTATTCGGCGATCAGTGACTTGCCGGACCATGAGTTCGTGCGCTGGCTGACCATCGAGAAGGGCGTTACCGCGATTCCGTTGTCGCCGTTCTACGAAATCCCGCCGGCCGGCCAGCGTCTGGTGCGGCTGTGTTTCGCCAAGAACGATGCGACGCTGGATGCAGCCATCGAGCGCCTGCGCGCGCTCTGATGTTTGAAACCACCATGGATACCGGTTTGGTCGTTTTCCTCGTGGCGTTCGGCACGTTCCTGCTTGCGGTTGCGGTGAAGGGCTATTTTTTCCTTTCCGTGGTTCAGCCCGGCCTGCATGCGCGTGGCGTGTCGGTGGATGAGGGGCGCCTGGCGTTTCGTGGCAGCTTTGGTCGCTATACCCGTGAATATCTGGCGTTGCTTGATGATATCGAGCGGTGCCTGCCGGTCAATCGTTGGATCGCGCGGCTGCAATGGTGGGTGCCGGTACTGGGCGCGGCCATGGCGACCAGCGCTGTTCTTTCTTCATGGCTTTCAGGACGATGACGACAATGCAGGACCTGCGTATTTCCCTGGTGCAGGGTGACACCCGCTGGCACGACCCTGCGGGTAACCGCGACTATTACGGTGCGCTGTTGGCGCCGCTGGCGGGAAACACCGATCTGGTGATCCTGCCGGAGACCTTTACCAGTGGCTTCTCCAACGACGCCATTGACCAGGCCGAAGACATGGACGGCCCGACTGTTGCATGGATCGCCGAACAGGCGCGCGCGCTGGGTGCGGTAGTGACCGGCAGCGTGCAACTGCGGGTTGATGGAAGCGTCTATAACCGCCTGCTGTGGGCTACGCCTGATGGCGAACTGCACTACTACGACAAGCGCCACCTGTTCCGCTTTGGCGGCGAGCACAAGCGTTATGCCGCCGGCAACGGGCGCTTGTGCGTGGAATGGAAGGGGTGGCGGATCAATCCGCAGATCTGCTACGACCTGCGTTTCCCGGTGTTCTGCCGCAACCGCTTTGATGTGGAGCGGGCAGGGCAGATGGATTTCGACCTGCAGATCTTCGTCGCCAACTGGCCGTCGGCGCGTGCCTATGCGTGGCAGACGCTGGCGCGTGCCCGGGCGATTGAGAACCTCTGTTATGTGGCGGTGGTGAACCGCATTGGCGTGGACGGCAATGGTCTGCATTATTCCGGCGACAGCGCGGTGATCGATTTCCTCGGCCAGCCGCAGCTGGAGATTCGTGAGCGTGAGCAGGTGGTCACCACGACGATCTCGGCGCAGGCGCTGGCGACGCATCGCGAGCGCTTCCCGGCGATGCTGGATGCCGATACGTTCACCCTGGCTGGTCCGGTGGTGGTTCGCTGAACGCTGGCCGCGCGCCGTGCCCGTCCGCTCTTTGCAATGGGCGGGCTGGCTGTCAGGCTCGGAGCGGGCTCAATCAAGCAGAGGATGCGCGATGAAGAAGATGGCGATGATGGCGTTGCTCGGCTTGGGAATGGTCCCGGCGGCGCAGGCAGCAGGCAATATCGACTGTGAATTGCGCTACAACCTGAGCGGTTGGTCGGCGTTCTACAAGACTTCCAGCGGTACCGGCACGATTACCTGTGACAACGGTGCCAGCATCCCGGTCAAGATCACCGCCAAGGGCGGCGGCCTGACCGTGGGGCGCACCACCATCACCGATGGTCGCGGCCGCTTTACCGGGGCTTATACGCTCAACGATTTGTTGGGCACCTATGCAGCGGCCGAGGTGCACGCCAGCGCTTCGCGGGCCACGGATGCGCAGGCAATGACCAAGGGTGACATCTCGTTGGCGTTGGCCGGAACCGGGCGTGGCTGGAGCCTTGGCATTGGTTTCGGCAAGTTCGTGATCGAACGGCGCTGATTTCCTGGATCGAGGGTGGCTGGCGGCAGAGCAGAAGCCTGCCCTCATCCGCCCCTGCGGGGCACCTTCTCCCGCTTGCGGGAGAAGGGAAAGCATAGAAGCAAAGTCCAAGGCCGAGGCGAAGTCCAAGGCCGAAGCAAAGTCCAAGGCCGAGGCAACGTCCAAGGCCGAGGCAACGTCCAAGGCCGAGGCAACGTCCAAGGCCGAGGCAACGTCCAAGGCCGAGGCAAAGTCCAAGGCCGAATCAGCGGCCAAAGCCGAGCGACTGATACCGTTGAAGCAGGCACAGAAGTCGCTGGGCAAGAGTGGTGCTTGTGCGCTGCTTCCTTCTCCCGCTGGCGGGAGAAGGTGCCCCGAAAGGGGCGGATGAGGGGAGCTCTTGCAGTGAGGGAGCGTGTGCAGCCGATAGGCTCCGCCCCCGTCGCAAACTACCGATCTGTCGCTCCCGCTCCCCCTGCATGCGGGGCGATGGACGTGCAAGGGTTGCGGTTCAAGCCATGCACAGCGCAGGGCACGTCACCAAGCTTCTGGCCTTGCGCCTCAATCTTCCGCAGCTGCTGGAAATGCCTTGAGCGCAGCCCACACTATCGGCTTGGCCCATTCGGGCACCTGTGCAAACTCTTCCTGGCTGACCGGGCAGAGGATCCGCCCCCTATCCACTTCCAGGACCACCAAGGGTTCCACCAGGCCATCGGCATCGGGTGGCCGGCTGTTGTCGTAGACGTGCAATGTGGTCAGGTGTGGGAGTAGTTCAATCAGATTGATACGCGAGCTGTCGTAGCGCTGGCGGATCTTGTCCTCCGGTATGTCGTGGCCACCGGCAGCAACGCGCTCGGCAACACGTTGCAGATGCAGGTCTACGCTATCCAGGCCGCAGAACCAGACGGTTACTTCATGCTGCTCGCAGGCTTCGCGCAACAACCGGGGAATGGTGCTGGCGCCGAGTGTGGTTTCGAAGGCGTAGTCGCGATTGGATTGCATCGCATCGCGCAGGCGTCGGGTGCCTTCCTGCCACGCGCAGGCGTTGGCTTCCGCCAGTGGCCAGTCGCGTTCGACCAGTTGCCGGGTAAAGGCGTCCGGGTTGAACCAGGTGGCACCGTCGTGCGCCAGCATCATGCCCAGCAGCGAACTCTTGCCGGCGCCATTGACGCCGGCCAATACCAGGATGCGCGCCATCGGTCAGCGCGATTTGCCAGGGATGATTTTCAGGCCGCGACGTGCCGGGCGGCTCAAGGCCTTGTCCAAGGCCTTGCCGTCATCAAGCACAGCAAGATGGGCATCAAATTCGGCCTGCAACTGCTTGAGCGACTGTGCGCGTTGTGCCGCCTCGGTGACGCCGGCAGCTTGGGTGACCAGGCGCTGGTATTCCTCGGCGGAAACCACCACCGCCTGCGGATGGTTGTGGTTGGTAACCACCACGGCACCAAGCCTGGCGACCTTGCGCATCAGGTCCGGCCAGCCTTTTGCCTTGACGTCGCTGGCGGGCGTCTTTTCCAGATCCAACAGATTCAGGGACAGGTCCATGGCGGCATCCAGTTGTATGGGTGGAAAATATACCAAATTTCCCATTTTTGGTAATTTTACCTCTACCGGTTCACCTGTCGTTGGCCGGCTGCTCCAGAACGCAAAACGCCCGGTGCTGGGTGCACCGGGCGTTGTTTACCTGCGTTGCGCGGTGAAGCGCGTCAGTTGAGCCGCAGATCAGGCGCCGCGCGGACCGCGGTTGCCACCACCGGGACGACCGCCACCCGGACGACCTGCGCCGCCGGGACGGTTACCGCCCGGACGCGGACCACCCGAGGGGCGGCCGCCGGGACCGCCAGGGCCGCGGTTGCCACCACTCGGGCGGCCGCCGGCCGGGCGTGCGCCGTACGGGCTGTAGCTCGGGGTGGCGTGATCGGAGGGGAAGCTCGGTGCATTGCCCGGATGGCCGTAGGGATGCTTGCGCTGACCCTGGCCTGCGCCCTGACCGCCTGCGCCCTGCGGACGACCCTGGCCGGGGCCGCCGCGGCTGGCACCCGGGGCACCGCCCGGACGCGGCTTGCCGTAGGGGCGGGCCTGACCATCGGCGGCCGGACCGCGACCGGGACCACGATTGCCGCCCGGGCCGCGTGCTGCGCCCGGACCTGCATTGCGGTGGCCGCTCGGACCGGTGCTGACACCGTCCGGCACATACCAGGTGCGGAACGCGGCCGGGTTGCCGTCCGGCAGGCTGCGGTCACCGGCGGGCTTGCGCTGCTTGAACGGCTTCTGCGACTGCTTGGCAGCAGCTTCGCCGCTGACCGTCAGGCCGCCCTTGAAGCCGCCGCCGCTCTTGCCGCCGCGGCCACGGCCGCCACGGTCTTCGCGTACGTTGTCGAAGCGGCGCAGTTCGCGGCCTTCATCGGCGCTGTTGTGGCCGTTGACGTAGGCGTTGCCGCGGCCGCCTTCGCGCGAGACGCGCAGGGTGGTCTTGGCAGCCTTGCGCTGGCCGATCACCGGCTGCAGGGTCAGGGCCGAAGGCGTGCCTTCTTCCAGCTTGAGCTGGGCGCGCAACGCGTCAACCTGCTGGGTGCTCAATTCGGAGGACTGGCCGCGCAGCAACTCGCGCGGCAGTTCGATCTTGCCGTAGCGGGTACGCTTCAGGCGGCTGACCTGGCAGCCCTGCGATTCCCACAGGCGGCGCACTTCGCGATTGCGGCCTTCCTTGACGACCACGCGGAACCAGTCATGCGAATCGGTGCCGCCAATGCGCTCGATCTCGTCGAACTTCGCGCCGCCGTCTTCCAGCAGCACGCCGCGGCCAAGGCGCTCGATGATGGCGTCGGAGACCTTCTCCTCGCCTTCCGGCGCGCGCACGCGCACCACGTACTCGCGCTCGACCTCGAACGACGGGTGCATCATCGCGTTGGCGAGCTCGCCGTCGGTGGTAGCCAGCAGCAGGCCGGTGGTGTTGATGTCGAGACGGCCGATCGCGATCCAGCGTGCGCCCTTCAACGGCGGCAGCGCTTCGAATACGGTCGGGCGACCTTCGGGGTCGTCACGCGTGGTGACTTCGCCTTCAGGCTTGTTGTAGATCAGCACGCGCGACGGGTCGGTCAGCGCGCTGGCGACGAAGCTGCGACCGTCAAGGTCGATCTTGTCGCCGCTCTTGATCGACATGCCGGTCTGTGCGACTTCGCCGTTGACCTTGACCAGGCCGTCGGCGATGCGCTGTTCCAGTGCGCGGCGCGAGCCCAGGCCGGCCTGTGCCAGCACCTTGTGCAGGCGCTCTTCGAGCTTGGGCTGTTGTTCGGTGGCGGCTTCACGCTTGAGCGAGAGCTTGTTCAACGAAGGTTTACGGGGGGTGTCACTCATCTGTTTGGCTCCGGCCGGCGTTTTCCGCGTCGGCCTCTGGTTCGGAATCGGCTACGTCAACAGCCACGGTCGTCGTCGCGACGGCGTTGTTTTCAGTTTGTTCCACTTCCGCCGCGCGCTCTCCCGGCGCGGCGTCGGGTTCGCCGGTGAGGGCGGTATGGGGTGTGGTTGCGCCCGAATCCTTGGATTCGGATGCGGGTATCGGATCGCTGTCGTTGGCGGCATCCAGGCCTTGCGGCGCGGCGGCGGCTGCGGTCAGCGGGGCTGCGGGTTGGCCGTCGCCATCCAGCGGCAATTGCGGTTCCAGCTCGCCGATATCGCGCAGTTCGGACAGCGGCGGCAGTTCGTCCAGGCGCTTGAGCCCGAAATAATCCAGGAAGCCCTTGGTGGTGCCGAACAGCGCCGGCTTGCCCGGGACGTCGCGGTGGCCGATGACCCGGATCCACTCGCGTTCTTCCAGTGCCTGGATGATGTTGCTGCTCACCGCCACGCCGCGTACCTGTTCAATCTCGCCGCGGGTGATGGGCTGGCGGTAGGCGATCAGGGCCAGGGTTTCCAGGGTGGCGCGGGTGTAGCGGGTCTTGCGCTCGGTCCACAGCCGGGACACCCAGCCATGCACCTCGCTGGTGATCTGGTAGCGGTAGCCCGAGGCCACTTCGACCAGTTCCACCCCGCGCCCGGCACAGCCTTCGCGCAGCAGTTCCAGTGCCCGTTCGATGCTGCCCGGCGGCGCCGGTTCATCCTCGGGAAACAGGCCCTGCAGCTGCGCCAAGGTCACCGGCTGGCTGGAGGCAAGCAGGGCACCTTCGACAATACGGTTGATCAGCGGTTGATCCATGCGTTGGGTCGGTTGCTCAGGCGGGGGTATCAGCGTCATCGAACTCGCTGGAAAACTGCAGCGGTGCGTTGGTGTTGCCAGTGGCCAGGGACTTCACGTAAATCGGGGCGAGCGGGGCTTCCTGCACGAGATCCAGCAGTTGTTCCTTGGCCAGCTCCAGAATCGCGAGGAAGGTGACCAGGACGCCGAGCTTGCCCTCCTCTGCGGTGAACAGGCTTTCAAAGCGATAAAACCGGTCGCCTTCCAGCAGGCCGAGCACATCGCCCATGCGTTGCCGCACGCTCAATGCCTCGCGCTTGATCGCGTGGCCGCTGAAGAGCTCGGCGCGCTTGAGTACGTCGTGCAGCGCCAACAGCATTTCCTTCAGTTCCACCGGCGGCGGCGTCTTGACCAGCACCCGCTCCGGCACGAAGGCGTGCGCCAGGCTGGTGTCGCGGTCCTGCCGCGGCAGGGCGTCGATATCCTCGGCGGCCTGCTTGAAACGTTCGTACTCCTGCAGGCGGCGCACCAGCTCGGCGCGCGGGTCTGCTTCCTCGCCTTCAATGCTGGGTGGGCGCGGCAGCAACATCCGCGACTTCACTTCAGCAAGGATGGCTGCCATCACCAGGTATTCGGCCGCCAGCTCGAAGCGCAGCTCCTGCATGACGTTGATGTATTCCACGTACTGCTTGGTGATCTCGGCGACCGGGATATCCAGGATGTCCAGGTTCTGCCGGCGGATCAGGTAGAGCAATAGATCCAGCGGGCCCTCGAAGGCGTCGAGGATGACTTCCAGTGCATCCGGCGGGATGTACAGATCCTGGGGGATCTGCAGTACCGGCTGGCCATGCACCATCGCCAGCGGCATTTCCTGCTGCTGAGGTAGGGGATGCGGCGCTGGCGGGTTCGCGTCGTGCGCGAGTTCGGAAGTCATCAGGTCGACATTCGGGGTATTGCGAGCTGGACGCGCCCGGGTTCCCGCCCGGAAGGGTTCCAGCACCTGTATAGCGAGCTACTCGCGCTTGTTCGGCGCGCTTCCACACATGAACAACAAGGCGCGCCGCAGGATCAGCGGCAACGTCATAACGAGGAGGTCGTCTACGCGGTCCGGGAAGTGATGTGCTTCGGTGGTTGGGTGGCAGGGTCTGGGCCCGCCACCGCACCGAGCGGCTACTGGCCGGCTGCGTGCAATGGACTAAAGAGTAATCGCCCGGGCAGGGCGGTGTCCAGCCTTGTGACGCTAGACTTGGCATCCTTCCATTCAGCAGACAAGCGGAGAAAGGCCAGTGTGGTACGTGATTGAAGGCTATGACGGAGAGGATGTGCTGGCTGCGCGGCTGCAGGCACGGGCGGCGCATCTGGCGCGGCTGCAGACATTGGTTGACCAGGGGCGGCTGCTTTTGGCTGGTCCTTGTCCTGCGATTGACGCCGAAGACCCGGGTCCGGCCGGTTTCAGCGGCAGCGTGGTGATTGCCAGCTTCGAGGACCTGGCGGCGGCGCGCGCCTGGGCGGATGCCGATCCCTATGTGGCTGCCGGGGTCTATCTGCGCGTGGATGTGCGCCCCTTCCGCAAGGTGCTGCCATGAACCGGGTCGAGCGGATCCGTGCGGCGTTGCAGGCCGCCCTGGCACCGCAGCAGCTGGAGGTTGAGGACGACAGCCACCGTCATGCCGGTCATGCCGGTGCCCGTGATGGGCGGGGGCACTTCAATGTCACGGTGGTCAGCGATGCCTTTGCCGGCAAGCTGCCGTTGGCACGCCACCGCGCGGTCTATGCTGCGCTCGGTGACATGATGGAGACCGACATCCACGCACTGTCGATCAAGGCGCTGACGCCGCAGGAGCGCGGGGGCGCCGGCTGAACGGCCAGGGGCGCTGCGGGGTGCCTGCCGAAGCCGGCAGGACAGCCGTTGTCCGGAAGCGTCAAATTGAACTAACGAACTGTTTACAAACGCGTTTGAAAACGTTTACAGTCCGCCCGACCCTGTACTGCGGAGGGTAGGCCAGTGGTGAAGTCGGCAATCACGATAAAGGATGTTGCCCGTGAGGCAAACGTCTCCGTCGCGACCGTGTCGCGCGCCCTCAATGGCCATGACAACGTCGCCGCACCGGTGCGCAAGCTGGTGCTGGAAGTGGCCAGCCGGCTGCGCTATACCCCGCATGCGGCCGCTCGCAGCCTCAGTAGCCGCACTACCCAGACAGTCGGTGTGGTACTTCCCGACCTCTACGGCGAGTTCTTTTCCGAGCTGATGCGCGGCATCGATGGCGTGGCCAGCGCCCATCGCCGGCATCTGCTGGTGTCCAGCTATCACGGCGACCAGCAACAACAAGGCTCGGTGCTACAGGCCATGCGTGGACGCGTTGATGGCCTGCTGGTCCTGTCGCCTTACGCAGGTGACTCCGATTTCCTGGTCGACAACCTGCCCCCTGCGCTGCCGACGGTGTTGATCAACACGCCGTTGGCCGAGGCGCAGTATCCGGTGTTCAGCATCGACGACCATGCCGGCGCACTGAGCATGACCCGGTATCTGTTGGAAACCGGCCATCGCCGCATCGCTTTCATTGCCGGGCCCGTACACAACCACGATGCGCAGCAGCGCCTGCTTGGTTTCCGTGAGGCGATGGCGGCTTTCGATGGCGAGGTGGAGGCCATCGAACTGCCCGGCAATTTCGACGAAGCCTCCGGGCATCAGGCCGGATTGGCGCTGTTGGCAGCCCCGGCACTGCCCGATGCGGTGTTTGCCGCCAACGACATGATGGCCCTGGGTTGCCTGTACGCGTTCTCGCAGGCAGGCGTAAACGTGCCCGCACAAGTGGCGCTGGCAGGCTTTGATGACATACCCCTGGCGCGTTTTGTTCACCCCGCGTTGACAACGATGCAGGTCAGCATCGCCGAGTTGGGCGAGCGGGCGATGCTGCACCTGGTGCAGATGATCGATAGCGGGCAGGCGCAGACAGTGCCAGCCGTAACCCTGGTCCCAACCTTGGTCGTACGCGACTCCACTGCCGTGTGCGACCTTCCTTGACCCGGCGATAGACCGGGACGGTTCCCCACAAAAACGTTCCTTGCGGCCTATGCCGCCGCTTCGGGAGAGGTAAAGAATGAACAACAATGCTCGCAAACCCACCCCCGCACGCAAGCTGCTCAGCAGCGCGCTGACTGCCTGCCTGCTGCTGGGCGCTGCACCCGCATTCGCGCAGAGCACCGGTGCCACCATCCGTGGCCAGGTCATGGCTGACTCGGCCCCCGCCGCACAGGCACAGATCACTGCGACCAACATCGCTACCGGCTTGAGCCGCAGCGTGCAGAGCAGTGGCAATGGCAGCTACTCGCTGGCCGGCCTGCCGCCGGGTACCTACAAGGTCGACGTCAATGCCGGCGGCAAGAGCAGCAGCCAGAACATCACCGTGCAGGTCGGGCAGACCGCGACGGTCAACCTGGGCGTGGGCGGCGTCGCCGAAACCGGTGGCGGGGCGGCAACCACGCTGGATGCGGTGCAGGTAACCGCGCAGGCACCGATCGAGACCAAGACCTCGGAAATCGCCACTTACATCACGCCGCAGCAGATCCAGGCGCTGCCGCAGGGCACGCGCAACTTCCTGGCGTTCGCCGACACCGTGCCGGGCATGGCGTTCGAGCAGAACCCTGCCAACGGTTCGACCAAGTTGCGTGGTGGCGTGCAGAGCGCCAACAACGTCAACGTCTACATCGATGGCGTCGGACAGAAGAACTACGTCACCCAGGGCGGTATCACCGGTCAGGATGCCAGCCGCGGTAATCCGTTCCCGCAGCTGGCCATCGGCGAGTACAAGGTCATCACCTCGAACTACAAGGCCGAGTACGACCAGATCAGTTCGGCGGCGGTGACCGCGGTGACCAAGTCCGGTACCAATGAGTTCAAGGGCTCGTTCTTCTGGGACTACACCAACCAGGCTTGGCGCGAGCCGCGCGAGAGCGAGAAGAACGGCGTCGGCAAGACCCGTTCCGGTGAAAAACAGTACGGTGCCAGCTTCGGTGGCCCCATCGTGCAGGACAAGGCGCACTTTTTCGTCACCTATGAGGCCAAGGAATACAACGCGCCGCAGGATCTGAAGCCCGGTGAGGGCCGTTCGCCCGGCGATCTGCCGCAGGCCTGGCGTGACCAGCTTGGTGCCACCGCAACGCCGTTCAAGGAAGACCTGTACTTCGGCAAGCTGGATTGGTCGGTGAACGATGCCAACCTGCTCGAATTCACCTACAAGCGCCGCGAGGAAAGCGAGATCGGCAACGTGGGTGGGCAGAGTGCACGCAGCTACGGCACCGATACCGGCGTAACCGAGGATCGCTACGACCTGCGCTGGCAGTACTCCAGCACCAACTGGCTCAGCGATTCGCACCTCACCTATGAAAAGGCGTTCTGGACCAAGGCACCGGTGAATTTCGGCAACGGTGCCGTGCTGACCGATGGCAGTGGCGATGACGGCAAGCAGATCTATCGCATCGGCGCCGGCGAAGGTGGCCTGCAGGACAAGGGCCAGAAGGGCTGGTCGTTCCAGAACGACACCACTTTCTTCGGTTGGGAAGGGCACACGCTGAAGTTCGGCGTGAAGTACAAGCAGGTCGATCTGGACACCATCGAACAGCAACCCTACAACCCGCAGTTCTACTACGACATCAACCAGGGCGGCGTCGTTCCGTACTTCGTGCGCTTTGGCAGTCCGGCCGGCGGCACCGATGGCGGCTCGGTCACTTCCAAGAACAAGCAGTTCGGCATCTACATCCAGGACGACTGGGATGTCACCGAGCGCCTGACCTTGAACCTCGGCCTGCGTTGGGATTATGAAAAGACTCCGTCGTACCTGGATTTCGCCACCGCGCCGGATGTGCTGGCCTCGTTGGCGAGCCAGGACCCCAATGCCGCAGCCGGGCAGACTTACGCGCAGACGCTTGCGCTGGGCGGTATCGACGTCAACCGTTACATCAGCACCGGAAACAACCGCAAGCCGTTCAAGAACGCCATCCAGCCGCGCCTTGGTTTCTCCTATGACCTGAGTGGTGATGAGCGCCTGGTGCTGTTCGGCGGCGTCGGTCGTTCCTATGACCGTAACCTGTTCGATTACCTGCAGCTGGAGCGCAGCAAGGCAACCTTCCCGACCCGTCGTTTCAAGATCAACTCGCCGGGTCATGCCTGCGTGGTAGGCGGTGACTGCCTGGAGTGGAGCCCACAGCTGCTTGACCGCGATTACCTGATGTCGTTGATCGATTCGACCGAGGCCGGTCGCGAAGTGTGGATGTTCGACAACAAGTTGAAGACGCCGTACTCCGACCAGTTCAGCCTGGGCATCCGCAGCAGCTTCAACATGATCGGGCAGGACTGGAACAGCTCGGCCACCCTCCAGCACACCCGGTACAAGGATGGCCTGCTGATCTCGCGTGGCAATCGCTATGCAGATGGTGCTGCCTATGGTCCCAATGGGAGCCCCTGGAGTGCCCCCGGCCTGCCGGGCCTCGGCTCGCTGATCGTGGCGACCAATGGCTTCGAATCGAAGAACACCGCATTGCTGCTGAGCCTGGACAAGCCGTATACGGCTGAAAGTCCGTGGAACATCAACCTTGCCTACACCTATACCGATGCCAAGCAGAACATCCACGAAAAGGATCCGGTCTACGGCTGGTACTTCCAGCAGGGTGGCTGGTTCGACGGCGCCTGGGCACCGAAGCACCGCTTGGTGGTCAGCGGCTTCACCGATCTGCCGTGGGGCATGAGTGCGTCCGGCAAGCTGACCCTGGCCAGCAAGATCAAGCGCTGGGATATCGACGGTACCGCGGCCTATGGCGGCTACGAGCGCCCGCACAGCTGGGAGGCGAGCGGCAGCGCGTTCAAGCAGTTCGACATGTCGCTGACCAAAACCTGGGATACCGGCACCGACCTGAAGCTCAAGGTCCGTGCCGATGTCATCAACGTCTTCAACTGGACCAACTGGGGTGGTTACGGCATCAACTGGAACAATGGCGTGGTCAACAGCTGGGATCAGTACGCGACCCGCACCTTCAAGCTGTCGTTTGGCCTGGACTGGTAAGCGTCATCGTCCCGGCTGGCACATGCTTGGCCGGGACGTTTCCTATATGCAGCAAGCCTTCGCCACGTGAACGTGGTGCAATGTTTTCAAGATGGATGTCGCCTTGAGCAAGTCACGTACCCCGCAATTGTTGGCCTGTGTTCTCGCCGGTATCGGGCTGGCGTTGTTGGGAGGCTGTGGCAAGGCGCCGGAGCCGCCGATGCCCAAGGTATTGCCGCAGGTGATCCTGATCGAGGCGGATCTGCCGCCGCGGCCGATGAAACCGGAACTGCCGCCGTTGTTCGACGACATCGAGCGCCGTACCTTCCAGTTTTTCTGGGACACCACCAACGAACAGAACGGGCTGACGCCGGACCGTTATCCGTCGCGGCCGTTCGCCAGCATCGCTTCGGTGGGATTTGCGTTGACCTCGTATCCGATCGGCATCGAGAACGGTTGGGTCAGTCGCAACCAGGCGGTGGAGCGCACCCTGGTGACGTTGAAGTTCTTCCGTGACCTGCCCAGTGGTCCGCAGCGCACCGGCAAGGGCGGCTACAAGGGTTTCTATTACCACTTCCTGGACATGCAGCAAGGCCGCCGCTATGACAGCTGGGTGGAGCTTTCCAGCGTGGATACCGCGCTGTTGCTGATGGGCGTGCTGTTTGCGCAGAGTTATTACGATCAGGACGATCCGCGCGAAAAGGAGATCCGGCAGATTGCCGACACGATCTACAAGCGCGTGGACTGGCAGTGGCTGCAACGCAACAAGCCCTTGGTGTCGATGGGCTGGTTCCCGGAAAGCGGTTTCATCCAGCACAACTGGATGGGCTACAACGAAGCGATGATGCTGTACGTGCTGGCCCTGGGTTCACCGACGCATCCGGTTGAGCCCGACGCATGGACGGTGTGGTCGCGTACCTATGACAACGATTGGGGGGTGTACCAAGGGCAGGAGTACCTGTCGTTCGGGCCACTGTTCGGCCACCAATACAGTCATGTCTGGATCGACTTCCGCGATATCCAGGACCCGTACATGCGCGAGCGCGGCATCGACTATTTCCTCAATAGTCGCCGCGCCACCCTGGCCCAGCGCGAGTACGCGATCGAGAACCCGATGCAGTGGAAGGATTACAGCGCCAATGTCTGGGGTCTGACCGCAGGTGATGGACCGCAGAACACCACCCAGGAGTACAAGGGCGAGCAGCGCCAGTTCCGCCATTACTCGGCGCGCGGCGCGGGCCTGCGCGAGAACTTCGACGATGGCACCATCGTGCCATCGGCAGCGATCTCCTCGTTGCCGTTCGCGCCGGAGGTCGTCATCCCGGCCACGGTGGAAATGCATAAGCGCTATGGCGACTACCTGTACTCCAGCTACGGTTTCCTGGATTCCTTCAATCCCAGCTTCGGTTACGACATTCCGCTCAAGACCGGGCGCCTGATTCCCGAGCGTGGTTGGGTGGCCAGCGACTACATCGCCATCGACCAAGGGCCGATCCTGGCCGGCATCGCCAACTACCGCGATGAGTTCGTATGGGAGGTGATGAAGAAGAATCCCTACATCCGCAAAGGCTTGGAACGGGCTGGCTTTACCGGCGGCTGGTTGGCGCCGGAGGACAGCTTCCAGCCGCTGCAGAAGGACGAACAGGCCGCATCTGCACGGGCCGCGGGTATTGCCGAGTCGCGCGCGGCGGCAGCGGCAGAACAGAAGGCCGCCAGCCAACAGCCGGCGGCGCCGATGGGCAAGAAGCAGTGAAGCGCAGGCAATGATCCGCGCGCTGTCACTGCTGTCACTGCTGGTGCTGGCAGGCTGCGCCAAGCCTGCACAGGAAACGACCTTGCGGTTCTGGGCGATGGGCCGCGAAGCGGAAGTGGTCGGCGAACTGGTGCGCGAGTTCGAGGCGGAGAATCCGGGAATCCGTGTTGATGTGCAGAACATTCCGTGGACCGCAGCGCACGAGAAGCTGTTGACGGCGTATGCGGCTGACGGACTTCCCGATGTCTGCCAGCTGGGCAATACCTGGATCGCCGAATTCGCGACCCTGCAGTCATTGACGCCGCTGCAGCCACTGGTCGATACCTCCACCGTCATCGATCAGTCCGACTACTTCGCCGGTATCTGGGACACCAATATCGTCGATGGTCAGCTGGTTGGTATCCCGTGGTACGTGGATACGCGCCTGCTGTTCTATCGCAAGGACCTGCTGCGCCAGGCCGGTTACACACAGCCACCGAAGACCTGGGCCGAATGGGAACAGGCGAACGCGGCGCTGAAGAAGATCATGGGCACGCGTGGCTATCCGGTGCTGATGCCCTTGAACGAATTCGAGCCACAACTGTCATTCGCGCTGCAGCAGGAGGATTCGCTGCTGCGCGATGGCGATACCCGCGGCAACTTCCGCAGTCCCGGTTTCCGCCGCACGCTGGCCTTCTACGACAACATGTTCGAGCAGGGCTGGGCGCCGAAGATGTCCGAGACCCAGATTTCCAACGTCTGGGATGAGTTCTTCCGTGGCTTCACCGCGTTCTATCTGTCGGGCCCGTGGAATATCCGCGAGTTCCGTCAGCGCCAGCCACCTGGCCTGGAAGGTGAGTGGGGCGCCACGCCGTTGCCTGGTCCTGACGGGCTTGGCGCGGGCATTGCCGGTGGCACCAGTCTGGTGGTGTTCCGTTCCTCGCAGAAGAAAGAGGCGGCGTGGAAGCTGATCGAGTTCCTGTCGCGGCCGGCGATCCAGCAGCGCTTCTACAAGATCATCGGTGACCTGCCGCCGCGCCGCAGCGCCTGGCAGTCGCCGGAGCTGCAGGATGATCCACTGACCGCCGCATTCGCCGACCAGCTGGAGCGCGTCAAACCCACACCCAAGGTTCTGGAGTGGGAGCGCATCGCCCAGCAGATGCGGGTGGTGACCGAGCAGGTGGTGCGTGGTGGTTTGCCGCAGGACAAGGCGGTCGAACAATTGGATCAGCAGGTGGACGACATCCTCGCCAAGCGCCGTTGGATCGTCGAGCAGCAGACCGATGCAGCCGCGAAGGCGGCACCATGAGGCGCGGCTCGCTGGCTGGCTGGATCTTTGCCGCACCGGCGCTGATCGTGATCGGTGTGTTCTTTGGTTTGCCCGTGTTGTCGGCGCTGGCCTTGAGCCTGACCGACTTCGATCTCTATGCCCTGGCTGACCCGCACAACCTGCGCTTCAATGGTCTGGGTAACTACATCGACCTGCTGCAGACACCGATGTTCTGGAAGTCGCTGGGCAATACCGCGTACTTCGTGGTGGCCGGGGTGCCCTTGTCGATAGCCGTTTCGCTGGGGGCGGCGCTGTTGCTCAATGCCCCGGCCGCGCGCTTCAAGGCGCTGTTCCGCACCGCATTGTTCGCGCCGGTGGTGACCACGCTGGTGGCGGTGGCGGTGATCTGGCGCTACCTGTTCCACACCCGCTACGGGCTGGTGAACTGGGGGCTGGGCCAGATGGGTATCAATCCGATCGATTGGCTGGGCGACCCGAACTGGGCGATGCCGACCATCATCGGCTTCGCGGTGTGGAAGAACTTCGGCTACAACATGGTGATCTTCCTGGCCGGCCTGCAGGCGATCCCGAAGGACCTGTACGAGGCGGCGCGCATCGACGGTGCCTCGCGCTGGCAGCAGTTCCTGCATATCACCCTGCCAATGCTGGGGCCGGTGCTGCTGGTGGTTGGTGTGATAACCGTGTCCGGTTACTTCCAGTTGTTCGCCGAGCCCTATGTGATGACCCGCGGGGACCCGCTGCAAAGCACGGTGAGCGTGCTGTATTTCATGTTCGAGGAAGGCTTCAAGTGGTGGAACCTTGGCCGGGCCTCGGCCGTGGCCTTCCTGTTGTTCCTGATCATCCTGGCGGTGACCACGTTGATGTTGCGCTTCGGTAAACGCAGGGAACTGGTATGAGCCGGGTAGGTACAAGCCGGGAGATCGGGCAGTCGCGTTGGCACGCGTGGTGGGTGAACGGCGGCCTGCTGCTGTTGGCTGTGATCAGCCTGGCACCCTTGGCGTGGATGCTGTCGGTGTCGTTCATGCCCAGCGGGCAGGCATCGCAGTTTCCGCCGCCGTTGCTGCCGGCGCACACCACGTTGGCCAACTACCAGGCGCTGTTCGCCCGCACTGGCATGGGCAACAACTTCGTCAACAGCCTGTTGGTGTCGATTGCAATCACCCTGGGGTCGCTGCTGTTCAATACCCTGGCCGGCTATGCCTTTGCCAAGCTGCGCTTTGCCGGCCGCGAGCGGCTGTTCCAGATGCTGCTGGCTGCGTTGGTCATCCCTGCGCAGGTAGCGATGCTGCCGTTGTTCCTGCTGATGAAGCAGATGGGCTTGGTGAACACCTTTGGTGGCGTGGTGGTTCCTGCACTGGCCAGCGTGTTCGGTATCTTCCTGGTGCGCCAGTACGCACGCTCGATTCCCGACGAACTGCTGGAAGCGGCGCGTATCGACGGTGCCAGCGAGGCGCGGATCTTCTTCCAGATCGTGCTGCCGATGCTCAAGCCAGTGCTGGTGACGCTGGCGATCTTCACCTTCATGGGGGCGTGGAACGATTTCATGTGGCCGCTGATCGTGCTGACCGACCAGGAGCACTACACCTTGCCGGTGGCGCTGGCCAGCCTGTCGCGCGAGCACATCATGGACGTGGAAATGATGATGGCCGGTGCCGTGGTGACGGTGCTGCCGGTGCTGTTGTTGTTCCTGGTGCTGCAGCGCTACTACATCCAGGGTCTGTTGCTGGGCAGCGTCAAGGGTTGATGCGGAACGAGCTGCCACCGGGCCGTAGCGCTGCACTTCCGTACGAAACATACCGCCGCGAATGGCGTTGATCTTTGCGAAAATCCGGCTGCTGTTGCCGGTGGTGAATCAGGATTCTGGTGATGAATATGCGTTACGCGTTCGGTCTGCTGTGTTTGCTACTGGCGTGGGTGCAACCGGCCAGCGCTGCCGTGTTGGCCAAGTTCGACGATATTGCTGCGTGGCAGCTGATCACCTCGCCGCAGGTCAGTGGCTCCTTGCGCCCGGTTGCCGGCAACAACGGCCGCGCGCTGTGCCTGGACTATGACTTCCATGAGGTTTCCGGCTACGTCGGTATCCGCCGTCCGCTGGATGTGACCTGGCCGGAAAATTACCAGCTGTCTTTCGACCTGCGCGGTGACTCGCCGGCCAACGACCTGCAGTTCAAGCTGGTCGATGCAAGTGGCGACAATGTCTGGTGGGTGAATCGGCCAGGTTTCACCTTCCCGAAGAACTGGACCCGCATCAGCTACCGCAAGCGACATATCGAGAAAGCCTGGGGGCCTGACCAGGACAAGACCCTGCGCCGCAGTGCGGCAGTGGAGTTCACCATCTACAGCAAGGTCGGCGGCCGCGGCACGGTCTGCTTTGACCAACTGACCCTGCAGCCGCTGCCGAAGGAAGACAACTCGGCATTGACCACCACGGTGATCGCCGATACCGCCACCGCCCTGCAGCAGCGCATCGCTGATGGCAAGCCCGATACGCTGTGGATCAGTGGCGGCGTAAAGCAGCAGACAGTCAGCCTGGACCTGGGCAAGGTGCGCGAGTTCGGCGGGGCGGTGGTGCAATGGGCACCGGGCCTGGAAGCGTCGCGCTACGTGGTGCGTTCGTCCACGGATGGCCGCGACTGGAAGACGCTGCGTGAAGTCACCAGCGGCAGCGGCGGCAGGGATTGGTTGGCATTGCCGGAAACCGAGGCGCGCTACCTGCGCTTCGATCTGGTTGATGGGCCGAACTGGCGTTATGGCATCCGCGATATCAGCCTCAAGCCTTTATCGTTTGCCAATACACCGAATGATTTCATCCGCTCTATCGCCGCTGATCTGCCGCGCGGTTCCTTGCCGCGTGGCTTCAGTGGGGAGCAGCCGTACTGGACCATTCTGGGCCTGGATGGCGGCCGCGAGCAGGCGCTGATCAGCGAGGACGGCGCACTGGAGGCGGTGAAGGGTGGCTTCAGCATCGAGCCGTTCGTCGTGCTCGATGGCAAGGTGCTCGGGTGGGCGGAGGTGAAGTCCAGCCAGAGTCTGCAGGACGGGTATCTGCCGATGCCGGCGGTGGCCTGGCAGCACGATCAATTTGGTTTGAACGTGAGCGGTTTCGTGCAGGGCCGGCCGGAGCAGGCGCAGCTGGTGGCGCGTTACGAGCTGCGCAATACGGACAAGGTCGCGCACGAGTACCGGTTGGCGCTGGCGGTGCGGCCGTTCCAGGTCAATCCACCCAGCCAGTTTCTCAACACGATCGGTGGCGTCAGTCGTATCGACAATCTGGCCGTGCGGACCGGGCAGATAAGCGTCAATGGCCAGCCGCGCGTGTATACCTCGCTTCCGGCAGATACGGGCTTTGCCAGCAGTTTCGACAGCAAGCTGGATGTCACCCATCTGGCTGACAAGAACTTGCCAACCACGCAGGAGGTTCGCGACGCCACCGGCTTGGCTTCGGGTGCTTTGGTCTACAACTGGAAACTGGAGCCGGGCCAGCGTCGCGAAGTAGTGCTGGTGCTGCCACAGACTGGCAGTTGGCAGATGCCGGCCAGGTTCGATGCCGACAAGGCGCAGCAACAGGTCGCTACGATGTGGCGGCAGAAGCTCGACCAGCTCAAGCTGCGCGTGCCCGAGGCGGGTCAGCCGTTGGCAAATACGCTGCGGACCGCGCTCGCCCATTTGCTGATCTCACGGGTTGGACCCAGCCTGCAGCCCGGTACACGTTCCTATGCGCGCAGCTGGATCCGCGATGGCGCGATGATTTCCGAAGGCCTGTTGCGGATGGGGCGCGCCGATGCGGTGCGCCAGTACGTGGATTGGTATGCGCCATATCAGTTCGAGAGCGGCATGGTGCCATGCTGCGTGGATGCACGCGGCAGCGACCCGGTGCCGGAGAACGACAGTCATGGCGAGCTGATCTACACCATTGCGGAGTACTGGCGGCACACTGGTGACGCAGCCTTCCTGCAGCAGATGTGGCCGCATGTGCAGAAGGCCTGGAACTACATGGAGCAGCTGCGGCTGAGCGAGCGTACCGAGGAGAACCGTGCGCGCAATGCCGGCTTCTACGGCATGATGCCGGCTTCAATCAGCCACGAAGGCTATTCGGCCAAGCCGGTGCATTCGTACTGGGACAACTTCTGGGCGCTGCGCGGTTACAAGGACGCAGCCGACATGGCCGCTGCTTTGGGTCTGGAAAGCGAAGCGCTGACCATGGCTGCGTCGCGTGACCAGTTCCGCCAGGACCTGGATGATTCACTGCGGGCGGCAATGGCGGCACACAAGATCGACTATCTGCCCGGCTCGGTGGAGCTGGGTGACTTCGACGCCACCTCCACCACGATCGCGTTGGCGCCAGGGGGGGAGCAGGGCAGGTTGCCGCAGCCCGCCCTGGACAATACCTTCGAGCGTTACTGGCAGAACTTCGTCGAACGCCGAGACGGCAAGCGGCAATGGAAGGACTACACGCCCTACGAGTGGCGCAACGTGAGCGCCTTCGTGCGCCTGGGCTGGCGTGCACGGGCCTGGGAAGCCACCGAGTTCTTCTTCAAGGACCGTGCGCCGCCGGCATGGAACCAGTGGGCCGAAGTGGTGTCATCGACGCCGCGCCAGCCGTTCTTTGTCGGTGACCTGCCGCATGCCTGGGTGGCTTCGGATTTCGTGCGTTCGGCATTGGATATGTTCGCGTACGAGCGTGATGTCGACGGCCCGATCGTGCTCGCTGCGGGCGTGCCCGCCAGCTGGCTGACCGGCAAGGGCATCGCCATAGAGGATTTGAATACCTCGCACGGGATGTTGAGCTACACGCTGCAGCGCAGTGACAAGCAGCTGACCTTGCAGGTGTCGGAAGGATTGCGCCTGCCAGCGGCTGGGCTGTTGCTGCAATGGCCTTATGAGGGCTCGCCTGGAGAGGCGACGATCAATGGCGAACCGGCACAGTGGCTGGGCAATGAGCTGCATGTCGGCAGCCTGCCTGCGAAAGTCGAGATCGAAATTCCCGCCGAGTTGCGTCGCAGTGAACGCAGCAAGCGTTGAGGAATAAAAACTGCGCCTCGAATACCGAGGCGCAGGCCAGTCGACGAGAGGGAGAGGAAGAACTTCCGTCGGGTCTGAAAAAAGAAACCAACACGCCCCCGTTGGCTTGCGGCCAAAGGTCGGGAGCAATGATGTGGTGCCGAGCCATGCTCGGCAGGGGCTTTCCGGGAAAATGCTTGTAGGAGCGGCGTAAGCCGCGAAGCTGATGCTGCGTGCAGATCACGCCTGGCACGGTACCCGCTTGCTGGTCGGAACCTGGGGAAGTGGATGCAGGTGGTTTCGATGCTGTCGGCTTCGCGGCTTACGCCGCTCCTACAAAAGAAGCTGCTTTGTGTCAGCCAGCGCGGGCCTGCTTGACGATGGCGGCGGCAGCGGCGGCGGACTTCTTCACTTCGTCCCATTGACCGTTGCGGATCCAGCTGTCCTGCACCATCCACGAGCCACCGATGCAGACCACGTTCTTCTGCGACAGGTAATCGCCTGCGGTGGCTTCGGTGATGCCGCCGGTGGGGCAGAGCTTAAGCTCCGGGATCGGACCGGCAACGCCCTTGATCATTGCCAGGCCACCGACGGCCGTGGCCGGGAACAGCTTGCAGATGCGGAAGCCGCGCGCGACCAGTTCCAGCAACTCGGTCGGCGAGGCCGCGCCTGGAACCACCGGCAACGGCGCGGCAGCCAAGGCGTCGGCCATGTGCGCGGGCGTACCCGGGGTGACGATGAAATCAGCACCGGCGTCGATCGAGCGCTGCATCTGCTCGACGGTCAATACAGTACCTGCGCCAACCACCACATCCGGCAGTTCGCGCTTGAGCATGGCCAGCGCTTCCATTGCTACCGGCGTGCGCAGGGTCAGTTCAATCGCGGGCAGGCCGCCTTCGAGCAGGGCGGCGCTGACCGCGCGCGCCTGGTCGAGGGTGTGCACGGTAACGACTGGCAGGATGCCGGCGGCGCTCAAGAGCTGCTCGGCGCGGTCCTGGTATTGGGCGATGTTCATGGAGTCCTCTTTGATAAAAGTCTTCGCGAATCCTGGATCTCAGGCGTCGTTGGCTTCGTGGGGGGCAGCGGCTGCGGCGTGGTCGTGGCCAAGCTCGTATTCGGCGTCGTAGTCCCACAGGCTGCCATCGGGACGGGCCGGGCCGCAGGAAATGGAGATCGCCCCCTGATCGGCAGGACCGACGATGCGGCGGTTCATCGCGAACAGGTTGCGGCCCATGTCCGAGCCGGCCGGCGCGGTGTTGGCGGCAACGCCGCGCGCAGCCCATTCGTCGGCATCGACCAGTACTTCCAGCGTGCCGGCTTCACCGTTCAGGCGAATGAGGTCGCCTTCGCGGATGCGTGCGATCGGGCCGCCGCGTGCTGCTTCGGGGGTGACGTGGATGGCGGCGGGGATCTTGCCGGAGGCGCCCGACAGGCGGCCATCGGTGACCAGTGCAACACGACGCCCCTGGTTCTGCAGCAGGCCCAGCAACGGCGCCAGCGAATGCAGTTCCGGCATGCCGTTGGAGCGTGGGCCCTGGTAGCGCACCACGGCGACGAAGTCCTGCGGCAGCGCGCCGGCAGCGTGTAGCTTGTTCAGGATCTGCGGCGCATCGACGACCACGGCCGGCGCCTCGATGGTGCGGTACTGCGGCTTCACTGCCGACAGCTTTATCAGCGAGCGGCCGATATTGCCGCGCAGCAGGCGCAGGCCGCCCTGGGCCTCGAACGGATTGGAGGCGGGGCGCACCACCTCCTCGTCACCGCTGACCTCAGCGGCGGGCACGTAACTGACCTTGCCGTCGGTGAGGCGCGGCTCCTGGGCGAAGGCGCGCATGCCGCCTTCTGCAATCGTGGTCGCATCGGCATGCATCAGGCCGGCGTCCATCAGTTCGCGGAACACGAAACCCGGGCCACCGGCAGCGGCAAAGCGGTTCACGTCGGCTTCGCCGTTCGGGTAGACGCGGGCCAACAGCGGCACGATCTGCGAGAGCTCGTCCATGTCGTCCCAGGTGAGCACGATGCCTGCGGCACGGGCGACGGCGATCCAGTGGATGGTGTGGTTGGTCGAGCCGCCGGTGGCCATCAAGGCGACCACGGCGTTGACGATGGCGCGTTCGTCGATCAGATGGCCAAACGGGCGGAAATCATTGCCCAGTGCACTGATTTCCAGTGCGCGTGCAGTGGCGGCGCGGGTGAGGGCGTCGCGCAGCGGCAGTTCCGGGTTGACGAACGAGGCGCCCGGCAGCTGCACGCCCATCGCTTCCAGCAGCACCTGGTTGGAGTTGGCGGTGCCATAGAAGGTGCAGGTGCCCGGCGCGTGGTACGAGGCGGATTCGGCTTCCAGCAGTTCTTCGCGGCTGGCTTCGCCGGCGGCGTAGCGCTCGCGGACTTCGGCTTTCTTCTTGTTCGGGATGCCCGGTGTCATCGGTCCGGCCGGCACGAACACCGCCGGCAGGTGACCAAAGGCGAGGGCGCCGATCAACAGGCCGGGCACGATCTTGTCGCAGACGCCCAGATAGATGGTGGCGTCGAACATGTCGTGGCTGAGGCCAATTGCCGTTGCCTGTGCAATCACGTCGCGCGAGAACAGCGACAGCTCCATGCCACCACGGCCCTGGGTGACGCCGTCGCACATCGCCGGTACCGCGCCGGCAACTTGGGCGGTAGCGCCGAGCTCGCGTGCGGCATTGCGGATCAACTCCGGGTAATGCTCGAACGGCTGGTGCGCCGACAGCATGTCGTTGTACGAGGTGATGATGCCGAGGTTGGGCGTCACGTCACCGCGCAGGCGGTCCTTGTCGGTCGGGCCGCAGGCGGCAAAGGCATGGGCCAGGTTACCGCAGCTCAGGCGTGCGCGGAACGGACCTTCGCGCAGCGCGGCATCAATCCCGGCCAGATAAGCCGCGCGCGACGGGGCGCTGCGCTGGCGGATGCGATCGGTGATGGCTTGGATTTTAGGATGCATGGCTTTATGGCTGGGAATGGGGGGAGGTTGCTGGTAGTGCTCGGACGATGGGTTTGCGGTCGGATCAGGCCGCTGGTGATGGGGAACAACCTGGGCTATCCATTCCCAATTCCCGAGTCCGCATTCGCCGGGTCACGGTGCCCAATGCACGCGCAGCTTGTTGCCGGGCGCATTGATTGCGGCAAGGATCGGGTAGGCAAGGACATCGCCGGAGGCGAGCGCGGCGTTGAGCACATCGAGCTTCTGCTTGCCACGTAGCAGCAGCAGGCGCTGGTTGACCGAAGCCAGGCCATGCGGGGTCAGGGTGATACGCAGTGGCCAATGCTTGGCGACGGGACAGCCGGTCGCATCCAAAGCAGCATAGGGATGTTTGCTCTGCAGTGCCTGTGCTAGGTCCGCCGAGCCGGGAAACAGCGACGCGGTATGACCGTCATTGCCCATGCCCAGCACCACCAGGCAAGCCGGCTGCGAATGGGTGGCAAGCAGATTGGCGGTATGCACGCACTCGGCGATGGGCAGGCCAACGCGCACCAGCGGGTCGAAATGCGCGCCTTCGGCATGGCGCAGGAAGCTGTCGCGCACCAGCCAGGCGTTGCTGTCCTTGTCCTGCGGGGAGAGCCAGCGCTCATCGGCCAGGCCCACCTCGACCCGTGCCCATTCCAGGCCCTGGTCGGACAAGGTTTCGTAGATGGGAGCCGGGGTGGTGCCGCCGGACAGCAACATGCGGGCGCGCCCGCGTTGCGCGATTTCCGCGCTCAACAGCGCTGCCATTTCCTTGGCGACACTTTCGGTCCAGGCCTCTTCGTCAGCGTGGCGGACAAGTGTGATGCGGTCGGAAACAGCGGCGTTCATGCGGACACTCCTGGGGTTGCGCGCTGCATGTCCAGCGCATAAGCGGCGGCACCCAGCAGCCCGGGGCAGGGGTGGATGATGGCCATCGAGGGGATCTGCGACATCGTCGCGGCGAACCGGCCCTTGCTCTCAAAGCGTTGGCGGAAGCCGGAATGCTGCAGCTGCTGCAACAGGCGCGGAACCAGTCCGCCGGTGAGAAACACGCCGTCCCAGGCGCCTTGCACCAGTACTGCGTCACCGGCGACGGCGCCGAAAATTTCAAGAAACACTTCAACCGCACGGCTTGCCAATGCATCGCCGTCGGCAGCGCGGGCACTGACGTCGGCCGGCTGCAGCAGGCCCGGGTCGGTGCCGGCGATCTCGCAGATCGCACGATGGATATTGACCAGGCCGGGGCCGCAGACCAGGCGCTCGTTGGAGACACGGCCGAACTGTGCCGAGAGGATCTCCAGGATGCGGATCTGCTCGGGGGAGTTCGGCGCAAAACTGGCATGGCCGCCTTCGGTGGCCAGTGGGTAGTTGCGACCATCGCGTACCACCAGACCGCCAACCCCAAGGCCGGTGCCGGGGCCAAGCACGCAGTAGTTGCGTGATTCGCCTTCGGCGGCGGGTTGCCAACCGGCACCGCCAACCTGCACCACATCGTCAACGCCGAGCAGGGCGATCGACATGGCCTGGGCGACGAAGTCGTTGATCAGGTGCAGCTGCCCGAAGCCGAGCTGCTCGGCAGTACGCGCACGCGAGATGACCCACGGGTGATTGGTGATGCGCGCTTCGTCTCCATCCACGCGGCCAGCGACCGCGAACACGCCGCTGGTGGCGCTCGCACCACGCTGCTGCAGGTAATGCGCGGCGGCATCGGCCAGTGACGCGAACTGCGCCACCGGATACTCGTCGATGCTGCCCTGATCCAGCGGCGTGGTGGCGGAACGGTCGGCCAAGGCGAAGCGCGCGTTGGTGCCACCAATATCCGCTACCAGTATCAGGTCAGCGCTGGGGCTCACAGCCCCTGCTCCGGACCGGCGTCGGCGGCGATGGATTCGGGTAGGAAATCCTGCGCCAGCTGCGGGCCCCAGCCACCGGCGGGGTAGGGCTGCATCGGCAGGTCGGCAGCCTTCCAGGCGTCGCTGACGCTGTCGATCCAGGCCCAGGCCGCGCGTACTTCGTCATCGCGCACAAACAGGGCGTGGTTGCCGTTGAACGCATCCAGGAACAGGCGTTCGTAGGCGATGCGACGGTGCAGGCCGGTGGGAACCGACAGTTCCAGCTCCAGCGGCTGCAGTTCCAGTGCGCCCCATTCCGGGCCGGCCAGCGAGCTCATCAGGCCGAGCTGGATGTTCTCCTGCGGCTGCAACTGGAAGGTCAGGCGGTTGGGGGTTGCGTTCTTGCGGTCGGGGCGCTCGAACAACCAATGCGTTACCGGCTTGAGGTTGACCTCGATGCGGGTCGTGCGCTCGGGCAGGCGCTTGCCGGTAACCAGATGGAAGGGCACACCGGCCCAGCGCCAGTTGTCGATATGTGCGGTGACGCCGACAAAGGTTTCCGCTTCACTGCCTTCCGGCGGCTGGTAGGCCTGCGCGGGCTGGCCGTTGATGGTGCCGGCGGTGTAGCGACCGCGCACGCTGTCCTTGGCCGCGTGCTTGGCGTCGAGCGGTCGCAGGGCGCGCAGCACCTTCACCTTCTCGTCGCGGATGCGATCGGCTTCCAGCGATGCCGGCGGCTCCATCGCGACCAGGCACAGCAGCTGCAGGATATGGCTCTGCACCATGTCGCGCAGGGCGCCGGAACGTGAGTAATAGGAGTCGCGGCCATCCACGCCGTCGCTCTCGGCGACGAGGATGTGCACCGAGGCGATGTAGTTACGGTTCCACACCGCTTCCAGCAAGGTGTTGCCGAAGCGCAGTGCCATCAGGTTCTGCACCGCCGCCTTGCCCAGGTAGTGATCCAGGCGGAACACGCGGTCTTCGTCGATCAGCTGGCCGATGGACTGCAGGATCTCCTCGGCACTGTCGCTGTCCGAGCCGATCGGCTTCTCCAGCATCAGGCGGTTGGGTGCAGCCAGCGCGCCGCCCAGTGCCAGGCCTTCGCAGGTGGAGATGTACAGGCCCGGCGGGATCGCCAGATAACTCACGCACTTGCGGTGCACCAGGTCCTTGACCGCCTCGGCGACCGATTCGGCATTGCGCAGGTCCACCGAGCGATAGTCGATGCGGTTGAGCAGGTTGCCGATGTCCTCCTGGCTGGCATGGGGCATCGCGGCTTCCAGCCGTGGGCGCAGGATGTCGCGGAACTTCTCGGTGTCATGCGGCGACAAGGCCAGCGCACGGACGCGGAAATCTTCAGGAAGTAGGCCGTCGCCAAGCAGGCGTAGCAGGGACGGGAACAGATAACGCTGGGCCAGATCGCCTGTGGCACCGAACAGGAAGAGGGTGTCGTGCATTGCGCGAGTTTCGGGTGCGGATGACATCGTTGTCAATTGTTCGTCTTCAAGGCCTGCGCCGCGATGGGGACGTCCGCGTCCATCGGCGCGAGGGGGCGGGCGTGGGCAACCTGGGCTTGTGCAATGCAGCATGCCAAGAAGGCGGAAGCGGGTCCGTGCAGCGGAGCGCAGGTGCCATGTAAGAGCGACTGCGATGGTGCCATATGAATATGCTTACCGTGCACAATGTTTCGGATGTATACGATTGCAGGAAACTGTTCTCTTGCTGTAACGCAAGTGTTCTGCAGCGCCAGGTTTCGACTCGCGACGAGGTAGTGATGGCCAAGGTTCAATTCGACAGTGTGCGCAAGGTGTATGACAACGGTCAGGTGGCCGTGGCCGGCGCCAGTTTCGACATCGCCGATGGTGAGTTGATGGTGCTGGTGGGGCCATCGGGCTGTGGCAAGTCCACACTGCTGCGAATGGTGGCGGGGCTGGAGGAGATCACGGCCGGTAGCCTGCGCATCGGCGAGCGGGTGGTGAATGACGTCGCGCCGAAGGATCGGGACATCGCGATGGTGTTCCAGAACTACGCGCTCTACCCGCATATGACTGTTGCAGAGAACCTGGGCTTCGGCTTGAAGCTGCGTGGGCATGACAAGGCCGAGGTGCAGCGTCGTGTACAGGATGCCGCCGATTCGCTAGGCCTGACATCGATGCTGGACAAACTGCCGCGCGCGATGTCAGGTGGTCAGCGCCAGCGCGTTGCACTTGGCCGTGCGCTGGTACGCGAGCCGGAGGTGTTCCTGCTGGACGAACCGCTATCCAATCTGGATGCGAAACTGCGTCATTCGGTGCGCACCGAGATCGCGCAACTGCATCGCAAGCTCGGTACCACGATGATCTATGTCACCCATGACCAGGTCGAGGCGATGACGCTGGGGCAGCGCATCGTCGTGCTCAACGAGGGCGTGATCCAGCAGATAGACACGCCGATGGCGCTGTATGACAGGCCGGTCAATCTGTTTGTTGCGGGTTTTCTCGGGAGCCCCGCGATGAACATGTTGCGTGGGCAGGTGCAACGCAATGCCGCGGGTGCTGCGGTGCTGCGGCTGGACGAGGGCGGCGAAGTGGCGTTGGGCGCTGTCGCGCTGGGCGCGGAGTGGATTGGCAAGCCGTTGGTTGTAGGCGTGCGGCCTGAGCATCTGCAGCCGGGCAGTGGTGCGGCGGCATTCAAGGCGCGCATCGAAGGGTTGGAGCCGGTAGGCAACGAGATTTTCGTCAATCTGCGCTATGGCGAGCAGGCGCTGGTCATGCGGGTGCCGCCGCAGCAGCTGCCGCAGGTTGGGCAGGAGATCGCAGTTGAGGTGAGCGCACCGAAGCTGCATTTTTTTGAAGTGGCCAGTGGCAATCGCATCGAAGCCGGAACCTGACCGGTAGTGCCGAGCCATGCTCGGCAGGGGCTCTGCCGGGAATGCCATGTAGTGCCGAGCCATGCTCGGCAGGGGCTCTACCGGGAATGCCATGTAGTGCCGAACCATGCTCGGCAGGGGCTCTACCGGAAATGCCATGTAGTGCCGAGCCATGCTCGGTAGAGGCTCTACCGGGAATGCCATGTAGTGCCGAGCCATGCTCGGCAGAGGCTCTACCGGAAATGCCCTGTAGTGCCGAGCCATGCTCGGTAGAGGCTCTACCGGTAAAGCCTCAGCCGAGCATGGCTCGGCACTACAGGGTCTCAGCGGGCCAGGCCTTCCAGCAGCGGCTGGATGCTGGCGGCCTCGCCATTGACCAGAAGCTGCCCTTCCGGCAATTCCAGGGGCAGTACAGCCAGTGCAAGCGGGCCAGCCACGCTTGCAATGGTGCCGATGTTGCTTTCGCCATGTTGGACCGCGGCACCAGAATTTGCGAATGATGCGCATTCCAGTAGTGCCAGCGAGCGTTTGGCCTTGCCCAGGAAGTGGGTGCGGGCAACGATTTCCTGGCCGGGATAGCAGCCTTTCTTGACGCTATAGGCGTTCAGTCGGTCCAGTCCGAGCTGTTGCGGCGTCCACTGCTCGCGCTGGGCATCATCCAGGCGCGGCAGGCCGAAACGCAGGTCGGACTGGCGCCAGGCCAATTCAGCCGTGTCGTCGACGGCAGCGGCCACGCTGCTGATCTGCAGGGTGCGTGGAACCTCCGCACTACCCACATCCAGCTCGATGACCGCATCGGCCAGCTGCGCCAATTGCGCGCCATGCGCCGCGGCGGGCACATCCAGCGCCGCGTTCACTGCCAGCGCGCTGGCATGGCTGATGACGACCTTGCGGCGGAATACAAAACGTCGCAACTGCTCGGCCATGGCCTCGGCACCGCCGTCGTGGCAGATCAGCAGCAGGGTCTGTGCGTCCACCCGTAGCAGCTGAAAGATAGACAGCACGCGGCCTTTGGCGGTCAGCCAGGCGCTCCATTGCCAGTGACCGTCGGCCAGCGAGGGCACGTCATTGGCGAACTGAGCTTGGGCGAAAGCGACCGCATCGGCTCCCGCAAGGCTCACGATCTGAGCCTTGGAAAGTGTGCGGAAACCGGTGAAAGCAGGGGCGAGGTTGTCAGACACGTGACTGAGGACTAAAATTTGTGCGTTGCGAGACCACTAATGATAGGCCAAACAACCCCCACTCCCGAGCCCGAAGCTGAAGCCCCGTTGGTCCCCGCGAAGCAGCCGCTTCCCGAGGTGACTCCGGTGCCCCAGGAAATAGGCGGCCGCGGCGGACTTGATCCGGTGCGGTATGGCGATTGGGAGAAAAACGGGCGCTGCATCGATTTCTGAGCAGCGTTGAGCCAACGCGGCATTGAGCCGCCCAGCCGAGATACGAGTCAGCGAATGGCGAACAGACCCCGCCCCCTTTCTCCGCACCTGCAGGTGTATCGCTGGCAGATCCAGATGGCCACCTCGATCCTGCATCGAGTAACCGGCATCATTCTGACTGTCGGTTCCCTGATCATCGCAGGCGGCTTGTTCGCCCTGATGATGGGCCCTGAGTCCTGGAACTGCTTCACCACCCATGCCGGTGCCTGGTACGGCAAGGTGATCCTGTTCGGTTGGAGCTGGTGCTTCGCCTACCACCTGTGCAATGGCATTCGTCATATCGTGCAGGACTTCGCCATCGGCTACGCCAAGGCCACCTTCATTCGCAGCAGCTGGATGTCGGTGATCGCCTCGCTGGTGCTGACCGCGCTGATCTGGGCCTACGTCTGCATGGGAGCTGGCGCATGAGCAAGTACCGTACCCCGTTGAAGAACGCGCGTGGGCTTGGCAGCGCCAAGTCCGGCACCGAGCACTTCGTTCACCAGCGCCTGACTGCAACCGCCCTGGTCGCACTGACCATCTGGTTCCTGTGCCTGGTGCTGAGCCTGATGGGTGCCGATTACGTTACCGCTGTGGAAACCATTTCCAAGCCGTGGAACGCGATCCTGCTGGGCGGCTTCCTGGTCGCCATGTTCTGGCACGCCCAGCTTGGCCTGCAGGTGGTCCTGGAGGACTACATCCACAACTCGCTGATGGCCCTGGCCTTGCAGACCACGGTCAAGTTCGTCGCCGTGCTCGGCGCCATCGTCAGCATCTTTGCGGTCGCCCGCATCGCGTTTGGGAACTGATACATGTCCGCTTACAACATTACTGAACACAAGGTCGACATGGTCGTCGTCGGCGCCGGTGGCGCTGGCCTGCGTGCAACGTTTGGCCTGGCACAGAAGGGCCTGCAGACCGTCTGCATCACCAAGGTCTTCCCGACCCGCTCGCACACCGTGGCAGCGCAGGGCGGTATTTCCGCCGCGCTGGCCAACATGGGCGAGGACGATTGGCGCTACCACTTCTACGACACCATCAAGGGCTCGGACTGGCTGGGCGACCAGGACGCCATCGAGTACATGTGCCGTGAGGCCATCCCGGCCATCATCGAGCTGGAACACTACGGCGTTCCGTTCTCGCGTACCGAAGAAGGCAAGATCTACCAGCGTCCGTTCGGTGGCATGACCACCAAGTACGGTGAAGGCCCGTCCGCGCAGCGTACCTGCGCTGCCGCCGACCGTACCGGCCACGCCATCCTGCACACCCTGTACCAGCAGTCGCTGGCGCACAACGCGCAGTTCATGATCGAGTACTTCGCACTCGACCTGATTTTCGACGACGAAGGCGTCTGCCGCGGCGTGCTCGCCCTGGACATGGCCGAAGGCACCCTGCACCTGTTCCGTTCGCAGGGTGTGGTGCTGGCAACCGGCGGCTACGGCCGTGCCTACTTCAGCGCCACCTCGGCGCACACCTGTACCGGTGACGGCGGCGGCCTGGTGGCCCGTGCCGGCCTGCCGCTGCAGGACATGGAATTCGTGCAGTTCCACCCGACCGGCATCTATGGCGCCGGCTGCCTGATCACCGAAGGTGTGCGAGGCGAGGGCGGCATCCTGCGCAACAGCAGTGGCGAGCGCTTCATGGAGCGCTACGCACCGCATTACAAGGATCTGGCATCGCGTGACGTGGTGTCGCGTTCGATGACCATCGAAATCCGCGAAGGCCGCGGCGTCGGCGAGCACAAGGATCACATCCTGCTCGACCTGACCCACCTGGGCCCGGGCGTGATCGACGAGAAGCTGCCGGGTATCGCCGAAAGCGCGCGCATCTTTGCGGGCGTGGACGTGCACAAGCAGCCGATCCCGGTCATCCCGACCGTCCACTACAACATGGGCGGCATCCCGACCAACTACCACGGTGAAGTGGTGCGCAAGGTCGGCGACAACCCCGATGCGGTGGTGCCGGGCCTGTACGCCATCGGCGAAGCGGCCTGCGTGTCCGTGCACGGTGCAAACCGTCTGGGTTCCAACTCGCTGCTCGACCTGGTGGTGTTCGGTCGCGCCGTGGCCAACCGCTGCGCCGAGACGATCAAGCCGGGTGCGCCGCACAAGACCCTGCCGTCCGACGCCTGCGACAAGGCGCTGGGCCTGCTGGACAAGCTGCGTCATGCCAATGGCGATACGCCGACCTCGGTCATCCGTGACCGCATGCAGCGCACCATGCAGAACGATGCAGCGGTGTTCCGCACCAGCAAGTCGCTGGAAGAAGGCTGCCAGAAGATGGCCGAAGTGTTCGACTCGTTCCAGGATGTCAAGGTTTCCGACCGCTCGCTGGTCTGGAACTCGGACCTGATCGAAACCTACGAGCTGAACAACCTGCTGCTCAACGCGGTGGCGACCATCAACTCGGCCGAGCAGCGCAAGGAAAGCCGTGGCGCCCACGCGCACGAGGACTACCCGGACCGCGACGACGTCAACTGGCAGAAGCACACGCTGGTCACTGTCGACGACAAGGGCAAGTGCAGCTTCGATTACCGCCCGGTGCACATGTACACGCTCAGCGATGACGTGTCCGTGGTGCCGCCGAAGCCGCGCGTCTACTGATCCGGGGAACTTACGAACATGGCTGAATTTGCACTCCCGAAGAACTCCCGGTTGACCAAGGGCAAGCACTTCCCCGCCAAGAGCGGTGCGAAGAACACGCGTACCTTCAAGATCTACCGCTGGAGCCCCGACGACAACCAGAATCCGCGCACCGACACCTACGAGATCGATCTCGATGCGTGCGGCCCGATGGTTCTGGACGCGCTGATCAAGATCAAGAACGAGATTGATCCGACCCTGACCTTCCGTCGTTCCTGCCGCGAGGGCATCTGCGGTTCGTGCGCGATGAACATCGACGGCACCAACACCCTGGCCTGCACCCGCGCCATCGCCGATTGCGGCAAGGCCGAGGTGCCGATCTACCCGCTGCCGCACATGGACGTGGTCAAGGACCTGGTTCCGGACCTGACCCACTTCTACGCGCAGTACGCCTCGATCAAGCCGTGGATCCGCACCCAGACCCCGGCACCGGCAGACCGCGAACGCCTGCAGTCGCCGGACGACCGCAAGAAGCTGGACGGCCTATACGAGTGCATCCTGTGCGCCTGCTGCTCGACCAGCTGCCCGAGCTACTGGTGGAACGGCGAGCGTTACCTGGGCCCGGCGATCCTGCTGCAGGCCTATCGCTGGATCATCGATTCGCGCGATGAAGACACCGGCGCACGCCTGGACGATCTGGAAGATCCGTTCAAACTGTACCGCTGCCACACCATCATGAACTGCGCACGCACTTGCCCGAAGGGCCTGAACCCGGCACTGGCAATTGCCGAGATCAAGAAGCTGATGATGGCGCGCCGCGCTTGATGCGGGCTTGCCCCGGCGCAAGCTGGGGTTCCAGCTCTTGATGTGCAGTTGTTCTCCCTTCTCCCGCGTGCGGGAGAAGGTGCCCCGAAGGGGCGGATGAGGGGAGCTTTTGACGCTGCCTTTGTTGAATGTTGAGTGGCGGTCTGGATGAATTCCTCCAGGAGCTGCCCTCACCCCAACCCCTCTCCCGTAAACGGGAGAGGGGCTTGAGCTCAGAGCCATGCAGACCGAAGACGAAATCCTGTTGAAGAAGCTGCGCTGGCGCTGCCGGCGCGGCATGCGTGAGCTTGATCAGCTGTTCGGCCGTTATCTTGACCGCCGCTGGCTGGATGCACCTGCCGCCGAACGCGAGGTTTTCCTGCAGTTGCTGGAGACCGAAGACGATAAGTTGTGGCGCTGGTCCATGGGCTACGAGGCCTGTCCGGATGCGTCGCAGGCAGCGCTCATCAGTTACATCCGCTCCCTTCCGGTATGAGTGGCGCCCGTCGCGCTGGTTGACCGGCGCGTTGTCAGGCCTGGCGGCGCTCGCCGCCGTTTCCCTGTTGAACTGTGATCTGCCGCCCGCGCTGGCCTGGCCGTCGGCCGCGTGCGTGTTCGCTGTGGGGCTGATGCAGGCGCGGACGGAGTCGCGCAGGCCCGGATGCAAACTGCTGATACCGTCGCCGCCGGCAGTGCCCAGCGTCGATGGAATGCCGATGGAGCGGGTCGAGTTGCTGGAGCGGGGGCCGCTGCTGGTGTTGCGCTGGCGATCGGGCCGGCGGTGCCGGCAGCTGCTGTTCTGGCCGGATACCTTGCCGCGTGCGCGGCGACGTGAACTGCGACTGGCCGTAAAGGCACATGGCGTTTCCCGCCAGCCGCCGGGAGTGGCACCATAGCTGCCAGTTCACGGGCAGACACGCATGTTCAAACCCTTACCTGTCGCAATCGGATTGCGCTATCTGCGCGCCAAGCGCCGCAACGGCTTCATTTCCTTCATCTCCATGGCGTCCATCCTCGGCATCGCGCTCGGGGTGATGGTGCTGATCACCACGTTGGCGGTGATGAGTGGCTTCCAGAAGGAGATCCGCGACCGCCTGCTGCAGATGTCGGCCCATGCCACGGTCAGCGCCGACGGCGAGCCGATGGCCAATTGGCAGCACGCCATCGACGTGGCGACCAAGGATCCGCGCGTGGCCGGTGCCGCGCCGTATATCGAGATCCAGGGCATGTTGAGCGGCCTGCGGGTGCAGGGCGCGATCATCCAGGGCGTTGACCCGGCGCAGGAATCCAAGGTCTCGGTGCTGGCCGAGAAGATGACCAAGGGCAAGCTGGACAGCCTGCAGCCCGGCGAATTCAACATGGT
Source organism: Stenotrophomonas sp. (assembly GCF_032066555.1). GTDB lineage: Bacteria > Pseudomonadota > Gammaproteobacteria > Xanthomonadales > Xanthomonadaceae > Stenotrophomonas. The sequence continues at coordinate 412,242 of NZ_DAMBKV010000001.1, forward strand.
GGTCGGCAAGGAGCTGGCGATCTGGTTGGGCGTGGATGTCGGCGACAGTGTCGTGGCGACGCTGGCCGAGGTGCAGGGCACGCCGATGGGCGCCATGCCGCGGGTCAAGCGCTTCAAGGTCAGCGGCATCTTCGAGGCCGGCTCCAATGAAGTCGACCGCGGCGTCGCCTTCACCAACATGCAGGACATGGAGCGGGTGCTGCGCATGGACGGTGTTACCGGCGTGCGCCTGAAAATGCACGACATGGACCAGGCCTATACCGTGGCCCGCGATCTGGCGGTCAACCTGAACGGTTACTACCGGGTGAGTGACTGGACGCAGGAGAACGCAAATCTCTACCACTCGCTGCGCATGGAAAAGACGGTGATGGGCATCCTGCTGTCGCTGATCGTAGCGATGGGCGCATTCAACCTGGTGTCCTCGCAGGTGATGCTGGTCACCGACAAGCAGGCTGATATCGCCATCCTGCGTACCCTGGGCCTGACGCCGGGCGGAGTGATGCAGGTGTTCATGGTGCAGGGCACCTTGATCGGTGTGTTCGGCACCATTGTCGGCGTGATCAGCGGCATCACCTTGACCCTCAATCTGGAACGCATCCTTGGCCTGATCGAGAGCATCTTCAACATCAAGCTGCTGCCGGAAGATGTGTACTACATCACCGGCCTGCCGACCGACATGCAGACCGGCGACATCGTGGTGATCACCGTGGTGGCGCTGCTGATGAGCTTTGCCGCGACCCTGTACCCGGCGTGGCGCGCAGCCCGCACCCAGCCGGCGGAGGCGCTGCGCTATGAATGAGAACGCATTGATGGAATCGGTAATCCGCGCCGAGGGACTGGGCAAGACCTACGCCGAAGGCAAGATGCACACGCCGGTGTTCGACGGCCTGGATTTGAACGTGGCCGCGGGCGAAACCGTGGCCATCGTGGGCGCCTCGGGCGCAGGCAAGAGCACCTTGCTGCACCTGTTGGGCGGCTTGGATATTCCCACTGCCGGCGAGGTCTATGTCGCCGGTCAGCGGATGTCGGCGCTGTCTGATGCCGCGCGCGGCAAGCTGCGCAACAGCTCACTGGGCTTCGTCTACCAGTTTCATCACCTGCTGCCGGAATTCACCGCGCTTGAGAATGTGATGATTCCGGTGATGCTGGGAGGCAGTGACCCGGCCGGTGCCAGCGTCCGCGCCAAGGCGCTGCTGGAATCGGTTGGGCTGGGCCACCGCCTGGATCACAAGCCGGGCGAGCTGTCCGGAGGCGAACGTCAACGTACCGCGGTCGCGCGTGCCCTGGTCAACCAGCCAGGCTGCGTGCTTGGCGACGAGCCCACCGGCAATCTGGACGACAAGACCGCCGCGACCGTGTTCGATCTGATGCTTGAGTTGAACCGCGTCCACCGCACCAGCCTGGTTCTGGTCACTCATGACCGCAGTCTGGCGCGCAAGCTGGACCGTGTGTTGGAGTTGCGCCAGGGGCGGTTGCATGAACTGGCCAGCAGTGGGGTCTAGGCGGTATTTGGCGGATGTAGTCCCCTGATCGCCAAGGGACTACCATGCTCTGGTTGGTGCTTGCGGTCATGGAACCAGGTTGTTTCCTTCAAAGAGGATTGCTGCCATGAAGAAAGTACTTGTTGCGACGTTGCTTGCCGTTGTTCTTGGCGGGTGTGCGACCACCGGCAAATTGACCAGCGCCGAGCGCCTTGAGCTGTATCGCGCGCATGCTGGTGAGCCGGTCAACAGCTTCCGGTATTTCGGCTCGCTCAACGGCTGGACCGAGCTCGGTGATAGCGCGTTGGCGGTATGGACACGCCCGAATGAAGCCTGGCTGTTGAATCTGAGCGGGCCGTGTACGGACCTGTCGTTTTCGCCGGCGATCACCGTGACCAATATGTTGGGGCAGGTGTCGGCACGGTTTGACCGCGTCATCGTGCATGGTGCCGGGCCGATGGCCCATGTGCCATGCCGGATCGAAAGCATCCAGCCGCTGGACGTGAAGGCCTTGCGCTCCTCTGAAAAGGAGCTGCGTGAAGCCAAGATTTCCGAGCGTGCCGCAGATCAGGGCCGCGAAACGAATTGAAGCCCCCCTGTGGTGCCGAGCCATGCTCGGCAGGGGCCTTCATGCACGGATCAACCGCCGCCGGTAAAGCCCTTGCCGAGCATGGCTCGGCACTACAGGGGCGCGGGGAATGCCCCTGCCGAGCATGGCTCGGCACTACAGGGGTCCGGCTTTATTCCGCTTCCGGCGCGACGTAGCCGGCCGGCTTTTCCGCGCCGCCGGCGAACAGATACTTCACCAGCTCTTCCTCGAGGAAGGCGCGGTGCTTGGGGTCGCGCGGCGACAGCCTGTTCTCGTTGATCAGCATGGTCTGGTGCGCCAGCCATGCGGCCCAGGCCTGCTTGCCGATGTTGGCGAAAATGCGCTGGCCCAGTTCGCCCGGATAGGGCACGAAATCCAGACCCTCGGTTTCGCGTTGTTCGTATTGGCAGAAGACGGAGCGGGGCATGGTGGGGTCCTGTCGAATCAATGCGCCGGATGACGATCCAGCAGTTTGCGGATGGGGGCGGGAAGGCCGAGTGCGGCCAGTTCGTCACGCGCTACCCAGCGTAGATCGGCATTGTCACCGACCTTGGACTTGAGTGCGACCTTGCGCAGGTGCAGTGGCTGCAGATGCAGGCGGTAGTGGCTGAAGGTGTGCACGATCAGCGGCAGCTCGTCGGCGTTGTCGTAATCGCCCTTCACCGTGGCGCCAAACCATTCGCGTAGTTCGGTGTCGGTCTCGGCCTGCGGCAAGGTCCACAGCGAGGCCCATATGCCGGTGGGAGGGCGCTTGAGCAACAGGATGCGGCCTTGTGCATCTTCCAGCAGCAGCGCACTGGCCTCGCGTTCGGGTAGCACCTTGCTGGGTTTGGGGGTTGGCAGTGCATCGACCAGACCCTGCGCATGCGCGGCGCAACTGTTCTGCAGCGGGCACAGGATGCAGGCGGGCTTTGCCCGCGTGCACAGGGTGGCGCCGAAGTCCATTTGCGCCTGGGTGTAGTCGGCCATGCGCCCGGCCGGTACCTGTGCGACATGGGCCTGGGCCTGCGCCCACAGTTGTTTCTCGATGGCGGGCAGGCCGGGAAAGCCGCTGATGCCGTGATAGCGCGTCAAGACGCGCTTGACGTTGCCATCGAGGATCGCGAACGGGTCGTTCCAGGCCTGGCTGAGGATGGCGCCGGCGGTGCTGCGGCCAATGCCGGGCAGGGCAAGCAGGGCATCGAAATCGCGCGGCAGTTCGCCGCCATGCAGCTCGACGCATTGTCTGGCTGCGGCATGCAGGTTGCGCGCGCGCGCGTAGTAGCCCAGGCCGGCCCAATGCGCCATCAACGTATCGTTGTCGGTAGCGGCAAGGTCGGCCAGCGTCGGGAAGGACTGCACGAAGCGCTGGAAGTACGGGATGACCGTGGCGACCTGGGTCTGCTGCAACATGATTTCCGACAGCCACACCCGGTAGGGCGAGCGCGGATGCTGCCAGGGCAGATCGTGGCGGCCGTGCTGGTCGAACCAGGTCAGGAGTTGGCTGGGGAAGTTGGGCATGGGCTCGCGAAGGCTTGCGATTGCGCGTTTCCCTTCTCTCGCTTGCGGGAGAAGGTGCCCCGAAAGGGGCGGATGAGGGGAGCTTTTGATTCTGCTTGTAGAGCTTGCCCTCACCCCAACCCCTCTCCCGTAAACGGGAGAGGGGCTTCAGATCAAGCGCCCAGCGCTTGCGGCAGCAGCGCGTCGACGAAGGCTTCCGGATCAAACACGCGCAGGTCTTCCGGGCGCTCGCCGATGCCGGCGAAGCGGATCGGGATGCCGAACTCGCGGGCCAGTGCGAATACCACGCCGCCCTTGGCGGTGCCGTCCAGCTTGGTGACCACCAGGCCGGTTACACCTGCAGCGGCGTGGAACTGGCGCAGCTGCGAGAGCGCGTTCTGGCCGGTGGTGCCGTCGATCACCATCAGCACTTCATGCGGCGCGGTCTCGTCGATCTTGCCCAGCACGCGGCGGATCTTGCTCAGCTCGTTCATCAGGCCGGTCTGGGTGTGCAGGCGGCCGGCGGTGTCGGCGATCAGCACGCTGGTGCCGCGCGCCTTGCCGGCCTGCAGGGCATCAAAGGCGACCGATGCGGCATCGGCGTTCTGGCCCTGGGCGACCACGGCCACACCGTTGCGCTCGCCCCAGATCTGCAGCTGGGCGACGGCGGCGGCGCGGAAGGTATCACCGGCGGCCAGCATCAGGCTATGGCCCTGGTCCTTGAAGCGCTTGGCCAGCTTGCCGATGGTGGTGGTCTTGCCGACGCCGTTGACGCCGACGGTAAGGATCACGAATGGTTTTGCATTGGTGTCGATGACCAGCGGCTTGGCGACCGGCTGCAGTAGTGCGATCAGGTCGGCACGCAGTGCCGCCAGCAAGGCGTTGGCGTCGGCGAACTCGCGCGACTTCATCCGCTTGCGCAGGTTTTCCACCAGCGCGGTGGTGGCCGGCACACCGACGTCGGCGGTGATCAGGGCGGTTTCAATCTCGTCGAGCAGGTCGTCGTCGAGCTTGGGGTTGCGCGAGAACAGGCCGCCGAAGCTGCGCGCGAAGCTGCTGTTGCGCAGGCGGTCGCGCCAGCCGAGCTTGCCGGCCGGGGCAGCAGGTGCGGCGTTGGCTGGAATCAGCGCTGCGTCGGAGTCGTTGGCGTTGCTGATCTCGGCCACAACGGGTGCGGGTGCGGGTGCTGCAGGTGCAGGTGTCGGGGCGGCAAGGGCGACGACGACAGGTTCGACAATCGCAGGCGAGATTGCAGGCGAGGGTGATTCGGCGGCAATGGGGGCTGCGGCCGGCATCGCTGCGGCGACAGGCGCGGCTTCGACTTCGACTTCGACAGCCTGCTCAGGCGTGGCTACGGGTGCGGCGGCAACTTCAGTTGCCGGTGCTGCCACGGGTACTTCGGCCGGCGACGGTTCTGCTGGCAGGGGGGCCTGTGCCGAGGGTGCTTGTGGGAAGGCGGCGGCCAGTTCCTCGGGGCTCAGCGTGGACGGCTTGGCGGACTGTTGGGCGTCGTCGGTCTTTTTGCGGCGGAAAAAGCTGAACATGGAGGAAAAAGGCCTGAAATCAGATGTCTATGTTACCACCGGCGGTCACTTGGCCGGCATGAGGCTAGCGCAAGGGCAGTTGATTGAAGCCCCTCTCCCGTTCACGGGAGAGGGGTTGGGGTGAGGGCGGCTTTGGGCTTCAGCGGGAAAGCTTCTGCCGAGCATGGCTCGGCACTACGGGCCGTTGTTGATTGAAGCCCCTCTCCCGTTCACGGGAGAAGGGTTGGGGGGAGGGCAGCTTTGTGGCTTTAGCGGGAAAGCTTTTGCCGAGCATGGCTCGGCACTACAGGAATTGCCGGGAAAGCTTTTGCCGAGCATGGCTCGGCACTACAGGAATTGCCGGGAAAGCCTCTGCCGAGCATGGCTCGGCACTACAGGAGTTGCCGGGAAAGCCCCTGCCGAGCATGGCTCGGCACTACAGGGCAGCCCTCCCTTCGTTGCGCTAAGGGAGGGTGCGGGTCGTCAGGCCGACAGTTCCAGTAGCAGCTTGTTCAAGCGGCGGACGTAGCCGGCCGGGTCCTTCAGGCTGTCGCCAGCGGCCAACGCGGCCTGGTCGAACAGGACGTGGGCCAGGTCGTTGAAGCGGTCCATGTCGGGCTCGGCATCCAGCTTCTCGATCAGCGGGTGGCCCGGGTTGAACTCGAATACCGGCTTGCTGTCCGGCACCTTCTGGCCGCTGGCTTCCAGGATCTGGCGCATCTGCAGGCCCAGGTCCTGCTCGCCGATGGCCAGGATCGCCGGCGAATCGGTAAGGCGGTGCGAGACGCGGACTTCGGCCACTTCCTCGCCCAGCGCGGCCTTCAGGCGCGTGGCCAGGCCTTCCTTGGTCTTGGCGACTTCTTCCTGTGCCTTCTTGTCCTCTTCGGTCTCCAGCTTGCCCAGGTCCAGGTCGCCACGGGCGATATCGACAAAGGACTTGCCATCGAACTCGTTGAGGTAGCTCATCAGCCACTCATCGATGCGGTCGGTCATCAGCAGCACTTCGATGCCCTTCTTGCGGAACACCTCCAGGTGCGGGCTGTCCTTGACCTGCTGGTAGCTCTCGCCGGTCAGGTAATAGAGCTTGTCCTGGCCTTCGATCATGCGACCGACGTAATCGGCCAGCGCGACACTCTGCTCGCCGCTGCTGTCATGGGTGGAGGCGAAGCGCAGCAGGCCGGCGACCTTCTCGCGGTTGCCGTAATCCTCGGCCGGGCCTTCCTTCAGCACCTGGCCGAAGTTCTTCCAGAAGCCCGCATAGTCCTCCGGCTTGTCCTTGGCCAGCTTCTCCAGCATGTCCAGCGAACGCTTGGTCAGCGCCGACTTCATCGAGTCGATCACCGGGCCGGACTGCAGGATTTCACGCGACACGTTCAACGGCAGGTCGTTGGAATCGACCACGCCCTTGATGAAGCGCAGGTACAGCGGCAGGAACTGCTCGGCCTGGTCCATGACGAACACGCGCTGCACATAGAGCTTCAGGCCCTTGGGCGCGTCGCGGTGGTACAGGTCGAACGGGGCGCGGCCGGGGGTATACAGCAGCGAGGTGTACTCCAGCTTGCCCTCGACCTTGTTGTGGGTCCAGGCCAGTGGATCGGTGGGGTCGTGGGCGATGTGCTTGTAGAACTCCTTGTACTCCTCGTCCGTGATCTCGGACTTGGCGCGGGTCCACAGTGCGTTGGCGCGGTTGACGGTCTCCCACTCCGGCGTGGCCGGCTTGTCGGCGTCGTCGCCGTGGTGTTCTTTCTGCAGCTCGATCGGCAGGCCGATGTGGTCGGAGTACTTCTTGATCAGGCTGCGCAGCTGCCAGCCATCGGTATAGCTGTCTTCGCCTTCCTTCAGGTGCAGCACGATGCGGGTGCCGCGCTCGGGCTTGTCGATGGTCTCGACCTCGAACTCGCCTTCGCCCCTGGACGACCAATGCACGCCCTCGCTGGCCGGCAGGCCGGCACGGCGGCTGTAGACGTCGACCTGGTCGGCCACGATGAAGGCCGAATAGAAGCCCACGCCGAACTGGCCGATCAGGTTGGAGTCCTTCTTCTGGTCACCGGACAGGTTCTTCAGGAACTCGGCGGTGCCCGACTTGGCGATGGTGCCGAGGTGGGCGATGGCCTCATCGCGGCTCAGGCCGATGCCGTTGTCGTCGATGGTCAGGGTGCGCGCGGCCGGGTCGGCCTCGATGCGGATGCGCAGCGGCGCGCCGCCTTCGAGCAGCTCGGGCTGGGTCAGCGCTTCGAAACGCAGCTTGTCGGCGGCGTCGGCGGCATTGGACACCAGCTCGCGCAGGAAGATTTCCTTGTTCGAGTACAGCGAGTGGATCATCAGGTGCAGCAGCTGCTTCACCTCGGTCTGGAAACCGCGGGTTTCCTTGTGATTCGGGTTGGTCATCGGTCGGGTGCTCCGTTGCTGATGGGGCGCGCAGCTGCGCGACGGCTGCAGCTTGGGTAAGGGTGAATGGGCCGATTTCAAGTCAGGCGCGGCCGGGGTGGGCGCTGGTCTATCATCTGCAGCACTTGAAGCTGGTGAACCCGGGTTGCCGATGTATTTGATTTGCCGCGTTTTGTCCTTGGTTTTGCCGGTGCGGGCCGGATGAGTCCGGCCCGAGGCAAGGCGCCGGTCGGCACCGGCCAGGTGCGCATCGTCGGTGGCCGATGGCGAAATACCCGTTTGCAGGTGCCTGAATTGCCGGGTCTGCGTCCGACCAGCGACCGGGTCCGCGAGACCCTGTTCAACTGGTTGATGCCCAAATTGCCGGGCGCACGTGTCCTGGACCTGTTTGCCGGCAGCGGCGCGCTGGGGCTGGAGGCGGTATCGCGCGGTGCGGCGTCGGCACAGCTGGTGGAGCGCGATCCACGGCTGGTGGCCGCCCTTCGCGGGGTGGTTGGTAGGCTGGAGGCAGGGGAGCTGGTCGAGGTGATTGCCGGCGATGCCCTGCAATGGCTGAGCAGTGCGCCGCCCGCGCAGGCCGATCTGGTGTTTCTGGACCCTCCTTTTGCCGACGGCTTGTGGGACCAGGTGATCGCACGCCTGCCCAGGCATCTGGCCGCCGACGCCTGGTTGTACCTTGAGGCGCCGGTTGATGCGGCATTACAGCTGCCTGCCGAATGGCAGCTATGGCGCGAGGGCAACACCCGTGAGGTGGCCTATGCCCTCTACCGCCGGGCCGCTGCTACACTTCGCGGCGACATGAACGCGACCGAACCCGCATGACTTCAGCCAATCGCCGCATCGCCGTATACCCGGGCACTTTCGACCCGATCACCAATGGTCACATCGACCTGGTGAACCGCGCCGCGCCGCTGTTCGAGAAGGTGGTGGTCGGCGTGGCGCAGAGCCCCTCCAAGGGGCCGACGCTGCCGCTGGAGCTGCGTGTGGCGTTGGCGGTGGAAGCGCTGCAACACCACGACAACGTGGAAGTGGTCGGCTTCGACACCTTGCTGGCCCACTTCGTGCGCTCGGTGCACGGCGGGGTGCTGCTGCGTGGTCTGCGTGCGGTGTCCGATTTTGAGTACGAATTCCAGATGGCGAGCATGAACCGCCACCTGATTCCGGAGGTGGAGACGCTGTTCCTTACCCCCTCCGAGCAGCACAGCTTCATTTCCTCCTCGCTGGTGCGTGAAATCGCGCGGCTGGGCGGGGATGTCTCCGGTTTCGTGCCGGCCACTGTGCTTGAGGCGTTGCGCAAGGCCCGCGAAGCGCGCGGGCAGTGAATCTTTTCAGTAACACCACTTTTCAACGGGAGAACGATCATGAAGAACACGATGCGCGTGCTGCTTGCCGCCTCGATGGTGCTGGCTGTAACGGCCTGCAAGAAAGAAGAAGCACCGGTAGTCGAAGCGCAGCAGGCGCTGGTCGCCCCGGCCAAGGATGACGACGCGGGTTGGAAGAAGTACCTGCAGGCAGTTGCGGTGCAGAACATGGGCAACATCACTGCAAGCCCGTTCCTGTATTACCTGCCGCCGGCATCGGATCCGGAATTCGCCGCCAAGTACGACCGCCAGGTCGAGAGCGCCACCACCGCCATCGGCCGTGGCATCCAGCCGGGCAACATGCTGGCTTTCGGTTCGTCGAACTCGGCCAAGATGGCCGACCTGATCGAAACCGGTTTCAAGGACGTGCAGGCTGACTCGATGAAGGGCGTGCGTGTGGTGTTCATCGGCGATGCCGCTGACAACGCCCGCGTGCAGACCATCGTCAAGCCGACCGGCGCCGACTACATCTTCGTCGAAGCCAAGTGACGCACTGGCGCGGGGCCGCGTAGCGGCTCCGCCTTTGCCAGCGCGTCATCCCCGCGAAGGCGGGGATCGCTCTGGCTGTTGCTCTAGCTACTGCTCTGGCTCGGGTTTTGGCTTCTGTTGCAGGTCTGCTCTGGCTTGAGCCCTGTTCCAGCGGGCGCGGGGGCGCGTAGCGGCTCCGCCTTTGCCAGCGCGTCATCCCCGCGGAGGCGGGGGTCGCTCTTGCCGTTGCCCCAGCTCCCGTCTGGCGTAAACAGACCAACGCTGCGCAGGCCCGGCCCCAACAAAGCCGGCATTCACACACGCAGAACGCTGTGGAAGCAATGTCTTGGGCCCCGGCAAAACCAGTATCCGGTAAGCTTGCTGTCGGCGCTGCCCCTGGCAGGCCATGAACAGCAGGACCGATGAACCGGCAGTCGCCGGTTGCAAGCCCCGCTCCGACGGGAACACCGCAACAATGTCACTCAAAATCAATGAGCTCTGCGTCAACTGCGACGTCTGCGAGCCCGCCTGTCCCAACCAGGCCATCGCAATGGGCGAGACGATCTATGTGATCGATCCGGCCCGTTGTACCGAATGTGTCGGTCATTTCGATGAGCCGCAATGCGTGGTGGTGTGCCCGGTCGAATGCATCGACCCGGACCCGGAGATCGTCGAAACCGAAGACCAGTTGCTGGCCAAGCTGGCCGGCCTGCGTCGTGATCACCCTGAGTTTTACCAATCGGAGAATCCAACGGCATGAAACTCGTTGCCCGTTCCCTGCTGCTGTTCGCACTGGTGCTGCCACCGGCTGCGTGGGCAGCCGATACCGCGCCGGCGCGTGCCGCACATCCCGATGGCGCGGCGATCGCCAGTGGCCACGCGCTGGCCACCCAGGCCGGCATGGAAATCCTTGGCAAGGGCGGCAATGCGTTCGATGCCGCGGTAGCCGTTTCCTCCACCTTGGCCGTGGTCGAGCCGATCAGCTCGGGTTTGGGCGGTGGCGGGTTCTTCCTGCTGCACGACGCCAAGACCGGCAAGGACCTGATGCTGGATGCGCGTGAAACCTCGCCCGAGTCCGCAACGCCCGAGCAGTTCCTGGACAAGAATGGTGAGCTGGACCGCGACCGTTCGGTCAATGGCCCGTGGTCAGCCGGTATCCCAGGTCTGCCGGCAGCGCTGGTGAAGCTGGCGCGCGAGCATGGCAAGCTGCCGCTGCGCGAATCATTGGCACCGGCAATCCGCGTGGCCACCGATGGTTTCCCGGTGTATGCACGCATGGCCCGTGGCTATGCCACCCGCCGCGAAGTCATGGACCGTTACCCGGGGACCCGTGAGGTCTACCTGCGCAACGGCAAGCCGATTGCCGAGGGCGATATCTTCAAGCAGCCGGAGTTGGCGCATACGCTGCAGCTGCTGGCCGCCAACGGCTTTGATGGCTTCTACCGCGGCGAGACCGGGCGCAAGCTGCTGGCCGGCGTGAAGCAGGCCGGTGGCCGCTGGACTGCCGAGGAACTGGCCGGCTATACGGTCAAGACCCGTGAGCCGATCGTGTTCAACTACCGTGGCTGGAAGATCACCACGGCCTCGCCGCCATCCTCCGGCGGTATCGCGCTGGCCTCGATGCTGCAGATCCTGGAGCCCTGGGATCTGGCCAAGATGGATCAGGCACACAGCACCCACCTGGTGGTGGAGGCGATGCGTCGTGCCTATCGCGACCGTACGTTCTTCCTCGGTGATCCGGACTTCGTCGACATCCCGCAGAAGGTGCTGACCAGCCGCGACTACGCGCAGGGCCTGCGCGCCACCATCCATCCGGAAAAGGCCACCCCCAGTGACCTGCTGTCGGGCAACCCGACGCCGCTGGAAGACGACGAGACCACGCATTTCTCCATCATCGACAGCGAAGGCAACCGCGTTGGCGGCACCCAGACGGTGAACCTGCTGTATGGCTCGGGCCTCATTCCGGCGGGCACCGGCGTGCTGCTGAACAACGAGATGGACGACTTCGCGCTCAAGCCGGGTACCCCCAACGCCTTTGGCGTGATGGGCTACGAGGCCAATGCGCCGAAGTCGGGCAAGCGCATGCTCAGCTCGATGACGCCGACCTTCATGGAAAACGATGACAAGGTCGTGGTGATTGGTACGCCGGGTGGCAGCCGCATCATCACCATGGTCCTGCTTGGCATCCTCGGCTATGACGCCGGTCTGGACGCACAGCAGGTAGCCGCCTTGCCGCGCTATCACCACCAGTGGTTGCCGGATGAGATTTCGGCGGAAACCGGCGCGTTCTCGCCGGAGGTCGCCAGGCAGCTGCAGGCGATGGGCCACAAGGTTGAACTGCCGGGCGACTCGGCCGAAGGCGGACGCGGTTCCAGCCATGTCTGGGGCAACCTGCAGACGGTGGAGTGGGATCGGCGCAGCAATGTGCTCAGTGGCGGCAGCGATCCGCGCAACCCGGTGGGTAGTGCCGAGGTTCGCAAGTCGGGCAAGGCTGACTGAGGACACCAGAAAACCCCGCTTCGGCGGGGTTTTTATTTGGCTGCGGGAAAGGCGTTGGCTCTTGATCTTTGCCGTCATTCCCGCGAAGGCGGGAATCGCTTTGGCTTCGTTTTACAGTCGTCATTCCCGCGAAGGCGGGAATCGCTTTGGCTTCGCTTTACAGTCGTCATTCCCGCGAAGGCGGGAATCGCTCCTGCTCTGGTTCTTGCAGTTGCTTCTCCGCTTGGGGGAACGGGCGGGTGAGGGCTGAGTTAAACGGGCGAAGAGCGAAGATCGAAAGGCGAAGGGCAAGAGCGATTCCCGCCTTCGCGGGAATGACGGCATGAGAGCAGGGGCAGGACCAAACCCAAACCCAAACAAAAACCCAAACAAAAACCCAAACCACGGCCCTTCGGCGCCCCGCCGCCGCCAAACATCACATAACAGCGCGTTTCCTATCTGCATCGACCGCCCGTCAATTATCCGGCGCCGATTCCTTGCGAATATTTAACGCGCTGCGGGTAGAATTTTTCATATGAAACTATGGTCGATTCGCGGTAACTCGCAAAAACTCGATGGCGGTGCAATGTTCGGCAACGCCCCCAAGGCATTGTGGGAACGGTGGGCGCCGGCCGATGACGCCAACCGCATTGAACTGGCATGCCGGGCGTTGCTGGCCAGTCCGTTGGGGGGCAAGACCGTATTGTTCGAAACCGGCATCGGTGCTTTCTTCGAGCCCAAGTTGCGTGAGCGCTACGGTGTACAGGAGCCGCGCCATGTGCTGATCGATTCGCTGCGTGAAGCAGGCTTCGAGCATGAAGACATCGACGTGGTGGTGCTGAGTCATCTCCATTTCGATCACGCAGGGGGCTTGCTGGCACCGTGGTCGGAAGGTCGCGAGCCGGAGCTGTTGTTTCCCAATGCGACCTTCGTGATCGGCGCGGAACATTGGGAGCGGGCCAAGCATCCGCATCCGCGTGATCGGGCCAGCTTCATTCCCGAATTGAGCGGGTTGCTGGAAGCCAGTGGACGCCTTGAGATCGTCAGCGGCGCCTATTCGAAAGCGCTGGGCGAATCGGTGCGTTTCAGCTTCAGTGACGGTCACACGCCAGGCTTGATGCTGGCCGAGATCGTCGGCCCCGAGCGGGTCAACGGCCAGCCGCGCGGCGGCGTGGTGTTCTGCGCGGATCTGATCCCGGGGCGCTCCTGGGTACATGTGCCGATCACCATGGGCTATGACCGCAATGCCGAGTTGTTGATCGACGAGAAGCGGGCGTTCCTTGAGGACAAACTGGCGCGCAACGTGCATTTGTTCTTCACCCATGATCCGCAGTGCGCAATGGCGCAGGTGGTGCGTGATGAGAAGGGGCGCTTTGCGACCGCTCATGAAGTCGGCGAGTTGAAGGCGCGGACCCTGGCCGCCTGAACTGACCAACGGCAGCTGAAAAAACTGACTTCCGGCACTGATTCCGGAAGTCTTCAAAACCGACATTGGTCCCATCATCCAGATCGGGGCAATGTCTTGAAACTTCATTCTCTGCTGCAACGTGCCGGACTCGCCGTGCTCATGCTGTTGGGGCCGGCGGCTATCGCGCTGGCGGCTCCCAGCCAGGTACTGCCGCTACAGGTCAGTGCCGAGCGCTCCACCACGCTGGCGATCTGGGAACCGACACAGGTGCGCGGCGTCGTGTTGTTCTCATCCGGACATGGGGCCTGGCCCGAACGCTACGATCGCCTGCTGCGGTCGTGGGCGGATGCCGGATTCGTGGTGTTGGCGCCGCTGCATGTGGATTCGATGAAGTATCCGGAGCGTGAGCGTTTCTCGCTGCAGCAGGGTTTGAGCGAACGGTTTGCCGACATGCGCGCGGTCAGCACTTACGCGGCTGCACATTGGCCGGGAAAGCCGGTTGCCGCGACCGGCCATAGTCTGGGGACCTTGATTTCGGCAGCGCTGGGCGGCGCCCTGAGCGGGCTTGGGCCGTTGCGTGACCCATCGGTCGTGGCTGTGCTTGGTTTTTCCTCCCCGGGGCGCATTCCGGGCCTGATCAACGAACAGTCGTATGCCTCATTGGCAGTGCCGCTGTTGCTGGTCACGGGGGACAAGGACCTGGTGCCGGGCTTCGTCAGTGACCCGGTGGACCATCTCTATCCCGTGGAAACGGCGCCTGCCGGCGACAAGACCGGCGTGGTGCTTGCCGGCGGCGATCACAATCTGATCGGCGGAGAACCGGAACTCCTGTTCGAGCGTGCTCGCGATCTGGGGACCGCATTCCTGCGGGCGCAACTGCTGCAGGATGAGCAGGCGCGGGAGGTATTGGCGGCACCCACTCCCGCGGATGAACGTTGGCTGCGCCGTTGATGTGCAGATACGGGGCGATCCGTGATCTGGCAGCGGAGAAGGGCGCTTGAGCCGCCCTTCATTCCACCCGTGTGATGACGCCTGCATTGCCGTGGCAAGCACCCGCAGGAATGCCGTCAGTGAATCGCGAAGCTGATCGCATAGGTCGCGCGGCTGCCGCGGCGGGCCGCCGCACGCACCTGATACACCTGCACGGTATAGGTTCCGGAGGCGGACAGTACGCCGTGCCAGTCCTGCCCCTCGCTGCCACTGCCAAGAGCCGTGGCAACGCCGGGAATGTCGTCGGGGGCGTAGATATTGAAACCGACGTTGCTGTTGCCGGTCAGGCTTATCCGCATGGATTGCCCGGCTTTGGCAGCCAGCGTGTAGTTCACGCTGTCGTAGCCCTGCAGGCTGTGGGTGGTGCTGAAACTGCTCGTGCCCTTGGCAAACTGGACGGGCGTGGTGGTGACCTTGTCGGCGCCACTGGCGGTGGGCATGGCAACTGCCAGTGCCGCTGCCAGGGCCAGGAAAAGTGCGCGTTTCATCGTATCCACCTTTCGGGCAGGGTGATCGTGGCGATCTTCAACGGGCAGGTTGCGAGGGTCAACCGATCCGGGTACCAAAGATGCGGTCACCGGCGTCGCCCAGGCCCGGCATGATGTATCCCTTTTCGTTGAGGCGCTCGTCAATGGCGGCGGTATATACCTCCACGTCCGGATGTACGGCTTCCAGTGCCTTCAGGCCTTCCGGTGCGGCGACCAGGAAGATGCCCTTGATGCGCCGGGCGCCGGCCCGCTTGAGCATGTCGATGGTGGCGATCAAGGTGCCGCCGGTGGCCAGCATCGGGTCCAGGATCAATGCATCGCGTTCTTCCAGGCGGCCGGTCAGGCGCTCGAAGTAGGGTACGGGCTGCAGGGTTTCTTCGTCGCGTTGCAGGCCGACAACGCTTACGCGCGCGGCGGGAATCAGCGACAGTACGCCGGTCAGCATGCCCAGGCCTGCACGCAGGATAGGCACCACGGTGATCTTGGCGCCGGCAATGCGCTGCACCTGCACCGGCCCGGCCCAGCCGTCCATGGTGTGGCTCTCGGTTTCCAGGTTGGCGGTGGCCTCGTAGGCCAGCAAGGTACCCAGTTCATTGACCACCTCACGGAAATCCTTGGTGCTCATGGAGGCGTCGCGGAGCAGGCCGATCTTGTGCTGGACCAGGGGATGACGGACTTCGACGATTTTCATGGGAGTGATCGAGCAGGAGGGGGCTGCCATTTTAGCGCCCCGGTGCGTGTACCTTGTGGAGTCGAAGAGGGAGCCCAAGGAAAACAGGCGCATGTGCAACCCGGGGATTGCCAGGCTGGCAGTGTTGCTGCTCGCAATGTGGACGGGGCATGGGAACGCCCTGCCGGTGCTGCCGCCATTGGAGCAGGAGGTGGTCAACCCCGGCGAAGTGATCTTTCGCAACGGCGTGGCGTACATCGATCTGGGGCATGGTCGCCTGGAGCCGCTGCGGCGTCGACAGCAGGACGGGGCGTACTACCGGATGGTCCGTTACGACGCGGAGTTCGGCTATGTCCGGGCCCCCGATGCGATGGCGTACCCGGACGTGGATGTTGACTCCATGGCAAGTGCGCGAAGTTCCCGTGCGGCGTCGGTTGCTGGCTCCCATGACATTGAAAGCCGCATAAAAGGCCGCTTTGAAGGATGGACGGGAAGAACCTTGTTCCTGTTGGAGAACGGGCAGATCTGGCAGCAGACCGACGGGCGCGTGCAGCGCGCGTTTGGCAGCTCTCCGCGGGTAACGTTGAGGCGGCGGGCTGGTGGTCATGAGATGTCGGTTGAAGGCGTGTCTGCCACGGTCACGGTACGACAGCGCTGATGACGCGCGCGGTCCAACAGGAGCACACATGCGGGCAATGACATGGATGGCTGTCGTGGGGGTGTTGCTGCCACGCCTGGGTTGGGGCGGGGAGTGCCATGTGGCCAGCGTGCTTGCACCCGATCGTCTGGATGGACGCCAGGGCGAGATCATTGCCTTGGCCGATCGTAGCGTGTGGGAAGTCACGGCTGGCCCCGGCTACATGGACAGGCCCCGGGGCGAGGTGATCGTATGCCCGTCGAGCAATGAGATGGGGGTGGGCGCCGAGGTGCTGCGGATACGCACGGTGGAGCGTTCCGCTTCAGCCCGTATCGAGAATGCCATCCGTATCGAATCGGTGATCAAGGGCAGGTTCAACGGATGGAGCGGGAAAACCGAGTTCGCACTTGCCAATGGACAGGTCTGGCGGCAGGTGCGTGGAGGGCATTCTTCCGGGTCGAAGGATGACCCCAGGGTATGTCTCACCCGAAAGGCAGATGGCGTCTACGAAATGCAGGTGGAAGGTTTCGTCAGCAGGATTGGCGTGATCCGTATCAGGTGACTGCGGCGTCAGGCAATGCGGAATGCCGCCTGCGGCCCGCCTCGTCCGGGCAACGATTGGCAAACCATCGTGCCGCTGCAGCGGGGGCCAAGCAGGTGACGCATTGCACGCCTGGTTGTGCCTGCCCGTGCTGTACCCGGCAGGTAACAGACTGAAACATTCCCGCTGTGTCACTGTAACTGTCGCGTAACCGGACGGACATACCGTGCACACCCATCTTTTACACAGATTGGGGGCAGTAGTGCGCAAGAGCGTCTTGGTGGTGGCGGTAACGAGCGCGGTGGCCTGCATGGCCATTGCACCTGCATATGCGCAGCAGGCCAGCACGGCCGATGGTGCATCCACGCTGGCCAGTGGGGCGGCTGCGGCCATCGACCTTGAGCGCATTGAAGTCCGTGCGCAGCGCGAAGCGCAGATCCGGGCGGTGGAGCTCAAGCGTGATGCCAATGGCGTGCAGGATGCGGTTGCCTCCGACTCCATGGGCGACTACCCGGACATGAATGTCGCCGAGTCGCTGCAGCGCCTGCCAGGTGTCAGCGTCACCCGCGATCAGGGCGAGGGACGTTTCGTGGTCATCCGCGGCCTGGATGCGGCCCTCAACAGCGTCAGCATCGATGGCATCGCCATTGGCACGCCCGAGGATTCGTCACGTGCAGCACCGCTGGATGTGATTCCTTCGGAGTCCACGGAACGCTTGCGGGTGATCAAGTCGGCCACACCGGACATGCCGGGGGACGCCATCGGTGGCGCGGTGGTGGTGGAGTCGGCGTCGGCATTCGACCGTGATGGTCGCTCCTTGAAGGGCAAGCTGGAAGGCAGCCACCAGGAACTTTCGGGCGAGACCAGCCCGAAGGCCGCGTTCAACTACAGCGAAGTGTTTGGGGAAACCTTCGGTGTGGCCTTGGGTGTGAACTACCAGAAGCGCACGTTTGAATCCGACAACACCGAAGTCGAATACGACAACTACGACGGCGGCGCCGATGATGATCTGGCAGCGGTGGAGATCCAGCGCCGCAAGTACACCATCGAGCGTGAGCGCACCGGTGCCAACCTGAATTTCGATTGGCGGCCCGATGATGCCAACCGCTACTACCTGCGCACGCTATACAGCCGGTTCGACGATGCCGAAACCCGCCAGCGCACGATCTTCGGTCTCGGCGACGGTGAAATCACCGCCCTTGGTGACGGCCGCTACCAGGTGGACGACTTGCCGGCCGATGCCATCAGCAAGCGCATGCGCTATCGCACCAAGGAAGAAAACACGCTCGCGGTCAGTCTGGGCGGCGAGAACCGCCTGAGCGCTGCCGTGCTCGACTACAAGGTGGGTTATACCAAGACCCGTGAGCGCGTGAACGACGAGATGGAAGCGCGGTTTGACTATGACGGCGGTGACCTGTCGGCAACACTGGACCAGAACAGCGGCATTCCCGGCTTGAGCCTGAGCGACAGCGGCTGGATGGACAACGGCAACTATGTGTTTGATCGCGTGGTGCTCTCGCCCAAGCAGATCGACGACAGCGAGCGCAGTGCGCAGGTCAATATCCGTTTCGATGGTGACAAGGCCAGCTACAAGTTCGGCGTGCTGGGGCGCTGGCGCGAGCGCGATGTCAACGTGGATGAGGTCGAGCTGCGCAGCGGCCCGGCGGTTGATCTTTCCAGCTGGAATGGCAAGACCCTGGATCATCGCGGTGGCAGTCTCGGCCAAGGCATGAGTTCGGCGGCGATGCGCGCCTGGTGGGCAGCCAATGGCAGCAAGTACAGTGCGAAGTCAGGCGACGTTGCTGGCAACAGGATGACCTCGCTGGAAGAGGACTATGTTGCCAATGAAGACATCTTCTCGGCCTATGCGATGGGTACCTGGGATATCGGTGCGCTGCGGGTGATCGGCGGCGTGCGCGTGGAGAACACGCAGTTCAACGCCACCGGCAACGATGTTGATGTTGCCAGTGACGGCAAGACCGTCACGGTGACCCCACGCATCGCCAACAACAGCTATACCAGCGTGCTGCCAGGCCTGCACCTGCGCTACGACACCAACAACGACTGGGTGCTGCGCGGCTCGCTCAACAAGACCGTGGCGCGCCCGTCGTTCGGTGATGTCTCGCCGCGTCTGGCCGTGAACCGGGACGACGAGGAAGCGCGCATCGGCAATCCCAACCTGGATCCGTACGAGTCCACCAACCTGGATTTCTCCTTCGAGCGTTACCTGGGCGAGAGCGGCATCATTTCGCTCGGCCTGTTCCACAAGTCCATCGATGGCTACATCGTGCAAACGGTGACGGACAATGATCCCGAGTATCCGGGCTTCGATGTGACCCGTTCCATCAATGGCGACAAGGCCAAGGTGTTCGGTGCCGAGTTCAACTGGCAGCAGCAGCTGAGCTTCCTGCCTGGCGCCTGGTCGGGCCTGCTGGTGGGTGCCAGCGGCACCTGGCTGGATACCGACTTCGACCCGGGTATCGCTGGACGTGAACGCGACGATTTCAACTTGCCGCGTGCGTCCAAGAACATCTACAGCGCGCATATCGGCTATGAATGGGGCGGCCTCAGTACCCGCCTGGCCGGTGTCTATCGCAGCGAGTACCTGGACACCATCGGCGACAGCCGTGCATTCGACATCTATGTCGCGCCGCATACCCAGCTCGACTTCAGCTTCGACTACAAGCTGAGCAAGAACGTGAGCCTGTACCTGGAAGCTTCCAATCTGCTGGATGAGCCGCTCGAGCTGTACCAGGGCGTGTCCTCGCGCACCCTGCAGAACGAGGAATACGGCCGTACCTACGCGATCGGCGTGAAGGTGGCGCTGTGAGGGCCGCGCTGCTCGCTACCGCCGTTGCCTTGGTGCTGAGCGCCTGCCAGCCGGTGCCGAAGTCCAGCACGCCGCCGACTGCTGCCGACCTCGCCGAGGGCGCGACCGCCGTCCCGTCCAGCCTGGTGGCCGAAGCCTTCCTGACTCCGATGACCCCGGCTGACAATATTGATTCGCCGGCAAGCTGGCGCGGCGCTGATGGCCGGTTGTGGCTGATCGCTACCGCCAAGGCCACCGACAAGCTGGTGGTGTACGACGGCCAGACCGGCAAGCATCTGCGTGACGTCGGCAGCACCGGCACCGCGCTGGGGCAGTTCGATCGCCCGAATGGCATTGCCGTGCAGGATGACCTGGTGTTCATCGTCGAACGCGACAACCACCGCGTGCAGGTGTTGCAGCTGCCGGACTTCAAGCCGCTGGGCGTGTTCGCCGGCAATGATCTGCGCAAGCCTTATGGCCTGTGGGTCAATCCGGTGCAGGGCGGCTATGACTTGTACGTCACTGATTCCTACGACGATGGCGAGGACGCTGCTGGCAACGACATCCTGCCGGCACTTGATCGCTTGAACGAGCGTGTACGCCGCTATCACGTCAAGGTCGAGGGTGACGCGGTGCAGGCCAGGCTGATACGCAGCATCGGCGACAGTTCGCCCAAGGGTGCGCTGCGTGTGGTCGAGTCGATCTGGGGCGACCCGGCCAATGACCGCCTGCTGATCGCCGAAGAAGACGAAACCTATGCCAGCGAGTTCAAGGTCTACAACCTGGCAGGCGACTTTACAGGGGAGACCTTTGGTCGCGGCCTGTTCAAGGCCCAGGCCGAAGGCGTGATGCTGCGTACCTGCGGTGATGGCGGCTGGTGGATCACCACCGAGCAGGGCAAACAGCGCAGTACCTTCCATCTGTTCGATCGCAAGACACTGGCGCCGGTGGGCTCGTTCCACGGCAATACGGTGGCCAATACCGACGGCATCTGGAACAGCCAGCAGGTGTCGGCACGTTTCCCGCAGGGGGCGTTGTACGCGGTGCACGACGATCAAGGCGTGGTGGCCTTCGATTGGCGTGACATCGCCAAGGCGTTGTCGCTGCCGCAGGACTGTGGCCAGTGATGGCGCGGGGACGTTGTCGCCAGCGGCTGCCGCTGCTGGCGCTGATCAGCGCAGCGCTGATGGGCGCAGCTGGAGCGGTGGGGGCCGCTCCAGCTGCCGAGCCCAATACGCAGGTGCCGGCGGGGAGCCGGCACTACGCGGCCAGTGACTTCCCTGACCGTATCGTCGCGTCGCCAGCACAGGATGCCAGCGGCGGTTTCGCGGTAGCGTGGCGCACCGCGCCACTGGCACAGCCGGCGTTGCTGGAAATCACCGTGGCTGGCGACTCGCCGGACATGGGGCAGGTGCGACAGCTCACTGCGAGCAGCCAGCTGCTGCAGACCGAAAACGGCAGCAGCCAGCATCATCGTGCGCTGATCGATGGCCTGCAGGCCGACACGCTGTATGCCTACCGGGTGCAGGGGCAGGGCACCTGGAGTGCATGGCAGCACTTCCGTACCGCTGCTGGTGCTGGCCAGCCGCTGACCGTGCTGTATTTCGGTGATACCCAGAACAAGAACCTCAGTCATGTCAGCCGGGTCATACGACAGGGCTGGCAGACCGCACCGGATGCGCGGCTGACGCTGTTTGCAGGTGATCTGGTCAGTGGCGGTGATGGCGAGGACGACAACGAATGGGGCGAGTGGTTTGCCGCCGGTGGCTGGCTGCTGCCGGGCATGGCGGTCGCACCGGCCGCAGGGAACCACGAGTACTTCGAGGAGTTCGAGGACACGCCGCAGGAACGGCGTGTGCTGGGCAAGCATTGGCCGGTCACTTTCGCATTGCCGGGCAATGGCGCGGCTGCTGCTGCCAGTACGACGTATTGGTTCGATTACCAGGGACTGCGCGTGGTGGTGCTGGATGGCACGTCGGCGCTGGATCTGGGCACCGCCAAAGCGCAGGCAGGCTGGTTGGACGGCGTACTGGAAAGCAGCCAGCAGCCCTGGAACATCGTGGTCGTGCATCAGCCGCTGTATCCGTTGCGTGCCGAACGCGACACCTCGGTGCTTGCCAGCGAGATCCGCCCGGTGCTGCAGCGGCACAGGGTCGATCTGGTGCTGCAGGGCCATGATCACACCTACGGTCGTCGTGCCGATGCAGCTGCGGCGTTGCCGCAGTACATCTCATCCGTCGCCGGTCCCAAGCAGTACCGCTTGTCGCCGGAAGCGCGCGCGACGATGAAGCCCACCGCCGAGGACACGCAGTTGTTCCAGGTGCTGCGGCTGGATGACAAGGGCCTGCGCTACGAGGCGCGTACGGCGACGGGGCGGCTGTATGACGCATTCCGGATCAGCCGCAGTGCCGCGGGTGACAAGCAGTTCAGCGAGATCACCGAAGGGCGCATCCCGCAGCGAGATTGCCCGCGTGCAGTCTCGCCCAAAGGCCGCGATGACCGTTGCTGGGAGTGAGCAGATGAAGACGATGCAGGCAGTTCTATTCGGCGTATTGCTGGCGATGGCTTCGCCGTTGTTGGCGGCGGGTGAACTGCTGCACCCCTTCACCTTGCCGCAGCCCGCCAATGCACCGCAGGAAGCGTTGCTGGCGGTGGAGATCCCCGCCGGCGGTGCGATCAAATACGAGCTCGGCGAGCACGGCGAGCTGCGGGTGGATCGCTTTTTGTCGATGCCGGTCACGTATCCGGCCAACTATGGTTCGATGCCGCGGACCCTGGCTGGCGATGGAGATCCGTTGGATGCGCTGGTGTTGACCCGTTTCCCGATCCAACCCGGTGCGGTCGTGCGCTTCCGTCCTCTGGGCGTATTGCGCATGATCGACAAGGGGCAGGCCGACGAGAAGATCGTCGGTGTGCCGGTGGATGCAGTTGACCCAAGCTATGCCAACGTACGCTCCCTGCAGGATCTGCCGGCAATCGAGGTCCAGCGCATCGAAGCCTTCTTCCGTACCTACAAGCAATTGCCTGGCGGTGCAGACATCCAGCTCAATGGCTGGGGTGACGCTGCCGAGGCCCGGCAGGTGATCAGCAGGGCATTGGCCGGTTACCGACAGGCCATGCCTGCGCGCTGAGTACCGAACCGGTTTCACGGCTTGGGCGGCGGCTTGCACCTATAATGAACGCGGATTCGTCCCAATCGGTCATCGCGGGCAGGTCGGCAATGCTGCCGCCGTGATGGCAACAGGTAGCAATGACGGCGCGGCCAGGGGTGTTGGCCGGGCAATCACGGCGGGCTGCCGGTAGCGGCAGGTGCCCAATCAAGGAGGGTGGTCATGCGCATTATGGGTAAGGCGTGGAACAAGCTGGCGGTTGCCGCCATGTTGTTGGCAGTAGCAGCGAGCGCGGGAGCGGCGCCTCCGTTGGAGGAGGAAATCGTCAATCCCAGCGAAGTGCTGTTTGAGAACGGCAAGGCGTATGCCGATGCCGGCGGTGGGCAGATGGAGCAGTTGCACAGCCGCAAGCAGGGCGGCGAGACCATTTACTACCGTTTGGTCCGCTACGACAACGAGAACGGCTATGTCGGCAACGATGGCGCGCAGGTGTTGGCGCAGACCTTCCGCACCGAGTCGAGCATTGGCGAAACACCTTACCGCTACTACGGTTCCGGTCATTTCTCCCGTCCCGATTTCTACAACAGCCCTTACAACCGCGATGCGCGCCAGCGCTATTCCGGGCCGGGTTACTTCGGCAGCTGCAGTCGCTATGACGGCTGCAAGGAAGTGCAGATCGTGCCGTTGTGGCCGTATTACCGCGGTTATTGATCTTGTATTGATGCTTGGACAGCGTCCCGGGTGCGTTTCGCTTACCCGGGCTACGAACCGGCGCTGCATCGCTAGATGCAAACAGAAACGGCGGCCTTCATGGCCGCCGTTTCTGTTTGGTGCCTAGCGCGGTGCTCAGGCGCTGAGCGCTTCAACCACGCGCAGCTTGGGGTGTCCCTTCGAGCGCTGCTGATATTCCTGCTCGATGTCCGCCAGACGCTTGGCGTTGGGGCATTGCAGCATCATGTAATTGGCGTCGAAGTTGAGCTTGGCGACCAGGAAATCGATGAATGCGCGGACCTTGGGTGAGACCAGGCGGCCGCCCGCAAACACTGCGTTGAAGTCATAGTCCGGGCCGGTCCAGCCGGGCAATATCTGCCGCACCATGCCGGACTCGACAAAGGGTTTGGCCATGACATCGCTGCTCAGCATCAGGCCCTCACCCGCTACCAGGGCCGCGTTGAGGGCCGAGGGGTCATTTGCGACGATCAGCGGAGTGACCGGAAATTCGCGCATTTCCCCGCCATTTTCAGCCAAGGTCCAGGTAAAGCGCTGGTTCTGGCCGTGGTGGGCCTTGCGGATGGCAAGCGTGCGATGGAACTGCAACTCGTCCGGATGCTGGGGTTCGCCGTGCACGGCGATATAGGCCGGGCTGGCGAATACCTGGGTGCGCAGACTGCCGAGCTTGCGAGCGATCAGGTTGGAGTCGGGCAGGGGGCCAACCCGCAGCGCCAGATCCACTTCGCCGGCGATCAGGTCCAGGGTTTCGTTGCCCAGGTGCATGTCGACCCGGATCTCGGGGTACTCACTCTGGAACTGGCCCAGCAGTGGGGCAATCCAGCAGGTGCCAATTGAGTACGGCACCGTGAAACGCAGCCAGCCGCGTGGGCCGGACTGCAGCTGACTGACCGCACTTTCGGCCTGGTCCAGTTCGCGGGCGATGCGCTGGCAATGTTCGTAGTACACGGTCCCTGCCTCGGTCAGGCCAAGGCGGCGCGTGGTCCGGTGCAGCAGGCGCGCGCCAAGACGCGTTTCCAGCTCCTGTACCTTGCGGCTGACCGTAGTCTTGGGTTGGCCGAGCAGGCGCGCAGCCGCAGTGAAGCTGCCTTGTTCAACCACTTTGACGAAGATCAGGGTGTCGTTGAGATCGTTGGCCATGGGAGAGGACTCTTGCGGCAGCGGAATTGTGCCGGCGACGGGATGATTATTCCCTTCAATCCGTACTAATCAAGTATGGATTTGAGGCCTACCTTGTACGCCTGTACCCATTCTGGACTTGCCGTCATGCGTATGCGCTCCCCCATGGCACTGCCGGCGCCACGCCGTGAACCCAGTTACCGCAACGCTTTGCCTTCAAGGTCGGCTGGCAATCGATTGAATCCATTGCAGTTTGAGTCCCTGGTCGGCAACCGGCGGGCGGAAGCCCAGGGAACCGACCGCTCGGTTGGGGCGGCGGTGTTGCGGCGCCTTCTGTGTCGCTTTGTCCCATCAATGGTCCAAAAATTTCCGCGGACGGGACAGTGATCCCGCTGCAACCGACATCGTTCCGACCGGTCAGAGCGCCGTTGCGCAAATCCGCGCATGTGCGGACGAGTGCCTGGTTGCTGTCGCGCTCCGCTTTGTAGTCCTGCAATTCCCTGATCACCTCCCCCTTGGAGCACGAAATGAAAGGTATCTCCCCCTCCCCCACGCTGCGCCGCGTTGCCTTGGCAGGCATGTCGGCATTAAGTCTGGCCGTCCTGGTCGCCTGCAGCGGCGGCCATGCCGAGAATGGGCCGCCGCCGGCACCCGAAGTAAGCGTCGCGCCGGTGCTGATCAAGCAGGTCGCGCAGTGGGATGAGTTCAGCGGTCGCATCGAGGCGGTGCAGAGCGTTGAGCTGCGTCCACGGGTGTCCGGCTACATCGACAAGGTCAATTACGTCGAAGGCGATGAGGTGAAGAAGGGCGACGTACTGTTCACCATCGATGCGCGCAGCTACCAGGCCGAGTTCAATCGTGCGCAGGCCGAATTGAACCGCGCACGCACGCAGGCAGGTCTGGCACGCAGCGAGTCCGAGCGCGCCCGTCGACTGGCCGAACAACAGGCCATTGCTGCCGAAACCGCCGAACAACGCCGCGCCAGCGCCGATCAGGCCGCTGCGCAGGTGCAGGCAGCACAGGCGGCCTTGGATGCGGCACGGCTCAACCTGGAGTTCACCAAGGTGCGTGCACCGATCGATGGCCGTGCAGGCCGGGCGATGGTGACCGCTGGCAACCTGGTCACCGCCGGTGATGCCGCCAGCGTGCTGACTACGCTGGTGTCGCTGGATACCGTGCACGTCTATTTTGATGCGGACGAATCCACCTATCTGCGTTACGCGCAGATGGCACGCGATGGCGAGCGCCCCAGCGAACGCGATCAGGCCTTGCCGGTGAAGGTCGGCTTGAGCGGTGAGCAGGGCTACCCGCATGAGGGCAAGGTCGATTTCCTCGACAACCAGATCACCCGCAGCACCGGCACCATCCGCGTACGGGCACTGCTGGATAACGCCGGTCGCCAGTTCACTCCGGGCCTGTTCGCTCGCGTGCAGCTGTTGGGCAGTGGCCAGTTCCAGGCGGTACTTGTAGACGACAAGGCGGTGCTGACCGACCAGGACCGCAAGTACGTGTTCGTGCTGGACAAGGACAACAAGGCGCAGCGTCGTGATGTGCAGCTTGGTCGCAATGCCGAGGGCCTGCGCATCGTCGAGCAGGGGCTGGCCGCTGGCGACAAGGTGATCGTCGACGGCGTGCAGAAGGTGTTCATGCCAGGCATGCCGGTGCAGGCCAAGCCGGTGGCGATGCAGCGCGTCGCGGCATCAGCCACCCAGGCCGTGAGCAGCATCAACTAAGCCGCCAACTACCTTTGCCGGCGTGGCTGCCGTCCGTGCGTGTCTGCTCCTGTTGGGAGCGGGCAGGGCGGCTGCAGCCTGACGCCAGCTTTTCCAAGGATTTCCCATGGATTTTTCCAGATTCTTCATCGACAGGCCGATCTTCGCGGCGGTGTTGTCGATCGTGATCTTCGCCGCTGGCCTGGTCAGCATTCCGTTCCTGCCGGTTGGTGAGTACCCGGAAGTGGTGCCGCCGTCGGTGGTGGTGCGTACCGTGTACCCGGGCGCCAATCCCAAGGTGATCGCCGAGACGGTGGCTACGCCATTGGAAGAGGCCATCAACGGCGTCGAGGGCATGATGTACCTCAAGTCGGTGGCCGGTTCCGATGGCGTGCTGCAGATGACCGTCACTTTCCGTCCGGGCACCGACCCGGATGAAGCAGCGGTGAAGGTGCAGAATCGTGTCGCCCAGGCGCAGGCGCGTTTACCCGAGGACGTGCGGCGCCAGGGTGTGACCACCCAGAAGCAGTCGCCGACCTTCCTGATGGTCGTGCATCTCACTTCGCCCAAGGGTAACTACGACACCTTGTACCTGCGCAACTACGCACGCCTGCACGTCAAGGACGGGCTGGCGCGTATTCCGGGTGTTGGTGACGCGCAGATCTTCGGCGGCGGCGATTACGCCATGCGTGCATGGCTGGACCCGGACAAGGTCGCCGCGCGTGGACTGACTGCCAGTGACGTGGTGCGCGCGATGCGCGAACAGAACGTGCAGGTATCGGCCGGCCAGTTGGGCGCCGAGCCGATGCCCAATAGCCAGTTCCTGACCTTGATCAACGCGCAGGGCCGTCTGCGCAGCGAACAGGAGTTCGGTGACATCGTGCTCAAGAGCGGTGTTGACGGTGAAACGGTGCGCTTGTCCGATGTCGCCCGCATCGAACTGGGCGCGGGCGACTACACCTTGCGCTCGCAGCTGGATGGCAAGAACGCGGTCGGCATCGGCATCTTCCAGGCACCGGGCGCCAATGCGCTGGAGATCCGTGATTCCGTGATCGGCACCATGGACGAGCTGCAGAAGACCTTCCCGGGCGACGTGAAGTACGAGGCGGTGTACGACACCACCATCTTCGTGCGTGACTCGATCAAGGCGGTGGTGACCACCTTGCTGGAGGCCATCGCGCTGGTGGTGCTGGTGGTGATCCTGTTCCTGCAGACCTGGCGTGCGTCGATCATTCCGCTGATCGCAGTGCCGGTGTCGGTGGTCGGTACCTTCGCTGCGCTGTACCTGCTGGGCTTCTCGATCAATACGCTGAGTCTGTTCGGCCTGGTACTGGCGATTGGTATCGTGGTCGATGACGCGATCGTGGTGGTGGAGAACGTCGAGCGCAATATCGAGGAAGGCCTGTCGCCAACGGCCGCTGCGCATCAGGCAATGAAGGAAGTGTCCGGCCCCATCGTCGCGATTGCGCTGGTGCTGTGTGCGGTGTTCGTTCCGATGGCCTTCCTGTCCGGCGTTACCGGCCAGTTCTACAAGCAGTTCGCGGTGACGATTGCCATTTCCACGGTGATCTCGGCGATCAACTCGCTGACCCTGTCGCCGGCGCTTGCCGCGCGTCTGCTCAAGCCGCATGGTGCGGCCAAGGATGCGCCCAGCCGTCTGATCGACAAGTTGTTTGGTTGGGTGTTCCGTCCGTTCAACCGCTTCTTCAAGACCAGCTCGGAGAAGTATGAGCGTGGCGTATCGCGCATCCTCGGCCGTCGCGGTGCGGTGTTCGTGGTGTATGCGGTGCTGCTGGTGGGCACCGGCGTGATCTTCAAGCTGGTGCCGCCGGGTTTCATTCCGACCCAGGACAAGCTGTACCTGATCGCCGGTGTGAAACTGCCGGAAGGCTCCTCCATTGCGCGTACCGATGAAATGCTGCGCAAGGTTGCCAAGATTGCCCAGGAAACCGATGGCGTCGCCCACACCATCTCGTTCCCCGGCTTGAATGCGCTGCAGTTCACCAATACACCAAACACCGGTGTGGCCTTCATTCCGCTCAAGCCATTCAACGAACGCAAAGGCCGTACTGCTGCGCAGATCAATGCCGAGATCAACCAGAAGATCGCCGGGCTGCAGGAAGGGTTTGCCTTCGCAATGATGCCGCCGCCGATCCTTGGTCTGGGCAACGGTAACGGCTACCAGATGTTCATCGAGGACCGCGGCAATCTCGGCTATGGCGCCTTGCAGAACGCGGTGCAGAGCATGCAGGGCGCCGTCGCACAGACGCCGGGCATGGCCTATCCGATCACCAGTTACCAGGCCAACGTGCCACAGCTGGATGCGGAAGTGGACCGGGTCAAGGCCAAGGCGCAGGGCGTGCAGCTGACCGAGTTGTTTGACACGCTGCAGACCTACCTGGGTTCGGCCTACGTCAACGACTTCAACCAGTTTGGCCGCACCTGGCAGGTGATCGCACAGGCAGATGGCCAGTTCCGTGACAGCGTGGAAGATATCGGCAAGCTGCGTACCCGCAATGATCGCGGCGAGATGGTGCCGATCGGTTCGATGGTGACCGTCAAGGAAACCTATGGCCCGGACCCGGTGCTGCGCTTCAACGGTTACCCGGCAGCTGATCTGGCCGGTGAAGCCGATCCGCGCATGCTGTCCTCGGCCGAAGCGATGAACAAGCTGACCGAGATTGCCGGGCAGGTGTTGCCGGCCGGCATGGTCACCGAATGGACCGACCTGAGCTACCAGCAGGCGACCCAGGGCAAGGCTGCCTTCATCGTATTCCCGGTGGCGATCCTGCTGGCCTTCCTGGTGCTGGCGGCGCTGTACGAGAGCTGGTCGCTGCCGCTGGCGGTGATCCTGATCGTGCCGATGACCTTGCTGTCGGCATTGTTCGGGGTATGGCTCACCGGCGGTGATAACAACGTCTTCGTGCAGGTAGGCTTGGTGGTGTTGATGGGCCTGGCGTGCAAGAACGCGATCCTGATCGTCGAGTTTGCCCGTGAGTTGGAGATGGGTGGCAAGGGCATCGTCGAGGCGGCACTGGAAGCCTGCCGTCTGCGTCTGCGCCCGATCGTGATGACCTCGATCGCCTTCATCGCCGGCACGGTGCCGTTGGTGCTGTCGCATGGCGCAGGTGCCGAGGTGCGCTCAGTGACGGGCATTACCGTGTTTGCCGGCATGCTGGGTGTGACCTTGTTCGGTCTGTTCCTGACCCCGGTGTTCTACGTGGCGCTGCGCAAGTTCGTGTCACGTAACGGTGGCGGCAAGCTGGTACAGCATGGTGAGCCGACCCTCCACCATTGATGGCAGGTGTAACTCCGTTGCGGAAGGCAGCAGATATGCTGCCTTCCGCAAGTCCTTGCCACCGTCACCGGCAAGGATGGTTTGAAATGTTATCGGTCTTGTATCAATTCATTCCCCCAAGGAAAAGCAGATGAATACCCAGAACACCAAAGTTGCCCTGGTTACCGGTGCCACCCGCGGCATCGGCCTTGAGACCGTGCGCCAGCTGGCCGCCGCAGGCGTGCATACGCTGCTCGCCGGGCGCAACTACGAGACCGCCGCCGCAAAGGCGCGGGAACTGCAGGCAGAAGGCCTGCCGGTGGAGGCCATCCAGCTCGACGTCAATGACACCGACAGCATCGCAGTTGCGGTTGAACGGGTAACGCAGCAGCACGGCAAGCTCGATATCCTGGTCAACAACGCCGGCGTGCTGGTCGATGACCTGCAGGCCGGTGCCAGCGGCCAATCGCTGGAAACCTGGCGCAGCACCTTCAACACCAATCTGTTCGCCGTGGTTGAAGTGACCGTTGCCTTCCTGCCGCTGCTGCGCGCTGCACCGGCCGGACGCATCGTCAATGTGTCCAGTATCCTCGGCTCCTTGACCCTGCATGCGCAGCCGGGCTCTTCGATCTACGGTTTCATCGTGCCGGCCTACAACGCTTCCAAGAGCGCGCTGAACGCCTGGACCGTGCAGCTGGCGCACGAATTGCGCGAAGGCCCGATCAAGGTCAACGCGGTGCATCCGGGCTACGTCAAGACCGACATGAACGGTGGCGAAGGTGAGATCGATGTCGCCGAAGGCGCGCGTTCCAGCGTGGGCATGGCCTTGATTGCTGCCGACGGCCCCACTGGCAGCTTCAGCTACCTCGGCGAGGTGCTGCCGTGGTGATGCGCCTGTTGGCGACCGCAATGGCCAGTGCCTTGCTGGCCGGTTGCATGACGGTGGGGCCGGACTACAAGGCAGCACCGGTGGAGCCGGTCAGCCTGCAGGGCGCGGCTGATCCGGCGTTCTCCAGTGCGCCGCCGGTTGCAAGCTGGTGGACGCAGTTTGATGATCCGGTACTGGGGCAACTGGTACACGATGCCCTGGGTGACAACCTGGACCTACAGATTGCGATGGCTCGCGTGCGCGCCGCGCGTGCAGCGTTCACCGAGCAACGCTTGGATCAGCTCCCGCATGTGACCGCTGCTGGCAGCCAGGACCGGCGCAAGCAGCCCGACGCATTGGTCGGCGGCGAGCGTGTCTATAGCGAAACCTATCAGCTTGGTTTCGACGCAGGCTGGGAGCTGGATCTGTTTGGTCGGCAGCGGCGTGCAGCCGAAGCGGCAAGGGCCGACCTCGGCGCCGAGCGCGACAACCTGGCCGACGCGCAGGTGATGGTGGCGGCCGAAGTGGCACGCAACTACTTCGAGCTGCGCGGGTCACAGAAGCGGATCGCCGTTGCCCGCGACACGCTGTTGAACCTGCGCGAGACGCAGCGGCTGACCGAAACCCGGTTGGAGCTTGGCGCTGGCAGTGAGCTGGACGTGCAGAGCAGTCGTGCCCGTCTGAAGGCGATTGAGGCGGATATTCCGTTGCTGGAAGTGTCCGAAGTGCAGTCGCGGCATCGTCTTGCCGTGCTGCTTGGGCAGCGTCCCGGTTCGCTGGACACAGTGCTGCAGCCACGTGAAGTGCCTGCATTCGCCAAGGCCTTGCCGCTGGGCGATACCAGCGACCTGCTGCGGCAGCGTGCCGATGTGCGCATGGCCGAGCGTCGCCTGGCTGCAGCCACGGCGCGTGTTGGCGTGGCAACGGCCGATCTGTTCCCGCGTATCAGCCTGAGTGGTTTCGTCGGTTTCCTTGGCGGCGATGCTTCGGGTCTGGTCAACGGCAACAACAAGGCCTGGTCGTTGACCCCGTCGATCAGCTGGGCGGCATTTGACTTTGGTACCGTGCGGGCGCGCCTGCGTGCCAGCAAGGCGCAGGCCGATGGCGCGGCAGCCGAGTATGAGAAGGCGGTGTTGCTGGCCTTGGAAGACACCGAGAACGCGCTGACCCGCTATGCCAAGCAGCAGGCGCGGTTGGGTATCGTGGCTGAGCAGGCGCAGGCCGCACGCAAGGCGGAATCGCTTGCGCAGCTGCGCTATCGCGAAGGCTCGGAGGACTTCCTGGCCTTGCTGGATGCGCAGCGAAATCAGCTGGCTGCCGACGATGCATTGGCAGCGGCGGAAGCGTCGGTGAATGTCAGTGTCGTTGCTGTCTACAAGGCGCTGGGTGGCTGGGGTGGACAACCGGGCCCTGCGTTGGCGGTTACCAGCGTGCGTTGAGAAGGGCTACGCCCTTTCCCCTCTCCCCAACCCCTCTCCCGCAAGGGGAGAGGGGCTGACGCTGCAGTCGCACGTATCGCTTGTGCTCGCAACAGTTTGAGCCCCTCTCCCCTTGCGGGAGAGGGGTTGGGGAGAGGGGAGCTTCCAGCGCAACAAAAGGAAAGAGGCGGCCAATGGCCGCCTCTTTGCATTGCATCGCCCCTGAACTCAGGCAGCGTCAGCTTGCGCCCGGCGCGGGCCTTCAACCAGCGCGCGACCCACCATATCCACCAGCACGTCGAGCTCCTCTTCATCCATGCCGAAGTGCGGGGTGAAGCGCAGCGAGTTCTCGCCGCCGTGGATCACATTGACGCCATGCATGCGCAGCCACTCTTCGGTGGAGCCGGCGCCATAGCATTTGAACTGCGGGGCCAGTTCGCAGGAGAACAGCAGGCCGGTGCCCTGCACCTTGGTGATCAGACCGCCCAGCTTGGCCTTGAGTGCTTCCAGCTTCTGCACGGCCTGTTCACCGCGCACGCGGATGTTCTGGCGCACTTCCGGCGACAGGCGGGTGAGGGTGGCAACAGCCACATCCAGCGCGCGCGGGTTGGTGGTCATGGTGTTGCCGTACACACCCTTGCGGTAGAGCTTGGTGGCATGCTCGGTGACGGCCAGCACCGACAGCGGGAACTGCGCGCCGTTCAAGGCCTTGGAATAGGTTTCCATGTCCGGCGGATCCAGCGTCTCGTAGCCCGGGTAGTCGACGAAGGACAGGGTGCCGTGCGCACGCAGTGCGGCCTGGATGGAATCGATCAGCAACAGGCTGCCGTGCTCGCGGGTGAGTTCGCGGACCAGCTTGTAGAAGCTTGCCGGCACCGCGCGGCCCGGGTCGCCTTCACCCATCACCGGCTCCAGGAACACCGCTTCGATGAACCAGTTGTTGGCCTTGGCATCGGCGAACACCTTGCGCATCGCCGCTTCGTCGTAGGGCGGCACGGTGATGACGCTGTTCTCGCCGCGGTAGCTGGCCAGGTGCTGGTCATAGGCCTTGCGGCTGGAGTCGGAGTACAGCGCAGGGCGGTCGGTGCGGCCGTGGAAGCTGCCCTTGATCACCACCCGCTTGATGGTGGCACCGGCATGCGGAGCGCCCGGATCGGTTTGCAGCTTGGCGTTGATGTCGGCAATACGTGCGGCCAGTCCAACGGCCTCGGAGCCGGAGTTCAAACACATGAAGTGCGAGAACGGACAGCCACCGCGGCTGTGGCCGATCTCTTTCTGCATGGCCTGCACGAAGCGGCGCTGGGCCAGGCTCGGGGTCATGATGTTGGCCATCACCTGCGGCTTGGCGGCGGCGGCCATCACGTCGGCCGGGGTGTGGCCGAAGCCAAGCATGCCGTAGCCGCCGGCGTCATACAGCACGGCGCCCTTGAGCGAGACCACCCACGGGCCGCAGGCGGCAAGGGCGATATAGGGGACGACGGCGTCGTCGGCATAGAAGTTGACGAAACCGGCCTGCATGGCGGCTATCTGGTCGTGCTCGTCCAGATCCAGCAGGTCGGCGGCTTCGTCCTTGATACGGGCGTATTCGCTGGCGGCAGCGGCAATGGCGCCGGCCAGGTCCGGGTGAGCGACGGCCAGGCGTTCAACGCTGGCGTCGTCCAGGCCTTGGGTCAGGCGCTGGCCGGCGTGCGCACGAAGCGGGGCGAGGGGGCCGAGTACGGTCATGCTCATCTCCAGAAGTTTCTTGTATATACCCATTATCTGGAGATTCTGGACATATGGCAGCTATGATCTCGACGGATTTTCGGGTAATTTCGTCAAATCGACGAAGCTGGTTTGCAATGTGAATATTTCCCCTGCCGACGAACGCCTGTTGTCCGTATTGCGTGAGGACGCGCGGGCTTCCACTGCGCAGATCGCCCGCCGGCTTGGCTTGTCCCGGACCACGGTGCAGAGCCGCATCGACCGGCTTGAGCAGTTGGGGGTGATTGCCGGTTACACGGTACGCACTCACGAGGACTACGAGCAGGGCCAGGTGCGTGCACACGTGCTGATCACCGTGCTGCCAAAGAAGATGCCGGCCGTGGTCAAGGCGCTGCGGGACATCACCGAGGTGCGTTCGCTGCATTCGGTCAGTGGTAACCACGACCTGATCGCGATGGTGGTGGTTGGCGGGGTCAGTGAGATGGACGTGGTGACCGATGCGATCGGCGCTGTTGATGGGGTGGAGCGGACCAACAGCGCGATCATTCTTTCCACCAAGTTTGAGCGTTGAGGTAGGCCAGCCGCGCTGGACCGACGCTGCTTTGGCTTTGGCTTTGGCTTTGGCTTCGCTTTGCTTTGCCCTTGCTCTTCAGTCGTCATTCCCGCGAAGGCGGGAATCGCTCTTGCCTTTGCCTTTGGCTGTTGATTTGACGTGACCCGTGCGAATTCAGAGCCAAAGCCAGGGCGATTCCCGCCTTCGCGGGAATGACGGTGTGAAGCGGAGCCAAAGCCAAAGCCAGAGCCAGAGCCAGAGCGATTCCCGCCTTCGCGGGAATGACGGCATAAAGCGGAGTGGGAGCCAAGGCCAAGGCCACGGCCACGGCCATGGCCTAAAAACCAGTCCTTCCGCCCGCGAGAGCTACAATAGTCGGCTACCCGCACGAAGTTCCGGCCTTGAAGAAGTCCGATTTCACCTATGACCTGCCTGAGGAATTGATTGCCCAGGCTCCCTTGGCCGAGCGTTCGGCCAGCCGCCTGCTGCTGGTTCCACCAGCACCGGCGCCGTTCGATGACCGCCAGGTGCGCGATCTGGCCGAGTTGCTGCAGCCCGGTGACCTGCTGGTGTTCAACGACACCCGTGTCATCCCGGCACGCTTGTTTGGCCAGAAGACCAGCGGCGGCCGTGTCGAGATCCTGATCGAGCGTCTGCTTGGTGGCCAGCAGGCGCGTGCGCAGATCGGTGCCAGCAAGTCCCCCAAGCCGGGAAGCCGCATTCAGCTTGACGCCGGCGGCGAAGCCGAAGTGCTTGGTCGCGATGGCGAGTTCTATGTGTTGCGCTTCGATATCCCGGAGTCGCTGGAATCCTGGCTGGTGCATGAGGGCCGCCTGCCGTTGCCGCCCTACATTCATCGCGAGCCGGGAGTGGACGACCGGGAGCGCTACCAGACGGTGTTCGCCAAACAGGTGGGTGCCGTGGCTGCGCCAACGGCCGGCCTGCATTTCGACGAGCCCTTGCTGGCCCGCCTGCGCGAGCGCGGTGTCCAGTTTGGCCATATCACCTTGCACGTTGGTGCTGGCACGTTCCAGCCGGTACGCGTGGATGACCTGTCCCAGCACATCATGCACCGTGAATGGCTGAATGTCGGCGCGGAGCTGGTCGAGCAGGTGCGGCGGACCCGTGCTGCCGCTGGTCGTGTGATCGGCGTCGGCACCACCGTGGTGCGGGCGCTGGAGAGCGCCATGCGCGAGGGCGAGTTGCACCCGTATGCAGGCGAAACCCAGATCTTCATCACCCCGGGTTACCGCATCCGCAGCGTCGATGCGATGGTCACCAACTTCCATCTGCCGGAAAGCACCCTGCTGATGATGATCAGCGCGTTTGCTGGCAAGGAGCGTGTTTTCGAGGCCTATGCCCACGCTATCGCGCAGAAGTACCGCTTCTTCAGCTATGGCGATGCGATGCTGTTGTTCCCGGCCAACGAGGGTGCGGCTGTTTGACGCAGTGCGCGGACGGATCAAATGAGATAAGTTCTCATTTGATCCGTGTCCGGCCATCGTGGCCGGGACCGACGACCACTTCCGGAGTAATCC
Source organism: Stenotrophomonas sp. (assembly GCF_032066555.1). Lineage (GTDB taxonomy): Bacteria > Pseudomonadota > Gammaproteobacteria > Xanthomonadales > Xanthomonadaceae > Stenotrophomonas. Next base: position 447,580 of record NZ_DAMBKV010000001.1, read on the forward strand.
ATGCGTCATCCGAAGCGTGCCGCCGGCCATCTGGCTGCCCTGTGTTCCCTCGTCCTGCTTGGTGCCTGCGCCAAGACCGGTGACAACCCCGCCTCTGCTGCCGCGTCGCAGGCAGCGGCCGCCGCTGGTGAGGTCAACCTCTACACCACGCGTGAACCCGCCTTGGTGCAGCCGTTGCTGGATGCCTTCACCGCGGATACCGGCATCAAGGTCAACACTGTATTGCTGAAGGATGGCTTGACCGAGCGGCTCGCTGCCGAAGGCGAACGCTCGCCGGCCGACGTGCTGATGACCGTAGATACCGGTCGCCTGCTCGACGTGGTTGAAGCCGGCCACACCCAGGCGGTGAAGTCGCCGGTGCTGGAAGCTGCCATCCCGGCGCATCTGCGTTCGCCCGAGGGGCATTGGTTTGCGCTGTCGCTGCGCGACCGCGTGGTCTACGCCGACAAGGATCTGGACCTGACCGGCTTCACTTACGAAAACCTTGCCGACCCGAAATGGAAGGGCCGGGTATGCATCCGTTCCGGCCAGCATCCTTACAACACGAGCTTGTTTGCGGCGATGATCGCGCATGATGGTGCGGAGAAGACCGAGGCCTGGTTGCGCGGGGTCAAGGCCAACCTGGCGCGCAAGGCTGCCGGTGGCGACCGCGACGTGGCGCGCGACATCCTCGCCGGTATCTGTGACATCGGTGTGGCCAATGCCTACTACGTCGGCCGCATGAAGAATGCCGAGGAAGGCTCCGAGCAGCGCGCTTGGGGCGACGCCATCCAGGTGGTGCGGCCGGTGTTTGCCAGCGCCGCCGATACCGGTACCCACGTCAATATCTCCGGCGCCGCTGTCGCCCGCCATGCGCCCAACCACGACAATGCGGTCAAGCTGCTGGAATACCTGGTCAGCGACAGCTCACAAAGCCTGTACGCACGTGCCAACTACGAATATCCGGTCAAGCCGGGCGTGGCACTGGATCCGGTGGTTGCCAGCTTCGGGCCGATGAAGGTGGATCCGCTGCCCCTGGCCGAGGTGGTCGCCAATCGCAAACTGGCCAGCGAGCTGGTGGACAAGGTCGGCTTCGATAACTGACCCTTGCGGTTTCCTACGGGCCGGTGCCGTGCTTGCGGTGCCGGCCTGTTGTTTTGTGATGGATAGTGCTTGATGACGTGGCGATGGAACCCCTGGCTGCTGGGCGCGGTATTGGTGGCGGTGCTGATGTTGGCGCCGGTACTGGGCCTGGCGTGGGCAGCGAGCGATGGCAGCGCCGGGCTGTGGGCGCATCTATGGGCCAATGTGTTGCCGACTGCGCTGCTCAATACCGGCCTGTTGTTGCTGGGCGTTGGTGTATTGGTCGGCGTGCTTGGCACCGGTAGTGCATGGCTGGTGACGGCGTTTGCGTTCCCGGGCCGAAAAATGCTGGCGTGGGCGCTGTTGCTGCCCTTGGCGGTACCCACTTACATCGCGGCCTTCGCGTATCTGGACGTGCTGCATCCGCTTGGCCCGGTGCAGGGGCTGATCCGCGACCTGCTGGGCTATGACAGTCCCCGTCAGTTCCGCCTTCCCGACATCCGCCATCTGGCAGGCTGCATCGTGTTGCTGGGCTTCGTGCTCTATCCCTATGTGTATCTGACTACCCGCGCCTTGTTCATGACCCAGGCTGCAGGGTTGCTGGAGGCAGCGCGCAGCCTGGGTGCTACGCCACTGCAGGTCTTCTGGCGGGTGGCGCTGCCGTTGGCGCGCCCGGCAATTGCCGTGGGCGTGGCGTTGGCCTTGCTGGAAACACTCAATGACATCGGTGCCTCCGAGTTCCTCGGCGTGCAGACCCTCACCGTGTCGATCTATACCACCTGGGTAAGTCGCGGCGACCTTGCAGGCGCAGCGCAGATTGCGCTGGCGATGCTCGCTGTGGTGGCCTTGTTGTTGACGCTGGAACGCTATGGCCGGCGCAGGCAACGCTATGCCAGCGTACTGCGGCCGCGTCCGTTGCAGCCGCAGCAACTGCGTGGCGCGCCCGCCTTGCTCGCATTGCTGCTGGGGCTGCTGCCGGTGTTGCTGGGCTTTGCGGTGCCGGCGGCCTATCTGCTTTGGGAGGCGGCGGAACGGCTGCAGGTTGCCGGCATCTCGCCGCAGCTGCTGGTCGCGCTGTGGAATACGCTACGCGTTGCGTTGCTGGCGACAGTGGTGGCGATGGTGCTTGGTCTGCTGGTGGCGTGGGCGCTGCGTCTGGCGCAGTCGCGGCGGCGTAGGGCGCTGGCAGTCACCAGCAGCCGCATCGCCGTGCTGGGCTATGCGATCCCCGGCACGGTGCTTGCCATCGGTTTGTTGTTGCCGCTTGGCGCATTGGATGCAATGGCGGGCAGTTTGCTGGAACTGGCTGGAAGTCAGCCACGGCTGTTGTTGATGGGGTCGGTGAGCGTGCTGGTACTGGCTTACACGTTGCGCTTTCTCGCGGTGTCGGTCGGTGGGATCGAATCGGGGTTGGCGCGCATTCCCTTGTCGCTGGATCAGGCCGCTGCGAATCTGGGCGAGGGTGCGACCGGCATGCTGCGGCGCGTACACCTGCCATTGTTGCGCCCGGCCTTGGCCGCGGCTGCGCTGTTGGTGTTCGTCGATACGATGAAGGAGTTGTCGGCCACCCTGGTGCTGCGACCGATGAATTTCGAAACGCTTGCCACCTGGCTGTATGCCGAGGCGGCACGCGGGACCTATGAAGAAGGCGCGGTAGCGGCCCTGTTGATTGTTGTCAGCGGCTTGCTGCCAGTGATCCTGCTGGCCCGCGCCGGTGCGGCTTATGGAGTGGAAGATGCACGTTGACGCACAGCTGGTACTGGAAGACCTGCATATCGGCTATCCCGTCGCGGGTGGTTTCAAGCCAGTGGTGGAGGGCTTGTCGCTGCAGCTTGGGCGCGGCGAGATCGGCTGTCTGCTGGGAGCATCGGGCTGCGGCAAGACCACGGTATTGCGTAGCATCGCTGGATTCGAACCCCTGCAGCAGGGCGGCATCGTGCTTGCCGGGCGGCAGTTGGCCAAGGCGCACCAGGCGCTGCCGGCAGAGCAGCGCCGGGTGGGGATGATGTTCCAGGATTACGCGCTGTTTCCGCATCTGGATGTGGCGGCGAACATTGCTTTTGGCCTGCGCGGCCTGCCACGTGTGCAGCGCCAGGCGCGGGTGCAGGCGTTGTTGCAGTATGTGGCCTTGCCTGGCCTGGAGGGGCGCTACCCGCATGAGTTGTCCGGTGGCCAGCAACAGCGCGTGGCGCTGGCTCGGGCCTTGGCGCCGGCGCCGGATCTGCTGCTGCTGGACGAGCCCTTCTCGAACCTGGATGTCGATACCCGCCAGCGGCTCGCCGGCGAGCTGCGCGACCTGCTCAAGGCGGCCGGCACCACAGTGTTGATGGTGACCCATGACCAAGGCGAGGCGTTTGCCATGGCCGACCGCATCGGTGTGATGCACGGCGGTCGCCTGCGGCAATGGGATACCGCGCAGGCCCTGTACCAGGCGCCGCTGGATGCGTTCGTGGCCGGCTTCATCGGCCGCGGCACGGTCGTCGAGGCGGCGCAACTGGGTCTGGTTGGGGGCGGGCGGGTGCTGGTGCGCCCGCAAAGCCTGCAGCTGGACCCCGCTGCCGCCGTGCGCGCGAAGGTCGAGACCGTGGTGTTCCGCGGACCGGGCAGCAGCGTCTGGGTGCGCTTGCTCGATGGAGCGCGGCTGGAACTGGATTTCGGCCCTGGTGCGCTGCCAGAGATTGGTGCCGAGGTAGGCCTGGCCTGGCACGATCCGGTTCCGCTGCGCTTCGGCGACTGAGCGTGTGCGGCTGAAATTCGCCCTGCTGGCCCATATCCGCGACAATTGGCGCAACTGACGCCTCAATGCTTCCATGTCCAGATTGCAGTTCAAGCTCCAGAACACCGATGGCCGCGCCCGCCGCGGCCAGCTGTCCTTCCCGCGCGGCACCGTGCAGACCCCGGCCTTCATGCCGGTCGGCACCTATGGCTCGGTCAAGGGCGTGCTGCCAGAACAGGTGCGCGCTCTCGGGGCCGAGATCATCCTCGGCAACACCTTCCATCTGTACCTGCGCCCGGGTCTGGACGTGATCGCCGACCATGGCGGCCTGCATGGCTTCTGCCAGTGGAATGGCCCGATCCTAACCGATTCGGGTGGTTTTCAGGTGTTTTCGCTGGCGCATCGCCGCAAGATCACCGAAGAAGGCGTCACCTTCGCCTCGCCGACCGACGGCGCCCGGGTCTTCCTGGGGCCGGAAGAGAGCATGAAGATCCAGAAGGTGCTGGATTCGGACATCGTCATGATCTTCGACGAATGCACGCCGTATCCGGCCACCGAGCCGGTGGCGCGCAAGTCGATGGAGCTCAGCCTGCGCTGGGCCCAGCGCAGCCGTAACGCGCATGACGCCATGGGCAACGACGCGGCGCTGTTCGGCATCGTCCAGGGCGGTGTGCACACCGAGCTGCGCAGCCGCTCGGCCGAAGGCCTGCAGCAGATCGGCTTTGATGGCTATGCGATCGGCGGTCTGGCGGTGGGCGAGCCCGAGCACGAGCGCAACGCCATGCTCGACCACATGCATCCGATCCTGCCTGCCGACCGCCCGCGCTACCTGATGGGCGTTGGCCGCCCGGAGGACCTGGTGGAAGGCGTGGCCCGCGGCGTGGACATGTTCGACTGCGTCATGCCGACCCGAAATGCCCGCAACGGCCATTATTTCACCTCGTTCGGCACCGTTCGCATCCGCAATGCCAAGTACGAGCGGGACATGAACCCGATCGAGCCGGGCTGCGGCTGCCATGCCTGCACCGGTGGCTACACCCGCTCGTACCTGCGCCATCTGGACCGCTGCAACGAGATGCTGGCGCCGATGCTGGGCACCCTGCACAACCTGTTCTATTACGAAAAGCTGATGGCCGACATGCGTGCGGCCATCGAGGCGGGAACCTTCCTGGCCTTCCGCGAGTCCTTCTATGCAGCCCGGGGCCTGAGTGTCCCGGCGTTGTCGGGGGAGTAGCGGTCTTCACACGGTCCGGGACGCGCTCCCGGACGCGTGGCATACTTCACGGCTGACCCCGTTTCGCGGTAACTGCTGCAGGCCATCCGGCCAGTGTGGGTGCCGCCCAACATCAAGGATTACAAAATGACTCTGATGGCTATCCTGCTCCCCGTCGCCCAGGCCGCTCCGGCCGCACCGGGCATGGGCACCTTCCTGCTGCCCATCGCGCTGATCGCAGTGATGTACTTCCTGATGATCCGCCCGCAGATGAAGCGCCAGAAGGAACACAAGGCAATGCTGGAGAAGATCGCCAAGGGTGACGAAGTGCTGACCTCTGGCGGCATCGCCGGCGTGGTCACCGACATCGGCGACAACTTCATCACCGTGGAAGTGGCCGACAACGTCCGCATCCGCGTGCAGAAGGGCTCGGTCGGCAACGTCCTGCCCAAGGGCACGCTGAAGAACGCCGCCTGAGACTGATCCCTTTCCGTCACGTCGTGACGCCGCACCGGCGTCGCGCAGGATCCTGCAATGCTTGAATTTCCGCGCTGGAAGTACTTCCTGATTCTGATCGTTCTGGCGGTCAGCGCGCTGTACGCGCTGCCCAACATCTACCAGAAGGATCCGTCCGTTCAGATCACCGCAAACCGGGGTGGGCAGATTGATGATGCGCTGAAAGAGCGCGTCAACAAGGCGCTGGGCGAGGCCGGTGTCACCGCCAAGTCGGTGGAGAAGGAGGGCGAGAACAATCTGATCGTCCGCCTGACTTCGCTGGACGCCCAGTCGCGCGCCAATGAGGTGCTGCGTGAAACGGCCGGCGAAAACTACACCGTCGCCCTGAACCTGGCCTCGACCGTGCCGGACTGGCTGGCCAATCTCGGCGGCAAGCCAATGGTGCTGGGTCTGGATCTGGTCGGTGGCGTGCACTTCGCCTTGCAGGTGGACCAGAAGGCCGCAGTGGACAAGCGCTTCGAAGCCTTTACCGAAGACGTGCGTACCACCCTGCGTGACAACCGCGTGTCCTACCGTTCGGTCGAGCGTCGCGGCGAAAGTGATATCGCCATCGTCCTGGCCAATGCTGCCGATGCCGACAAGGCGCGTGCGGCACTGGCCAAGGCGCAGCCGACCTTCGGTTACTCGGTGAGCGGTGAGCGCATCACCGCCACCGTGCCACAGGCGGAAATGCTGCAGATCGCCTCCGGCGCCATCGAGCAGAACCTGACCACCCTGCGTAACCGCGTCAACGAATTGGGCGTGGCAGAGCCGATCATCCAGCGTCAGGGCGAAGACCGCATCGTGGTCGAGCTGCCGGGCGTGCAGGACACGGCCGAAGCCAAGCGCATGATCGGCGCCACCGCGACCCTGGAGTACCGCGCGGTGGTCGATGGCAATGCGCAGGATGCCATGGACACCGGCCGCATTCCGCCGGAAGCCAAGCTCTACCGCGACCGCCGCGGCATGCCGGTGCTGTTGAACAAGCGTACCATCGTCACCGGTGACCAGATGGTCAAGGCGGCGACCTCCACTGACCAGAACGGTCTGCCGTCGGTCAGCGTGACGCTGAACAGCGTCGGCGGCCAGCGCATGTTCGATTTCACCAGCGCCAATGTCGGCAAGCCGATGGCCGTGGTCTACACCGAGCGGATTCCGCAGGTGACGATGGTCAACGATGTGGAGCAGCGCAGCTTCCGGGTCAAGGAAGAAGTGATCTCCATCGCCAACATCAATAGCGTGTTCGGCAAGGAATTCCAGACCACCGGCCTGGAGAAGACCGAGGCCGACGGTCTGGCCAAGCTGCTGCGTGCCGGCTCGCTGGCTGCGCCGATGGACTTCGTCGAGGAATACGTGATCGGCCCGAGCCTGGGTAAGGAGAACGTGGATCGCGGCGTCAAGGCAGTGGTGTTCTCGTTCATCTTCACCCTGGTGTTCTTCGCCATCTACTACCGCATGTTCGGCGTGATCACCTCGGTGGCACTGCTGTTCAACCTGCTGATCGTGGTGGCGGTGATGTCGATGTTCGGCGCGACCATGACCTTGCCGGGCTTCGCGGGTCTGGCCTTGTCGGTCGGCTTGTCGGTCGACGCCAACGTGCTGATCAACGAACGTATCCGTGAAGAGTTGCGACTGGGCATGCCTGCGAAGAAGGCGATCGCGGAGGGTTACGAGCGCGCCTCGGGCACCATCCTCGACGCCAACCTCACTGGCTTGATCGTCGGTGTGGCGCTGTACGCGTTCGGTACCGGCCCGCTGAAGGGTTTCGCGCTGACCATGATCATCGGTATTTTCGCCTCCATGTTCACTGCGATCACCGTATCGCGTGCGCTGGCGACGCTGATCTACGCCAAGCGCAAGAAGCTGACCTCCGTGGCCATCTGACGCGAATCTCTTCGCAGAAGCCCGCACCTGACCGGTGCGGGTTTTCCAAGGAACTCCTTGCATGAAACTGTTTCCACTTCACATCGTTCCGAACGACACCAACATCGACTTCATGAGTCACCGCAAGCCGGTGCTCGCGATCATGGTGGTGTTGCTGCTGGCCTCGTTCGCCATCATCGGCTTCAAGGGCTTCAACTATGCCCTGGAGTTCACCGGTGGCACGGTGGTGCGTACCCACTTTGAAAAGAGCATCGACGCCGACACGGTGCGTGAGCGTCTGGAAAAGGCTGGCTTCGACAATGCCCAGGTGCAGAGCGTCGGCGGCGGCAATGACCTGATGATCCGCCTGCCGCCGGATGGTGAGCACAACAATGCTGCCGATGCCGCGCAGCAGGTTGCCGAAAAGGTCCGTACTGCGGTGACCGCGGCGGACAATGTCGCTACCGTGCAGCCGGGCGAGTTCGTTGGCCCGCAGGTCGGCAAGGACCTGGCGATGAACGGCATCTACGCCACGCTGTTCATGGTCATCGGCTTCCTGATCTACATCGCGGCCCGCTTCGAATGGAAGTTCGCCATCGTCGCCAGCATCACCGCGTTCTTCGACCTGATCCTGACGGTTGCCTACATGTCGCTGCTTGGTCGCGAGTTCGACCTGACCGTGTTGGCCGGTATGTTGTCGGTGATGGGTTTTGCCATCAACGACATCATCGTGGTGTTCGACCGTGTGCGCGAAAACTTCCGCAGCCTGCGCGTGGAGCCGCTGGAAGTGCTGAACCGTTCGATCAACCAGACGCTGTCGCGTACGGTGATCACCGCGGTGCTGTTCTTCCTGTCCGCACTGGCGCTGTACATGTTCGGTGGAGAGTCGATGGAAGGCCTGGCCGAAACCCACATGGTGGGTGCCGTGATCGTGGTCATCTCCTCGATCATCGTGGCCGTGCCGCTGCTGAGCATCGGTCCGTTCAAGGTCAGCAAGCAGGATCTGCTGCCCAAGGCCAAGGACGAGGAAGAGCTGGCCCGTCGTCCCTGACGGACCCGCACTGCCTTGCTGAAAAGCCGCGCCCTGCGCGGCTTTTCTTTTGCCCGCAATCCGCGCGGGGGCGGGGCGGTCCATGCGGTGGCGTCGGTTGTTTTCGATGCGGCAGCGCACTACGATCCTCCCGGTTCAGCGCGCAAACTGCTTGTGCTGCTGTCTTCTGTTTAGCCAACCGAGGTTTTCATGGTCATCAAACCGCGTGTGCGCGGCTTCATCTGCGTCACCACCCATCCGACTGGTTGCGATGCGGCGGTCAAGGAACAGATCGATTACATCAAGGCCCAGCCCAAGCTGGCGAACGGCCCGAAGAAGGTGCTGGTGCTCGGTGCGTCCACTGGCTACGGCTTGGCCGCGCGCATCAAGGCGGCGTTCGGCAGCGATGCCGCTACCCTGGGCGTGTTCTTTGAGCGTCCGGGCAGCGAGACCAAGCCGGGCACCGCGGGTTGGTACAACACCGCCGCGTTCGAGAAGTACGCACACCAGGCCGGCCTGTATGCGCGCAGCGTCAATGGCGATGCGTTCTCCGACGAGGTGAAGCAGAAGGTCATCGAGATCATCAAGGCTGACCTGGGCCAGGTCGACCAGGTGGTCTACAGCCTCGCCGCACCGCGTCGCAAGCACCCCAAGACCGGCGAGATCATCAGCTCCACGCTCAAGCCGATCGGCGCGCCGATCACCTTGCGTGGCCTGGACACCGACAAGGAAGTGCTGACCGAGACCACGCTGCAGCCGGCAACGGCCGAGGAAATCGCCGGCACCGTGCAGGTCATGGGTGGCGAAGACTGGCAGATGTGGATCGACGCGCTGCTTGAGGCCGGCGTGCTGGCACCGGGTGCCACCACCACCGCGTTCACCTATGTCGGCGAAGAGATCACCCAGGCCATTTACTGGAATGGTTCGATCGGTGCTGCCAAGAAGGACCTGGATGCCAAGGTGCTGGCGATCCGTGACAAGTTGCAGGGCCTTGGCGGTGATGCACGCGTCTCGGTGTTGAAAGCCGTGGTGACCCAGGCCAGCTCGGCGATCCCGACGATGCCGTTGTACCTGTCGCTGTTGTTCAAGGTGATGAAGGAACAGGGTACGCACGAAGGCTGCATCGAGCAGCTCGATACCCTGTACGACATTCTGTACAACGGCCCGCAGGGCGGCGCCAACGCAGCTGACCACATTCGCCAGCAGTTGCAGGACACGCAGGGCCGTGAAATCGCGCTGGTGGACGGCGAAGGTCGTCTGCGCGCGGACTACAAGGAAATGGCACCGGAAGTGCAGGGCAAGGTGTTGGAGCTGTGGCCGCAGGTGACCAATGAGAACCTGTACGAGATCAGCGATCTGGCCGGCTACAAGGCGGACTTCCTGCGCCTGTTCGGGTTTGGCATCGACGGCGTGGATTACGAAGCTGATGTGAATCCGGATGTGGCCATTCCGGGGATTGTCGAGGTCTGAGTTTGCTGGTTTCGTAGTTGTGAGAAGGCCGCGCGTTGCGCGGCCTTCTTTTTTTGCATTTTTTTTGCATTTCTAGCCAGAAGCTTCCCCTCACCCCAACCCCTCTCCCGCTTGCGGGAGAGGGGCTCAGTGCACTGCGAGCGAGAGCATTGCTAGCCCCTCTCCCGCAAGCGGGAGAGGGGTTGGGGTGAGGGCAGCTCTTGGCGCAAACAAGCGGCCCACAGCAAGCCATCAACCAAACTCAAAATCCATTTCAGCCGTCGGCGGGCCGACAAAATCCCCTTCCACGTAATCCACGCCGGCACTGAACAACAAGCTCATCGTCGAGGCATCGGCGACGAACTCGGCAATGGTCAAGATGCCCGCAGACTGTGCCTTGGTGGTGATTTCCTGGGTCTTCTCCAACTGCTCCTTGGCCTGCGCCGGATCAGCGGTGAACGCGCTGTCCAGCTTGAGGAAGCCGGGCTGGAAATGGGCAAGCAACTGGAACGAATCCAGTCCGGAGCCAAACTGTTCCAGGCCTACCTTGCAGCCCAGTACCGTGACATCGCTGAGGAATTGCTGCGCATTGCGCAGGTGCGTGAAGACCTTAGCCTCGGGAATCTGCAGCCATAGCTGCGCGCCTTCCACGCCTTCGGCCAGCAGACCGGTCCGGATCACCGACAGCAACTCCGGATCGGAGAATGACTCCGGTGTGATGCGCACCATCAGGTGGGTTCGGTGGCCGGCGCGACGGCGCTCGCCCAACGCGCGGATGGCATTGGCCACCACCCAGCGGTTGATGGGGGCCAGCAGTTCGTGTTCCTGCGCGATCGGCAGGAAGGTCGCTGGGCCGACCATTTCGCCGTTGTTCTCCATCTGCAGCGAGGTGTCGTACAGCTGGATCGGCTCGCCCATCAGGTTCAACACCGGGCGGAAACGCAGATGGAAGCCATCGCCGGCCACCGCCTGGCGGATGCGCTGCACCCAGCTCTGGATGCGCTCTTCCTCGACGCGGTCGGCCGCGCCCGGGTCGAATACCTTGAAGGTATTGCCGCCCAGCTCGATGGCAGCGCGCGCGCAGTCGTTGGCGCGGTTCAACACCTGGCCAACGCTGGCGATCTTCTCGCCTACCTGTACACCGCCGATGCTGACCGTAACGGTGGCCGAGCGCTCGCCAATGCTGAAAACCGAGGAGGCAAATGCGCTGCGGACCCGTTCTGCCATCTGCGCTGTGTGTGCGTAGTCACCCTCCGTGAGCAGGGCGAAGTTGTGCTCGCCGAAGCGCGCCAGCTGCGCGTCCTCGCCAATGGCCTGGGCCAGCTTCTGGCCGAGTGCGGCAATCAGCGCATCGGCCGAATCCAGGCCGATATCCGGTAGCAGGCGCGCATAGTGATCCGGTTCGACCAGCAGGAAGCCATACTGGCCATCGCTGCGGCCGACCTGGGCGACGGCGTTCTCCAACTGCACCATGAAGGTCGGACGGTTGAGCAGGCCGGTGACCTGGTCGCGCTGGCGCAGGGCCTCCACTTCGCGGGCCAGCTCCGGGTCGAACTCCTCGCGGCGGCGGAACACGATCTGGAAGCAGCTCTCGCCTTCATAGGTGGCGGCGGTGAACTCCATCGTCGCCGGGAAGGTGTCGCCGTCCTGGTTGCGCGCGTCCACTTCGTACTGCGGCGGCGGCGCTTCGCCCTTGCTCAGTGACTTCAGCAGCTGCTTGAAGTTCTCCACATGCTGCGGTGCAACCATGTCCAGCAGCGAGATGCCTTCCACGTCCTCGAAGGATTCAAATCCGAACATGTCCAGATAGGCTTCGTTGGCGCGGATGTGCATGCCTTCGTGGATGTAGGCGATGGGGTCGCGCGAGGACGAGATCAGCGCATCGCAGCGGCGCTCGGTCTCGCGCATCTGCGCCTCGATCCGGCGCAGCCCGCGACGCGCCTGCAGATCGGTCCATTCGGTCTGCACCACCGACAACAGGTGGTCCGGCTGCTGCCGCAGCGCGATGGCGCGGATGCCGTTGGCGGCCGAATCCAGCAGCATCTGTGCATCGATGCTGTCGGTCAGCAGGATCATTGGAATGTCCTTGCCACTGGCCGCGACCTGCTGGGTCAGCAGCAACTGCGGGATAGCGTAAGAGTTGGCCGCCAGCACCAGATCGATGGGCTGGCTCAGTGCCTGGCCCAGTTCGTCGGGGCTTTGCGGCCGCGACGGACGCACGGCAATGCCGCTGTTGCGCAAGGTGCTGACGATGGCCTCGGCGCTTTCCGCGCTGTCGTCAACGATCAGCAAGCGCAAGGTGATGTCTTTGGCGTTCTGCATTCAGGACTCCCGGGGGACGGGGTTTAATACACGATGCACGGCAGTGGCGTCTATGCGTAGGTCGTTTGCCTGTGACGCACTCCCATGAGTGTAGTCGCAACGCGGGCATCAGGACGTTATCGGTGCGGGCCCGGATGTACATCCGCAGGGCGCAAGGTGTGGCCCGGCGGATGCCATGTCGCATCGCGGCCGCTTACGCCGCCATCCCCGCCGCGCGTCCCGAGGCCCACGCCCATTGGAAGTTGTAGCCGCCCAGCCAGCCGGTCACGTCCAGAACCTCGCCGACGAAGTGCAGGCCCGGCACCAGCTGCGATTCCATCGTCGCCGAAGACACCTTGCGGGTATCCACCCCGCCCAGGGTGACTTCGGCGGTGCGATAGCCTTCGGTGCCGCTGGCGACCAACGGGAAGTCCGACAACAGGCTGGCGGCGGCCTTGAGTTCCGGCTCGTCGAACTGGCGCATGGGCTTGTCCTTGAGCCATTGCTCGCACAGGCGCAATGCCAGTCGGCGCGGCATCACCTCGGACAGCACGGTGCGCAGCTCGGAGGCGCCGCGCTCGCGTTTCATCTGCCGCAGCCATTCAGCGGCATCGTGATCGGGCAGCAGGTCGAGCCGCAGGTCATTGCCCGGCTGCCAGTACGAGGAGATCTGCAGGATCGCCGGGCCGCTGACGCCGCGATGGGTGATCAGCATGGAGTTACGGAAGCTCTTGCCGTTGCAGCGCGCCTCCACCGGCAGCGCAACGCCACTGAGCTCGGCGAAGCGCTCCTGGTGGGTGCCGCTCAGGGTCAGCGGCACCAGCCCGGCACGCGTTGGCAGCAGTGCGTGGCCGAAATTGCGTGCCACCTCGTAGCCGAAGCCGCTGGCACCCATGCTCGGGATCGACAGCCCGCCGGTGGCGATCACCACCGAGGCACTGTGGAATTGCCCCTGGGCGGTGCGCACGTGGAAGCCGTCGGCGCCACGCTCGATCTGCTGCACACCGCAGTCGGTGCGGATCTGCACACCGGCATCGGAACATTCGTCCAGCAGCATCTTCACGATCTGCTTGGAGGAGATGTCGCAGAACAACTGACCCAGCTCCTTCTCGTGATAGGCAATGCCGTGGCGTTCGACCATCTCGATGAAATCGCCTGGCGTATAACGCGCCAATGCCGATTTGCAGAAATGCGGGTTGGTGGAAATGAAGTTGGCGGCGGTGGTGCCGGTATTGGTGAAGTTGCAGCGGCCGCCGCCGGACATCAGGATCTTCTTGCCAACCTTGTTGGCATGATCGATCACCTGCACGATGCGGCCGCGCTGGCCGGCGGTGAGCGCGCACATCAGCCCCGCGGCGCCAGCGCCGATCACCAGTACGTCGCAGCGGATTACCTTGTCAGCCACTACTGCTTACTCCGCCGGGCGCTTGCGCCAGACCGGGATCACATCCAGCTGGGTGTGATCATTGAGCAGCTGCACTTCGCCATCCTGGATCAATACGCTCCAGCGCATCGCCCGCTGCACCTGCTCGCCCCAGCGTTCGACGAACGCGGCAGGCAGGTCGACGACCGACAGGTTGTTGAAGCGGGCCAGGTGCTTGCCCTGTTTCTGCCACCAGATATCGGAGGCATTGCCGCCGTAGTTGACGACCTGTACGCGGCGGCTGCGGTTGCAGGCCTTGCGCACGCGCGATTCGTCCGGGTGGCCCAGGTCGATCCACTGCTCGATGTCGCCGGTGTAGTCCAGCTGCCACAGATCCGGCTCGTCCTCGCTGCTCAGGCCCTTGCCGAACTCCAGCCTATCCTCTGCATTGAGGGCGAAAGCGAGCAGGCGCACCATCAGGCGCTCGTCGGTTTCAGAGGGATGTTGGGCCAGGGTCAGGTTATGGGTCGCGTAGTAGCCGCGGTCCATGTCGCTGATCTGCAGCTCGGCCTTGCGGATGGTGGCGGTGAGGGCCATGGGAATACCGGGTACAAAGACCGCCCATCATAATGCCTGTCCCCGCAACCGACCCGCCCCAACGTGTTCGAGCCTGAACTGCCCAGCCGTCTGCAACTCGCGCCAGGCCCATGGACCAGCCTGTTGGACGGGCTGTGCGCGCGGTTTCCGGCGATACCACCAGCACTTTGGCTGGACCGGTTCGCGCGGGGAAGGGTGCTGGACAGCGACGGCCAGCCGCTGCTGCCGACCCAGCCGTGGCGGGCGGGGCAGGAGATCCAGTACTTCCGGGAGGTCGCCGACGAACCCGAAGTGCCGTTCGCCGAGCAGATCCTCCATCAGGATGATGATCTGCTGGTGGCCGACAAACCGCATTTCCTGGCGGTCACTCCGGCCGGCCGGTTTGTACGCCAGACGCTGCTGGCGCGGCTGGTTGCACGTACCGGAAATCGCGATCTGGTGCCGCTGCACCGGATTGACCGCGGCACCGCGGGGCTTGTGTTGTTCTCCTGCAATCCCGGGACACGCGGCAGCTATCAGCGTTTGTTTGCCGAACGCCGCATCGACAAGGGCTACGAGGCCTTGGCGCCGGCGCTGCACGGACACGTGTTCCCGTTGCAGCGGAGCAGCCGTATCGCCCGTGGCGAGCCGTTCTTCCGCATGGCTGAGCAGGCAGGCCAGGCCAATGCGCTGAGCCGGATCGATGTCATCGCGCGGCGCGGCGAGGTGTGGCGCTATGGGCTGGAGCCGGTCAGTGGGCGCAAGCATCAGTTGCGCGTGCATATGGCTGCACTGGGCGCGCCGATCATCGGCGACGAGTATTACCCGCAGGTGCTGGAGCGCGCCGCGGACGACTATCGCCATCCGCTGCAACTGTTAGCGCGCCGCCTGGCCTTCATCGACCCCCTCAGCGGCCAGCGGCGGGAGTTCCGCAGTGCGCGTGAGTTGGGGTGAGTTTCAACCGCGCTGTGCCAGCCAGCGATCCAGTTGCGCGGCAAAGGCCTGGCGATCACGTGCATGCAGGGTTGCCGGACCGCCGGTCTGTACGCCGGCAGCGCGCAGTTCTTCCATGAAGTTGCGGACCGATAGGCGCTCGGCAATGGTGTTGGTGGTGTAAAGTTCACCGCGCGGATTCAGGGCGACGGCACGCTTTTCCAGGACGCGTGCGGCCAGCGGAATGTCCTGGGTGACGACCAGATCACCGGCGTTGACCCGTTCGGCGATGGCATCGTCGGCGACATCTGGCCCGCCCGCCACCTGCATGGCGCGGATGAAGCGAGAAGGCGGGGTGCGCAGCCATTGATTGGCAACCAGGATGGTTTCGATCCTGGCCCGTTCGGCGGCCCGGAACAGGATTTCCTTGATCACTACGGGGCAGGCATCGGCGTCCACCCAGATTCGGGTGGCGGAAACGGCGTCTTCATGGCTCATGCCGCGCAGTCTATTGGATTTGCCGACTTTGCTGTTGGTTGGCTATCGTCAGAAAATTGACTAATTTCAGCCACTTAATCGACGAACTGAATCAAATTGGGTTTCTGAATACGGCAAATATCGCTTTTTGGAACAAAGCGGCGTATTGTCCATCCCACTGTGCTTGCAAGGGTCACCGTGAATCGTGGCCTGATGCAGTTGATCTTCTTGATCGGCTCATCGATCCGCTTTACCAACGCCTGCAACTCAGTCTCGGCCCCGATCTCCGGTGGCTGCGATTATTTCAACTTATGTTTCAGGAGTTAGTACATGTCTGATCGTCAGACCGGCACTGTCAAGTGGTTCAACGACGCCAAGGGCTTCGGCTTCATCACCCCGGAAAGCGGCCCGGACCTGTTCGTGCATTTCCGCGCCATCCAGGGCAACGGCTTCAAGTCGCTGCAGGAAGGCCAGAAGGTGACTTTCGTCGCCGTGCAGGGCCAGAAGGGTATGCAGGCTGACCAGGTGCAGGCGGTCTAATCGACCCCCTTGCTACCGTAAGGTTGCTTGGAACGCCGGAAGCGAAAGCTTCCGGCGTTTTTGTTTGTGTTTTCGCGTCGGGCATCGCCTCGCACTGACGCTGCGTTGCGCGAGTGTTGGCTAGGATCAGATCTTGATACCGATTGAATGACGCTGGAGCCAGCGATGATCACCGTGCACCATCTGGAACAATCACGTTCGCAGCGCGTGCTGTGGATGCTGGAAGAGCTGGGCCTGGCCTACGACGTGGTCAGTTACAAGCGTGACCCCAAGACCTGGCTGGCACCGCCGGAGCTGCGCAAGGTGCATCCGCTCGGCAAGTCGCCGGTACTGCAGGACGGGACGCTGATCCTGGCCGAATCCGGGGCCATCCTCGAGTACCTGGCCGACCGTTATGACCTGCAGCGCCGTCTGTCGCCGCAGCCCCTGCCAGTGGAGGCGCCAGAGCGTCTGCAATACCACTACTGGATGCACTACGCCGAAGGCTCTGCGATGCCACCGCTGGTGATGAGCCTGGTATTTGCGAAAGTCCGCAAGGCACCGATGCCTTTTTTCGCCAAGCCAATCGCCCACGGCATCGTCGACAAGGTGATGAAAAGCTTCATCAGCCCGCAGCTGCGTCTGCACCTGGACTGGATGGAGCAGGCCTTGGCACAGTCCACCTGGTTTGCCGGCGAACGCTTCAGTGCGGCGGATATCCAGATGAGTTTTCCGGTCCAGGCGGCGGCAGTCCGCGCCGGACCCATGAGCGATTACCCGAAACTGCAGGCTTTCCTCGCGCGCATCAAAGAACGGCCTGCCTATCGGCGCGCCGAGCAGCGCGGCGGGGCGCTGGATCTTATTGGCGGCACTCGCTGAGCAAGGCGGTCCGAGCTTGCGGCAGGGCCTGCCAGCCCCCACTTTCAGATGATGAACGACACGCACCCACAGTTTGACAACCGCTTCCAGCGTGAGCTGCCCGGCGACCCCGAAACCGGCGCACGGCGCCGTGAGGTGCTGGGTGCTGCCTGGTCGGCGGTGATGCCGACGCCGGTGGCTGCGCCACACCTGCTGGCGTACTCGGCCGAAGTCGCAGAGCTGCTTGGCTTTGACACAACCGTCGTTGCCAGCCCTGAATTTGCCGAGGTCTTCGGCGGCAATGCCTTGTTCACCGGCATGCAGCCGTGGGCGGCCAATTACGGCGGCCATCAGTTCGGCCATTGGGCTGGGCAGCTCGGCGATGGCCGAGCCATCTCCTTGGGCGAATTGCTGGCCGGCGGAAAACGCTGGGAACTGCAGCTCAAAGGTGCTGGCCCGACTCCGTATTCGCGCGGCGCCGATGGCCGAGCGGTGCTGCGTTCGTCACTGCGCGAGTTCCTGTGCTCCGAAGCCATGCATCATCTCGGTGTGCCCACTACCCGTGCGCTGAGCCTGGTTGCTACCGGCGATACGGTGGTACGTGACATGTTCTACGACGGCCATCCGCAGGCCGAGCCCGGCGCCGTGGTGTGCCGGGTCGCGCCGTCGTTCATCCGCTTCGGCACATTCGAGCTGCCGTCGGCGCGTGGCGATGTCACGCTGCTGCGACAACTGGTCGAGTTCTGCATCGCCCGTGATTTCCCTGAACTGCAGGGCAGTGGCGAGGCGCTGTACGCCGACTGGTTTGCACAGGTCTGCACGCGCACCGCGGTGATGGTGGCGCAGTGGATGCGGGTCGGCTTCGTGCACGGCGTGATGAATACCGACAATATGTCCGTTCTGGGTTTGACCTTGGATTACGGCCCTTACGGCTGGGTCGAGGACTACGATCCGGACTGGACACCGAATACCACCGATGCGCAGGGCCGCCGCTATCGCTTTGGCACGCAGATGCAGGTGGCGTACTGGAATCTGGTGCGATTGGCGCAGGCGCTGTCGCCACTGTTTGCGGAGGTGGCACCGCTGCAGACCGGATTGGATGGCTTCCGTCAGCGCTATGAAGCCGAAGAGCGTGCGCATCTGGTCGCCAAGCTTGGCCTGGGCGAATTTCGCGACGGCGACGCCGAGCTGATGGCGCAGTTCCAGCGGCTGCTGCAGGAAGGCGAGATGGACATGACGCTGGC
Organism: Stenotrophomonas sp.; assembly: GCF_032066555.1. Taxonomy (GTDB): domain Bacteria; phylum Pseudomonadota; class Gammaproteobacteria; order Xanthomonadales; family Xanthomonadaceae; genus Stenotrophomonas. Next base: position 465,679 of record NZ_DAMBKV010000001.1, read on the forward strand.
GTTCCGCGCCTTGGCGTCCATTGATATCGACGCGCCGGAGATTGACCCGCTGGAGCAGGCCTTCTACTCGCCGGCTGCCCGCGAGCAGGTGCTGCCGGCACTGACCGACTGGCTGCAGCGCTACGCCGCGCGGGTCCAGGGCGCAGGGCAGTCGCCGCAACAGCGCCTTGATGCCATGCAGGCTGCGAACCCCAAGTACGTGCTGCGCAACTGGCTGGCTCAGCAGGCCATCGACCGTGCCGAACAAGGCGATCTGGCCGGAATCACGGACTTGCTGGACGTGATGCGGCATCCTTACGACGAACAAGCCGGGCGCGAGGCGTTTGCCGGCAAGCGCCCGGAATGGGCGCGTGACCGCGCCGGCTGCTCGATGCTGTCGTGCAGCTCCTGAGCACCTCTCCACGAATGACTGATATGACTTCTCCTGCATACCCCGAATGGTCGCGCCCGATCCGCGACATCGCTGATTTCCCCAAGCCCGGCATCCTGTTCAAGGACATCATCCCGCTGCTGGGTGACGGCGCCTGCTTCCGTGCCGCCGTGCAGGCCATGGCCGAGCCGTGGCGTGACGCCGGCTTGCATGCGGTGCTGGGCGTGGAGGCACGCGGCTTCATTCTGGGCACCGCGTTGGCGCTGGAACTGGGCGTGGGTTTCGTACCGGTGCGCAAGCCGGGCAAGCTGCCGGGCGCGACCCTGAAGCAGGAATACGCGCTGGAATACGGCACCGATCGCATCGAAGTCAGCGTCGGCGCAACCCCGCCGGGCGCGCGCGTGCTGCTGGTCGATGACGTGCTGGCCACCGGCGGCACCTTGCTTGCCGCCTTGCAGTTGGCTGCGCAGCTTGAGGCGCAGGTTGTTGGTGGCGCGGTGTTGGTGGAGCTGGATGGCCTCGGTGGCCGTGAGCGCTGGCCTGATGGTTTGCCGCTGGCCGCAACCCTGGTTTACTGAATACCTGATCCCACCCCGATCCGCGGAGTCCCGAATGCCGACGTTGAGTGAGCTGCTGTCTTCCTTCGATGGTGCACAAGGGCTGCTGCTCCCTGACAGTTGGCGCCAGGGTCGCACCGCCTACGGCGGCGTGCTCAGTGCGCTGGCGGTGGCCGCGGCGATGCAAGGCCACGCAGGTGCGTTACCGCCGTTGCGCGCGATGCAGGTGACCTTCATTGGGCCTGCAGCCGGCCTGCTGCGTTTCGTGCCGGCGGTACTGCGCGAGGGCAAGTCGGTGGTGAATGTCGGCGTGGATGTGTTCTCCGACGATGCCTTGGCGGCGCGCTTGTCATTGGTGTTCGGCCGCGCCCGCGAAAGTGCGGTTGCGCATGATTTCAGTGGTGAGCTTCCGGCCCAGGGGCCTGCCGCATACCGTGATTTCGACATGGCGGCGATGCCGTTCGCGCCGGCCTTTACCCGCAACTTCCAGATGCGCCCTGCCGGTGGTGCGATGCCGGTGTCAGCTGCGGAGATTCCCGAGCTGCTGACCTGGATCCGCCATCGCGACGCCGGTGGAGTAGATCCCGCGGTAGCTCTGATCGCGATGGGCGATGCGATGCCGCCGGCGGCATTCACCAGTTTCCGCGCTGCTGCGCCGATCAGCTCGATCACCTGGAACGTTGAGCTGCTCGATCCTTCGCCGCAGGGCGAATGGTTCCTGCTGCGTTCCTTCAGCCAGCATGCGGGTGACGGCTATTCGTCGCAGGACATGCAGGCCTGGGATGAGCAGGGCCGGGTGGTGATGCGCGGCCGCCAGAGCGTGGCGGTGTTTGCCTGATGCGCGCCTTGCGGGTGTTGGGTGGACTGGCGCTGCTGCTGGCGCTGCTGGGCTGGAGCGCGTGGTTCGTGATCTGCAATGTGTATGAATTCTCGCCGGCGCTGGACCCGCTGGCGTTCGCCTGCGGCTGGCTGCTGAGCGCGGTGTTGGCTTGGCGCGTGTTCCGTGGCGGTTTCCGCCGTATTGCCTGGCCATTGTTTGCACAGGCAAGCTGCATCGGCGTGTACCTGTTGCTGATCCATCGTGGGATGGGCGAGGGCACTGCGCTGGCGCTGTTTGTCGCGGCCAGCGTAGCGGTTGTTGCCGCGGCATACCGGGTGACGCTGCACGCTCGCGCTGCCTGATAAAGGCTCAGCGCGTCAGCCGTATGTCTCCTTCGGCCAGCGCCTGCCGCAGGAATGCCAACGCTGCAGGGCCGCTTTCACGGTCCGCGCGGGCATAGCCTTCGGCCGTGCCGCCCACCGGGATGTAAGGGCCGGTGTCGCTGCGGAAGGTGGTGGGCTGCAGGAAGGGCGTGATCAGATGGCCGGCGTCGGAGTAATACAGCAGGGCGTCCGCTTGCGGCGCGCTGCGGCGTTTTAGGCGTTGCATCGCCAATGCCGCCATCTCGCCGGAAGCGCCGAGCTGGTCGTCGCCGCCTGCGACCAACAAGAGCGGCCCGTTGATGCGTTCGATTGGCAGCATTGCCTGCTCCAATGCTGCCGCGTGCGCGCCCGGCTGATTCCAGTTGAGCTGTTCCACATAGGGCAGGAATGGCAGGTCGCGGCCACCAACGCGCAATGCGGGCTCATCGACGGCGCGGAAATCGGCCGGCGGCACATCACGGCGGATGCCGCGGAATGGCGCAGGGCTGCCTACCCACGACACCGCTGCCTGCAGACGCGGATCATGCGCCGCGGCCGCCATCGCCACGATGCCACCCCAGGAGCCCCCCATCACCCCGACCTTGCCGGCAAAGGGCTGGGCGCGCAGCCAGTCGACCGTGCTGCTGACCGGGTCGATGGGGACGCGGATCAGATCCTTGGGCAGTCCGGGCATCCGGTAATAGGCAACAGCCACTGCGACGAAACCGTTGGACGCCAACCAGGCGGCATACAGATTCGCGCTATCGATGCCGCCTTCGGCGCCGCCCAGGGTGATCACGACAGGATGTCGACGGCCATCGTCCAAGGCGCCTGCAGGGTGATGGAGATTTCCCACCACGCCATGCAGCTGCAACGGTGTTGCAACCACGTCGGCCGCATTGATCCGCCGCAGCAAGGTCTGTTGTCCGATCCGTTCGCCATCGACGAAGGCCTCCAGCTGCATCGTTGCGGGTGCATAACGCAGGCCATCGGCATCGCTGTGCATCGGCAGTGGCATGGGTTTGCCTTTACCGGCTTCAGGCCGCATCGACCAGAACAGCCCCATTGCATCGACACCTGCGTAGCTGCCGGCCTCGGCGCCAGCCGTGGCGGTATCGGCGATGCCGTTGTGATCGGCACGGTAGTTGGCGTGCGCCAGCCAGCGGTTACCACTGCTGTCCTGCATGGAAAGCTGCAGTTTCACGGTCTGGCTTGGCAGCAGCCCGGCAACGCTGATCTGCACCGGTTGATCGGCTGGACCGCCCACGGGATGTACGCGCAGTTCGGCGGCAAGGGCCAGGGAGCTGCAGCCGAGCAGCAGCGGAAGCAGGAGATGCTTGAGCATGGGTGTGGTGAGCGAGGAGCGGCCCGCGATGTTGCCGCTGCTGGAAATGCAACGGAACAGCTGGACGCCAGCAATGGCGCAGGCCGTGCCGGGCTTGGCATGAGCCGTGCGTATCAGCCGGCCTTGCCCATCTTCGCTTCGAACGCGTCGCGGTGCAGCCGGCTCAGCGGCAGTTGGGTGCCATCCAGGAGTTCCAGCGTCGCATCGCCATTGCGGCGTGGCAGCAGACAGCGCACCCGTGCGCAATTGACGATGACCGCGCGCTGCACCTGCACGAAGCCAGCCGGCGCCAACTGCTCGGCGAGCCGGCCAATGCTCTCGCGCAGCAGGTGCACCTGCTTGCCGACATGCAGGCAGGCGTAATGGCCGGCGCTGTCGATGTAGTCGATGTCGGTGGGGTACACGTAGTCGCTGCGGCCGCCGTTGCGGATGCATAGCGGTGCCAGCGGGTTGCTGGTCTCGCGTGCCAGATGCCTGCGCAGCCGATCCAGCGCGATGGCGAGCCGGTTCGCATCCAGTGGCTTGGGCAGGTAGTCGATCGCGCCCAGTTCGTAGGAGGTCAGCGCATGTTCCGCATGGGCCGTGGTGAAGATGATCGCCGGCGCAGGCGCGGGCAGGCTGCGCGCGAGTTGCAGGCCATCTTCGTCGGGAAGCTCGATATCCAGCAACAACAGCTCGACCCGCTCGGTAGCCAGCAGCGAACGGGCCAGGGCGATGCTGGGCGCCTCGCCGACTATCTGGATATCCGCATGCGCGCCCAGCAGGTGGCGCAGCTTTTCGCGGGCCAGTGCGACGTCGTCGATCAGCAGGGTGCGGATCATGCGGTGGGCTCGCTGCTGGCAAGCGGTAGCCGGATGCTGACCTGGAAGTGCGCACCGTCGCGTTGCGCGTGCAGCGTGGCATGCTCGCCGTAGATTGCCTGCAGGCGTTCGCGGCTGGCTTGCAGGCCAATCCCCATGCCGGCGGCCGCGTCGCCAAGCGGGTTGCGGATCTGCAGGTGAAGCAGTTCATCGCGCGACTCGAACTGCAGGCTGATTGTGGCGTCGTTCGTGTCTGAGCAGCTGGCGAAGCGCACGGCGTTCTCGATCAATGGCTGCAGCAGCAGGCTGGGCACGCGCGCATCCCACGCATCGGTGCTGGCCTGCAGATGCACCTGCACCGGCTGTTGCTGCAGCAGTCGCTGCAGCTCGATGAAGGCCATCGCCTGCGCCACTTCCTCGCGCAGGGCGACGAAGGGTTCGCTCTGCAGCAGGTTGCGCAACAACTCACCCAGCTGCGCCAAGGCAGCGTCGGCGCGCTCTGCATCGCGATAACCCAGCGCGCCGATCGCATTGAGCGCGTTGAGCAGGAAATGGTGATTCAGGCGTGACCGCAATGCTTGTTCGCGCGCCTGTAGCAGCAGCTCGCCACGGCGGCGATAGCGTCGGATATAGGTCAACGCTTGGCCGATGCCGATGACAGCAACATAGGTTGGGAGCGCGAACAGGCTGGTGGCGATAACCGCATGCAGCCAGTTGTCGGGCAGCGTGCGTGGCAGCGCCAGTTGCGAGAGGCAGTACCCAAACAGCCAGCCAATCAGCGACAGCGCAGGAATGATGCAGATGCCGGCGGCCAGCAGCTTGCCCGCCGCTTTGACGTCGCTACCCATGCCTAGCGGCCAGCGCGCGCACAGCTGCCATAGCCACGGTGTCGCCAGCAGCCACAGGCTGTGGATGCCAAGCAGGAACAGCAGGGAACGCATCAGCTCGACAGGAGCCAGACTACCGGCTGCGGGTCCGGTCAGTTGCACCGCTGGCAAGGTGACCAAGGTCAGCAGCAGCCAACCTGCACATGCTGCACGCCACGGGAATGCCGTGGCGTGCGTATCACCCGCAATGCTGGAAGAGCTGGTGTCGGGCAGGGAAGACATATCCGTGTTCAAGCGCCGGCCGGGGCCGGCGCCTGCTTACATCTTGCGGACGCGGAAACGCTTGCCCTTGATCTTGCCGGCTTCCAATCGTGCCAAAGCCTTGCCAACCTGCTCACGGGCAATGGCCACGTAGGAGCGGGTGGGGAAGATATCGATCTTGCCAATCGCCTTGGCCGACAGCCCGGCATCGCCGGTCAGTGCGCCGAGGATGTCGCCTGCGCGCAGCTTGTCGGTTTTGCCGCCATCGATGCGCAGGGTGGTCATTGCCGCCTGCGGCAGCTCTGCCGGACGCGCAGTTGCCAGCGGAGTCTTCTGCCAGTTCAGCGGCTTGCCCTGCTGTGTTTCCAGCGCATCAGCGCGGCTGCGTTCACGGCCGGCAACCAGGCTCAATGCCAGGCCATTGCGGCCGGCACGACCGGTACGGCCAACGCGGTGCTGGTAGGTGTCGATGTCGGTCGGCAGCTCGTAGTTCACCACTGCAGCCAGGTCTTCCACGTCCAGGCCGCGTGCGGCCACGTCACTGGCGACCAGCACGTTGCAGCTGCGGTTGGAGAACTGCATCAATACTTCGTCGCGGTCGCGCTGTTCCATGTCGCCATGCAAGGCCAACGCCGAGAAGCCGAACTGGCGCAGCGAGTTGGCTACTTCGTCGACGTCCTTGCGGGTGTTGCAGAACACCACCGCCGATTCCGGCGTGTACTTCAGCAGCAAGCCGCCCAGTGCCTTCTGGCGGTGGGCCGGCTCGGTTTCGAAGAACAGCTGCTGGATGGCCGGGGCTTCGGCCTGGCCATCGACAGTGACTTCGGCCGGTTCCTTGAGCAGGGCGCGGGCCAGTTCGCGGATCGCTTCCGGGAAGGTGGCCGAGAACAGCAGGCTCTGGCGGTCCTTGTGGGTGCGGCCGGCGATTTCGCGGATGGGTTCTTCGAAGCCCATGTCGAGCATGCGGTCGGCTTCGTCCAGTACAAACGTGCGTACCTGGCCCAGGTTGAGGGCGCGCTTGCGCGCCAGTTCCTGCACGCGGCCGGGGGTGCCGACCACAACCTGCGGATCATGCGCTTCCAGTGAGGCCAACTGCGGTCCCAGCGGCATGCCGCCGGTGAGGATCAGCAGCTTCAGGTTGGGGATGCCGGTGGCCAGCTTGCGCAGCTGCTTGCCGACCTGGTCGGCCAGTTCGCGGGTAGGGCACAGCACCAGGGCCTGGGTGCGGCTGACGGACAGGTCGAGCCGGTTGAGCAGGCCCAGGCCGAAGGCGGCGGTCTTGCCGCTCCCGGTCGGAGCCTGCGCGATCACATCACGGCCTTCCAGGATCGGCGGCAGGGCCAGCGCCTGTACCGGCGTCATCGAGGTATAGCCCAGCGCGTCGATGCCAGGAGCGAGTGCCGGCGACAGCGGCAGGGAAGAGAAGTCAGTCATGCCGTATTTTCGCAGAAGCCGGGCGGCGGCGCTTGCCATTCTGAATGGGTGGCTCCGTCTCCTTCATCCAGCCTGCAAGGGCCGGTTTCAGCCCTTGCGATTGTTGGCGACCGGCTTGCTCTTGGGGGTGACGGTCTTGGCCCCGGTTGGCCGCTGGTGAACGAAGGGATAGGGTACGGCAGGTGTCTCCGGCAAGCCCGCGCGCCATTGTTCGAGCACGGCCGCTACTGTCCTGCCGTTCTGGAACTGCGGTTCGGAGGGGCGCTCGCCTTGTTCCTTTTCACGACGGCGTACGTTGCCTGCGGCCAGGGTGTAGGCCCGGGCAAAGTCATTGGTGGCGTTCAAGGCCTCGATCAGGAAGGCGCGACCAAACCAGGTGGCACTATCGGTATTACCGCAGCCAAAGGAAGGGCGGTCCTTGCGCGCGGCAGTGATCACCATGCGCTGCGGTGATATCAAGGCGGGCACGAAGGCGCCCGAGAAACAGGCCGAGACCACGATCACCGCATTGCCGATATGCGCCTCATCCAGCATCCGCGCGAGCTGTGCCGGTGCCAGATAGTCTTCCTGGTCGCGACCGGTGTGCAGGTAGACGCTGTTGTCATGCAGGCCGTGGCTGGTCAGGTAGAGGAACAGCACATCTTCATTCGGGTCCAGCGTCCGCCCCAGTCCGTTCAGGGCATGGCCGATGCTGTCGGCGGTAGCCAGAACCTGCGGCGGGCCGCCGTGTCCCAGGGCAGGCTGGTTGACCAGGCTGATCATGCGGCCTTCGGCACCCCAGCGCTTGGCCGACAGCTCACGCAGGTAGGCCACCTCATTGGGGAACACATCTTCATCCGCATCACCGGCCACGCCGAGGACGTAGATATCGGTGACGCCGGGGCGCTGGGCTGGCAGGCCTGCCAATGCGGCGTCCAGCATCGTGAGCTGGCTGCCTTCAAGTTTGGGTGTGGTGGCCTGCCGCTCAGGTGCTTTGGCCGCGCCAGCGAACGCAGGCCAGGCCGCACAGGCTGCCAACAACAGCTTGGCAACGGTGTTGATCAGCCGGGGAGGGGAGTGCTGGGGACCGCGTTGGGCTGCCATTGCCGTAATCCATGACGGTGGGTATGGCAGCACGGTCGAGCTGACCGTGCTGCATCCAGTGCGCGCCCGTGGGCGGCACCGATGGCTATGGTGCCGGAGTTGAGCTTGGAATGCGTGGCTCGAAAGGATCCCCGGAGGCGCACGGCGCCCAATCAAGCCGCCAACAAGCGGCATTCCCGGAATCGAGCTGGGCCGGCCCATCAGTCGGTAGGCAGCGACCAGCCATAGGCCAAGGCGGACTTTTTCCTGAGGTTCTCAAGCTGCTCGGCAGCATTGATGGCGCTGCTTGCGCGGTAGACCAGGTCCTCCAGCCTGCACAGGATGCTGGCTTGCGCTTCATCATCGGGCACCACCTGCACGATCCTGTCGACAAGCTGATGCATTTCCAACAGCTTCTGCTTGCGCTCATATTCGCCAAGCGACGCCGCGTCCTGCACCACCCTCTGTGCCAGAACGTCGAAGTGATCGCGGAGTTTCTCGTAGTCCATACAGCACCTGGTGCGATGGCGGACAGCCAAGAGCCTGTAATGGTGCTGTCGGGGATAGCACTACCTCAATGAGGGATATACCTTATTGAGACTAGGATTTATCTGACAAGGCGCTATCGAGTGAGGCGGGCCGTTCCCAGTAGAAGGGCGTACCGGTAGCGCGGTATGGATAAGGTGCTTGATCGGAACCAGGGCGTCGCTTATCAGATAGTTTGCCGGCATGAGACCACCAGACGAAGACATTGAAGATCGCGCCCCGGTTTGGGATCAGATGCAGGATTTCTGGATGGACACTGATCCCGCCATTCTTCTCCCGGAGGTTGCTCGCATCTGCGCGGAGTCCAAATACTCTCTTGCAGAACTGGAAGCCATCTTCTGGAATGAAGTACGTCCTGCCGTTTCATTCAACATGTTCATGTTTCCCGCACCCGAGTGGGCCGGATTCGAGATCGAGACCCTCAAGGCGCGCGTGCATCGCAAATCCCGCTTCGGCAAGCCATTACCTCGCAAATGGCTGCATCCCTACTTATCTGATTGGTGGCGCAAGCTCGCCGCTGCCATTGTCCGGTACCGAGCGGAGATGCGTGCCAGCTGACAGTTCATCCACGTTGGGCGCGCTTTCGGATGGAACTTGACTGCTGTCAGCCGCAATCCGTCCCAGCTGCTGAGACCGTCACGTTCCATGCTGGGGGATGCTTCCAGAAAACTTCACATGGGCGAGAGTTGCCGACTTCGAGTGTCGGCCAACTGCGATTTATATCAATGAGCTGGCGGTCTCCCGCCTGGTCAAGCGATTGGACGAATCGTGGTTCGTCAATCTGGACTATCACCTGCCACCACCCGCTGGCAGGATTTTGCACCCACACCGCAACTGCAGGAGTTACGAGACGGGCAGGGCAGGCTGCGAGGAATGGGTGCGGCGGCATGAAGCGAGGTTACGGGCCGAGACGGCTGCGATTGCTGCCCGTAGATGGGAAAAAGCGCGATGATCTTGGCCAACGTTTGGTGATCATGGAGGACGTTGATTGCCGAGCTTCATCAATTCCACGAACCGGAAGCCTCCAATTTGGAATTGCATTGAATCGCGGGCAGTCGACTGCAGGTGGTTGCTATGGTTCTGGTTTCGGGATACGTGTTTGCGCATGGTATTCATGTCCACACGGGTTCGGTTGATCGGAACGACTGCAGGCTACCCAGGCGCTACCGCGCCATCTGGATGTGAACGGGCATCCGCTTGATGCGGTAGCCGCTTGGAGGAAGAGCAATGTCGGCAATCGAGCGTATTGGCCTGACCCCTGGCCAGATTCAGGGCTTTGTTGATGATGGATTCGTCAAAATTGAAGCGGCATTCAGCGCCAAGCTCGCAAGGCTAGGCAGGGATGAGTTGTGGGCGGATATGGGTCTATCCCCGGACGAGCCGCAGAACTGGACTCAACCCGTTGTTCGTTTGGGGTTCAAGTCCTCGCCGCCTTTCGTCGAAGCTGCCAACACACCGCAACTGCATAACGCCTACGATCAGCTCGTCGGGCCGGGGAGATGGCTTGCCCCTGAAGGTGTTGGAACCTTTCCCATCCGCTTTCCCTCACCTGAATCCCCCGGTGACGATGGCTGGCATGTGGACGTGAGCTTTGGCACCGACAACCCGGATTTCATGGAATGGCGGGTCAACGTGAAGAGTAGTGGACGCGCCTTGTTGATGCTGTTTCTGTTCTCGGATGTTGGTCCGAATGATGCGCCTACGAAAATACGAAAAGGGTCGCATGCTGCCATTGCGCGGGAACTGCTGCCCTACGGCGAGGCGGGGGCAAGCCTGCGGCAGCTCTCGGCCACCGGTTACGCGTCGACGGAAAATTGCGAGGTGGAACTGGCGACGGGCGCGGCAGGCACGGTTTATCTGTGTCACCCGTTCCTGGTCCATGCCGCTCAGGCGCACCGGGGGCAGCGGCCACGCTTCATGGCGCAACCGCCGCTTCTGCCGAAGCGGGAATTTGATCCAAACCTGCCTCCGTCTCCGGTTCAGATTGCTATCCGTCAGGCCTGTGGTCTTACGATCTGAGGGGCGCCGCCTTCCAGTTTCCGCGGACATGTACCAGAAAGTCGGGCGAGGCCTTGTCGCTATCCGGTAATCCTGTAGTCCGATTGCGGCAGTCAATTTCGAAGTTTGCTATCAGTGCTGACTGAAGGCCTATGCGGTGTTTTGTTCGATGAGTGCGTCGTGCATTGCCGGCAAATAGCACCTATCGAAGTAGGAACTCGCAGCAGTTCGATGCAGTTGCCATTCATGAAAAATTGGTAATCGTTAACGTATGTGATAAAAATGTGAAACCGCAGGAGAGTGCGGTGTTTCCATTGGTTCGGACGATTCACATCCGCAACTTCGCATGGAGTGCGGAAACAGGGGGATAAACATGAAGACCATCATCCACCGGCCTGCCGTTCTGGCAGCCGGTTTCATCGCGCTCGTGTCGGCAACGGCGAGTTTCCCAAGCCACGCGCTTCTGGGCATGTCATCGGATAAGTGCAAGACGGCGCAGGGCAGTCTGCGCATCGTCGAGCCGGATGACGGCATGGGAATCTGGGCGACCTATGGGCTGCCTGCACCTACCCGGGTGCTGCGCGTGCTTGTCAACGATTCCAAGTGTTTTACGGTGCTTGACCGTGGCGCTGGATTCACCGCTGCGCAGGCTGAGCGGGAGCTGGCCATGGGCGGGCACCTGCAGGAAGACCAGAACATCGGCGGTGGACAGATGCGTGGCGCGGACTTCGTGTTGGTGCCGGATATCGTGTCGCAGAATCCCAATGCCGGCGGCATGAGCATCGGCGCAGGCGCGTCGAATGGTGGGGGTTCGCGGGGCTTGATGGGGGCGATGATCAACGTCGCTACCTTGGGCGTGGCTGGCAAGCTGACGACGAAAAGACAGACTGCCGAAGTGGTGTTGACGCTGGTTGACGTACGCACCTCCGAACAGCTCATCAGTGTGACCGGCGAAGCCAAGATCACCGACAAGGCCTGGGCGGCAGCGGTGTCTGCCGCAAGCGTCCAGGGCAGTGCCGGGGCGAATGTCGGCAGTTGGGACAATACCGAGATCGGCAAGGTCATCAAGGAAGCCTACGAAGAGGCCTATTCGCGCATGGTCGATGAGGTCAGCAAGAAGCGCGGTGTGCTGGCCAATCGCAATGTGCCAAGGGCAACGCGCGCAGCGGTGCCGGTAGCACCACCGGACGCGTACCAGACCTTGGCTGCATCGCAAGCCAGGCTGGCCAACACCGCCGCCGCAAGGTTGCAAGCAGGACCTGCGGCGCCGATGGCGACACATGCCGGCGCGCCGAACCTGGGGGCGGTGGCGGGTATGCAGGGTCAGGTAATGCAGCACGGTGCGGATCACGTTATTGGCGGTAATGTGGCGTCGGCCTCGATGGGCGCTGTGGCGCAGCAGGGCGGCATGCTGGGCGCTGCCGGCCAAGTGGTACAGCAGGTTGCAGGCCAGGGCATTGGTGCGGGTGTGGCACAGGCTGCGATGGGCGCTGTGGCGCAGCAGGGCGGCATGCTGGGCGCTGCCGGCCAAGTGGT
>NZ_DAMBKV010000001.1:477696-496161 GCF_032066555.1 Stenotrophomonas sp.
ACAGCAGGTTGCAGGCCAGGGCATTGGTGCGGGCGTTGCGCAGGCTGCGATGGGCGCTGTGGCGCAGCAGGGCGGCATGCTGGGGGCTGCCGGCCAAGTGGTACAGCAGGTTGCAGGTCAGGGCATTGGTGCGGGTGTGGCACAGGCTGCAATGGGTGTGGTTGCCCAGCAGGGTGGCATGGTTGGCGCAGCGGGGCAGGTGGCGCAGCAGGTTGTAGGCCAGAATGTTGTCGCCGGTGGCCAGATGGCCGCCACTGCGGGAACCATGATGTTGCATCGCATGGCTCGATTGCTGACCCAGCCCGACAGTCAGTCGACTGTGGTGGCGGAACTCAAGCCTGGCATGCTCGCCTACCCCACAGGGGGGCGCAATGGTGGAATGATCGAAGTCGACGATGAAATGGGAAATCGTGGTTGGCTGCCGTCGGCGGTGCTTGGCATCAAGCAGTAACTCACCTCCAACCAGGCGCTTCGGCACGGTCCCTTGGTCCGTGCCGGGCGCTGCCTTGGCACGTGTGCTGGCTGGGTCTTCTTGGAGACACATGCGCGGCCACAGCCGGGTCAATGCGTAGTCTTGATGTAGCTGGCTCGGCAAGTAGTTGGCAGTCACGCTTTGGTGGAAAGCCACGATATGGCGCTCCCTCCGGAGCTCCCGGGCTTCAGTCGCGCGGCCTGCCCCAGTTGTCGCGGAACGAGGGTGTCATATGCCGTGTTCGCAACGTGCGGACCCGACGCGCCTGACCATTCGGCAAGGGCGTTGCCGAAATGGATGCGTTGTTGATCCCAACGCCATCGCCGATGCCGTGCCGCTCATCTGTCCTGCGCAGCTCGGGCAGTTGTGGTCAGGCTGAAGGTAGCGGTCGTTTCGGTCATGACTGGAGCAAGGCGCCCTGGATGCCAAAATCGTAGCGTCAGGTGGTTTGCGAGGTTCATCATCGTCCCGGCAGGGCCAATGGTGTTTCCCTTGTCACCGCAAGGAGGGGCTATGAATGTGATGCTGAAGCGAGCTTACGATGAGCCGGGGATGGGCGATGGCTACCGGGTTCTTGTCGATCGACTCTGGCCGCGCGGGCTGTCCAAGGCAAATGCCAGGATCGATCTGTGGCTCAAGGAAGTCGCCCCATCAACTGAGCTGCGCAAGTGGTTCGCGCACGACCCGCAGAAGTGGACAGAGTTCACGCGTCGTTACCGCCTGGAGCTGAAAGGAAACCCAGCATGGCCGGAGCTTCAGGCCATCGCCAGGCAGAAAGCCCTGACACTTGTGTACGCGGCCAAGGATGAGGTGCACAACGAAGCGGTGGTACTTCGTAGATTGCTGGACGATGAGCCCAAGCAGGCTCGGTAGGCATTCATTGCCAATCATCGGGGACGCTTGGCGCATGGTTGTGCTTCGGCTATCGAGCGGTGGCACGCTCCATCTGGGCGTGCTGTCGGTAGCTCTCTGCCGATAGCGGACTCCGGTGCTGATCGCGGCAATGGCAGGCAGCGGCAATGTCTTGCGCGTTGTGCGAACCTCCATCGCAACGGACTTCATGTGCTTGGCACGGCAGTGCCTGTCCGCGGTCTGATCGATGGCCAATCCGTGTAGGCGGGCAAAGTGGACCGGTTGACCAAACCACATGAGCCGATCACAGCAGCGACCTGATTGATTCAAATGCGCCGCGTGACGGCGCTTGATGACTGTCTTGGACATGCGTTGGACTCTTGAGCGATGGAGAGTCCCATTCGGCGATTCTGGCGATCACAGGAGGCCTTCCGGCTTTTCTTTTTCTGGAGCGCTCGCAGTCGAGGGATTTCCCGATTTGATCTGCGTTACATGCTCGGATGATCAAACCTGGATGGGTCGCGGATTGCGATCGTTCCCGGATGTTGAGTTGCCGCACGAACTGGCCCGCCTTCACGTACGTTGGGCGTGGGCGCTTATTCGTGGCTATGCACGCCTGCGGGTCAGGAGTTGGCATTTCATGTCTATCAAGACGTGGGCCGTCGACTTAATGCGTTGGTCATTGATGCCTGTGGAGTCCGAGTGCTTCTGATCTGCTCGGATGTTGAGTTGTGGGACGGGTGCCAGAAAATGGGGTTCACACAGCGGGCAGAATCGGCCTGCCAGCAGCCTGCACTGTCCTCGGTGCCTGATCTGGTTGCTGGCAGCGAAGTTTCTGGAAAACGGAAGTTCAACTCTTAAGGGTGAGAGCAATGAGAATAAATGGACGTTACGCGATGTGTGCTGCGATCTTTGTTGCAGGGATTCTTACGCTGGGCTCGGCGAGCGCCGCGGTTCAAACCATCAGCTCTCGATCATCAACATCAGGGGGCTATTCGGGGAACGGCAATGCCACTTCAGCCTCGATGGTCACTTGCACATCGGCAACCGCAAGTATGGGGACCAATTACGGATGTGTGATTACCGCGCCTGGTTGGAGCGGCATGGTCAAACAGGGGCAGTCGATTGGGACCACCGGCGCGGGTCCCGTCAAGCTGACGTGTACCGGGCAATATGACTTCAATTACGGACGCCTGGACTGCGTAGCGACGATCGATGACGTTGCCTGCCTGCCCGAACAGTCCGTCAATGCCTCTGCAGCCAGCGGTGGATCAACGGCTGGCGTGGCTGCGGTGAAAAGTGCCGCTCTAATAACATGCACCTCGATTACTGGTGCTCAAAGTGGCACGGGGCGCTGTGCAGTTCAGGGGCCTGGCACGTCAGTTAGTCTGGTGGCTGGGCAGCAGACAGCATCGACCGGGCCTGGCGCAGTGAAGCTCACTTGCACGGGTATGTATTCGGCTTCGGGGCCTGGCCTTCAATGCGCCACCCAGGTCAGCCAGGTTTGCCCGTAACGGGGCGCTGCCAGCCTGTATTGCGATAGAAGCCCCGCCCAGCGCGGGGCTTTTCAGTTGTACCGCTGGCATCGCATGGACTGAAACGCACAAAGGCGCACAGACGCGGAAACAAAAAAGGCCGGAAACCCGTGCTGCTATTGGGTTTCCGGCCTGATCGGGACCTTGACGGTCCATCTAATGGTGGAGGACGCAGCCCAAAGAGAGGGTTCCAAAGGCAAGGACGCCCGGTAGCGCCCACATCGGGCTGGAGCTGTTCTTGGCCAGCTGTTCCTCCCGCTTCTCCCGCTGGATCTCGTTCCAGGACCTTGGGGTTCCGTACTCGGTTTTCGTCCAGTCCTTCACGTCAAAGCTCTGCCATCCGTACCGTTGGGCGGAGGATAACAGGGCTTTTGGGGCGT
Source organism: Stenotrophomonas sp. (assembly GCF_032066555.1). GTDB lineage: Bacteria > Pseudomonadota > Gammaproteobacteria > Xanthomonadales > Xanthomonadaceae > Stenotrophomonas. The sequence continues at coordinate 480,936 of NZ_DAMBKV010000001.1, forward strand.
TGCCTGTTGAGGCGGAGGAGAACTACGGGCGCCGGCGCACCATTGCGCCGCGTGCGGCCATCGCGCTTATTGACGGCGGCTTATTTGCCTTCTGAGCGCTGGCATAGGCGCGCGCCGCCTTGAAGGCATAAGCAGCCATTCCCTCGAAATCGGCGCCGGATGGCTCGCCGGCAATCGCCTGTGCGGCGGCGGCTGTGAAGATCGCCCGTGCAAGGGCCTCGTCGGGCTTGGGTTCGCTTACGCTCATTACCTTCTCCTTGGTTGACCCAAGCAGAATATCCGGGAAGACGCCGATCCGGCTGTAAGGGCAAACCCTACGTAGGACGCCCGTTGGTCGGCGACTTCATGTCGGAATCAAGCCTGAATGAGATTTGCTATTGAAGATCGGTACACATCTGGTTAACAATCGCGCCACTCGCGGGAACGGGGGCGTCATGCTGGCTTCATGGCTTTTGACTTCTAATGCCATACGACCAGCACGCGAATACTGGGGATAGACGGAACTGTGACGACTCAACTGGCACCAGAGACGATATTCAACGACCTACTCGAGAGATTGGTAGACGCGCTTTCGCATGGAATATCCGAGTTTGAAATTAAGAAGCTTGAGCGTGATGCCGCTCCGCTTAAAAAGATAGACATCTCCGATTGGTACGAAGCGGGGGCGCACATTGCAGCCTTGCGCCAAGATTTTGCTGAGCAGGACCGCTTGTTTGAAGCCGCATTCGTCAATGCCAGTGACAAGGCGGATACCGTGCAGCGTCATCTGGTTTTTCTGGGCGGCCTGGGGCGCACCGAGAAACTGAAGGAGCAGTTCGACCGTTTCTTGCCGATGCTTAGGAATGATCCAGAGTTAGTACGGACTACCTCTTCGCTGTTGGTCGCAGCAGGCTGGATATTCACCGCATCCAAGTTGGCGTCGGAGCTTGATCGCTTGAATGCGGCCACTTCCACGCCGTTTCCTTGCGCGCTTGCGATTCGGGATTTGGAACGATCATCGATGAACGAGTCGGAGGTTTCTGAGCGGGCGATCGCCGAAGCGGTTGGGTATGCGCATCAGTACCTGCGTTCTGTTAATGCGTGTCCAAATGGGATCGAAACTTCAGTCGTTCCTTATGAAGAGGGGATGGCGGGGCTAATGTATCAGTTTAAGGTCGACAAGGATTCTGACACTGTGTCGGATATTGAATGGAAACTGTTTGTGGAATTGGCTGAGCGTGAGCTCGCGATCGAACGTGCTGGCACGGTCGCCTTCTCGTTGGTGGCCGGTAGGGTCGATGACTGATGGCGATTACTGTCGCTGATCTGAAGGCATACGCTGCGGCGCTCGCGTGTAGTGAGTCCGATGAAACTCAACTGAGGTCATCTATGAGTCGCGCTTACTATGCGGCTTTCCATGCTGCACTTCCTTTGGCAGAGCGGCTGCCGGAGTCTGTCGGCGGACGCAGCATGGACCACATCACTCATCATGAACTTTCAGCGCGACTGAGCGAGTGGAAAGTGAGTGGGGCCGAGCCCCGCCTGGCTCGACTGAGGAAGACCGCAGGAGCTCTTGCTTCAGCGATGAACTCATCAAGAGCCGCGCGAGTAAAGGCGGACTATAAGCTATCCGTACAGGTGGAGCTTGCTGAAGCGATTGCACAAGGCCAGCGCACAAAGCAGATCCTGCGAATCTTGGGCCAGATCGAGACCGAGATGGCGAGGCCCAAGGCCCCTGTTTCGGCTTGATTTCTGTGCGATTCGAAATGAGTTTGACCCCGCGAAAGCGGGGTTTCTTCTTTTCTATTCAGGTTCCACCTAGAATTCGTACCTCGAATGGACAACAGGGGTGGATATGACAACGGATTTGACTGGGGCTGTGGATGAAACGGCAGAGGGCTTTAAAGAAGCAATCAAGGCAAGACTGGCCAATCCTTTGTTGGGCTCATTTGCACTGACTTGGTTGATAGCTAATTACCAACTGGTAATGGTCATCTTGTCGGGGATGACTATTCCTGAAAAGTTCTTTTATATTCGCCACGTGATCTATGAGGGATCTTGGGACGGATGGCTCCACCTGGGTTTGATTCCGGCTGGCGTGGCTGTCTTGATGACTTTTCTCTGGCCGATAGTTGTCGGCATCCCCGTCCATTGGTTCAACCTGTGGTTGGAAAGAGGCAGAATTGCAAGGGAAGTCGAATCGAAGGAGGGGCAGGCGGCCGATATTGACGAGGTGATTGCCTTAAGGCAGTCACTGTCCGCTAGAGTTTCTAAGTGCAATACGCTGGAGAGTGAAGTTGCTGTTGCTGGCCGTAAGCTCCGGAAGCTGGAAGCAATGAATGTGTGGCTCCGTGACGCTGATATGCGCGAGTGCGACTCAGCCATGGCCAATTTTATTATCGGCGACCACTTCGGTTCAAAGACCTCTAGCATCGAGGTTCAGTTCTCTGCTCTGTTTCAGTTTCACAAAGATGGAACCCTCATCGGTCGCGGTGGCGTATTTAATGATCCTTTGGCAGAGCGGCTGATGAAGTGGTCTCTTGATGGGAAGGATTTGATACTTAGCTCGTTAGATGGACAGGCGAAGCGAGTAATGACCTTCGACCCGAAGCTCGGGATTTTTGTGGGTGAGTTACACGGGAAGAACAATCTCTTGGGAGTCAAATGGGATTTGTAGTAAGGCACAGCACCCGTTGAACGCCCTTCCTGCCAGCTCAGCATGTCCCAAACCAACCGGGACAGGGCATGAACGAGCAGACGGAAATCACCATGGCGGGCGTGGCCAAGGAGATCACCTATACCAGCGGCGCCGGGGCATTCCTCGGCGGCGTCTCGGCCAACGACATTGCCTCCTGGCTGGGCATCATCGGCGTTATCGCCGGCCTGGCTATGCAGTGGTACTTCAACCGCCGCAAGGACAAACGCGAGACGGCTGAGCATGAGGCCCGGATGTCGGACTGCCGCAACCGCCAGAAGGGCACGGCATCCAAGCCGGTGCTGGGCATCGTTGCCGCCTTGTCCATCGGCGTCGCCGCACTGGTCACGCCACTGGTCGCCAAGTGGGAAGGCGTTCGCTACGAGCCCTACCGCGACGCCGTCGGCGTCCTGACGGTCTGCTACGGCCACACCGGTTCGGACATCGTGCCGGGCAAGCGCTACAGCAAGGCCGAATGTGATCAGCTGCTGCAGGCGGACCTGGTAATCGCCAACGAGGCGGTGAACCGCTGTCTGCCGATGCCCAAGCTGGTCCACGTGGAATCGGCGCTCACCTCGGCGGCATTCAATCTCGGCCCGAAGGCCGTCTGCGGGTCGACTCTTCAGCGCTTGGCCTTGGCCAACGACTGGCCGGGGGCGTGTGCCGAGCTGTGGAAGAGCGCCGGCGGTCGGGAGCTGCGCGGCCTGGTCCTGCGCCGGGCCGACGAGCGGGCCATGTGCGAGGACCGCCAGTGAACAGGGCGCTGATCGCCATCGCAGCTTTCGCCCTGTGGTCGGCTGGCATGTTCGCCGCCGGCTGGGCGTGGCGCGGCGACCGTGCAGATGGCGCAGAGGCCCTGCAGCAGTCCAGCACCAGTGCCGCCGCTGTGGAGCAGATAACCCAGGTGCGCGCCACCGAACACCGGCAGGCCGACGCCCTGGCCACCATCGGAGAAAAGCATGAAGAAGGCCGCGCCGCGGCCGAGGCCGTCCCTGCTGCTGTTGTAGCTGACCTTGACGCTGATCGGCTCCGGCTGCGCCGCGAATGGGCGGGCTGTGAAACCCAGCGCCTCTCCGAAGCTGCCGCCGGCACCCTCGAACGTGATGCGCTCGCCGCGCGCCGAGCAGAGCTTGCGGGAGCTGTTGTTCGAGTCGGACGCGAAGCCGATGACCAGCTCCGCGCCTGCCAAGCCGTAATCGCTGCGGACCGGGAAGGCTGATGGCCGCTCGCAAGATCAAGCTAAAGGACCAGTTGGGGCGCGTTGTCCGTGTTCCGACGGCTACGGCAGCGCCAACACTGACGACCCCGCCGGCCACCCAGCCCGAAACTGCCCGCCCGGCCGCAACCGTGTGGAAGCTGATCCGCGAGGTCCCGGCCAACATCCAGAAGCTGGCAAAGCTCGTCGGTAACGGGTTTGCGACGCGCGGGCCTGATAGTGATTGGCATCAACGTTCGATAGCGCAGGGGGAGGGGATCGCTGTCACGAACGGCGATGGCGTTGCCGGCGATCCAACCGTTGCACTTGCCGAGCTTTCGGATGCCGGCGGCGGAACGCTGCAAAAGACGGCGCGCGATGGCTAGGGGTGCCTTGCTGGCACCAGCGCCGCGACGACGGATGATCTGGGCGAGGGCGCTGACAATCTGTACTACACCGATGTTCGGTCCGATGCTCGGGCTACAGCGGCTGTCGCCGCGCACGTGGCCAAGGCCGATCCGCACACGCAGTACACAACGGTGAGTGAGGCGGCTGCGGCTGCGCCGGTGCAGAGTGTAAATGGGCAGACCGGAGCAGTTTCACTCCTCGTTCCCAAGGGCTATATCGACGGTCTTGAGATGCAGTGGGGCTCAGCGAGCCAGATCATCGTTTCGAGTGGTGATGCTTACATCCCAAGCCTTGGTGGGGGGGCGTTGGGGTCCCTTCGGCAATTACCAAGTCTGGGTTGTCGCTCGCGCCAAGCACTTGGCACCACGTTTACCTATTCGTGAGCGGCGGCACCCCTGATGTAGAGGTGGTAACTACAGCGCCCTCTTCACCCTACAGCGGGATGGCCCGGGCCAAGACGGGGGATAACTCTCGCCGCTACCTCGGCAGCGTACTTACAGACAGTGGTGGAGGGGTTTTCTGCTTCGCACAGAACGCCGACCAGATCGACTATGTAACCAATGCATCAGCCCCGTTCCGAGTGCTTTCCAGTGGGTCGGCAACGACAAGGAGGAACGTTTCCCTGACGGGAGTCGTGCCTATTACATCGACCTATGTCATTGCCAACACGATCAATAACTCTGATCTGCAGCTGTTCATCGACATCCCAGAGATTGGGAATGTGGGCGCCGTTTCGCGTTACACATGCTTAGCAAATCAGCGAACGCCTATCCTCGCTGCAGTGCAAGGTAGGACGCTCACCTATCAGTACGTGTCTACGCCGACCGGAGCTGGTGGATTCATCGACGTGTGGGGGTACAAATATGGCCGGTAACGACTACGCGGACATCTGACTAGTTCCGTTTGTTGACTTCAGAGGCTGTGGCCATTTCGTTAACTATTGTCCTTAGGACCCGGTAGGCATTCTGGCCTTTCATCTCATATATGGCGGGAATCGGATGGGTGCAATCGGAAAGCTTTGTTCGCCAATTCGGATCATTCGCAAAGGTCCAGTACTGCGAAACCAGGGGAATTGATTTCTCCGAGGCAAGCTCGTCAAGGTGGGTAACGTAGTACTTGAGTGATTGTTCGCGCGCGGGGTGACAGGACGGATTCGGCTCATAGAGGACCACCTTTTTACCGTTCCGTTGGGCGATGGTCACCAGCTCGAGCATGACCTGTTTGAATTCTGCCGGGGAGACACTTGCTTTACCTTCTGCTGGCTTGCTGAAAAAGAAGGCATCATTTAAACCAAAGTTCAAAGTTACGATTTGTGCATGGGAGGTCTTCATGACTGAATCCCAAGCCTGATGAATTCCATCGGTTCCATGGAGCGCATCCGATGACTGAATTCCACCAATCCCCATATTTCGAACTACGACTTGCTCTCCAAACTCTTCTCGTAACAGGCGCTGAAGGGTATTTGGCTCGTTTATCGCAGCGATGATCGTTCCCGCGCTGGTTGCTGTGTAACCAACAGTTGTCGAATCTCCGTACTCCTCAATGACAATCTGTCTTGTGGTTTCATCGATAGGTGGAGATGCAGAAGCGGCAAACGATACGAGAATGGCCAAGGATGCGGGTAAGCAATAAAAGGGGGACATTGGCGACGACGACTTGGGCACTTGTTAAGATTCTACATGCCCAGCGCAGGGTCATCGTGGAACGAATTCGCCATGTCTCGGGTATGAACCTTGCGCGTGCAGCGGACGTGGTGGTCGCTCCAGGCGAACGGCAAGGGGATGTTGTCCATCGCTGGATCATCCAGCCGGGCCGGCTCACTGTTTGAGACTGGCAGGTGCCGAGCCAAGCTCGGCAATGCGGCGGAACAACAATTCCGACTGCAAATTATTCCTCGATCTATTCCGCCCGGGACTGCAGAGCTTGGCTCGGCACTGCCTTCAGCCCGCGTTGCCGGCGTCGCGACTCTTGCGATTGACCGGCCCCAGTATCAGCCCCATGACGACAAGCAGGAAGGCCCAATGGGCAAGAAAGCGGGCGGCATCATTGTGGGAACAAGCCCGGCAGGTGGACGCCTGGGCATCCGGTGATTGGCGTAGCCGGACGCGTAGCCGGGCCGGGGCTGATCGGTTGCGCAGAGAGGCGGCCAGGTTCGAGGCGATGGCTGCCCGCTGGGACGACGACTATATGGACTTGGCCGGCTGAGTCCGCAGCTTGTCCAGGTAATCAGCCCATTCCTGCATCATCTTCCTGCGTTCCGGCAGGTGTGAGGTCCGGTTGTAGGACCTGCCATTGGGATCACGCACTTCGTGCGCCAGCTGGTGCTCGATGATGTCAGGCCGAAAGCCCAGCACCTCGTCGAGAATGGTCCGTGCGGTGGCGCGGAACCCATGGCCCGTGACTGTGCCGGTTTCGTAGCCCATGCGGCGTAGTGCTGCGGTGACCGCGTTCTCGGACATTGGCCGGTCGCGGGATCTAGCAGACGGGAACACATAGCGTCCCCGGCCGGTGAGCGGCTTGATCTCTTCCAGCACTGCCAGCACCTGGTCGGACAGCGGCACCAAATGAGGCCGGCGCATCTTCATGCGGGACGCCGGGATGGTCCAGGTCTTCGCGTCCATATCGAACTCGGCCCATTCGGCCTGCCGCAGCTCCCCGGGGCGCAGGAAGACCATAGGCGCCATTTGCAGCGCACACCTGACGACCATCGTGCCGCTGTAGCCATCCATTGCCCTGAGCAAAGGCGCGAGCTCGTCTGGGTCGGTGACCGCAGCGAAGGAATTGTCCGGCGGCGAGGCGAGGGCGCCGCGAAGGTCGGCCACCGGGTTTCGCTTGGCCCTGCCGGTGGCGATGGCGTACCGCATGACCTGGCCACAGTTCTGCATGATCCGGTGGGCGGACTCAATGGCGCCGCGGCCTTCGACTCGTCGGGCAACGGCCAGGAAGTCGGTGGCTTCCAATTCTGCCGCCGGCCTGCTGCCGATCCACGGGAACACGTCGTTGTCGAGCCAGGCTGCGACCTTGATCCGGTAGCTGTCCACCCAGTCTCGTTTGGTCAGCCATTCCCGGGCGACCACTTCGAAGGTATTGGCGCCCAGTTCGGCGCGGGCAGCGGCTGCCGCCTTCTTGTGCTCGCCGGGGTCGACACCTCTGGCCAGCAACTGGCGGGCGTCCTCGCGGCGCTGGCGGGCTAGGGCAAGCGGGACATCGGGGTAGATGCCCAGAGCGAGGAGCTTCTCCTTGCCGGCTATGCGGTACTTCCAGCGCCAGTAGCGCGCACCGGTCGGCTGAAGCAGCAAGTACAGGCCGCCGCCATCAGAGAGCTTCAGGGGTTTGTCACCGGGCTTGGCGCGGCGAATTGCGAGATCGGACAGGGGCATGTGGACTCGGGCGGTATTGGGGGTATCGACTCCGGGGTAACCCCCAGATACCCCATGTTGTACCCCCACCGTCGCATAGACTGAAACGCACAAAGGCGCACAGACGCGGACACAAAAAAGGCCGGAAACCCGTGCTGCTATTGGGTTTCCAGCCTGATCGGGACCTTGACGGTCCATCTAATGGTGGAGGTGGGCGGAATTGAACCGCCGTCCGAAGGCACTCCATCCCCGGCACTACATGCTTAGCTCACCGTTGGGTCTCGTCCTGTGGCAGCACGGTGTGCAAAGCGCACCCCAGGACCAGCCTGTTTTGGTTAAGCCGTGACTGACAGGCAGCCGTCACAGCCGGTTCCGTGATAATGACCCTACATCCACGAGCACGGGCACAAGTGGGTTCGGGGCTTACGCCTTAAGCGGCGAGAGCGTAGTTGTCGTCGTTGGCAACTAGAGTTTTGCAGCTGGATTTACGAGGAAAGCTACCCCCTCGGCATGCGCCAAGCGACTTCACAACCCCCGTCGAAACCAGTGCACCCCCGGTTAAGCGTTGATTTGTAACGGTTTTTAGCCCCGGACTGACCAAAAGCTGACTAAAGACCTCGCTGACGACAAGAATCCTACAGCTAAAAGCCTGAACAGTCACTACGTCTTCCTGCGACGGTTTTCCGGTTCGCCCCTAAACTCTGGCCTGCAGCCAATGATGGCGAACATAGGGGGAGGGACATTGGAGCTTTCATCGCAGGCAAAAGCGCGGATGGCAGAGCTGCTTTCGCAGATTCTGATGCAGGCGACATGTGACGAAACGGGAGTCATTGATTACGACTCTTACGAGAGACTCGAGCAATTGGAGCGAGTGCCAAGTAAGCAGGTCCAGACTGCGTTAGGCGCTGTCATAGGTCAGTTGCCTGTCTCAAATTTCGTTTTCGACGAGCTTTTCCGACGACTAGCACCGGCCTCATTGGGAGGAAGGGGGCAAAGGCCGGTTGCCGAAATAATTCAGGATGTTGGTGCGTTGTCTGCCAACGTGATCGACGCATTGAATAGTTTTCCAAGGCGATACGTCCTGACTGTTGAGATGCCACGGGCGTTGGTCGATCTGCTCACTGTTGGGGAGAGCTCTATCGTCGTCGGCGACGGAATCAGACTGGTGAAAGGTAGCGAGTTCTCGTCTGCGCACACGCCTCTGCAGCCCGCTGGTTGCCTTGGTGCGCTTTTCGACGTTCCCGGGGCGGGCGAAGAAGCGATCTTCCTTCAAATTGAGTTCGATGGTTTTGTTGGGCAGTTTGGACACACAGAAACACTCGCTGACATCTTTGAAGACCTGCAGGCATTTATTGGTGCACTTATTGGTTTTGGAGTAGTCGCAATTCCCCCGCTCCGCGCAAATCGCAGACCGTTAGCTCGGAAATACGCAGTTCATCAAACGGTTTCCGAACAATGGGAACTCATCCAGACCGGGCCGATCGACCCTTCTCTATCCGAGCTGATTGATCGTGTTTTTCTGAGCGGGAAGTACGCGTTCGCCAGGCACAACCAATCGATTGAGGCAGCGGAAGTTACCTTCCAGCATATTGGAAGGATGCTCAGGAAAAGGGAAGGCAAGCGTCTCCATGGCAATATGGTGCTCGGTAGCAAGTGGTTGTTGGACAGCTATCTAGGACAAGATCCCATCCTCCGCTATGTCCAAGCCACGGTGGCGATCGAAACACTATTGGGCGAGAAAACGGAGTCCGATACCATAGGGTTAGGGGCGCTCCTCGGTAACCGCTGTGCCTATTTGATTGCACGATGCGCTGATGAGCGTCGGGAGCTGTTAGTGTCGTTCAAAGAGATATACAAAGTTCGATGTGAAATCGTGCATCAAGGGCGAAGTCGACTGACTGTGGAAGAAGGGGTCCGCTTTCACAAGCTCCACAAGATATGTGGAAGAGTCTTGGTCCATGAAGTTCTTCTTCTCTCGGGTGCTCAAAAGGACGGTCGGTGAAATCAGTAGCCGCCGCTCGTTGACTTACAGTCCCAAGCGGCGGTGAGCTTCTTGCCAGCATCTGGAACCATTGATGGTTTGTAACCTGTAACATCCCAGCCCCCACCGCTCCACCAATTTGTCCCCCGCCACACTTGCCCCCCCTGCGCCGCCGTCGGGATACATTGTGGTTCCAACCCAAGTGCTGAAGTACTTGCTTACGAGTTGCCATTGGCCAGAGAGCTTAACGTAGCGGTACAAGGTGCATTCGCTACCGTTGCAAAGCTTGACTGTGTTTGGGTTGCCTTGTGAGGCTACCCAGGAACTAACATCCAAATTAACATCTGTAAATATGAATATGTAGCCGTAGCCGTAGCCGTAGCCGTAGCCGTCGGGTAGGGGTTGGTTGAAATTGCAGGTTGATCCGCAATAGTACTGTCCGACCCATTTTGCAACGGCATAACCAGAGGCGCAAATTCCCGCGAGGAGTAGCAGATAGAAGGTGGCTTTTCTGAGCTTGCTCGTCATCCACTTTCCTTTGGTTGCTATGGAGCTTCCAGATATTGTTGTTCTCTGCTACATGCTGCGTGCTAAGTTGTCTGCTTGCGCCACCTCCGTTGCACTTAGGCCTGCTGAAAGTTGCTTTGCTCGCTTCTGTGAGAGTTCAGTGCCCGACTTTCGGGCGTAAGCGCTTGCATAGGCATATGCAAGTACAGGGTCTGCGTCTGAAAATTGGCCGGATGCGTAATTGGCGGATAGCCTTGATAGTGCCTCGATCTTTCCACTTTTTCTAGCACTTTCGAGAAAACTCAATGTGGAACTTTTGTAGTCATCCATGAGTTCGGTATTCATTGTTGCTTTCTCATCTTCGAAGGCTCCTGCTGCTAGAGCGGAGAATTCGAGTTGAGCCTGGGTGTCGCCCGACTGTGCTGCATATTTGGCCAAGTCGTAGACTGAGAACTCATTTTTCATGCGCTCGCAGTTATCTTCAATTTCTTTCTGCGGTTTTGATTTTGTCTCTTGATTTGGTTGTTGTGCAGCTGCGTAATAAAGGGCGCTGCAGTTAAGGATCGCGCTCGCGATGACGCGCGCCTCCTCCGGGGTCATCTGAGCGCTCAATTGCGCGTAGTCTCCGCGAGCAAGCTGGGGAATCGCTGGATTTGCAATGGGTTCGGTAGGCCTGGCTGCTTGTCGTGTATGTGAAGTGGTGCGGGTGGGGGCGGCAGCATCTTCCTGTTTAGACGGTTCTTCGGCTCTAAAAATCAGGTGTGCTGTGATACCTACTGTTGCGGCCGCCATGACGGATAGCACAACGATCTTCGTTTTCATTGAATCGTCCTTGAGTGGATGCGTGCTTTGGATATATGTCCGAGACTGCAACTGGAAGTTTTCAATTCATTCTTCGGCACCAACTCATAGCAGTGGTTTGCAACGAGGGCTCACAACAGTTCATTCTCCGAGCTGCTGCACAATGATATCCAAAGTCTCCACTGGGAGCTGCGGAGAAACAACGATCTGGGACAGCTTGGAGTTGAGTCATGCGGCCAATGGAGGCCAGCGGCCTTCCGGCGCCAGCGTCTGGTCGTAGACACTTCGGGGAAAGCTGAACGCGGGTGTGTCGCGGCTTGTTTATCGCTATCTGGCGAAAGGTGTCAATCGTGGTTCGCGCTGGCTCTGCGAGAGCTGAGGGGCCCCTTCGGAAGACGGGGATGGCCGATGCCATCGCCTGATCGCTAGTTGCCATTGTCACTGTATGACCTTGAACCCGGCGGAGCCTGCATGGAGCAGGGCGGTCAGGGCGCCAATGCCGCCACAGAGCCAGGCATAACGCCGCGCTTGATGCGTAGCCAGTACCACTTGTCGATAGCCGTGCAGCAGCAGGCCCGCTGCCAGGACGTTGAACAGCAGAAAGCCTTGAATGCCGCCGGGCACATGGAACATGTCCCATTCGTACCAGTAGGCGGCATCTATCTGGTGAATGATCAGCGACAGCAGTGTTGCGGTGTACCAGCGATCCATCGTCAAAGAACTCCTTGATGGGGCGCTAGTCTAGGCAACCATTTCCATGACTACTTGCGGCTGCGCATCAACTTGAACACGCAGAGTGAGACTTAACGCCGTGCCGACCTTTCTGCGACGTCCGCCGACGGACCATGGTGGCCATCACGTTTACGAGCAGAGGGTTGGGATGCAGCAGCGCGATCCGCGCAACCTGCGATTGTTGGCGGCTGGAGTCGGGGCCGGGTTTCGGCAACGGGCGTTGGCGCCTGTTCTGCTCTACGTGTTGCTGATGGGTGTGGTGTTGATCGCGGCGTGGCTTGGACACGGCTATTGGCCGCAGTTTGCGCCGCTGGTGCTGTTGTTGTGTGGCGTGCTGCTGGGCCGGGTTAGGCAGGTGCGCCGGCGCTGGTTGGGCGCCTATCTGTTGGCTGTTGTTTTGCTTTTGTTGTTGCAGTCGCCTTGGTCCGGGCTCGCGCCTGCGGGTGTCGAGCGGGTAGCTATTGTGGCGATGGCCTTGGGTTTGGCGCAGCTGGTGGTGCATACCGGGCGGGTGCTGCGGTTTGCGCGCGCGCTGCAGTCACAGGTTGATGATCTGGACGATGCCGCGATTCTGGCCATGTTGCCGTCAGAGGCTGCCGAGGATGCACGGCAGTGGCTGGGTGGCGATGATCGCAAAGCGCCTGAGTTGGGCGAGGTGGTCAACCTGAGCGTGTTGTACGCGGCCTTGCAGTCGCCCGGAACCCGGCGAAGCGATCTGCGCCGGATACTGATGGGTTAAAGCCTTTTGCGCAGGTAGATACGCTCATGGCCGGGCGGAAAATCGGGCAGGCGGCCGAAGACCTCGTAGCCGTGGCGAAGATAAAAACCTTCGGCCTGCCAGTCGAAGGTGTCCAGCACCACGCTATGTGCGCCTGCGGCTTTGGCTTGTTGCTCGGCTTCCAGCAGCAATTGGCTGCCCAATCCCTGGCCCTGCAGTTCCGTATCAACCCACAGCACATGGATGGCGAGCCAGCCTGCGCAGATGTCGCCGAGCAATCCGCCACGCAGCGTTCCGTCCGGGTCATGGCTGGCCAGCTGCAGGGGCAGCTCATCAAAACTATTGCCGCTGGCCTTGCGATTGAAGGCCAGCAGCTGCGAACAAAGCGCCTGCGCATCCTGCGCGCTGGCGACCTGCATCGCGCGCTGCGTCAACATCAGGCGTTGCGGTTGTGGGCACGCATCGCGCGCTGCTTTTCGCGGGCCCAGTCGCGTTCCTTGGCGGTGTCGCGCTTGTCGTGGTTCTGCTTGCCCTTGGCCAGTGCGATCTCGAGCTTGATCTTGTTCTTGCTCCAGTACATCGCGGTGGGCACCAGCGTGTAGCCGTCGCGCTCGACGCGGCCGATCAGCTTGTCGATCTCGCGACGGTGCAGCAGCAGTTTGCGCTGCCGGCGGTCTTCCGGAATGGTGTGGGTGGATGCCTGGATCAACGGTGTGATCTGCGCGCCGATCAGGTAGATCTCGCCGTCCTTCACATAGGCGTAGGCGTCGGTCATGTTGCCGCGACCGGCGCGGATGGCCTTGACCTCCCAGCCCTGCAGCACCAGGCCCGCTTCGACCCGCTCTTCCAGGTGGTATTCGTGGCGCGCGCGCTTGTTCAACGAGATGGTTTTGTCGGCCGTCCCGTTCTTTGCTTTATCCTTGCTGTGTTTCGTGCTCATTTCCGTATTGTCTCCGATTCGGGGGCTCCCCGAACACTTTCTGTATTGCCATGACTACCATTCGTCGCAGCGCGCTGGTCGAACACTCCGCCGAGCGCATGTTCAACCTGGTCAATGATGTTGCCGCCTACCCGGGCCGGTTCCGCTGGTGTGACAAGGCGGAGATCCTGGAGCAGGGCGAGGATCGCCTGGTGGCCCGGTTGGATCTGGGTCTGGGCTCGTTCCGTACCTGGTTCATGACCGAAAACAGCTTGCGACGCCCGCACAGCATCGATATGAAGCTGCGTGATGGCCCGTTCAAGCGCCTGCATGGCCGCTGGGAGTTCCATTCCCTGTCCGAAAGCGCCTGCAAGGTCAGCCTCGAGCTGGAGTTTGAGCCGACCTCACGCCTGCTGGGGCCGGCCCTGGCGCTGGGATTCCAGGGCTTGGCCGACCGCATGGTCAACGATTTCGTGCGCGTGGCCGACCAGGAGCCCTGAGCGATGCGTGTGGAAGTGGTGCTGGCCTGGCCGGACCGTTACCAGCAGCGGCAGCTGGAGTTGCCTGAAGGCTGCACGGTCGCCGATGCGGTGGCCGAGGCGGCGCTGGACGGCGCTGCGGAAGCGGTGGCAATGGCGGTGCACGGCGTGCTGGCGCGTCCTCAGCAGTTGCTGCAGGACGGTGACCGGGTGGAGTTGCTGCGTCCTTTGCTGGCCGATCCCAAAGAAAATCGCCGCCGGCGAGCGCGCGGCGGCGATTGATCTTGCGGCGGGTGCGCTGGATCAGCGGCCGCCCTTCTTCTTGTCCTTGGCCAGGTTGCGGCCGAACTGGCGCACGCTGTTGCGGGCGAGGTCGGCATCCTGGGTCGGGAAGTAGTCGCCTTCCCAGCGGGTGACCTGGTCATTCTCGAAGAACACGGTGAAGTTCTTCACCTCGGTCTTGCCCAGGCGGTTCACGCGCTGGCTGGCGGTGTAGTCCCAGCGCTGGGCGTGGAACGGGTCGGCAATGGACGGCGTGCCGAGCAGGGCATTGACCTGCTGCTTGCTTTGGCCGACCTGCAACTGCGCCACGGACTGTTCACGGATCAGGTTGCCCTGATAGATGGGCTGCTTGTAGATGATGCCGCAGCCAGTAGTGGACAGGGCGACAACGGCGATCAACAGGAGGTTGCGCATTAGCTAGGGCAGTTGAGGAAATCGGGTCGATGATACACTCCCCGGCACCCAGCGCGATCTGACCGGAGATAACTGGCGTTAAACCGCCAATGAACACGATGGCTATGGAATCCAATGACCTGCGCAAAGTCGGCTTGAAGGTAACGCATCCGCGGATGCGCATCCTTGCCTTGCTTGAACAGAACACCCCCCACCAACACCACCTCACGGCCGAGGACATCTACCGCCAGTTGCTTGATTGCGGTGATGAGATCGGGCTGGCCACGGTTTACCGTGTGCTGACCCAGTTCGAGGCGGCGGGGCTGGTCCTCAAGCACAATTTCGAAGGCGGCCAGGCGGTTTACGAGCTGGACCGCGGCGGCCACCACGACCATATGGTGGACGTGGACTCGGGCAAGATCATCGAGTTCGAAAGCCCGGAAATCGAGGAGCTGCAGCGGAAGATCGCGGCGGAGCACGGTTTTGAGCTGGAAGAGCACTCGTTGGTGCTCTACGTGCGCAAAAAGCGTAAGTAAGGCGTTGGCGGCGCAGCCTTCGGGCTGTTGCTGTTGAATTGAAAACACCGGCCAATGGCCGGTGTTTTTGTTTGTGTCCGGCCCTATGCCAGAGGCCAAGGGCTGGCATGTAGTGCCGAGTCATGCTCGGCATGGGCTTTCCCAAGGCACTGTCAGGTCTGTTGTAGTGCCGAGCCATGCTCGGCAGGGGCTTTCCCAAGGCACTGTCAGGTCTGTTGTAGTGCCGAGCCATGCTCGGCAGG
>NZ_DAMBKV010000001.1:496261-609967 GCF_032066555.1 Stenotrophomonas sp.
GGCTTTCCCAAGGCACTGTCAGGTCTGTTGTAGTGGCGAGCCATGCTCGGCAGGGGCTTTCCCAGGGCACTGTCAGGTCCGTTGTAGTGCCGAGCCATGCTCGGCAGGGGTCGCACCGATAAGGCGTCAGCGGGCGGTGCTTCCGCTTTGGGATATGCCGCCTCCCTTTCGCGCAGCGAAGGGAAGGGTTGGGGAGGGGGGGCTTTTGGAGCAGAGCCTCAAGAGCCAAGAGCTGCCCTCACCCCAACCCCTCTCCCGCAGGCGGGAGAGGGGCTTTGAAGCCAGAGCCAGAGCCAAAAAACCCAAAGCCCAAAGCCCAAAACCCAAAGCCCAAAGCCCAAAGCCCAAAGCCCAAAGCCCAAAGCCCAAAGCCCAGGCTTCCCGCTATCAGGCCTCCGTCAGCAGCTTCCGCGCCGCGGCCCGCGCCTCCTTGCTGACCTCGGCCCCGCCCAGCATGCGCGCAAGCTCTTCCTCGCGGCCCTTGGCATCCAGCAGTTCAACCGCGCTCTGGGTCATGCCTTCCACCGGTGCCTTGCTTACCCGGTAGTGGCTGTGCCCCTTGGAAGCTACCTGCGGCAGATGGGTCACGCATAGCACCTGGCGGCGTTCGCCCAGAGCGCGCAGCTTCTTGCCGACAATGTCGGCAATCGCGCCGCCAATGCCCGAATCTACCTCGTCGAAGACCATCGTCGGAACGGCATCCAGACCCAGCGCGGCCACTTCAATGGCCAGCGAAATGCGCGACAACTCGCCGCCCGAGGCCACCTTGCGCAGGGCCCGCGCCGGCTGGCCGGCGTTGGCGGCGACCAGGAACTCGACCCGCTCGGCACCGTTCGGATCCGGGCGCAGCTGCGCCTGCGGTTCCAGTTCGATCAGGAATTGCCCGCCGCCCATGCCCAGCTCGCCGATCAGTGCGGTGGTGGTGTCGGACAGGGAGCTGGCGGCCGCCTGGCGGCTGCTGGAAAGGGTTGCGGCTACGGCTTGCCAGCGCGCGGCAGCCTTGTCGATCTCGCCAGCCAGCTTGGCCAGGCGCTCGTCGGCACCGCGCAGCTGCTCCAGCTCGCTTTCCATGCGGTCACGGGTGGCGGCGAGCTCTTCCATTGGCACGCGGTGCTTGCGGGCCAGGTCGTGCAGGCGGCTCAGTCGCCGCTCGATCTCTTCGAAGGCGTCCGGGTCGCTGTCCAGGTCGTCCTGGACCCGATCCAGCTGGGCCAGCGCCTCGTGCAATTGGATACCAGCGGCGTCGAGCATGGCGTCGACTTCACCCAGGCGGGCGTCGTGCTGGCTGACCCGGCCCAGTTCGTGGCGCACCTGCTGCAGTAAAGACAGCAGCGAGGGGCCGTCTTCATCGCCGTTGAGCAGGCCGCCAGCGCGTTGGCAGGCTTCGATCAGGGCGGTGGAATGGGCCTGGCGGCGGTGGCTGGCGCCCAGTGCGGCGATCGCGGCCGGCTCCAGATCCTCCCGTTGCAACTCGCCTAGTTGGTGTTCGAGGAAGCCGATGCGGTCGGAGACATCGCCTTGCTGGGATAGCGCATCGCGCTCATCCAGCAGTGCCTGCCATTGGGTGCTGGCACTGCGTACGGCGCCGCGCTCTGCTTCATTGCGGGCGAAAGCGTCCAGCAGCGCCAACTGACTGGGGCGCGACAGCAGGGCCTGCTGGTCATGCTGGCCGTGGATCTCGACCAGGAAAGCGGCCAGCTCGGCCAGCTGCGACACCGGCACCGGGCGGCCATTGATGAAGGCGCGCGAGCCGCCATCGGCACGGATCACCCGGCGCAGTTGGCATTGTTCCTCGTCGTCAAGCTCGTTGTCGCGCAGCCAGGCGCGCGCCGGGGCATCGTCGTCCAGGCTGAATTCGGCCGACAGCTCCGCACGGGCCGCGCCATGGCGGACCACGCCGGAGTCGGCGCGCAGGCCGGACAGGAAGCCTAAGGCGTCCACCATCAATGACTTGCCGGCACCGGTTTCACCGGAAACAACAGTCATGCCAGGGCCGAACTCCAGTTCGGTGGCGCGGACAACGGCAAAATCCTTGATCGAGAGATGTCTGAGCATGGCGGGCAGGTCTAGGGGCCGCGCAAAACTAGCACGCGTACCGGGCAGGTCAATGTAGGACAGGCGATGGCAGGCCCAGATTAGGAACAATGCGTCTCATGGCGTGAGCCGGAGCCTTGAAACTTTCGGTACAGCCCACATACGGGGCGGGGTAGACGGCAGATCATCCGTCAGGGAACCGGAAATGAACCAAGAGCACACTGAATTCGACCCCGAGAACGCCGCCATGGGCGGTGATGACGCGCAGCACGACCAGATCGAGGCGCTGCGCGCTGAGCTGGAGCAGGTCAAGGCCGAATCGCTGCGCGAGCGCGCCGATCTGGAGAACCAGCGCAAGCGCGTGGCCCGCGACGTCGAGCAGGCCCGCAAGTTCGCCAACGAGAAGCTGCTTGGCGACCTGCTGCCGGTGTTCGACAGCCTTGATGCAGGCTTGGCTGCCGCTGGCAGCGAGCCCAATCCGCTGCGCGAAGGTATGGAACTGACCTACAAGCAGCTGCTCAAGGTGGCGGCTGACAATGGTCTGGCCCTGCTGGACCCGGCCGGCCTGGCCTTCAATCCGGAACATCACCAGGCCATCAGCCAGGTGCCGGCGCCGGCAGGCGTGGCCCCGGGCGCGGTGGTGACGGTGTTCCAGAAGGGCTATCTGCTCAATGAGCGCCTGCTGCGGCCGGCGCTGGTTGTGGTGGCCCAGGCCGACTGATCGGCCGCGCTGGCTGGCCGCTGCCTAAACCAGGCGCGGCCGTCGGCAAACAGTGTTCCGGGGATGACTTGAATGTCATCAGGTCGTCCCCCACATCCCATTCATCCCCGGCGGCTGCCGGCAAACGAATCCTCAGGAGTCCCCCATGGGCAAGATCATTGGTATCGACCTCGGCACCACCAACTCGTGCGTGGCGATCATGGACGGCGGCAAGGCCCGCGTCATCGAAAACTCGGAAGGCGACCGCACCACGCCCTCCATCGTCGCCTACACCAAGGACGGCGAAGTACTGGTGGGTGCCTCGGCCAAGCGTCAGGCCGTCACCAACCCGAAGAACACCTTCTACGCGGTGAAGCGCCTGATCGGCCGCAAGTTCACCGACGCCGAAGTGCAGAAGGACATCGCCCACGTGCCGTACGGCATCCTGGCGCATGACAACGGCGACGCATGGGTAGAAACCAGCGACGGCAAGAAGATGGCGCCGCAGGAAATCTCTGCCCGCGTGCTGGAGAAGATGAAGAAGACCGCTGAAGACTTCCTCGGTGAAAAGGTCACCGAAGCGGTCATCACCGTGCCGGCCTACTTCAACGACAGCCAGCGCCAGGCCACCAAGGACGCAGGCCGCATCGCCGGTCTGGACGTCAAGCGCATCATCAACGAGCCGACCGCGGCTGCCCTGGCCTATGGCCTGGACAAGGGTGACAACAAGGATCGCAAGATCGTTGTCTACGATCTGGGCGGCGGCACCTTCGACGTGTCGATCATCGAGATCGCCAACGTCGACGGCGAGAAGCAGTTCGAAGTGCTGGCCACCAACGGTGACACCTTCCTCGGCGGCGAAGATTTCGACAACCGCGTCATCGAGTACCTGGTTGAAGAGTTCCAGAAGGACCAGGGCATCGACCTGCGCAAGGATCCGTTGGCCCTGCAGCGCCTGAAGGACGCCGCCGAGCGCGCCAAGATCGAGCTGTCGTCCGCGCAGCAGACCGAAGTGAACCTGCCGTACGTCACTGCAGACGCTTCCGGTCCGAAGCACCTGAACATCAAGCTGACCCGCGCCAAGCTGGAAAGCCTGGTCGAAGAGCTGATCAAGAAGTCGATCGAGCCATGCCGCGTTGCGTTGAATGACGCCGGCCTGCGTTCGAGCGACATCAGCGAAGTGATCCTGGTCGGCGGCCAGACCCGCATGCCGAAGGTGCAGCAGGCTGTCACCGAGTTCTTCGGCAAGGAACCGCGCAAGGACGTCAACCCGGACGAAGCCGTGGCACTGGGTGCCGCGATCCAGGGCGGCGTGCTGGGCGGCGACGTCAAGGACGTGCTGCTGCTGGACGTGACCCCGCTGTCGCTGGGTATCGAGACCATGGGTGGCGTGTTCACCAAGATCATCGAGAAGAACACCACCATCCCGACCAAGGCCTCGCAGACCTTCTCGACCGCCGAGGACAACCAGTCGGCCGTGACCGTGCACGTGCTGCAGGGTGAGCGCGAGCAGGCCCGTTACAACAAGTCGCTGGCCAAGTTCGACCTGTCCGGCATCGAGCCGGCACCGCGCGGCATGCCGCAGGTCGAGGTGTCCTTCGACATCGACGCCAACGGCATCCTGCACGTGTCGGCCAAGGACAAGAAGACCAACAAGGAACAGAAGGTCGAGATCAAGGCCGGTTCGGGTCTGTCCGAGGAAGAGATCGCACGCATGGTCGCCGACGCGGAAGCCAACCGCGAAGAAGACAAGAAGTTCCAGGAACTGGTCCAGGCCCGCAACCAGGCCGACGGTCTGATCCACGCCACCCGCAGCGCCATCACCGAGCATGGCAGCAAGGTTGGCGGCGGCGTGATCGGCAAGGTTGAAGCGGCACTGGCCGATCTGGAAACCGCGATGAAGGGCGACGACAAGGCGCAGATCGAAGCCAAGTCGAAGTCGCTGGAAGAAGCCGGTCAGGCGCTGTTCGCTGCCGCTTCTGCCGGTGAACAGGGCCCGGCGCCGGGTGCCGATGCTGGCGCCCAGTCCAATGACGACGTGGTGGACGCCGAGTTCACCGAGGTCAAGGACGACAAGAAGTAAGGCCGGGAATGGTGATTGGGGATTCGGGATACGGAACTGCGGTTCCGGGTTCCGGATCCCCTTCCGGCATCTGTAATCCAGCTGCTGTCCTTGACCCCCGACAACCCGATTCCGAAACCATGTGCCAATGAAACGCGATTATTACGAAGTACTGGGCGTAGCCCGCACCGCCACCGATGAAGAGCTGAAGAAGGCCTATCGCCGTTGCGCGATGAAGCACCACCCGGACCGCAATCCGGGCGATGCCGCCGCCGAAGCTGCCTTCAAGGAGTGCAAGGAGGCGTACGAAACCCTGTCCGACGGCAATAAGCGGCGCATGTATGACGCCCACGGCCATGCGGCGTTCGAGCACGGCATGGGCGGTGGCGGTGGTCCGGGTGGTCCGGACATGAACGATATTTTCGGCGACATCTTCGGCAATATCTTTGGCGGAGGTGGCGGTGGTCCGCGCCAGCCGCGTCGCGGTGCCGACATCGGCTACGTGATGGAGCTGGACCTGGAAGAAGCGGTGGCCGGCGTTGAGCGCCGCATCGAGATTCCGACCCTGGCCGAGTGCGGTGATTGCGACGGCAGTGGCTCGGAAGACCGCAAGGTCGAGACCTGTAATGTTTGCGGTGGCCGCGGCCAGGTGCGTGTGCAGCGTGGCATCTTCGCCATGCAGCAGGCCTGCCATAACTGCGATGGTCGCGGTCAGATCATCAGCAAGCCCTGCAAGACCTGCCACGGCAATGGCCGTGTCGAGGAAGACAAGGTGTTGTCGGTCAAGGTGCCGGCAGGCGTGGATACCGGCGACCGCATCCGCCTGCAGGGCGAGGGCGAAGCCGGCCCGGCCGGTGCGCCGGCGGGTGACCTGTATGTGGAAGTGCGCGTGCGCGAGCATGCCATCTTCACCCGCGATGGTGACGACCTGCACTGCGAAGTGCCGGTGCGTATCTCGCAGGCTGCGTTGGGTGATGCAATCCGCGTCGCAACCCTGGGCGGCGAAGCGGAAATCCGCATCCCGGCCGAGACCCAGACCGGCAAGCTGTTCCGCCTGCGTGGCAAGGGCGTCAAGTCGGTGCGCAGCCGCACCGAAGGCGACCTGTACTGCCGTGTCGTGGTGGAAACCCCGGTCAACCTGACTGCCGAGCAGCGCAAGTTGCTGGAGCAGTTTGAAGCCACCTTCGTAGGCGAGGAAGCACGCAAGCACTCGCCGAAGTCGGCGACCTTCATCGATGGCGTAAAGGGCTTCTGGGAACGCATGAAGTCCTGATGCGTCACCTGTAATGCCGAGCCATGCTCGGCATCAGCTCCACCTGTAGTGCCGAGCCATGCTCGGCAGCGGCGTTCCCGGTAATGCCCCTGCCGAGCATGGCTCGGCACTACCTCGTTATGCCATCTGCTATTGGTTGCGCGCGCAAGCGTGTGCACTCGCGCCTCGTCCTGCGGACGTAGAATAGGGCGATGAACGAAGTCGACCATAGCCATCTCGTGCACGGTCGTCGGCAACGCCCGGATGGGCCGTCGCCGGTGGACGTGATCTCCGTGCAATCCCAGCTGGTCTACGGCCATGCCGGCAACAGTGCGGCCGTGCCGCCGCTGCGTGCACTGGGCCTGCGCGTCGCCGAAATTCCCACGACGCTGCTCAGCAACGCGCCGTTCTACGCGACGCTGCGCGGCCGCGTGCTGCCTGCAGACTGGTTCGCGGAACTGTTGCAGGGTGCGACCGAACGGGGCCTGCCGCAACGCGCCGGTGCGTTGGTATCCGGCTACTTCGGCAGCGTCGCCAACGGCGCCGCGTTTGCCGACTGGCTGGATGAGGTGCTGCCGCAATCGCCGAACCTGCGTTACTGCCTGGATCCAGTCATCGGTGACACCCATACCGGCCCTTACGTTGAGCCGGGGCTGGAGACGATCTTCAGCGAACGGCTGTTGCCGCACGCCTGGTTGGTCACGCCCAACGCCTTCGAACTGGGCCGCCTGACCGGCATGCCGGCGCTGGAGCAGGACGACGCCATCGCTGCCTCGCGCAAGCTGCTGGAGCGCGGCCCGGAATGGGTGATCGCGCATTCGGTGTCGGGTGACCCCGGTGAGCTGGTTACGCTGGCGATCGGCCGTGAACAGATCTGGCGCTGGACCTCGCCGCACCTGCCGGTGGACGTGGCCGGCACCGGTGATGTGCTGATGTCGCTGCTGGTGGCGTTCCTGCTCAAGGGCCACAGTTTTGAGGACAGCGTGGGGCGCGCCATTGCCGGCGTGCATGCGGCGCTGGAAGCGACCCTGGCCACCGGCGTGGAGGAATTCGACGTGCTGGCCGCAGCGCCGGCCGCGCTGGGCACGCCGTACCGCTTCCGCGCCGAGCGTCTGGCGTGAGTCTGCGTCCAGTCATCGGCATCGTCGGTAGCGGCGGTGCCTTTGGACGCTGGCTGCGTGGCTTCTTCGAATCGCGCATGGGTTTGCAGGTCATCGGCCACGATCCTGTCGATGTGGACTCGCAGACCCCGGAGCAGTTGCTGGAACAGGCCGATGTGCTGCTGTTCTCGGCGCCGATCCGGCACACGCCCGCATTGATCCGCGACTACATCCGCCAATCGGCCGGGCGTGAGCGCGGCAAACTGTGGCTGGACGTCACCTCGATCAAGGCCGAGCCGGTGGCGGCGATGCTGGAGTCGCAGGCGTCGGTCGCTGGCCTGCACCCGATGACCGCACCACCCAAGGCGCCGACCTTGAAGGGCAGGGTGATGGTGGTCTGTGAAGCGCGGCTGGATGCGCAGTGGCAGGCGTGGCTGGATGAACTGTGCATCGCCTTGCAGGCCGAATGCGTGCGCGGCACTGCCGAGCACCACGACCGGGTGATGGCGCTGGTGCAGGCGATGGTGCATGCCACCCATCTGGCCCAGGCCGGCGTACTGCGCGAATACGCACCGATGCTGGGCACGCTGAGCGAATTGATGCCGTATCGCTCGGCTGCATTTGAACTGGATGCGGCGGTGATCTCGCGCATCCTGTCGTTGAACCCGGCGATCTATGAAGACATCCAGTTCGGCAATCCGCATGCCGGCGAAGTACTGGATCAGCTGCTGCTGCAGCTGCAGCAGCTGCGTGGCCTGGTGGGGCAGGGCGATGATGCCGCGCGAGCGCTGTTCCGTAGCCGGTATCTGGCTGACAACAAGGCGGCGGTGGATGAGCAGACCTTGCGCGATGGCAACTACAGCTTCGAGCGGGTGGGTTACCTGCTGGCGGATCTGACTGACCAGAGCGCGATGAGTGTGCATCTGCCGGAGGATCGCGCCGGCTCCTTGCGTGAGCTGCTGCATGTGTTTGAGCGGCATGGCATCAGCCTGGCCTCGATTCATTCCTCGCGCACGCCTGGCGGTGAGGTCCACTTCCGCATGGGCTTTGTGCAGGCCTACGCGGCCGATGTGATTTCAGCGGCCAGCGACGAGATCAACAGCAGCGGCATAGGTCGCGTACTGGAGCGCTAAGCCTGCAGCAGTATGGAAGCTGTGGGAGCGGCGTAAGCCGCGAAGCTCATGAGCCAACAGCAGCAAGAGCTACTGCATCTGCAACAGCCCAAAAGCACCCCTCTCCAACCCTCCCCTTTGCTGCGCAAAAGGGAGGGGGCGCAACCTATTGGCGTCTCATTGGCTGCGACTTAATCCACAGCGACGTGTGTGCAAGCATGTGGATAATCACTGACATCCCTTGGGGCACAAGGCTGTCAAGATGGTTGGTGAAAAATTGATCAGCCGCAGGCCGGATCGGCAAAGCGTATTCAGAATTACCCGGCCAGCCGCCAGCGGGGCCTTCCTGGTGCGCGCCGGCAATGATCACGGCGCGCTGTAGAAGCAGGGAATCAGGCCCGATAGGGCTGGTTCATCGACAGGCTGACTTCGCCATCTGCACTGAACAGGTTGCTGCCACGACGCAGCAGCGGTCGACCGTCGGCAAGCTCATAGCGGGGCGGCCGGTTCGTCTTGCCTGTCTCGGGGCTGCTGGGTTCATCAAGAAACTCGATGACGATGCAGCTCTCGCCATCGCGCGTGGTTGCTGGAAACTGTCTGAACGCCATTGCTTGCCTCCAGGGCGGTGCCAGTGGCAGGGCTGCCACGCCCTGAGCTTGCCGCCGTGCTTGTTAGCCTTGCGTTACCGCAGCGTTCTCAATCTATGAACTGCAGGCGCGCCAGCTCGGCATACAGGCCGTCCTGTGCCAACAGTTCAGCATGCGTGCCCTGCGCGACGATGCGGCCGTGGTCCATCACCACGATGCGGTCGGCCTTCAATACCGTTGCGAGCCGATGGGCGATCACCAGCGTGGTGCGGCCTGCCATCAACCGCTCCAGTGCCTGCTGCACGGCGCGCTCACTCTGCGCATCCAGCGCGCTGGTCGCTTCGTCCAGCAGCAGCACCGGTGCGTCCTTGAGCAGGGCGCGGGCAATGGCTACACGCTGCTGCTGGCCGCCCGACAGGCGTGCGCCACGTTCGCCCAGGTCGCTGGCATAGCCTTCCGGCAACTGCATCAGGAAATCGTCGGCCTCGGCCGAGCGCGCGGCGGCGCGAACTTCCTCGTCGCTGGCTTCGAGACGGCCGTAGCGGATGTTGTCGGCGGCGCTGGCGGCAAACAGGGCCGGCTGTTGTGGCACCAGCGCAATGCTCTGGCGCAGCTGTGCCGGATCCAGCTCGCGCAGGTCGACGCCGTCCAGACGCAGATGACCGCTGTCCGGATCATGGAAGCGCAGCAGCAGCGACAGCACGGTGCTTTTGCCGGCGCCCGATGGGCCGACCAGGGCCACGGTTTCGCCCGGCGCCACGGTCAGGCTGAAGTCATCCAGCGCCGGATGATCCGGGCGCTGCGGGTAATGGAACGACACATGCTCGAAGCGGATTTCGCCGCGAACCGGCGAGGGCAGCGATTGCGGCTTTGCGGGTGCGGTGATCTGCGGACTCTCCGCCAGCAGCTCACCAATACGGCCCATGCCGCCGGAGGCGCGCTGCAGTTCGTTCCAGACTTCGGCCAGGGCGCCAACCGAGCCGCCACCGATCAAGGCGTACAGCACGAACTGGCCCAGCGTACCTGCCGTCATGCGGCCGTCGACGACGTCGTGCGCCCCCGACCACAGCACCGCAACGATGGCACCGAACACCAGCACGATGGCGATGGCGGTAACAAAGGACTGGGTGCGGATGCGACGTTTGGCGGTGGCCACGGAGACATCCAGTGCGGCCTCGAAGCGCCCGCGTTCATAGGGCTCGCGCGCATGCGCCTGCACGGTGCGCACCGCGCCCAGCGTTTCTGCCGCCAGCGCATTGGCATCGGCGACGCGGTCCTGGCTGGCGCGGGAGATCTTCTGCAGCTGGCGTGCACCGAGCACGATCGGCAGCACCGCCAATGGGATGCCGATCAACGAGTACACCGCCAGGCGCGGACTGGTAACGAACAGCATGACCATCGCGCCAACCACGGTAACGCTGCTGCGCAGTGCCACCGACATGGTCGAGCCGATCACGCTGCGCAGCAGCTCGCTGTCGGCGGTCAGGCGTGAGACCAGCTCGCCGCTGCGGGTACGGTCGTGGAAGCCGGCGTCCAGGCCGATCAGGTGGGCATAGAGCCTGCCGCGCAGGTCGGCCACGACCTTCTCGCCCAGCAAGGAGACAAAGAAAAAGCGTGCGGCAGTGGCCAGTGCCAGCACCACCGCGACAATGAACAGCAGCATGAAGGCGCGGTTGATCTCGCCGCCGCCGGAGAAGCCATGGTCGATCATCTGTTTGACCGCCATCGGCAGGCTGAGTGTCGCCGTCGATGACACCGCCAATGCGATCAACCAGGCCGTGAACAGGCCGCTGTGACGGCGAACGAACGGCCACAGGGTTTTCAGACTGCCGAGTTTCTGCAACTTGCGAGGCTGTGCGGAAGATGTATCAGTCATGGTCGACAGGTTCGCTCAGGCGTAGACGGTCGCGGGTGGCGTCGCGCAGGCGCAGGGCCAGCGCATCGATCTGGTCTGCCGGCAGGCGCACGTGCAGGCGCAGGCCCTCGGGCAGGAAGTGTTCTTCAAGTTTCTCGGCGCCGGCGCTGCCGAGCAGGGTATGCACGATGCCCATGTCCTCGAAGCCGCATTGCAGGATGCGTTCGGTCATGGGCACCAGCGGGAGGCGCTGGGCCAGTCGCAGGCATTCGGCGGCAGTGCCGCCATAGGCACGAACCAGGCCGCCGGCGCCGAGTTTGATGCCGCCATACCAGCGTGTCACCACTACAGCGATGCGGTCATAACCCTGACCGTCTATCGCTGCGAGAATCGGGCGTCCAGCGGTACCTGCCGGCTCGCCGTCGTCACTGGAGCGATAGTCATTGCCGTGTCGGTAGGCCCAGCAGTTGTGCGTGGCGTCGGCATCCGATACCGATTGGATGAATGCCAGCGCTGCGGCGGCATCGCTGATCGGCGCTGCCTGGGCAAGGAAGCGACTGTGTTTGATGTCCAGCTGGTGGCTGGTGGGTGCGGCGAGAGTGTCGAGCATTGCGGTCATTCTAGTGGCAGCGCCGCAAAGCTGTAGCGGATGCGGCTCAATCCCTGAGCAGCGGCCGCAGGTCGCGCGGAATGCGCGCTTCCGGGTAGTCGTGGGCGAAACGACGCAGGCTTGCCTTTGCACCCTCCAGGTCGCCGGCCTGTTCACGCTCGCGGATACGCTTGATCCACTGATGGCGCGACAGCATGGCATCGGCCTCGACGTCCGGGGTGCTGTCGGCAGCGATGGTCGCTGCGCGTTGGCGGCGTGCCTCCGCCGCCTTGCTGACAGTCTTGGCGCCAGCATGCGGAATCGGAGCGGCGCCAGTAGGTGCCGGCCGGCGGGATGCAGCACGTGCGGGAGCGGGTGCCGTTTCGCTCAGATAGACGTTGTCCTGTGAGGCGTCGGCGGAGCTGGCCTGTTCGGCTTGAACAGGTGCTGCCATCGGTGCCGGAGCCATCACGGGCGCTGGAGGGGCAGGCGGGGCGGGCGGGACGATGACCGGTGCAGCGGAGAAGGCGCGGGGCGATTGCCCTGTATTGCCGGTGGCGGGCTGCTCGATGGCGATGGCCTTGTCCTTGTGCGCAGCATGTGGCTGCGCGGCGCCAGCGCTGGACGCCTTCGCGTTGACGCCGGATCGATCCTGCGGCACAGCCGCCGCCGCGGCGGCATCCTCGGCAGCTTGGGCCGGGGCTGGGCTTGCAGGTGCCGCAGCGATCTCGGCAGCGGCAATGTCAGCGGCCATTGGTTCCGTCGCGGGCGCGGACATATCGGCGTGTTGCATCGCCGGTTGTGGCGGTGTCAGCGGGCGCAGCTGCCAGGCCAGGCCTACCACCAATACCAGTGACGCGGCCACGGCCAGTGAAGAGACCAGCCCGCGCCGACGACCCCAGCCGCGACCCTGCGATGCGGATGGCTGGCTGGCGGAAGCAGTGCCGCGAGTCTGGGTGTCCGCTTGGAGTTGCTCTGACTGAGGCTGCGTCTGCGGCTTGGCGCGGGCCAAGTCCATGATCCGCGCATCGAGCTGCGCGCTGGGGGTGGCCGCGCCGGCGCCGGGACGGCCGAGCAGGCGGGCCAGCTCGCGCTCTTCGGGGGTCAGCATGTCGGGGATGTTCATTCGCTCAACCTCGCGCGCAGCTTGTCCATCGCATAGCGCAGCCGCGATTTGACGGTTTCCCGGCCAACGCCGGTGATCTGCCCGATCTCCTCCAGGCTGAGTTCCTGTTCCAGTCGCAGGATCACGACTTCCTGTTGTTCGGGTGGCAGCTCGGCCAAGGCCTGGCGCAGCTGCAGGCGCTGGGCGTGTTCGTCGGCCAGCAACTCGGGAGTGCAATTGTCGGCCAGGCGTGCGGTGCGCTCGTCCGCATCTTCGGGTGCTGCAGGGCGATGACGGGCGGCGCGCCAGTGGTCGTTCAGGCGGTTGTGGGCGATCCGGAACAGCCAGGTGGCGAAGGCCGCATCGGGCTTCCAGCCGGCGCGGGCGTTGATCATCTTCTGCCAGACGTCCTGGAACAGCTCCTCGGCCAACGGCCGGTCACGCAGCTGGCCGAGCAGATAGTGGAACAGCCGCGCGCGGTGCCGGGCATAGAGCTCGGAGAACGCATCGCTGTCACCGTCGGCATAGGCCAACATCAGCACTTCATCGGTAGGGGTCTGGACAGCGGTATCCACCCGGCAAGCGTAGTGGCTGGGTGGGTTTCTGCCTAGCTCCGCAGCAGTCCCTGCCAAGGCATATTCATTTATGTGAAAACCAATCTTTTTTCTGGAACGCACTGCCCTTGACCGCTGTGAAAGGTATGCTGCGGGATCAGGGGGGAGTTCCGGCACACCGGGACCCAGAGAGAACGGATACATGTCGTATAGCGAGCTTGACGCGCGGATTGAAGCGCCGCGCGCCGATTCATTTTCGCCGGTCACCCAAGCGGTGGCGACATTGCAGGGTTTGTTGCACCACGCCAGCCCCGTTGCGCTGGCGTGGCGCGACGGGGTGCTGGGCGAGGGTGGGTGCAGTGTCCCGGAATCTGCCGTCGACCTATGCCAGCTGGCCCGTGGGCGGCTGATGGGAAAGGCTGCAGGCCTGCCTCCCGGCTGCCAAACGCTGGAATGGCGTGGTGACGATGGGGCCGAGTACGTATTGCTGATCGACGCCGGACCGGCGCTGCCTGCGATGGACCGCAGAGCCTGGCAGGGCGCGGTGCGGATGATGATCGGATCCGCCATGGAGCTGATGCGCCAACGCCGGCAGATAGACGAACTGCAGCGCTCCAAACAGCTGCAGAAGGCCTTGTTCGAGATTGCCGACCTGGCAGGTGCGGACCTGGCCATGACGGAGATGATGGCGCATTTCCATCGCATCCTCGGTTCGCTGATGTACGCCGAAAACTGCTACATCGTCGAGTGCGATGAGGAGCAGCAGAGCCTGGAGTTTCTGTACTTCGTCGACACCCATGACAGCTATCTGCCTGAGCCGGGTCGCCGCTATCGCTATGAGGAAATGCCGGCCAGCCTGACCTTCGCAGTACTGCGCAATGGGCGGGCGCTGAGTGGGCCCTCGCGTGAACTGGCCAAATACCTGGAACACCCCTGCGAGGTGTCGGAGGGTGTGGAGAGCACCGACTGGCTGGGCGTGCCGATGTGGCGCGACAACCGCGTTTGCGGGGCGATCGTGGTGCAAAGCTACGTCGCCAATGCGTGCTACGGCGAGGAAGAGCTCGCATTGTTGAACTTCGTTGCCAAGCACATCCTTACCGCCATGGATCGCCATCAGGCGCATGCACAGCTGGAACAACGCGTCTGGCAGCGTACCCAGGATCTGGAACGCATCAACAACCACCTGCAAGGCGAGATCATCGAGCGGCGGCGCGCGGAGCTGCTGCAGGCGGCGCTGTTCAATATTTCCGAACTGGCACTGAGCGGCAAGACTACCGGCGAGTTCTATACGCAGGTGCACGAGATCATCGGCCGCCTGCTGGATGCCAGCAATTTCTACGTGGCAATGGTGACCGAGGACGCTGCGGGCATCGAGTTCGTCTATTCGGTTGACCGCTTCAACCGCGAGCGCGCTTCGCGCGTCTTCAGTGACGGCTTGACCGAGTATGCGCTGCAGCGCCGCGAGCCGGTGTTGTTGACGCGGGCGGATATCGACACGTTGATTGCCGCGGGGACCTTGAAGGAGTTTGGTGCCAAGTCGCAATGCTGGTTGGGCGTACCGCTGTTCAGTGACGAGGAAGTGGTCGGGGTCATCGCCGTACAGAGCTACAACCCGCAGGTGGTGTTCAGTGCGGATGACCAGCGCCTGTTGGTGTTTGTCGCCCGTACCATCGGCAACAGCCTGGCCCGCCAGCGTGACCAACAGCGCTTGCTGCAGGCCCATGCCGACCTTGAGCTGCGGGTGACCGAGCGTACCCGCGAGCTTGGCGAGGTGAACCAGAAATTGCTGGGGCAGATTGGCGAACGCATGCGCGCCGAGCAGCGCCTGACCCATCTGGCCATGCACGACGTGCTGACCGGCCTGCCAAACCGGCTGCATCTGCAGGATCGCCTGGAGCGCGCCATCGAGAATGCGGAACTCGGTATTGCCCCGCACTTCGCGTTGCTGTTCCTCGATCTGGATCGCTTCAAATGGGTCAATGACAGTATCGGCCATGCAGCCGGCGACCAGATGCTGGTCGAAGTGGCACGGCGCCTGGTTGGCCTGGTCCGCGGCGAGGATGTGGTGGCGCGACTGGGCGGCGATGAGTTTGCGTTGCTGGTGCACTCCGACCGCGGTTCGACGGCGGCGATGGATCTGGGCCGACGCCTGCTCAAGGCGCTGGAAGCGCCGATGTGGGTGGACGGGCGCGAGTTGTTCCCGTCGGGAAGCATCGGCATCGCGGTGTGGGATGCGCGCTACACCTCTGGCGCGGATCTGCTGCGTGATGCGGATGCGGCCATGTACCGCGCCAAGCTCAAGGGCCAGGACCGCTGCGTGATGTTCGACGGCGCGATGCACGACGAAGCCATGCGCAGCCTGGAACTGGAAGCGGACTTGCGCCGGGCGATCAAGAAGCGTGATTTCCTGCCTTATTACCAGCCCATCGTCTGCCTGCTCGATGGACGGGTGGTTGGCCATGAGGCGCTTCTGCGTTGGCAGCATGAGCGTCGCGGCGTGTTGCTGCCTGGCCAGTTCCTGTCACTGGGTGAGGAAAGTGGCCTGATCGAACAGGTGGACTGGCAGATCTATGAGCAGGTGATGGAGGACATGGCGGCGTCGTCGGTCGGCTATATCTCGGTGAATGTCTCGCCTCGTCACTTCCGTTCGGTTGAGTTCGCGCCACGCCTGCTGGGAATGCTGGATGCGGCGGGTGCGGACCCTGCGCGGCTGCGCGTGGAGATAACCGAGATGGCCTTGCTGGACGACGAGCCACGTACCTTGCGTGCCCTGCACCAGCTGCGCGAACGCGGTGTTGTGGTGCAGCTGGATGACTTCGGCACCGGCTATTCGGCGCTG
Source organism: Stenotrophomonas sp. (assembly GCF_032066555.1). Lineage (GTDB taxonomy): Bacteria > Pseudomonadota > Gammaproteobacteria > Xanthomonadales > Xanthomonadaceae > Stenotrophomonas. The sequence continues at coordinate 512,051 of NZ_DAMBKV010000001.1, forward strand.
TCCTATCTGCATCGGTTCCCGATCAGTGCATTGAAAGTGGACCGTAGCTTTGTCGCTGGCCTGCACGATGAGGGAAGCAGCAGCACGCTGGCCCTGGTGCAGGGCGTGCTGTCGCTGGCACGCACGCTGGGCATCGAGACGATAGGCGAGGGCATAGAGGACGAACGCCAGTTGCAGACGCTCAAGGAGCTCGGTTGCAACTTCGGCCAGGGCTACTTGTTGGGCTATCCGGCGCCGTGCGAGCAGAGCCTGCAGCGCAGGAAGGCCGCAGGGTTGTAGGAGCGGCGTAAGCCGCGAAGCCACCAATCCATCCGGTGCGTATCAGTTGCAATTGCACGATGCGCGTTTGCTCTTGAGCGCGGAATGTATGCGACCTGCATGGTCTACGAGCTTCGCGGCTTACGCCGCTCCCACAAAAGCTCGGCGGTTCATCAACGCAGCGCGTTTCGCTTCTTCTCGTCGAACCACTTGTCCGCCTGCGCCGGCGAGTAGTTGCGCATCCATTCCAGCATCTGCGTCGGGTCTTCGCCGTACCACAGGTCCTCGCGCTGTTCCGGGTGCAGGAAGCGCTCGCTGACCATGGTATCGATCATGCCGATCAGCGGCTGGTAGAAGCCGTCGATGTCGAGGAAGGCGCAGGGCTTGTGGCCGATGCCGAGCTGGCGCCAGGTCAGCATCTCGAAGATCTCCTCGGCGGTGCCAAAGCCGCCGGGCAGGGCGACGAAGGCATCGGACAGGTCGAACATGCGCGACTTGCGCTCATGCATGGAGCCGACGATTTCCAGTGAGGTAACGCCCTTGTGCGCCACTTCCATGTCCACCAGGTGCTGCGGGATCACGCCGGTGACCTCGCCGCCGGCCGCCAGCACGCCATCGGCCACCGCGCCCATCAGGCCGGTGCGGCCGCCGCCATAGACCAGGCGCAGGCCTTCGTTGGCGATGCGCTTGCCCAGTTCGGTGGCGCGTTCGACATAGACGGGCTTGGCACCGGGGTTGGAGCCGCAATAGACGCAGATGGATTTCATGGGTTGTTCCTGATGAATGGGAAGAGGTGGTCGTTCTGCTGCCGATGAATGCGCAGGCAGACCGGGGAATACAAAAGCAAGAAGGCTCCGCCGGGGCGGAGCCTTCAGGTCACAGGCCGTGGAGCTTAGTTGGCCTTGTGGATGGCGCGCTTGGTCACTGCCATCGCCGCGTCGTGCACTGCCTCGGACAGCGACGGGTGGGCGTGGCAGATGCGGGCCAGGTCATCGGACGAGCCGCTGAACTCCATGGTCAGCACACCTTCGTGCACCAGCTCGGAGACATTGGCGCCCACCAGGTGCATGCCCAGCACGCGGTCGGTTTCGGCGTGTGCCAGCACCTTGACGAAGCCAGCCGGCTCCACCATGGCAACGGCACGGCCGTTGGCGGCGAACGGGAAGCTACCGGCCTTGTACGGGATGCCTTCGGCCTTGAGCTGGGCTTCGGTCTTGCCGACCCATGCCAGTTCCGGCTCGGTGTAGATCACCCACGGGATGGTGTCGAAGTTGACGTGGCCCGGCAGGCCAGCGATCAGCTCGGCCACGGCAACGCCTTCCTCGAAGCCCTTGTGGGCCAGCATCGGGCCGCGCACGCAGTCGCCCACCGCCCACACGCCGTCAACGCCGGTGTGGCAATGGTCGTCGACCACGATCTGGCCACGCTCGTTGAGCTGCACGCCGGTGCCTTCGGCCAACAGGCCCTTGCTGGCGGCGCGGCGGCCAACGGCCACCAGCAGCTTGTCGACGGTCAGGGTCTTTTCGCCATCGGCGTCGGTGTAGCTGACAATGACTTCCTCGCCCTTGATCTCGGTCTTGGAGACCTTGGCGTTGAGGCGGATGTCCAGGCCCTGCTTCTTGAATTCCTTGGCGGCAACCTTGGCCACTTCGGCATCGGCGGCAGCCAGGAACTCCGGCAGTGCTTCCAGGATGACCACTTCCGAACCCAGGCGCTTCCACACGCTGCCCAGTTCCAGGCCGATCACGCCGGCGCCGATCACGGCCAGGCGCTTCGGCACTTCGGTGAAGTCCAGCGCGCCGACGTTGTCGACGATGTGCTTGCCATCAAACTTGGCGAACGGCAGTTCGATCGAATCCGAACCGGCGGCGATGATGACGTTGGTGCCCTTGAGCTCGACTTCCGAACCGTCGTGCTGCTTGACCTTGACCACGTTGCCGGCCTGCAGCTGGCCGAAGCCGTAGTAGGTGGCAACCTTGTTGGCCTTGAACAACTGGGCGATGCCGCCGGTGAACTGCTTCACGATGGCGTCCTTGCGGCCGACCATCTTGCTCACGTCGATCTTGGCGTCGTTGAAGCTGATGCCGTGCTGATCGAAGATGTGGCCCATGTTCCAGTACTGGCGCGAGGAGTCCAGCAGCGCCTTGGACGGGATGCAGCCCACGCGCAGGCAGGTGCCGCCCAGGGCCGGCTTGCCGTCCTTGCCCAGCGCTGCGTCGATGCAGGCGGTCTTCAGGCCCAGCTGTGCGGCGCGGATGGCGGCGTGGTAGCCGGCCGGACCGGCACCGATGACGACGACGTCGAATTGTTCAGCCATTTGAGATTCCTTGTTGCCTGTCCCTTCTCCCGCCGGGAGAAGGTGGCGCATAGCGCCGGATGAGGGTGCGGGTGAGGCTTGCCCTCACCCCAACCCCTCTCCCGCAGGCGGGAGAGGGGCTCAGAGCTGTTACAGACCGAACAGCATGCGGCCCGGGTTTTCCAGCTGGTTCTTGATGTCCACCAGGAACTGCACCGAATCCTTGCCGTCGATGATGCGGTGGTCATAGGACATGGCCAGGTACATCATCGGCGCGATCACGACCTGGCCGTTCTCGGCGATCGGACGGTCCTTGATGGCGTGCATGCCCAGGATGGCGCTCTGCGGCGGGTTGACGATCGGGGTCGACATCAGCGAGCCGAAGGTGCCGCCGTTGGTCACGGTGAAGGTGCCGCCCTGCAGTTCTTCCAGCGACAGCTTGCCGTCACGGGCCTTCTTGGCGTAGTCGGCGATGGCCTTTTCGATGTCGGCGAACGACATGCGCTCGACGTTGCGCAGCACCGGGGTCACCAGACCCTTGTCGGTGGACACGGCGATCGAGATGTCCGAATAGCCGTGATAGATGATGTCGTCACCATCGATCGAGGCATTGACCAGCGGGAAGCGCTGCAGTGCGTTGGCAGCGGCCTTCACGAAGAAGCTCATGAAGCCCAGCTTGATGCCGTGGGCCTTGACGAACTCTTCCTGCAGCTCCTTGCGCGCAGCCGAGACCTTGGACAGGTTGACTTCGTTGAAGGTGGTCAGCATGGCGGTCGAGTTCTTCGACTGCATCAGGCGCTCGGCAATGCGCTTGCGCATGCGGGTCATCGGCACGCGTTCTTCCGGACGTGCACCGCCGGCCTTGCCGACGCCGCCGTTGCGGGCGAAGTTGACGATGTCTTCCTTGGTGACCGCGCCGTGGCGGCCGGTGCCGGCCACGTCAGCCGGGTTCACGCCTTCGGTGATGGCCGAGAAACGGGCGCCCGGGGGCAGGGCATCGGCAGCCGACTTGGCAGCCGGGGCCGGAGCAGCGGCAGCAGCCGGAGCGGCGGCGGCCGGGGCAGCAGCCTTCGGTGCTTCGGCAGCAGCAGCCGGGGCAGCAGCGGCGACGGCGCCTTCCTCGATGATGGCCAGGATCTGGTTCGAGGTGACGGTGTCGCCTTCCTTGAACTTGATTTCCTTCAGCACGCCATCAACCGGTGCCGGCACTTCCAGAACGACCTTGTCGGTTTCCAGGTCGAGCAGGTTCTCATCACGCTTGACGGCCTCGCCAGCCTTCTTGTGCCAGCTGGCGATGGTGGCGTCGGAGACGGATTCGGGCAGTACCGGTACTTTGACTTCGGTGGCCATTTGGCTGATTTCCTGGTTTCGTTTTCTTGTGGAAAAGGGGGCTTATTCGGCGTAGTTGTCGTCGATCTTGTTGACCAGCGCGTCGGCGAGCAGCTGTGCGAGTTCGCGCAGGTGATCGGACATGTGGCCAACGGCAGGCGACGGAGAACGCGGGCGACCGGCATAGTGCAGGGACTGGCCATCGGCCACGCATGCCTGCAGGTGGTGCTTGATCTGGTACCACGCACCCTGGTTCATCGGCTCTTCCTGACACCACACGACGTCGGTGGCCTTGCCGTACTTCTTCAGCTCGGCGGCCAGCGCCGGGCGCGGGAACGGGTAGAGCTGCTCCACGCGCACCAGTGCCACGTCGTCCTGGCCACGCTTGGTCATGTCTTCCAGCAGGTCGTAGTAGACCTTGCCCGAGCAGACCACCACGCGCTTGACCTTCTTGGCGTCCGCGGTGGCGTCGCCGATCAGGTGCTGGAACTCGCCATTGGCCATTTCATCCAGGCTGGACACGGCCAGCTTGTGGCGCAGCAGCGACTTGGGCGACATGACGATCAGCGGCTTGCGGGTGTCCATGCGCATCTGGCGACGCAGCATGTGGAACGCCTGGGCCGGGGTGGACGGCACGCAGACCAGCATGTTCTCCAGTGCGCACAGCTGCAGGAAGCGCTCAAGGCGCGCCGAGCTGTGTTCCGGGCCCTGGCCTTCATAGCCGTGCGGCAGCAGCAGGGTCAGGCCGGAGATGCGGCCCCACTTGGCTTCGCCGGAGGCGATGAACTGGTCGATCACCACCTGGGCACCGTTGGCGAAGTCGCCGAACTGGCCTTCCCAGATGCACAGGGTGTTGGGATCGGTGGTGGAGAAACCGTACTCGAACGCCATCACGGCTTCTTCGCTGAGCAGCGAATCGATGATGGTGGCCTGTTCCGGCGACTCGACCAGCTGACGCAGCGGCAGGTAGTAGTTGTCGGTCTTCTGGTCGTGCAGGATCGCGTGACGGTGGGTGAAGGTGCCGCGGCCCACGTCCTGGCCGACCAGACGCAGGCCATTGCCTTCGTCCAGCAGCGTTGCGTAGGCCAGGTTTTCGGCAAAGCCCCAGTCGCCGAGGATTTCGCCGGCGGCCATCTTGCGACGGTCGTCGTACACCTTGGCAACGCGCGAATGCACTTCCACGCCTTCCGGAATGGTGTTGATCATGGTGGCCAGCTGGGTCAGCTTGCCCATCTCGACCTTGGTGCTGACCGGGTCGGACAGCTTGCCGGACAGGTACTTCGGCCAGTTGACGAACATCTTGCTGGTGGCCGGGGTCTTTTCGACCGTGGCCAGCTCGGTGGTGACTTCACCGGAGTCCAGCTTGTTGCGGTAGGTGTCGACCATTTCCTTGCCGGCGCCGGCGGCGATCACGCCTGCGGCTTCCAGCTGCTCTGCGTAGAGCTCGCGGGTGGTCTTGTGCTTGCGGATCACCTGGTACATCAGCGGCTGGGTGATCGCCGGCTCGTCGGCCTCGTTGTGGCCCCAGCGGCGGTAGCAGACCAGGTCGATCACGACGTCCTTGTGGAACTGCTGGCGGAAGTCATAGGCCAGCTTGGCCGCGAACACCACCGCTTCCGGGTCGTCGCCGTTCACGTGCAGGACCGGTGCGGCGACCATCTTGGCGATGTCGGTGCAGTACAGGGTCGAGCGCGAGTCGTCGCGGTTGGAGGTGGTGAAGCCCACCTGGTTGTTGATGACGATGTGCACGGTGCCGCCAACGGTGAAACCGCGGGCCTGCGACATCTGGAACAGCTCCATCACCACGCCCTGGCCGGCAAATGCCGCGTCGCCGTGGATCAGGATCGGCATCACCTGCTTGCGTGCGGTGTCGTTGCGGCGTTCCTGGCGCGAGCGCACCGAGCCGGCAACCACCGGGTCGGCGATTTCCAGGTGCGACGGGTTGAAGGCCAGCGCCAGGTGCACCGGGCCGCCGTCGCTGACCACGTCGGCCGAGAAGCCCATGTGGTACTTCACGTCACCGGCAACGGCGCGGTCGTCGTGCTCGAACTTGCCTTCGAACTCGTCGAACAGCTTGCGCGGGTTCTTGCCCAGGGTGTTGACCAGCACGTTCAGGCGGCCGCGGTGGGCCATGCCGATCACCACGTCCTTGACGCCTTCCTTGCCGGCGTCACGGATGATGGTGTCCATCATCGGGATCAGCGAGTCGCCGCCTTCCAGCGAGAAGCGCTTCTGGCCGACGTACTTGGTGTGCAGGTAGCGCTCCAGGCCTTCGGCGGCGGTCAGGCGCTCCAGCGTGCGACGCTTGGTGTCGGCATCCAGGTTGTAGTTGCCACCGGCAGCCTCGAGGCGCTGGTAGAGCCACTGGCGCTGCTCGACTTCGGCGATATACATGAATTCGGCGCCGATCGAGCCGGTATACGTCGCCTTCAGGCGTGCAACCAGATCGCGCAGCTTCATCCGCGGCTGGCCGCCAACACCGCCGGTGCTGAACTCGTCGTTGAGGTCGGCATCGCTGAGGTGGTGGAAGGGCAGGCCCAGGTCCGGCGGATTGACCGGCGGGGTCAGGCCCAGCGGGTCAAGATTTGCGCCGAGGTGGCCGCGCGAGCGGTAAGCGGTGATCAGGCGGCCGACATTGCGCTCGCGCTCGTCGCCGGAACCGGCGTTGCCGCCGACCTTGCCAGCATTCTTTGCGGCTTCGGTGATGTGTGCGATGGCGGCAGAGTGCGGCACATCGCCAGCTTCGCGGCCTTTGAAGCCGTCAAAGTAGGACTTCCACTTGGGGTCCACACTGTCCGGGGAGACGAGGTACTGTTCGTACAGGTCCTCGACATAGGAGGCGTTGCCGCCGGCGAGCTGCGATGATTGCGCAAACTGCTTCAGTAGATTGTCCACGATGGAGAGTCGGATTCACTTGTGGGGTAGTTCTGGGAACCGGCGGACCTGTTCTAGCGTCCCGCGCGGGCGTGTTCTAACCACGAAATTATACCCCTCACTGGACAGGAAGGGGCACCTACACTGTCCCGCGCATTAATACCTGACTGGGGCTTGTCCTGCCCCGGTCAATGCTCAGACACCTAGTACGCGAAGCCCGTTGCAATCACGTGAACGCTCCCAGATGCGCTTGAACAGCAGCTCCTGCTGCTGGGCGCGGGCGGGGCTGTCCAGCGCCAGTTCGCCTTCGACGCGGGCACCTATTGGACGAAAGTAGCAGTCGCCCTGATCGTTGCTGATCGCCGCCGAGGCCACCTGACAATCCGCCGGGTCTACCGGTTCACGCAGATGGAACACACTGGGCAGGCGCTGCACCAGTGCGATGAAGGCCGCAGACAGGGCGGGCAGGTCGGCTTCGTGCAGCAGCACGTGTACCTGCTTGTCGTGACGGGCGGTGGCAAACCGGCGCAGGGCGTCCAGTACCAGGGGCTGGGCGAGCAGGGCGTCATTGCCACGCAGCTGCAGGTACAGATGACGGCGTGCAGCGTGGATCACCGCTGCTGCCGCCGCCCGGGCCTGATCCGGGTCCTGCACCCGCATTGCTCCGTCCAGACGCCGGCGCATGGTCTGGTGGCCGATGCCGGCCTCTTCAAATTCAGCACCTTCCGGCAGAAACCCGTTACAGGCATAGAAGTCGCGGGCGTGCAGTTGAGCGTGCAGGCTTATTTCGCCCCAGCCGCGCTTGCGGGCGGCGCCCAGTAGCGCATTCAGCAAGGACTGGCCTACGCCTTTGCCACGCCAGGCGGCCAGTACCGCCATGCGGCCGATGCGCTGATCCGGGGTCAGGCGAGCAGCGCCGATGGCCTGGCCGTGTTGGTCCAATGCCAGGGCGTGGTCGCTGAGCGGGTCCAGTTCGTCGATTTCCAGCTCAGCCGGGACGTTCTGCTCGCTGACAAATACGGTATGACGCACGCCGTGCAGCAGGGCCTGCTGCACGGCGTAGTCGGCGATCTCTACATGGAAGATCGCAGCTGGACTCATGCCGACGGGGTTTCCGCGTCGTCTTCGTCCTCTTCTTCGCCGTCGTCGCAGATCACCACGACTTCGACACCTTCCTCGTTGACCATGACGGTCTCGATGCTGGCGCTGGACGGCTCGCCGTCACCGGCTTCGCTGTACTCGATGACCTCGATCTCGACTTCAGGAGCGTCGTCTTCGTCGTCGAAGTCCTCGTCGAAGTCTGTTTCTTCGGCATCTTCCAGCACTTCAAGTGCGTCCTGCTCGGCCAGCATGGCGGCGATGGTGTCCACGTCCAGCAACTGGTAATGGCCGCCGATGATCAGCTCCATCAAGGCGTCACGGCCCTTGTTGCTGAGCTTGTTGAACAGGCCGATGTCGATCTGCTCGGCGCCGGCCAGGGCCTGCGCGTCCTTGATCGACAGCTGGAAGGCCAGGCCCGAGCAGTACAGCGAGGCGCCGCGGGTGGCGCGGCGCCAGGCCAGGCGGGCCCAGGGGTGGCGCTCGAGCACGCCGCCGTTTTCCAGCTCGGCCTGGACCTCTTCCGGCGACGGCGGTGCCTGCGAGGGCAGGATGTCGCCGGCGGCACGGTAGGTGGTGATGAAGCGGCCGAACCAGTTGCCGAGGCGGTCCGGGTCGTTCATGCGCAGCGCATTGAGTGCGGCGACCACGCGCTTCATGGCGGCGGCGTCGATTTCGTTCGGATCTTCCGGCAGCTTCAGGTCCGGGTCCTGGAAGCGGATCGATTCGTCGGCGTCGGCAACCAGATCGTCCAGGTAATCGCTGATCAGCTCAGCCGAGGACGGTGCACGCATGCCGAAGGAGAAGGTCAGGCAGGGGTTCACGGCAACGCCGTTGTGCGGCACGTTCGGCGGCAGGTACAGCATGTCGCCCGGGCCCAGCACCCAGTCGTGGGTGGCCTTGAACTTCTTCAGCAGCTTCAGCTCGACGTCGGGTCGGAACTCCAGCGACGGGCGCTTGCCCTTGGTCGACTCGCTGGCGTCGATCTGCCAGCGGCGCTGGCCATGGGCCTGCAGCAGGAACACGTCGTACTGGTCGACATGGGCGCCAACCGAACCGCCGGTGGCGGCAAAGCTGATCATCACATCGTCCATGCGCCAGCGCGGCAGGAAGTTGAAATAGGAGGTCAGGGCACGGACTTCCGGGTCCCACTTGTCCACGTCCTGCACCAGCAGGGTCCAGTCGTGGTCGGGCATGCCGGGGAAATCTTCTTCCTGGAACGGGCCGGTGCGCAGGGTCCAGCCGTCGGTGGCGCGGTCGTGGCTGACGATACGGGCCAGTGCGCCTTCCTCGCAGGCCAGGCCGGCCAGGTCTTCGGGCATCACCGGGGTTTCGAAATCCGGGAAGGCGGCGCGGATCAGCAGCGGGCGCTTCTGCCAGTAGTCGCGCAGGAAGGTGGCCGGGTTCATGCCCAGCGGCAGCCCGGGCTTGGCCTGGACTTCGATCGGATAGGTCTTTTGCTTGCGTGCAGCCATGGGGGAAATCCTTTGCAGCGGAGGTCGAACAGGGGCGCGGATGTTGCGCAGACCTCCATTGTCCCCTTGTTCGCGCCAATACGCACCGTAGGCGACTGATCTGGATCAAATCGGCGGGGCAATCAGGTAGTGCCGAGCCATGCTCGGCACTGGCCTGCCCGGTGGCCCCCGCCGCCGTGGCGCTGTCGGGCATGCCTTAGTAGCACCGGTGTTGTTGCTGGGAAAGCCCTTGCCGAGCATGGCTCGGCACTACCCGTAGGATGGTCAGATGACCCGGTTGCCGGTGCCGCTGTCCTCGATCCTGGGCTCGCTGCTGGCGTTGACGGTATTGCCGGTGCCGCTGAAGCTGACCTCGGCGGTCTCGTTGACCAGGATCATGTTGTTGTTGCCGCTGATGTCGATGCGGCGGGCATTGGTCAGGTTGAGGACGTTGTCGCTGCCGACCACGCGGATGGTGTCGACCTGTTCGTTGAGCACGGTGAACTGGCGGCCTTCCACGGTGATGGAGCGGGCTTTGCTGACATTGAGCGAGCCATTGGAGGCGGTCACAGTGACATCGCCACATTCGCCGTCGATGACCTGGCTGCTGTTGTCGTGGCTGATGCGCAGGTTCTTGCCGTCGCACAGTGCGCCCGCGCCAGGGTCAGTGAGGGTGCTGACTGCCGGGCCGTTGGTGGTCGCCGGCGCGACTGTTGCCGTTGCGGGCGACGGTTTGTTGCAGGCGGTCAGGCTGAGGGCGCTGGCAAGAACGATGTAGAACACGGGCTGCTTCATCAGCGATTTCCGGACTGAGGGGTCAGTCCGATGCTGTCAGAGCGGCTGCGAAGGTTTCATTAGGTGGGTGTGGCGCTGTGGCGAGCAGGCCCAGCCAAGGTGGGAGTTGCGGGCGCGCGGTGACCAGGGGCGTTGCCGTGGTGCCGACTCTTTCCCTTCTCCCGGTCACGGGAGAAGAGCCTGTCCCCGCGAAGGCGGGGATGCCCGAAGGGCGGATGAGGGCAGCTTTTGCCCCCGCCCGGTTTCGCGGATGGCCCCTCTCGCCTCAAAGGTCAAAGAGGGGCGCAGCTCAATCCAACATTACCGGTGGATTAGATCGCCTTGGCCAGATCCGCAGCCAGGCCGGCATAGCCACCCGGGGTCAGCTCGCGCAGGCGCTGCTTGGCATCGGCCGGCAGTTCCAGGGTTTCGATGAACTCGCGCATCGAATCGGCGGTGATGCCGTGGCCGCGGGTCAGGGCCTTGAGCTGCTCATAGGGGTTGGGCAGGCCGTGGCGGCGCATCACCGTCTGTACGGCTTCGGCCAGTACTTCCCAGGCGGCATCCAGGTCGGCGTCCAGGCGCTCCGGGTTGACGGTCAGCTTGCCCAGGCCCTTGGCCAGCGACTCCAGGCCCACCTGGGTGTGGCCGAAGGCGGTGCCCACGGCGCGCAGCACGGTGGAGTCGGTCAGGTCACGCTGCCAGCGGCTGATCGGCAGCTTGGCGCTGAAATGCTCGAACAGCGCATTGGCGATGCCGAAATTGCCCTCGGCGTTCTCGAAATCGATCGGGTTGACCTTGTGCGGCATGGTCGAGGAGCCGACTTCGCCTTCCTTGAGCTTCTGCTTGAAGTAGCCCAGCGAGATGTAGCCCCAGATGTCGCGGGCCAGGTCGATCAGGATGGTGTTGGCGCGGCGCGCGGCGTCGCCGATCTCGGCAACGTTGTCGTGCGGCTCGATCTGGGTGGTGTAGGGGTTGAACACCAGGCCCAGCGAGGTGACGAAACGCTCGGCGAAGGCCGGCCAGTCCACGTCCGGGTAGGACACGACGTGGGCGTTGTAGTTGCCAACGGCGCCGTTGATCTTGCCGGTGAGCTCGACCGCGCCGATCTGGCGGATCTGGCGCTCCAGACGGGCCACGACGTTGGCGATTTCCTTGCCAAGGGTGGTCGGCGAGGCGGTCTGGCCGTGGGTGCGCGACAGCATCGGCTGCGCGGCCTGGGCATGGGCCAGCTGACGCAGCGCGGCGGCGATGCCGCCATAGGCCGGCAGGACCACCTTTTCGCGGGCTTCGGCCAGCATCAGGCCATAGGACAGGTTGTTGATGTCCTCGCTGGTGCAGGCGAAATGCACGAACTCCAGCGCCGGGGCCAGCTCGGCATCGTCCTTGAGCTGTTCCTTGATGAAGTACTCCACGGCCTTGACGTCGTGGTTGGTGGTGCGCTCGATTTCCTTCACACGGGCGGCGTTGTCGACCGAGAAACCGTCGGCCAGTGCACGCAGCTTGGCCTTGCCACTGGCCGAGAAGTCAGCCAGTTCGGCGATGCCCGGCTCGGCGCCCAACGCCAGCAGCCATTCGATCTCGACCTTGACGCGGGCCTTGATCAGGCCGTACTCGGAAAAGATCGGGCGCAGTGCGTCGACCTTGCCGGCATAACGGCCATCAAGCGGGGACAGGGCGAGCAGGGCGGCTTCTTGGCGGGACGTATCCGTCATGGCGGCGTGCAGTTGGGCAGTGGCGGGGGCGCATATTCTACGCTGCCCGGGCCATCGCCGTTGCCGGGCCGTTCTGTCCCATCGGCTGCGGATGTGTTTGCCCGGGCAGGCGGGTATGGTGGGCGTAGCCGCCAGCCCGGGAAATCTGCCCACCGCCAGCCGCAGCTTTCCCTTCCCCAACAATGAGATTGTGCGGAGTTGATGATGAGCAAGGTTTCCAAAGCAGGTTTCCGGACCGAACACGACAGCATGGGCGAACTGCAGGTGCCCGCCGAGGCCCTGTGGGGCGCGCAGACCCAGCGCGCGGTGCAGAACTTCCCGGTATCCGGGCAGCGCATGCCGCGCGCCTTCATCCGCGCGCTTGGCTTGATCAAGGGCGCCGCTGCCGAGGTCAACACCGGCCTGGGCCTGCTGCCCAAGGGCGTGGGCAAGGCGATCCAGTCCGCGGCCACCGAGGTGGCCATTGGCGCCCACGACCAGCATTTCCCGATCGACGTGTACCAGACCGGTTCGGGCACCTCATCCAACATGAATGCCAACGAGGTCATCGCCACCCTGGCCAACCACAGTGGCAAGGCTGGCAAGACGGCGGTGCACCCCAACGACCACGTCAATCTGGGGCAGAGCTCCAATGACGTGATCCCGACTGCCATCCGCGTCTCGGCCCAGCTGGAAACGATGGAATCGCTGCTGCCGGCGCTCAAGCACCTGCGCAAGACCATCGACAAGCGGGCGCGCGGCCTGGGCAAGATCGTCAAGACCGGCCGCACCCACCTGATGGATGCCATGCCGCTGACCTTTGCCCAGGAGTTCGGCGCCTGGTCGGCCCAGCTGGCCTCGGCCGAAGGGCGCATCGAGGACGCCTTGAAGCGCCTGCGCCGGCTGCCGCTGGGTGGCACCGCTATCGGCACCGGCATCAATGCCGACCCACGCTTTGGCGGCAAGGTCGCGCGGGCGCTGTCGGCCAGTACCGGGGTCAAGTTTGAAAGTGCAGCCAACAAGTTCGAAGGCCTGGCCGCGCAGGACGATGCGGTGGAGCTGTCAGGTCAGCTCAATGCGCTGGCGGTGGCTCTGATCAAGATCGCCAATGACCTGCGCTGGATGAATTCAGGGCCGCTGGCCGGTCTGGGCGAGCTGGAGCTGCCGGCGCTGCAGCCGGGCAGCTCGATCATGCCGGGCAAGGTCAATCCGGTGATTCCGGAAGCCACCGTGATGGTGGCCGCGCAGGTCATCGGCCACCACACGGCGATCACCGTGGCCGGGCAGACCGGCAACTTCCAGTTGAACGTGGCGCTGCCGCTGATTGCCGCCAACCTGCTGGATTCGATCCAGTTGCTGTCCAATGTGATGAACCTGCTGGCCGACAAGGTGTTCGCCGGCCTGGTGGTCAAGCAGGAGCGGGTGCGGGAGGCGCTGGCGCGCAACCCCATCCTGGTGACGGCCTTGAACCCGATCATTGGTTACGAGAAGGCGGCGGCGATTGCCAAGCGTGCCTACAAGGAGCAGCGGCCGGTGCTGGACGTGGCGCTGGAAGACAGCGGCTTGTCCGAGGCCGAGCTGAAGCGGCTGCTGGACCCGGCGGCGTTGACGCTGGGCGGTATCCACGATCATTAAGGAACGCAGTGCCGGCACATGGTCGGCATTGCCCAGCTTTACCCCCCTCCCTTTCGCGCAGCGAAGGGGAGGGCTGGGGAGGGCTTGGCTTTTGAGCCTTTCGGGTGGTGGCAGTTTCGCGGCGCATGCCGCTTCTGCAGGCTTTGTTGGTAAAGGCTCTGCCGAGCATGGCTCGGCACTACATGGCGTTAGTCGAGCTGCCTGGGGGGCGGCTGGGGCTCAGCGTATGGCGCGCAGGTTGGCCAGCGCTTCGTCGTACTTCTCGAACTCGGGAATGTGCTTGGCCAGGTCTGGTGGGAATGGCGATTGGCCTTCGGGGATCTGCAGCGGTAGCGTGCGCTGCTGTGCCAGCGACGGATCGGCGTCCACCAGGGTGTTCTGGCGCATGATCTGCAGCTTGACGAAGCTGGTCTGCAGCATGGCCTGCTGCTCGGCATTCAAGGGGATGACGATGTCATCCACGCGCAGGCGGCCGTCGGGCAGGATGTCCAGGTTCGGGTAGGGTGCGCGACGGATCGCGATGCGCTCCAGCGTTACCTCGGTCTTGGGTTTGCTGCGCTCGCTGCGGTGCTCGGCGTACTTCTCGCGATCACAGCCCGTCGCCAGGGTGGCGAAGGCAACGAGGATCAGCAACAACAGATTTTTCATGGCGTCGGCACAACAACGGCGGGGGAGGCCATTCTACCGCCCCCACCAGACACCGGTCAGGAACGCAGATCAGGGGATCTGGACATTGCCATCGCGGCAGTCGTCGATATCGCCCTGGTCCATCTTCGCGTACGGCTTGAACTCGGGCACCGCCGCAGCCAGTTGCTGCTGGGTGGCCATCAGCGCCGGCAACTGGTCGCACAGCTTGGCGGCACTGGCCTTGATCTTGTCCGCTTCGGCATTGATGCGTGCTTCGATCTGCTCGGAGTTGCCTGAGAAGATGCCCTTGATCGCCTCGCCCGCGGCCTTCGCACCCAGGTTGGCACCTTGCACGCCGATGTCGATGCCGGCTTCGGCGATGCCGATCATCTGTGTGCGATAGCGCAGGGTGATGGCGCGTTGGCTGTCATTGAGCGGGATGGATGCGCCGTTGATCAGCAGGTCGCCGGCTGGGGTGAGCTCGACCCTGGCACCATCGGAGCCGATGCTGATATTGCCTTCGGCCATTTCCTTGCGGGCCTTGTCGGTGGCTTCGCGGACCTTGGCGCCAACGGTGGTGTCGGTCGCCGGTGCATTGGCGGCCGGCTTCTCGCCGCAGGCGGCCAGCGGGAGTGCCAGCGCCAGGGCGAGCAGGGATGCGTTGAGGATCTTCATGGTGTGCGTTCCGTTGCGATTGGAAGGAATTAGCGTTTCTTGGGCAGATCGACGGCGCCGCTGATGCCGGAATGATTCACCGAGCCGCTGCCGAGCCGGTCCACCTTGAGGCTGGCGGCGCCGCGTACATCCAGGTCGCCAGAGCCCAGCGAACCCAGGCTCACCGCGCCACGGCTGTCACGGACGTCGACATCGCCGGAGCCAATGCTCTCAATGCGCACCGCACCCTGCACGCCCTGCAGTTCAAGGTCGCCCGAGCCCACGCTGCCAACCCGGGCATCGCCGCGCACGCCGTTGATCTTTGCATCGCCCGATCCGACCGACAGCAGGTACAGCGCGCCGATGTTGTGGAACTCGACGTCACCCGAGCCGACCGCGGCCGTGGCCAGGCCCCGGATGTCACGTGCACTGACATCGCCGGAACCCACGTCGGCACTCATGCTTTGCGCGCCGGCCAGCGAGGCATCGCCGGAGCCGACCTTCAGCTGGACCAGGATGTCGTCAGGCAGGCTGCCGGTCAGGTCCAGATAGGCATAGGTGTTGCCCAGGTTGATGTTCAGCCCTTGGCTCTTGCGCTCCAGCGTCACCACCAGCTTGTCGCCGACCTTGCGTTGGCTCAGCGACAACTGCTCCAGCAGCGCCTGGCTGGAGGCACAGGCGCGTCCGCCGAGGGCGGCTTTCGCGCCGGGGCTGGCCTGCAGGCGCAGGTCATGGCTGTTGACTTCGAACACCACGGTCTTGCTGCCGCCCAGGTCCAGGTTCAGCGATTGCGGTGCGGTAAAAGCGCAGGGCTGGCTGGCGAAGGCGGCGCCCGGGGCCGCCAGCAGTGCGGCCAGTACAAACGTCTTGTGCATGTACATTCTCCCGATCGAAAGTCAGATGTCGTCGCGACGGCGGCGCAGATAGATGGCGGCGACGATGAGAGCGATGCCAACAATCGCACCAATCCAGATATCCGGGTTGGAGACTACCTTGCCAAGGCTGTGGTGCTGCAGCAGCCATTGCACCAGATCGGCTGGCGTCTGCATGTCGTTGTCACCGAGGTTGGTGTCGGTCAGGCCGCGCGGCAGCCACGAAGACGGGAATACGCTCAGCAGTCCACGATAGGCAACGGTGTACCAGATCCAGCCCAGTGGCAGCTTCACGCCTGGCATGGCGCCGAGGATGCTGAGCATGGTGCAGGCCAGCAGCGGCAGCAGCACCGCCCACAGGAACGGCTTGCTACGCACCAGTGCCGAGCAGAACATCAGCCAGCCCACGGTTGGCAGTGCCCACAGCAGGCTGATCGGCAGGGTGCCCAGGACCAGCGCAAGGATCCGGAACGGGTGCGAGTGGGTGGCAATGGCCCAGGGACTGGTGGCGCCGGCGCCCGCAGCGCCCAGCATTGCCACCACCCACAGCACCAGCCCGACCGCCAGGCCAATGGCCATCGCGATCAACGGTGCCAATACCAGGGCCCAGGCCGCTTTGGACAGGACGGTCTGGGTGTCGGACACCGGCAGCGATTTCCAGAACAGCACGCTGCGGTCGCGGCGGTCGTCGTAAAGGCTGCCCAGCGCGTAGAAGAACACCACGAAGGCCAGGATCAGTGATGCCAGGAAGATGCCGGCCAACAGCAGGCCATCGCCGAAGGCGCCCATGACCTTGAGGTATTCGCTGGCATCGCCGGTGTGGTTGATGCCATCGGAACTGCGGGCGGCGAACACACCGATCAGCGCGCCGATGCTGGCGAACAGGATGGCGATGCCGCCGGTGATGACCTGGGCCCAGACGAAACCGCCCCGGTTTTCCCAGTATTCACGCTTGAGCAGCCACTTGAACTTGCCGAGCGGGGTGATGTTGTGAACGGCGTTCATGCGTAGGTTCCCTTCATGGTGGCCACGAACAGGTCGGCCAGGCCGGGGGTGCGGATCTCGCCCAGGGCGGTCAGTTGGTTGCGATCGGTGCCGTCGAACAGCAGCACGGTCTTGCCGAATGGCAGGGAACGTTCTTCGATCGGCGCCAGGGCGCGCGCTGCCTGCAGCGTGTCAGCCGAGGCCAGCAGCTCGGTGTAACGCTCGGCCAGGGCTTCCATGTCCGAGGACAGCACGATCGAGCCATCACGGATGAACAGCACATCGGTCAGGATGTGCTCGATCTCTTCCACCTGGTGGGTGGTGATGATGATGGTCTTCTGTTCGTCGAAGTAATCCTCCAGCAGGCGCTGGTAGAACTCCTTGCGGTACATGATGTCCAGGCCGAGGGTGGGCTCGTCCAGCACCAGGATCCTGGCGTCGATGGCCATCACCAGGGCCAGGTGCAGCTGCACCACCATGCCCTTGGACATCTCGCGCACGCGCTGCTTGGGATTGAGCTTGGTATTGGCCAGGAAACGCTCGCAGCGGGCGCGGTCAAAGCGCGGGTGCACACCGGCGACGAAGTCGATGGCTTCCCTGACCCGCAGCCAGCGCGGCAGCACCGCGACGTCGGCGATGAAGCAGACATCATTCATCAACTCGTCGCGCTGGCTGCGCGGATCCATGCCCAGTACCTGCAGGTCGCCTTCGAACGAGGTCAGGCCGAGCAGGGCCTTGAGCGCGGTGGTCTTGCCGGCACCGTTGGGGCCGATCAGGCCGACGATGCGGCCCGGTTCGATGGTGAAACTTGTGTTGTCCAGCGCTGGCTTCTGCTTGTAGGCCTTGCGCAGGCCCTTGGCGGAAACGACGGCTTCGACGGCGGCGTTCATAGAGTGGTCCCCGGTGGCAGCAAATCTTTCATGGTCAGGCCCAGGCGCTGGATGCGCTCCAGCACGGCCGGCCATTCGTCATTGAGAAAACGGTCGCGCTCGTTGCCGCGCAGCTTCTGGGCGGCTTCTTCGGTCATGAACATGCCGAGGCCACGGCGCTTCTCGACCAGGTTCTCGTCGGCCAACTCCTGGTAGGCGCGTGAGACGGTGATCGGGTTCAATTGGTACTCGGCCGCCACCTGGCGCACCGATGGCAGGGCGTCGCCCGGCTTCAGGATTCCGTCCAGCATCATCGCGATGACGCGATCCTTCAGCTGGCGGTAAATGGGAGCGCCATCGCTCCACTGGATATCGCTCATGGGTCAGCTCCGCGAATTCAGCTGTGCGAAAGAAAAATAAGGCATCGAAAGGCTGGTCCGCATACGCCGGGCCGGTCGTTTCGTTTTGGGGCTTTCGTCGGCATCCTGCCCATCACCACCCACCTGGGCTGCATAATCCCTGGCATCGGCCAGGCCGTTGCCGAGGGAACTGGAGCAGCCCAGCAACAGCAAGGTGCCTGTGACCATCAGTGCGTGGAGAGCGTGTCTGCCGTGCTTGGTGTTCATGGAGGCCCTGTGTAGGGTGGCTGGTGTTGTATGCAACTATAACACCGACACGCCGACATGCAACTGGTTCTGACCCAACTGATGGCCTATGCCATTCCAACCCTGCTCGTGGCGTCGAGGAGACTCCGATGAAGATTCGTAATTTATTGATTTCAATTGCCTTTATTGCGGGTTCCGGGGCTGCGTTGGAAGCGCTGGCGGGGCCGTTGCTGGATCGCAATTACCGTTCGTTGGCTGGAAAAGACGAGATCAACCTGAATCGCGCGTATGGCGGCAAGGTATTGCTGGTGGTCAACACCGCTTCCAAGTGCGGGTTTACCCCGCAGTACGAGGGGCTGGAGGCATTGCAGCAGGAACTGTCGCCACGTGGTTTTGCCGTATTGGGCTTTCCGTCCAACGATTTCAAAGGCCAGGAGCCAGGCAGTGAGGCGCAGATCCAAGAGTTCTGCACGCTTACTTACGGGGTGAAATTCCCGATGTTCCAGAAGGTCCATGTAATCGGACCGGAGACGACGCCGCTCTACCAGGACCTGACCCGCATCAGCGGCGTGGCGCCAGCATGGAACTTTCATAAATATCTGATATCCCGCGATGGTCAGGTGCTGGCACAGTTTCCGAGCCGGGTGAAGCCGGATGATCCCGAACTGCGGGCGGCGATCGACCGCGCGCTGGCCGCACCAGCACCACAGCGCTGATGCGCCTCGACATCTGCGGCGTGCATGCGACAATGTCGCCCCTCGCGCCGCCGGTGGCGTTTGTTCACTTCCAGGAATGCAGCGAATGAAGATGGGAAAGCGTGGCGCGGTTGCGTCGCTTCTGATTTTGGCGATGGCGGCCCCCGGGGTCGTTTTTTCGCAACAACCTGCCGCTGCGGCGGCGACCAAGGAGAAGTCTGTTTTGACCTCGGATCGTGAAAAGATTGGCTATGCCATCGGTATCGACGTGGCCAGCTCGTTTGAGCCGATTGCCTCGGAAGTGGATGTGGCTGCCCTGCGCCGTGGCGTGGAGAACGCGTTTGCTGGCGGCCAGCCGCTGCTGTCGCAGGAAGAAGCTCAGAAGACCGATCAGGCACTGCGTACCTTGATGATGGTGCGTTCGGGTCAGCAGGTTCCGGGCATGGCACCGGGCAGCCAGCCGCCGTCGGTGGACCGCGAAAAGGTCGGCCTGATGCTGGGCAGCTTCGCCGTGGGTCCGTCGCTGGCACGCATCCAGAAGGACATCGATCTGGATTCGGTGTTCCAGGCCGTCACCACCGTGTTCGCCAAGGGCACGCCGTTGATGACCCACGAGCAGGCACAGGGCGTGCTGCAGGCATTCAGCGCCACCAAGGAAGCTGAAATGAAGGCCGAGGCCGGCAAGGCAGCGCAGACCAACCGTGAAGAGGGCAATGCCTTCCTCGCCAAGAACAAGACCCAGCCGGGCGTGGTGACCACCGCTTCGGGCCTGCAGTACCAGGTGCTGCGCGCCGGCAGCGGCGAGCGCCCGATGGCCAGCAGCCGCGTGCGTGTGAACTACGAAGGCAAGCTGCTCAACGGCGAAGTGTTCGACAGCAGCTACCAGCGCGGCCAGCCGGTCGATTTCGGCTTGGACCAGGTCATCAAGGGCTGGACCGAAGGCGTGGCACTGATGCCGGTCGGCTCCAAGTACCGCTTCTGGATTCCGGGCGAACTGGCCTACGGCGAAGCCGGCACCCAGGGTGGCCCGATCGGCCCGAACGCGACGCTGAGCTTCGACGTCGAATTGCTGGGCATCATGCCGTAAGGCTGATCACGGAGCAGGCGCAACCATGCGTGTAGCTATTTTCGGCACCGGCTATGTGGGTCTCGTTACCGGGACCTGCCTGGCGGAAGTAGGACACGATGTGGTCTGCGTCGATATCGACCAGGCCAAGGTCGAAGGCTTGGGGCGCGGGATCATCCCGATCTACGAGCCTGGCCTTGAGCCGATGGTGAAAGCCAACCACGCTTCCGGGCGTTTGGCTTTCACCACCGACGCGGCGCAGGCCATCGATCATGGCGAAGTGGTTTTCATCGCGGTAGGTACACCGCCCGATGAAGACGGTAGCGCCGACCTGCAGTACGTGTTGGCGGTTGCCCGCACCATCGGCCGCCATCTGGCGCGGCCGACGGTGGTGGTCAACAAGTCGACGGTGCCGGTTGGCACCGCGGACAAGGTTCGTGCCGCCATCGCTGAAGAGCTGGCGGCACGTGGCCGGGAGATCGCTTTCGATGTGGTCTCCAATCCCGAATTCCTGAAGGAAGGCGATGCGGTCGCGGACTGCATGCGCCCGGATCGCATCGTCATCGGTGCCAGCAGCGCGCATGCGGTGACGGTACTGCGGCGCCTGTATGCGCCGTTCAACCGCAACCGCGACCGCGTCGTGGAAATGGACGTGCGTTCGGCCGAGCTGACCAAGTACGCCGCCAATGCGATGCTGGCGACCAAGATCAGTTTCATGAATGAAATTGCCAATATCGCCGAGCGCGTAGGCGCCGACATCGAACAGGTACGGCAGGGCATAGGCTCTGATCCACGCATCGGCTGGCACTTCATCTATCCAGGCGCCGGCTATGGCGGCTCCTGTTTCCCGAAGGACGTTCAAGCCTTGGCGCGCACCGCCGCCCAGCACGGTCATCAACCACAGCTGCTCAACGCGGTGGAAGCCGTGAATGCGGCGCAGAAGGGCCATCTTTTCGAGCTGATCCAGCGCCACTATGACCGCGGCGAGGACGAGGGGGTGCGCGGCAAGACCTTCGCTGTCTGGGGGCTGGCCTTCAAACCCAATACCGACGATATGCGCGAGGCCCCGAGCCGCCGCGTGTTGGCGCAGTTGTGGGAAGCCGGCGCCAGGGTGCAGGTGTTCGATCCGGAAGCCATGGCCGAGGCGCGCCGCATCTTCGGCGAGCGGGACGACCTGGTGTTCTGTGATTCAGCCTTTGCAGCATTGCATGATGCCGATGCGCTGGTGGTGGTCACCGAGTGGAAGCAGTTCCGCAGCCCCGACTTCGCGCGTATGCGCGAAGCACTCGGTGATGCGGTGGTATTTGATGGCCGTAACCTCTACGACCCGGTTGAAATAGAAGCCGCCGGCCTGGCGTATTACGGTATTGGTCGAGGACGTTCCGTACATGCATGAATCAACTTCCGAACAGCGCGAGCAAGCGCTGGAAGCACGCCTGGTTGAGCTGGAGATGCGCGTCTCCTTCCAGGAGCACGCCCTGGCGGAGATGAGTGAAGCGTTGGCCGATGCCCGTATGCAGGGCACCCGTAACGCCGATCTGCTGCGCCACCTACTTGATGACCTGGGCAAGGTGCGCACGGCGTTGTACGCCGATGCTGCCGACGAACCACCGCCCCCGCACTACTGATATTTCCTATGAGTGACAATATTCGCGACCAGCTGCTCGGGCTGGGTTTCAAGCCAGCTCCCAAGCCGGAACGCAAGCCGGAAGCGCGCCGTGACGGCCGCTCGCAGGGCAAACCGGCGCAGGGCAGGCCGCAGGCGGGCAACAAGCCTGCGCATGCGGGCAAGCCGAGCCAGCACGGCAAGCCTGCCCATCCGGGCAAGCCCGGGCAGGGCAGGCCGCAGCAGGGGCCGCGCAAGCCGCGCTCGCAGGAAGATATCGACCTGGCCAAGGCTTACGCGATCCGTGCGCAGAAGGAAAAGGACGAACGCATCCAGGCCGAACAGGCCAAGCAGGAAGAAGCGCGCCTACGGCGCGAGGCCCGTGCCAAGCTGGAGGAGCTGATCAAGGACAAGGGCCTGAACGACCCGAACGCCGACATCGCACGTCACTTCCCGTACGGCGGCAAGATCAAGCGTATCTACGTCAACGCCGAACAGCTCAAGGCGCTCAACGCCGGCGAGCTCGGCGTGCTGCAGCAGAACGGTCGCTATCTGCTGGTCACGGCCGAGCTGTTGGCGCAGGCCGAGGCGATTTTTGCCCAGGCCGTGGCACTGAAGGTCGACCCGAATGCTCCTGCAGATGCTGATCCCTACGCCGATCCGCAGTACCAGGTGCCGGACGATCTGGTCTGGTAGGGCCTGGGATCATCCAGCGGGAACGAAGAGACAGGCTTCTGGCCTGTCTTTTTGTTTTTGGGGCCTGATCAGGGTTTGTTGTCTGGAATCCGGCCGACACTGACGATGGCACGGATATGTGCGTGGGCTGCGTTGTTCAGCGCCATATGCAGGTAGATGTCGGTGGGGTTGTCGGGGTCGAACAGGGTATAGGCGTGTTCGTCCCAGCCGGATTCCCCGGTGACTGGCTGCCACTCCACCTTGTACCTCTCTTCGGCCATCTTGCCGAAATCAATGAAATCGGTGGCGATGGCCGCGGGGTCGCCGCTGATGGCCGTCATCGTGCAGATGCCTTGGTCGAAAAGAGCAAAGCCGTACAGCTTGTCCTCGTTCGTCAACAGCCAGGCCCGGCCTTTGCGGCCCTTGAGGAAGTTCTCCGCAGACCTGCCTTCCAGGCGCTGGGCGACGCTGTCCAGCCTGGCGGTCAATTCCGTGGGTTTGTCCAGGTACTGGAAGCAGGAGGCGACGAACCCGGGGATCGTCTGGTCTGCCTCGGCGTGGGCCATGACCGGTGCGGCAAGCAAGGCGGTGGCCAACGGGATGGATCGCAGGTAGTGCAGATTCATGACAACTCCCCCTGTGTCGTGAGTGCTGCGCCGTTATAGCAGGACCCTGCGAGGGCGGCTGTGTTCAGTTGCGCATGCTCCGTGCCTGCCGCGAAGGCGGCAGCCAGTACCAGGCGATCAGGGTGCCGAGCAGGGCGAAGCAGCCGCCCGCAATGAAGGCGACCTTGCCATCACCGAAGCGCCACAGCTGGCCGGCGATCAGCGCGCCAAGCACACCGCCGAGCCCGGAAGAGAAGCCGTAGAACAGGCCCTGGCCGTGGCCGTTGAGGTTGCCCGGGAAATAGCGGGCCAGCAACTGCATGGCCGAGGCGAAGAACGCGGCGAAGCCCAGGCAATGGGTGGTCTGCGCGACCAGCATCACCGGCAGGTTCTCCGGCCACAGCGCGGTGGCCCACCAGCGCAGCGCGGCGCTGGCCATGGAGATGATCAGCAGCCAGCTGGCATCCCAGCGGCGGAAGAAGCCGGCGATCAGGAAGAACACCGCCACCTCGAAGACCACGCCCACCGTCCACATCAGCCCCAGCAGCGAGGTGCTGTAGCCGTGCTGGTCCATGTACAGCGAGAAGAACGTGTAATACGGCCCGAACGAGAGTTGTTCCAGGAACGCGGCGATGAAGAACGCCAGCACCGGCTTCTGCCGCACGATGCTCCAGAAGCCGCCGTCGTGATGGCTGTGCGTACCGATGTTGCGCGCATAGCGGTTGAGGAAGGCCGAGCCGGTCATCAGCACGAACAGCGGCAACATCATCCAGGGCAAGCGGCTGGCGCCATGCTTTTCGATCAGCCAGCCGAACAGGGTGACCACGGCGATGAAGCCCAGTGAACCCCAGACCCGGATCATGCCGTAGCGATGGCTGTCCGCGCCCAGATGGGTGAGGGTGATGGACTCGAACTGCGGCATCACCGCGTTGTAGAAGAAGCAGAACGCGATCATCACCGCATACAGCGTCCACGGCGGTGCGGGCACCAGGAAGCCGGCGAAGCAGGCAATGGTGAGCACACAGCCGATCCGCAGCCAGCGGATCGGGTGGGGCGATACCGCCGCCAGCGAGGTCCAGGTGCTGGGGGCAACCACACGCGTGGCATACCACAGGCTCATCATCACGCTGATGGCGGTGATGCTCATCTCACGTGATTGCAGGTACAGGCTCCAGTACGGCGTGAAGGCACCCAGCGCGGCGTAATAGAAGAAGTAGAAGCTCGACAGCCGTGCGGTAGGCACGGCCTGCGATGGCAGGGCAACGGACGTCATGGAGATGCGCGGGACGCGCTGGGCAGACAAAGGGGAAGCGGTGTGTGCCGCTGCCGCCTATTGTGCCTTTTGCCGGCACCCGATGGCAGTTCGCGGGCTGCAGGCCTGCGCATCGTTGATCCCGCACCGGCAGGCGCAACGCCTTCGGGGAGTCGGATTCGACAAGGGGCGTTGGCGTCGCGGCAATAGCAGCCCCGGGTGCGCTGCGCTTACCCGGGCTACGCTAGCTGCCACGCCGATGAACGGCCAGGGCGCATCCTTCAGGGCTTGGCCTGCGCGTTCCACTCGGCGACCTGCGCCTTGGTCCGGGCCAGCATCGCGTCCAGTGCGGCGCGGTCATAGACCTTGCCGCGCATCACCACGGTATTGATCGCGCGGGTGGCGGTGATGTCCTGCAGCGGGTTGCGGTCCAGCAAAACCAGGTCGGCGGCCTTGCCTGCGGCAACCGCACCGTAGCGATCCAGCTTGCCGAACCAGGCCGGGCCGGCGCGGGTAGCCGATTGCAGTACCTGCAGCGGCGTCAGCCCTTCGCGCACATACAGTGCCAGCTCGTTGTGCAGACCGATGCCGGGGAAGTTGTAGGAGTTCAAAAAGCCCGCATCGGTGCCGGCCATGATGCGTACGCCGGCTTCCTGCAGCATCGGCAACACGGCGGCAACCTGCGCGTAATGGGCGTGACGGGCCTCGATCTGCGCGGGCGTGGCCTTGGCCGCGCGCTCCACGCGCCAGGCATAGGTATCACGCAGGCCTGGGCCGATATAGGCCAGGTAGGGATCGTTGTCGCGCGGCTCGACATCGAGGAAGTCGATGATGCGGCCGCCATCCAGCGTCGGGGTCACGGCGACGCCGAGTTCGGCAAAGCGGCGGTAGGCTGCCATCGCCGTGTCGCGGTCGAAGCCGGCATGCAGCCTGCGGTTGGCTTCGGCGCGGTCGATGCGGCCGGCGGCGAAATCGGCGGCGATCGCAGCCTCGTCCTTGACCCCGGCCTTGAAGGCGTAGTCCAGGTGCTCGATCGAGCTCATGCCGGCCTCGATGGCCTGGCCCACGGTCAGCGCCATCGGCACATGGCCCGAGCTGCGCAGGCCGCGTGCCTTGGCCTGGCTGACCGCGTACAGGAACAGCTCCGGCTTCAGGGTGCTGTCGGTGATCTTCACGAAGTCGACCTGGTCGCGTTGCTCGCGGTCCAGGGCGGCGTCCACGCCGGCCTTGTCACCGGCTTCAAGCGTGCCCTTCCAGACCGGTGCCAGGCCTTCGATCTTGGCGCCGGAGGTGAACAGCTGCGGCCCGAACAGCTGGCCGCTGGCAATCTGCCCGCGCCAGGACAGCACCTGTTCGGCGAGATCGCCGGAGGCATCGCGTACGGTGGTGATGCCATGGGCCACGTACAGCGGCAGCAGGGCCTTGTTCTCCTCGATCAGCGCAGGGCCGCCACCGAAGTGCACGTGCATGTCCCACAGCCCGGGAATCAGGTAGCGGCCGCGTCCGTCGATGGTGGTGCTGGCCTGCCATTGCGCGCCTGCAGCGGCGTCGTCGGTTACTGCAACGATGCTGCCGTCGCGGATCGCCACCGTCTGCGCGGGCACGGTGCGGCCATGCTCGACATCGATCACGGTGGCATGGCGGATCACGACATCGGCCTGGGAGGGCGCGGCGATGGCGGGGGAGATGCTGGCTGCCAGTGTCGTCAGCAGCAGGCCGAGGGTGTTCTTCATCAGGAGGTTCCAGTGGTAAGCGATTGCCGTGTGGGGCGATGACAGGGCGGGGTTCAGTGGGCGCCGGCCTTGCGCAGCAGGTCCTCGATCACGTGTTGGCCCCGCTGCCGGGCGTGCGCCAGCGGGGTGACGCCCTCTGCGTCGGCGAGGTTGACGTCGGCGCCGGCGGCGATCAGCAAACGGGTGATGTCGACATAGCGCGAACTGCCATCACCGAGGATGACGGTCTCCAGCAAGGCGGTCCAACCGAGGTTGTTGATGTGGTCGACGTCCACACCGGCCTCGATCAGCAACTGCACCGTGGCGACGTGGCCGCGCTCGGCCGCCGGTATCAAGGCGGTGCCGCCGTAGCGGTTGGTGCTGCGCAGGTCGGCGCCGTGGGCCAGGGTCATGCGCAGGATGTCGTTCTGCCCGCTGGCACCGGCATGGAGGTAGGGGCTGTCCTGCATCCGGTCCTTGGCGTTGACGTCGGCGCCTGCGTCGATCAGCGTCCGGGCGGTTTCGATCTGTTTCGCACGAACGGCGATCAGCAAGGGGGTGCGTCCAGCGGCATCGCGGTTGTCGATGTCGGCACCCTGGCCCAGCAGGGCCTCGACGCGGCGGCTGTCTCCTTTCTCCGCTGCCTGCTGCAGCTGTTCCGCTGCGGCCGCGCCACTGCTGGCGCCGCAGGAAGTGAGCAGGGTTGCGGCCAAGGCCGGAGCAGCCATCCAGTTGTTCACGATCATTGCCTGCCTTTGTTCCAGTTCATGTGCTGCGGCGTGGCTGCGGTGTTTGCCCGAGCCTGCAGGCGATGCTACAAGTGGATAGAGCTATCGTAAAATTAAATGTAATGGTCGATTCCATTCTAAAAACAAATAGGGCCTATTTCGATCTGGACCTGCTGCGGGCGCTGGTGATGGTGGCCGATTGCGGCAGTTTCACTGCCGCAGCAGCGCGCCTGCATTCCACCCAGTCCACCATCAGCCAGAAGGTGCGGCGGCTGGAAGAACTGGCCGGACACCGCCTGCTGGACCGCGGGGTACGCGATGTGCGGCCGACCGATATCGGCGAGACCGTGCTGGGCTATGCGCGCCGCATGCTGTCCTTGAACGAACAGCTGGGCGAAGTGCTGTCCGGCAGCGGTGCCGCCACGGTGATCCGGCTGGGCGTGCCCGAGGACTTCGCCGCAGGCCGCACCACGCGGGTGCTGGCCGAGTTCAGCCGGCTGCATCCGCGGGTCAAGCTGGAGGTCAGCAGCGGCCTGAGCCGGGCGTTGGCCGAAGGCTACGAGCGCGGCGAGCTCGACCTGATCCTGGTCAAGCAGCGGCGGGGCAGTCGCGAGGCGGTGGCCTGCTGGCCCGAGCCTATGTGCTGGGTGGACAGCGCTTCGAGCCCTGCTTATGCGCTTGAGCCAGTGCCGCTGGTGGCTTTCCCGCCGCGAGGCATGTATCGGGAAGACATGATCGATGCGATCGAAGGCCTGGGCCGACGCTGGCGGATCAGCTTCACCAGCTCCAGCCTCGGCGGTATCCAGTCCGCGGTCTGTGATGGGTTGGGCATCAGTCTGCTGCCTGCGCGCGCGGTCAGCAGTGGCCATGTGGTGCTGGGCGCCGACAGCGGCTTGCCGACGATTGACGGCATCGAGCTTGCGTTGTTGCACCGGCCCTCCGCCGATCCGGAGGCCAAGGCATTGGCGGCCTTGCTGATTGAAATGCTGGCGCAGGACGGCGCACCGGGCTGAGTGCGTCGCCTCAAAACAGATCTTCGACCGGCGTATCCAGCAGTTCCTTGGCGCTGTGGGTGAAGCGGCGCAGGCTGGAAATTCCCAGATCGCGGATCAGTGAATGGGTGCCGTGCGGCAGGGCCGAGTCGTAGATGTCCTGCGGTGCGACGTTCTTGCCGTGCACGCCAGGCATCAGGTCGATGCCGGCAGCGGCATAGCAGTGCTGCACCATCGCCGAGCAGTACAGCGCGCCTTCCTTGGACAGCAGGTTGCTGCGCCGACGCAGGCGGGTGCTGTGCATGGCGAACAAGGTGCCGACCAGCTCGCTGAGCGAATAGCTGGACAGGCCGGACAGCAGGTCCAGCGCGGCTACCTGCACCTTGTGGGTTTGTGCCGCATCCAGGCCGAAATCGAGGATGGCCAGGTTGGGGAAGGCCTCATCGTCGAAGTAACGATCGGCGCGGTTCTCCTGCGCGCCGAGGCGGAGCTGGCGATTGCGCAGGTCCAGGTCCGATTCCAGTACCCACCAATGGCCGTCCAGGCGTTGCTCGCTGAACAGGAAGGCGTGCGACCACAGGCTGCGATGACCATCCTGGGTGAGCGGTGCCTGTGCCTTGCGGATGGCCTTGCCGACCCAGTCATCGGTACCGCACAGGCCGATGCGGCCGGGCGCGGCGTGCTTGCGGATCAGCTCGGCATTGCGGCTTTGCATGGGGCAGGGCGTCTGGAAGGATGGCTGCAGGATAGAGGCTGCCAGCGCGCCTGTGCGCGCCGGCAGCGGCGGATCATTCCGGATCGTAATCCAGGTTGGAGGCCAGCCAGCGCTCCACCTGTGCCCGCTCCACGCCCTTGCGCCTGGCGTAATCGGTGACCTGTTCGCGCGATACCCGGCCGACCACGAAGTACTGGCTCTGCGGGTGGCTGAAGTAATAACCGGATACCGCGGCGGTGGGCAGCATGGCGAAGCTTTCGGTCAGCGACATGCCAATGCCCTCGGCGTCGAGCAGTTGGAACAGGGTCTGCTTCTCGCTGTGTTCGGGGCAGGCCGGGTAGCCTGGGGCCGGGCGGATGCCGCTGTATTTCTCGGCGATCAAGGCCTCATTGTCGAGCTGCTCGTCCTTGGCATAGCCCCAGAATTCCGTGCGTACGCGCTGGTGCAGGCGCTCGGCCAGGGCTTCGGCCAAGCGGTCGGCCAGGGCCTTGAGCAGGATGGCGTTGTAGTCGTCGTGGTCGGCTTCGAAGCGGGCAACGTGTTCATCGATGCCGATGCCGGCGGTAACCGCGAAGGCGCCGATCCAGTCCTGCTTGCCGCTGTCTGCGGGCGCGACGAAGTCGGCCAGGCAGAAGTCCGGGCGCTCGGCCGGCTTGTCGACCTGCTGGCGCAGGAAGTGCAGGGTGCGTTGGTCAAGCGATGGAGCCAAGAGCTTGCCCTCATCCGCCCTTCGGGCACCTTCTCCCGCAGGCGGGAGAAGGGACGAAGCGATGCCTTCTCCGCGCGGGAGAAGGGTGAGCACGACATCATCTCCGTTGCTGTTTGCCGGCCAGATGCCAAACACCGCCCGCGCGGTCAGCCACTTCTCATCCACGATGCGCTTGAGCATGGCCTGCGCATCCTTGAACAGATCACTGGCCTGCGGGCCCACGATCTCATCGGTGAGGATGGCCGGGTACTTGCCTGCCAGTTCCCAGGCCTGGAAGAACGGCGTCCAGTCGATCACCGGCAGCAGGTCTTCCAGCGGATAGTTGTCAAAGACATGCACGCCCGGCTGGTTCGGCGTCGGCGGGGTGTACTGGTTCCAGTCGCAGGTGAAGCGCTGGCCGCGTGCGTGCTCCAGCGATACCAGGCGCTTGGCGTCGCCGCGGTTGCGGTGGCGCTGGCGGATATCGGCGTAGTCGGCGTCGTTGGCGGCGACGAAGCTGTCGCGCAACTCGCGCGAGATCAGCGACTGCGCAACACCTACCGCACGCGAGGCGTCCTTCACCCACACCGTGGGTGCGCTGTAGAACGGATCGATCTTCAGGGCGGTGTGTGCGCGCGAAGTGGTGGCACCGCCGATCATCAGCGGCATCTCGAAGCCCTGCCGCTGCATTTCCCTGGCGACGTGGCTCATTTCTTCCAGTGACGGCGTGATCAGCCCAGACAGGCCGATGATGTCTGCGTTCTCGGCGCGGGCGGCATCCAGGATCTTCTGCGCCGGCACCATCACGCCAAGGTCGACCACTTCGAAATTATTGCAGGCAAGTACCACGCCGACGATGTTCTTGCCGATGTCATGCACGTCACCCTTGACCGTGGCCATGATGATCTTGCCGTTGGACTTGCCGACATCGCCGGTGCGTGCCTTCTCTTCCTCGATGAAGGGCAGCAGGTAGGCCACGGCCTTCTTCATCACGCGCGCGGATTTCACCACCTGCGGCAGGAACATCTTGCCCGCGCCAAACAGGTCGCCGACCACGTTCATGCCGTCCATCAGCGCGCCTTCGATCACGTCCAGCGGACGCGCCGCCTGCTGCCGGGCTTCCTCGGTGTCTTCCTCTACCCAGGCATCCAGGCCCTGCACCAGTGCATGGGCCAGACGGTCGCGCACCGGGCGTTCGCGCCAAGCCAGGTCCTCGACCTTCTTCTCGCCCTTCTTGCCCTTGTAGCGTTCGGCGATCTCCAGCAGGCGCTCGGTGCCATCGGCGCGACGGTTGAGGATCACGTCCTCTACGCGCTCGCGCAGTTCCGGGTCGAGCTGGTCGTAGATCGGCATCGCACCAGCGTTGACGATGCCCATGTCCATGCCGGCCTTGATGGCGTGGTACAGGAACACCGAATGGATGGCCTGGCGCACGGTCTCGTTGCCACGGAACGAGAACGACACGTTCGACACGCCGCCGGACACATGGCAGTGCGGCAGCGTGCGCTTGATGATGCGGGTGGCCTCGATGAAGTCCACCGCGTAGTTGTCGTGTTCCTCGATGCCGGTGGCCACGGCAAAGATATTGGGATCGAAGATGATGTCTTCCGGCGGGAAACCCACGTCTTCGGTGAGGATGCGGTAGGCGCGGGTGCAGATTTCCACCTTGCGTTCGCAGGTATCGGCCTGGCCCACTTCGTCGAAGGCCATCACCACCGCGGCGGCGCCGTAGCGGCGCACCAGCCGGGCGTGTTCGATGAAGGCCGCTTCGCCTTCCTTCAGCGAGATCGAGTTGACCACGCTCTTGCCCTGCAGGCACTTCAGGCCGGCTTCGATCACGCTCCACTTGGACGAGTCGACCATCACCGGGATACGCGCGATGTCGGGCTCGGACATGATCAGGTTGAGGAAGCGGGTCATCGCTTTCTCCGAATCGATCAGGCCCTCATCCATGTTGACGTCGAGGATCTGCGCGCCACTGGCCACCTGCTGGCGGGCAACGTCCACGGCTTCTTCGTAGCGCTCTTCCTTGATCAGCTTGCGGAACTGTGCGCTACCGGTGACGTTGGTGCGCTCGCCGACGTTGATGAACAACAGGTCAGGAGTGATGACCAGCGGCTCCAGGCCGGACAGGCGGGTGTAGTGGGTTGCGGTGTCGTTGCTCATTACCAGACCTTGAAAACCTGTCCATTGGCGATGCCATCGATGCTGCGCTGGTAGGCCAGTGCGGCGCGGGCGGCGGAAACCGGTTCAAAGCCGGGGAAGAAGTCGCCGTAGGCATCCAGCGCTTCGCTCAGCACGCTGGGGCTTACCGCGTTGATGCGCAGGCCGCGCGGCAGTTCGAGGGCGGCGGCGCGGACGAAACCTTCGATGGCGGCATTGACGCTGGTGGCGTTGGCGCCCTGGGCGATCGGTTGTTCGGTGAGGATGCCGGTGGTCAAGGTGATGCTGCCGCCGTCACGCAGATGGTGCTGGCCGAGCAAGGCCAGACGCACCTGGCCCAGCAGCTTGTCGTGCAGCCCTTGTGCGAACTGTGCCGTGCTCATTTCCGGCAATGGCCCGAAGTGGACGCTGCCGGTGGTGGCGACGATGGCGTCGATTGGGCCGACTGCCTGCAGCAGCGCAATCACGCTGTCGTCGCTGCCCAGATCGACGCTGTGCAGCGGGTCCGAGCGCGAGGCGGTGATGACCTGATGTTGTTGCCGCAGATGCTGTGCAACCGCCGAGCCCAGGGTGCCACTGGCACCGACCAGCAGGATCTTCTTCATCGCTGAATCCTCATGCGGCCTTGTCTGCAGCCATTGGCAACGCACGCGGCGGCAAGCCCGCAACGGCTTCGGCAATGGCACGGATGTGATCGGGCGAAGTGCCGCAGCAACCGCCCACCAGGTTCAACAGGCCCGATTGGGCGAACTCCTTCAGCGTGGCTGCCATTTCCTCGGGCGTCTCGTCGTACTCGCCGAAGGCGTTGGGCAGGCCAGCATTGGGGTGGGCGCTGACGTAGCCGGTGGAGACCTGTGACAGGGTTTCTACATGCGGCCGCATGTCGGTGGCGCCCAGCGCGCAGTTGAAGCCGATCGACAGCGGCTGGCTGTGCGAGACCGAGGCATAGAAGGCTTCGGCGGTCTGCCCGGACAGGGTGCGGCCGGAGGCATCGGTGATGGTGCCGGAGATCATGATCGGCAGGCGCCCGCCGCGTGCATCGAAGACTTCCTCGATCGCGAACAGCGCGGCCTTGGCATTGAGCGTGTCGAAGATGGTTTCCACCATCAAGGTGTCGGCACCGCCATCGATCAGGCCTTCAATGGCCTCGCGGTAGGTCGCGCGCAGCGCGTCGAAGCTGGTGTTGCGGAAGCCGGGATCGTTCACGTCCGGGCTGATCGATGCGGTGCGGCTGGTCGGGCCCAGCACGCCGATCACGAAGCGCGGCTTGTCCGGCGTGGTCGCCTCCACCGCGTCACAGCACTGGCGCGCGACCTGGGCGCCGGCCTTGTTCAACTCGTAGACCAGGTGTTCCAGGTGATAGTCGGCCTGGCTGACCGAGGTGGCGTTGAAGGTATTGGTTTCGACCAGGTCGGCACCGGCCTGCAGGTAGGCGGTGTGGATGCCGGCAATGACGTCGGGCCGGGTCAGCAGCAACAGATCGTTGTTGCCCTTCAGGTCATGCCCGCAGGACGGCCCATGCACGTGCTGGCTGTCGAACCCGTCGACGAAGCGCTCGCCCCGGTAGTCGCCTTCTTCCAGGCGATGGCGCTGGATCATGGTGCCCATCGCGCCATCGATGATGAGGATGCGCTGGGCCAGGGCGTCGAGCAGCTTGCCGACGCGATCGGGGTGTAGCCAGGGGAGGGCTTGCATAGGGCGGGCCGAAAAGGTGGATCAGGGTTGGTGGGCGATCAGGGAGATCACTTCGAAGTGCGGCGGGCGCTTTTCGCGGGTGACGGTCTCCAGGCTGGAGACCTCCAGGCCGGCCTTCTCCACGAACTTGCGCAGCTCCTTGCCGGTGAAACCCAGGTTGACGTGGCCATAGGCCTCGACCGCGACCTTGTGTTCATGGCGGGCCAGGCTGCACAGCATCAGCCGGCCCTGCGGGCGCAGCACGCGTGCACACTCGGCCACGGCCTTGGCCGGCTGGCTGGCGTAGGTGAGGGCGTGCATCAGCACCACCAGGTCGAAGCTGGCATCGGCGAACGGCAGCTTGTGCATGTCGCCTTCCAGCACTTCCACATTGGGCAGCTTGCGCAGGCGTTCGCTGGCGGCGGCCACCACGCGGGCGCTGGTGTCGATGCAGACATAGCGCTGTGCATGCGGGGCCAGCAGCTCAGCCAGCACGCCGTCGCCGGAGGCGATGTCCAGCACGTCGCCGGTTTCCAGCAGCGGCAGCGCGCTGCGCGCCATCGCTTCCCAGGTGCGGCCCGGCGAGTAATGGCGCTCCATGT
This sequence comes from Stenotrophomonas sp., assembly GCF_032066555.1. Taxonomy (GTDB): domain Bacteria; phylum Pseudomonadota; class Gammaproteobacteria; order Xanthomonadales; family Xanthomonadaceae; genus Stenotrophomonas. The sequence goes on from NZ_DAMBKV010000001.1 coordinate 545,247, forward strand.
CACCGGCGACGCTGTCGGCCCAGTTCTGGTCAGCGGCGCGCATGGCCAGCACTGCCGGCACGCGCTCGGCGTCCTGGCGCAGCAGCGGATCGTCGCTGCCGCTGCTCAGCGCATGCCACAATGCACGTTGCGCAGCGTCCAATGCCGCCTCGTCGAAACGGTAATACGCCGAGACGCCGGCGCGACGATCGCGAACCAGGCCGGCTTCCTTGAGCCTTGCCAGGTGGGTGGAGACACGCGGCTGTGCCAGCGTGGTGATGGCCGACAGCTCGGCCACGGTCAGTTCTTCCTGTTCCAGCAGGGTCAGCAAGCGCACGCGCGTTGCATCGGCGAACACTTTCAGACGGGTTGACCAGTCTTCCAGATCCATAAATATCTACCTATCGCGATATAGAGATATTTTCGCTTTGTTGCCGGTTTCGGTCAAGGCGATGCATAGGCTGAATGCGGCTGCGATGGTTACAATCGCAACTTGATCAGACCCTGGGAGGGGTGTTGTGGATTTCAGTTATTCCGACGAGCAGCTGATGCTGCAGGACGTCGCGCGTCGCATCGCCAAAGAGAAGATTGCCCCCAGCGCCGAGCATTTCGATGCCACCGGCGAGTACCCCTTGGAGAACATCCGGCTGCTGGGCGAAAACGGCCTGATGGGCATCGAAGTGCCGGTGGAATACGGCGGCTCGGGCATGGACCCGGTCTCCAGCGTGCTGGCCATCATCGAGGTATCGGCGGCCGACGCGGCGCACGCCACCATCATGTCGGTCAACAACTCGCTGTTCTGCAATGCGGTGCTCGGTTACGGCACCGAGGCGCAGAAGCAGACCTATGTGCGCGCGATTGCCGAAGGCCGCGAGATCGGTGCGTTCGCGCTGACCGAGTCGCAGTCCGGCTCCGATGCCACCGCCATGCGCTGTCGCGCGGTCAAGCAGGCTGATGGTTCGTTCCTGATCAACGGCCAGAAGAGCTGGATCACCTCCGGCCCGGTGGCGCGCTACATCGTGCTGTTCGCGATGACCGAGCCGGAAAAGGGCTCGCGCGGCATCACCGCCTTCATGATCGACACGCAGAAGCCGGGCTTCGGCCGCGGCAAGACCGAGCCCAAGCTGGGCGTGCGCGCGTCGGCTACCTGCGAGATCGAGTTCCAGGACTATGTGGCGGCGGCCGAGGACGTGATCGGCAACGAGGGCGAGGGCTTCAAGATCGCGATGAGCCTGCTGGATTCGGGCCGCATCGGCATCGCCTCGCAGGCGGTGGGTATTGCCCGGGCGGCCTATGAGGCATCGCTGGCATACGTGCGTGAGCGCAAGTCGTTTGGTGCGCCGATCGGTAGCTTCCAGATGATCCAGGCCAAGATCGCTGACATGAAGTGCAAGCTGGACGCCGCCCTGTTGTTGACCCTGCGTGCGGCTTGGACCAAGGCCCAGGGCAAGCGGTTCTCCACCGAGGCTGCGGTGGCCAAGCTGACCGCATCGGAAGCGGCGATGTGGATCGCCCACCAGGCGGTGCAGATCCACGGCGGCATGGGCTATTCCAAGGAGATGCCGCTGGAGCGCTATTTCCGCGATGCCAAGATCACCGAGATCTATGAAGGCACCTCGGAGATCCAGCGTCTGGTGATTGCACGCAACGAGACGGGCGTGCGCTGATCGCCCGGTAATGCCGGGCAATGCCCTGATGTAGTGCCGAGCCATGCTCGGCAGGAGCTTTACCGGTAATGCCCCTTGCCGAGCATGGCTCGGCACTACACAAAGCCATAAAAAAAAGCCCCGGCAATGCCGGGGCTTTTCGTATCAGCGGTCCTTCTGGATCGCATGCACCTTGTGTTGTTCGATGAATTCCTTGGACTGTTCGTCCAATTTGTCACCCAGCACGCGGCGTACGGTGACGAAGAACAACGGAATCAACAGCACGCCGATCACCGTGGCGAACAACATGCCGCCAATCACGCCGGTACCCAGCGAGTGACGGGCGTTAGCGCCGGCACCGGTGGAGATGGCCATCGGCAGCACGCCGAGGATGAAGGCGAACGAGGTCATCAGGATCGGACGGAAACGCAGATGCGCCGCTTCGATGGTCGCTTCACGCAGGGTCTTGCCGGCCGCACGCTGTTCCACCGCGAACTCGACGATAAGAATCGCGTTCTTCGCCGCCAGACCAATCACCGTCACCATGCCGATCTTGAAGTACAGATCGTTCGGCAGGCCGCGCAGCAGCGAGAACACCACCGCACCAAGGATGCCGACCGGCACCACCAGCAGCACCGCCACCGGGATCGACCAGCTCTCGTACAGTGCCGCCAGGCACAGGAACACCACCACGATCGACAGCACCATCAGCAGGGTGGCGGCGTTGCCGGCGAGGATTTCCTGGTAGGACATGCCCGACCAGTCGAAGCCGAAGCCTACCGGCAGGTCGTCATGCACCAGCCGTTCCATCGTGTTCATGGCCTGGCCGGAGCTGCCGCCCGGGGCCGGGGCGCCGACGATGTTGACCGCCGAATAGCCGTTGTAGCGGTTCAATGCCGGTGGGGCGTAGATCCACTCCGACTTGACCACCGCGCTGAGCGGGATCATCGCCGGCTGGCCGGTGGAGTCCTTGCTCAGCGAGCTGGGCACGAAATAGCTGTTCAGCGATTCCGGGCCGGTGCGGTAAGCGGCGTCGGCCTGCATGTTGACGCGCTTGATGCGGCCGCCATAGAAGAAGTCGTTGACGTACACCGGCGCCAGCATCATCTGGATGGCGGTGTAGACATCATTGACCGACACGCCCATGGCCTGGGCCTGCACGCGGTCAACCTTCAACTGCAGCTGCGGTGCATTTTCCAGCGTGTTCGGGCGTACGCCCACCAGCGATTTGTCCTGGCTGGCTGCGCCCAGCAGGGTGTTGCGCGCATCCATCAAGGCGTCCTGGCCGGCGCCGGCACGGTCCTGCAGCCACATGTCGAAGCCGCCGAACTGGCCCAGGCCCTGCACGGTCGGCAGGTTGACGAAGAAGATCTGTGCATCCTTGATGCCGTAGGCCTTCTTGTTCATCTTCTGGATGAACTCGGGCGCGGTCTCCTTGCGCTCGTCCCAGTCCTTGAGGCGGACGAAGGCCATACCCACGTTCTCGCCGGCGCCGATGAAGCTGAAACCGGTGATCTGCATCAGCCCTTCAAAGGCTTCTTCGTCCTGCAAGGTGCCCAGCAGCTGGTCGAACACGGCGCTGGTACGGGTCTTGGTAGCGCCCGGTGGCAGCTGCACGATGGCCAGTGCATAGCCCTGGTCTTCTTCCGGCAGGAAGCTGCCCGGCAGACGGGTGAACAGGAAGCCACACAACACCAGCAGCAGGGCGAACACCATCAGCCAGCGCGGGGAGTGCTTGATGACGCCGCCGACGGTGCCGACATAGCTCTTTTCCAGCTTGCCGTAGTACTTGTTGAAGGTGCGGTAGACCCAGTTCGGGTTGTCGTTGTGGGTGGGCTTGAGGAAGGCGGCACACAGCGCCGGGGTGAAGGTCAATGCCAGCAGGGCCGAGAACGCCATCGCCATGGCGATGGTCAAGGCGAACTGCTTGTAGATCTCACCCGAGGCACCCGGCTGCAGGGCGGACGGAATGAACACTGCCGCCAGCACCACGGTGATCGCCACCACGGCGCCGGTGATCTGGCCCATGGCTTTCTGCGTCGCCGGCTTCGGGTCGAGCTTTTCCTCGGTCATGATGCGTTCGACGTTCTCGATGACGACGATGGCGTCATCGACCACGATGCCGATGGCCAGCACCATCGCGAACAGGGTCAACTGGTTGATGGTGAAGCCGATGGCCAGCATGCCCATGAAGGTGCCGAGCAAGGCGACCGGGATGACCAGGGTGGGGATGATGGTGGCGCGGAAGTTCTGCAGGAACACCAGCATCACCAGGAACACCAGGATGATGGCTTCGACCAGGGTGTGGACCACTTCCTCGATCGAGATGGTGACGAAGGTGGTGCTGTCGTAGGGAGTGAACCAGCTGACGCCAGGCGGGAAGCTCGGGGCCAGTTCGTCCATCTTCGCGCGCACGGCCTCGGACACATCCAGTGCATTGGCACCGGGCAGCAGCTGGATGGCGAACACCGCCACCGGCTTGCCGTTGTACTTGGTGTCGAAGCCGTAGTTGGACGCACCGAAGGAGACCTTGGCCACGTCCTTGAGCTTGACCACGCTGCCGTCATTGTTGGCCCGCAGGATGGTGTTCTCAAACTCTTCCGGCGAGCTGTAGCGGCCTTCGGCTGCCACGGTGGCGGTGAAGGCCTGGCCGTTGGGGGCCGGGTCGCCGCCCACTGAGCCGGCAGCGAACTGCAGGTTCTGGGTGCCGATGGCGTTGTACACGTCGGTTGCCGACAGATGGTAACCCTGCAGCTTTTCAGGGTTCAGCCATACGCGCATGGCGTATTCGGAGCCGAACTGCTGGGTGCTGCCGACGCCGGGAACACGCGAAACCTGTTCCAGCACGCGTGCACCGACGATGTCGTTCAGCGCATCGCGGTCAACCGTACCGTCATCCGAACGCACGCCGATGGCCATCAGGAAGCCGGCGTTGGCCTTGGCCACCACCACACCCTGCTTGGTCACTTCCGAGGGCAGGCGCGGGGTCGCCAGCGACACCTTGTTCTGCACCTGCACCTGGGCGATATCGGCATCGGTGCCGCTGTCGAAGGTCAGGGTGATGGTGACGCGGCCGGTGGAAGACGACGACGAGCTGAAATACATCAGGTTGTCGATGCCGGTCAGCTGCTGTTCGATTACCTGGGTGACCGATTTTTCCGCGGTGGACGCACTGGCGCCCGGGTAGTTGGCGGTGACGGTCACCTGCGGTGGCGCCACGCTGGGGTAGGACTCGATACCCAGGTTGAGGATCGAGATCACGCCGCCAAGCGAGATCAGGATCGCCACCACCCAGGCGAAGACGGGATGCTCGATGAAAAATTTAGGCATGACGGCTTCCCGTTATTCCTTCTTTGCCGGTGCTGCCGCCGGCGCTGCCGCGGCAGGCTTGGCGGCGTCGGGCTGCCAGGGTTTGGTCGTGGCCGGTGCGCCTTCCTTGACCTTCTGTATGCCCGAAACAATGATCTGGTCGCCGGCGGCCAGTCCCGAAGAGACCAGCCAGTTGCCGCCCTGCTGGTTGTCCAGGGTGACGTTCTTGCGTGCGACCTTGCCGTCCTTGCCAACGATCAGCACATAGCCACCCTGGGTGTCGCGCTGCACGGCCTGCTGCGGCACCAGGAAGGCATTGTTGCGCTCGCCCAGGTTGGCCTTGAAGCTGACGAACGAGCCCGGCAACAGGATGTGGTCCGGGTTGGGCAACTGCGCACGCAGCGACACGGTGCCGGTGGCCGGATCAACCGTGGTCGAGGAGAAGTCCAGGGTGCCTTCGTGCGCATAGGCGCTGCCATCGGGCAGGTTGACCTGCACTGTGGTCTTGCCGTCGCCGGCCAGTGCCACCGCGCCCTTGTCCTGGGCCGCACGCAGCAGGCTCAGTTCGTCGGCGGTCATCGAGAAGTTCACGTACAGCGGGTCGATCTGGTCCACGGTGGTCAGCAGGGTCACATCACCCTGGCCGACCAGCGCGCCTTCGGTGACCTGCTGCTTGCCGGCCTGGCCGGCGATGGGAGCGGTGACGCGGGCATAGCCAAGGTTGATGCGGGCGGTGGTGACCGCTGCTTCGGCCTGCTGTACGGCGGCGGCGGAGGAGCGCTCGGCGGCCTCGGCACTGTCCAGGTCGGACTTGGACACATAACTCTGCGGTGCCAGCGAGCGGGCGCGGTTGGCGGTTGCGCGGGCGTTGGCGTAAGTGGCGCGGGCCGAGGCCAGTGCACCCTCGGCGGAGGCCAGCGCGGCCTGCAACGGTGCCGGGTCGATCAGGAACAGTACCTGGCCTTCCTTGACCGTGCTGCCTTCTTCATAGACGCGCTTCTGCAGCACACCGGCGACACGGGCGCGGACGTCGGCGGAGCGGTACGGCGACAGGCGGCCGACCAGCTCGCGCTGCAGGGGCAGGGTCTGCGGTTTGGCATCTACCACACCGACTTCCTGCGGAGGAGGGGCGGCTTGCTCCTGCGGTTTCTTACAGGCGGCAAGGCTCAGTGTCGCTGCACAGGTGAGAGCGAGGAGGCGGAGTGGGGCGGTCATCAGGAGAAACTCCGGGTGTTGTTTTTATTTGGAGCTGCGGCGGCGTGGTAGGTGCAGGCAAAGGCACGTAGAAAACCGTCGGTGGCAAATTCGGCCCAGCGGCGACGCTGCTGTGGATCATCGCGGTAGGGGGTGTGAAAGCGCTGTCGTTCAAAATCCTGGCCTGCAATCATGCTGATCAGCAGCTCGGCCATGAACTGCGGGTCGTCATGCTTCAGCCGCCCGCGCTGCATCTCGGTTTGCATCCATTCAGCCACGTGGTTGCGGAGGGCCTCCGTGCTTCCCTGGTACATGAAGCGTGCTTCATCACGGAACTCGTGGACACTGGCGCCGATCAACTGCGCGGTGCGACGGACGTTGGGCTTGTTGCGATGTTCGAGGTAGCCGATGGCGAAATCGAGCACGGTCTGGTCCAGCGGTTTCTCGTCGCATACCGACAGGGCAGCAGTCGCGTGGGATACATGCAGCCGCATTGCCTGCCGCAGCAATTCGCGTTTGCAGCCGTAGCGGCTGTACAGCGTTTGCTTGGAGCAGCCTGCAGCGGCGGCAATCGCATCCATACTCAGGCGTATTCCCTGCTTCGCCAACAGCTCACGCACGGCTTCGAACACGCGCTCGTCGCGCGCGTCGATTGGCGCGGGGGGGGCAGAGGGGGTTTGCATAAGCATTGGACTATACCGTCCAGTTTAGAAACCCCGCAACGTAATTCGTCTTTCACTGTGCCCGGTGAGCGAATGAGATTCAGGTGGCGGACATTGTCGTGTGATCGGCCATCAGTGAAATCGCGGCGGTTGCCCGCGTTCGACTCGTGATTGCGATGCAGATAATGCGGCCCTGCAGCAAGGTTCTTTTTGTTACCAGCGATACAATCGCGGTTTCTCCAACCGAGCAACACCCAAAGCTCTGCCATGAAATCGCAAAACAGTGCTGCCAAGTCCGCAAAGACGAAATCCAAACCGGCTGTGAAGCAGAACAACGCAGAAGCCGGCCTCTCGCTAGAACCGGTATTTGCAGCCTTGCGGAAGCGTTATCCCGCTGCGGCCGCACAGGCGCAGGCAGTGGCTTTTGCTACGGCGTTCTACAAGCGCATGGAAGCCGATGAGTTCACCCTGCACTCGGCCGATGATTGGGCGGTGCTGGCCGCCGGCATGCTCGAATTCGCCCGCACCCGCAAGCCGGGCAAGGCCAATGTGCGGGTGTTCAACCCGACGCTGAAGGCGGACGGCTGGGAGTCGGCCCATACCGTGCTGCAGATCGTCAACGACGACATGCCGTTCCTGGTAGACACGGTGACGCTGGCCTTGGCCGAGCAGGGCATCGGCGTACACGTGCTGGGCCACCCGGTGATCAGCATCGCGCGCGACAAGGCCGGCAAGCTCAGCGGCGTGGGCGAGGGCAAGCTGGAATCGGTGATGCTGCTGGAAATCGATCGCCAGCCGGCCGAGGCGCTGGACGCGGTTGCCAAGCGCGTGACCGCCGCATTGGATGACGTGCGTGCCATCGTCAATGACTGGCAGCCGATGACCGACAAGGCGTTGGCGCTGGCCGACGACCTGGGCAAGCGTACCCTGCCGGTGAGCAAGGCATCGCGCGCCGAGGCGCAGGAGTTCCTGCGCTGGGCCGCCGACAACCATTTCACCTTCTTTGGCTACCGCGAATACAAGGTGGAAAAGAAGGGCAAGGAAGAAGTGCTGGTGGCCCAGAACGGCACCGGCCTGGGCCTGATGCGCGGCAAGGACACGATGGTCGCACGCCCGGTCAAGGGCCTGGCAGCCGAAGGGCTCAACGCCACCAGCAGCCTGCATGACGCGCTGATCCTGACCAAGACCAATGCCCGCTCGCATATCCACCGCGGCGGCTACATGGACTACATCGGCGTGCTGGAATTCGACGCCAAGGGCAAGATCATCGGCGAGCAGCGCTTCCTCGGCCTGTTCACCTCCAGCGCCTACAACCGCCGCCCGTGGGAGATCCCGCTGGTGCGCCAGCGCTATGAGAACGTGATGGCGCGTTCGGGCCTGAGCCTGTCCAGCCACAGCGGCAAGGCACTGCGCCACATCCTGGAGTCGCTGCCGCGCGAAGAGCTGTTCCAGTCCAGTGAAGACGAGTTGTTCCGCACCGCCATGGGCGTGCTCGGCCTGCAGGAGCGCGTGCGCAGCCGCCTGTTCCTGCGCCGCGACAAGTTCAGCCGCTTCATCTCGGCGCTGGTGTTCCTGCCGCGCGAGCGCTTCAACACCGACGTGCGCCTGCGCGTGGAAAGCATGCTCAAGGACGCCCTGCAGGGCGAATACGTCGATTCCAGCGTGGTGCTGGGTGACTCGCCGCTGGCGCAGGTGCACCTGATCGTGCGCCCCAAGGCCGGGCAGAGCCTGGAGCTGGACGTGGAAGGCATGGAGAAGCGCCTGGCCCACGTGCTGCGCAACTGGCAGGACGATCTGCGCGAAGCGCTGGTCGGCAGCCATGGCGAAGGCGAAGGCCTGCGCATTGCCTCGCGTATCGGCAAGGCCCTGCCGGCCGGTTACATCGAGGATTCCAGCGCTGAAATCGCTGCGGCCGACGTGGCCCAGCTGGACGCGCTGACCGGTCCGGACGATCTGCGCCTGAGCCTGCAGGCGATCCGCCGCGACGACGTCGATGGCCTGCGCCTGAAGCTGTACCGCCAGCTCAAGGACATCCCGCTGTCCGACGTGCTGCCGATGATGGAAAACATGGGCCTGCGCGTGATGGCGGAGCGCCCGTACAAGCTGATGGTCGACGATGCACCGGTGTATGTGCAGGACTTCGAAGTCGAGTCGGCCATCGGCACGATCGACCCGGCCCATGCCAATGCCGCCTTCAGCGACGCCTTCGCACGCGTCTGGCACGGCGATGCCGAAAACGATGGCTTCAACCGCCTGGTGCTGGGCGCCGGCCTGGACTGGCGCCAGGTGTCGATGCTGCGTGGCTACTGCAAGTACCTGCTGCAGATCGGCGTGCCGTTCTCGCAGGCCTATGTGGAAGGCACCTTCAACCGCTACCCGCTGCTGGCGCGCCTGATCGTGGAACTGTTCGAAGCCCGCTTCGAGCCGACCCCGTCGGCCGACAAGGCAGTGCTGGACGCGCAGCTGGCCCAGTTCAAGCTGCTGGCCGGTGACGACGCTGCCACCCTCAAGCTGCTTGATGGCGTGGTCAAGGCGCGCAAGAGCGACCGTGATGCGCGCATGGCGCTGGTGCACGAGGTGCTGGTCAAGCTGCTGGACGGCGTGTCCAGCCTGGACGAAGACCGCATCCTGCGCAGCTTCATCGGCGTAATCGAAGCCACCCTGCGTACCAGCTACTACCTGGTGCGCAAGGATGGGGTGCGTGCCGACGGTGGTCCGGCCGACTACATCAGCTTCAAGTTCGACGCCGCCAAGGTGCCGGACCTGCCCAAGCCGCGTCCGTACCGCGAGATCTTCGTGTGCGGCCCGCGCGTGGAGGGTACCCACCTGCGCTTCGGCCCGGTGGCCCGTGGTGGCCTGCGCTGGTCGGACCGTCGCGAAGACTTCCGCACCGAAGTGCTGGGCTTGGTCAAGGCGCAGATGGTGAAGAACACCGTGATCGTGCCGGTCGGCTCCAAGGGTGGTTTCTTCGCCAAGCAGCTGCCGGATCCGGCGGTGGACCGTGACGCCTGGTTCGCCGAGGGCGTGGCCTGCTACAAGCGCTTCATCAACGGCCTGCTGGACATCACCGACAACATCGTCAACAACAAGATCGTGCCGCCGCAGGGCGTGGTGCGTCATGATATGGACGACCCGTACCTGGTCGTAGCTGCCGACAAGGGCACCGCTACGTTCTCCGATACCGCCAACGGCATCGCCCGTGCACACGGTTTCTGGTTGGACGACGCGTTCGCCTCCGGTGGTTCGGTGGGTTACGACCACAAGGGCATGGGCATCACCGCGCGTGGTGCGTGGGAGTCGGTCAAGCGCCACTTCCGTGCGCTGGGCCGTGACTGCCAGAAGCAGGACTTCACCGTGGTCGGCGTCGGCGACATGTCCGGCGACGTGTTCGGCAACGGCATGTTGCTGTCCGAGCACATCCGCCTGGTCTGCGCCTTCGATCACCGCCACATCTTCCTCGACCCGAACCCGGTGGCTGCCAGCTCGTTCAAGGAACGCGCGCGCATGTTCAAGGTGCCCCGCTCGAGCTGGGCGGACTACGACAGCAAGCTGATCAGCAAGGGCGGCGGCATCTATCCGCGCTCGCTCAAGTCGATCGAGATCACCCCGGAAGTGCGTGAAGCACTGGGCATCGACGCCAGCATCAAGGCGATGAACCCGACCGACCTGATCAATGCCGCGCTGAAGGCACCGGTTGACCTGCTGTGGAACGGCGGTATCGGTACCTACGTCAAGTCGGCAACCGAGACCAATGCCGATGTTGGCGACCGTGCCAACAACGGCCTGCGCGTCAACGGTGGCGAACTGCGCTGCAAGATCGTGGGCGAGGGTGGCAACCTGGGCATGACCCAGCTCGGCCGCATCGAGGCCGCACAGGTTGGCGTGCTGCTCAACACCGACTTCATCGACAACTCGGCCGGTGTGGATACCTCCGACCACGAAGTCAACATCAAGATCCTGCTCAACGACGTGGTGCGCGCCAAGAAGCTCACCGTGGACCAGCGCAACAAGCTGTTGGCCTCGATGACCGGCGAGGTGGGCGAGCTGGTGCTGATGGACAACTACCGCCAGAACCAGGCGCTGAGCCTGATGGAGCGGATGAGCAGCAAGCGCCTGGGTTCCAAGCAGCACTTCATCCGCACGCTGGAGAAGCAGGGCCTGCTGGATCGCCAGATCGAGTTCCTGCCGTCCGACGCCGAGCTGTCGGCACGCAAGCTGCGCGGGCAGGGCCTGACCCGTCCGGAGCTGGCGGTGCTGCTGTCGTACTCCAAGATCGTGGCCTTCCAGCAGCTGCTGGACTCGGACATTCCGGAAGATCCGTACCTGTCCAAGGAACTGCTGCGTTATTTCCCGCAGCCGTTGCAGAAGAAGTACGCCGATGCGATGGAACGTCACCGCCTGAAGCGCGAAATCATCGCCACGGCCGTGACCAACCAGACCATCAACCGCATGGGCGCCACCTTCCTGATGCGCATGCAGGAAGACACCGGCCGCACCGTGGCCGAGGTTGCCAAGGCCTACACCATCAGCCGTGAAACACTGGATGCACGTGCACTGTGGGCGCAGATCGATGCGCTCGACGGCACCTTGCCGGAAGCGGTGCAGGTGGATGCGCTGGAAGTGATCTGGAAGCTGCAGCGCTCGTTCGTACGTTGGCTGCTGACCCGTCCGGGCGCGATGCCGGGTATCACTGCCGCGGTGGATCGCTACCAGGGCCCGTTCAACGACATCCGCGTTGCCTCGGGCGTGCTGCCGGATTCGCAGCGCCCGGCCTACGAGGCCAGCGTTGTGGCATGGAAGGAGAAGGGCTTGCCGGCGGCATTGGCACAGCAGCTGTCCGAACTGCAGTTCCTGGAGCCGGCGTTCGACATCATTGAACTGGCGCGTCCGCGCAAGCTCAAGCCGGTCGACGTGTCCAAGGTTCACTTCCGCCTGGGCGAAGCCCTGCAGATGCCGTGGCTGTTCGAGCAGATCGATGCGCTGGAGGTCAACGGCCGTTGGCATGCGGTGGCCCGTGGCGTGCTGCGCGACGAGCTGGCGGCGCATCAGCGTGCCCTGACCGGCCAGGTGCTGTCGATGAAGGGCGCAACTGCCGAGGCCAAGGTGGCGGCGTGGTTGGGCCGTGATGACAGCGGCCTGCGCTTCACCCTGGCAATGCTGGCCGAGCTGGCCGAGCAGAAGACCCTGGACTACCCGACCGTGTCGGTGGCGGTGCAGCGTCTGGGCCAGCTGGCGGCGCACGGCGCTTAAGTCGGCAGGTTGTTGGTTTTGGAGAACGGGCCCGAAAGGGCCCGTTTTCTTTTGGAGAAATCAAGAGCTTGCCCTCACCCCAACCCCTCTCCCGCAGGCGGGAGAGGGGCTAGTCCACCGCGAGCGCAGGCATTCTGCGCAATTGCAGCTGTAGCCCCTCTCCCGCCTGCGGGAGAGGGGTTGGGGTGAGGGCAAGCTGTTGCCGTTGGCCTTCAGTTTCCAAGCAAACGAAAGCACCAGTCAGCACATCGGCAGGTTATCCTCGCCCTCCAAGCCGAACCGATAGACGCGCCCGTGTCCCCCCGAATTGCTTTCCTCGCCAGTACCGTCGAGGCCGCACAGCAGGCCCGTGCCACCCTGGCAGCCCGTTACGGCGACCATAGCCCGGAAGAGGCCGATGTTATCTGCCCGCTGGGCGGTGACGGCTTCATGCTGCAGACCCTGCATCGCCACGGCGGCAAGGGCAAACCGGTATTCGGCATGAAGCTGGGCACCGTCGGCTTCCTGATGAACCACCATCGCGAAGATGACTTGATCGAGCGCCTGGCCCTGGCTGAACCAGCCCACCTGCGCCCGCTGGAAATGATCGCGTTGACCGAATCCGGCACTACTACCGGCTCGCTGGCCTACAACGACGTCTCGATGCTGCGCCAGACCCGGCAGGCCGCGCATATCGGCATCGATCTCAACGGCCAGCAGCGGGTGGAAGAGCTGATCTGCGATGGTGTGCTGGTCTCCACGCCGGCCGGCAGCACCGCCTACAACTACTCGGCGCATGGCCCGATCCTGCCGCTGGGTTCGAACACCATCGCCTTGACCCCTTTGGCGCCGTATCGCCCGCGACGCTGGCGTGGCGCCATCCTCAAGGCCGAGACCGAAGTGCGCTTCCGCGTGCTCGATCCCTACAAGCGCCCGGTCAGCGTCACTGCCGATTCGCATGAAACCCGCGATGTGGTGGAAGTGACCATCCGCGAATCGCGTGAGCGTCAGGTGACCTTGCTGTTCGACCCCGAGCACAACCTCGAAGAGCGCATCCTCAGCGAGCAGTTCATGGTTTGAGGGCGGGGATCGGGGCTGGTGGGATCCGGGATTGGGGGAAGCGCGCCGCTTCCGGGTAGACTGGGTCCCGTTCCTTGATCGTATTGGGTTCATCGTCCATGGGTGACAACACTCCCCGGCTGCTTACCGTTGCGGTTACTTCGCGCGCCTTGTTCGATCTCGAAGAAGGCCACGCCCTGTTCGAACGCGAAGGCCTGGAGGCCTATGCCGCCTACCAGCGCGCGCACGAGGACGATGTGCTCAAACCTGGCGTTGCCTTCCCGGTGGTGCGCAAGCTGCTGGCACTCAATGATGGAGCGCCGGTGGAGACGCCGCGCGTGGAAGTGATCCTGCTGTCGCGCAATTCGGCCGATACCGGCCTGCGCATCTTCAACTCCATCCAGCACTACAAGCTGGATATTGTGCGCGCCACCTTCACCGCCGGCGAGCCGACCTGGCCGTACGTCAAGCCGTTCGGCACCGATCTGTTCCTGTCGGCCAACCCGGATTCGGTGCGCCGCGCCCTGGTCAATGGCATCGCCGCCGCCACCATCCTGCCGCAGAGCGCACAGGAGGTGGCTGCCGCTTCGGCAGCGGCTACCGATACCGGTCGCTCCAAGACCCAGCTGCGTATTGCCTTCGATGGTGATGCGGTGATCTTTGGTGATGAGAGCGAGCGCATCTCGCGCGAACAGGGTGTGGAAGCCTTTGGTCGCCACGAACGCGAGCGTGCACACGAACCACTCAGCGGTGGCCCGTTCCGCAATTTCCTGTCGGCGCTGCATGCCCTGCAGGCGGCATTCCCGCCGGGCGAGTCGGCACCCATCCGTACCGCGCTGGTCACCGCGCGTTCGGCACCTGCGCATGAACGGGTGATCCGTACCCTGCGTGAGTGGGGCGTGCGTCTGGATGAGGCGCTGTTCCTCGGTGGTCGCCACAAGGGGCCGTTCCTGGAAGCCTTTGGTGCCGATATCTTCTTCGATGATTCGCAGCACAACATCGACAGCGCACGTCAGCACGTTACCGCCGGCCATGTGCCGCACGGCGTCGCCAATCCGGGGTAGAGCTGCCGTTTGTTGTGGGAGCGGCGTAAGCCGCGAAGCAAGCAATCTATCCGTCAGCAGGCAAGGTGCAATTGCAGCTGTCTCAGTTGTTTTTGCCTGGTCAGCTTCGCGGCTTACGCCGCTCCCACAGTCCGGTGTCTGCGCGACCTTGCAGCCCAACATTCCCCACATGCTAGGATGAAGCCGCTTTCGCGGGTTCCAAGCTGAACCAGCGGTAATCCTGCCGCGCCCTGATCTGCACGAATGCAGCAGATCCCTCCCGCACAGCACCCACCCGGTGATCCAGGGGCGGGGCCTGTCCCCGACCGGTAGCGTCAACGTACCTGCCATTCCCTTTCGCGCTGCCTTGCGTGGCGGCCGGGTGTTTCGCGCGCCGCGCGGGACCGGACGCATTGTCTCTCCTGCACGGCGCATAACGCGCCCTTGCGCAGTGCCGTCGCGTTTACGCGGCTGCAGCTACACAGGAGAAACAACCCGAATGACCATGCGTATCGCCATTCTTGGAGCCGGCCCGAGCGGCCTGGCGCAACTTCGTGCCTTTGAATCCGCCCGTCGAGGTGGGGCTGAAGTGCCAGAGATCGTCTGCTTCGAAAAGCAATCCGATCTTGGCGGGATGTGGAACTACACATGGCGTACCGGGCTGGATGCTTATGGCGAACCCGTACATGGCAGCATGTACCGCTACCTCTGGTCGAACGGCCCGAAGGAAGCACTGGAGTTTGCCGACTACAGTTTTGAAGAGCATTTTGGCCGCCCGATCGCCTCCTATCCGCCACGCGCTGTGCTGCGCGACTACATCATGGGCCGCATCGAAAAGAGCGGTGTACGTGATCAGATTCGCTTCAACATGGCGGTGCAATGGGTTGATTATTCGGAAGAAACCGAACGATTCACCGTCACCGTCCGCGACCTGAAGAAGGATGAGTTGCTGGCCGAGGAGTTCGACCGGGTCATTGTTGCAACCGGCCATTTCTCCACGCCGAATGCGCCATTCTTCGAGGGCGTGGATCGCTTTCCCGGCCGCGTGTTGCATGCGCATGATTTCCGTGACGCTTGCGAATTCGCAGACAAGGATCTGCTGCTGGTAGGGAGCAGCTATTCGGCCGAGGATATCGGTACGCAGTGCTACAAATACGGCGCCAAGTCGGTGACCTTCAGCTATCGCAGCGCGGCAACCGGTTACGATTGGCCGGCTGCCTTTGAAGAAAAGCCCTTGCTGCAGCGTGTTGAAGGCAACACCGCGCACTTCATCGATGGCAGCAGCAAGGACGTGGACGCGATCGTGCTGTGCACCGGCTACCAGCATCACTTTCCGTTCCTGCCCGATGCGCTGACCCTGCGCACGCGCAATCGTCTGTACCCGGGTGATCTGTACAAGGGCGTGTTCTGGATCGACAACCCCAAGCTGATCTACTTGGGCATGCAGGACCAGTACTACACCTTCAACATGTTCGATGCGCAGGCCTGGTATGCGCGCGATGTGATCCTCGGCAAGATGGCGCTGCCGACGACCGCGGCAATGCGTGCCGACAGCGAAGCCTGGCTGGCACGCGAGGAAGCAACGACCTCGGCCGAGCAGGACATCGACTTCCAGACCGAATACGTGCGCGACCTGCTGGACGCCACCGACTACCCGGACTTCAATGTCGAGGCGGTGGCCACGCTGTTCAAGCAGTGGAAGCACGACAAGAAGGAGGACATCCTGGGGTATCGCAACTACAGCTACCGTTCGGTGCTGACTGGCACGCTGGCGCCGCTGCATCACACCCCGTGGATGCAGGCGATGGATGATTCGCTGGAGGCTTTCCTCGCCGATAGCGTCATCGAGGAGCAGCCGCGCAGGATTGCCTGATGGAGATGGCGCCGGTCAGTCCGGCGCCTGTCCCAGTGGCAGCACGATATTGGTCAGTCGCCAGCGCAGCCCTTGGCGGCTGAGTACGAACACGACTTTGCGCCCGTCTTCCAGATGGGTGGTGGCGGTGTAGCGCGACAGCGATTCGTAATGGCCGGTGGTATTGGCCAACGGCTTGGCCGGCGAGGGCGGTGCCCAGGTATCGCCGCCGACGGTATCGCCGATGGCCCGCTTCCACAGGCTGTCCCCCTGCAGCAGGGCAGCAATGCCCAGCGGGGTGACGAAGGTGTCGACACCGGCACCGGTGAGATTGCCGGCCACGCCCAGCGCGACCTGGCCGAATAGACTCGACTGCATGTCGCTGCCGGCGCGGCGCACGATGTAATCGTTGATCTGCGCCTTGATGTTGACCCGGACCGCGCCGAAGTCGACGTGTCGCGCCAGCTTGCCGGTGTCACGCTGTTCGATGGCCTGGCTGATCCCACGGATCGCCAGATAGGGGCCGCCGATCACGTAGGCGGCCAGCAGCACTGCGATGGCGATGACAGTAGCGAGTATCCACTTCTTCATTGCGTTGCTGTCCTCGATATCAGGGGTGTGCGGGGATGCTGGCTTCGGCCCAGCGGCGCAGCATCACCAGGGTTTCGGCCCAGGCCTGGCTGCAGAAGCCCAGATATTCGCTGTCACCGTTCCAACCCAAGTGATGGAACTCCAGCACGGTCAACGGCTCGCCTTCATGCGGCAGACCGCGCCAGGCGCCGGGGCTGGCCCGGCGTGACAGGTCGAAGCGGATCTCGGTGCTGGTCCAGGCCGAGGCCGGGCTCTGTGGCGGGTGACGACTGATCACCTCCCAGCGGATGCAGCGCTCGGGAATGATCTCCAGCACCTTCAGCGCGACGACGCCATGGCCGGAACCCGGGTTGTGGCTGATCACGGTGTCACCGTCGATGACCGATTGCTGGTGCGGTATCCACCAGCGGCTCAGCCCCTCTGCGCTGGCCAGGCCGTTGTAGACGGTGGCCAGCGGGGCATCGATCCAGACTTGCAGGTGGATGCTGGTCATGGCGGCTTCCTGTCGAAGGTTGCCGCCAAGCGTGCCGCAAACCAGGTTGGTTTGCGTGAAGCCCACGCCAATCAGAATTCCAGGTCCAGCGCGGCGCACAGGTAGTCGACGAACGGACCGAGTGCGGCCAGGTCCTTGGCCAGGGTCTGGCGCAGGCGCGGGCCGGTCATCGTTTCGTCGTCCAGCGAGCGCCACAGCACCCAGTTGCGGTGCTTGAGGTCGTCGATGAACTCGAAGTCGGCAGGGAAACCGCGCGGCGGCCGCACCAGCTTCTCGCTACTTTCGAACTCGTAGCGCTTGCGCGTGGCGGGCGCATGCGCGGCGGCCTTCCAGCTGCCGGGGTTGTCGAGGATGAACTGGCGCAGGCGGCGCTGTACGTCCGGCTCGGGGTGCCAGATGCCAGCACCAACAAAGCTCTCGCCCGGTGCCAGGTGGATGTAATACGACGGCGCCGGCACCTGCTTGCGGCGCTCGTGGAACAGGCGTGCGCCCTGCCAGGTCTTGTACGGCGCCTTGTCGTGGGAGAAGCGCGAGTCGCGGTAGATGCGGAACAGCGAGCCGCCGACGGTGCGAGGATCGGCCTGGAAGTGCGTGCTGACTTCGCTCAGGTCTGGCTGCAGGTCGGTGATCAGGCGCAGGAAGGGCTGCCGTACATGGTCTTCGTACTGCTGCTTGTGCTCGGCAAACCAGGTTTTGTCGTTGTGGCGGGCCAGCCCGCGCAGGAACTTGAAGCTGGCATCGCTGAAATACTGGGTCATGGTGTGTCCTGCAGGGAGTGGCGCCACTGGTCCAACGCATCCAGCAAGGCCAGTGAGTCCGGGTTGTCCTTGTGCTCCTCGCGCAATTGGGCGATCTGCGCGATGTACTCGGGCAAGGTCTGCTCGGCCATGCCCGGGGTAGTGAAGCGCTGCTGACGATACGCATCCCAGCGTGAGCGCGCGGTGGCGTCCAGTGTCTGCGGATGGTTGCGGGCGCGGTAGCGGAACAGCAGCTCGGGCAGGCGCGGGTCACGGAAGCGCTGTTCCAGTTCGGCCAAAGCTTCCGGCGGTGCAGTGCGCACCTTGCTGAGCAGGCCCTTGTCGCCTTCGGCCAGGAAGCCATCGTACAGCGATGCATCGGCGTCGACCGGGCCATCGTTTACGCGTTCTCGGGCAAACACCTGGCGCGCCTTCTCGGCCAGCTGCGGGCCGAGTTCGCGCAGTTTTTCTGCCTTGGCTTCAATTGCCGCAGGATCAATCTGCAGGCGCTCAAAATCGGCCTCGCGCAGATGGTTCCACGCAACCAGCGCCGGTACCTTGTTGAGGTGGACTTCTTTCAGCGGAATGCGCTGCTGGCCTTCGGGCAGGTCGGCGGCACGGGTATACAGGCGTGCGGTGATTTCTTCGACCGACAGCTCCAGCAAGGGCTCGATATCGCCTTCCAGGTCGAACACGATCACCCGATTGTTGATGTGCGGATGACGGGCCAGTGGCAGCACCGGTGCGGCGCACAGGCGGCTGGCCGGGTAGCGCATCGAGATATGCAGCACCGGCTCCATCGCCACCACGTCGAGCAGGCTGCCGACATAGCGCTTGTCGCGCAGACGCAGCGCGTAGTCCCACATGCGCGGCTGTGCCTCACGGAAGCGCCGCGCCATGCCGATGGTGGCATGGACGTCCGACAGCGCTTCGTGGGCATCGCCTTGGCGCACATCATTGGCCAGCGCCAGATGCTCAAGCTTGAACGAGGTGGCGCCGTCTTCGCGCGTGGGCCAGTTGATGCCGTCCGGGCGCAGCGCGTGCACCAAACGTAACATGTCGAGCAGGTCCCAGCGCGAGTTTCCACTGCGCCACTCGCGCTCATAGGGATCATGGAAATTGCGGAACAGACCGTAGCGCACGAACTCATCATCGAAGCGCAGGGTGTTGTATCCCAGGGTGCAGGTCTGCGGCTTGCTCATCAACTCGTTGATGCGGGCGAAAGCCTCGGCCTCGCTGACACCTTCGGCCAGCGCATGCTGCGGGGTGATGCCGGTGATCAAGGTAGCGACCGGCGAGGGCAGCAGGTCGTCGGCTGGCTTGACGTAGAAGCTGACCGGCTCGTCGATGATTTTCAGGTTGGCATCGGTGCGCACCGCGGCGAACTGGGCGATGCGGGTACGGCGCGGGTCCTGGCCAAAGGTTTCCAGATCGTAGAACAGGAAGCTCTCGGCCATCAGTGCGCTCCTTCCAGTACTGGCAGCTGAGCGTGGACGACGTGTTCCAGCGTGGCCCAGTCGATGTTGTGCAGCGAGTCGTGGCCGGCGGTTGCGTCGGCAAGGATGGTCTGCTGCAGACGGGTGCGTTCAAGTGCGACTGCATACGGCGTGTGCAGGAAGGTGACCATCGTGTAATGCGGCACGAAACGGGTTGGCCAGCGCGCCTGCAGCGCCTGCTCCAGCTCGCGCTGCAGCAGGTAGCTCGGGTCGGCGACGCGATCGCGCATTTCCAGATAGTTGTCCAGGGCCATCTGCTGGATGGCGGCGGCATTGGGTTTGCGCTCGGCTTCAAATGCGGCGAAGGCTTGTTCGGTGCCGGGATGCTCGGCCAGGCAGCGTGCCAGCACCACGCAGTCTTCGAACGCGCAGTTCATACCCTGGCCGTGGAAGGGCACCATCGCATGCGCGGCGTCGCCGATCAGCACTGCCTTGCCACGCTGATGCCAACGTTCCAGGTACAGCGTGCCCAGCAGGCCGGGCGGATGCTGTTCCCAGTCGGCGCGCAGGTTCGGTATCAATGGCAGGGCATCGGCGAAGTCGCGCTGGAAGAGTGCTTCGGCTTCGGCACCGTTACGCACCGTTGCGAAGCTGGGATCACCTTCGTTCGGCAGGAACAGGGTGACGGTGAACGTGCCTTCGTCATTGGGCAGGGCGATGCACATGTAGTTGCCGCGAGGCCAGATGTGCAGGGCATTGGCTTCGATCTGGAAGCTACCGTCCGCTGCTGGCGGAATCTCCAGCTCTTTGTATGAATGATCGAGGAACTCGATGCGCTCGCCCAAGGGCAACTTGCGGTTCATTGCCGCGCGCAGCGCCGAGCCGGCGCCATCGGCTCCGATCAGCGGCGTGTTGAAGTGGATGTCGTGCGGCTGGTCGTCGCGGTCGTCGATGAAGCGTGCATAGCCAGCATCGAAGTCCACGGTATGCAGGCGACGGTGGAAGTGCACGGTGGCACCGGCTTCCTCGGCCAGCTGCAGCAAGGTGGTGTTGAGGTCCTTGCGGTGCACCGACCAGATCACTTCGCTGTCATCGCGGCCGTAGCGCTGCAGGTCGGCCGCGCCTTCGCGTGGGTGCACCATGCGCCCGCGCATCATCACCGCCTGGGCCATCACCTCGTCCTCGACGCCGGCCTGACGCAGGGCGTTGCGGCCACGTTCGGCCAGCGCCAGATTGATCGAGCGGCCGGACTCGTAGTCGGCGATGCGCGGATCGCCACGGCGTTCGTAGATGGTGATCTTCCAGCCCTGCCGCGACAGCAGGATGGCAAGCAGGGAGCCGGCCAGGCCGGCGCCGATCAGGGTGAGGCTGCGTGGGGTGGGGGTGTTCAAGTCACAGTATTCCGTTGGTCAGACGCCAGCCCAGGTTTCCACTTCATCGACGAAGCGGTAGACATCGCTGTAGCGGTTGTACAAAGGCGTGGGCGAGATGCGGATGACATCGGGCTCGCGCCAGTCGCCGAGCACGCCTACCGATTGCAGGTACTCGAACAGCGAGCGCCCCTGTGCACGGCCACCGGCCACACGCAGCGACAGCTGGCAGCCGCGGCGCTCGGGTTCGGCAGGCGTGATGATCTGCAGCACATGGTCCAGGCGCGCACGCACCATGGCTTCCAGGTAGCCGGTGATCTTCAGTGACTTGGTGCGCAATGCATCCATGCCGGCTTCGTCGTACAGCGCCAGTGATGCACGCAGCGGCGCAAGGCCGAGCACAGGTGGATTGCTCAGCTGCCAGCCTTCGGCGCCACGTTCCGGCACGAACTCCGGCGCCATCTGGAAGCGGGTCGCCTGTTCGTGGCCCCACCAGCCGGCGAAGCGCGGCAGTGAGGTGTCCTTGGCATGGCGTTCGTGCACGAAGGCACCAGCAACCGCGCCCGGACCGGCGTTCAGATACTTGTAGTGGCACCACACCGCGAAATCGGGTGCCACGTCGTGCAGGTTCAACGGCACGTTGCCGACCGAGTGGGCCAGATCGAAACCGATGCTGGCGCCGTGCGTGCGGGCGAGGCGGGTGATCGCGTCGAGGTCGAACACCTGGCCGGTGCGGTACTGCACGCCCGGCCACAGTACCAGCGCGACGCGCTTGCCGTGTTCGCTGATGGCCTGCTCGATGGCTTGCATCGAGATGGTGCCGCTGGCTTCGTCCGGCTGCACTTCGATCAGATCGGTGGCCGGGTTGAAGCCATGGAAGCGGATCTGTGCCTCGACCGCGTGGCGGTCGGTGGGGAAGGCACCAGCTTCCATCAGGATCGCCGGGCGCTCGCTGCTGGGGCGGTAGAAGCTGACCATCATCAGGTGCAGGTTCACGCTCAGCGTGTTCATCGCCACCACTTCATGCGGCAGCGCACCGACCACGCCGGCCAGGGAATCGCGCACCAGGCGGTGATAGCTCAGCCATTGCGTCGGACCGGTGAAGTGGCCTTCGACGGCGATGCGGCCCCATTGATCCATCACCTCCTGCACCATCGCCTGTGCGCCGCGTGGCTGCAGGCCCAAGGAGTTGCCGACGAAGTAGGCCTGGTCGGCGCCCTGGTGCTGCGGGATCAGGAACTGACTGCGCAGGTGGCGCAGCGGATCGGCAGCATCAAGTGCGGTGGCATGAGCGGGTGACAGCGTTTCGTTCATCGGTGCGGACACGTCGAGGATGTAGCCGCAGTGTAACCGCGCCCGGCCGCTCAGGCTTCCGGCGTGACTGGTTTTGGCAGTGGATGCACGGCCCCACATTGGCTGCAGGTACGGTGTTCGGTCGAGGCATGGAACCGGTCGAAGACCTTGGGCAGATCGGTCTCGATGTTCTTCAGGTGGAAGAACTCCTCGTAGATCTTGTGGTTGCATTGCTGGCAGTACCACATGAAGCCATCGAGCTCATGGTCCAGGCGCTTGCGCTCGACCACCAGACCGATCGATCCGGGCATGCGCTGCGGCGAATGCGGTACACGCGGGGGCAGCAGGAAGATCTCGCCGGCCCGGATCGGGATGTCGCGCACTGCGCCGTCTTCCTGCACCCGCAGCACCATCTCGCCTTCAAGCTGGTAGAACCATTCCGGACCCTCATCCCAGTGGTAGTCGTTGCGGCTGTTGGGGCCGGCAACCACCATGACGATGAAGTCACCGTTCTCGATCATCTTGTTGCCGACCGGCGGCTTCAGGAGGTGGCGGTGTTCTTCGATCCAGCCGAGCAGGTTCAGGGGTAGGGGGAGCATGCGGGGCCTGTTTGGTGAGGGTGGCTGCTTCCTTCTCCCGCCGGGAGAAGGTGCCCGGAGGGCGAAGCCTTTGCTTTTTCCTTCTCCCTTCGGGAGAAGGTGCCCGGAGGGCGGATGAGGGTTGGTTCCTGGCTTGGCTGGGGCGGTAGGCCCTCACCCCCAGCCCCCGCTCCGCGCCCCGGCCCTTGCGCTGGCGCAAGGGCGTTCGAGTAGCAGCGAACCTGTGGTTCGCAAGCTGCTCCTCTCACCCCGCGAGCGGGAGAGGGGAGGAAGCCTAGCTTCGGCAGGTTGGCTGTCAGTGCCTTTTGCCCTTCCGCGGCACAAACGACAAGGCCTTCTCGTACGCCGGCTGCAGCTCTTCCGGTGCGCCCACATCAATACCCATCTCGCTGACGCGGCCGTCGCGCAGGCTGTAGACCCAGCCGTGCACCATCAGCTTCTGGCCGCGGGCCCAGGCGTCCTGCACGATGGTCGAGCGGCAGGCGTTGACCACCTGCTCGATCACGTTCAACTCACACAGGCGCGCGTGGCGCAGCTCCGGGTCGTCGATCTGCGAGAGGATATCGTCGTGCTTCTGGGCGACATCGCCAACATGGCGCAGCCAGTTGTCGGCCAGGCCAACGCGCACATGGTTCAGTGCTGCATGCACGCCGCCGCAACCGTAATGGCCGACGATCAGGATGTGCTTGATCTTGAGCTGGTCCACCGCGTACTGGATCACGCTCAGGCAGTTCAGGTCGGTATGCACCACCACGTTGGCGATGTTGCGATGAACGAAGATTTCGCCCGGTGCCATGCCGATGATCTGGTTGGCCGGTACGCGTGAATCGGAGCAGCCGATCCACAGGTATTCGGGGCTCTGCTGCTTGGCCAGTTGATGGAAGAAGTCGGGATCTTCCTTCTCGATCCGGTCCGCCCATTCGCGGTTTTTCTGCAGCAGGTTATGGATGTCTTTCATGGTGAAGCTTCCCTTGCGATCTGGAGGGGGAGGGCGCTGCTGCGCGTTTGCACGGCAACGTCGCGGGAAACGGGGCTGGGTTCAATCATCGGATTGATCGCCATGCTCACTGCGGTATAGCTGCATCCACTGGGCCAGCTCGCTGGCATCGGGCGTATTCAAGGCATGCAAGGCCTTGATCACCGCCAGCTGGTTCGCCTGCGGGTGGTTCTGGCTCAGTTTCAGTTTGATCTGGATCTGCTGCACGTCCAGGCGGAAGCCTACGATGGCGCGCAGCGAGGGGGCGTGATCGTCCAGGCCGGCATCGAACTGCCAGCCCTGGCCGACGCTGGCCTCGAAGAAGTTGCTGGTGTCCGACAGCAGTTGAGCCAATGCCGCCGTGTCGTCGAAGCTGTGCAGTTCGCCGACAAGTTCAGCGGCGGCGTAGTTCCAGGTAGGGACGCGCGCCGCGCTTTCCTTGTCCGGATACCAACTGGCCGATACATAGCCCTGCGGGCCGTTGACCAACACCTTGGCGCGGCCGAGGTGACGTGACTGTTTGTTGGCTCGGGCCCAATGCCCGATCAGTTCGACCTTGTGCCCTTCGCGCCGATAAAGCACCGGCACGCGGGTCAGTTCGGGCAATCCGTCGCCGCCGGTGGTCAGCAAGGTCACGAACGGGTCACGCGCCAGCAGGCGATCCAGCCAGAGCAGCTCGGTCTCGATGAAGGCGCGCTGGGCGAACACGAAAGGCCGCTTAGACCCGGGTGCCGAGCAACTGCACCATGCGCTCGCGCAGCGTGTCGTCGTCGCCCTGCGGTGGGCTCACTTCGTGCAGCGAGAAACCACGGTGCAGCGCGTCTTCTTCGTCCAGGCCATCAAAGGCGACGAACTCGGCGTCGAACAGCTGTGCGCGGGCAGTGTCTTCACTGTCATAGCTCAGCGTGTTGCCGTCGCTGTCCAGTACTTCGGCGGTGCCGCCCGGGCGAACCCGCAGGCGCGCCCAGATCAGGGTGCCGCCGAGCTGCGCCAGCCACCACTGGTCGGGAGTGTTCTCGAAATCAGTCATTTCATTACCTGCGAAAAAAGCCACAACAGCATTGCCATGCCCAGCCCGCCGAGCATCACCAGCA
This sequence comes from Stenotrophomonas sp., assembly GCF_032066555.1. Classification (GTDB taxonomy): domain Bacteria; phylum Pseudomonadota; class Gammaproteobacteria; order Xanthomonadales; family Xanthomonadaceae; genus Stenotrophomonas. The sequence continues at coordinate 569,809 of NZ_DAMBKV010000001.1, forward strand.
AGGCGATGCGGGCGGGTGTGGCCAACCCGGACAGCGAGCGGTCGGCGATGCCGGTGAAGCCGCGGCCCAGCAGCCAGCGCAGGCACTCTGGTTTGAGAAAGGCGCCGGCACCGAACTCGGTGGCCAGCGCCGGATGCCGGTCGCGGATATGGACCAGCGTCAATGGCCAGAAAATCAGGAAGGCGCTGAGGCCGGCAATGGCCACGCCAACGAAGCAAAGAGCGAAGAACAAGGTCAACGGCGCCGCCTCCTGTTACTGGATCAGATGAATCAGAACTCCGCCGAACCCGGTGCGCGCGGGTAGGGGATCGCATCGCGGATGTTGGACAGGCCACAGACATAGACCACCAGACGCTCGAAGCCCAGGCCGAAACCGGCATGCGGCACCGAACCATAACGACGGAAATCGCGGTACCACTGGTAGTGCTCCGGATCCAGGCCGAACTGCGCCATGCGTGCGTCGAGCACGTTCAGACGCTCTTCGCGCTGGCTGCCGCCGATGATCTCGCCGATGCCCGGGGCCAGCACGTCCATCGCGGCAACGGTCTTGCCGTCGTCGTTCAAGCGCATGTAGAAGGCCTTGAAGTGTTCCGGGTAGTTGGTCACCACGACCGGGCGGCCGACGTGCTCCTCGGTCAACCAGCGCTCGTGCTCGGTCTGCAGATCCAGACCCCATTCGACCGGGTAGTCGAACTTCTTGCCGGACTTCTGCAGCAGGCTGATCGCATCGGTGTACTCGATGCGCTCGAACGGTGCGTTGACGAAGGCTTCCAGGCGGGTAATGGCGTCCTTCTGCACGCGCTCGGCGATGAAGGCCATGTCGTCGGCACGCTCATCGAGCACGGCGCGGAACAGGTACTTCAGGAACTCTTCGGCCACACGCGCGTTTTCGGCCAGGTCGGCGAAGGCGATTTCCGGCTCCACCATCCAGAACTCGGCCAGGTGGCGGGTGGTGTGGCTGTTCTCGGCGCGGAAGGTCGGGCCGAAGGTGTAGACCTTGCTCAGTGCCAGACAGTAAGCCTCGACGTTGAGCTGGCCGGACACGGTCAGGAAGGTTTCCTTGCCGAAGAAGTCACGGCTGAAGTCGATTTCACCGTCACCGGTGCGCGGCAGGTTGGCCATGTCCAGCGTGGAGACGCGGAACATCTGGCCGGCACCTTCTGCGTCGGAGCTGGTGATGATGGGCGTGCTGATCCAGTAGAAGCCGTTCTCGTGGAAGTAACGGTGCACGGCCTTGGACAGGCAGTCACGGATGCGGGTGACCGCGCCGAACAGGTTGGTGCGCGGGCGCAGGTGCGCCACTTCGCGCAGGAACTCCGGCGACATCGGCTTGGGCTGGATCGGGTAGGTCAGCGGATCTTCGACCCAGCCGACGATTTCCAGGCTCTGCGCCTGGATCTCGAAGCTCTGGCCCTTGCCCTGCGACTTGACCAGCGTGCCGGTGGCGATCACCGAGCAGCTCGGGGTCAGTTTCTTGATGTCTTCGAAATTGGACAGCGCTTCGGTGGCCACGACCTGGATCGGGGCAAAGCCCGAGCCATCGCTGACGTTGACGAAGGCCAGTCCAGCCGAGCCGCGCACCGTGCGGACCCATCCGCGGACTGTGACTTCTCCGCCTTCCGGGAACTTCCCGGCAAGGGCGTGTGCAACGCTGACCACCGTCATGACTTGAATCCTCTGTTGATCGACTCGATCTGTGAATGCGAGATTTTAGCGGCTCAACGCCCGGGCAGGCGAGCATTTATCCACGCTTGCAGTCCGGCGGGCCGCCCACATCTATAATTGGACCGTAATTCTGCTGGAGTCGCCCTACCATGGCTGTTCATCTGACCCCCATCGCCCATTCCCGCGTGCAGCGCTTCGTCAGCAGCACCCCGGGGGCGCTTGGCCTGCGTTTTGGCGTGACCCGCACCGGTTGCTCGGGTTGGGGCCACATCACCGACCTGGCCAAGGATGAGCGCGAGGGTGACACCGTGTTCGAGCAGGATGGTGTGCGCATCTACGTGGATGCCCAGAGCCTGCCGCTGGTGGATGGCACCGAGATCGACTTCGGCAAGCAGGGCCTGAGCGAGACCTTCACCTTCAAGAACCCCAACGCAGCGGCCGAATGCGGCTGCGGCGAGAGCTTCACTACTGACGACATGCACCGCTGAGAAAGGCGGTGGCTAGGCTTTTGTAGGGGCGGCATAAGCCGCGAAGCAGGTCAGGTGTCGGGGCCGGCAAGGTCCGGCGCACGGGGCGCTCCCCCTGTAGAGCCGAGCCATGCTCGGCTGGAGCATTCCCGACGATGTCCGGGATAGTGTTGTGCATGAGGCCTCTGCCGAGCGTGGCTCGGCACTACAGGTTGGCTTTGCCGGGAAAGCCCTCTGCCGAGCATGGCTCGGCACTACGTCAGTCGGTGGCCAACTGTTCTGGTGCGTTCTGCCGACGCTGCAACATCACCGCAATACCCCACAGCAACAAGCCTGCCGCTGCCGTCGCTGCGCCCACATAACCGGTAGAAGCGTGGCCATAGCCGGCGCCAATTGCCATGCCACCCAGCCATGGGCCCAATGCGTTCGCGGTATTGAAGGCGGCATGGTTGGAGGCGGCGGCCAGGGTCTGGGCTTCGCCGGCGGCATCCATCAGTCGGGTCTGCAGGGCCACCGCCAGGGCGCCCATCGTGCCCACGGCGATGATCGCCGGCACCATTGCCCAGGCCGAATGCGCGGCCAGCGGGAACAGCATCAGCACGACGATGGACCACGCCAGCAGCAAGCCGGCGGCGCGAAACTGCAGCCGGTCGACCAGCTTGCCGCCGGCCACATTGCCGATGATCGCGCCCACCCCGAACAGGCCAACCGCGACCGGCATCCAGCGTTCATTGATGCCAGTGACGTTGACCAGCGTCGGGGCCAGATAGGTGAAGACGCAGAACATGCCGGCAAAGCCAATCGCGCCGATCGCCAGTGCCAGCCACACCTGTGGGGTGTTGAATGCGCGCAGCTCACGCATCGGCGAGGTGCGGGTTTCGGCCGGGTCCGCCGGAAGCTGCCGTGCGACCAGGGCCGCCGTGGCGATGGCCAGCAGGCTGACCAGAACGAAGGCGCTGCGCCAGTTGAACTGCTGGCCGAGCCAGGTGGTCAGCGGATTGCCCAGCAGGATGGCGATGGACAGGCCCAGCAGTACCTTGGACACGGCGGCACCACGTTGTTCGGGCGGGCTGATCGAGGCGGCAACCAGCATTGCGACGCCGAAGTAGGCGCCGTGCGGCAGGCCGGCCACGAAGCGGGCCAGCAGCATGCTGTGGTAGGTCGGGGCCAGCGCGCTGGCCAGGTTGCCTACGGCATAGAAACCCATCAGCCACAGCAGCAGGGTGCGGCGGCGCAGGCTGGCGCCGGAAAAGGCCAACAACGGTGCGCCGACCACCACGCCGATGGCGTAGGCGCTGATCAGATGCCCTACCTGGGCTTCGTTGATGGCCAGGCCGCGGCTGATCTCCAGCATCAGTCCCATGCTGGCGAACTCGCTGGTGCCGATGGCGAAGCCGCCCAGTGAGAGCGCAATGAGAATGAAAGTGCGCTGGCGCGGCGTCAGCTGCGCTGCCAGGGAAAGCGTGGAATTCACGTCGGGTGGTCCGGGAGGGGCGTGGAATCGGTTACATAGTGTACTGTTGCGTCGCAGCAATCAGCCCTCATCGGCGGCTTTTCGATGCCGGATGCTGTGTTGCGCCAGTCGGGCGACTTGCCTCGGGCCCTTGCGCAGTGGATAATGCCCGGCTTCCTGCGCTCCAGTGCAGGAACCCTTGCCCCACCGCAAACCACGGCGGGGGGCTGTCCGGCCCATCAGGGCCACATCCGAAAGGTATGAAAACATGAGTCGTCATTACGAAGTCGTGTTCCTGGTCCATCCGGACCAGAGCGAACAGGTCCCCGCCATGATCGAGCGCTACAAGGCGCTGGTCGAAGCCGGCAACGGCACCATCCACCGTCTGGAAGACTGGGGCCGCCGCCAGCTGGCTTACCCGATCCAGAACCTGGTGAAGGCTCACTACGTGCTGCTGAACATCGAAGCTGACCAGTCGGTTCTGAACGAACTGACCGAGAGCTTCCGTTTCAACGACGCCGTGCTGCGCAACCTGGTCATCAAGCGTGACGAGGCTGACACCGAGCAGTCGCTGATCATGAAGAGCAAGGACGAGAAGGGTGACAAGCCCGAGCGTGGCGAGCGCCGTCGTCGTGACGACGAAGAAGGTGCATCTTCCAACAATGACGAAGCCGGCGACGACGCCGCTTCTGCTGAATAAGGAGCACTTTCATGTCCAAGTTCTTCCGCCGCCGCAAGTTCTGCAAGTTCACCGCTGAAGGCGTGAAAGAGATCGATTACAAGGATCTCAACACCCTGCGCCAGTACCTGACCGAGAACGGCAAGATCGTTCCGAGCCGCGTCACCGGCACCAAGTCCAAGTACCAGCGCCAGCTGGCAACGGCCGTCAAGCGCGCCCGTTTCCTGGCCCTGATCCCGTACACGGACAACCACGACGTCTGAGTGCAGAAGTGAGTCGCGGCGCATGCGTCGCGATGGGAAGTGAGAGGTGGGAGTAGGGCGTTTGTCCTTTCCCGTTTCTCACTCCCCTTTACTCGCTTATCGCCTCAAACCCGTCCTATTCGGACAGCAAGCGTTGCGGCGCCATTGGCGCCGCTAACGAATAACGGAGCTACACCATGAAGCTGATTCTTATCCAGAAAGTGACCAACCTCGGCGGCCTGGGCGACCTGGTTGACGTGAAGCCGGGCTACGGCCGTAACTTCCTCGTGCCGCAGGGCAAGGCCGTGCCGGCCACCGAAGCCAACATCGCCGAGTTCGAAGCCAAGCGCGCCCAGTACGAAGCCAAGGCCCAGGCCTCGCACGACGAAGCACAGGCCCGTGCCAACAAGTTCGAAGGCGCCAGCGTCACCATCGGTGCGCACGCTTCGACCGAAGGCAAGCTGTACGGTTCGGTTGGCCCGCGTGACATCGCTGAAGCCTTCACTGCTGCCGGCCTGGAGCTGAGCAAGAGCGAAGTGATCCTGGGCGAAGGCGCTTTCCGCAACGTTGGCGAGTTCGACGTCATCGTCAAGCTGCACGCCGACGTGGAAACCACCGTCAAGGTCATCGTCGAAGCCGACGCTTGATTCTGCCGGACTGGTTGTAAAGAACGGGCGCCGTAAGGCGCCCGTTTCTTTTGGCCGGCCTGCAGGCCAGGCCCCACCAGTGGCCATGGGTGTCGCTATACTCGGTTGCCAGTGCCGCGCTTGATCATTTGAATTCCAAGGAATATCAATGATTTGAGCTCGGGGACGGAACCTCCGGACCATCCCTCCGGGTGTCGGCAGTGGCAGCCGACGTCCGCCAACAGCCCGATTCCATGCGTCTATCCACGATCAAGCTCTCCGGTTTCAAGTCCTTCGTCGATCCCACGACGTTGCACCTGCCGACCAATATGACCGGTGTCGTTGGCCCCAACGGCTGCGGCAAGTCCAACATCATCGACGCGGTGCGTTGGGTGATGGGTGAGAGCTCGGCCAGCCGCCTGCGCGGCGATTCGCTGACCGACGTGATCTTCTCCGGTTCGGCGGGCCGCAAGCCGGTGTCACAGGCCACGGTGGAGCTGATCTTCGACAACACCGACCATACGATTTCCGGCGAATACGCCTCGTTCAACGAAATCTCGGTCAAGCGCACCGTAAGCCGCGATGGCAGCAGCAATTATTATCTGAACGGCACCAAGTGCCGCCGCCGCGATATCACCGATCTGTTCCTGGGCACGGGCCTTGGCCCGCGCAGCTACTCGATCATCGAGCAGGGCATGATCAGCCAGATCATCGAGGCGCGCCCGGAAGACCTGCGCATATATCTGGAAGAAGCCGCCGGCATCTCCAAGTACAAGGAGCGCCGCAAGGAAACCGAAACCCGCATCCGCCACACCCGCGAAAACCTCGATCGGCTCAATGACCTGCGCGAGGAAATCGGCAAGCAGCTCGAACACCTCAAGCGGCAGGCACGGCAGGCCGAGCAGTACCAGGCCTTGCAGGAAGAGCGCCGGGTCAAGGATGCAGAATGGAAGGCGCTGGAATTCCGCGGGCTTGACGGGCGCCTGGGCGGCCTGCGTGAAGCGCTGTCGCGCGAGGAAACCAAGCTGCAGCAGCTGATCGCCGAACAGCGCGACGCGGAAAGCCGCATTGAAACCGGCCGCGTGCGCCGCGAAGAGGCGGCGGAAAACCTGAACAAGGCGCAGGCTGATGTCTACCAGGTGGGCAGTACCCTGGCCCGGCTCGAGCAGCAGATTCACCATCAGCGCGAGCTGGCGCAGCGCCTGCACAAGGCGCGCGACGAGACCCGCCAGGCGTTGTCGGAACTTGGTCAGCACATCAGTGGTGACGAAGCCAAGCTGATCGTGCTGCGCGAATCGGTCGAAAATGCCGAGCCGCAGCTGGAGCAGCTGCAGGAAGAGAATGAGATCCGCCAGGAGGCGCTGCGCGAGGCCGAAGCAAGGCTCGCCGATTGGCAGCAGCGCTGGGAAGCGCACAATCGGAATACCTCCGAGGCGACCCGCTCCGGCGAGGTTGAGCGCACCCGCGTGGACTACCTGGACAAGCAGATTCTCGAAGCCGATCGCCGCCGCGAAGCATTGCAGGCAGAGCGCGCCGGCCTGGATCTGGATGCGCTGGCGGAAGCCTTCGAGCAGATGCAGCTGGAACATGAGACCCAGAAGGCCGCGCTGGAAACCTTGAACGAGCAGGTGGAGTTGCGCAAGGAATCGGTGGCGGCACTGCAGGAGCAGCAGCGCGCCGGCCAGTCTGAGCTGGCCGACGTTCGCAAGCAGGCACAGTCCGCGCGTGGCCGCTTGTCCTCGTTGGAAACGCTGCAGCAGGCAGCACTCGGCCAGGAACAGGGGGCGGCGGCAGCATGGCTGAAGGCGCGCGGCCTGGATTCGGCCGCGCGCGTCGGCGAGCGCATCACCGTTGAAAGTGGCTGGGAAAACGCAGTTGAAAGCGCGCTTGGTCAGCTGATCGAAGGTGTGCTGGTGGATGCGCCGGAAGCCTTGGTTGATGCGTTGGCTGAGCTGGGCGAAGGGCGCATCGCACTGGTTGCAGACGCCGATGGCAAGGATGAGTTCGCGCCGACTTCATTGGCGGCGAAAGTGCAGGGGCCGTTGGCGATCCGCCGCTTGCTGGCGCACCTGCATGGCGCTGAAGATCTTGCGCAGGCGCAGAAACTACAGCGCACGCTGGGTGGCGCTGAGTCGGTGATTACCCGTGGCGGTGAACGACTGGGGCAGGGCTGGGTGCGCATGTCGCGCTCCGGTGCCGCCGAGCAGGGCGCGCTGTTGCGCGAACGCGAGATCGTCACCTTGCGCGAGCAGATCGAATCCCTGCAGGAGCGTGAGGCCGCATTGGAGCAGCAGCTGGCTGGCTTGCGTGAGCAATTGCTGGCTGCCGAGCAACAGCGCGAAGATGTGCAGCGTTCGTTGTATCAAGCGCATCGCGCCGGGTCCGAATTGGCGGGGCAGTTGCAGAGCCAGCAAGGCAAGCTGGAATCCACGCGCACGCGCATTGGACGTATCGAAGGTGAGCTGGCGCAGCTGCTGGAAACGCTGGACGCCAGCCGCGAACAGGCGAGCGAGGCGCGCCTGCGCCTGGATGAGGCCGTGTCCAGCATGGGCGACCTGGAGTCGGCCCGGCACGCGCTGGAAAGCGAACGCAGGCAGATGAGCGAAGCGCGCGACCAGGCCCGGGATGCGGCGCGCAACGTGCGTGACAACATGCATGCACTGGCCTTGACGCTGGAGTCGCAGCGCACCCAGATCAGTTCGCTGAGCCACGCGCTGGAGCGTATGGGCAGCCAGCGTGGCCAGCTCGATTCACGTCTGGGCGAGCTGCACTCACAGCTGGATGAGGGGGGTACGCCGGTCCATGCGCTGGAGGCCGAGCACCAGAACGCGTTGGCCGAGCGTGTGCGTGTGGATCGCGTGCTGGCCGAAGCGCGGACCCTGCTCGACGGTATTGACCACGAACTGCGTGGATTGGAACAAACGCGTCATCAGCGTGATGAGCAATCGCTGGCGCAGCGCGAGCGTATCTCCCAGCGCAAGCTCGACCAGCAGGCTTTGGTGCTCAGTGCCGAGCAGCTGGCGGCCGCGGTGGAGAAGGCCGGGTTTGTGCTGCAGGACGTGATCAACACCTTGCCCGAAGACGCGCGCGTGTCGGATTGGGAATCGACGGTGCACCAGATCGACGGCCGCATGCGGCGGCTGGAGCCGGTCAACCTGGCGGCGATCCATGAGTACGGCGAGGCTTCGCAGCGCTCGGAGTACCTGGAAGCGCAGAACGTCGATCTGAACACCGCACTGGAAACCCTGGAAGACGCGATCCGCAAGATCGACCGCGAGACACGTGGTCGGTTCAAGGACACCTTCGACCGTGTCAATGCCGGCGTGCAGGCGCTGTATCCGCGCCTGTTCGGCGGCGGCCATGCCTATCTGGAACTGACCGGCGAAGATCTGCTCGATACCGGCGTGACCATCATGGCGCGGCCGCCCGGCAAGCGTGTTTCCAATATCTCGTTGCTGTCCGGCGGCGAGAAGGCCATGACCGCGGTGGCGCTGGTGTTTGCCATCTTCCAGCTCAATCCGGCCCCGTTCTGCCTGCTCGACGAGGTGGACGCGCCGCTGGATGAGGCCAACGTCGGCCGCCTGGCCAATATGGTCAAGGAAATGAGCGAGAAGGTGCAGTTCCTGTTCGTCAGTCACAACAAGGCGACGATGGAGGCGGCGCACCAGTTGTCGGGTGTCACCATGCGCGAGCCCGGCGTCAGTCGCCTGGTCAGTGTTGACCTGGAAGAGGCTGCCCGATTGGCGGGCGCCGCCTGACATGCCATCCTTTAACCACCTGAACGATTAACCCGGAGACTGCAACGCATGTCTGACATGGCACTGTTGCGTATCGGCATTCTGGTGGCCGGCGTTTTGCTGGTCGCAGCCATTTTCTTTTTCAGCCGGCCCAAGCGGCAGGCCCAGGGCAAACGCAAGGAGCCGGCTGACGCCGAGCGCCCGCGTCGTGAACCGGTGCTGGGAGGCGCCGAGGGTGCTGCGGCTGCCGAAGCGGGCGAGGGCGCTGCGCAGGATGACGGCGTAACCCAGCCTGAGCTCGGTCTGCCTGACGTGGACGCAAGCAACCTCAGTGAGCTGGGCAAGCGGCCTACCCAGGATTTCGACAAGATCGTCTCGCTGTACGTGGCTGCCCGTTCCGGGCAGGTACTGCGTGGCGAAGACATCGTGGTGGCGGCGGAGAAGACCGGTCTGGTCTTCGGCTACATGAATGTGTTCCATCGTCTGGTGGAAGGGCATTCGGAGCGCGGCCCGATCTTTTCGATGGCCAGCATCATGAAGCCGGGCAGCTTCGACATGGCCAACATCCGCGACATGGAAACCCCGGCCATCGCCTTCTTCCTGACCTTGCCGGCGCCGATGACCGCGCTTGATGCCTGGGAAAAGATGCTGCCGACCGTGCAGCGCATGGGCGAACTGCTCGATGGCGTGGTGCTGGATGACAGCCGCAATGCCCTGGGCCGCCAGCGTATCGCGCATATCCGCGATGACCTGCGTGCTTATGACCGCCAGCACCAGGCGCCGCCGTTGACCAAGTCGCCGCGTTGGTGAGGATTTAAAAGCTACCCCTCCCCAACCCTCCCCTGGCTACGCCAAGGGAGGGAGCAGGGCTTTTTCCCCTCCCTTGCGCGCAGCGTAGGGGAGGGTCGGGGAGGGGGGCTGTTCGCAGCAAACAAGGTTGCACTCGCAGCAGCTGCTTTTACCGCGCCAACACTTCGCGCAGGTAAAATCGCCACATGAATCAGAATACCGACGCCACCCGGCGCATCAGCGAACTCCGCCGCCAGCTGGCAGACGCCTCGCGTGCCTATCACGAGCACGATGAGCAGATCATCCCGGACGCCGAGTACGACCGGTTGATGCGCGAGCTGGAAGCGCTGGAAGCCGCGCATCCGGAACTGGACAGCGCCGACTCGCCCAGCCATCAGGTAGGCGGCAAGCCATCATCGCGCTTCCCTGAAGTCGTGCATGCCGTGCCGATGCTGTCGCTGGGCAATGCCTTCAGCGATGCCGAGGTGCATGATTTCGTGCGCCGCATCGATGAGCGCCTGCATCGTCGCGAGCTGTACTTCTCCGCCGAACCCAAGCTGGATGGTCTGGCCATCAACCTGCGCTACGAGAACGGCGTTTTCGTGCAGGGGGCGACCCGTGGTGACGGTGCAACTGGCGAAGACGTCAGTGCCAATCTGCGGCAGATCAAGGTCATCCCGCAGCAGCTGGCTGGGCAAGGCTGGCCGGAGGTGCTGGAAGTGCGTGGCGAGGTCTACATGCCGCGCGCCGACTTCGAGCGTTACAACGAGCAGGCGCGCCTGCATGGGGGCAAGGTGCTGGCCAATCCGCGCAATGGCGCGGCCGGCTCCCTGCGCCAGTTGGATCCGAAGATCAGCGCGCAGCGGCCGCTGAGCTTCTATGCCTATGGCCTGGGTGAGGTGTCCGGTGGCGAACTGCCCGGAACGCATTCGGCAACCTTGGCCCAGCTTGCGCAGTGGGGTTTTCCGGTCAGCGACCTGTGCAGGGTAGTGCAGGGTGCTGAAGGTCTGCTGGCGTACTACCGCGATATCGGCGAGCGCCGCGACAGCCTGGCCTATGACATCGATGGCGTGGTCTACAAGCTCGATGATCGCGAAGGCCAGCAGGAAATGGGTTTCGTCGCACGCGCACCGCGTTGGGCGATTGCGCATAAGTTCCCAGCACAGGAACAGACCACCACGGTTGAAGCCATCGAGATACAGATCGGTCGTACCGGTGCGGCGACGCCGGTTGCACGGCTGAAGCCGGTGCATGTGGCTGGGGTCGTTGTCACCAACGCCACCCTGCACAACGCCGATCAGATCGCGCGCCTGGATGTACGGGTTGGTGACTCGGTCATCGTGCGCCGTGCTGGCGATGTCATTCCGGAAGTGGTCAGTGTCATTGTTGATCGCCGCCCTGAAGGCACCACGCCGTGGCAGATGCCACGCGCCTGCCCGGTGTGTGGCTCGGAAATCGTGCGCGAGGAAGGCGAGGCGGCCTGGCGTTGCTCGGGTGAGCTGAGCTGCCCGGCGCAACGCAAGGAAGCCATTGCCCACTTCGCCTCGCGCAAGGCGATGGATATCGATGGCTTGGGTGACAAGTACATCGAGGTGTTGGTGGATGCCGGCATCGTGCGCGGTGTTGCCGACCTGTATGCACTCAATCGCGACCAGTTGCTGGTACTGAAGCTGGCGCTGGATGCCGATTCGCCGGAAGCACTCGCTTCGCAGCTCGGCCTGCACCTGCAGCCGGAAGGCAGCGGCGACACCCTCAATCGCATCCTCAAGCTGGATGCGGATGATGCGTCCTGGCGCGCACAGGCCTTGTCGGTGCCGGCCAGCTTCCAGTGGAACACCAGGAAGATCGCCACCAAATGGGCTGACAACCTGATTGCTGCGATTGCCGCCAGCCGCAATACCACGCTGGAGCGCCTGCTGTTCGCACTGGGCATCGAACACGTGGGCGAAAGCACCGCCAAGGCCTTGTCGGCGTGGTTTGGTGGTCTCGAGTTGATCCGTCACCTGCCGTGGCCAATATTCAAGCGCGTGCCCGACATCGGCGGTGAAGTAGCCCGTTCGATTGGTCACTTCATGGCCCAGCCGGGCAATCAGCAGGCGATTGATGCGTTGCTGGAGCGTGGCGTGCGGATCAGCGATACGCACGCCCCCAACGCCAAGCTGCGTGCAGATCTGAATCTGGCTACCTTGTTGTCGGACCTGGAGATTCCCAAGGTCACACCGGTACGCGCACGCCAACTGGCTGAAGCGTTCGGTTCGACGGCGGCGATTCTGGATGAAGAAGCACACAATTTCATGACCGCCGGTCTGCCAGCGGAGACCGCCAATGCGCTGGTCGCCTGGCTGAATGTCGATGCCAACGCACAGCTGTTCACCGATGCCGGCGTTGCCCTGGAGCGTCTGCTTGCGATCACGCCAGAGGCGCAGGAGCAGGTCGCCGGTGTGCTTGATGGCAAAACCGTGGTGCTGACCGGTACCTTGGCGCAGATGGGCCGCGATCAGGCCAAGGCAAGGCTGGAAGCGCTGGGAGCCAAGGTTTCTGGCAGTGTGTCGAAGAAAACCAGTTTCGTGGTGGCCGGTACCGAAGCCGGCTCCAAGTTGGACAAGGCAAATGAGCTTGGTGTGGAAGTATGGGACGAAGCGCGTCTGCTTGCCTTCCTCGCCGAGCACGGAGAACAGGCATGAGTGAGATCAAGGCGCGCTTGGCGCAATCGGAAGACTTCCCGCAGCTGATCGCGATGGTGCGTGACTTCTATGTGGAAGATCAGATTCCCTATATCGCCGAACGGGTCGAGCCCGGTCTGCAGACGCTGCTGGAGCAGCCAAGCTGTGGCGCGGCGTTGCTGCTGCTCGATGGCGACAGCGTGGTCGGCTACATCACCCTGGGCTGGTGCTTCAGCGTCGAGCAGGGCGGTCGTTTCGTATTGCTGGATGAGTTGTACCTGGGCCCGGCTGCACGCGGTCGTGGCTGGGGCCGGCAGGCCTTGGCGCTGGCCCGTGACTGGGCTGCAGGACAGGGCGCGGCGGTCATCCGCCTGGAAGTGAACCACCACAACGCCAAGGCCAAGTCGCTGTATCTGTCGGCGGGCTATCGCGACGACGAGCGCGACATCCTCACCTTGTCCTTGAACGGGGCGTCCGGGCGTCTGCACTCGTGATCGAGGCCCTGCGTCAGCGCGCACGCCTGAATGCATTGATTCGTGGTTTCTTTGCCGCGCGCGATGTGTTGGAAGTGGAGACGCCAATCATGTCGGCGGCCGGCAATACCGAGCCGAACATCGAGGGCTTCCATACGCGCTTCAGCGGGCATGTCGATGCCGGTTCGCCGCAGCGCTGGTTGCGCACCTCGCCGGAGTATCCGCTCAAGCGTCTGTTGGCTGCCGGTGTGGGTGATTGCTACGAACTGGGCCGGGTGTTCCGCAACGGCGAGGCCGGCGGGCGCCACAACCCCGAGTTCACCATGCTGGAATGGTATCGGGTGGGTTGGGATCATCACCGCCTGATCGAAGAAACCATTGCGCTGGTGCAGGAGGCGTTGGCAATGGTGCAGCGGCCGCCTGCATCGGTGCGCATCGTCAGCTACCGCGAGCTGTTCATGCAGGCAGTGGCGCTGGATCCGTTCCTCGCTGACGAAGCACAGCTGCGTGCGGGTCTGGGCGAAGTCGGCATCCAGCCTGATGGCCTGACCCGCGACGACTGGTTGGATCTGCTGATGAGCCATCGCATCCAATCGCAGTTCGCGGCCGATGCCATCACCGTGATCCATGACTGGCCGGCCAGCCAGGCCGCGCTGGCCAGGATCCGGCCGGGCACGCCGCCATTGGCTGAACGTTTTGAGCTTTACCTGGGTCCGGTCGAACTGGCCAACGGCTACCACGAGCTGAACGACGCAGTCGAGCAACGCCAGCGGTTCGAGCGCGATCTGGCGATCCGCGCGGCGCGCGGAGCTGAACAACCGCCCTTGGATGAAGCCTTTCTGGCGGCATTGCCGTCGTTGCCTGCCTGCGCAGGTGTTGCAGTTGGCGTGGATCGATTGCTGATGGCCCTGGCCGGTACGCCGCGGATCGGCGATGTATTGGCGTTTGATTTCGCCAACGCCTGACGCTGGTTTGCGCTGGATCATGGATATGCAGCGTGGCGGCGACCAAGATAATGCTTTGCTCACAATGACTCAGGCAGTGTGTGACCATCGGAACCCATCATGACCGAACAGGGGAGTGTCTGATGAAGCGGGTCTGCGGCGTGCTGTTATTGCTGGCGCCGAGCGTGCTGGCAGCCCAGGAGCCTGCGCCCGCAGCGGCGGGCCGTGAGGTAGTGCGCTGTGAATCGGGTGAGCAACCGCGGACGTTCTGCCCGATGGATACCCGCGCCGGCGTACAACTGGTGCGGCAACTGTCCAAGCGCGATTGCATCCGTGAGACCAGCTGGGGCATGGAAGACAACGCGGTTTGGGTGAGCCAGGGCTGCAGTGCTGAATTCGCCCGGCCCCAGGCCACAACACGCACGACACGCCGCGTAGTGCGCTGCGAATCAAAGGGGCGCACGGAGGTATGCCCGGTGGTGCTGCGCGGGGCTCCGGTGCGCCTGCTGCGGCAGCAATCGGTGCTGCCGTGCCGCGAGGGCCGTAGCTGGGGATACAGCGGCAAGGAGATCTGGGTCAGTCGCGGATGCCAGGGCCTGTTTGAAGTGGGGGCCGAGGATGGCTCTGGCTTTGTCGATACCCCGCGCCGGGTGATCTGCGAATCCAAGGGCGAGTTGCGGCGTGAATGTGGTGTAAGCGTCACGCGTCGGGTCACGCTGGTGGAGCAGTTGTCCCATGCTGCCTGCCGGGAAGGGGACAGTTGGGGCTGGGACCGCAATGGTATCTGGGTGGACAAAGGATGCCGCGGCGAATTCTCCGCTGACTGAGCCGATGGTGCGGGCAGTAGGTTGTTGATGCGTGCCGGGCAGCGCCGATTACAATGGGCGCATGAACGATACCCCTGCCATTGATTACGCCCGCTACGACCATATCCGCCCGATCCGCTGGACCGGCGAGGCCCTGGAGCTGCTGGACCAGCGCAAGCTGCCGTTTGTCGTCGAGCACGTGCTGTGCCACGACAGTGATGCGGTTGCCGAGGCCATTCACGCATTGACCGTGCGCGGTGCTCCCGCGATCGGAATTGCCGCCGCCTGGGGTGTGGTGCTGGCGGCGCGTGAGGTGCAGGCCAATGACGGTGCAGCTGCATTGCAGGCGCTGGCACCGGCGCTGGATCGGCTCAATGCCTCACGTCCCACGGCGGTCAACCTGGCCTGGGCGTTGGCGCGCATGCGTCGCGCTTTGGCCGCTGCCGGTTCGGACTGGAAGCTGGTCGCCGCGCTTGAAGCGCAGTCAATCGCTGATGAAGACCTTACCGCCAACCGTCATATGGGCGCCTTGGGTGCAGCGTTGATTGCACCGGGTAGCGGCGTGCTGACCCATTGCAACACCGGTTCGCTGGCCACCGCCGGCTTCGGTACCGCCTTGGGCGTGATCCGTGCTGGCGTTGCGCAGGAGCGCATTGGGAAGGTGTTTGCCGGTGAGACCCGGCCGTGGTTGCAGGGTGCACGCCTGACCGTTTGGGAGCTGCAGCAGGACGGAATCGATGCAACCTTGATTGCCGACTCGGCTGCCTCGCACCTGATGAAGACCGGTGCGGTGCAATGGGTGATCGTCGGCGCTGACCGTATTTGTGCCAACGGCGACACCGCCAACAAGATCGGCACCTACCAACTGGCCATTGCCGCGCGCCATCACGGCGTGAAATTCATGGTGGTTGCCCCGTCTTCGACCGTGGACATGGGTACTGCCCATGGCGACGAGATCGAGATCGAACAGCGTGACCCGGGCGAACTGTTTGGCGTCGGCGGTGTGCGCACCGTGGCCGAGGGCATTGCCGCCTGGAATCCTGTGTTCGACGTGACTCCGGGCGAGTTGATCGACGCCATCGTCACCGAGCGCGGCGTGATCCTGAAGCCGGACCTGGCGACGATGGCCGCCGCGTTCCCCGACTGACCGGTAGTGCCGAGCCATGCTCGGCAGGGGCTTGCCCGGTACGGCCGCAGCCGAGCATGGCTCGGCTCTACAGTGAACCCTTCCGACAGTGTCCACTGGCACCAACCAGCCGGTAGTGCCGAGCCATGCTCGGCAGGGGCTTGCCCGGTAGGTCCGCAGCTGAGCATGGCTCGGCTCTACAGTGAACCCTTCCGACAGTGTCCACTGGCACAACCCAGCCGGTAGTGCCGAGCCATGCTCGGCAGGGGCTTGCCCGGTAGGTCCTCAGCCGAGCATGGCTCGGCTCTACAGTGAATCCTTCCGACAGTGCTCACGGGCACAACCTAGCCGGTAGTGCCGAGCCATGCTCGGCAGGGGCTTGCCCGGTACGGCCGCAGCCGAGCATGGCTCGGCTCTACAGTGAACCCTTCCGACAGTGTCCACTGGCACCAACCAGCGGGTAGTGCCGAGCCATGCTCGGCAGGGGCTCGCCCGGTACGGCCGCAGCCGAGCATGGCTCGGCTCTACAGTGAATCCTTCCGACAGTGCTCACGGGCACAACCTAGCCGGTAGTGCCGAGCCATGCTCGGCAGGGGCTTGCCCGGTACGGCCGCAGCCGAGCATGGCTCGGCTCTACAGTGAACCCTTCCGACAGTGTCCACTGGCACCAACCAGCGGGTAGTGCCGAGCCATGCTCGGCAGGGGCTCGCCCGGTACGGCCGCAGCCGAGCATGGCTCGGCTCTACAGTGAATCCTTCCGACAGTGCTCACGGGCACCAACCAGCCGGTAGTGCCGAGCCATGCTCGACAGGGGCTTGCCCGGTAGGTCCGCAGCCGAGCATGGCTCGGCTCTACAGTGAATCCTTCCGACAGTGCTCAGGGGCACAACCTAGCCGGTAGTGCCGAGCCATGCTCGGCAGTGGCTTGCCCGGTAAGTCCTCAGCCGAGCATGGCTCGGCTCTACATAAGGCTTTCATGCTTGTGGGAGCGGCGTCAGCCGCAAAGCTGGCAATGCCTGAATCGCCGACGATGTTGCGATCTGCGGAGTCTTTGGCTTCGCAGCTTGTACAGCTCCTGCCCGGTTCCTCGACAAGGGCCCAGCAGGACATGGCTCACCTCACCCGGCAAGGCGCCCCTAAGTTCCTGATTTCTTCCGGTAAAAGGACCTGAACCAGCGCCGAAAAACCGCCCTTTGTGATAAACTCCGCAGGTTGATCCCAGATCCCGGCAGGGCGGCCCGTCAAGGAGTCGTCACCGGACAGGATCGCTACCTGACAACGGAACCCGAATGGCAGAAAACGCCAAGGAAATCATCCAGGTCAACCTGGAAGACGAGATGCGCAAGAGCTACCTCGATTACGCGATGAGCGTGATCGTCGGCCGCGCACTTCCCGATGCCCGCGATGGCCTCAAGCCGGTTCATCGCCGCGTCCTGTTCGCGATGAATGAACTGGGCGCGCACAGCAACAAGCCGTACTACAAGTCGGCGCGTATCGTCGGTGACGTCATCGGTAAGTACCACCCGCATGGCGACGCGTCGGTCTACGACACGCTGGTGCGCATGGCGCAGCCGTTCTCGCTGCGTTACATGATGGTGGACGGCCAGGGTAACTTCGGTTCGGTCGACGGTGACTCTGCTGCAGCAATGCGTTACACCGAGGCGCGCATGTCGCGCCTGACGCATGAGCTGATGGCCGATATCGACAAGGAAACCGTCGATTTCCAGCCCAACTACGATGAAAAGGAGCTGGAACCGACGGTCATGCCGACCCGGTTCCCGAACCTGCTGGTCAACGGTTCCGCCGGTATCGCGGTGGGCATGGCGACCAATATCCCGCCGCACAACCTCACCGAGTGCATCAATGCCTGCATCGCGCTGATTGACGAGCCGTCGATCGACGTGGATGGGCTGATGGAATACATCCCGGGCCCGGATTTCCCGACCGCCGGTATCATCAATGGCACCGCCGGCATCATCGCCGGTTACCGCACCGGCCGTGGCCGCGTGCGCATCCGTGCCAAGGCCGATATCGAAGTGGCCGACAATGGTCGCGAGTCGATCATCGTCACCGAGATTCCGTACCAGGTGAACAAGGCACGGCTGATCGAGAAGATCGCCGAGCTGGTCAAGGAAAAGAAGCTCGAAGGCATCAGCGAGCTGCGCGATGAGTCCGACAAGGACGGCATGCGCATCTACATCGAAATCAAGCGTGGCGAGTCTGCCGAGGTTGTGCTCAACAACCTGTACCAGCAGACCCAGATGGAGTCGGTGTTCGGCATCAACATGGTGGCGCTGGTCGACGGCCGCCCGAAGTTGATGAACCTCAAGGAGATGCTGGAGGCGTTCATCCGCCATCGCCGCGAGGTTGTCACCCGCCGCACCATCTTCGAGCTGCGCAAGGCGCGCGCACGTGCGCACGTGCTGGAAGGCCTGACCGTTGCATTGGCCAACATCGATGAAATGATCGAGTTGATCAAGACCTCGGCCAACCCGGCTGAAGCCAAGGAGCGCATGCTCTCCAAGGTGTGGCAGCCGGGCCTGGTGGGTGCATTGCTGGGCGCCGCCGGCGCGGAGGCATCGCGCCCGGAAGACCTGCCCAAGGGCATTGGTCTGGTCAACGGCAACTACCAGCTCAGCGACGTCCAGGCCACGCAGATCCTGGAAATGCGCCTGCACCGCCTGACCGGGCTGGAGCAGGACAGGCTGACGGAAGAGTACAAGCAGCTGCTGGAAGTGATCGCCGGCCTGATCCGCATCCTGGAGAACCCGGATGTGCTGTTGCAGGTGATCCGCGAGGAGCTGGAAAGCATCCGTGCCGAGTTTGGCGACGACCGTCGCACCGAGATCCGCCACAGCGAAGAAGATCTGGATATCCTGGACCTGATCGCGCCGGAAGACGTGGTCGTGACCCTGTCGCGTGCCGGTTACGTCAAGCGCCAGCCGGTCAGTGCCTACCGCGCACAGCGTCGTGGTGGCCGCGGCCGCAGTGCCGCCGCGACCAAGGACGAGGATTCGATCGAGCAGCTGTGGCTGGTCAACACGCATGACACACTGTTGACCTTCACCAGCTCGGGCAAGGTGTTCTGGCTGCCGGTACACCAGTTGCCGGAAGCCGGTTCCAACGCCCGTGGCCGCCCGATCATCAACTGGATCGCGCTGGAGAACGGTGAACGCGTGCAGGCCGTGCTGCCGGTGCGTGAGTACGATGAAAACCACTTCGTGTTCTTTGCAACCCGCAACGGTACGGTCAAGAAGACCCCGCTTAGCGAGTTCGCATTCCGTCTGGCGCGCGGCAAGATCGCCATCAACCTCGACGAGGGTGATGCCCTGGTCGGTGTAGGCCTGACCGACGGTGAGCGCGACGTCCTGTTGTTTGCCTCCAATGGCAAGACAGTTCGCTTCGGCGAGGACAAGGTCCGTTCGATGGGCCGTACCGCTACTGGCGTGCGTGGCATCAAGATGCCCAAGGGTGAGGAAGTGGTCAGCCTGATCGTCGCCGAAAGCGCTGGCGGCGTTGAGGATGAGAACGAAGACGACAGCGGTGTCGAGGAAGTGGCAGTGGACGGTGGCGAGATCGTCGACGCTGCCGACGACGCAGGCGTGCAGTACATCCTGACGGCGACCGAGAATGGCTACGGCAAGCGCACGCCGTTGGCCGATTACCCGCGCAAGGGGCGTGGCACCCAGGGTGTGATCGGCATCCAGACCAGTGAGCGCAATGGCAAGCTGGTCAGCGCGGTGCTGCTGGGCACGGGCGACGAAGTGTTGTTGATTTCCGACGGTGGCACCCTGGTGCGTACCCGTGGCTCGGAGATCTCGCGCGTCGGCCGCAATACCCAGGGTGTGACCCTGATCCGTCTGTCCAAGGGCGAGAAGCTGCAGGCCGTCGAACGCCTGGATGCATCGCTTGAGGCCGAAGAGGAGGTGCTGGAGGACGACGCAGTCGAGGCTGGGGAAGCCATGGCACCAACACCGCCGGAGGCCTGATTCTGCAGGCTTTGGGTTCGGAGAAAGCGCCGGCATGCCGGCGCTTTTTTCATGCGCCTTCGTCCAGTTTTGTTGGCCAGAAGCTTCCCCTCACCCCAACCCCTCTCCCGTGAACGGGAGAGGGGCTCAGTGCACCACGAGCGCGAGCATTGCTAGCCCCTCTCCCGTTTACGGGAGAGGGGTTGGGGTGAGGGCAAGCTTCTGGCCAGCAGCCTCAAGTCCCAAGCCAAATCCCTGCGACTAATGTCGCAGCGACAAACACCACCCGGCTGGCCGACTCTCTACCCGCAAAATCCTTGCAGAGGGAGAGGCTCCAGATGTACCAGGATCTTGGCCGTAACCAGGCCAACTACACCGCGCTGACGCCGCTGAGCTTCCTGCGCAAGGCCGCGACCGTGCATCCGCAGCGTCTGGCGGTGATCCACGGCGAACGTCGTCTGGATTGGGCGCAGGTCTACCAGCGCTGCCGTCGGCTGGCTTCGGCCCTGCAGCGCCAGGGCATTGGCAAAGGCGATACCGTTGCGGCGTTGCTACCCAATACTCCGGCAATGATCGAACTGCACTACGGGCCGGCGATGCTGGGTGCGGTGCTGAATACCCTCAATACCCGGTTGGATGCGCAGACCCTGGCTTTCATGCTGGACCATGGCGAGGCCAAAATCGTATTCAGTGATCGCGAGTTCGCGCCGCTGATGGAAAGGGCCTTGGCACTTTGCAAGCAACCGCCGCAGGTCATCGATGTCGACGATGCAGAGATCGAAAGCGGCGACTTCCTCGGCGAGATCGAGTACGAGGCGCTGTTGGCCACCGGCGATCCGGACTTTGAGTTCGAGTTGCCAGCCGATGAGTGGGATGCCATCACCCTCAACTACACCTCCGGCACCACCGGTGATCCCAAGGGTGTGGTCTACCACCATCGCGGTGCCTACTTGAATGCGGTGGCGAACATCATCGACTGGGGCATGCCGCAACACCCGGTGTACCTGTGGACGCTGCCGATGTTCCACTGCAACGGCTGGTGTTTCCCGTGGACCATGGCGGCGGTGGCCGGCACCCAGGTCTGCCTGCGACGGTTTGATCGCAAGCGCGTGCTGGAGCTGATGCGCGAACACGCTGTCAGTCACTATTGCGGCGCCCCGGTAATCCATGCCGCGCTGGCAGCTGCGCCCGAAGAGAGCAAGCAGGGCCTGGCCGGGATCAAGGGCCAAGTCGCCGGTGCGGCGCCACCGGCCGCCGTGCTGGAAGCAATGGAGCGCATGGGGGTCGAGATTACCCATGTCTATGGTCTGACCGAGGTCTATGGCCCGGCATCCATCTGCCAGCCGCAGGCCGAATGGACGCAACTCCCCATTGCCGAACGGGCCGAGCTCAACAGCCGCCAGGGTGTGGCCTGTTTGCTGCAGGAAGACATGCAGGTGCTGGATCCGGAAACCCTGCAGCCCGTGCCGTGGGATGGCGTCAGCGTTGGCGAAATCATGTTCCGCGGCAACATCACCATGCAGGGCTATCTGAAGAACCCGCGCGCAACCAGCGAAGCCTTTGCCGGCGGCTGGTTCCATACCGGTGATCTTGCCGTGGTCTATCCGAATGGCGCGGTGAAGATCCGTGATCGGTCCAAGGATGTGATTATTTCCGGCGGCGAGAACATCTCCTCGCTTGAAGTGGAAGATGTGCTGTGCAGGCATCCCGCAGTGTTGGCGGCGGCGGTGGTCGCACGGCCGGATCCGAAGTGGGGCGAAACGCCCTGCGCCTTCGTCGAGCTGAAGGAAACGTCGAGCCTGGAGGCGGCCGAGGCATTGGCGCATTGCCGCCAGCACCTGGCCAGCTTCAAGCTGCCGCGCCGTTTTGTTTTTGGTCCGTTGCCGCGCACGGCTACCGGCAAGGTGCAGAAGTTCAGTTTGCGCGACGTGGCCAGGGAACTGGTCGATATCGACTGATGCACGCAAGCCTGTCGGTGGGGGAGAGCTCCGTAGTGCCGAGCCATGCTCGGCAGCGGCTTCACCGGTAATGCCCATGCCGAGCATGGCTCGGCACTACAGGGGGCGCGTCAGCCGAGCATGGTTCGGCTCTACAGGTTCGATTGGCCTCGCATCCCGCCCGCTGACTTAGTGTGGCGTACGCACCATGCGTTCGAGCAGGTGCTCGACGATGCCGGCAGGGTTGGCGGTGCGGCCGACATGGGTAACCGAGGTCTGCACCACCGAGCTGCGCTTGGCAGTCAGGAAATGGAAGCGGGCGCGCGGCGGCAATTGTGCGATCGGTCCGGCACCCGGCTCGCCACGGCAGATCGCGACGATGGCATCCAGCCACGGCTGCACGGCAGCGAGATCCAGTTGCGGCGCAAATGCCTGCAAACGCGCTATATCAATCTCGATGGCCGCCTGCAGGTAGCCCGCGCTGGGGCAGGAGACGATCACGCCTACGTTGATGAACTCTTCGCGCTCCACCCGCGGTACGACGCGGATGATGGCGTAATCATAGGTATGCAGCGTGGGCACGGATGGCCTCCTGTACGAAGGCTTCACGCAATTGCAGGCGGCGCTTCAGATAGCTGGCGTAGGCGGACCGGTAGGCGCTCGCATCGTCAAAAAAGGGCTCGGTCTGCAGCCAGCTTTCTGGAATCTGCGCGACGATGCCGTCGATGACTGCGTCGGTCAGCAAGGGGGCCAGCGCCGCGTCGGCTTCGGCGATGCGGCTGGCGAACGGTAGCAACACGTGGTCCTTGATCAACGCGAAAGGCTTGCCGCAGGCTTCGCCGGCGTTCTCCCAGTCGTGGTGGAAGTACAGCGCTGCGCCGTGATCGATCAGATAGAGCTGGCGATGCCAGACCATCAGGTTGGGGTTGCGCGCGGTGCGATCCACGTTGCTGGTGTAGGCATCAAACCAGGCGATGCGCGAGGCCAGCTCGGCGTCGGGTTGCATCGCCGCAGGATCGTAGTTGATCGCGCCGGGCAGGTAGTCACTGCCCAGGTTGGTGCCCTCGCTGGCGCGGATCAGGTCCTGGATCTCCGGGTCGGGCTCGGTACGCGCGAACTCGCGATCCAGCTCGACCAGGACGATGTCCGGCATCGGCAGGCCCAGCGCCTGTGCAAGCCGCCCAACCACCAGTTCGGCGATCAGGGCCTTGGGCCCTTGCCCGGCACCGCGGAACTTGATGACGTACATGCCATCGTCGTCGGCTTCGATCACCGCCGGCAGTGAACCGCCTTCGCGCAGCGGCGTGATGTAGCGGGTGGCGTGAACTGTTTTCACGGGAATGCACAGTCAGGAAGAAACGCAAGCCTAGCGTAAAGCGGGTGTATCCGGTGGTGCGGCCCTATGCCGATCTCGCGTTGCGCAGCGGGCATGCCGTGTGCAAGCATGCCGCTGCGGAGTGATCCGCGGCATGGGCTACGAATCAAGGTGTGGCTTGCTGGTCCGGGAGCATGCAGTCGGTGCCGTCCTGCGATGGGCTGAGGATCAAGCGGTTGCGTCCTTCGTGCTTGGCTTGATAGACAGCGAGGTCGGCGCGTTCCAGCGCGCTTTCCAGATCCTGCGCTGTTGCCACCATGGTGACGCCGAAACTGGCAGTGATGGATTGCTTTGCCGGTGAGCAGTGCATCTGGCTGAGGCCGACGCGGATGCGTTCGGCGATGCGCGCAGCGGTGGACAGGTCATGGCAGTGCACCAGCAGCACGAATTCCTCACCGCCGAAGCGGGCAACCAGATCATCCGGGCGTGTCATCTGCTGCAACAGCACGCCTACCTGGCGCAGGACGTTGTCGCCGGCCGCATGGCCCCAGGTGTCATTGACCTGCTTGAAGTGGTCCACATCGCAGGCGAGCAGGGCCCAGGGCCTGGCGGGATCGTGCTGTAGCCGGTGGTTGGCGATCTCGAAGAAGGCGCGGCGGTTCAGCAACTGGGTGAGCGGATCGTGGTTGCGCTCATGGCGCAGTTCTCCCATCAGCTGCTGGGCCAGCCCGCCCAGCAGCAGAAACAGCAGCCACAGATTGAGCAACAGGTTGAAGGCCAGCATCCACAGCCAAAGACCGGAGCGCGGCAGACCACTGCTGGTGAACCAGCCGGCCAGCAACCAGGCCAGCAGCGGGCGCAGGATCGCGTATGCCACCAGCAGCAGATACGTCCTGCGCAGCAGGCGTTCGAAGAGCGTGTCCGGTTGCTCGCTGTCAAACAGCACTGGCAACGCCAACGCGAGCAGCAGCCCCATGCCGAGGTTGAGGAAGACGATGCGCGTGCCCAGCACATCATCGAGCCTGGAGAAGCAGAACAGTGCCAACAGCGTAATCAGGCTGATGGCCAGTGCGGCCGGCCCCGACACCCTGCCGCCGGATCTGAGTGCGAAACCCTGTGCCGTGGCCCAGCTGCCCGCGCAGTACATCGCGCCGGTCAGTACTGACCAGGTCGCCATCCGGGCGTTGTCCATCAGGATCTGCGCGGCCAGCGGAAAAACGGTGCAGATGTAGCCACCGGCCAGCCACAACAGGTAGCGGTGGTCGCGCAATGAACGCCAGCCAGCCAACAGCGCCAGCCCCAGCAGCAGGGAGGTGGCGGGAACCACAAGCGGGAAGTACTGTTCAGCGGTGGCGCTCAAGGGTCAAGCCACGTTCGATGATTTGGACAGACGAGGGTGCGAAGTATATGGGCAGGCTGGCGACTTGCGATGGTTGGGGCAGCGCTGCCCGCGTTTTTCCTGGCGATGCCGGGGACGCGCCGCGGCTGCTGGCGAGTCTGTTGTTGGTGGCGACGCTGGCCGCCTGCAGCACGGTCCCAGCGCCCGCGCCGGGTCCGACGATGGCAACGTTGCAGGATGAAATCGCGCGCCGTATTCCAGCGACGGTCGCTGATCGTACAGGCTGGGCGACGGATATCCGTATGGCGTTGACCGCGCAACGCATTGAGCCTTCGCGCGAGAATATCTGCGCGGTGCTGGCGGTGATCGAGCAGGAGTCCGGTTATCGCGCCAATCCCGAGGTGCCCAATCTGCCGCGGATTGCCCGCGGCGAAATAGATCGCCGCGCCGCCGCCGTGCATATACCGAAGCTGCTGGTGGATGCGGGCCTGAAGGTGAAGGGGAGTGATGGTCGCAGTTACGGCGAGCAGTTGGCGCGGGTACGCAGCGAACGGGACCTGAGTGAGTTGTACGAGGAAATCATTGGTCGCGTGCCGATGGGGCAACGTTTGTTTGCCGGAAAAAATCCTGTGCAGACTGGCGGCGCGATGCAGGTCAGCATTCCTTTTGCGCAGGCAAATGCGCAGGACTACCCGTACCCGGTGGCGCGCAGTATCCGTGATGAGGTGTTCACCCGGCGTGGCGGCGTGTACTTCGGTGTCGGCCATCTGCTCGATTACCAGACGCCCTATACACAGAAGGTGCATCGCTTTGCCGACTACAACGCGGGCCGCTATGCCAGCCGCAATGCTGCATTCCAGAGGGCGGTGAGCCTGCTGACAGGTGTTTCGCTGGCGCTGGATGGTGATCTGCTGGTGCCGGATGCGCCAATCGACAAGCCGGGCCAGACCGAACTGGCGGTGCGCAGGCTGGCGCCGCGACTAGGCATGGACGACCGTGAGATACGGCGTGCGCTTGCGCAGTCTGATCGCCTGGAGTTCAGTGACAGCGCGCTGCATTCGCAGGTGTTCGCCATGGCAGATGCGCGCGCAGGGAAGGTGTTGCCGCGCGCATTGATTCCCGGCATCCGCCTGGACAGCCCCAAGATCACCCGCGAACTGACTACCGAGTGGTTCGCCAACCGGGTAGACAGCCGCTACCGCCAATGTCTGCAAAGGTAGTGCCGAGCCATGCTCGGCAGGGGCTTTACCGATAGACAGTCTGTAGGAACGGCGTAAGCCGCGAAGCCGGCACCAATGAAGTGCAGGGAGAGCTGCGATCTGGCAGATCATCAGCTTCGCGGCTTACGCCGCTCCCACAACCTCCTGATCCGTGCGTCAGCTCGATGGCCACTAAGGCCAAGGGCGCAGCGTAGTGCCGAGCCATGCTCGGCAGGGGCTTTACCGATACACCGTCTGTAGGAACGGCGTAAGCCGCGAAGCTGGCACCAATGAAGTTCAGGGAACGCTGTGATCTGGGCGATCATCGGCCTCGCGGCGTACGCCGCTCCCGCCACCACGCAACATCGTTTGGCTTGCTTCAGGCCTTTACTGGATGCCGCGCCAGCGCGCGGGCGCCGGTGATGATCATGCGGATCATCTGCGACATCTGTTCGATCAGCTCGGGATCCCGTTCCTCGGGCAGGTCGATCGCGCTGCCGCCCATGGCGAATACCAGCCGGGTGATTGCCTTGGCGGCGAGGGCGGGCTCGTACAGGCTCGCGCCATCGAGCGCGGCCAGGCGCACAAGATCAGCCTTCAGCTCTTCCTCGAAGTAACCCAGTTCGCGGTCCACCGCCTGCTTGAACGCGTCCGAGCCGGCAGTGCCTTCGCGCAGCAGTACATGCATCAGGCGGTCGTCGGCACGCAGTTGTTCCATGAACGTTTCCACCGACAACCGGATCACGCCGCGGTTGCTGTCGGCAGCACGCAACCGGGCCTGGCCGATGATGGTGCGCAACGAGCGCCCGGCCAGATCGATCAACGCTACCGTCAGTTCGTCCATGTCGCGGAACTGGCGATAGAACGAGTTCGGCGCGATTCCGGCTTCACGCGCGACCTCGCGCAGGCTCAGCGTGGATACGCTGCGGTGCGGGCCGATCAGGGCCAGTGCGGCGGCCAGCAGGTCGTCACGCGAGATGGAAGCCTTGCGCGCCGGGTGCAGGTCATCGTGTGCGGGCAGGGGCTGTTCGCGTGCTGTCATGGGGCTCGGGCCGGTCAGGTGCGTGAATCATAGCCTGTACTGCGAATATACAAGTGTATACACAGATGTATGCTCGGCCGTATAGTGCGCAACATGAGTGCTGTCTACCGCAATGCCGCGCCGCCGCCGATCCCCTGGCTGAGCGAAGGTTTCTTTGATTTCTGGTCTACCCGGGTGCATCCACTGTGGACGCTGCGGCGCCCCTTGGCCCGGCTGCTGGCGCGCCATCAGGCCAGCGCCGATGCCGTCACCCTCGAATTGCAGCCCAATCGTCACTTCCGTGGCATGCAGGCCGGCCAGCACATCAATCTTGGGGTGGAACTGGATGGGCGCCTGACCACCCGCAGCTATAGCCCTGCCGCGCTTGAGAACGGGCGTTTGGCGGTCACGGTCAAACGTATTGCCGGTGGCAAGCTCAGCCAGTACCTGTGTGAACACGCGGCCGTGGGCGAGGTGTTCGCGCTGGGGCAGGCGTTCGGTGAAATGCTGCTCCCCGCGGTGCTGCCGCCGAAGCTGGTGATGCTGGCTGCCGGCAGTGGCATCACTCCGCTGCGCGCCTTGCTGCGCCAGTTGGATGTGCAGGGGATGCCGGGCCCGGTCGATCTGGTTTACTGGGCGCGTCAACGCGAGCAGTTGTGCTTCGTCGACGAATTCAAGGCCATCGCCGGCCGCCATCCCGCGTTCCGCCTGCATCTGGCAGTAACCGGCGAGGGTGCGGCGCGCGTGGGAAGCTACGCGCTCGGCAGTCTTGGGGATCTGGCTCCGGCGCATGTGCTGGCGTGTGGGCCTGGCGGCTTTGTGGATGCTGCGCGCAGCCGCCTGCAGGCACGGGTTGCGCACTTCGATTCGGAGGCGTTCAGCGCCCCGCAGCTGGCTGAGGTGGAGCAGGGCAGTGTGCAGATCCAGCTGCTCAGGACTGGCCGCACGCTCAGCGTGCCGCGCGGGGTCGCCTTGTTGCCGGCGCTGGAGGCAGCCGGGATTCAGCCTGCCAGCGGTTGCCGGATGGGCATCTGCAACACCTGTGTCTGCGGGAAAACCTCGGGCATTACCCGCCACACCTTGACCGGTGAATACATCAGCGAGCCGTCCGTGCCGCTCAAGCTGTGCGTCAGCAGCGCCAGCACCGATTTGACCTTGGAGCTGTAACTCATGTCTTCCGTGCACAACCGCGTGCTGTCAGCTGCCGAACTGCAGCGCTTCGGTGACGAACTCGACGCCGTCAAGGCACGCCACCAGGCCTTGTTGGGCGCAAGTGACGCGCGCTACATCCGTCGGATCGTGGCAGCGGTGCGCTGGACCGGCGTGGCAGGGCGGGCGCTGCTGTTCCTCGGAGCCTTCGTGCACAGCCTGCTGGTGCCGGCGTGGATCGCCGGCGTGCTGCTGTTGGGCTTGTCCAAGATCCTGGAGAACATGGAGCTGGCGCACAACGTCATCCACGGCCAGTACGACTGGATGGGCGATCCGCAGCTGCAGGGCAAGACCTACGAATGGGATATCGCCGGTACTTCGGAAAACTGGCGCAAGACCCATAATTTCCGCCACCACACCTATACCAACGTGCGCGGGCTGGACGATGACATCGGCTACGGCCTGCTGCGGATCTTCCCCGAGCAGCGCTGGCACCCGTTCTTCCTGGCCCAGCCGTTCGTGGCGGTGGTGTTCGCGCTGCTGTTCGAGTGGGGCATCGCCATACAGGACCTGCGCATCGGCCGTGTGTTGGTCGGCAAGATGACCCTCAAGCAGCTTTGGAACCAGGCGCGTCCGGTCGGCCGCAAGGCGCTGCTGCAGGTGCTGAAGGACTACGTGCTGTTCCCGGCATTGGCGGGACCGTTCTTCCTGCCAGTGCTGCTGGGCAATGTGGCGGCCAACATTCTCCGCAACGTATGGACCTATGTGGTGATCTTCTGCGGTCACTTCACCGCAGATGCCGAGACCTTCCCCAAGGAGTGCGTCCGCAATGAAGGCCGCGGTCATTGGTATCTGCGCCAGCTGCGTGGCTCGTCCAACCTGACCGGCGGCAAGTGGATGGATGTGATGACCGGCAATCTCAGCCATCAGATCGAACACCACTTCTACCCCGATATCCCCGCCAACCGCTACGCGGCAATGGCGGTGGAGGTAAAGGCCATCTGCGCGCGTTACGGCCAGCACTACAACACCGGCTCACTGCCGCGCCAGTTCGGGCAGGTAATGTGGCGCATCCTGCGTCACGCGTTCCCGAGCAAGCCGGCGCCCGCGCGGCCACTGGTGGCTGCAACCCAGGCCGAGCCGGGCTGAGCAGGCTACGACGGGCGCAGGGCAGGTTTGCAAAGAGCTGTGCTGCGCGATGGTTGGCATCAATCGGTCACGGCGTTCGCCGACGCTGTGCGAGGGGTAATTGCCGGTTCGCGCTGCAGCCCAAACAAGGGTCGCAGCGGCGGGCAGCGCCGGATCAGTGCATAGGCGCCAAGGCACAAGGTCAGGGTTGCCGCGATCAACAGGCCAGCCTCGATGGCGGGCGTCAGCCCCAGCGGTTTGAGCATATGTGCCAGTACCACGATCACGGTCTGGTGCAGGATATAGAGCGGGAACACCGCCAGGGTGAGATAGCGCAGCAGCGGGCTGTCGGCATTGCGCCAGCGGTAGGCGAAACCCAACAAGGCAGCGATCGCGCACCACTGGTTCAGCGCCCAGGCAAGCCGGAGCAACAGGCGCAACTCCACGGGCGGGGGTTGTGCATCGTTGTAGCCGGAGAGGTACCAGACATGGATCAATCCGGCATAGCAGCCAGCTGCCACAATCAGCGACAGCCAGCGCAAGCGTTGCAGTGATTCCCAGAAGCGGGGGCTGAATGCACCGAGGAAGCCGATCATGAAGACGCTGGCGTACTGGGCATGGTTGTACCAGTCATCGATCAGCGCATGGGTCTGCTCGAAGCGATTGACCAGCAGCAGGCGCGCGACAGCCAAAATCGCTGCCGGGACGACCAGAGCCCCCCAGTGGCCTAGCAGAAAGCCGCTCCATTGGCGCAGGCGCTGCAATGCGGACGTGGGCAACAGCCGCCACAGCAGCCAGGCCAGAACGGTGTAGCTCCACAGATAGGGCAGAAACCAGAGATGGTTCCAGGTCGGGACGCGCAGGCAGCCGTCGCTGTCACAGAAACCCTGGTAACCGCTGAGATATTTGCCATAGAACGCCCAGTAGGACTCGCTGTATCCGCCGGGTAGTTGCTCGACCACCTGATAGTAGGCCTGCGGCGGCACGATCACCGCCATCCCGAACAGCAATGGCAGCAGCAGTTGCCAGGAGCGGCGGCGCAGCAGCCCAGCGGGGCGGCGTTCGAACATGAAGGCGGTGGCGACGCCCGAGATCAGGAACAGCAGCGACATCCGCCATGGCGAGCTCAGCAGCATGAACGGCTCCGGCGCAATGCTCGCGGCCGGACTTTTGACGTGCCAGTCCCAGCTCACGTAGTACATGCCGACGTGGTAGATCACCAACAAGCCGAAGGCGATCACCCGCAGCCAATCCAGGTCGTGGCGTCTGTGCATTGCGTGTCCAGCTTATGGAGAAGGGCGTCATTGCAACCCGGGACGCGCTCCCGCGGTGCCGGAAGGGCCGATCTGCGGGCGTTTGGGGACGAGTGGCGGGCATCCGGGGATGGGCAGCGAGGGCTGCGGCCTTCGCGCCGTCTAGAATGCGCGGATGAGCCAAGCCGCATCGCCGACCCTGTTGAATCGCTCCACTCCATGGCGGCAAAGCATGGAGCTTCTGTTCTGGTTGCTGCTGGTGTTGATCAACTGCAGCGGCAATGCGATCACCACCTGGATGGATGCCAACCGTTCCGGTGCACCCTCCATGGAATGGTGGGAGCCCTGGGTCTGGGAGTTCTCCAGCGGACTGGTCTGGTTGCTGTTGTTGGTGCCAGCCATCGTTTGGTTCAGCAGACGATGGCCGCTGCATCTGGACAACTGGCGCCGACGCTTGCCCTGGTACCTGCTGGCCAGCGTGCCGATCTCCCTGCTGCACGTGCTGGCAATGTTCGGGCTGAGGATGCTCGCCTATGCCGTGGTGGGGGAGCGCTATCAGGTTGGCTCCTGGCCGGAAGAGCTGCTGTACGAATACCTCAAGGACGTGCGCACCTACGCCGCCATCCTGTTCTGCATCGATGGCTACCGCTTCCTGCGTCGGCGCCTGCAGGGCGAGGCGCAGTTGCTGGCCGAGCCGGATGAAGGGCCGCCGGTGGAGCCCATCGATCATCCCGAGCGTCTGCTGGTCCGCAAGCTGGGCCGGGACTTTCTGATCGCAACGGCCGATATCGAATGGGCACAGGCCGCCGGCAACTACGTCAACCTGCACCTGCGCGGGCACGACTACCCGTTGCGGATCACCATGGCTGCACTGGAACAGAAACTGGATGCGACATGTTTCGTCCGCGTCCACCGCAGCTGGCTGATCAATCTGGCACAGCTGGTGTCGATCGAGCCGCTCGACGGTGGCGAGGCCCTGTTGCATATGGCCGACGGCAAGGAGGTCGCCTGCAGTCGGCGCTACCTGCCGGGGCTGAAGTCGAAGCTGAGCAACAACATGGAAGCGACTGCCTCGGCCTGAGGCCGATCAGCGTCGGTTTGTTGTTCGTTTTGGGCTGTTTCAGCCGGTCAAATTCAGGAGGGCGGGCTTCCGCAGGGTGGCGCTCCGGATACGGCCAAGGCTCGCCTCTTGGGGGGCCGAAACACGGCACAATGCCCTTGGGCAAGCGGGCTTGAGTTGGGCAGCCTGGTGAGGGGGGGCGCCGATGAGGAAGGGAATGATTGATCCGCCAACCCCGTTCTGGCTGATGGCGCGTTTGATCTCCCAACCCTTGGACGGAGTGCTGTGATGAGCCTGACTAGCTGGCGGCGTTGTTGGATGATTTTGCTGATGGCGGGTGTGGCAGTGACGCCGGTCGCCGCGCAGCAGAGCAGGGGGCTGATCCAGCCGCCGGTACTGATTGCCGTCTCCAAGGACGAGCAGCCGATCGAACTGCGGCGGGTGACCGTCGACGGCGAGGTGCAAGCCGGGATCGCCCAGACCCGGATCGAGCTGGTGTTCCACAATCCCAACCGGCGGGTGATGGAAGGCGAGCTGCAGTTCCCCTTGGCCGATGGTCAGCAGATCAGTGGCTTCGCCCTGGATATTGATGGGCAGCTGCGTGACGCGGTGCCGGTGCCGAAGGAGCGTGGGCGGCAGGTATTCGAGGCGATCACCCGACAGGGGCAGGACCCGGCGCTGCTGGAGCAGACTGCAGGCAATCAATTCCGTCTTCGTGTGTATCCCTTGCCCGCGGAGGGCAGCCGCCGGGTGCAGTTGACCATCCGTGAGGCGATGCCCTTGTCCGGCGCAGGCTGGCAGTGGCGTTTGCCATTGCAGTTTGCGGCAGCGGCCGACGAGGTCAGCCTTCGCCTGCGTGCGAGTGGCGCTGACAAGCTTGGCCAGGCACCGTTCCGGTTGATGGCGGGTGCGCTGGATTGGCAGGGCAACGGTCGGCAGTTGCCGGCGCAGCTGCAATGGCAGCTGCCAGCCAAGCCGCAGCCGGCGCTGCAGTCCGCGCGTTACGACGGGCAACAGTATCTGCTTGCACAGCTGCCGGCAGCTACGCCGGTTGCGCGCAGTTTGCCTGCAAAGATCGGCCTGCTATGGGATGCATCAGGCTCGGCGGGTACGCGCAACCGCGCGCGTGAGTTCGCATTGCTGGATCGCTATTTCGCGGTGATGGGTGAGGGCAGCGTTGTATTGACGGTGCTGCGCGACAAGCCGGAAGCGGAGCGTCGTTTCAGTATCCGCAAGGGCGACTGGAGTGGGTTGCGCCGTGTGTTGGAGCAGACCCCCAACGATGGCGCCAGCGCCTTGGCTTCGTGGACGCCCAAGGCAGAGCTTGGCGAATACCTGCTGCTCAGTGATGGCCTGTCCAATTGGGGCGCATCGGCATTGCCTGCCCTGGCGGCAGGTCAGCGCCTGTATGCGATCAATAGTGCGGCGGCGGGGGCCGATACGGCGCGCCTGCGCGGCTGGAGCGAAGCCAACGGCGGCAGTCTTGTGCAGCTGGACTCCGATGACGTGGCTGCGGCGGCAACTCGGCTGCTGGCGACACCTGCCACGGTGGAAGTTGCGCCAGCTGCTGGGCTGCACGATGTAGTGATTGATCGCCGCAGTCTGGAGCAGGGCTGGTTGTGGCTGTACGCACGTACCGATGCGGCGCCGGCCGAGCTGCGCTTGCGCATCAATGGTGGTCAGTGGCAAACGCTGAACATCGTGCCCGGCAGTACCGATGGCGGTTTGATGGCAGGGCTGTGGGCGCAGGCGCGCTTGCAGCAGCTGGCGGTGGACCCGCGTGGCAACCGCGAGGCGATGCAGCGGCTGTCGCAGCAGTTCGGCATGGTCAGTGAGGGCAGTTCCTTGCTGGTGCTGGATACGTTGGATGACTACCTGCGCTATGCGATCCGGCCACCGGCGGCGTTGCGGGCCGAATACGACCGTCGCTTTGCCCGCCAGGTTGCCGACCGTGAGGCCGCGCGCAAGACCCATCTTGATGAGGTGGCCGAGCAATGGCGGCAGCGCCAGGCGTGGTGGGAAAAACCTTGGCCCAAGGACGCGCCGCTGAACGTGGCGCAGGGCTCCGGGTTGGCAAGGCAGCGTTCGAGTGGCGCGCCAGTAGCGGCAATGGCGATGGCGCCACCTCCGCCCGCACCTGCACCTGCTGCAGCGGCGGTTTCGGCCGAGTCCTCGGCGTTGGACAGGGTCGTGGTCACCGGCAGCAGCAATGATGCCGTGGCCGAGGTGGCGGCAGCTGCAGACGGTGCGTCGGTCAACTCCGGCGCGGTGCAGATCCAGCTTGCCGCATGGGAGCCGGACTCAGCCGTTGCGCAGCGCCTGCGCAAGGCCCCGGTTGCTGAGTTGTATGCGTGGTACCTGGATGAGCGTGAAGCCAACGCCAACAGCAGCGCGTTCTTCCTGGATGTGGCCGACATATTGTTTGCCGCCGGACAGCGCGAGCTGGCGCTGCGGGTGCTGTCCAACCTGGCCGAGATGGAGCTCGATAACCGGCACCTGCTGCGCGTGTTGGGGTATCGCTTGATGCAGGCCAATGCGCCCGCGCTTGCGGTGCCGGTGTTCGAGCAGGTGCTGCTGATGGCGCAGGATGAGCCGCAGAGCTTCCGCGATCTGGGGCTGGCGCTGGCAGCGGCAGGGCATCCTCAGCAGGCGATTGGTCCGCTCTACCAGGTGGTGCAGCGGCAATGGGATGGTCGCTTTGATGGCGTTGCACTGATCGCGCTGGATGAGCTGACCAACCTGCTTGCGCGCGGTGGCCAGTCGCTGGATGCCACGCAGGTTGACCCGCGCCTGCGCAAGGCGATGCCGCTGGATCTGCGCGTGGTGTTGGCCTGGGACGCGGACAATAGCGACATGGACCTGTGGGTCACTGATCCCGACGGCGAACGCGCGTACTACGGCAATCGTTTGACCCGCCAAGGCGGGCAGATGTCGCAGGACTTCACCGGGGGCTACGGTCCGGAGCAGTTCTCGCTACGCGATGCCAAGCCGGGGATCTATAAGGTGGAGGCCAATTACTTTGGCAGCCGGCAGCAGCTGGTCACCGGTGCGACCACCTTGATGCTCAGGTTGAGTACGCATTGGGGCACGCCGCAGCAGCAGGACAAAGCGGTGACCATGCGTTTGCAGGACGCCAGCGATACCGTGCTGGTGGGTGAGTTCGAGGTGCGCTGAGCAGCTTGCTGGCTATCTGCCATATGCCATCTGTTTGTGGGAGCGGCGTAAGCCGCGAAGCAATCGATGCGTCAGGGCGAGGGTTTGGCAGTGCTGGCTTCGCGGCTTACGCCGCTCCTGCAAAAAGAAAAGGCCGATGCCAGTGATCTGGCATCGGCCTTTCGGTGCCGCTTGCTTACTTGCGACGTGCCAGCAGGCGGTAGCTGCCGGTGGCGTTCGGATCGAAGCTGTGTGCGAGAACGATGTAACGACCGGCTTCCAGGTCGATCTCCAGGTTCGGATCGAGGCTGGAGTCGCTGTCATCCTGCTGGGCAACTTCTTCGCCATTGCGCATCAGGGTGATCATGCCATCCAGGCTGGAGGAGCCTGCGGTCATGCTGATCACATACTTGCCCTTGCGCGGAATCTCAAGGGTGTACAGGTCACGGTTGCCTGCGCGCAGCTGGCCGGTGACTTCGCGGCCAAGCTTGAGCTCGGGACGGGTCGGGCCATCCGGCGCGGCTGCAGTGGCGGTGGCGAGCTGGAACACACCGCCACGGCTGTTCACCGAGCGCACCGACACGTTGTATTCACCGGCATCCAGCACCTGGCTGATGCGCGAATTGACACCGCCGCCGCCGTCGTCATCGCTGAGGGTGATATCGCCACCCTGGATGGTGAGCATGGTGTCCAGTTCCTTGCCGCTGGCATCGAGCTGCACGCGACGGCGTTCCGGCAGGTTCAGCACGAAGCTGCGGGTGTCGTCGGCGCCAATGAAGCCGCTGACGGTGCCTTCCAACGGCAGGTTGGTGCCGTCATTGAAGACCAGGCCTTCCGGGAAATCCGACTGTTCGACGCCCAGATAGAACGCGCCGGAAGCCTCACCCAGGCCGCCGGCGGTCAGGGTGTAGCGGCCCGGCTGCAGCGGAGCGACCAGGCGCGAGTTGAGGTTGCTGCCGCCGTCATCGTCTTCCAGATTGAGGCCGTTGCCGCTCAGTTCGAGGCGGGCATCGAACTCGTTCGACTCCAGGTTGATGGTGTACAGGCCCGGCTTGTCGACCTGCAGGACAAAGGTCTTGTCACCATTGCTCAGCCAGTCGGTGACCCGGCGGCCAGCCGTCAACGGCTTGCCGTCATAGGCAACGATGGGTTCGGCGGACAGCTGGAACGGGCCGAAGGCACGTGCATCGGCGCCGCTGACGGCGACCAGGTACTGGCCGGCCTTGTCGGCACGCATGCTCAGCGTGGTGCTGCCTTCGCCACCGCCGTCGGTGCGGGACACCAGCACGTCACGATTGAATACGGCCAGCGCACCCTTGAGTGCGCCTTCCAGCTTCAGCGATACCGCCTGGCCGGCGCCCATCTGCAACGAGAACAGCTGGCTGCGGGTGCCGTCGCTGTAGTTGACCGGGCTGGAAGAGGTGATTTCACCAGAGACGTCGCCGTCGATGGCGAGCGCGCGGGCCGGGCCGGCGGCATACGCGGGGGCGTGCACGGCGGCGGCAATGGCAAGGGACAGCAGTCCGGCTGCAAATCGCTTCACTTGAACTCCTTGATGTGGGAAGCAGGGGTAAAAAGCAGCCACGCTGCCTGCGGGGGCAGGCAGCGTGGCGGTGGGCCCATCACGCCCGCGGGCGCGGTGGGCGGTGTGGCTTAGTGGATGACGGCGGCAGCTGCGTCGGCGGCAGCGGCAGCGGCTTCCTCGGCAGCATCCTTGCGGTTGCTGTTGGCCGGCGCAGCGACATCGCCACCGCCAAGATCGGTGGTTTCCAGTTCGAACACGCCTTGCTGGCTGCCCAGGCTGCTGACCGCAACGATGTAACGGCCGGCGCGCAGGTTCAGGATCAGCTGCGCGTTGGTGCCGTTGCCGCCGTCGTCGTTCTCTTCGTCAACGCCGGGGCCGGTGATCTTCAGTACCGAGTCGAAGTTGTCGGCGATGGCGTCGAACTGGATCTGCTTGGGCGCATCCAGGTTGAGCACGAAGGTGCGACGGCCACGCGAGTCCATCATCGACTGCGCGGTCTGGCCGACGGTCAGGGAGGTGCCATCGCGGGTGACCAGGCCGTTGGGCGTCGGCGTCAGCTTGACGCTGAGCTTGAAGGAGCCGGTGCTGCCGTTCACCGAGGAGGCGGCGATGGTGTAGTCACCCGGCTCCAGGTAGGTCTGGATGCGGGCATTGAGGCTGCCGCCGCTGTCGTCGTCTTCCAGTTCGACGTTACGGCCGTTCAGGCGCAGGTAGGAGTCGAACGCGCTGGAGTCGGCGGTGATGGAGTACAGGCCGGCCTTGTCGATCTTGAGCTTGTATTCCTGCTTGTCGCCCATCAGCCAGTCGGTTGCCTCGCTGTCGGCGGCCAACGGCTTGCCGTCGTAGGGCACGACCTTGGCGGCCTTGAGCTTGAACGGACCGAAGGCGTCGGCGCTGGCGCTATTGACCGCGACCAGATAGGTGCCGTCCTTCGGCGCGCGGAAAGCGAGATTGACCGCGCTGGCCGTGGAGTCGCCTTCGCTCATTCCGGAGGAGGACGCGTTGGCGATCATGTTCTGGCCATCGAATACCGCCAACTGGCCGCTGAGCGAGCCGCCCAGTTCCAGCGAGACGGCTTCGCCGCTCTTCATGGTGACTTTGTAGCTCTGGTGACGGCTGCCGTCGTTGTAGTTCAGGGTGCTGGAGGAGGTGATCTCACCGGAGACCGTTTCCCCGACGGTCAGGCTGGGCGCCTTGTCGGCGCCGCTGGCGGCAATCCCGCCCAGCTTCTGGCAGGCGGTAAGTGCCAAGGTCATGGTGATAGCAGCAAAGAGGCGAGCGTGGCTGGCGTTCAAGCTTAGGTCCTTCATGGTCAGTTATGTCTCCTTTCCCCGTCTTCGCGGGTCAGGCGGCGATTCTAACGTTAAGTTGTGTCTATTCAGCGAGAAAGGGTTCCGCGCCGGGGTGACCGATACAGGGCCCGGCGGGGTGCTAGAATCGACAGCTTGTCTGCCTTATTAGACCGACCATGATCGAACTGAATCCCATCCGCCAGCGAATCACCGATCTGACTGATCGCGTGGTATCGCTCAGGGGGTATCTTTGACTACGACGTCAAGAAAGAACGTCTCGAAGAAGTAACCCGCGAACTCGAAAATCCGGACATCTGGAACAATCCCGAGTATGCCCAGACCTTGGGCCGCGAGCGCTCGGTGCTGGACAAGACCGTCACCGGCATTGCCGATGTACTGGATGGCCTGTCCGAAGCCACCGAATTGCTGGAGCTTGCCGAGAGCGAACAGGACGAGGACACCGCGCTGGCCGTGGTGGCTGACCTGGACAAGTACCAGTCGCACATCGAGAAGCTCGAATTCCAGCGCATGTTCTCGGGCGAAATGGACAGCTGCAACGCCTTCGTCGACATCCAGGCCGGTGCCGGCGGTACCGAAGCCCAGGACTGGGCGGAAATGATGCTGCGCATGTACCTGCGCTGGTGCGAATCGCGCGGCTGGAAGACCGAGCTGATGGAAGTGTCCGGCGGCGACGTCGCCGGCATCAAATCGGCGACGTTCCGGGTGGAGGGCGAGTTCGCCTACGGCTGGCTGAAGACCGAGATCGGCGTGCACCGGCTGGTGCGCAAGTCGCCATTCGACTCGGACAACCGCCGCCACACCAGCTTTACCTCGGTATTCGTGTCGCCGGAAGTCGATGACAACATCGAGATCGACATCAATCCGGCCGACCTGCGCACCGACGTGTACCGTTCCTCCGGTGCCGGCGGCCAGCACGTCAACAAGACCGAGTCGGCGGTGCGTATCACCCACATCCCGACCAATACCGTGGTCGCCTGCCAGACCGGCCGCAGCCAGCACCAGAACCGCGACACCGCGATGAAGATGCTGGCCGCCAAGCTCTATGAGCTGGAAGTGCAGAAGCGCAACAGCGAGCGTGATGCGCTGGAAGCCACCAAGTCGGACATCGGCTGGGGCAGCCAGATCCGCAACTACGTGCTCGACCAGAGCCGTATCAAGGACCTGCGCACCGGCGTTGAACGTACCGATACGCAGAAGGTGCTGGACGGCGACCTGGATGAGTTCATCGAGGCCAGCCTCAAGTCGGGCCTGGAAGCCGGCGCCAAACGCAGTGACGCGTGATCCGGAATGGCCCTGCGCGGGCCATTCCCTTGTTGTACGGTGCGGTTTCACCCGGCGGTGGCCGCACCTTGGTTAACTCCCCCAAATAGAAATCAAAGCCATGACCGAACAGACCCCTGAAACGCAGCAGCCCCCCGTCGACGAGAACAGCCTCATCGCCGAGCGCCGCGCGAAACTCACGGCACTGCGCGGGCAGGGCATCGCCTACCCGAACGACTTCCGTCGCGAAGACTTCGCCGGCAAGTTGCAGGCAGAGTACGCCGACGCCGAGGTCTGGACCGGCGAGGCCCTGGAAGCCACCGGCCGCACCGTGAAGATGGCCGGCCGTCTGATGGCCAAGCGCATCATGGGCAAGGCCAGCTTTGCCCAGATCCAGGACGAGAGCGGCCGCATCCAGCTGTTCCTGCAGGCCACCGCGCTGGGCGACATCTATGCCGCGTTCAAGGGCTGGGATGTGGGCGACATCATCGCCGTCGAGGGCGGCCTGACCCGCACCAAGACCGGCGAACTGTCGGTCAAGGCGACCAGCATCCGCCTGTTGACCAAGTCGCTGCGCCCGCTGCCGGACAAGTGGCACGGCCTGGCCGATGTCGAACAGCGCTATCGCCAGCGTTACGTCGACCTGATAGTCACCCCGGAGTCGCGCGAGGTCTTCATCAAGCGCTCCAAGATCATCCGCGCCATGCGCGCATGGCTGGACAACCGCGACTTCCTCGAAGTCGAAACGCCGATGATGCATTACATCCCCGGCGGCGCCACGGCCAAGCCGTTCACCACCCACCACAATGCGCTGGACCTGGACCTGTACCTGCGCGTTGCGCCGGAGCTGTACCTGAAGCGTCTGGTGGTTGGCGGCCTTGAGCGCGTCTACGAAATCAACCGCAACTTCCGCAACGAAGGCGTCAGCACCCGCCATAACCCGGAATTCACCATGATGGAGCTGTACGAGGCCTATGCCACGTACAACGAAGTGATGGACCTGACCGAGGGCGTGATCCGCGACGTCGCGCAGAGCGTGCTGGGCACCACCGTTGTTGAATGGGATGGCGCGCAGATCGACCTGGCCCCGGCGTTCCGTCGTTGGCGCATGGACGAAGCCGTGCGTCATCACAACCCCGAGATCTCGGCCGCCGACTGCACTGATCGTGATGCGCTGCTGCGTCATTGCGAGCGCCTGAAAATCCGCGTCAAGCCGAGCTACGGCTGGGGCAAGCTGCTGCTGGAGATCTTCGAGGCCACGGTCGAGCACACCTTGATCCAGCCGACCTTCATCACCGATCACCCGGTCGAGGTCTCGCCGCTGGCCCGCGCCAGCGATACCGATGCTGGTTACACCGACCGCTTCGAGTTGTTCGTCAACGGCAAGGAGCTGGCCAATGGCTTCTCCGAGTTGAACGATCCGGAAGACCAGGCCGCACGTTTCCAGGCTCAGGTCGAAGCCAAGGACGGTGGTGACGACGAAGCCATGCATTACGACGCCGACTACATCCGTGCGCTGGAATACGGCATGGCACCGACCGGCGGCCTGGGCATCGGCATAGACCGCCTGGTGATGATGCTGACCGGCCGCGCCTCGATCCGTGACGTGCTGCTGTTCCCGTACATGCGCCCGGAAGCCTGATCGAGCTGCAAGCGAAAGTGCAAAGGCCTTCCCGTAACCGGGAAGGCCTTTTTTGTTTCTGAAATGTAGTGCCGAGCCATGCTCGGCAGAGGCGTTACCAGCGAAAAGCGCCCCTCACCCCAACCCCTCTCCCGCACGCGGGAGAGGGGCTAAAGCCACCGCGGCCCCAATCCTGTAGTGCCGAGCCATGCTCGGCAGAGGCGTTACCAGCGAAAAGCGCCCCTCACC
>NZ_DAMBKV010000001.1:610067-704838 GCF_032066555.1 Stenotrophomonas sp.
GAGGGGCTAAAGCTGTCGCGGCCCCAATCCTGTAGTGCCGAGCCATGCTCGGCAGGGGCTTTACCAGCGAACAGCTGGCCTCACCCCAACCCTCTCCCGCATGCGGGAGAGGGGCTAAAGCTGTCGCGGCCCCAATCCTGTAGTGCCGAGCCATGCTCGGCAGCGGCCTTACCAATAGCGCCTCAGCCCAGCGCAGCCCGCACTCCAAGATTGATCAGCATGCCGCCAGCCAACAACCAGACGAACAACAACAAAGCCAACAACATCGGCTTGGCACCGGCCTGACGCAGCGCCGAAGCATGCGTGGTCAGGCCCAGCGCAGCCATCGCCATGGCCAGCAGCACGGTGTCCAGATCGATCAATACCTTCAGCACCCCGGCCGGCAGCAGCTGCAGCGAGTTGAAGCCGACCATGGCGATGAAGCCAAACGCGAACCACGGAATGGTGATCTTCGAGCGCTCGCCATTGCTGCTGTTCTGGCCGCGGGCCAGCAAGGCAGACAGGCCAACCAGGAACGGTGCCAACATCATCACCCGCACCATCTTGGTGATGACGGCCGCATCGGCGGCAGGTTCGCTGACCGCACGGCCAGCCGCCACTACCTGCGCGACCTCATGCACGGTGGAGCCGGTAAATACGCCGAACGCGGTCTCATCCAGCGGCATCCAGCCCGCCGACACGCCCCACTGGTACAGCAGCGGGTACAGGAACATCGCGATCGTGCCGAACACCACCACCGTGGCCACGGCAACGGCGACCTGTTCGGCGCGGCCCTTGATCACCGGTTCGGCTGCCATTACCGCGGCAGCACCACAGATCGAACTGCCAGCGCCGATCAGCAGGGCCGAGTTGCGGTCCATGCCCAGCAGCCTGGTGCCCAGCCACCAGGCGAGGCCGAAGGTGGAACACAGCACCAGCGCATCGATCGCCACGCCGGCAACGCCAACCTGGCCGATATCCTGCAGGGTAAGACGCAGGCCGTAAAGAATGATGCCGGCACGCAGCAAGGTCGCCTTGGAGAAAACAACGCCTGCATCGGCGCGCGTCGCCAGGCTGCGGTAAACCGTGTTACCCAGCACGATGCCGATGACGATGGCCAGGGTCAGCGCGCTGATGCCGTGGTTCTGCATCCACGGCAAGGTGCCCAGCCAGATTGACAGGCCGGCGACGGCGGCCGTCAGCAACAGGCCGGGGAGGCGGGAAAGGGGCATCGAGGTCAGCCCTTGGGTCGAGGTGTTCATAACATTGGGTTATTAGAAGATAGCCCATGCTGCCCCCCTGGTTATTACCTGTAAAACGGATAATATTGGTTGAATCAACCTATTTGTGAGATAGGTCATGCATCTATCGCTGCGTCAGCTGCAGATCTTTTCCGGCATTGCCGAAGCCGGTACCACTACGGCGGCAGGTGAGTTGCTGGGCTTGTCGCAATCAGCGGTCAGTGCTGCCCTGGTCGAACTGGAGAACCTGCTCGGGCTGGCCTTGTTTGACCGGATAGGCCGTCGACTGGTGCTTAACGGCCACGGCCGGGCTCTGCTGCCGCAAGCGCGCGCCTTGCTGGCGGGTATGACCGATATCGAGCGGCGGTTCCGTGCCGACAGCCAGACCGGTGCCGCGGTGCGTTGGCAGGTCGGCGCCAGTACCACCATCGGCAACTACCTGATGCCGGCACGTATCGCTGACCTGCAAGCCTCCAATCCACACGCCCATGTCGAGCTGGTGATCGGCAATACCCGCGAGGTCACGACTGCCGTGCAGCGGCTGGAGGTGGATGTCGGCTTGATTGAGGGGCCCAGCCACGAGCCGGGGCTGGAAGTGGCGCACTGGCAGCAGGATGAACTGGTGGTGGTGTTTGGCGAACGCCATCCGCTGGCGACGCAGTTCAGCAAGGGAGCGGACCTGGCGATGTTGCGGCAAGCGCGCTGGCTGTTGCGCGAACCCGGTTCAGGCACGCGCGAGGCGGCCGAGCAAGCCTTGTTGCCGCATCTCCATGGCTTCGCGGAAGTGCTGCAGTTGGGCGGCACCGAAGCGATCAAGCAGGGGGCGGTCGCCGGGTTGGGTCTGGCCTGCCTGTCACGGCATGCGGTGGCTGACCTGGTGACGCTGGGCAAGCTGCAGGTGTTGGCGACGCCCTTGCCGCCTTTGCAGCGTCAGCTATGGGCCGTGCGCCATCCCGGCAAACGCATCCCGGCCAGCCTGCGCCAGTTGCTGGGCCTGCCGGCGGACGTGTTTAGCGACGATTGAGCGCGGTCGACCGCCAGAGCCCGTACAATACGCCCATGCCTTTGATTACCTTGCAGAACGTCGACTACAGCGTCGGCGGCCCGTTGTTGCTGGAAAAAGCCGAACTGTCGATCGAGACTGGCGAGCGCATCGCCCTGATCGGCCGCAACGGCGCCGGCAAATCCACTCTCATGAAGCTGATGGCTGGCGAGCTCAAGCCCGATGACGGCGAGGTGCGCGTGCAGCAGGGCGTGCGCGTCACCCGGCTCGAGCAGGAAGTGCCGCACGGCGCTGCCGGCAGCGTGTTCGACGTGGTCGCCGATGGCCTCGGCGAGCTTGGCCACTGGTTGGCCGAGTTCCACCGCCTGAGCCACGCCGAGGTCTTCGATGGCGAGGCCATGGGCAATGTGCAGGCCAAGATCGACGCCGCCGATGGCTGGGGTCTGGACCAGCGCGTCGAGGAAACCCTGACCAAGCTCGACCTGGATGGCGACGCTGAGTTCGGCCGTCTGTCCGGC
This sequence comes from Stenotrophomonas sp., assembly GCF_032066555.1. Taxonomy (GTDB): domain Bacteria; phylum Pseudomonadota; class Gammaproteobacteria; order Xanthomonadales; family Xanthomonadaceae; genus Stenotrophomonas. The sequence continues at coordinate 612,809 of NZ_DAMBKV010000001.1, forward strand.
GGCATGAAGCGCCGCGTGCTGCTTGCGCGTGCGCTGGTCGCCGGCCCCGACGTACTGCTGCTGGATGAACCAACCAACCATCTGGACATCGAAGCCATCGATTGGCTGGAAACCTTCCTCAAGGGCTGGAACGGCTGCGTGGTGTTCGTCACCCATGACCGTCGCTTCCTGCGCGCCCTGGCCACCCGCATCGTCGAGATCGATCGCGGCCAGGTGACCAGCTGGCCGGGCGACTGGGACAACTACGAGCGCCGCCGCGAAGAGCGCCTCAATGCACAGGCGGCCGAGAACGCCCGCTTCGACAAGTTGCTGGCGCAGGAAGAAGTCTGGATCCGGCAGGGCATCAAGGCCCGCCGCACCCGCGACGAAGGCCGCGTGCGTCGGCTCAAGGCGATGCGCAACGAGCGCAGCCAGCGCCGCGAACTCAGTGGCAACGTCAAGCTGGAAGCCGCCGGTGCCGAGAACTCTGGCAAGAAGGTCATCGACATCAAGAACATCTCCTTCGCGTTCGGTGAGCGGGTGATGGTCAAGGATTTCGAAACCACCATCCTGCGTGGTGATCGCATTGGTTTGATCGGCCCCAATGGCAGCGGCAAGACCACCTTGCTGAAGCTGCTGCTTGGGGACCTGCAGCCTGATACCGGCGAAGTGCGGCAGGGCACCAATCTGCAGATTGCCTACTTCGACCAGTACCGTGCCACCCTGCGCGAGGACTGGAGCGCGATCGAGAACGTGGCCGAAGGCGCGGACTTCATCGACCTCAACGGCAAGCGCAAGCACGTGCATGCCTACCTGCAGGACTTCCTGTTCACCCCGGAACGCGCGCGCGCGCCGATTACCCGCCTGTCGGGCGGTGAGCGCAACCGCCTGCTGCTGGCCAAGTTGTTCGCGCAGCCGTCCAACCTGCTGGTGATGGACGAACCGACCAACGACCTGGACGTGGAAACTCTGGAGCTGCTGGAAGAGCTGCTGGCCGACTACACCGGCACGCTGCTGCTGGTCAGCCATGACCGTGACTTCCTCGACAACGTGGTCACCTCCACCCTTGTGCTGGAAGGCGAGGGCAAGGTGGGCGATTACGTGGGTGGTTACAGCGACTCGCTGCGCCAGCGCCCGGCACCGACCCAGACCGCGATGGCGGTGGCCAAGGCGTCGGCGACCGCGGCACCTGCACCCGCCGCGGCAGCGGTGGCTGCAGCACCTGCCGCGGTGCCCAAGCGCAAGCTCAGTTTCAAGGATGCACGCGAGCTGGAGCAGCTCCCGGCCAAGATCGAACAACTGGAACTGGATGTCGAAGGCCTGACCTCGGCGATGAACGACCCTTCGTTCTATACGCGCAGCAGTGCCGAGGTCACCGCGCATACCCAGCAGCTGGGCAAGGTGCAGGCCGAGTTGGATGCTGCCTACGCGCGTTGGCAGGAACTGGATGCCTGAGGCGGCTCTGGCGGCCTGCTTCACCTGCCGTCCTCGCGTAGGACGGCAGGATGGTGTCCCAGGATGCTGCGAGGTGATGATGAAACGGCCGTTCGACGTCGCACGTATTGATCATGTGGTGTTCCGGGTCGGCGACCTGGAGCGTAGCGTTGCGTTCTATTCGGCGGTGCTGGGCTGCGAGGTGGTGCGACGACGTGACCATCTCGGCCTGGTGCATCTGCGTGCAGGTGTGTCGATGATCGACCTGATCAGTCTGGATGGCGCGCTGGGTGCGCGCGGCGGCAGTGGCCCGGGGCCGGAAGCGCGCAACGTTGATCACCTGTGTTTGCGGATAGCGCCTTTCGATGAAGCGGAATTGGTTGCGTATCTGTCCGAGCACGGTGCAATGCCGTTGGCGGCAGCCGAGGTGAATTTCGGTGCTGAAGGTGACGGGTTGTCGTTGTACTTCAAGGACCCGGACGGCAACACCATCGAGCTGAAGGGGCCTGTTTCGGCGGACTTGGGCTGATGCTCTGTTCCCTCCCTTGCATCGCAGGTGCAGGGGAAGGTTGGGGAGGGTCGGGGAGGGGGGTCTTGCAGGTTTTGCGGCTTACAGCTGCCGCGCCGATGGATTGCCGGGACGGCTTTTGCCGAGCATGGCTTGGCACTACAACCCCTGCGCCGAAGGCGTGGGGGGAGGGGGGAGGGGGGTTCTCGCTGTACCCCTGCAGTCGCGCAATTGGCGAAGATCAAAAGCACCCCTCCCAACCCTCCCCTTCGCTGCGCGAAAGGGAGGGCTCAGCTGCTCGGCCGAAAGGAGGACTTTCGCTCCCCCCTTGCACCGCAGGTGCAGGGGAGGGCTGGGTAGGGGTGCTCTTGGCCATGAACCCAGCACTTGCTGCCCAACCGTGCTCCGCGCATGCTCATGCCATTCAACAAGAGCAGCAGCCATGTCCCGCAGACCCACTACGCTCTTGCTGCTCGCAACAGCCTTCGCCTTGCCCGCATACGCTGAAGTCAAAGACGCCACAGCTGCAGGCTTCACCGTCGAAAACAGCGTCCTGATCGCAGCCGAACCCACGCGCGTATGGCAGGCGATGACGGCCGATATCGATCGGTGGTGGCCTAAAGACCACAGCTGGTGGGGCAAGGCTGCCAAGCTGTCCATCGACGCCCGTGCCGGTGGCTGCTTCTGCGAAATCGCGGGCGCACAGCAGGCACAGCATCTGCAGGTCGTGTTCGTCGATCCGCAGAAAACCCTGCGCATGACCGGCGGACTTGGACCAATGCAGGGCATGGGCCTGCACGGCGTCGCCGAGTGGACCTTGCAGGCAGAAGGCCCGTCTACCCGGGTGACGTGGCGCTACCGGGCTGGTGGCTATAGCCCAGACGACCTCGGCGCCTTGGCACCGGTGGTGGACAAAGTCCAGGCACAGCAATTGGACGGCCTGGCACGCTGGCTGCAGGCCGCCCGCTGAGGATCATTCTTCCTCGTCGGCAGGCGCTTCTTCGCCACCGCCCGGCAGCTCCAGGAAGGCCCAGAACGCCACCCTGTCCTCGGCCCAACTGGCCGAGGCTTCGGATAGCAACTCCAGCAAGGTATCAAAGTCGGCTGGGCTGCCCTGGCGCAGGTCGTTGGCGTCACTGAACAGCAAGGCATAGCCGTTGGCTGGCAGCCAGGACAAGTCGCGCAATCCATCGGACAGCGCATCCCAGTTACGACTCCAGCCGGTTGGAAAATCGAGCTGCGTGCCGAGCCGCATCAACAGGGTGCGCTTGTCGGTGCAGCCTTCCAGGTCGATGCGGCATACGCGCAGCCCGGCATCGCGGGCTACCGCCGCCAAGCCGCCAAGGTCACCGTCGCCTACACCGTAGACGCCGGCCTGGCTGACGTCTTCCAGTCCCATGTCGAAACCGCTGTCACTCATGGCGTACTCCTGGCGGGGACTTCAAAGCTGCGGAAGCTTTCGTAGTGATCGTCGGTGTAATACCAGGCATCCGGCGGCTCGCCACCGGTCACGATGCGCCTGGCGCCACGGTGATTCAGTCCCGGTGTGTCCACGGTGTATTCGCGGTAATAGCCGCGCGGCCGCTGCGGCAGCTGGCGCTCGCGGTTGCCGAAGGTGCTGCCATCCTGGCGATGCGGGTAGGGTCCGCCGCGCTGGATCAGGGCAATGGTCTGGCGTGCTTCGGGCGGCAGGAACGCTGGGAGCGGGTCGCGCGGCGTTGCCGCGCGGGATTGCGCTTCTGCAGCGGCCTGCGAATTGCCGCCGGCGCCGGGGTCCATACCCAAGGAAGGCGCGAACTGCGGCGGCGGTGGCTGCTGCGCGACGCGCATGCCCCACAGGCCTGCAACCAGAAGGACTATGGCTATAACCAGAAGGTAGGGCTTGCGCATCAGGGCGAGCAATCAGCAAAGGAAAGGAGAACGATTATCACGCCGTCAGCCGGAGTTTGTTGAACGGGCGATTCATGCGCTGTCCGCGCGTGTTGGTTCACAGGGCGATAACAATGGCAGCGCATTACCTTGAAATGCAGTCGATCCCGACGGCGGGACAAAGTTTCCTTTACATCGGTCTTGGTAAGTTGGGCATTCCTGCCTACCATTCACTGCTGTATCTGCATCGCCCGGGTTTTCCGGGCACAGACCCCAGGCATATACCCAAGGAGATTTGTGATGGCCTATACCCTGCCCAAGCTGCCTTACGCTTACGACGCGCTGGAACCGTACATGGATGCGGCCACGGTCGAGATCCATTACTCCAAGCACCACCAGACCTACGTCAACAACCTCAACGCGCTGGTCGAAGGCACCGAGTACGCCGACCTGCCGATCGACGAGCTGCTGCGCAAGGTCAAGACCCTGCCGGAGAACCTGCAGCAGGGCGTGCGCAACCAGGGTGGTGGCCATGGCAACCATTCGCTGTTCTGGGACGTGATCGGCCCGAACGCCGGTGGCACCCCGGGCGGCGCCTTGGCCAAGGCCATCGATGAGCAGCTGGGTGGCTTCGACAAGTTCAAGGAGGCCTTCACCAAGGCTGCGCTGACCCAGTTCGGTTCCGGCTGGGCATGGCTGAGCGTCACCGCCGACAAGAAGCTGCTGGTGGAGAAGAGCTCCAACCAGGAAAGCCCGCTGATGGAAGGTCGCACCCCGGTGCTGACCATCGACGTGTGGGAGCATGCGTACTACCTGAAGTTCCAGAACCGTCGCGCCGAGTTCATCGAAACCTTCTACAGCCTGATCAACTGGAAGGAAGTCGAGCGCCGCTACCAGGAAGCCATTGCCTGAGTGCAATGAAATGCAGCGGCGGCCCCAACGGCCACCGCTGACGCAAAGGCCGGGCATTGCCCGGCCTTTGTTGTTTCAGGGCTGTCCGGCGGCGCGCAGGCTGCTTCCTTGTGGGAGCGGCGTGAGCCGCGAAGCAGATAGATCGTCAGATGGCACGCATGCTTGCAGCTTCGGCAAACCCAGCCTCGTGGCTTATGCCGCTACTGCAGGCGAGCGCGGTGCTACTTCAAGGCTGGTCGACGGCAGCGGCCTCTGGAATCCGGGTCATGCGCAGCGTCGCCATCATGCCCAGCGGCTCAGGCGGGGATTGCGCATCGCTGGCAGGCAACTGAATCGCCTGCTGGGTGATGTCGGCGAAGCTGCGCACCTGGTACAGCACATCCATGCCGTGCTGGGCGTCGGCGGACAGGCGAGCGTCGCCGTGGCGGGTGGAGGGGTTCCTGCGCGCTGGCTGGTAGCCCGGCAGCTGCCGCACCAGTTCTTCGGTGGGGGCGGCAAAGTCGCCGATGATCAGTGACGGCAGGCCATCTGCGGTGGCATCCATCCATGAGCGCAGATCGGCCGCCTGGTGGCCCCGTGAGACCGCGCTGTTGTCACGCGGACACATGCTGGCGGCATAGATGTTCAGTTGTGCCTGTTGCAGTTGCAGGCGTTGCATGCCGGCGGCGGTAGGTGCGCTGTCGCCATGCAGCAGGGTGATGCCATCCTGTTGCGCGCTGAGGCGCGTCAGCACCGCATTGCCGCGGCGTATCGGCTGGCTGGGGCGGTCCGCGCTGATGAAATCGCAGCTGTACTTGAGGCGGCTGCCCAGCCAGCAGGCGGGGTTGGGGGTGTTGGCCAGTTGGCGCACGTCCTGGACCACGATCACGTCCGGGCGCAGGGTTTCCATCAAGGTGGCGATCCTGTCGCGCTGGCTGGTCCAGGTCTCGCCGCTATCGGGCAGGCGCAGGTTGGCGACCTTGATGACCGGCACCACCGGCTCGGCCATGACAGCAAATGACAGGACCAGCAGTCCAAAACAGCCCCAGCGCAGCATTGCAACGCCTCAAGATGAGGGACTGTCATCGTAATGCTTTCCGCGTAGAAGGGGCGTGCAGGCTTATCCGATAAGGTTTTGCCGTTGCAGGCGATAGGCGTTTTACCGGTGCGAACCGGTCTGGCGGGCGGCATGATGCGTTACGCTTGCAACCTTTGTATCCACGGATCGCCCGCAGATGACGACCAGCCACGTAGCAGCCACACCCGCGCCCAAGGGGCGGATGCCTCGCCAAATCCCCTACATCATCGGCAACGAGGGCTGCGAACGGTTCAGCTTCTACGGGATGCGCAACATCCTGGTGCAGTTCCTGATCACCTCGACCCTGCTGCAGCACATCCTGGATTCGGGTGAACGGGCACTGGCGGCCAAGGACCTGATGCACACCTTCATGATCGGTGTGTACTTCTTCCCGTTGCTGGGTGGCTGGATCGCGGATCGTTTCTTCGGCAAGTACAACACCATTCTGTGGTTCAGCCTGGTTTACTGCCTGGGGCATGCCTTCCTCGCGGTGTTTGAAGACAACCGCATGGGTTTCTTTGCCGGCCTTGGGCTGATCGCCTTTGGTGCCGGTGGCATCAAGCCACTGGTCGCGTCCTTTGTTGGCGACCAGTTCGACCAGAGCAACAAGCACCTGGCGAAGAAGGTCTTCGATGCCTTCTACTGGATCATCAATTTCGGCTCCTTGTTCGCATCGCTCACGATGCCGCTGTTGTTGGCCAGTTATGGCCCGTCGGTGGCGTTCGGTATCCCGGGGCTGCTGATGTTCATCGCCACGTTCGTGTTCTGGCTGGGTCGCAAGAAGTACGTGCTGGTCAAGCCGGACATGGCCGATGACCCGCACTCCTTCAGCAAGGTCATCCGCACCGCGCTGTTCGCGCACAAGGCAGGCAAGGGCCGGCCGGGCCTGCTGCTGGCCGGGCTCGGCCTGGTGGCGGCGGTGGTCTCGCTGGCCATGACCCCGGTGCTGGGCTTCGTGATCGCCGCCTGTATCGCACTGGTGGTGGTGATCGCCTTCATCGGCGGCGGTGCTTGGCTGCAGCTGGACCGCGCCCGTGGCATTCACCCGGACGCCGCCGTCGACGGCGTGCGCAGCGTGCTGCGGGTGCTGGTGATTTTTGCCCTGGTCACCCCGTTCCACTCGTTGTTCGACCAGAAAGCGTCCACCTGGGTCATCCAGGGCGCGGAAATGACCAAGCCGGCCTGGTTCCAGGCGGGGCAGATGCAGGCCTTGAACCCGGCGCTGGTGATGATCCTGATCCCGTTCAACAACCTTGTGCTGTACCCGATGCTGGCACGGATGGGCTGGGAGCCGACCGCATTGCGGCGGATGACCGCAGGTATCGCGTTCAGTGGCCTGGCCTGGATCGTCATTGGCGGCATCCAGGTGGTCATGGATGGGGGTGAGCCTATGTCCATCGTCTGGCAGGTGCTGCCCTATGCGCTGCTGACCCTCGGCGAGGTGCTTGTCTCGGCCACTGGTCTTGAGTTTGCCTACAGCCAGGCGCCGCAGTCGATGAAGGGCGTGGTGATGAGTTTCTGGAACCTGACCACCACCATCGGCAACCTATGGGTGCTGCTGGCCAATTTCGCGGTGCGCAACGATGCGGTGAACGGCAGCATCGCCACCACCGGTCTGAGCGTCACTGCATTCCAGATGTTCTTCTTCGCCGGCTTCGCGCTGTTGGCGGCGTTGGCTTTCGGCTGGTATGCACGGCGGTATAAAGTCGTCGACAACTACCGGGCGGTTTGACCATGCAAGGACCGATAACCCTGATCCTGATCGCCATCACCGCACTGGTGTCGTGGATGGCGTTCAACAACCGCAAGCTGGCGGACCGGCTGATCCTGTGGCCGCCAGCAATCGACAAGCATCGGCAGTACGACCGGCTGGTGACCTATGGGTTCATCCATGCTGATTTCGGGCACCTGCTGTTCAACATGGTCACCCTGTATTTCTTCGGCCGCTCGATCGAGGTCATCATGCTCGGCATCACCGGGCAATGGTGGGTCTATCCCTTGTTCTACCTGGCGGCGCTGGTGGTATCGATCCTGCCGACCTACCTGAAGAACCAGAAGAACCCGAACTACCTGAGCCTGGGCGCCTCAGGCGCGGTATCGGCGGTGCTGTTCGCCTACATCCTGATTGCGCCGTGGAAACTGATCCTGGTGATGTTCATCCCGGCCCCGGCCATCGTCTATGCCGCGTTCTACGTCGGCTACAGCATCTGGATGGACAAGAAGGGCGGGGACAACGTCAATCACAGCGCACACCTTGCTGGTGCCGCGTTCGGCGTGATGTTCATGCTGTTCATGGAGCCGGAGCTGCTGCAGCACTTCCTGCAGAGCCTGATGAATCCTACTTTCAGCTTCTGACCGCCGCCGGATGGGGCGGCGACGGGCTTGCCCGTCCAGGCAGGGGCCGCGCCAATTGTGTCGTCGCGGCCCCGCCTCCTTCCCGGCTGCGGCGTGGGCTGCGCGCCAGCTGCAGGAATGGGCTCAGGCGGCGTAGCTGTCAAGGAAGCGCGAATAGACTTCGCTGTCGATCTTCTTGAATTCCCAGCCCTGGGTGTCGCCGGCAACGGTCAGTTGGAACAGACCTTCCAGCAGGGTGGCGTCATGGTCGTTGGAAGGAATCTGCATCGTGTGGTCGTTGTCGAACATGGCGCACCTCGCTTGCTGTCTGTTTTGCCAATAGACACAGCAAAACCCGTGCCAGCTTTTGAGACGCAGTCCATGGTTTGATTGGGCTGGCGCCGGCGGCGCGGATGTCGGAAAGTGACGCAATACGGCGCTTGTGATTGGCCCGGCACGTCATCACGGCGTTTTCACCGAATTCGTAGGCTTGTGCAGGAGGATCCATGACGTTGAATACACCAGCGGTAACCGGCATCGAGCACGATGCTGCCGCCCACCGGTTCCAGACCGTGGTCGATGGTCAGCGCGCGGTTCTGGACTATCAGCTGGATGCAGGGGTCATGGTCATCACCCACACCGGGGTGCCGCAGGCCATTGGTGGACGCGGCATCGCCGCGCAGTTGACCCGCTACGCGTTGGATCATGCACGGGCCGCTGGCTGGAAGGTGGTGCCGGCCTGCACCTACGCTGCGACCTTCATGCAACGCCATGGCGAATATGCCGACCTGCTGGGATAATTTGCCGGCATGGCCAAGCCTGATCGGGCGGCCGCACATACTTCCAAGGGATGAAAGGGCATGAACAGGTTGGTACGGGGATCGTCTGCCGCAGCGGTGTTGCTGCTGGCATTGGCCGGTTGCAAGCAGGATGAGCAAGGTGCGCCCGTCGCACCGGCCGCGGAACCGGTGCAGGCACCGGTTGCGGTCGCACCTGCGGCAGCTGATCTGCGCGATGTGATTGAGAACACCCCAAGCTATGTCATCGGTATCAGCTACCCGCCGGCGGCCGCCAAGTACCCGGGCCTGGCCAATGCGCTGAGCGATTATGCTGGCCACGCCAAGGCCGACCTGTTGAAGTCGGTGGCCGAGCTGGGCAACGACAAGCCGACCGCGCCGTACGAGCTCTCGCTTGCCTTCGACATGCTGGTGGAAACGCCGGCAGTGGTGGCCGTGTCGGCCGATGGCAGCAGCTATACCGGTGGCGCCCATGGCCAGCCGCTGGTGGCGCGTTTCGTGTGGCTGCCCGAGCAGCAGCAGCTGCTGAAGGCGGAAGATCTCATCAGCTCGGCCAAGGGCTGGCAGGCGATCAGCGACTTCACCGAGGACAAGCTGCTGGAACAAGCGACCGTACGCGCGCAGGGTGAAGACCTGTCGCCTGAGGAACAGCAGGCCCAGGTTCGCAACCTGTCCAAGATGATCGATGAGGGCACTGCGGCCGATGCCACGAACTTTGGCCAGTTCCAGCCGGTGATGGATGCGGCGGGCAAGATCTCGGCCCTGCGTTTCGTGTTCCCGCCATACCAGGTGGGGCCGTACTCGGATGGCACGCAGACCGTGGATGTGCCGGCTGCGGTGTTGTTGCCGCACGTTGCGGCGGACTACCAGGGGTTGTTCGCGCGCCCCTGAAACATGGGAGGTCAGTGATGGATGCGGGGCTGCAACGACGTGTGGAAGCACTGCTGCAGGAGGCCGATATCCGCCCCGGCGGTGATCGGCCGCAGGACCTGGACATCCTCGACCCGCGCTTCTACGCGCGGGTGCTGGCCGACGGCTCGCTCGGTCTGGGCGAGAGTTACATGGAGGGCTGGTGGCAGGCGCATTCGCTGGATGGCCTGCTCACCCATCTGCTCGACGCACGCCTGGACGAGCGCGTGCATGGCGGTGGCGAGGTCTGGGATGCACTCAAGGCCAAGCTGTTCAACCTGCAGAGCGGGCAGGGCAGCTACGAGGTCGGCAAGCGCCACTATGACCTTGGCAACGATCTTTACCGGGCCATGCTCGGCAAGCGCCTGGTCTACAGCTGTGGTTACTGGCGCGACGCCGGCAATCTGGACGACGCGCAGGAAGCCAAGCTGGACCTGATCTGCCGCAAGCTGGGCCTGCAGCCTGGCATGCGTGTGCTCGATATCGGTTGCGGCTGGGGCGAGGCGCTGAAATTCGCCGCCGAGCGCTACGGCGTGCAGGGGGTGGGGGTGACCATCTCGCAGGAGCAGGCGGAGTTCGCGCGCGAACTGTGCGCCGGGCTGCCGGTCGAGATCCGCCTGCAGGACTACCGCGAGCTGCATGAACCGTTCGACGCCATTCTGTCGGTGGGCATGTTCGAGCATGTCGGGGTCAAGAACTACCGCACCTACTTCGAGGTGGCCCGGCGCTGCCTGGCCGAACAGGGCCTGTTCCTGCTGCACAGCATCGGCACCAATATCAGCCGCGATCGCACCGACCCGTGGATCGCAAAGTACATCTTCCCCAACTCCATGCTGCCGTCGGCTGCGCAGATCACCCATGCGATGGAAGGGCTGTTCGTGCTGGAGGACTGGCACAACTTCGGTACCGACTACGACCGCACCCTGCGGGCATGGCGCGAGAACGTGGAGGCGGCATGGGATCAGCTGGATGCACGCTATGACGAGCGCTTCCGGCGCATGTGGCGCTTCTACCTGGCGGGCTCCATGGCCACCTTCCGCACCCGCCACTCGCAGCTGTGGCAACTGGTGCTGTCACCGCGCGGGGTGCGTGGCGGCTATGTGGCGCCACGCTGAACGTAGAACGCTGTAACCCCGAAACTGTTTTATAAGTTTATATTACACATGTGTATTATCTGCCTCATCCTTGGATGAGCCGGATAGGCCATGAGCAGCTTCGACGCGACAGAAACCCGGATTGATGCCACCTGCGCCCGCTGGCCGGGATTCCCGCGCGAGCCCGCGGTGCTGGTGCGCCTGGTCAAAGGGATCTACAAGACGGTCCATGACCGTGCCAATGCGGTGTTGCGCGAGTTCGAGCTCAGCCACGCCGAGTACAACATCCTGATGATGTTGTACGGCACGCCGGATCATCCGCTGACCCCGTCGGAGTTGGCTGAAGCGGCAACCGAGAAGTCGGCCAACATCACCCGGCTGACCGACCAACTGTGCAACAAGGGCCTGTTGGAGCGCATTCCGGACGCCCATGACCGGCGCAAGCTGGGCCTGCACCTGACCGCGAATGGCCTGGCCTGCATCCAGCGGCTGCTGCCCAAGATGGCGGAGCTGTTGGTCATGCAGGTGCAGGGCCTGGATGGGCAAGAGCAGCACCAGCTTGAGCGGCTTCTCAAGAAGATGCTCGATGGCATCGAGGCGAACTGAGTCCAGCATGCCCGCCATCCCATCATCGGTGAGCACGCCGACAGCCACGCCCTGGTACGCGGGAGTGCGGGTCTTTCTGAAAGGCGAGGCCGATACCTGGCTGTTCGTGCTGCGTACCACCGTGGCCTTCTTCCTGACCGGCTGGCTGGCGATGCGCCTGCAGCTGCCGCAACCGGGCACGGCGATGATGACCACGGTCATCGTCATGCACCGGCAGAGCGGCATGGTGCTGGCCAAGGCCTTCTATCGCGTGCTGGGCACCTTGGTGGGAGCGGCGGCGGCGTTGTTGATCGTGGCGCTGTTCCCGCAACAGCGCGAACCCTTCCTGATACTGATGGGGTTGTGGATTGCCGGCTGCACCGCAGGGGCCACCCTGCATCGCAACTTCAAGTCCTATGCCTTCGTGCTGGCCGGCTACACCGCCGCGATCATCGCCTTGCCGGTGATCGCTACCCAGCCGGGGCAGGTATTCGACTCGGCGGTCGCGCGTATCAGTGAGGTGCTGCTGGGGCTGCTGGTCACCGCGGTGATCAGCGACACGATCTTCCCGGTGCGGCTGCGCGATACCCTGCGCACGGCGGTCAGCGGCCAATATGAGAACTTCCTCGGCTTCATGCGCGGCGCGTTGCTGGGCGAGATGCCGCGTGAGCAGATGGAGCAGGCCCACCTGCGCGTAGTGCGCGATGCGGTGACGCTGGAAGACCTGCGCAGCTCGGTGATCTTCGAAGACCCGGACGCGCGGGCGCGCAGCGCCCACCTGCAGCGCTTCAACCAGCGCTTCATGGCGGCTTCGACCAGCTTCCAGTCGCTGCACCACCTGATCAATCGCCTGCTGCGCCAGCCTGCGCCCGCGGCAGGGCAGGCACTGCAGCAGCTGTACCAGCCCCTGGGCCTGGCCCTGCAGGGCAGTGAGCAGGACCCGGCGCAGTTGGCTGAGCGCATCCATGAGGTACGCCGGCAGCTCGCGTCGCGCGCGGCTGGGCTGCGCGGCGGTTTGCAGGGGGCGGCGCAGATCGAGGATTTCGATGTCGGTACGCAGCTGCTGCGCCGTTTCGTGAAGGAGCTGGAGCAGTACGTGCATGCGCGGCGGCAGCTGACCGCACAGGTGGCGCCTACCGAGGACGACGCGCGTGCGCACTTCGTCCGCGGCAATGACTACCTTGGTGCGGCCGTGGCATTTGCCCGTACCGCGATCACCATGTTGTTGCTGGGCGCGCTGTGGGCGGCCAGCGGCTGGGCCATGGCGATCAACGTGATGCTGCTGGCAACGATCTTCTCCGGGCTGTTCGCAACCGTGCCCAATGCCGCGCGGATGACCGGCAAGGTGGGCTGGGGCTATCTGGTCGGCTTGCTGGCAGCCTATGTCTGCAACTTCACCGTGTTGACGCGGATGGAGGGCTATACGCTGCTGGTCGCCGGTCTGCTGCCGTTCTTCCTGGTGGGGCCCTATATGGTCAGCCGGCCGAAGCTGTCGGTGTTCGGGCTGGGTTACACCATGGGCCTGGTCAACATCCTGGCCATTACCAGCGTGCATAGTTTCGACCCGACGCGATTCTTCAACGAAGGCACCTCGCACATGATCGCGATGGGTGCGGCGGTACTGAGCTTCGCGCTGATGCCGCCGCTGGTAGGCACGGCCTGGTTGCGCCGGCGGCAGATGGCCGGCCTGCGTGCGCAGGTGGGTTTGGCGGCGCAGGCACCGCTGCGTGGCCTGCAGCACCGTTTTGAAAGCAGCAATAGCGACCTGCTGCATCAGATCGTGGCGCATACCGCGCCGGGCAGCGAGGAATCACGTGAGCAGCTGGCCTGGGCATTGGCGGTCAACGAGACCGGCCGTGCGCTGATCCACCTGCGCCAGGATGTTGCCCACGAACCGGTATCGACAACGCTGCATCAGGGTGTGGACGCGGTGGTGCGGGCGTTGTCGGACTTCTTCGCACTGCCCGACAGGGCTGCCTGGCTGCGCGCCGATGCAGCGCTGGCGGCCGCCATCGACGTTGCCCGCGCCCAGGCCGGGGAGGGTGGCGTGGCCGCACGCGTGCTGCTGCACCTGCGGCTGGTGCGGCTGGCGATGGTGGACGACCGCTCGGTGATGGCGGCCTACAACACGGCCGCGGATTCAACCCTGGAGACCGATCCCCATGCCCATTGAAATCGCCTTCGCGGGAACCCTGTTTCCCGGCCTGCTGTTGTTGTTCCTGTTGGTTTGCGTGCTGTTGTGGGCGCTGGACGCGGTCGCCGGCCGGCGTGGCTGGTACCGCCATGTCTGGCATCCGGCCTTGTTCCGTACCGCGATCTTCATCTGTCTGTTTGGTGGCTTCGGCCTGCTGCTGTTCTGAGAACTCTCCATGACCCCCAAAGTCCAATCCCTGCTTCGTTTCTCCCTCACCGCGGTGGTGGTGGTGATTGCTGCTCTGGTCGCGATGGCGATGTGGCGCCACTACATGTATTCCCCCTGGACCCGCGAGGGCCGCCTGCGCGCGGAGGTGGTGCGGGTAGCGCCGGATGTGTCCGGCCCGGTGAGCGCGGTGGCAGTGCGTGACAACCAGTTGGTGAAGCGCGGCGATGTGCTCTACCGGATCGATCCGGCGCGTTATCGGAACGCGTTGAATCAGGCCCGCGGCAATCTGGCGGCGGCGCAGGCCTCGGCGCGTGCGGCGGGCGCCAGCATCCAGGTGGCAGCGGCCGGTGCCGCACAGCAGAGCGTGAACGCCAGTCGTTACGAGCTGCAATACGAGCGCCGCCAGCGCATCACCGGCAGCCTGATTTCGGAAGAAGCGCGCACCGATGCACTCAGCGCCGCGCAGGCCGCACGGGCCGGCGTTGCCCAGGCACAGGCCAGCCGCCAGCAGGCCAGCGCCGCGCAGCAGCAGGCATTGGCCGCAGTTGAGCAGGCGCAGGCGGCACTGGATACGGCCGAATTGAACCTGGAGCGCACCGAAGTGCGTGCGCCGGTAGATGGCTATGTGACCAACCTGGAAGTGCGGCAGGGTGATTACGCTACTGCCGGTGCGGCCAAGTTGGCGGTGATCGACACCGACTCGTTCTGGGTCTACGGTTATTTTGAAGAAACCAAGCTTGCCCAGCTGCATGTGGGCGATGGCACGCGCGTGCAGCTGATGAGCGGGCAGGAACTGCATGGGCATATCGAGAGCATCTCGCACGGTATTACCGATGCGGACAGCCCGACCGGCAGTGATCTGCTGGCCAATGTGAACCCGACCTACAACTGGGTACGGCTGGCGCAACGCATTCCGGTGCGGATCAAGCTGGATGCTGGCGCGGTTGCAAAGGGGGTGGTGCTGGCCAATGGCATGACTGCGACGGTGATTGTGGAGCAGGGGCGGTAAGGCAGGGTCGGGTTTGTTCGCTGCTGGCTGTATGAAGTTCGAAGTGGAGCGCCCGAGGCTCGGAGCTAAAAGCTAAAAGCTAAAAGCTAAAAGCTAAAAGCTAAAAGCTAAAAGCTAAAAGCCCCCTCATCCGCCCTCCGGGCACCTTCTCCCCCTCGCGGGAGAAGGGAATGCAGGCTGCTGCTTGAGCTGAGAGTTGCCGCGCAATGCTGAGTACCGGCAATACGTCAGAGCCTCGTAGCGCCGACGCGCTCCCTTCTCCCGCGAGCGGGAGAAGGTGCCCGAAGGGCGGATGAGGGCCGCTCTTGATCTGCCTGCACCACGCAAAAGAAAACGCCCGGCAAAGCCGGGCGTTTTCATTCCATCAAGACCAGTAACTGCTTACTTGGTAGCAGCACCGGTGGTCAGGCCGCGCTTCTCCAGCAAGGGCTCGATCTGCGGCTCGTGGCCGGCGAAGTTGCGGAACAGCTCCATCGCATCCACGCTGCCGCCCTTGGACAGCAGGGTCTTGCGGAAATGGTCGCCGTTGGCACGCGACAGCCCGCCATGCTCGCGGAACCACTTCTGGGTGTTGGCGTCCAGCACCTCGGACCAGATGTAAGCGTAGTAGCCCGCCGAGTAGCCGCCCATGATGTGGCTGAAGTACGGGGTCTTGTAGCGCGGCGGAACCGGCGCGTAATAGATGCCGTCCTTGACCAGCGCTTCATGCTCGAACTTCATCACGTCCTTCGGTGCCGGGATCTGGCCAACACCGATCTGGTGCCAGCTCTGGTCCAGCATCGCCGCACCAAGGTATTCGGTGGTGGCAAAGCCCTGGTTGAACTTGGACGCGGCAATCACCTTGTCCAGCAGCGCCTGCGGCATCGCCGAGCCGTTCTGGTAGTGCTTGGCGTAGTTGGCCAGGATGGTCGGCTCGTCGGACCACATCTCGTTCACCTGCGAGGGGAACTCGACGAAGTCACGCGGCACTGCGGTGCCGGCGAAGTAGGGGTACTTCACGTCCGAGAACATGCCGTGCAGGGCATGGCCGAACTCGTGGAAGGTGGTGGTTACTTCGTCCCAGGTCAGCAGGGTCGGCTTGCCGGCCGGCGGCTTGGGAATGTTGAGGTGGTTGGCCACCACCGGCTTGTCACCGGTCAGGCCCGACTGCGACACATAGGCGTTCATCCACGCACCGCCACGCTTGGACTCACGTGCATACGGGTCGAAGATGAAGATCGCCAGCTGGCTGCCATCGGCGTCGAACACGTCATAGACGGTGACGTCGTCGTGGTAGACCGGCAGGTCGGTGCGCTGCTTGAAGCTCAGGCCGAATTCCTTGCCGGCGGCAAAGAACACGCCGTTCTCCAGCACGTTCTTCAGCTCGAAGTACGGCTTGAGCTGCGACTCGTCGAAGTTGTACTTGGCCTGGCGCACCTTCTCGCTGTAGAAGGCCCAGTCCCACGGCTGCAGTTCAAACGTCGGCTTGCCGGCGGCCTTCTGCTCGCTGTCGATCATCGCCTGCAGGTCGGCAGCTTCGCGCTTGGCATTGGTGACCGCAGCCGGGGCCAGCTGGCCGAGCATGGCGTTGACCGCTTCCGGGGTCTTGGCGGTCTGGTTGCCCAGCGAGTAGCTGGCGAAGTTCGGGAAGCCCATCAGCGCGGCCTTCTCGGCGCGCAGGGTCATGATGCGTGAGACCAGGGCAGTGTTGTCGTACTCGCCACCCTTGCTGCCGCGCGACACCGAGGCTTCGTAGATCTTCTGGCGCAGCTCGCGGTTGGTCAGGTTGGTCAGCGGTGGCTGGCCGGTGGTGTTGAGCAGGGCGATGACATACTTGCCGTCCAGCTTGCGGGCCTTGGCGGCCTCGGCGGCGGCGGCGATCTGCTCATCGGACAGGCCGTCGAGCTGCTTGACGTCGTCCACTACGATATAGGACGCGTTGACCTCGGCCAGCACGTTCTGGCTGAACTTGGTGCCCAGGTTGGCCAGCTCGGCGTTCATCGCCTTGAGCTTGGCCTTGTCGGCGTCGGACAGCTTGGCGCCGGCGCGGACGAAATTGTCGTAGTACTTCTCGACCAGGCGCAGGCCTTCAGCGTCCAGGCCCAGCTTGGCGCGGTCGTTGTACAGGGTCTCGATACGCGAGAACAGCTTGCCATTGAGGTTGATGGCATCGCCATGCGCGGCAAATTTGGCCGAGTAGTCGGCCTGCAGCTTCTTGCGCGCGTCATTGGTGTCGGCGCCGATCAGCGAGAAGAACACGGTGGTGGCGCGGTCCAGCACGGCACCGCTGTTTTCCAGCGCGATCAGGGTGTTTTCAAAGGTCGGTGCGGCCGGGTTGTTGGCGATCGCCTCCACTTCCTGCAGCTGCTGCGCCATGCCAGCGTCGAAAGCCGGGGCAAAATCGGCGTCCTTGATCTTGTCGAACTGCGGGTAGTGCAGCGGCAGCGGGCTTTCGGCGAAGAACGGGTTGGCCTGTTGCGCAGACTGGGTGGTCGCAGTGGTTGCGGCCTGGCTGTAGGCCGGCAGGGCAAGACCCAGGGTCGCGGCAAGGGCGAGGGCGAGACGGGTGTTCAAGGCGGAAACTCCGGTAAAAAGACTGATTCTTTCAGGGTACCTGCAGGCGCGCCTGTACGGGTGTGTCGAATGGCATGGTTGCGCTGAAAGGCCACATTTTGCATGCCGTTCGTGCCGTGATGTCGTAGGCTGGCCGTTCTGTCAGGAGCCGTGCCATGCCCAACGCCTTTGATTTCGAGTTGACCGCACTGGATGGCCGTCCGCTGCCGCTGGCCGCCTTTGATGGCAAGGTGCTGCTGATAGTGAATACCGCGTCCAAGTGCGGCTTCACCCCGCAGTACGAAGGGCTGGAGCAGCTATGGCAGGAGCTGGGCCCGCAAGGGTTGGTGGTGTTGGGCTGTCCCTGCGACCAGTTCGGCCATCAGGAGCCGGGCGATGCCGCCGCCATCCAGGATTTCTGCAGCATCAACTACGGCGTCAGCTTCCCGCTGTCGGCCAAGCTCAAGGTCAATGGCGTCGACGCCGACCCGCTATGGCAGTGGTTGCAGCGGCAGAAGCGCGGCGCGTTGGGCATCGCCGCGATCAAATGGAACTTCAGCAAGTTCCTGATCGGACGCAATGGGCAGGTGATCGCCCGCTACGCGCCCACTGCGCGCCCGGATGCGCTTGAAGCGGATATCCGGGCGGCGCTGGGCTGAGCCCGGAGTCCTCAGGCAGCGGCTAGACCGGATCGGTCGCCGCTTCGTCCAGCAGGTCCTTCTGTTGCAGCTGCACCTTGGTCGGGTCGCCGTGTTCGGCCATGGCCCGTTGCAGGGCACGGCGGGTGGCAGCGGTGACCAGCGATTGCAGGTCGCGGCCAGAGCTGCCTTCGGTGGCGGCTGCCAGGGTGCCCAGCACCTCGTCCACGGCAAAATCCAGCGGCTTGCCGGCCAGCTGCAGGCGCAGGATGGCGGCGCGCGCGTCGATGTCGGGCAGGCCGATCTGGATCTTGCGCTCCAACCGCGACAGCAGGGCACTGTCGATGGCTTCGAGGTGGTTGCTGGCGGCAAGCAGGAATACCTGGCCTTGTTTGGTGCTGATGCCGTCCAGTTCCTGCAGCAGCTGGGCGACGATCTCGGCGTTCAACTTGTCGGAATTGCCGCTGCCGCGCGGTGGCGCAATGGTGTCGATCTCATCGAGGAACAGGATGCACGGTGCCTGCGCCCGGGCTTTCTCGAACAGCTGCTTGACCCGCGCGCCACCGTCGCCGAGGAACTGGCCCTTGACCTCCGCCGATGAGGCGGCGATGAAGGACAGCCCGGACTGGCTGGCCAGTACGCGCGCGATCTGGGTCTTGCCGGTGCCGGGGGGGCCATACAGCAGGATGCCGCGTGGCACCGGGATGTTCATCCGCGCCAGTTCTTCGGCATGCAGCAGTTCCTTACCGAGGCTTTCGAACTCGGCGCGGGTGCTCGCCGGCACGATCACATCGTCCCAGCCCAGGGCCTGCACCGAGGTCGAGCTCTTGCCGCGCAGGCGGGCGATGGCGGTGCTGAAGTCGGTCGCAGCCGGGCGCCCGGCCGGATGGGTGGCCACCACACTGGTGACCAGGGTGGACAGGTCGCGGCCGGACATGCCGGCAGTCTCGCGCACCAGTGCTTCGGTCACCGGCAAGGAAAGCTGGGCCTTGCCGAACTCGGCCAGCAGGATGCGCTCGCGTGCTTCGGCATTGGGTGCGGCCAGTTCGATGGAAACGGTGAAGCGGGACAGCACCGCATCATCGATCAGTTCCTGACGATTGGTGGCACCGATTACCAGCACGTTGCCGCTGCCCTGATTGAAACCGTCCCATTCGGCAATGAAGGTTTGTACCAGTTCATTGCCGAAGTTGTCGGTGTCGCGGCTGCCGCGGCGGGCGAAGGCGCTTTCGCATTCGTCCACGAACAGGATGGTCGGGCCCTTGCTGCGTGCGTTCTCCCAGATCTTCTTGACCTTGGGGCCGGTGTGGCCGATGTGTTCGCCCTTGAGGTCGGCGATGGTCACCGCAACGAAATTGCAGTCCACGTGTTCGGCCAGCTTGCGCGCGATCAGGGTCTTGCCGGTGCCGGGCGGGCCCCACAGCAACATGCCCTTGGGCAGTGGTGGGGTACCGGCGGCAAAACGGTCCACCAGCTTGATCACCTGTTCCAGGGTCTGCTCCGGGATGGCGACGTCCTTCCAGTTGGCTTCCAGCTTGTCCAGCGAGGCTAGCCGGGTCAGCAGGGACTTCTGCAGTTGCAGCTCACGCTCGTAGGGTGCGCTCAATGCCTGCAGTTCGACGATGGGCTGCGCCAGTGGCGCCAACATTGGCGCCAGCTCGGCGGCCAATGGCGTCCAGGTCCCGGAATGCTCATCCACCTCGGCGCGGACGCGCACAAAACCGCCAGGATGGCCATTGAGCGGCAGGCGGATGAAGAAGTCCGGATCCTTGTCGGTGGCGATATCGGTGTTCATGCCGACCATCACCGCATTGGAGTTGTCGTGTTTGTCGCCGAGCTGCCAGTTGTTGCCGAGTTTCTCCACCGAGGGCGCGGGCGCGCGGACCACAGGATAGGGATGGCTGCGGCTGTCGTCCTGCTTCCTGCCAAATGCGTGCAACTGCAACTGGCGCTTGCTCAGTGCATCGATGGAGGCCAGCCCGGCTGCAGCGTTGCGCTTGGACAGACGGTAACGGCCCAGCCAGACCAGCCCTGCATAGAGGATCACGGCCGGTGGAATGTAGACGAACAACAGGAACAGCAGGCTGACGGGAAAGGGCAGTGTGTACGATAGTTGGCCGCAGAAGCTCCGAACCGGCCCATACAGCACCAGGCTGCCGAGCAGCAGCAACCAGGTGATGTTGCGGACCCCGCCGGTGCCCAGGCTCGCGCGCAGACTCAGGGCAGCGCCCCAGGTGCCTTTGCGGCCTTTTTGCAAGGTATTGCGGCGCGCCTGCGCCAGCCCCTCTTCGAAAACCGGGCGCATGGATTGTGCTGCCTGGCAGGCGGCGGGATAGGCAGCGCCCATCGCCTGCTTGGCGGTCTCGGCGCGTTGCCGGCATTGCGCCAACTCGTCGAGCAAGACGTTGCGCTGATTGTCGATGAAGCTGTTGCGGGAACTACTTGAAACCATGAATCCTTTCCCCTGAACTGAAAACGGCCGGATCAGTGTGATCCGGCCGTTACGCTACGGCATCATTGTCCGGGTTCATAGCCGCCAATGGTCGGTAAAAACCCTACAAGCATTACTTCTCGACGAAGGCGCGCTCGAACACGTAATGACCCGGGGTGCCGATGCGTGCGGAGACCTCAAAGCCACGCGCGTCGAGCACGCTGCGCAGGTCCGCCAGCATCTGCGGGCTGCCGCAGATCATGAAGCGATCGTTGGCGGGATCCAGCGGCGGCAGGCCGAGTGCTTCCTGCATCTGCCCACTCTCCATCA
This sequence comes from Stenotrophomonas sp., assembly GCF_032066555.1. Classification (GTDB taxonomy): domain Bacteria; phylum Pseudomonadota; class Gammaproteobacteria; order Xanthomonadales; family Xanthomonadaceae; genus Stenotrophomonas. The sequence goes on from NZ_DAMBKV010000001.1 coordinate 633,589, forward strand.
GCGAGGTCAGGCGTCCCTGGTTGGGGAAGGGTTCGCGGGTGACGGCCGGGTAGTACAGCAGCTTGTCGCGGACGATGTCGCCGAGGATTTCGTCGTTCGGCAGTTCCTGTTCGAAATACGCGCGGTAAGCCAGGTCCTTCGCAAAACGCACGCCGTGGCAGACGATGACCTTCTCGAAGCGCTCGTAGGTTTCCGGGTCCTTGACCACGCTCAGCCACGGCGCCAGGCCGGTGCCGGTGCCCAGCAGGTAGAGATGCTTGCCGGGATGCAGATCGCTGATCAGCAGGGTGCCGGTGGGCTTCTTGCCGACCAGCACCTTGTCGCCGGGCTTGAGGTGCTGCAGGCGCGAGGTCAGCGCACCTTCCTGCACCTTGATGCTGAAGAAGTGCAACTGCTCTTCCCAGTTGGCGCTGGCGATGGAATAGGCACGCATGACGGGGCGGGCGCCTTCGTTTTCCAGCCCGATCATCACGAACTGGCCATTCTCGAAGCGGAAGCCGCTGTCGCGGGTGGTGGAGAAGCTGAAGTAGGCGTCCGTCCAGTGACGGACCTCAAGCACCGTTTCGGCGCCAAAAGCGGAAGACATGCCGTGATTCGTAAATTGGAGACCTTCCTATTCTAGCCGATTTCCTTTAAATAGGAATGAATCTCATTTGAAGGGTTCAATTGTAGTGCCGAGCCATGCTCGGCAGGGACTCTACCGGTAAAGCCTCTGCCGAGCATGGCTCGGCGCTGCGCTCCCTCCCTTTGGCCGCAGGCCAAGGGAAGGGCTGGGGAGGGGTGCTTTTCGCTGGGAAAGCCCCCTGCCGAGCATGGCTCGGCACTACGCACGCTCCCTTTGGCCGCAGGCCGAGGAGAGGGCTGGGGAGGGGTGCTTTTCGCTGGGAAAGCCCTCTGCCGAGCATGGCTCGGCACTACGCTCCCTCCCTTTGGCCGCAGGCCAAGGGGAGGGCTGGGGAGGGGTGCTTTTCACTGGGAAACCCCCAGCCGAGCAGGGCTCGGCACTACGGTCAGCGGTATCCGGCGGCCTGCAGTTCAAACAACTCGGCATAGCGGCCGCCTTCGATCATCAGCTCTTCGTGGGTACCGCTGGCTTCGATGCGACCGTCGGCCAGCACCAGGATGCGATCAGCCATGCGCACCGATGAAAAACGATGCGAGATCAGCACCGCGGTGCGGTTGTCCGAGAGTTCCTTGAAACGCTGGAATACCTCGAACTCGGCGCGTGCATCCAGGGCTGCGGTCGGTTCGTCGAGGATCATCACCTGCGCATCGCGCATATAGGCGCGGGCAATGGCGATCTTCTGCCACTGGCCGCCGGACAGGTCCACGCCGGTCTTGAAGCGGCGGCCGATCAATTGGTCGTAGCCCGCGGGCAGCGCGTCGATCACCTCATCGGCCAGCGCGCGCCGCGCGGCATTGCGGATGCGCTCCTTGTCGTTCATGGCCTCGACCAGACCGACGCCGATGTTCTCGCCGGCAGACAGGTGGTAGCGCACGAAATCCTGGAAGATCACCCCCATATTGGCGCGCAGGTCATCCAGGTCATAGTCGCGCAGGTCGCGGCCGTCGAGCAGGATGCGGCCTTCGTCCGGGTCATACAGGCGTGCCAGCAGCTTGACCAGAGTGGTCTTGCCGGCGCCGTTTTCGCCGACCAGCGCAATGACTTCGCCAGCCTGCAGATGGAAGCTGAGGTTGCGTACCGCCCAGCGCTCGGCATCCGGGTAGCGGAAGCCAACATTCTCGAACACGAAGCCTTCGCGGATCGGGCGCGGTATCGCAACAGCATCCGGGCGCGAGCGGATCTCCGGTTCGATGGCATAGAACGAGAACAGGTCATCCAGGTACAGCGCCTGCCCTGCGACCTGCGAGAAGCCGGTTAGCAGGCCTTCCAGCAGTTGCCGCAGGCGCAGGAAACTACCCGACAGGAAGGTCAGGTCGCCGATGCTGAAGTCACCGCGGATGGTGCGCCAGGCGATGTATCCATACGCAGCGTAGTAACCAAGTGTGCCCAGGGCGGCCAGCAGCGTGCCCCAGATCGCGCGCTTGCGCGCGAGCGCGCGGTTGGCCTTGTAGAAGCGTTCGGCCAACAGCTTGTAGCGGTCGATCAGGAAACGGTTGAGGTTGAATATCTTCACCTCCTTGGCCGTTTCCACGCTGGCGCCGACCTGGCGCAGGTAGTCGAGCTGGCGGCGTTCCGGGGTCCAGCTGAAGTTGAGCGAGTAACCCAGGGTGTTGAAGTGCGATTCGCCGATGAAAGCCGGGATCAGGGCAATCGCGAGCAATACGATCAACCACGGTGCGTAGACGATCAGGCCGGCGGCAAAGCTGATGACGGTGATGGTGTCCTGCACCTGGCCGAACAGTTGGCTCATCAGGCTCATGCGGCCCATGGTCTGGCGGCGTGCACGGTCCAGCTTGTCCTGCAGGTCGGGGTCTTCGAAGTCTTCCAGATCGAGCTCGGCGGCGTGTTCCATCAGACGCACGCTGGTGGCATTGGTGAACAGCTCGGAGAGCAGCGAATCGGCGTAGCTGATCAGTCGACCAAGCAGGTCCGAGCCGATCGCGATGGCCAACTCCAACAACAGCAGCTCAAGCAGAGTGTTGAGATGGCCGCTGGAGAACGCCTCTGCCAGCGGTGGCATCGGGCCGGCACCGGCCAGGCGCACGGCTTCATCGATGATCAGCTTGCCCACGTACAGCATCGCGACCGGCATCAACGCACGGACCAGACGCAGGCCGAGGCTGGCGAGTGTCAGCCAGCGGCTGGTCTGCCAAACCTGCCGCAGGAACGGCGGCAGGTTGCGCATCGCATCGACGCGCTCGCGGAAGCTGGGTTTCTTGGCGGGAGCGGGTTCGGGGTGGGGCATGGGGGGCTCAAGCGGCGAAATGCGGGTTCAGGTTACCTGCAAATGCGTTCAGCCCGCCGCATCAATATGCTCAGCCGTCCTTGCGCAGGTCGATATCGCCCATCTGCGCGTCGTCGCGACCGTCGGGGTTGTCACGGACAGCCTCGCCGGCGGCACCGAACGAGCGCTTGCCACTGTCGACGTGGAGGTGACTGACCACTTTGTGCACGCCTTCGATGCCAGCCACAAGGGCCTCGGCCATGTGCTTCACCTCAGCGCTGGGAACATCGCCGGACAAGGTCACCTGGCCATTCTTGACCTGGGCGAGTACCTGCGAGGTCTGGGCCTGCTGGCCAAGGGTATGGACGACTTCATCGCCGATCAGGGTGTCGGAGCGTTCTGCGGACATGGTGGGGTCCTGTTGAAGCGGGATTCCCAAGATCGCCGATGCAGTGTGAGTTTGGCGTTACCGGGGGCTTGGCTTCGCCCCCTCCCTTTGCCGAAGGCAAGGGGAGGGCCGGGGAGGGGTGCTTTGGCTTTGGCCTTGGCCTTGGCTTTGGTTTTGGTTCTGGCTCTAGCTTCTGCCGTTACGCCGTCATTCCCGCGCAGGCGGGAATCGCTCCTGCTCTGCTCCTGCCTTGGCAATTGGCGAGGACGACAGGCAAGGTCAAGGTCAACGGCAAGAGCGATTCCCGCCTGCGCGGGAATGACGGCATAAGAGCGGAAGACAAGTGCCCAAAGCCCAAAGCTCTTACCTCAACTACGCGGCCCTTCCGGCGGCGGTGGCTCCGATGACTGCAGCGCCACCGGCAGATGCCAGCCAAAATGCATCGCCATCATCCGCAGGCCAAAACACAGTCCTGCACCAACCAGGGCGCATGGCAACGGCGACAAGCCCAGCCAATAACCCACCGCAACCACAGCAGCGCCTGCCAACGCCGCGACCGCATACAACTCGGCCTGCAGCACCAGCGGCACCTGTGCCAGCAGCACATCACGGGCAATGCCGCCGCCGATGCCGGTCAACATGCCCAGGGCGGCCGCCATTGGCGGATCGATGCCATAAGCCAGCGCCTTCTGCGTGCCGGCCACAGCAAATAGAGCCAGGCCCATCGCATCGAACATGCGTACCGGGTACTGCATGCGCTCGATCAAGGGCGCCCAAAAGAAGGTGACGATGCCTGCAGCCAGGGTGATGGCCGGGTAGCGCCAGTCACTGATCGCCGCGACCGGGGTGGCGCCGATCAGCAGGTCGCGGGTGATGCCGCCGGCCAAAGCTGCCGCGAACGACAGCACCAGCACGCCGAAGATATCCAATCGACGGCGTACCCCCATCGTCGCCCCTGACAGGGCGAAGACGAAGGTGCCGATAAGGTCGAGTATCAGTACAAGGGTTCCCATGCGCCGTATTGTGCGTTGTCGCGTCGGCGGCGGCCATCAGCCCGGTCCGGAATGATGGCCCCATGGGCTGATGGCTCAGGGCAGTGGTGGCAGCAGGCTGGCGCCCAGCCGGTTCCAGGCGTTGATCACCGCCACCGCCATGCTCAGGTCGCTGATGCCCTTGTCGTCGAAATGTGGGGTCAATGCGTCGAAGGCTGCCTGAGACGGTGCGCCGTCGGGCAAACGGGTCATGGCCTCGGCCCAGCCCAGCGCGGCACGCTCGCGCTCATCGAAGAAGCGGCTCTCGTGCCAGGCTGGCAGGGTGTCGAGCTTGCGCGGTTCAATGCCGGCCTTGCGCAGGGCGGTGGCATGCATGTCCATGCAGTAGCCGCAGCCGTTGATCTGCGAGACGCGCAGGAACACCAGCTCCTGCAGTTCGTGTGCGATGGAACTGTCATGCACGGCCTTGCTGGTGGCCAGCAGGCCCTTGAAGGCATCGGCGGCGAGGCGGGTGTAGGGCACGCGGGGGAAGGTGGTAGTGGACATCAGGTTTCTCCAGACAGCCACGATGGCCGTCTTTCGTTACAAGGACGCAGCAGCGGCTTGGTGCGTGACAAGTGGGGGCAACTTTTCTGGATTGAGCACGCTGTAAAGGGCTGCGATGCGTCCATCCACCACTTCGATGGTGGTGAATGACGCCAATCTGCCTTGGGCGAAGCGCAGGATTGCCAGTTCGCCGTTGACGTAGCCAAGTTGGGCGGGCAGGGCAGCACCGCGGCGGGCGATGGCCCAGTACAGGCGGCCGATGCGCTCGGCGCCCCGTAGTGGGCGGATGGCAGCGGTGACGATGCCGCCACCGTCGGAGAACTGGGCGGCATTGGCATGCAGCAGGGCCTGGATGGCGGGGCTGTCGCCACGCTGGGCCGCTTCCATGAAGCGCTGCAGCAACTCCCTATGCTGTGCCGGCGCCGGCTGGAAGCGTGGTGCACCGGCCTGCAGGCGCTGCTTGGCCCGACGCACCAGTTGCCGGCAATTGGCCTCGCTGTGGCCAAGCAGGCTGCCGATCTGGCGGTAGTCGTGGTCGAAGGCTTCTTTCAGCAGGAAAGCGGCGCGCTCGTCCGGGCTCAGTTGCTCCAGCAGGGTCAGGAAGGCGACGGAGACTTCATTGGCGACGGCGTGGAGCTGGGCCGGGTCGGGGCTGGTATCCGTGGCCAGTTCGACCTGCAAAGGTTCGGGCAGCCAAGGACCCACATAATGCTGGCGCTCACGCTTTGCGGCGCGCAGGCGGTCCAGGCTGAGTCGCGTGGTCGCGGTGACCAGCCAAGCCTGCGCATCACGGATCTCGGCGGTGTCGCTGCCCGCCCAGCGCAGCCAAGCGTCCTGCAGCACGTCCTCGGCATCCGCGCGGCTGCCCAGCATGCGGTAGGCCAGTGCCAGCAGGCGCGGGCGGTGGGTCTGGAAGATGGATTCGGGGTTCATGAAGGCAGGACGGCGCGGGGCAGGCTGGCGTGACAGCGCTACTTTGCCTGAACCCAAGCCTGGCTATGATTGCGGTTGTGGGAGCGGCGTCAGCCGCGAAGCTGAAGACCTGTCCGTTCACCGGCTTCGCTGCTGACGCCGCTCCTACAACCAAGGGCGGGCAGCACTGCGCCGCTCCAAGGCGTAAAATGGTGGGCTGAACCCCCGCCAGCCTTCAGCAAGCGAGCAAGCCGTGACATCGATCAAGCAGGAAGACCTCATCCAGTCCGTCGCCGACGCACTGCAGTACATCTCGTACTACCACCCGGTCGACTACATCAAGAATCTTTCCGCTGCCTATGAGCGCGAGGAGTCGCCGGCGGCCAAGGAGGCCATTGCGCAGATCCTGATCAACTCGCGCATGTGCGCCGAGGGCCATCGCCCGATCTGCCAGGACACCGGCATCGTCACCGTGTTCCTGGAAATCGGCATGAACGTGCGTTGGGACGACGCCACCATGGGCGTGGAGGACATGGCCAACGAGGGCATCCGCCGCGCCTACGCCTACCCGGACAACAAGCTGCGAGCCTCGGTGCTGGCCGACCCGGCCGGCAAGCGCACCAATACCAAGGACAACACCCCGGGTGTGGTCAACATCAAGGTCGTGCCGGGTGACAAGGTCGACGTGATCGTCGCCGCCAAGGGCGGTGGCTCCGAGGCCAAGAGCAAGTTCGCCATGCTCAACCCGTCCGACTCCATCGTCGACTGGGTGCTCAAGACCGTGCCGACCATGGGCGCTGGCTGGTGCCCGCCGGGCATGCTCGGCATCGGTATTGGCGGCACCGCCGAGAAGGCGATGCTGCTGGCCAAGGAATCGCTGATGGAGCCGATCGACATCACCGATCTGCAGGCCCGCGGTGCTTCCAACCGTGCCGAAGAACTGCGCCTGGAGCTGTACGAGAAGGTCAATGCGCTGGGCATCGGCGCGCAGGGCCTGGGTGGCCTGACCACGGTGCTGGACATCAAGGTCAAGGACTTCCCGACCCACGCCGCCAACCTGCCGGTGGCGATGATTCCCAACTGTGCCGCCACCCGCCACGCCCACTTCACCCTGGACGGCAGTGGCCCGGTGATGCTGGACCCGCCGTCGCTGGAAGACTGGCCGCAGATCACCTACGACGCCTCCAAGGGCACCCGCGTCGACCTGGACACCATCACGCCGGAAGAAGTGGCTGCATGGAAGCCGGGCCAGACCCTGCTGCTCAACGGCAAGCTGCTGACCGGCCGCGACGCCGCGCACAAGCGCATGGTCGACATGCTCAACAAGGGTGAGCCCTTGCCGGTGGACCTGAAGGGGCGCTTCATCTATTACGTCGGCCCGGTTGATCCGGTGCGCGACGAAGTGGTGGGCCCGGCCGGCCCGACCACGGCGACCCGCATGGACAAGTTCACCCGCCAGATCCTGGAACAGACCGGCCTGCTGGGCATGGTCGGCAAGGCCGAACGTGGCCCGGCCGCGATCGAGGCCATCCGTGACAACAAGTCGGCCTACCTGATGGCCGTCGGTGGCTCGGCCTACCTGGTGTCCAAGGCGATCAAGGCGTCCAAGGTGGTCGGTTTTGCCGACCTGGGCATGGAAGCGATCTACGAGTTCACCGTGCAGGACATGCCGGTGACTGTGGCGGTGGACTCCACCGGTGAGTCGGTACACAAGACCGGCCCGCGCGAATGGCAGGCCCGCATCGGCAAGATTCCGGTGATCGTCGAGTAATCGAGCGCTGTCACTGGTGATGCCGCGACGGCCCGGGCTATGCTCGGGCCGTCGTCGTTTCCAGGGAATGTCCGATGCGCAGGTTCCAGTGGATGCTGGTTGTTGTGGTGTTGTCGTCGCTGGTGGCTTGCGCGAGTGGTGGAGGCTGGGGTGACGCGCCTCGCAACGACCCCGCGGCCTGCGTCAACTACTGCCAGAAAGCGTATGAGCTCTGCAACGCCAACCCTCGCAGCTACGGCGACTGCGGCGAAGCAAACCGTAACAACCAGTGCGACAAGATCACCAACCCGGACCTGCGTGGTGCCTGCCAGACCTCACAGGCGTTCTGCCAGAACCGGTCGGCTGCGTCGGTGTGTGGCGAACGCTTGAACAGTTGCATGAACAGCTGCAACTGAACCGGCCGATAGCTGCGACGAACCTGTAGTGCCGAGCCATGCTCGGCAGAGGCTTTCCCGGGAAGTCATCAAATCATCAGCGCCGCGGCCTGCGCCGCTGCCATGAAAGCACGGCGGCACGGCTTCTGCTCCCTCCCTTTGCCGCAGGCAAGGGGAGGGCTGGGGAGGGGGGCTTTGGATTTGCGCTTTTGCTGTTGCCGCGGCGTTGGGCGTACCAGCTTCGCGGCTTACGCCGCTGCCACAAGCCAGGTGTCTTGGTTGGTTAGAATGTAATATCTCCAGCCGGGAACTCAGCGCATGTCAGTTGTTCTGTACGGATCGCAAAGCACTGCTTCGTTGGTGGTGCATTGGCTGCTGATCGAGCTTGGTATCGCGCACGAGCTGCGCCAGCTGGATTTTGAGCGTGGCGAACAGAAGTCAGCGGAGTTCCTTGCGATCAATCCTGCTGGCCGCGTACCCGCACTGATCATCGATGGGCAGGTACTGACCGAGTCCGCCGCCATTGCCATGCATTTGGCCGACCTGCACCCGCAGGCAGCGCTGGCGCCTGTACCAGGCACGGCTGCACGCGGTGACTACTACCGCTGGATGTGTTTCTGCGTGTACACCCTGATGCCGGCATACCGTGCCTGGTTCTATCCGCAGGAGCCGGCAGGTGAGTCGAATGTGGATGAAGTAAAGCAGCGGGCCCGAGCGCAGTTGGAAGCCGCCTGGCAGCAGATGGCTGATCACCTGGCAGCGCATGGCCCCTACGTTCTGGGTGAGCAGCTCAGCGTCGTCGATTTCATGTTGACCATGTTGATGCGCTGGAGCCGCAACATGCCCCGTCCTGGCGATAGCTGGCCGGTGCTGGCCGCGCATGCGGCGCGGATGAAGGCACGGCCTGCGTTTGCCGAAGTGTATCGGCGTGAGGGGATTGATGATTGGTGGTGAGTGGGCAGTGGTATGCAGGATGAAGCGGCGACATTCGTGGCTTCGCGGCTGACGCCGCTCCTACAAGAGCAAACGCTCGGGTCGCTCAATCGACGTGGTCGTCGAGCTTGCGACCGCCCTGGAACGGCATCAGGTGCTGTTTGATGATGCCGTTCGGCACCGTCTCCAGTTTCATCACGCCATACTCCTGCGGCCATTGCGCCTGATCGCGAGGTAGCTTGAAGGTGCCCATCAACATGTCCACCAGTGGCAGGTGAATGGCGTAGTTGACGTCGATGTATTCCTGCTGTCGGGCGTGGTGCCAATGGTGGTAGCGCGGCAGCACCAGCAGGTATTCCAGCCAGCCAAAGCGGATGCCGAGATTGGCGTGCGCCAGCACCGCCTGCAGGCCAACCAGGATCACGTAGGCATTCACGGCCGGCGTCGAAAAGCCGAGGATCAGCAGTGGCAAAAGCACGGCACTACGGGTCAGTACGATCTCGACAAAATGCACGCGCGAGCCAGCCAGCCAGTCCATATGCCGGCTGGAGTGGTGCACGGCGTGGAAGCGCCAGAGCCAGGGGATGTTGTGATAGGCGCGGTGCAGCAGCGCCTGGGCCATGTCGGCGACAAAGACAGCGATCAGGAACTGCGCCCACACCGGCAAAGACTGGATGGCAGCTTTCAGTCCGGGGAACGCGGCCAGCCCCGCGATGGTGGAGGTGGAAGCGGTGACCAGGATCAGGATGAATTGCACCAGCACGTGGCTCATGAAGAAGTACGCGACATCGGTGCGCCAGCCGGGACGCAGCGGCGATAGTTCGCGCTTGCCCAGATAGCGCTCCAGCGGCACGAACACCAGCGCCGAGAAGAACAGCGACAGTACGAACCAGTCCAGCCCCAGCGAATAAGGTGTCTGGCCGATGGCATCGAACTGCACGTTGGTGCCGCCCAGCAACACCGCCACCGTCGCGCTGCCCACGCCCAATGTGGCGATGCGCTTGTTGCGATCGCGCAGGATGGCGACGGTGCCCATGATGAACGCGGCGGCCAGGCCAACCAGCAGCAGGTGGCGGGCAAACTGTTCGTTGTAGACCGCGCGGAACTCGCGGCTGGTCAGCAGCTCGGGGAAATGAAAGCAGGCGACCGCCAGCAGGCTCAGCACGCCGAGCAGTGCGGAGCCATAGGCAAAGAATGAGCGGCGAGTGCGGGTCATTGCGGACGTCCTGTCTTCGACCTGGCGATTCTGCCCGTGTCTGCTGAACGGGGGAAGTGGTATCGGGGCCGGCATCGGCACAATTCACGCAGCTTGCGCGGCGCGGCGGGTAGGTTTGCAGGCATCAGGCGGCAAGTGCGCCCATGGGTCGGCGGACGGCGATGCCGGGATGATCTGGAGTGTAGGTATGAGCGAATTGACGGTTCCGGTGAGCGCGTTGGATCACATCCAGGGCAACCTGGATGCGGCAGTGGTACTGGTTGAATATGCCGATTACCAATGCCCGTACTGCGGTGAAGCATTCTCGCTGGTCAAGCGCTTGCAGCAGCGTTTCGGCGAAGGGCTGTGCCTGGTATTCCGGAATTTCCCGCTGGTGCAGTCGCACCCACAGGCGCTGCCGGCGGCGATCACCGCGGAATACGCTGCCGAGCACGGTAAATTCTGGGAAGCGCATGACGCGTTGTTCCGCAGCCAGCAGCAGTTGGGCGAGTTGGTCTATCGCGAGTTGATGCGCGAGCTCGGGTTGCCGGAGGAGGGTTTGGCCGCGGCGATGGGCGAGAACCGCAACCTGTTGCGGATCCAGCGGGATATCGAGAGCGGTATGCGCAGCGGCGTCACCGGGACGCCCGGTTTTTTCATCAACGGCGCCTTGTTCCAGCCAAGGCAAAGCTTCGAGGAGCTCTACGACGCCATCATCCAGGCCGGCGCCGGAAGCAACTGAGGCGGCTTCGGCGCCAAGGCGCCCAAGCCGGTGCATCAGGACCGCAGCTCAGCCAATCAGGCCAAGCACGGTTTCCGGTGGGCGGCACAATGCCGTGCCCTTGGCAGTGCGTACGATGGGGCGATTGATCAAGCTGGGATGCTGATGCATCGCCTCGATCAGCGCTGCCTCGTCATCGAGTTTGGCGGCCAGCCCGAGCTCTGCGTAGGCGGCTTCCTTGCTGCGCAGCAGATCGCGGGCCGGCATGCCCATGGCATCAAGCACGGCGCGCAGCTGCTCGACGGACGGCGGGGTGTCGAGGTAGTTGATCACCTCGACCTCCATGCCGGCTTCCTGCAACAAGGCCAGCGCGCCACGAGAGTTGGAGCAGCGGTTGTTATGCCAGATGGTGGCTTTCATGACTCAGAACCACTCCAGCAGGGAGACGCCAACGCCGATATAGGTGGCGCGATGGTTGTAGTCGATCATGCTCTCTCCGTAGCCATCGAACACCTGCACGTGGCCGCGCAGCAGCTTGTTGATCGGGAAGCCGTAATCCATCTGCAGCGAGCCATGCGAACGGTCGCCGCTACGCAGCGAATGCCGGCCGGTGATGGCCAGCTCATGGCCGTTGCGGTTGTAGACCAGGGTGGCATCGCCACGCCCCATGTAGTCCTCGATATCCGGGTTGTTGTCGTCGCGGCGACCTTCCGGGATGCGATACCAGGGGCGCAACATGATTGCCCAGTTCTCACGGTCCAGGCCAACGTTCATCACCACCCGGTTCCAACTGCGCGACAAGGGATCACTACGGCCGTTGGATTGATGGTTGAGGCTGACGCCGGTCATGCGTCCATTCCAGCCGAACAGTGAATAGCCGTTGCGGAAGGCCAGCATCACTTCGGGCTCGTAGTTGGTCTCGCGGAAGGGCCGCGACAGCTCGCTGTTATAGGCCTGCCAGCGCGAGCTCTGGGTATAGCCGACCCAGATATCGCCGTTGTCGCCAAACAGGTTTTCGGCGACCTTGGTCTTGAAGCTGAGCTGGAACTTCAGCTCGGTGCTGTCCAGTTCCTCGGCCTGGGTGACGGTGTTGTTGGGATTGGGGGAGTGCGGCATTTCGTTGGGCTTGCTGCTCCAGAACGCCGGCAGCAGGTAGACCGGCTTGTAGGCACGCAGCTGGAACAGACCCAGCTTGGAGTCCTTGGCCAGTTCCCAGCGGCTATCCAGCAGCGAGCCGCGACCGGCGTTGGCCGCAGCGGAATCCAGCTCGTCATGGGCGAACAGTTCATTGCGATGCGGCAACGGTTGGTCAAGCTCCTTGGCGGTGGCCTTGGCCTCCTTGCGCGCGGCCAGGGCCGCGGCCGCGGCGGCATCGGCGGCGCGGGTATCGGTGGCGGTGCGGCCGAGTGCGCTGTCATAGCAGGCCAGGCGGATGGCGTCGGTCTCGAGTGCGAAGCAGGCCTGTGGCGAGGCGGGTGTCGGCATCGCTTCCTGGGCAAGCGCGGAGGCGCTGGCACCGCTCAGGACGAGCAGCAAGGCGTGGGAGAGGGCGGGTGTTTGCATGGGGTCCATCCGGTCGCTGTGGGGTGGCCGGGCCGGGGCAATCAAGCGGGCATTGCACGCCGGCAGCAGTGGCAAAGGGGGATTGTCGGTGATTCCCCTGTCGAGAGGGGGTTAGGAGGCGCTCAGAACAACCAGGCAATGGCGAACACGCCGACCATGGCGACCGCCAGGCCCAGCTTGAGGGCCACGCCCAGGACGATGCCCAGCCAGGTGCCAAAGCCGACCTTGGTGGCTTGGCCGAGCTGGCGGCCGTGCAGGTACTCGCCGCCCAGCGCGCCGAGGAATGGGCCTACGAACAGGCCGATCGGCATGAAAAACAGGCCGACCACGGTACCGATGGCCGAGCCGATCAAGGCCAGTTTGCTGGCTCCCACCTTCTTGGCCCCGGCGATGGTGGAGATCACGTCGACGATGATGGAAATGATCGTCAGGACCCCCAGTACCACGAGGGGTACCCAGCCCACCCGTTCGAAGCCGTCACCCCAGGCCGCCAGCAGCAGGCCGGCAAATACCAGGGGGACCCCGGGCAGCGCTGGCAGGATGATGCCGGCGATGCCGACCAGGACCAGCAGCGCGCCGACCAGATAGAAGATGAATGAATAGTCCATGTATGCTCTGAAGGGGGTCTAATAGGGGTTGACTTTAACGTGTTGCGCAGTGTTGCAATTTGGTTTGGCCCGGGTTAAGTTGCAGCCGCTGAGCTTGGCAAGGTCACCGTGAATCGTGGCCTGATGGGTAGATCGAAGGATTTGCTGCATCGTTGCACCTCGCTTCCTCCTTGCAACCAGCCGCCTTACCGGGCGTAACCATCAAACGAAAGAGTTACAGGGAGTTAGTCGAGATGTCTGATCGCGAAACCGGTACCGTCAAGTGGTTCAACGACGCCAAGGGCTTCGGCTTCATCAGCCGCGAAAATGGTGAGGACGTGTTCGTGCACTTCCGCGCCATCCAGACCGATGGCTTCAAAAGCCTGAAGGAAGGCCAGAAGGTCACCTTTACCGTTGTGCAGGGCCAGAAGGGCCTGCAGGCTGACGCCGTACAACCGGCCTGATCCGGCGGCCACGCAGCCAAAAGAAAGGCCCGCGCAAGCGGGCCTTTCGCTGTCAGCGGCGCCGATATGGGGCTCAGCGGATGACCACGCGGCCATTGACCACGCGCACATAGGTGTTCTCGCGGATGCCGCCGAGGTCCTTCTGGTTGACCACGATCACGCGGCCATCGTCCATCCGGACCTGGATGTCGTACGAGTTGCCGGTGACGTTCTGCTGGATCTTGTTGCCGGCCATGGCGCCACCTACGGCGCCTGCCACGGCGGCGATGTTCTGGTTGCCCTTGCTGCCGCCGGTCTTGTCGGAGATTTCATGGCCGGCCACTGCGCCGACGATGCCGCCGAGGATGGCGCCGGTAGCGCTGGGCGCGGTGCGGCCGGAGGCGACCGTGTCGATGCGGGTAACGATGCCGCAGTCGGTGCAACGGTTCTGGTTATAGCCATTGTTGTTGCCGTAATTGCCGCCATTGTTGTAGCCGCCGTTGTTGTAGCCACCGCCGTAACCGGGGGAGGTGGCGCAACCGGCCAGCGCCAGACTGGCAATCGCGCCTGCAGCAATCAGTTGGATCTTCATGGTGTTTCTCCTTGCCAGATTGGAAATGGGTACTGCTGAGTGACCCGCGGCGAAGATCCTGCGGTTTTGCATGTGAATGGAGGGCCAATCACGTGTGAAATCGCAGTTTGCTTACTTGAAGTCCTGATGGCATGACTTGCAGTCGCTGCCGATTTTTTGCACCGCAGCAGCCAATGCCGCGCAATCTGCCGGTGGCTTGGCCAGTGCGTCATTCAGCGTGGCGCGGTAACGGCTGGCGTGTTGCTGGAAGCGCTCGTCATCACGCAGCCCCGGGAATGCGGTCTCCAGGTCATTGGCCAATGCGCGCAAGGTCTGCAGTCGCGGCGTGGTATCGCTGACGCTGCAGCGATTCTGCTTCTGGCTCTCGCCCAGCAGTTGGGTCTGCTTGGCCATGACGGTCATGAGGCTGTCCGGGAAGTGGTCCTGGCGGGCCTGGATGGCGCGCATCCCCATCACGGTCGCGATCACACCGATCAACAGGCCGGCAAGCAGGACGAACAGATAGCGCGAGGCTTTGGACGGGGGGCGGGCGGGTGCAGGGTCGGACATTGCGTTGGCTCCAGGCTATAGGCAAAAGGGTTCGACTGCCGGGCATTATGCAGCTGCGCAAGCGAAGCCCGTGTCATCGTGGTTAGGGTCGGCTCGCCGCCACGCCGGGGCAGGCCGTAAAATGGACTGATGAAAGAAGAATTGCGTGAGCGTTTTGCCGGTATCGACCGGCTGTACGGGGCAGGCACCATCACCCACCTGAGCGGCTGCAAGGTGGCCGTGGTCGGCATGGGCGGGGTGGGCTCGTGGATCGTGGAGGCGCTGGTGCGCTCTGCGGTAGGCCATTTGAGCCTGATCGACGCCGACGATATCTGCGTCTCCAACACCAACCGCCAGCTGCCGGCAATGGCTGGGCAGTACGGTCGCAACAAGGCGCTGGCCATGGCCGAGCGTTGCCGTGCGATCAATCCGGACGTCGAGGTCGAGGCGGTGGAGTCGTTCCTGACCCCTGCGAACATGGCCGAGCTGCTGGACCGTGATTTTGACCTGGTGATCGATGCTTGCGACAGCTTCCGGGTCAAGGTGGAAACCATCGCCTGGTGCCGTCGCCGCAAGCTACCGATGATCACCATCGGCGCGGCGGGCGGGCGTACTGATCCAACCCTGGTACGGGTGCGTGACGTATCGCGTACCGAGCACGACGCGATGATGGCGCTGATCCGCAAGAAGTTGCGCAGCGAGTTCAATTTCCCCAAAAGCGCAAAGCGCTATTTCGGCGTGCCGGCGGTGTATTCGCTGGAGAACGTGAAGTACCCGCAGGCCGACGGTAGCGTCTGTGGCATCCGCCCGAACCTGGGCCCGGATGAGGCCTTGAAGCTGGATTGCGGCGGCGGCCTGGGTGCCGCCACGCACATTACCGGCGCATTTGCGTTCGTTGCAGTGGGCAAGGCGCTGGAAATGCTGCTGAAGAACCGCGCATAAAAGCAG
Organism: Stenotrophomonas sp.; assembly: GCF_032066555.1. Taxonomy (GTDB): domain Bacteria; phylum Pseudomonadota; class Gammaproteobacteria; order Xanthomonadales; family Xanthomonadaceae; genus Stenotrophomonas. The sequence goes on from NZ_DAMBKV010000001.1 coordinate 648,931, forward strand.
GCGGGCGGCTGTGGTTTGTGGGAACGGCGTCAGCCGCGAAGCTGGCATTGCTGAAAATGCCAAGGTGTTCGTGATCTGGCTGACCTGTGGCTTCGCGGCTTACGCCGCTCCTACAGCCTGTCCTAAAGATTGAACAGCCGCCTCGCATTGGCCGTGGTCTGCGCTGCGATATCCGCCGCCGGTTGCTGGCGCAGTTCCGCAACGGTGTCGAGGATCTGCCGCAGCCGCGAAGGCTCGTTGCGCTGGCCGCGGATGCCGGCATCCGGCTGATCCGGTGCGTCGGTTTCCAGCAGCAGGAACTCCAGTGGCATCTGCGTCACCAGCCCGCGCAAACGATTGGCGCGTGTATAGGTAATGGGGCCACCCAGGCCGATCATGAATCCAAGCTCCCAGAGCTGCCGTGCCTGCTCTGGACTGCCGGAAAAACTGTGCACTACGCCCTTGAGTCCGCCAACCCGGCGGATGCGCAGAATTACTTCATCCAAGGCACGGCGCGCATGCACGATCAGCGGTAGCTGGAAGTCCCGCGCGACCTCAAGTTGGCCCTGGAAGTACATGCGCTGTGCTGCCGGCTCGAGATTGTCGACAAAGAAATCCAGCCCGCATTCCCCAATGGCGCAAGGCTTTTCGCGCTCCACCCAATCGCGCAGTTGCTGCAGGTGCTCGGGGCGGTGCTCCGGCAGGAACATCGGGTGCAGACCGTAAGCCGCATGCAGTCCAGCGCCGGTCGCGCACACCTCGCGCAGCTTGGGCCAGCTGGCCGCGGTCACCGCCGGCACGATCTGCATGCCCACGCCGGCAGCGCCGGCGCGGGCGACCACCGCCTCCCGGTCGATGTCGAATTCCGCGGCATCCAGATGGCAGTGGCTGTCGACCAGCTGCACGGCTCAGCGCTTGCCCGGCAGAATCGGCGGCTCGACCGGGTCCTTGCGCCGCTTCCAATTGGCCAGCAACAACGTACTCAGGCCAAACAGGATCTCATCGACAAACGGAATCGGATCGGGCAGCAGCATGCTGATGACGAACAGCGCACCGGTCAGTTTGAACAGGGTGGGGTAGCGCAGCTTGCGTGCCCATTCCAGAAACGGCGACAACATCATGCTCGACATGGCGTATCCAGATGAAGAGGGGTTCAGCTTGCCCCCAGGGATCAGGGCCGGCGTGCTGAATATTGCGACGAGTTGAATGATTTCGATAGGGTGAGGGCAGAAATACTGGCCTCTGTTCAGCTTGCCCATGCTGGAATCCCCCCAACACAGACGCGGCCAACCGCACGGAGACAGATCATGAAGAGCACAACCACGACCGTTTTGGTTGCCGCCGGCGCGCTGCTGGTAGGTGGCATCGCCACCGCCGCCTTCATGCAGGGCCGCGACAAGGCCAGCACCGCGCCGCTGGTGGAAGGGAGCCGTCCGGTATTGGACAGCTCGCCGCTGGTGGACGATGCGGCTGTTACGGGCAAGGTGGAGAACCCGGCCGAGCCGCAGCTGCAATATGCCGACGTGCTCAAGGTGGCACCGGTCACGCAGAAGGAGCGCGTCTACGGCACGGTCACCGGCAGCGAGCCGATCCGTGAAACCTCCACCACCAGCACCCCGCATGAAGTCTGCGAGGATGTGGTGGTACAGGAGCGCCTGCCCGAGCGTGACGGCAACGTTGGCGGCACCGTCGCTGGCGCGGTGATTGGTGGCCTGCTGGGCAACCAGATCGGCGGCGGCAATGGCAAGAAGGCGGCAACCGCTGCAGGTGCCGTGGCCGGTGGCGTGATCGGCAACCAGGTCGACAAGCGCCACGTTGGTGGTCGCGTGGTCAACCGCACCGAGCGCCAGTGCCATACCGAGCAGCGCACTGCCGAGTCCAGCCGAATCACTGGCTACAACGTCAGCTACCGCAAGCCCGATGGCAGCACTGGCACGATGCGCATGGACAGCCGCCCGGGCGAGCGTGTATCGCTGGGCAATGCCAACCAGACCGTTGGCTATGACGTGACCTACCGTTACGAAGGTGCGGAGAAGACCGTGCGCATGCAGGACCGCCCCGCCAGTGATCGTCTGCCGGTCATCAATGGCCAGTTGGTGACGCAGACCGCGGCGATGGCGCCGGCGGACAGCCGACAGTAACCATCGCAAGCTGTAAACCTGCTTGTTTCAGCAGTTGAGTCACCGGAATCCGATGCCAGTTCTCTGGCATCGGATTTTTTATTGTTTTGTGGGAGCGGCGTAAGCCGCGAAGCCCGCACACGATCGGGTGGCGCGAAAACCTCTTCAGGGAGCGAACAGTGTCAGCTTCGCGGCTTATGCCGCTCCCACAAACGGGCGCCAGCAAGGCAGCGTCCGTTTGACCAGTTGGGCTGGCCGGCGCAAGCTCGGCGTCCTTGTTTACCACACACAGGAACCGTGATGAGTGTCTTCGAGCTCCGGCTGGAAACCGAACGGCTGCTGCTGCGTCCACCGGCTGCCGAGGATTTCGATGCCTTCGCTGCGTTCTGCGCCGATCCGCGCACCATGCAACATCTTGGCGGCGTACAGGTGCCATCGGTTGCATGGCGCAGCCTGGCGGCACTGACCGGCAGTTGGCAGCTGCTGGGCTATTCGATGTTCTCGGTGATTGAAAAAAGCAGCGGACGCTGGATAGGCAGGGTCGGGCCCTGGCAGCCGCATGGATGGCCTGGCACGGAAGTGGGCTGGAGCATTGCCTCGGAGTTCTGGGGTCGCGGCTATGCACCGGAGGCCGCACGGGCAAGCATCGACTGGGCGTTCGATACGCTCGGTTGGCAGGAGGTGATCCACACCATCGAACCGGCCAATACCAACTCGGTGGCGGTGGCGCGCAAGCTGGGCTCAAGCCTGCTGCGACAGGCGCGGTTGCCAGCGCCTGCCGATATCGAGGTCGATGTGTGGGGGCAATCCAGGCAGCAGTGGAGATCACACCGCTGAGGGCGCACTTTGCTGCGGTCGCAGCTTTACCGCGGTGCCTGTGATCCGGTCAGATGGAGGCTGTCGTCTGCCATTCGGTAGCGGGGAGCGGATCAGTGAGTGTTTCGGGTGCTGGGTTGCGGGTCTACGGCATGTCCTCGTCGGGCAACTGCCACAAGGTGCGGCTGCTGCTGGAACAGTTGGGCACGCGTTACGATTGGGTCGAGGTGAACAGCGCCGAAGGTCAGACCCGCACCCCGGAATTCCTCGCGCTCAATCCCAACGGAAAAGTGCCACTGGTGCAGCGCTCCGATGGTCGGGTGCTGGTCGAATCCAATGCGATCCTGTTCTGGCTGGCTGAAGGCACGCCGTACCTGCCCACTGATGGCTGGCAGCGGGCGCAGGCCTTGTCGTGGATGTTCTTCGAACAGTACAGCCATGAGCCCTACATCGCCGTTGCACGTTTCATCAGTATCTGGACGCCGCCGGATTCGCCGCGTCGTGATGACCTGCCGCGTCTGCGCGCGCGGGGCCATGCTGCGCTGGCGGTGATGGAGCGCCACCTGCAGGATAATCCCTGGTTCACCGGCCCGGACTATGGCGTGGCCGATATTGCGCTGTTCGCCTATACCGCGGTTGCCGAAGACGGTGGTATCGGCCTGTCGCCGTATCCGGCGATCCAGCGCTGGCTGCAGTCCGTACAGGCCCAGCCGGGCTTCATGCCGATACTCGCGGGCTGAACAATCTCATTTGATGCTTGATTCCGTCGTCTCACTTGTTTGCTGTGGAGCCTGTCTGCATGTTTGCTCGTGTACCGAATCCCATCCCGGCCCGCATGAAGGGCCTGAACCGCGCTGAGATCTGCGATACCAACTTCATTGAATTCGTCAGCGCGCTGGCGCCGGGCCCGACGCAAGGTCCGCAGCCGGCCGCGCCGATCCTGCCCGGTAGCGCCTTGGATGCCCAAGGTTTCCGCGAGCTGTTTGAATCGCAGTTGATCAGTCGTCACCTGGACCTGATGGCGCGTGTACTGCGCGTGCAGAACAAGGTCTTCTATACGATTGGCTCGTCCGGCCATGAAGGCAACGCAATGGTGGCGCGTGCCGCCCGGCACACCGATCCGGCTTTCCTGCACTACCGTTCCGGCGGCTTCATGGCCGAGCGTTTCCGTAAGCTGCCGGGCATGGATCCGGTGATGGACTCGGCGCTGTCCTTTGCCGCCAGCAAGGACGATCCGGCCAGCGGTGGCCGCCATAAAGTGTGGGGCAGCAAGCCGTTGTGGGTGCTGCCGCAGACTTCGACCATCGCTTCGCACCTGCCCAAGGCGCTGGGCACGGCGATGGCCATCGAAGCGGGCAAACGACTGGGGCAGGGCCTGCCGATTCCCGATGACAGCATCACCATCTGTTCGTTCGGCGATGCCTCGGCCAATCACGCCACCGCCCAGACCGCGTTCAATGCAGCGGCCTGGAGCAGCTTCCAGAAGCTGCCGGCGCCGGTGCTGTTCGTCTGCGAAGACAATGGCATCGGCATCTCGGTGAAGACCCCGGAAGGCTGGATCGCCGAGAGCTTCCGGCATCGCCCGGGGCTGGACTACTTCCATGCCGACGGTCTGGATCTGGTCAACGGTTACGCCGACGTACAGCGCGCGGTTGAGCATTGCCGGCGTACACGGCGACCGACCTTCCTGCACCTGCGCACCACCCGGCTGATGGGGCACGCCGGCACCGACTTCGAGATTGAATGGCGCGCATTGGAAGAGTTGTGCGCGGTAGAGGCTGGCGATCCGCTGCTGCGTTCGGCGCAGGTGGCGGTGGAATCCGGGCTGATGGACAAGGCTGAAGTGCTGGCCCTGTACGAACACACCCGCCAGCGTTGTTTCGCTGCGGCCGAAGATGCCGACAAACGCCCACGCCTGACCACGCTGCAGGATGTGATCGCGCCGCTGGCGCCGTACACACCAGACAAGGTGCAGGCCGAGGCGACGCGCGCGGATTACAGCGAGCGACGCCTGCAGGTGTTCGGCAGCGAGGCCGGTCTGCCCGAGAATCAGCCAGGCAAGCATCTGGCAGTGCAGATCAACCAGGCCCTGCACGATCTGTTCGCCAAGTACCCCGAGACCTTGTTGTTTGGTGAGGACGTGGCGCAGAAGGGCGGCGTTTACACGGTAACCAAGGGTCTGCAGAAGGCTTTCGGTCCGCGCCGCGTGTTCAATACCCTGCTCGACGAGACCATGATCCTGGGCATGGCCCAGGGCTTCGCCAACATGGGCATGTTGCCGCTGCCGGAAATCCAGTACCTGGCCTACCTGCACAATGCCGCCGACCAGGTGCGTGGCGAGGCCTGTTCACTGCAGTTCTTCTCCAATGACCAGTACCGCAACCCGATGCTGATCCGCATCGCCGGGCTCGGTTATCAGAAGGGCTTTGGTGGCCACTTCCATAACGACAACTCGATCGCTGCCATCCGCGACATCCCGGGACTGGTGGTTGGTTGCCCATCGCGTGGTGATGATGCCGCAGAGATGCTGCGTACGCTTGCTGCGCTGGCAAAGGTTGATGGTCGGGTCTGCGTGTTCCTGGAGCCGATCGCGCTGTACATGACCAAGGATCTGCATGCCGCAGGTGACGGGCAATGGCTGTTCCCGTATCCGGCGCCGGATCAGGCGCTGACGCTGGGCGAGGGCAGGGTTTACGGCGAAGGCAATGATGATCTGTTGATCATCAGCTACGGCAATGGCGTGCCGATGGCGCTGCGTGCTGCTAGGACCATCGAGCAGCAGCACGGATGGAAGGTGCGGGTGGTGGATCTGCGCTGGCTGGTGCCGCTCAATGCCGGCTATATCGCTGAGCAGGCCAGGGGCGCGAAGCGCATCATCGTGCTCGACGAAGGCCGCCAGAGCGCCGGCGTGGGCGAGGGCGTGATCACCGCCCTGGTCGAAGCCGGCCATGGGCAGGTGCCGTTGCGCCGGGTGACCGGCGTGGATACCTATACGCCGCTGGCTGGTGCGGCCTTGTTGGTGTTGCCTGGTGATGCCGATGTGGTGGCAGCGGCGGCGGAGTTGGCGTGAGCCGCTAGCGTTTCTTTGTGGGAGCGGTGTAAACCGCGAAGCTGGCAATGCTGAAATCACCAGCACCTGCGACCTGACTGATCTGTGGCTTCGCGGCTGACGCCGCTCCTGCAGCACTGCTCCCTCCCTTTGGCGCAGGCAAGGGGAGGGGTTGGGGAGGGGTTGGCTTTTGGGCCTTCAACGGCTGCCAGCTTCGCGGCTTACGCCGCTCCCACAAAACTGCCGAAACCATCGCCATCTTGCAGGCAAACAAAACCCCGCCGAAGCGGGGTTCTGTTTTCAGGCATGCAGCGCTGGATCAGCTATTGGCCTTCAGCTTGGCCAGGCGCAGCCAGGTGTCGACCACGGTGTCCGGGTTCAGTGACACCGACTCGATGCCTTCCTGCATCAGCCACTCGGCCAGATCCGGATGGTCGGACGGGCCCTGGCCGCAGATGCCGACGTACTTGCCCTTGGCGCGTGCGCTCTTGATGGCCATCGACAGCAGCTTCTTCACCGCCGGGTTCCGCTCGTCGAACAGGTGCGCGACGATCGAAGAATCGCGGTCCAGGCCCAGGGTGAGCTGGGTCAGGTCGTTGGAACCGATCGAGAAGCCGTCGAAGATTTCCAGGAACTCATCGGCCAGCAGTGCGTTGGACGGCACTTCGCACATCATGATGATCTTCAGGCCGTTCTCGCCCTGCTTCAGGCCATTGGCGGCGAGTACTTCCACCACCTTGCGGCCTTCTTCCAGGGTGCGCACGAACGGGATCATCACCCACAGGTTCTCCAGGCCCATTTCGTTGCGCACGCGCAACACGGCCTGGCATTCCAGTGCGAAGGCCTTGGAGAAGCTCGGGTCGACGTAACGGCTGGCGCCGCGGAAGCCGATCATCGGGTTCTCTTCGTGTGGCTCGTAATTGCTGCCGCCGATCAGGTTGGCGTACTCGTTGGACTTGAAGTCCGACAGGCGCACGATCACCGGGTTCGGTGCGACCGAGGCGGTCAGGGTGGCGATGCCCTCGGCCAGGCGGTCAACATAGAAGCTCACCGGATCCTTGTAGCCGGCAATCTTCTCGTCGATCTTCTTCTTGGTGGCGGCGTCCTGGCGGTCGTATTCCAGCAGCGCATTCGGGTGAATGCCGATGTGGCTGGCGATGATCATTTCCAGGCGGGCCAGGCCGATGCCGGCGTTCGGCAGCTGGCCGAAGTCGAAGGCACGTTCCGGGTTGGCCACGTTCATCATGATCTTCAACGGTGCCGGCGGCATGTTGCCCAGATCGGTGGTGGTGCGTTCGAAGTCCAGCTTGCCGGCATAGATGAAGCCGGTGTCGCCTTCGGCGCAGCTGACGGTCACTTCCTGGCCGTCCTGGATCACCTGGGTCGCATTGCCCGAGCCGACCACGGCCGGCACGCCCAGCTCACGGGCGATGATGGCGGCGTGGCAGGTGCGGCCGCCACGGTTGGTGACGATGGCCGAGGCACGCTTCATCACCGGCTCCCAATCGGGGTCGGTCATGTCGGCGATCAGCACGTCGCCCGGCTGCACGCGGGCCATGTCGTCCAGCGACTTGACCACGCGGGCCACGCCAGCACCAATCTTGGCGCCGACGGCACGGCCTTCAGCGATCACTTCACCCTTGCCCTGCAGCGCGTAGCGCTCCATCTGGGTGGCCTTGGCGCGCGACTTCACGGTTTCCGGGCGTGCCTGGACGATAAACAGCTTGCCGCTGACGCCGTCCTTGGCCCACTCGATATCCATCGGGCGGCCGTAATGCTTTTCGATGACCAGCGCCTGCTTGGACAGTTCCTGCACGTCCTCATCGCTGATCGAGAAGGTATTGCGCACCTCGACCGGGGTGTCCTCGATCTTGACGCGCTCGCCCGGGACGTCCGAATAGACCATGCGGATCGCCTTGGAGCCCAGCGAGCGGCGCAGGATCGCCGGCTTGCCGGCATGCAGGCTGGGCTTGTAGACGTAGAACTCGTCCGGATTGACCGCGCCCTGCACGACCATTTCGCCCAGGCCGACCGAGGAGGTGACAAACACCACGTCGCGGAAGCCGGACTCGGTGTCCAGGGTGAACAGCACGCCCGACGAACCCACGCCCGAGCGCACCATCAGCTGCACACCGGCGGACAGGAACACGTCTTCATGCTTGAAGCCGTGGTGTACGCGGTAGGCGATGGCGCGGTCGTTGTACAGCGAGGCAAACACTTCCTTGACCTTGTGCACGACATCGTCGGCACCGGTGACGTTGAGGAAGGTTTCCTGCTGGCCGGCAAACGAAGCGTCCGGCAGATCTTCGGCGGTCGCCGAGGAACGCACGGCCACGGCGATGTCGCCGCCGCCGTTCTCGGCGCTCAGCTTTGCGTAGGCGTCGCGGATGTCCTTGTCCAGCTGCGGCTGCAGCGGGGCGTCGATCACCCAGCCGCGGATTTCCTTGCCGGCAACGGTGAGGGCAGCGACATCTTCCACGTCCAGCGTGGCCAGCTTGTCGAAAATGCGCTTGGACAGGTCGTTATGGGCGATGAAGTCCTTGAACGCCTCGGAGGTGGTGGCATAACCACCGGGGACGGACACCCCCAGACCGGCAAGATTGCCGATCATCTCCCCGAGCGAGGAGTTCTTGCCACCTACGCGGGCCAGGTCGGCCAAGCGCAGCTCATGCAACCACAGGATATTCTCGTTCAAGCGCGATGCTCCGTTGAGGCCATCGCCCGTGGCGGGCTTGGGATGGCCACGTCCGTAGGAAGAAGCCAATATGATGCAGTGCACACCGAAGCCGCACAAGCTTGTGACAATACTTTGTCTTGTGCTTGTCTTTTTCGGGACAGGCTAGGTCATCACGCTTGACCTGTGGTCAGGTTCACACTCTGAAGGGAGCTTTCATGACGGCAATCCGGCCGGTTTTCTATGTTTCCGACGGTACCGGCATCACCGCCGAGACCGTTGGCCACAGTCTGCTGACGCAGTTCAATGGCTTCAGTTTCGTGACTGATCGCATGTCGTTCGTGGACGATACCGACAAGGCGCACGAGGCGGCGGCGCGCATCCGGGCCGCCGGCGAGCGTTACCAGGTGCGTCCGATCGTCATCAGTTCCTGCGTGGATTCCAGCCTCGGCTTGATCCTGGAGGAGAGCGGGGCCCTGGTGCTGGATGTCTTTGCCCCATTCATCGGGCCGCTGGAACAGGAGCTGAGTGCCGCCAGGCACTCCAAGGTGGGTCAGGCCCATGGCATGGTGGATTTCGATACCTACCATCGCCGCATCAACGCGATGAATTTTGCGCTCAGCCACGACGACGGCATCGCCGTGAACTATGACGAGGCCGATGTGGTGTTGGTTGCTGTGTCGCGCGCCGGCAAGACTCCGACCTGTATCTACCTGGCACTGCATTACGGCATCCGCGCGGCCAATTACCCCTTGACCGAGGAAGACCTCGAGCAGGATCGCCTGCCGCCACGCCTGCGTCCGTATCGCAACAAGCTGTTCGGGCTGACCATCGACCCCGAGCGCCTGCAGCAGATCCGCCAGGAGCGGCGTCCGAATTCGCGCTACGCCAGCTTCGAAACCTGCAAGCGCGAGGTCACCGCTGCCGAGACCATGTTCCGCATGGAGCGCATCCCGACCCTGAGCACCACGCACACCTCCATCGAAGAGATCTCCAGCAAGGTCCTGAGCACCCTGAGCCTGCAGCGCGAAATGTTCTGAGCCAAGCACCACCGGTAGTGCCGAGCCGTGCTCGGCAGAGGCATTACGAGCAGACCCAGGTAGTGCCGAGCCATGCTCGGCAGGGGCTCTATCGGTAACGCCCCTGCCGAGCATGGCTCGGCACTACAGGTGGGTTCCTGAGTAAAGCATCTGCCGATGCATGGCTCGGCACTACCGGTGATGCCACCTGCACGCCTCGGCGTGTAGGATCGGCTCCATGGCAGGCGCACTCTCCCGCATCGATCGCATCCCCAGGCTCAGCCGGCTCGGCTGGCTGATGGGTTTGTATGCGGAAAACCATGATCATCTGATGCGCCTGTTCGCGCCGGATCGGCTGCATGTCGGCAGCCACCTTTCCAGCATCGGCGATGGTCTGGACCTGCGCCTGGATGTGATCGAATGCCACCGCTACACGGTGGAGCTGCGCCTGACCTATGACCTGTGCGATCCGGTCACCGGTGAGCCGGATCCATCGGCGTTCGTGCGTCTTTACCGTGATGCACGCCAGGCCGAGACGACGCATTGCTATGTGGGCCGGCGCTGGCAGGACGTGATGGGCATGTATCCACCGCCGGAAGCGCTGATCAGCCACCGCATGCGCATGAATACCTTCCTTGGGAAATGGCTGGAATATCTGGCTGAACGCGGTCACAGCATTGCCACGCTGCGCCGTGTCGACGAGACCGTCGTGCCTATGCGACGCATGGATGTACTGCCGAGCTGAGGCGCGGCGCGCGCATCGGGCATACTGCACGCCCCTCTGGTTCCGGTTGTCGCTATGCCGTATACCCCGATTATGGCCACGCTCGGCTATGTGCTGTCTGCCGACGGCAGCAAGGCCTTGATGATTCACCGCAATACCCGTCCCGGTGACATGCACCTGGGCAAGTACAACGGGCTGGGCGGCAAGATGGAAGCCGACGAGGACATCCTCGCCTGCATGCATCGTGAAATCCTTGAAGAGGCGGGTATCGAATGCGGCACGACGCGCTTGCGCGGCAGCATCAGCTGGCCCGGTTTCGGCAAGAATGGTGAGGACTGGTTTGCCTTCATCTTCGTCATCGACGACTACACCGGCACGCCGATGGAGGTTAATCGGGAAGGCACGCTGGAATGGGTGGCGTTGGATCAGCTGGAATCCTTGCCGCTATGGGAGGGCGACCGCCACTTCCTGCCGTTGGTATTTGACGATGACCCGCGCCCGTTCCACGGCGTGATGCCTTACCGCGATGGGCGCATGCAGTCCTGGAGCTATACCCGGCTGTAGGCGCTCATCGACGCCGGGCGAGCAGTATGTGGAAGTGCTTCCGCAGCTGCCGGCCATCGTTGCTGGTGCCGGTTTCCTGATGGCTGTGCCAAGACGGGCGAGTGAATCGTCCGGACGCGTGCAGGGCGTGCTGGAACTCGTCGCGGCTGTACAGATGGAAGCCATGTGCAGTGAAAGGCAATGTGCGCATAAATATAGGGTCGCCGAAAGCGAGGCATAGCCTGCCGCCCGGGCGCAGCACGCGCGCAAATTCGCCCAGTACCGGCAGCAGGACGGGCCAGAAGTAGCTGGTGTTGACCGCCAGCACGGCGTCGACAGTGGCATCGTCCTGCGCAAGCGCATTGGCATCACCGAGCTGCAAGGCCGCTCGGTCGGCCAAACCTGCCGCGATGAGCCTGGCATTGCCCGCATGGACCATTTCCAGCGACAGTTCGATGCCGAGGTAGCGGCTGCCCGGCGCTTCCAGCAGCGCCGGCGCGAAGGCCGCGTTGCCGGGGCCGATCTCCAGCACGAACTCTTCCGGCCGTACCGCCAGCGCATCGATGGCAGCGTGGTTGAGCCCAGCGTTGCTGCGGTTCATCGAGTCGGCGACGGCAGGCGCGGCATCGCCATGGGGCTGCCGCAATTGCGCGGCCAGGGTTGGGGTATCCAGCATCTCGTCTGTGTCCATGTGGGTGGTTGAGACGTGGCGATGGCTGGGTCCTGCGGCACCTTAGCGATCCTGGCGATCTTTGGGAACCTCACGTCCGAGCGGCTTGGCGCGGGTACTGTCCATCGTTCAGGCGCGCGCGGTACCCTGTTGCGGTCCATGCACCGCGAGTTCCCATGAAACGCCATTTCTCGATGCTCCGTGAGTTCCAGCTTGCGGATTGGTTCACCCTCGGCAACGCGTTCTGCGGCACCGGTGCGGTGTTCGCGGCAATGCGCTTCCTGCAGGACGGTCAGCGCGGCTTCCTGATGTTTGGCATGGCCTTGATCCCGCTGGCGTTCATTTTTGATGCGCTGGATGGCCGGGTGGCGCGTTGGCGGCAATCCTCGTCAACCCTGGGGCGCGAGCTGGACTCGCTGGCAGACATCATTTCCTTCGGCGTGGCGCCAGCGGCGCTGGCCTATGCCTGTGGCATGCAGGGTGGCTGGGATTGGGTGGTGCTCAGCTATTTCGTCTGCTGCGGCGTCAGCCGTCTGGCGCGCTACAACGTGACTGCCGAAGAGATTGCCGGCGAATCGGACAAGGTGCCGTATTTTGAAGGTACGCCGATCCCTACCAGCCTGGCGCTGGTGATCGTGTTGGCGCTGGCGGCGCATTTCAACGCGATCGGCCCCCTGCTATGGGGTGGCAGCTGGCAGCTGGGTCCGTGGCAGCTGCATCCGCTGGTCCTGTTGTTCGCGCTGTCGGGCTCTTTGATGATCAGCAAGACGCTGCGGATTCCCAAGCCCTGACGCCGGTAGCCCGGTCGCATTGCTATCATCAGCGGGTATCCCGGGAGTAAGGCAATGGCGGCGCCAGGCAGCAACGACAACGCGGATTTTGAAGCCAGCATGCGCGGCTACTGGGACGCATGGTCACAGGCCATGCAAGGCCCGGGTGCAGCCGCAGGCAGCGATTTTCCCTGGCGTGAAAGCATTGCCCAGTGGACCCGGCTGGTCAGCACGGACACCCCTGCGGAAGTACAGGCGCTGGGCGCGCGCTTCCAACATCAGGCTGGCGACTGGCTGGGCATGATGCAGCAGGTCGCCGCGCGCTTTGCCGGCAAGGACACCTCGGCGGCGGAAGTTGCCGGCGCTTGGCGTGAAGCCGTGCAGGCGGGGCAGGGCGATGATCTGCTGCAGTGGATGTTGGGCGCTGCACGCGGAGGCAATGCACTGAATGATCAACCCTGGTTGCGCGAGTTCGCCAAGGCCGCGCAAAGCGGCTTTGGCGGTGGTGATTGGTTGAACGCACCGGCATTTGGCCCGGCTCGCGAGCACCAGGCGCGCTGGCAGGCTTTGCTGAAGATCCAGCAGGAATACCAGGCGCGTGCCGAAGCTTATGTGGATACGATCCGCAGCGTTCTGGACGATGCCTTCAAGCGCTTCGAGGCCAAGCTGGCCGAGCACGAAGTTCCCGGCAGCCAGCTGACCAGTGCGCGTGCGATGTTCGATCTATGGATCGATGCCGCTGAGGAGGCCTATGCAAAGGTGGCGCTCTCCGAAGATTTCCAACGCATCTACGGCGAGTTGGCCAATGCCCAGATGCGTTTGCGCGCCGCCTCGCAGAGCGAGCTGGAACGAGCCTGCGATGCGATGGGTGTGCCAACCCGTACTGAAATGGATGCGGCACATCGGCGCATCGCCGAGCTCGAACGGCAGGTGCGGCGTTTGATTGCTGCTACTCAGCAGGTTGGCCCTTCCGCGCCAGCGGCCAAGTCAGCGGCGCCGTCGACGGCCAAACCAGCGGCCAAACCGATGAAGCGCGCTCCGCAGCCGGCGGCAACAAAGGCCTCAAAACCGGTTATCGAGAACGCTGCCGGAAAATCTGCCAGGAAGCCTGCGGCCAAGACGTCGGTAGCGAAGAAGGTTGTGGTGAAGAAGGTCGCAGCCAGGAAGTCCGTGGCCGCTGCCAGCTCGAAAGCAGCGCCGGCACGGCGCAGGAGCGCCAAGTGAAGGGTCCGCTGGGTTTTGGCAATGACGACCTGCTGCAGGAGGCCCTGCAATGGCAGCGCAAGCTGGTCGATGGCTTGAAGCTGCTACCGGGCGTTGAAGACGTGGACTATGGCGTCACCGAGCGCCAGGAAGTGTGGAGTGACGGCAAGGTGAAGCTGTATCGCTTCGTCAGCGATAAAGCCGATACCCGCAAACCGCCTCTGTTGATTGTCTATGCCCTGGTCAACCGGCCTTACATGGTCGACCTGCAGGATGGCCGTTCGTTGGTACAGAAACTGCTGGCGCTCGGCCAGGATGTATATGTGCTGGACTGGGGTTACCCGGATCGTTCGGAGCGCTTCCTGACCCTGGAAGACTATCTGCTGCGCTATATAGACGGTGCGGTCGATCACCTGCGTTCGCAGCGTGAGGGGGCGCCAGTCAACCTGCTTGGCATCTGCCAGGGTGGCGTATTCGCGCTGTGCTACAGCGCCCTGCGTCCCCACAAGGTGCAGAACCTGATCAGCATGGTCACGCCAGTCGACTTCCACACCGCGGACAACATGCTCTCGCACTGGGCCCGGCACGTGGATGTGGATCTGTTCGTCGATACCCTGGGCAATATCCCCGCCGATCTGATGAACGCCAGCTACCTGATGCTCAAGCCATTCCGCTTGAACGTGCAGAAGTATGTGGGTTTGATGGATATCCTCGACGACAAACAGGCGCTCGAAGACTTCCTGCGCATGGAGAAGTGGATCTTCGATTCACCCGATCTGGCCGGCGAGACGTTCCGGGAATTCGTCAAACAGTTCTATCAAGCCAATGGCCTGATCAACGGCAGCATCCGCATCGGTAACGAGGCCGTGGATCTGGCGCAGGTGCAGATGCCAATCCTGAACATCTATGCCGAGCAGGACCACCTGGTGCCGCCGGCTGCATCCAAGGCGATGCGGGCGCAGGTCGGCAGCAAGGACTACACCGAGCTGGGGTTTCGCGGTGGTCACATCGGCATCTATGTGTCGGGGCGTGCCCAGCGCGAGGTGCCTGGCGCCATCGATGACTGGTTGAGTGAGCGCGCATGAAGCTGATCCGTAATTTCATGGTGGCTGCAAGCCTCGCCGTGGTCATGCTGCCGGCAGATGCTGCCCCCAGTGCGGCAACCCAACGCGAGATCAACGGCCTGATGCAGGCGCTGGAAAACTCCGGCTGCCGCTTTCAGCGCAATGGCAGCTGGTATGACGCCGTGGCTGCACGCGGTCATCTGCAGCGGAAATATGACTACCTGCTCAAACGTGACCTGGTGGACAGCAGCGAGCAGTTCATCGAGCGCGCGGCCAGCCGCAGCAGCATGAGCGGCAAGGCCTACAAGGTGTCCTGCAACGGCGTGCCGGAGCAGGATGCCTCGGCGTGGTTCCTGCAGCAGCTGCGGCGCCTGCGTGCGCCGGCCGGCTGACATGCACGTGCCACATACCACAACCGCGCTGCGAACCTGAGCCAGGTGCAGCTCGCAATGGTGCCAATGTGGCTGCGCATACTGGGCGGCGTGTGGACCTCGCCCAATACCGTGGTCGGTTTGATCGGCGGTGCGCTGGGTAGCATTGCCGGTGCGCGTCCGTATTGGAGCCACAGGGAGTGCGCGTTGGTGTTCCGACGTTGGCCTTGGGGGCCCGGTGGTGCGATCACCTTCGGCATGGTGATTCTGCACACTGGCGACGATCTGGACGGCTTGTGCCTGACCTACGAGCATCGCGCGGGCCGTTGCCTGCATCCGCGCGTGCGCCTCGGTGACCATGAACGTGCGCATGTTTTCCAGTATCTGGTGCTGGGTCCGCTGTTCCTGCCGGTTTACCTGTTGTGCGGCGGTGTCAGTGTGCGTAATCCATTCGAGCGCGCGGCCGATCATTACGCCATGCATGGCCGTGGCTGGTGGCCTGGCAGTCGCTGAAAAACGGTGACATTCATGTCCACGCCGCGAGCGCTGACATCAAATGACAACCTTTTGTGTACATCTCTGTAACGCGCCACCACGTATCGTTGCACCTGTTACAGATCCAACAGGAGCACGACCCACCATGGCAATTGTTCTTTATATCGGTGGCAGCAAGGATGGCGACAAGGGTGTGTTGCCCTACGGCTTCAGCAAAACCCGCGCAGATACCGAGCATGGCCCGGAAATTTACGTCGAACGGATGATGAGTGTGACTGGCCGGGGCTCGATGCGGGTCATGGTGCTGGAAGACCTGCGTGATGACATCGCCAGCCAACGGCTGTATCAGCATCTGGCCTGAGTAGTCGGGCGCGCGTGCCGGGCGGCAGGTCCGGCGCGTGCTGTCAACGGCTTTCGCCCAGGCCCGCGCATTGCCAGAATGGCAGCTTCCGTCACCGTGGCTACCGCACCGGCAATGCAAGACATCAAGCTCGCGCAGCAGATCGCGCAGACAATCGCCGACGAGATCGGCGCACAAGCCACTCAGACCAAGGCGGCCATCGCGCTGCTGGATGAGGGCGCCAGCGTTCCGTTCATCGCCCGCTACCGCAAGGAAGTGACTGGCGGCCTGGACGATACCCAGCTGCGTAATCTCGAAAGTCGTTTGACCTACCTGCGCGAACTCGAAGATCGTCGCCGCGCCGTGCTGTCCAGCATCGATGAACAAGGCAAGCTGACCGATGTGCTGCGTGAGCAGATCATGGGCGCCGACACCAAGTCGCGTCTGGAAGACCTGTATCTGCCCTATAAGCAGAAGCGTCGGACCCGTGCGCAGATCGCCCGCGAAGCGGGGTTGGAGCCGCTGGCCGATGGCCTGCTCGGCGATCCCATGTTGGACCCACAGGTCTTCGCCGCCGGTTTTGTAAATGCGGAAAAGGGCGTTGCTGATACCAAGGCCGCACTGGAAGGTGCACGCGCCATCCTGATGGAGCGCTGGGGTGAAGACGCTGCGTTGGTTGGCGAATTGCGCAACTGGCTGGCAGGAAACGGCATCATCCGCGCCCGCGTTGCCGAAGGCAAGGAGGCCGAAGGCGCCAAATACCGTGACTATTTCGATCATGCCGAGGCATTGGCGAAGATTCCTTCGCACCGCCTGCTGGCCTTGTTCCGTGCGCGACGCGAAGAGTTCATCTTCCTCGAACTGGACCCGGGCAGCGACGCCGAGGCCGGCCACCAGTATGCGGAAGGTCGGGTAGCGCTCAACGCAGGCATCGCCAACAAGGATCGCCCGGCCGATCGCTGGTTGTTGGACGCCTGCCGCCTGACCTGGCGCGCCAAACTGCATATGCACCTGCTGTTGGACCTGTTCAACCAGGCCCGCGAAAAAGCCGAGGCTGAGGCGATTGCGGTATTTGGCGACAACCTGAAGGATCTGATGCTGGCAGCGCCGGCCGGTCCCAAGGCGGTGCTTGGGCTGGATCCGGGCATCCGCACCGGCTGCAAGATCGCCGTCGTCGATGCCACCGGCAAGCTGCTGGCCACCGATACGGTGTACCCGCATGAGCCGCGCCGGCAGTGGGAGCAGTCACTGCAGACCATCAAGCAGCTGTGCATCAAGCACAACGTCGAATTGATCGCGATCGGCAACGGGACTGCAAGCCGCGAGACCGACAAGCTGGCAGGCGAGGCAATCGCCGCCTGTGCCAATCCCAAGCTGCAGAAGGTGGTGGTGAGCGAGGCCGGTGCCTCGGTGTATTCGGCCTCCGAGTTTGCCGCCAAGGAATTCCCGGGCCTGGATGTCTCGCTGCGTGGTGCAGTGTCGATTGCGCGCCGCCTGCAGGATCCACTGGCCGAACTGGTCAAGATCGAGCCCAAGGCCATTGGTGTTGGCCAGTACCAGCACGACGTCGACCAGTTCCGTCTGGCCAAGGCGCTGGATGCGCGTGTCGAGGACTGCGTCAATGCCGTCGGCGTGTTCGTCAACACCGCCTCGGCCGCGCTGTTGACGCGCGTATCGGGTTTGTCATCGACGGTTGCCGAGAATATTGTCCGTCACCGCGATGAGAATGGCCCGTTCAAGCGCCGCAAGGACCTGCTGAAAGTGCCGCGCCTGGGCGACAAGACCTTTGAACAATGCGCCGGCTTCCTGCGGATTGCAGATGGCGACGAGCCGCTTGATGCCTCTGCGGTTCACCCCGAAGCGTATCCCGTGGTCGAGCGCATCGTCGCTGCCGCTGCCAAGCCGATCAAGGCGTTGTTGGGCGACGGCAGTTACCTGCGCAGCCTGAAGGCCGAACAGTTCACCGACGACAAGTTTGGTGTGCCGACCGTGCGTGACATCCTCAAGGAATTGGAAAAGCCAGGCCGCGATCCGCGCCCCGAGTTCAAGGCCGCGCGTTTTGCCGAGGGCATCGAGGACATCAAGGACCTGCGCGAAGGCATGATCCTGGAGGGCGTTGTCAGTAACGTTGCCGCGTTCGGTGCCTTCGTCGATATCGGTGTGCACCAGGACGGCCTGATCCATATCTCCGCCTTGTCCGATACGTTCGTCAAGGATCCACGCGACGTGGTCAAGGCGGGCGATATCGTGAAGGTCAAAGTGCTGGAGGTGGACGTCGCACGCAAGCGCATCGCCTTGACCCGACGCCTTGAAGATACGCCCGCCCCGGCCAAAAGAACCGAGCGCGATGAGCGCGGCGCAGGGCAGGGGCGTGCTGCTGGCGGCGGGCGCGATCGGGATCAGCGCGGTCAGCGCAATCCAGGCAATGGCGGTGGCCGACCGGCAGTGTCTGCGGCGCCGGCCAACAATGCACTGGCCGATGCATTCGCAAGGGCAAAACGCGGCAGCTGAGTCAGCTGCCGCAGAGCTCCATCAATCCCGTGGAAGCGGCGTAAGCCGCGAAGCTAGCAATGTGGAGGTTCAGCGCATCAGTGCCGATCGATGATCCATCTGCTTCGCGGCTTACGCCGCTCCCACAACCTGGAATCTCAAGCCGGAGCAAGCGCACGCTGCAGCGCTTGGCTCAGATCGCTGCCGGTGTAAGGCTTGGAGAGCTTCACGCCGGTATCGAACACTGCAGGCAGCTGATCGATTTCCATCCCGGTGGCTACCAGGAATGGAATCCCACGCTGCCGCAGACACTCGGCAACCGGGCTGCTGTTCTCGTTGCATGCCAGCCAATAGTCCAGGAACACGAGCTGGGGCTGCAGCTCATCGATCATCTGCAAGGCAGCACTGACCGTGGCAGCGACGCCGCCCACCAGCATGCCTTCCATCTCCAGCTGCATCTGCAGCAGCATGGCATTCAACTCGTCGTTCTCCACGACCAGCACCCTCGTACCTTCGAGCGAGCCCATCGTTCTCCCCTGTATCTGGATCGGTCGAAGTATAGCCAGTCGCCGAAACAGGTATTACACAAATATTTTCCACCAAGGCCTGCCCAATTGGACAAAGCTTCGCTATAATTCCGCTCCTGCCAGCCGAAGTGGCGGAATCGGTAGACGCAGCGGATTCAAAATCCGCCGCCCTTAAAAGCGTGGGGGTTCGAGTCCCCCCTTCGGCACCAGAGAAAACAGGCACCTTCGGTGCCTTTTTCTTTGCCTGAAATTTGGCCGGCAGTTCCAATTGCGACGTGCTGTCCAGTAGTGCCGAGCCATGCTCGGCAAGGGCTCTCCCGGCGATGCCTCGATCTGCAGCATCGATGTGGGAGTGGCGTAAGCCGCGAAGCCGGCAATATTGTGGGGATATCCGGGCATCACGCTGCCGCCTTCTGGATCCGTGGCTTCGCGGCTTACGCCGTTCGTTCCCACAAAGGTATGCAGCTGCTTGCGGGCTTAGTTCTGTACGCGGTTTCGCTGCAGGGCGCCGCCCTTGGCGCCCAGCAGGAACAATAGAATCCCGGCGCCGAGAATCGACCAATGCTGCATGCGGTCGCCGTTGGTGATGTAAACCGTGCGATCCGATCCTTTTACCTTGAACTCAATGATCTCGCCTTTGCTCGGGTCGGGCGTTTGCGAGCGTTCCGCAAAGAGGTGGTTGGCGTGCAGCGTCGTCCCTGCGAACGCTAGAAGTGCTCCGGCCAACAAGATGGCGAGTGCTTTCATGTTCATTGGTTGATCCTTGCCGTTGCCCGCGCCCCAATAGCGCTCAAGTATGCTGGCGCGGGATGCTGGCTGTCGATGAAGGACTCGCTGGAGGTTGGGTTCTGTGTTCGGCCTGGGCGGGCAGGGCAGCGCTGCTGTAAATCGCAGGCAAGAAAAAAGCCCCGATTGCCCGGAGCTTTTTAGAAATGGCGTCCCCACGGGGATTCGAACCCCGGTCGCCACCGTGAAAGGGTGATGTCCTAGGCCTCTAGACGATGGGGACGCGTATTCTTCAAATCTCAAATTGTAGATCCAGACGGCCTAAGGCCTGGATTGGTGGAGCCAAGCGGGATCGAACCGCTGACCTCCTGCATGCCATGCAGGCGCTCTCCCAGCTGAGCTATGGCCCCACGTTGTTGCTAGCCCGCCATTATAGCGGCTTTTTACCGAATTGGAAGCTTTTTCTTCTTCCTGTGCAATCCCTTGGGAAGATTGCTTCGATAAAAAAAGACCCGATACGGCTGGGTCCGTTTGTACCTGATGAATGGCGTCCCCACGGGGATTCGAACCCCGGTCGCCACCGTGAAAGGGTGATGTCCTAGGCCTCTAGACGATGGGGACGCGTATTCTTCAAATCTCAAATTGTAGATCCAGACGGCCTAAGGCCTGGATTGGTGGAGCCAAGCGGGATCGAACCGCTGACCTCCTGCATGCCATGCAGGCGCTCTCCCAGCTGAGCTATGGCCCCGGTGGAACGTTGTTGCGTCGTTGCCGAGAAAGAAATAATAGCGGGGCTTCACATTTACCGCAAGCGATTTGTGAAGAAATTTCTTCATTCCATGAGATGCCACTGAAAGGCCGCCGAACCTGCCGCTGACCGTTATCGCGGACGAGTCTGACGCCCGGCTACGTCGCCGACCTGCATCGCGTGCAGGGTCAGGGTGGCAAGTTGGGGCAGGGTCAGTCAGTTGGAGCCGCAGCCGTGGCAGCCTATCTCCATGTCGTGTTGAGTTGTCTGCTTGTCCAGGGAGTCGGCGGGCCTGAATTCTTTGTTTACAAGTGCCGGACAGCGGACGGGTATTCCTATCAGCAGGCTGCCTGCGAAGGCGCTGAGCTGGAACGCAGGGCTTTTGTGTCCGGTGCCGAGGATGCGGCCGTGGTCCCGCCTAAGGACGCGGTTCGGTATCCATTGCGGGGAAAGACGCCGAGGCCGGCGGCGGCTGTTCGGGCAGTGCGGCAACAGCCGGCGGCACCGTCAAGAGCGAGCGCCTGTGAGGTGGCACGGCAAGGGCGGGACCGGGCTTATGCCAAGGCAGGACTGAAGCGCGACTTCAAGATGTCGAGCATCTGGGACAACAAGGTTCATCAGGCGTGCCGTTAGCGTGGCGCGTGAGGTTGGCTTCGATAAGGTAATGCCGTGCCACTGTGCGCTGCTTGGGCGACTTCCTGCTGGTTCTAGTTGTCTTTTGAGGAAGGGGGGCTCTTTCGCCTGCGCGCAAGTGCCGCATTTGCCGCAGCACCAAGATCGCTAAGTGCCTGTTTGAGTCGGTCCAGCTGTTGATGCTGCAAAAGCGTTTCCATCGCTGCGCATTGCCGGGCGATGTCCGTCTCGTGGATGAAGGCGAATGCGCCGCGCAGCGAATGCAGATGCTTGCCGATGATGTCGGTGTGGTGATGGACGCTATTCGGTTGCAGGCCATTCGCGCCGATTGAGTCCAAGGTTTGGCGGATTGCGGTGACGGAATCCTGAAGCGAGGCCAGCAGGGGGGCGTGCACCTCTGCGGGAAGCATGCCGGTGGCAATGTCCCAATGGCCTTCGTTGGTTTCTAATGGCGCGCGGGGCTTGCCAAGTTGGGCGAGTGTTGTGCGTAGCGTTTCCAGCAGAACTGGTTTGATCAGGATGCCGCTGATACCGGCTTCCCTGCTGCGCGCTCGGTCCCGGTCCGAGGCATGTGCGGTGACTGCGATGATGGGGGTGGCAACCCCGCGGTTACGCAGACAACTTGCGAAGGTGAAGCCATCCATGCCGGGCATGTTCAGGTCAGTCAGAATCAGGTCATAGGGCTGGTCGTTGAAGGTGGCAATGGCTGTACCACAGTCTTCGAACGTTTCTGCGCTGCATCCAAGTGCTTCCAGTTGAAGCTGCAGCAGCTTCCGATTGGCGGGATGGTCATCAACCACCAGAACATGCAGTGCGGCCGTTTGTACGAGACCCGCCGCGTCGGGTGATGCGGCCAGGGCGGGGGCGCCCGCTGCGCCTGCTAGAGGCAAGGTGACGATGAAGGTACTGCCGTTGCCTGGTGAACTCTTCACCAGGATGGCGCCGTGCATCAGCTCGGCCAGGCGTCGACAGAGCGCCAGCCCCAGTCCGGTGCCGCCATAGCGTCGCGCGATGGTGGAGTCGGCCTGGGAGAACGTCGTGAACAGGGCTGTTTGCTGGGCTGCACTCATGCCGATGCCGGTATCGCTCACGCCGAGGACTATGGCCGAGTCAATAGCGTTGTCATCCTGGAGGTAGACTTCAACCAGTACGTCACCCGTGTCGGTGAATTTGATCGCATTGCTGATGAGGTTGAAGAGTATCTGGCGGATGCGTGTGGGATCACCCATGTAGCGTGGCTGGATCTCGTCGCCAATGATCAGATCCAGGCCCAGGCCTTTGGCCTGCGCCATTGGCGAGAACATATCGATGCACTGCTGTGTCACTTCTTTCAGGTCGAAAGGTATCGACTCGATGGTCATCTGTCCGGACTCGACCTTGGAGAAGTCCAGAATGTCATTGATGATATTGAGCAAGGCAGAGGACGATGAGGTGACGGCATGTAGTCGACTGTGCTGTTCGGCCGTCAACGAAGTGCGTTCCAGCAACTCCAGGTTGCCCAGGATGGCGTTCAACGGTGTGCGGATCTCATGGCTCATGATGGCCAGGAAAGTCGATTTCGCTTCATTCGCTGCTTCGGAGGCGGCGCGGGCGTTCTGCAGTTCCTGTTCAACCTTCTTGCGCAGGGTAATATCGGTGAAGTTGCATAACAGTACGTCGCGTCCCTGGTACTTGGTCGGTACCACGCTTACCAATAACGCGCATTCGTTTCCTTCGCGGGTCAGGACGCTCAGTTCCACGCCGGGGGAAGCGATGCTGGCCGTATCATGTTCATGAAAAGCGTCAAGAAAACCCAGGTGTAGCGGGCGCGCTGTTTCGGTCAGCGCGTTCGCATAGCTGGTCATGACGGTATTCTTAAGTAGCACTTCGCCCGTTGAAGCCGACAGAAGCGCTTGACCGAAAGGGGCAGTCTCGACCATCGTCCGGTTCAGGTTCTCGCTCTCGACAATTCGTTCCGAGCGGACATAGCCGGGGCGGAACACTTTCCGCTCAATCAGCAGCAGGACGGCCCAGACAAACCCTATCGCCAGCAACATTGCACCGATATAAGCCAATAGGGTTGGCCACAATGCGGTAATGATCGTCCGCCAGGAAAAAGTGTGGATCAGCTGCCAGCCGCCGTTGGCCGGAGAAACCGGATCGGTGGCGACAAATCGCCCGTCCATCCTCTCGAACCTGTCGCGCTTTTCCGCGGGTGCTGCGCCGGCCCAATGGCTGACAGGGAGCTGGGCAATCGCGCGGACGTTGGGTTGTTCGGCGCCAAGCAGAAGATCCCCGCGGCGATCGGCGATCATCCAGAACTCGTCGGTCTGTGTCGAGCCGAGCAAGGTCGTCACCAGTTCGACAGGGTAGGAGGCCACGAAAACCGCAAATGCCTCGGAGTCTGCGAATGCCCGCTGTTGCAGCAACAACGAAGGCCGGCCGGTGAGGGGGTCATCGGCAACGGGCAACCAAACCGGGCCTGTCGACGTGGGCACACCTCCGCCCCCGGCGGTGGTTGACTGGCCTGGCGTCAAGCGCTGGATGAGAGCGGAGGTGGACTCTTCCTGGTGCCGGGCAAGCAGGTTGGCGTCCGGCAGAGGGCCCGCTCCGAGGAAGCTGTGGTCGGGGCTGGAAAAGTAGATGGAAGCGTTCAATGCGCGCGCGAAGGTGCCGGCCTGATGGCTGACTTCATCAGCCAGTTTCAGATAGGGCGCAAGGCTTTCCAGCGCACGGCCCCGATCCGCATCTCCCAGAACCAGCACGGGCGGAGAGTTGGCGGAACGCTGGATCGTCATGCGACCGCGGCTTTCGGTAAACCTGAGAACAAGGTCGGGGTCAGGCTTTTGACGCGATTCCCAGGCGTGTTCTTCCTGTGCGGTGGTGACGCGGATTGCCCCCTCGCGTACCGCGAACAGCGACTGCAAAGCGATGCGACGGCCGCCCTGGTCGGCATGCCGTTCGGCGATGTAGTCCTTGATCTGCGAATGGATGACCACGATTGTCACCGCGGCCAGGATCAGCGTCGTGACGATGCCCCCGACGTACAACAGGGCGCGTTGGTGGCGGCTCAGAAGTTTCAGGGCGTTGGCCCGCGTAGGCGTGTGAGGGCGTGTGTCGTTCCCGGCATTGCCTGGTTCAGAAGCCATTTGAGATTCCACTCACGTTTGGCAACAGCCGGTTGGTGTGGTGAAAAGCCCGATTTCAGGGCGTTGTCTGAAGCTTGCAACACGAATATTAGGACTGGGCCGATGTAGGCCGGACGGCCGCACTGGAAGAATGACTCCATCGAGAACAGCCCTTTCCCTGATATCGCCGCTTCTGGCGTGGAGACATCGCCCATGAACGCTCTTGCCCAGTTCGTATCACCCCAACCGGAAGCCCGGATGATCCAGAATGCGCTGGTGGTAGACAGCAACGAACTGCAGCATCTTCCGATGGCCAAGGTGTTGCGTCAATCAGGGGTGTCTGAAGTCATTTCGGCCCTGGATGGTGCGCGGGCGGTGGCTGCATTGCGTGATCGCAGCTGGGACCTGATTGTCCTCGATCTGGATATCACCGACCTCACGGGGCTGCAGGTGATCGACCTGTTGGCCGAGCGTTGCCGTAATGTCAGGCTGGTGATCGTAAGCAGTCAGCCCAGCAGGATACTGAACGCGGCCTCGGCGTATGCACGCCATCGCGGGCTGGCCGTGGCAGCCGCTCTGCGCAAGCCGCTCAAGGCGGAGCAGGTGCGGAACATCGTTGCTGCCGCGGTCGAGTCGCCGACGTCAGCCCATGACGCCGCACCGGTGAAGCGCTCCGCACAGCGGTTTTCGCGTGAGGAACTGCGCGGTGCATTGCTGGAGCAACAGATCCAGGCCTATTTCCAACCTCAGCATTGCGCAATCACCGGTGTGCTGCGTGGTGCCGAGATCCTCGCGCGTTGGCACCGGGCAGATGGCTCGGTACTGGCACCGGCGGAGTTTCTTCCCGCAATGGAGCGCGAAGGATTGTTGGAGTCGCTCACCAGCTACATGCTGTCCTGCGCGTTCGACTGCATCGCTGCGGAAGATTCAGAATCGTCCTTGTTGATGGCGGTGAATGTTCCGGCATGCATAGCTACCGGCGTTCACTGGGCACAGAGCGTTGCTGATCATGCCTATCATGCAGGAGTCGATCCGAGCCGGGTGGTTATCGAGATCACGGAAGATGGTGGTGAGCGCTGCAATCCCGCGCTTGCTGGTGCTGTAACCCAATTGCGGCTGCGTGGTTTCAATTGTGCCATCGACGATTTTGGCAGCGGTGATTCATCTCTGGACAGATTGCTGCAAGTGCCTTTCAACGAGCTGAAGATCAACCGCAGCATGTTGGTGGAGGCGCGCGATCACGCGCATGCCCGCTGCCTGCTGGCCAGCACCATCGCCATGGCCCGGCAGATGGTTGCCACGGTTGTCGTCGAGGGCGTGGAAACCTATCGGGACCTGGACATGGTGCGCAGCCTGGGCTGCCACACCACCCAAGGGTACCTGCATGCTCGTGCCATGCCCAAGGCGGACTATCTGCAGTACGTCGCACGTCAGGACTGATCTGATGCGGAAGGCGTCTGCTCACCATGATAGCGCCGCGGACGATCTGCTTCTGTAAGCCAGACGCTCTTACCTGATTGCGGCCTTAGCTGTTTGCACCCGGCTTACTTTCTGGCCACGCGATGGGGGCTGGCGTGCGGGTCTGGGCAGGCCGGTCGGGTCGGACGCCGGTGCGAAGGCGGGACACTCCCGATGCTCAGGCGTCCACGGAGACTTGGGCACGGGCAGTGTCGGCAGCGGCCTCTGCTTCCTGCGCAGGACTGGGGATAGCGCGCGGTTGCCCTGCGGTGGAAAGCTCACTTTACGGTAGGCGGGGCGCACCACAAGGCTCGCACCCATGCTACCGGTTTGTGCCCCCCTCCTGCTGCAATATGGGACGGGAGTTCTTCCCATGACTGGCCAGCGCCACGGCATGGGGGCCAAAGGGGGGGCGCTCAAACCGGCAGGCGAGTCTTTCCTTCGCTCACAAGTCTTTGTCTTTGGGCGTGATGTGACATAAATTCTGTCCAGACGTGCCTCGCAGGGTAGGGGATGCCTCCCCAGCCTGGATTGGCCAGCTGCCAGCGCACTTCACGGAGACCTCGCCATGAGTGGTTTCAGGATCAGGGTGATCTTGGCTGACGATCATCCGGGCATGATCGCCGGGGTGAAGTACGAATTATCGTCCATAGCCACGCTTGAGCTGGTGGGAACCGCTTCCGATTCGACCGAATTGATGGCGCTGCTTGGTAGCGTGGCATGCGATGTGGTGGTCTCCGACTACGCAATGCCGGCCGGCGACTTCGGCGATGGGATTGCGCTTTTCGGGATGATCGCCAGGCGTTATCCGCAGGTGCGGCTGGTCGTGCTTACGATGCTCGACAACCCGGCGGTACTGCATACCCTGCTGACGCAAGGGGTGAGCTGCATTGTCAGCAAGTCGGATGCATTGACGCATCTTGTGCCGGCGGTTCATGCGGCGCAGAGCGGCGGCAAGTACTACTCGCCCACCATCGACAAGGTGGTACAGGGCATCGAGCTCAACAGGCGCAGCCGCAACCCGGCCGGCGTGTTGAGCATCCGCGAGTCCGAAGTGGTGCGGCTCTATGCGTCGGGCCTGACGGTAAACGAGATTGCCGAGCGTCTGCATCGAAGCAAGAAGACCATCAGCACGCAAAAGGCCAGCGCGATGGAGAAACTGTCAATTGAAAGGGATGTGGACCTGTTGCGTTACGCGATGGAGAACGGTCTGGTTACTTCTTCTGGCGGCACCCCGGCCGCACCGTAAGCTGTGATCGTTGGGGGCCAGACATGAATGCAAGCGGCTCGCGCCAGCAATCGGACGGTTTCATTCCAAGTCCAGGCCAGCCTTTCCCGACTCCCACTGCAGCATGATCTTGCGCCTACGTTGTGGGGAGGCATACATGAACAGATTGAGAGTCTCCAGAAACTGATTTTTCTGGGCGGTGGATAGTCGGGCGAATTCGATCAGCAGCCGTCTGACGTCCGCGGTTTTCTTGTCCATCTTTGTGTTTTCTCAGCCGCAGCTCAAAAGCAAAGCACGCATGCGAGCGCCAGGTTGGCGCCGCACAAGGAATTTGCTCATGTTGTGTCAAGCGGTCTGGCCCAGCCATAGGACCGGTCCCAATAGGGCAGAGATATCTTGCTTTTGGTGGGTCCTTGAATTCTGGAATTGACTCCTGGATTGGCTCCGGCGAGGGGAGGGCAAGGCAGGGCAAGGCTAGCAATATGCGTTGCAGTGATGGGCAGCTGGCGGATGCGCGCGGTAGTGATTACGACGCACGGGCGATGGAGGGAGCCGCTTCCGCGTCGGCCAGGCCTGATTCGATGCCGTATCTCAGCAGATCGACATCGCGCTTCAGGCCCAGCTTCAGCATGGCTGCCCCCTTCTGGGTGCTGATGGTCTTCTTGCTGCGACTCAGGCGCTCGGCAATCTCGTTTACCGTCAAGCCGGAGACGAAGAAGCGGATGACCTCCAGTTCACGGGTGGTGAGCGTCTGCACGCCGGAACTGCCGGAAGTCACAGCGCCGGCGATCTCGGTGATGGTGGGCGATAGATAGCGTCCATTGGCGAAAGCGCCATGAACGGCTGGCATGAGGTGATTGAGCGAATCCGTCTTGCTCAGGATGCAGGAAATGCCCAGCGTCAGCAGTGAGTGCACGATACCGGGATTCTCCAACATGGTGAGCACCACGATCTTGATCGAGGGATAGCGCTTCTTGACCAGCTTGAACAGTGCGATGCCATCACCGTAGCGTCCCCCAGGCATCGAGTAGTCGGAGATCAGCACATCGCAGGGACTGCGCGCCAGTACATCCATGAGCTCGGTTGAATTGCGCGCTGAGCCTGTAACGGAAATCGTGCCGGCGCTGGTAAGTACGTACTGAAGGCCGGCACGCACGGCTGAGTGATCGTCCGCGAGAATAACGCGGAGGCTGAGTGGCTTCATGGCGGATCGGCTTCAGTTGTTGAACGGGAGGAACCTCTACAGAGCAGACAGCCGCGCTGTGGGCAGCCGGCGCATGGCATGAAGGAGCAAAGAGATATTGGGTTGCCCTGCGCCTGCTGTTACTTTATTTGTGTAGTGTCAGCAAAGTAAGCACTACGGGTCCTATTCAACGGCTTTGCTTCGTAGGACGAGTCTGAACTACGGGCCATGGCCACATCGCCGGCGGGATCTGGTTCGCGCCCTTGCTTGGCGTTGCAAACCAGCGGGGCAGACGTTGTTTTTCAGGACTTTGTGCGGACGTCGGCGCAGGCCAGGTGCAGGAGTCGGCTCAGGTGCGCATGCATGAGCTAGCAAACCAGGATCGCGGGTTTCATCACCAACATTGCACGCTTGATCGCTGCGTGTTCCCCGAACATTGCCGTGCTGGCGCAAGCGGCGACTTCACATTGCGCAAAATGTGATGAATCACTTTATTATTGAGCGCGGACCAGCGGGGAATAGACAATGCGTGATGATCACCGTGCTGTGGATGAAGTCGAACCAACGCCCACACCCGTGCCTGCAAAACGGCGTGGTCGACCGCGGCTCTACGATACCCCGCTATCACAGGCCGAGCGCGCAAAACGTTACCGCAAGGCGCGTCAATGGGATGAGAGCAGCCTGGATGAGTGCCGCGACCCGGTGTTGATGGATCGCCTGGGCTGGGCGTTGAAGCACAAGGAGACCTCCGAAGACGCTCGTGCCGCTTTGGACATCTATCTGGAGGAACTGGTTAGACGGCACCACAGCAAGGGCAAGCTGGCGCTCAGGTGATCCGCGCCGCCGGTGCGCTGAACGCCGACGTCCGGTATCCGTTGCGGAACACCCACACGCAGCGTGCGGAACGGCAGGCAGCACCGTTGCTGTACCGACTGAACGACGGGACTCGCAATAAGCCGCCATCGGTCGTCCTCGCCATTGTCGAAATGGCAGTTCCGGTCATTCCATTGCACCGAACGCCCGCTAGGCTGACGCAATGGCATTGTTGACGGGACTGCAGGCAGCAATCGCCAGGCATGGTGCGCCTGGTTTCGTCGGCACGGTCATACCGCGTGTCACGCTACTACGCTCGGATGCTGGCGGTGCAATGTCTGCCTCCGTCCGGGGCATCTGCTTGTTGCTTGTTGCGCAGGGACGAGCGCGCCTGAGCTTGGGTGGGACGCCCGTCGAGCTGGCGGCGCCGCGCTACGTGGTGGCGCCAGCGCAGACGCAAGTGGCGGGCGAGATACTCCAGGCCGGCGCCGCGCGGCCGTTTCTGGGCGTCGCCTTATGCATGGATCCCGCGATCCTGTCCACGCTATTACTGGATATGGGCGAACAATTGCATGATCCGGCGACACCGATCGCTGTTGTGGCGGGCGTGCCAGGTCCCGAATTGCTCGATCCGCTGCTTCGCTTGATCCGGTTGCTGGACAGTCCGGCTGACATCGGGATGCTCGCACCGTTGTTCGAGCGCGAACTGCTGTATCGGTTATTGCTTGGTGAGCAAGGACCGGTTCTGCGCCAGTTCGCGTTGTCGAACGGCCGTCTTGCACGGGTTGGTATCGTGATCAATCAGATCCGTGTCGGATATGCGCAACCGATGCAGGTGGGGCTGTTGGCCAGCCGCGTCGGCATGAGTCTGTCCTCGCTGCACCGCCACTTTTTGGCAGCTACCGGCATGAGCCCCTTGCAGTACCAGAAGCGTTTGCGCCTGCAGGAGGCACGGCGGAGATTGGCTGCGCACCCGTCTAGCGCAGCCAGCGTCGCCTACGCCGTGGGTTACGAAAGCCCTTCGCAGTTCAGCCGCGAGTACCGGAAGATGTTCGGCGTGACGCCGTCGCGCGACGCGGTGGAAATGCGCGACAACGCTCTGCGGCCAGATCTGGCGAGCTGAACGATGTCGGTTGCGGCTTGTCATCGCGTGCGTCGACGTGAAGACAGGATTAGGCAAGGGTTGGCCGATATCCGGCTACTGCAGGTACGTCAGATGTCCCTACGCTTGTCCTCGGCCTGTTTGATGTCACGCATCCCCGCTGGTCGGGCGCTGTATCCCGCAACTCGCGGGCGTTGCGACATGGGCCGGCTGGGCGCATTCAGCCACGCGATGTCTGTGCGTTGCAGCTGCTGTCTGCCGTGCAAGCGCCCGCCTGGATGGACGGGTGCTACTGCACTGCCACCTGGCCTTGACCGGCGTTGGTAGGCAGGAACGTGGCATCCACGCTCGCGTGGTGCTTATCCACCCCAGCGCACCCTGCATCTCAACCGAAGAGAACTTCAATGAAGGCATCCGTAGTGAGTTCAGTGGGTGGAGGTTTTGATGTGCAGGACATCGAACTGGACAAGCCCATGGGGTGTGAGGTTCTGATCGATGTCAAAGCCTCCGGGCTCTGCCATAGCGACCTGACGCTTGCCAGGGCCGGCATCGGCTACGCGCCGCCGGTAGTGCTGGGGCATGAAGTGGCCGGGGTGGTGATTGCGCTCGGTGAGGAGGCGTCGGAGTTCAACCCCGGCGATCATGTCGTCGCCAGCCTGATCCAGTTCTGTGGCAGGTGCGTGCAGTGCCTTTCCGGCCATACCCATGCGTGCCTGCAGCCTGAAGCGACATTGCGGGAGGATACCGAGCCTGCCCGCCTGCGCAGCAGTGGTGGGCGTGTGATCAACCAGGGGTTTGGCCTTGGCGGCTTCGCGGCACAGGTACTGGCCCATGAGAACCAGATTGCACGCGTTCCGAAAGCGCTGCCGTTTGCACAGGCTGCGTTATTGGGCTGTGGGGTACTCACCGGAGCGGGCGCGGTGCTCAATACGGCAGGCGTGCGGCACGGTGAGACGGTGATCATCATCGGCGCCGGCGGTGTCGGACTCAGCGGTATTGGAGGGGCACAGCTTGCCGGGGCGTCGCGCATCATTGCAATCGACGTGGCCGACGGAAAACTTGAACGCGCAAGACGTTTCGGCGCCACCGACGTGATCAACTCCCGCGAGCGCGATCCAGTTCAGGCAGTGAGAGCTTTGCTCCCGGGCGGCGCCGACTATGTGTTCGACTTCGTCGGTGTCCGGGCAGTGATCGAGCAAGGCCTGCAGATGCTTGCCAAGGGCGGTGGGCTGTACCTGGTAGGAATCGGTGACGGAGCGACGAGCGTTGAGCTCCATGCCCTCAGCCTGCAACTGAACCAGAATCGGATCGAGACGGTTTACATGGGCTCGTCAAACCTGAAGCGCGATATCCCGTTTTACGCGGAAATGGCTCTGGCCGGCCGCTTCAATCTGGCGGAGTTGGTGTCAAGGGAGATAGCGCTGTCGCAGATCAACGATGGCTTCGAGTCATTGAAGGATGGAGCGATCGCCCGTGTCGTGATTACCGACTTCGTTAACTGACCGTCTGGCCAGCGCCATCGCAGGAATTGTCGGTGATGCCGCAGGCAACGCGGAACCAGGCGTTCGAACCGCCGGGCGCGATGCTGCAGTTCAGATCCGCAGCGCATCCACCACCAGTGCGAACGCAGCCGAATGCTGGCGCCGGCTGGGGTAGTACAGGTGATAGCCGGGGAAGGGCGGGCACCAGTTCTGCAGCACGCGCACCAGCCTGCCTTGCTCGATGTGATCGCCGAACTCTTCCTCCGGCAGGAAGGTGATACCAAGGCCATCCAGCGCCGCCTGCACCATTGGCGGCGAGGTGTTGAACACCGCCTGGCTTTCGACGCGCACGTTCACCTGCCTGCCGTTGCGCTCGAATTCCCACACGTACAAGCCGCCGGAGGTGGCAAAGCGGATGTTGATGCAACTGTGCCGGGTCAGGTCTGCAGGGACCTTGGGGATCGGGTGCTTGTCGAAGTAGGCTGGTGAAGCGGCTGCTGCCATCCTTACCTTGGGGCTGATCGGCAGGGCGATCATGTCCTTGTCGATGCTTTCGCCCAGCCGCACACCTGCGTCGAAGCGATCGGCGACGATGTCGCGCAGCGCGTAGCTGACGTCGAACTCGATGCGGATGTCGGGATAGCGGTGCATCAACGGCAACAGCTTGGGCAGCAGGATGGTCTGCAGCGAGTGATCACCGCAGGTCAGGCGCAGGGAGCCGGCCGGCTTGTCGCGTAGCTCGGTGAGTGCCTCCAACTCAGCTTCGATCTCGTCGAAGCGGTTACCAATGGCCAGCAACAGGCGCTCGCCTGCCGGCGTGGGCGAGACGCTGCGGGTGGTGCGGGTGAGCAGGCGGATCTGCAGCCGCTCTTCCAATGCCTTGATGGCCTGGCTGAGCGCGGACTGCGAGACGCCCAGCAGCGCACCCGCGCGGGTGAAATTCCCCTCACGCGCCACGGTGACAAAGGCCAGCAGATCATTGAGGTTGCGTCGCGCCATGGCTGCAGTGTGGCACGGTTGATTGATTAGTTCAGCTAATAATGGCTAGAAGCATTGATTACCTTATCAACCGAGTCAGCGCGGTGGACAATGGCCACCTTCCCCAAACACCGCCGGAGTTCCCATGTCTGTCAAAGCCTATGGCGCCTATGCCGCCGACAAGCCGCTGGAGTCGATGGACATCAGCCGCCGCGCGCCCGGGCCGCACGATGTGCAGATCGACATCGCCTATTGCGGCATCTGCCACTCCGACCTGCACCAGGTGCGTGCCGAATGGGCGGGTACCCAGTTCCCTTGCGTGCCTGGCCATGAAATCGTCGGCCGCGTAGCCGCGGTCGGCGCGCACGTGAGTGGCTTCAAGCCTGGCGATTTGGTGGGTATCGGCTGCATCGTCGACAGCTGCAAACAGTGCGAAGACTGCGATGCCGGGCTGGAAAACTATTGTGACGGCATGGTCGGCACCTACAACGGTGCTACGCCGGATGCGCCGGGTTGGACGCTGGGCGGCTATTCGCAGGAAATCGTGGTTCATGAGCGCTATGTCCTGCGCATCGCCCACCCCGAAGACCAGCTGGCCGCAGTCGCGCCGCTGCTGTGCGCCGGTATCACTACCTATTCGCCGCTCAAGCACTGGAATGCCGGTCCTGGCAAGACGGTAGGCGTGGTCGGCATTGGCGGCCTGGGCCATATGGGCATCAAGCTGGCCCATGCGATGGGCGCACATGTCATCGCCTTCACCACGTCCGAGTCCAAGCGCGAGGCTGCCCTGGCATTGGGCGCCGATGAAGTGGTGGTATCGCGTGACGCTGGAGCGATGGCAGCGCAGGGCAAGCGCTTCGATTTGATTGTCAACACCGTTGCCGCCCCGCACGACCTGGATGCTTTCCTTGCACTGCTCAAGCGCGACGGTGCGATGGTGCTGGTGGGAGCGCCGGCCACGCCGCACCCATCGCCGAATGTGTTCAACATGATCACCAAGCGCCGCACCCTGGCCGGATCTATGATTGGTGGTATTCCGGAAACCCAGGAAATGCTGGACTTCTGCGCGAAGCACCAGATCGTGGCGGATATCGAGTTGATCCGTGCCGAGGAGATCAACGAGGCCTATGAGCGCATGCTCAAGGGCGATATCAAGTACCGCTTCGTGATCGACAACGCCACCATGGGCGGCTGAGGCGGCTCGCCGAATCGTTAGTTGCCTGCAGCGTTGGCCCTGACGGCCAGCGCTGCAGTGAAGGCGCCGCATGGTCTGCTGGCGGCTTTCACTGCTGGTGCCGCCATGCCCCGCCGCCCGGCGGGCATTGTTGATCAAGCGGGTCAGTTCAGGACACCCGTATCTTCCATGGGAAACCAGACAGCCCATCATCCTGATGGTTGCTGGACGCTTCCCGACCGTCCAACGCCATGGCAGGACCAGTCTTTCAAGGAACACCTATGCAGGACTCACTGAAGAGCCTTGGGCTCATTGCGGTGGCTGTGCCGATGGCCGCGATCACGGAAGTGCCGGTATCCGCAGCTTCAGTAACGCAGCATGTTTCTGAAGCTGGCAGTCGGCCATCGCTCGCAGGCAGTGCGGGGCATTTCACCGGCCGCGTACGCATCGATCCGGTGTGGGATGCTGATCCTGCGCTCACTGCCTCCGGCGCCTGGGTCACCTTCGAGCCTGGCGCGCGTTCGGCCCGGCATACGCACCCGGCAGGGCAGCGCCTGGTGGTGATGTCCGGGGTGGGGTTTGCCCAGGAATGAGGCAAGCCAGTGCAGCAGAGCCGGCCGGGCGATGTGATGACCTGCCCGGCGGGCATCAAGCACTGGCACGGTGCCGGGCCGACAATGGCCATGACCCATCTGGCGGTCACCGGCGTGCTCGATGGCAGCAATGTCGAGTGGATGGAGCAGGTGAGTGATGAGCAGTATCACGTTGCTCAATAGCTTCACCCCAGTCGTTTCTTCGCATCTTGCTGAAGCTCCAGAAGGCTCGCGAAGGGTGCATGTGATCTCGTGACCACGTGGCAGTAGGTGGCTGCGTGCAAGCGGTGGTTATCGCATCGGCTGCGATGCTTTCCGTGGTGATTTCACGATTGCCTGCTGGGCCCAGTCCGTAGGCATTCCTCCGTGTAGCGCGCCTCCCGCCAGGATGTGCTCCTGGCGGGACGCGCCGGCAAACCTCGCTGTGATCCGGCAACTCGATGACAGTGCTACCAACGAATCGCTGGCGGTACCGGCGAATCGTGCGAAGGGAACAGGGGAAGCACGTACTCCGACAGCTCCTGCAGGACGTCCTGTGCCGGACGCTGACTGAACTGGATTCCAAGGGCCGCATGGTTGACGCCTGCACGCTGCCATTCACCTAGCAGATCGATCAAGCCGTTACGGCCCGTCCGCAAGGTGTAGCCGCCATCGATCGCCGTTCTGGGATGATTGGGGTCTTCCACCAGATCGATCCACTCGTTGGTGACGTGCGGGCGGAAGCCGTCATCCCCGATCAAACCTCGCCACGCGCGTATCTTCTCGGCCAGGCGCTTGGGGCCAGCGGCGTGGTGGGTGGCATCCGGGTAGGTCAGCCAACCATCGGCATGTTCGGCAACCCATTGCAGCGACTGCCGCGAGGTCCCGGTCACCAACAGCGGCACTGCAGCGGCCACCGGTTTGGGTAATAGCTCAACGCCTTGCGCGTGGCCCAGTGGCGAGTTGATGTCCAACATGCCCGGCTGCATCAACTCGCGGACGTAGCTGACCGTATCTGCAAAGCGCTCGGCACGTTGTGCGTGTTCGATGCCATACGCCGGAAACTCCACCGGTCTGTCGCCAGAAGCGATACCCATCACCAGGCGCCCACCAGACAGCTGGTCAATGGTGGCTGCCGACTTGGCCAGGTCGATGGGGTGCCGCAGCGAGAAAATGGCGCTGCCAGTAGCCAAGGCAATGTGCTCGGTCTGTGCAGCAAGGAATGCCAGGTAGGTGAACGGGTCGAAGACCTGCCCGGCATCACCGAACAAAGGATCGAACAAGGGAACGTCGCGTACCCAGACTGCAGCAAATCCAGCGCGATCCAGTTGAGCAACCAGCGCGGACTGCCCGGCCAGGATTCGCATGTCGCCGCGATAGAAGCGCAACGGCAGGAAGATGCCAAGGCTCAGTGCGTCTTGGCGGAACATCCGCTGGTAGCCACGGTGGTGCGCAAACGCGGGAGCGGATGCACCCTTGAGCGCTGTTTGCATACCGATGCTGTCGTTCAATGCGCTCACTTTCTGGTTCTCGATCATGGGCCGGTCGCCGGTTCGGGGATAAGTACGCCGCGCTGTACGGCGGGCCGTTCAGCGACACGGGCATGCCAATCACTCAGATGCGGATAGGCACTGAAGTCCAGGTCGATGACACGGGCGATATGTGTCCAGCCAAAGCCTGCGATGTCGGCGATGGAGTACTCGGTGCCGGCGAGCCAAGGCCGGTCAGCCAGACGCTGATCCAGGGTCGCGAAAAATTCGTTGCTCAAGCGCCGGTAGCGGTCAATCGCGACTGGGAGTGCTTCGTCGGCAAACATCTCGAAGTGAACACGCTGGCCAAGGATCGGGCCAACGCTGGCGGCATGGAACATCAGCCAGGTGATCGCTTCCCATCGTGCCGTGGGTTGCTGTGGAAGGAGGCGGCCGCTCTTTTCAGCCAGGTACAACAGGATGGCAGCCGACTCGAAGACAGTGATGCCAGCAGATTCGTCCACAAGCACGGGAATGCGCGCGTGAGGATGCAGTTTCAGAAACTCCGGCCGCCGGTGCTCGCCTTCGGCGATGCGCACGTGATGCAGCTGATAGGGTAGTTCGAGCTCTTCCAGCGCAATGCTTATCTTGAAGCCGTTTGGTGAGCTGTCGGTATACAGATGAAGTGTTGGGCTGGGCATGAAGTAGTCCATTTTTGGGATGCGGTTCACCGAAGCCACCTGGGGGAGACCCGGTGCGCAGCTGGCGAAAGTGAGGAGCAGATGTTGGGCCTGCGGGTTGCTGCAGGCCGCCATGAGAGGTCGCATGGTGGTGAGCTCGATTGCCCAGCTCACCCCTGCAATTGGCGGACGCGGTTGTTGCGCTTGATCTGAAACCGGAGCGTTTTAACTCGCGCTGCGCGTTTTCTCGCCAGTGCAATTTCAGTGCGCGCTGCTAGGTTTTGATGGTTTGTTGGAGTGGCGCAAGCTGATCGCCTGCTGTTGGAAACCTTGGTCCTGTCGACCGGGAATGCTTGCAGTCTATGGGGCGTCGTCAGCTCTGGAAAACGATCTTATCTGCTTGATAACATCAGATTTTCTAATGTTTGTTCGTACCGGCCTCGACGCGATCGCGGGAAAATGGATGCGCTATCCTCACGCCTCTCAGTGGGTTTAGTGTTGGATTTACTAGCGGAATGCACATGGTGATCAGTCCTTGTCATTCATGCCGCAGATCGCCGACAGCCGGGCATTGATAAATTCAGCTTTTCTCATTTGACGAAATGATCCATGCTGGTCCGACTTGAAGGGCACAAGCTCAGCAGATACGCATCACTTCCAAACGCGAAAGATCGGGAAATTGAACCAATGGGTGCTGTCCTACCGTTGTTGGCCTTGCGCGCATTCGTGGAGACCGGTCGTCACGGCAGCCTCAAGGCAGCTGCCGAGGTCATGGGGGTTACGCCGGGTGCCGTGAGCCAGCAGCTGAAACTGTTGAGTGCGCGTACCGGCGTCACGTTGTTTGCCCGCAATCGGCATGGCGTCGCGCTCAGTCCAGCAGGCGCGCAGGTGTATCCGGCCTTGCTTCGCGCCTTCGACACTATCCAGGACAGCATGGCGCTGCTGGAGGCGATCAACGGGCGGCAGACACTGACGATCAGCACGGTGCCCGGTTTTGCCGCGTCCTGGTTGGTGCCTCGACTGGGCCGCTTCACCGAAAAGCATCCGGATATCGAGGTGCGCGTTGAAGCTTCATCGGCCTTGGTTGATCTGCGCCGTGACCGCATCGATATAGCGATTCGTCACGGCTTGGGTGAGTACCCGGGCCTGGTCTCGCGTCACCTTGCTTCGCCGGTGTTTCTGCCGGTAGGGAGCCCTGGTTTGCTGGCCAAGGGCAAAGCGATCCGAAAGCCAATCGATTGCCTCAAGTACCCACTTCTGCAGGACTCCGATCGCAGCGATTGGCGACTTTGGTACAAGGCACTGAGTGTGGCGGACGATCCCCGTATCGAACGAGGCGTCGCGTTCGATGATGATGTGTTGTTGATCCGCGCCGCCGAGGCGGGGCAGGGGATTGCTCTGGTACGTGACGTGTACGTGCAGGCGGAAGTCGCCAGCGGCCGATTGGTGGTCGCCTTGGATCAGCCATGGCCCACCGAGTTTGCCTACTACGCCGTGACCCTTCCCGGGGCGGATGGCAAGCCCGCCATTGCCTCATTCCTCAACTGGCTGCAGAGCGAGGCCAAAGGCGAGAACGCTCTGCTTTGACCGGAATGGATGGGATCCTTGCCAAAGCTGTCGGTGGAGATGCCCGGCTAGCGTCTCAGCGCTGTTTTTTTCCAGAGACACACGGGTTGCCGGCGACCCACCATCGCCATGGCAGGTCCACGGCTTTGGATATGCCAACGCGCGGTCCCTGGCCGGGAACGAGGGGAGGCGGTGTTCCATCGGAGATAATCCGGATGCCGCGATCACCGCTCACCAGGTCAGCGCCGTCATGCGCACGGTTCAATCCAAATGCCTGGGACAACTTGCCGGGGCCGTTGGCCAGGTCGATGGTGCGTTTAGCAGCTGGCCTGAGCGCTTGCATCAGATCCAAACCCTGCAACGGCTGAGCCGCCCTGAGCAGCACGCCTACGCCTTCATTGGGCTCTCCGCAGACCGCATTGCTGCCCCAATGCATGCCATAGGTGAAGTAGACATAGAGATGACCTGCTGGGCCGAACATGGTGGCGTTGCGCGCGGTTTTGCCACGGAACGAATGCGCGGCGGGGTCCTCGCCACCGGCATAGGCCTCCACTTCGACGATGCGTGCACAGCGGCCATCGTCGTGAACCAGCAATTTGTTGAGCAGCTCCGGCGCTACCACAGTGGGATGCCTGCGATAGAAATCGCGTGGGAGCACCATCGAGTTTACAGGCGGGGTCTTCATGTGCCGATCCTAGCCGTAGCCCGCGGTGACGTGCCAGTAAGGTTGCTTGGCGGATCGCACCGCTCGCCTGTGGCACGCCGATGGTTCTGCCCCGGCCAGTCGGGCACAACCATCGTTTCAATCAGTGTCCGCGCGCTCACCAATCGGTAGGCGCATAGTCCTTCAGGAACTGGCCCCAGACGTGTTCGCCGGTGTTGAAGCCGTGGATGATCGGGTCGACGATGCGGGCGGCGCCGTCGACGATATCCAGCGGCGGGTGGAAGCGCTCTTCCTGCACCTTGCGGGCGGCCAGGCCTGCCGGATCCTCGTCGGTGACCCAACCGGTATCCACACTGTTCATGTGGATACCGTCGTTCTGGTAATCGGCTGCCGAAGTGCGCGTCATCATGTTCAACGCGGCCTTCGCCATGTTGGTATGCGGATGGCGGGTGGTCTTGAAGTTGCGGTAGAACTGGCCTTCCATCGCCGACACGTTGACGATGTGCTTGTCGCGCTCGGGCGTGGCCAGCATCAGCGGCTTCAGGCGTGCGTTGATGATGAACGGTGCGATGGCATTGACCAGCTGGGTTTCCAGCAGCTCCACTGATGGCACCTCGGCCATGCGCAGGCGCCAGGAGTTGCTGTCGCGCAGGTCCACCTGCTGCAGGTCCTGGTCCAGGCGGCCATCGGGGAATAGATGGTGCTGGCCCAATAGTTCGTCAGCCAGCAGTGGCACCTGCGACAGCTCGGCAGCGCGGGTCAAACCGTCAGTACCGACAGCTTGCGGCGACGGCAGCGCGGCCGCTGCGACCGGCAGCAGGTCGGCACTGCGCAGGCCTTCGTAGTTGCCGATCAGTTTGCGGATGGTT
This sequence comes from Stenotrophomonas sp., assembly GCF_032066555.1. Lineage (GTDB taxonomy): Bacteria > Pseudomonadota > Gammaproteobacteria > Xanthomonadales > Xanthomonadaceae > Stenotrophomonas. The sequence continues at coordinate 688,236 of NZ_DAMBKV010000001.1, forward strand.
TCCGGCAGGCTCTGCACGGCAGCGGTTTCGCCGGCCATCATGTGCGCATAGAACTGCGGCGGCCTACGCACGGTCTGGCAGGCGTTGTTGATGATGAAGTCCAGGCGCGTGCGCGTGGCCAACAGCTCGCTGCAGAAGGCCTCGACGCTGGGCGTGTGGCGCAGGTCCAGCCCGTACACCTGCAGGCGGTGGCCCCACACGGCGAAATCGGGTTCTTCGGCATAGCGGGCAGCCGAGTCGCGCGGGAAGCGCGTGGTCACGATCAGCTCGGCGCCGGCACGCAGCAGCTTCAGGCCGGCCTGGTAGCCGATCTTGACCCGGCCACCGGTCAGCAACGCCACGCGTCCACGCAGGTCGGCGGTTTCGGTGCGCTTGATGTAGTTCAGATCGGCGCAGGCCGGGCACATCTGGTCGTAGAAGTGATGCAGCTGGGTGAACTTCTGCTTGCACACGTAGCAGTGGCGCAGCTCGGGCGAATGCACCGGCTCTTCCGCTAGCGGGGCACCTTCACCATTGCTGGCATCGTGCAACCCGGCTGCATGCGGCGGGAAGTAGTTCGGGGTACTGAATACCGGCTTGCGGCGCAGGGCGCGGATGCCGGTCTGTTCGAGCAGTGCCTCGGACTTGCGCACCTTTTCCTGGTGACGCTCACGGGCCTGCTTCTTGAGCATCTGCCGGCGTGCCTTGGGTTCGGGGTGGAAGATCCTGGCAACGACCTGGTGCAGGCGTACACGGTCGGCTTCAGGCAGCGCATCGAGCACGCCGCGATCCGCGTCGATGGCCTCCAGCAGATCCAACGCGTCGCGCAGGCGATCCGCCAGGGGCAGGGCAGGGTCAACAGGGGTATCGATGGCGTTCAAATGACGATCCGGGAAGAGCGGCGGCAAGCCGTGAATGGACAGCAGAGCGATGACCGCCTCGATGCGGGTCCATGCTGTAGCGGGCCGGGAGCGTCCGGCCGGCGGCAATTGTCCCAGATATCAGGGGGTTGGCGCCAATCCGAGCCGCTGTGGGCGGTCAAGGCTCCACTTGGACCACGTTGAAGGCCAGAGGGGTGGGAGTTTGACCAACGAGATCGCCTTCTGGCGCCTGAAGTGCCGCTGTTGAACGGGCGGACCGGACGCGACAGCGGGCTGAGCAGAGTGGGAGAACTGTAAGTCCATTTGAGAGACCTCTGGGAGGGCTTGGGCGTCAGCTGCAGTGCCAGCTTGCCGACCACCATCGCCAACTCCAAGGGCCCAGTTCCCGACGCTTGTCACACGCGCAGTGTTGTTGATGGCTGCCATTGCCGCAGCCTGGACCGCACATGCCACCAAGGCACATGCCGCAGGATCCGGCGCCGGCGCCAGCACGCCAACGCAGCTTTCGCAGCTTGGACCGGCACCGCAGCACCAGCTTGCGCGTTGGGTGTCTCGCGAGACGAGACCTTGGAATATCCGCCAACAGGCCAATGATGGGCGCGGGTCCACGCTGGGGCCCGCGCCCATTGGACTACCGCGCCCCGCGAACCGCGAACTTGGCTTCGTTGTTCGTGTTGAGCCGGCCCAGCACGAAGTCCTGCCGGATCGCATCCGCCCAGATCTGTGCGATCAACCTGTATACCTCTTCGGTTGGATGGGCGCCGTCACTGGTGGTTGTGGAGAACGCAATGGTGGGATCGGTGGGCGGTGCACCGTACCGCACCTGCACACCTTTCGGCTGGGCCTTGCGCAGAAGACCGTAAGCGTCGAGGTTCGTGCAGACATGCTCCATCGGGGTGTAGAGATCGACGATCCCGGCCCGGTTGCTGCGGAAGTTGGTATTGATCTCCGCAGCGAGCTCGTTGCCAAAATTCAGCGATCCTTCGTTGAAACCAAGGACCTTGTCCGTTGCCTCCTGCCCGAGATAGCGCACCGCACTCTGTGGGTTGGGCAGGTTTCCAAAGAGAAACGCGGCGCTGCTGTCCACTGCGATGATGTCCTGACAGATCTGGCTGATCTGCAGCGCGACTGCTTTCATGTCGGTGGGGTCGCGCTCGTTGGTGACCAGATCATTGAGCCCAAACCAGATCAGATAGAGACCGTTGCCGGCCGGCGGGCCATGAAGGTGCAGGTCGTTGATGTACCTGTCCGCCTGCTCGCGGAACGTGCCGAGCCCTGCCGCCCACCGATCGGCTCCCCCCATCGAGCCGCCTTCAGCATAGTTGGCGTAGGCAAGCGGGCTGTTCGCGGGGGAGCCGGTAGCGCTTGCTGGGTTCCAGGTAAGGTGTGGCAGTGCCGCTGTTTCAGAGGTGTTCTTGTCCACGCGAATCAGCGGTTGGCCTCCAGCCCACTCCCAGATGAAATCCGTCCAGTTGCGATTGTCGCTGTAGCGGTTCACCTGGTTGGTCCGCATCAGGCCGAACAACGACGCAATGGCGCCGGTGGCAGTCTTCCGCTTTACCCCGATGTCGGACATGCTGTCGCCAAAGACGATCAGCCGCGAAATGTTCACGCTCATGGTTGCTCTCCCTGCATGGGTTTGGTTTCAGATCACGTCGTAGCCGCGGCCGATAAGGGTCGTGCCCTTGAACCGGTAGGTCTTGTTGCTGGGCCCCTCCAGGGCAACGTTCATGATCTCGCCCCACGGGTCCCATACCAGCCCGGTCTTGCACCAGGCCTTCAGGCGCAACCCCTGCGCATCACCAGGAACATCGACGGTCTGGCTCCAGCCGGCCGTCTTGTTGCCGGACTCCCACTTGCGGTCTACGACCGGGTTTCCGCTGGCATCGGTCTCGCGCCAGGTGACCTCGGCTTTGGCAATATAGGCACCCTTGTTCTCGAACCTGACGAAGCCGTTCGGGTAGCGAACGCATTGTGTCTCGGTGTATTCGGTGGGAAACCCGATCATCGCGAAGCGGTTGTCCTTGAGGAAGGCAACCTGGTACGCCACCGGCAGGCCAGGGTTGTCCCGGCGGTAGGTGGCACCCTTCTGGATATAGTCGCGCAAACCTTTCATCGCCTCGTCGGAATTGCCTGTGAACACCGCCAGCGGCGTCTCGGCGCCGCCACCAATGGCGACCGCACTGAAGGTTGAGTTCTTGATGATTGCTTGGTACTTCTGGGAAAGGTCGCTGCCTACTGTCACACCACCGGACGTCGCCTGCTCAAACGCGCCCTTCAGGTTGATCGAGCTGTCGACGGCTGAGGTCTCCATCTTCACCATCAGGATCCGGCCGTAGTCGACGCTGCGGACATAGGCCGGCGGGTGTTCGTTGTTGAAGCACTCCCGTGCTTGATCGGTAGTCACAGAGTCGGCAAAAACGTTGGCGGCGCCTTCCGGGCTGTCCATCGTTACCGTGTAGAAGACCTGTTTGAAGTAGGCCACGACAACGGACTTCTCCGTATTGCTCACTGCACTGAACTGCGAAGAAACGTTGCCGCTTGCCCACTTGGAATGGAAGCCCAGGTCGAGCGCGGTCTGCTCTGAGGAGAACGCCTGGGTAACCTGCATGAAAGAGCGCGCGGCGTTGACGTAGCCTTGGCTCTTGGGATCGGTGTTCCAGCTTTCGAGCACGTCGTTGACGTACTTCTGGACCGAAGAGCCACTTGGCATGACCTTGCGATGCGCATCCTTCAACCCGGGCAGGTCGATGGACAAAGTGCATTCCCTGCGCTCCAGGGCAGCCAGTGGTGTGGGCCGGCCCTCCATCAGGTCCTCGTCGGCGAGGATCAGCGCGCCTGGAAATACCACGCCAGCCGCCGGGCTCATGATCGCGACCTCCGAGAGGTTCTTTTTCAGGCTGGTCTTGGTCTTGGTACAGATCACAACCGCGTTGGACTGCGTGGTCCGTTCCTTTATGGGTAACGCCTGGGTGGCGCCGTCCTCGACGACGCTCAGCAGTATCCTAGGGTCGTAGGAAAGCCCAGAGATGTATTCGCTCAGTTTCATATCTATTTCCTCGTTGGTGGTTGACGCAGGATCGATGCTGAAACCGCAGGGACCGCAACACCATGGCGGGGGGGATCAATCAGGGACGTTCCGTATCAGCACCGTCACTGGCTATCGCCGGAGTCGCAGGTAGAGCGCGCGACCGGTGTACGACGTGCATGGATCGAAGTGCGTCCCTGCATGCTCCCGGCGTCACTCCATACACCTGCTTGAAACGGCGACTGAAGTGGCGCAGACATTCGAAGCCGCAGTTCGCGGCAATCGTGCTGACTGGTATGCGTGGCGGCGATCGTGCAAACAAGGCGAGGACGTTCTGGAAGCGGATGCGCTGGATGTGCGCGGCGACGGAGATGTGGTTGGCCACGAAGGCGCGGTAGAGCGTGGCCCGCGAGCAGCGCAACTCCCGTGCCAGTGTTCCCGGATCGAGCAGGGGGTTGGCGAAGTGGGCGGAGATGTAGCCGCACGCATCGGCGAAGGTTTCCCGTAAGAGCGGCGATTGGCCGGTGTCGACAGGGCACATCTGTGGTTTCAGGCGCACGGTCCGGTGCAGGTCGTCTACAAGGTTCATCCGTTTCCCCGCTGGCGGCATACCGCTGGCACTCCGGCAGTGGAGGCGAAGGCGGCAACAGTAAAAAAGCAGCATCGGGGCCGATAATGTTTTCCGGAGGTGTGATTCTCAACGGGGAGCGCTTGCGCCCAGCTCAAGCGGACTTGCGTCGCGCTCCAGGCTGATGAGCCAGATGGTGCTTGAGTTCGAGCATCAGTTTGCGAACATCCGGCGGGAGGTGTTGCAACCACGGTTGAAATCCGTCTTCTTCCACTGACGATGCCATGCGGCACTCCATGGCGCCGCGGCCAAGCAGTAGCCAATCCGCTGATACATCGAGTACGTCACATAACGCGATGACGTTGCTGATGGTCATGTTCCCTTGGACACGCCATCGACTGACGGCGCTCTCCGTGACGCCGAGACGGTATGCCAGGACGCTCAACTTGTTGAATCCCCGATGGCGCATGGCGTAGCTCAGGCGGGCACCGCGTGCGGCGATGTCCGTACCTCGTAGATGACTGGTTCCGTGCTTCATGTGCTTCCGTGCTCTCCTGTGTTGTGCCGACTTCCGTAGCGATTTTCCCGTGGGGTCAGGCATGCTCAGAAGGGGCATCGCACAGAATTCGAATCCGTGCCGAAACCCGGCACTGCAGCGGCCGTCACAGCTGCGAGCGATTCGTGCCACGCAGGGCGATCAGGGTGCTGGCCAAGGATGTCCGGACTGTCGCAGGTTTCGCGAGCAGCGGTTTTGGCAGGTAGTCCGATCTGCTAGCGCTGCGACGCGGCGGCACTACCCGGTTTCGAGTAGCGCTATTTGTCCGTATAAGCCTGTTGTTCCCGATGGAACGTAAGAACGCGGCGCAGAGGTGTGGACGCCCATCGGGATAGCGGCATTCATCGCTCAGCCCGAAGAGTGTCGGTTGTTGGCTGGCTTGATGGTTTGGAGAGCCGAACCGCCTGCCGGGAATTTGTTCCGCGCACAGAACGCTGGTCTACAGCGCAAGACCTTGGCAGGGGATATTCGTGCATCTCCCCGGACCTGACAGCAGCTCTGCTGGGCGAAGATTGATGCGGAGGATCGCGGAATGAAAACCAGTGCTGGCAATCAGTTCCACGGCAGGATCAGCGCGGTGGCTGTTGGTGTCGAGAATGACGAAGTGCAGATTGAAGTCGCGCCCTGGCTGAGTGTCGCGGCGAAGCAGTGGTGGTGGATATTCGGGCACGGCTGCCGGGGTGTTGCGGTCATCGCCCGTGCCGGGACAGCCGCGCTGGAACTGGAGAGGGTGGCCAGCCGGTGGTGCTGTTCAACGCATCCAGCGTCATCATCGGCGCATCGATGTGATGCAGCGACAAGGTCGTAGTCGCGCGCCTCGTCGTGCCGAACAGCAAACGCGAACCTGTCGGCGCTGGCAGGTGTATGCCTAAGCATCCACTGGAGCAGCCTGGACAGGCCGAGCGGATCTGGGACTATGCCCGGCTGATGTGCACCGGCACTGACTTGTAGGACGGCGTGCCACTGGCGGCGTCGATGTAGCTCAGTGGGATAAGGCAGTTTCCTTCCGGGTAATACGTCGCTACGGACCCACGGGAAATCTGGTAACCCACCGCAATGACGTTCTCCAGGATCCTTTCGCCCTCGTTCTCAAGTGCCGTCGTTATGCGGATGCGGTCGCCCTGTTGGATCCCGCGTTCGCTCATGTCTGCTTCGTTCATGAACACGACATCGCGGCGACCGAAGACGCCACGGTAGCGATCATCCAGGCTGTAGATGGTGGTGTTGTACTGGTCGTGGCTGCGGATGGTTGCCAGCTTCAGCACGGCGGTGTCGACAGGCCTGGGGTCTTCGGCCAGACCCGAGAAGCGGAGGAACTCGGCCTTGCCCGATGCAGTGCGCCAGATGCGTTGGGTAGGCGGCAACGGCAGGCGGAAGCCACCGGGAATCCGGATCCTGGCGTTGTAGTCGGAGAAATCGGGGAACACCGCTTCGATGGCTTCGCGTATCAGGTCGTAGTCAGCCACCATTTCCATCCACTGCACGCGACTCGATGGCAGGGTTGCGCTGGCGATGCCTGCAACGATTGCCGGCTCTGAACGCAGCTGCTCAGAGGCTGGTCTCAGTTTGCCCCGCGATGCATGCACCATCGACATCGAGTCTTCCACGGTGACCGCCTGCGGCCCGGTGGCTTGAATGTCCAGCTCGGTTCGGCCGAGGCAGGGCAGGATGAAGGTGTTCCTGCCGACCAGCAGGTGGCTTCGATTGAGCTTGGTGGCTATGTGGACCGACATTTCGAGTTGGCGCATCCCGGCGAAACAGGCATCGCCATCGGGTAGTGCCACGGCAAGATTTCCCCCTAGGCAGATCAACACCCGCGAGCGGCCCTCAATGATGGCCTGCATCGCAGCGACGGCGTCGTGGCCATGGTCGCTGGGCGCGCGGAAGCCAAAACGCTTCTCGATCCTTTCGAGGAGTTCGGTACTCGGCTTCTCGGTGATGCCGACGCTGCGGTCCCCCTGCACATTTGAGTGTCCGCGTAGTGGGCAGATGCCTGCACCCGGCTTTCCGAAGTTGCCACGCAGGAGCAGCAGGTTGGCAATCTGCTGGACATTCCTGGTGCCCGTGCTGTGCTGGGTGATGCCCATGCCGTAGGTGACGATGGTCGCGTTGGATCTGGCATAGGCCTGGGCGACCTTGCGCAGATCGCCCTCAGGCAAGCCTGATTCGGACACGATTGCTTCCCAGCTCGCCGCCTGCAGGTCCCCGACGAAGGCGTCGAATCCCCGGGTGTGTTCTTCAATGAACGCGCGATCCAGGATGCCGGCATCCTCGCCCTCGGCCGCCTCCATCTCCAGCAGGGCCTTCATGATGCCTTTCAGTGCTGCGGCATCGCCACCTATGCGTGGCTGCAGATAGGAAGAGGCGATCTCCGTTGCGCCGAGTGTTGCCATCTCCAGCGGATCCTGCGGATCGGCGAAGCGCTCCAGGGCGCGCTCGCGCAGCGGATTGAGCACGATGATGGGGGCGCCGCGGCGGGCGACCTCGTGCAGCGTTCCCATCATGCGGGGGTGATTGGTGCCGGGATTGTGGCCGATGGAGATGATCAGCTCGCAGGCATCAAAGTCATCCAGCGAGACCGTGCCCTTGCCGATGCCTATCGACGAAGGCAGGCCCACGCTGGTGGCTTCGTGGCACATGTTGGAGCAGTCAGGGAAGTTGTTCGTTCCATACTCACGCGCGAAGATCTGGTACAGGAATGCGGCCTCGTTGGAGGCGCGCCCAGAGGTGTAGAACTCAACCATGTTCGGGTCCGGCTGTTCACGCAGAATCTGCCCGATCCGGCCCAGCGCCTCGTCCCATTCCACGGCCTCGTAGATGTCCTTCTCCGGGTTGTAAGCCAGCGGATGGGTCAGGCGCCCCTGGTCCTCCAACTGGTAGTCCGTCATTTCCAGAAGCGAGGAAACGGTGTTGGAGGCAAAGAACTCCGGCGTAACGCGTTTCTTGGTCGCCTCCCAGGTCACGGCTTTCGCGCCGTTCTCGCAGAACTGGAAGGTAGAGGTGTGCTTGCGGTCAGGCCACGCGCAGCCAGGGCAATCGAAGCCCTCCGGCTTGTTGGTACGAAACAGGGTGATCGCAGCTTCGGGGGCCGCCATCTGTTCGCTGATCGCTTTGGCCGTTGCCCTGAGTGCCCCCCAACCACCTGCCGGAGCATCGTAGTTGCGAATGCCGGGGATGTCCTTCTCAGTCATGGTGCTGCCTCACTCTGGTATGGGTACATCAAGGACGGGGAGGGCAAGCCTGAAGCCGGGTCTGAACAACGAGGGACAGCCTTTGTCGGACGCGATGGGGCTGCGGAAAGTCTGCTTGTCGCAGGCGCGACACAAGGCCGACAGACGACTCGATGATCGTGTGCAGGCCGAATCCCCGGTACCGAACCAGCATTCCATGTAACAGAGAGCCTCCAGACCCGCCACAACACTGACCGTGTGAACGTTGTTTTCGTGTGATTTCCAGAAGTGGATTCCCTGTCGTTGTTTCGCCCGGGCGTCGCGGGTGGCAGATCCGGCCCATGATCACCAGGGCCCGCCAGATCGAGGCCTTGAAGCCACGGCCGGCGCTTGGGTACAGGCTTTCCATTGCTCGGACTTCATGGCACACGTTGGTCCAGCAAATCCGGGTAGGCGTTGTGGCTGCCGCCAATCCCCTATTCAGATCCCAGCAGACGTTCCGGATGCGAATACACGTTGAACCGATCACGCCGGGCGAAGCCGATCAGGCAGATGCCAGCCGCGTTTGCCAGATCGATCGCAAGCGCAGTCGGCGCGGATACGGCAGCGACGACGGCCATGCCAGCGTGGGCCGCCTTGCTGACCATTTCATAGCTGGCCCGGCTCGATAGCAGAACCAGCCCTGCTTCGGTCGATCGGGAACCGCGACGGAGGCTGCCAACAAGCTTGTCCAGTGCGTTGTGCCGTCCCACATCCTCCCGAAGCCGTGTGATCCGGCCGTCCAGCTCCACCCAGGCCGCGGCGTGGGTGGATCCCGTTGCCACGTTCATGGGTTGCATCCGGGGAAGCGAGGACAAGGCCAATCGCAATGAGGCGACCGGAAACGTCGAAGCGCTCTCGATCGGCGGTGTCAACCGCATGATGTCTTCCAGGAGTCTTGCACCGCACAAACCGCATCCGCTGCGCCCAGGCAAGGCCCGACCAGAAGTGGCTGGCAGGGACGCTGCAGGGGCAGTGCCCGTTACCTGCATATGAATCTCGATGCCTTCGATGCTGGGATGTACTTCCACCCCGATCAGCTCGGAAGCATCGGTGATGAGACCTTCGGTCAGCGAAAAACCCAGTGCCAGGTCTTCCAGGTCCGACGGTGTGGCCATCATTACGGCGAAGGGAACACCGTTGTAGCGCATCGCAACGGGGACCTCCTCCGCCACGCTGTCGACGACGACACTACGCTCTCCCATGCACCAGCGGAGCGTTCGCCGAACGGCGACCCCGGGAGGCGTTTCGGCAACAGCAGTTGGATCGACTCGGGACATGCGGGCGGTAACCTGGCGGCTTGGCTTGGCGATGTGGACTGCTTGGGCGAGCTTCTCTGACCAGAGAATAGCGCAACCTTGTGATGGCCAAGCCTTGGTGGATGCAGAGTCAGGCCAATCCCGGCCCGCTCGTTCGATATCGACGCTGTTGCCTGGAAGACGGCGGCCAAGGCAAGCTAGGTGCAGCAGTGGCCTGGGTCGTCGCTTGGCTGATGGTTGGCGGGTCCCCGTCAACCATCAGCCTCAGACGAGCCCGTTTCCCGGCCTGAGATCACTACAGCGTTGGGGAGAACGCAGATAGCCATGGTGAACGCTGCAAGCGCCACGATCATCCTTTGCCTTGTTGCCTGTGGCACATTGGTCTTCTGCGAGTACCGCGGTTGGAAAGCGGGCAAAGTCCTGCTGAAAGTTGTCGCCAGTACGGCATTCCTTGTGTTGGCGCTTCAGCTCGACGCGACAGCATCCGTCTATGGGAAGTTGATCCTGGTGGGGCTTGGGCTGAGTTGGGTGGGTGACGTTTTGCTGCTGTCCCACAAGAGCCGTCTCTTCCTGCTTGGCCTCGCCAGCTTTCTGTTTGCCCACGTTGCGTTCGCGATGGCGTTTGCATCCCTGCCCACGGCTGGCACCGCCTTGGTGGCAGGGTTCGCCATCATGGGCTGTCTCGGCATCGCGGTTGTCATATGGCTTTGGCGCTACCTGAAAGTGTTCTATCGCCTTGCCGTTGTGGCGTACGTGACAGCCATCGTTGCCATGTGTGCGTTGGCGATCGCCGCAAACGCTGCCTCCGGAACGTGGTTGCTTGCAGTGGGGGCGGTGATGTTCGCGGTTTCGGACGTTGCTGTTGCCCGCAACCGCTTCGTGGCACCGGGGGCGATCAACCGGCTTTGGGGCCTGCCGCTTTACTATGTGGCCCAGATCATCCTGGCTTCGTCAGTCGCCGGATGATCGTGGCAGGGATAGGCGTCCGGTGCTGCAATGCGCGCGCCGACGAGCGACAATCCGGTGGGACGCCCAATTCTGAGTAAACTCGCATGGGACTTCTGACCTTCAGCCTGAACGTCACCCTGGATGGCTGCGTTGACCACCAGGAGGGCATCGCCGACGACGAGACACATGCCTTTTTCAGTCGCCTTATGGATGAGGCCGGTGCGATGCTTTGGGGCCGCGTTACCTACGAGATGATGGAGGCCTATTGGCCGGCGGTCGCGCGCGGCGACGAAGACGCTACAGCGGCGATGCGCGACTGGGCGGTCAAGCTGGAGGCCAAGCCGAAGTACGTGGTGTCGTCGCTGCGGACGGCGTTTCCCTGGACCAACAGCCACCACATCGGTGGCGACCTGCGCACGAGCGTGCAGAAGCTCAAGGAGGCGACGCCGGCTGGCGTGCTGCTCGGTAGCGGCATGCTCGCTACCGAGTTGGACCGACTGGATCTGATCGATGAGTACAAGTTCCTCATCCACCCCGGGATTGCCGGACATGGGCCGACCTTGTACCAGCGCGGGCTGGCGAGTACGCGTCGGCTGGAGCTGATTTCATCGACGCCGCTACACAACGGCACAGTTGCCATGCATTACCGGCGTGCGCCTGCCTGACAGTGGGTTGCGCCGGAAGAGCGGGGTTCTGCGGTTTGGTGGGCAACTTGGCCTGACTCGAAAGCCTGTCGCTGGTGCCTCCAGATCGTTATCCCGGGTGCGCTGCGCCCACCCGGGCTGCAGGGTTCAGGTCAACAGCTCTCGGCGAACGATCTCTGCACCGGCGCTGAGTGCATGCAACTTGCCTCTGGCCACTTGGCGAGACAGCGGGGCCATGCCGCAGTTGGTGGATGGATAGAGCTTGTCCGCATCCACGAACTGGAGGGCCTTGCGCAGGGTATCGGCTACATTCTCGGGCGTTTCGATGATGTCGCTGGCCACGTCGATGGCGCCTACCATCACTTTCTTGCCACGTACCAGTTCGATCAGATCGATGGGCACATGCGAGTTCTGGCACTCCAGTGAGATGATGTCGATGCCGGATTGCTGCAGTTTCGGGAAGCTTTCTTCGTATTGGCGCCACTCCGAACCCAGGCTCTTCTTCCAGTCGGTATTGGCCTTGATGCCGTAGCCGTAGCATATGTGCACGGCAGTCTCACACTTGAGCCCCTCGATCGCCCGTTCCAGGGCGGCAACACCCCAGTCATTCACTTCATCGAAGAAGACGTTGAAGGCAGGCTCGTCGAACTGGATGATGTCGACACCAGCCGCTTCCAGCTCCCTGGCTTCCTGATTGAGGATCCTGGCGAACTCCCAGGCAAGCTTCTCGCGGCTTTTGTAATGATCATCGTAGAGCGTATCGATCATCGTCATCGGGCCGGGCAACGCCCACTTGATCGGTTGCGTGGTCTGCTTGCGCAGGAACCTGGCATCTTCGACGAAGACCGGCTTCTGCCGGCTGACCGCACCTAGGACGGTTGGCACGCTGGCGTCATAGCGGTTGCGGATTCTGACCGTCTCGCGCTTCTCGAAGTCAACGCCGTCGAGGTGCTCGATGAACGTGGTGACGAAGTGTTGGCGGGTCTGCTCGCCATCGCTGACGATGTCGATGCCGGCCTGCAACTGCTCATGCAGCGAAAGGCGCAAGGCATCCTGCTTGCCTTCAAGCAATTCCTCGTCCTGGAGCTTCCATGGTGACCAGAGTTTCTCGGGCTGGGCAAGCCAAGCGGGTTTGGGAAGGCTGCCAGCGGTTGAGGTGGGCAACAGTTTCTTCATGGCGGATTATTTTGTATTCCTTGGAGTGATCAGAGCGCGCAGGCTGCGGCCCACTGTTCCAGTGTTTTCCGGTGCGGTTTGATGAAGTTCTCTTCGGTGAAGCGTCCTTGCTTGATCGCCAACTGGCTGCGTTCCTCTCGGTCGTAGACGATCTTTGTCACGGAGTAGTCCTGATGCTTCAAGCTCGGTTGATAGACGCTGCCGGCCGCAGAGTTGGCGTTGTAGATCTCGGGGCGATAGATCTTCTGGAAGGTCTCCATCGTGCTGATGGTCCCGATCAGTTCCAGATCGGTGTAGTCGCCCAGCAGGTCGCCAAAAAAGTAGAACGCCAGCGGCGCAACACTGTCCGGCGGCATGAAGAAACGGACCTGCATCCCCATCTTCGCGAAGTACTGGTCGGTTGGGGACAGCTCGTTCTGCAGGTATTCCACGCCCAGTGCCGGGTGCTGATTGGCGGTACGGTGGTAGATCTTGCTGCTGGACGCGCTGATGCAGATCACTGGCAGCTTGTTGAAATTGTCCTTGTAGGCACGCGAGTGCACGAAGTGTTTGAACAGTTTTCCGTGCAGGTCGCCAAAATCATCCGGTGCGGCAAATGCCGTACGGTTGCTGTTGTAGTCGGGCAGCAGGACGCTGAAGTCGTAGTCACGCACGTAGGAAGAGAAGTTGTTTCCCACGATCCCGTCGATACGTGTCTTTGTGCGGCGGTCAACGATGGTTGTGTTCAGTATCTCGATCAGCGGAAAGGAATCTGCCGGGCTTTGACCAGATATGTCCATTTCGGCAGAGATGATCTCAAGTTCGATGGCATAGCGATCCCCCATCGGGTTGTCCCAACCGGCCAGACTGTTGAACCGGTTGTCTATCATCCGCAGCGTATTGCGCAGGTTCTGTTGGCGGCTGTTGCCCCTGGCCAGATTGGCGAAGTTGGTTGTCAGCCGCGTACTGTCCAATGGCTGGTAGTTTTCATCGAAGCGGATTCGCTTGAGGCTGAATTCAAAACTGTCTTTCATGGCGGTGCGCTACCCTAGGTTCTGCGGATGGGGGCCGGCACAGCGTCGCGCTGATTCGGCAGGGAGTTTGCTGTCAGGCGGCGATGGTTCTGTTGCTGCTTGCCGCGGCCCGGTGGGTGAGTTCGAGCACCGGCAACGCGCGTTCCACTGCCAATCTGGCGCGTTCGAGCAGATCGGCGTTGTCCAGTGCATGGCCGACGAAGTCCCTGTCGGTCGCGTACACGCCCAGCGGCAGGGTGCGTGCCTGGAAGAAGCTGAAAAGCGGTCGCAGTTGGTGATCAATCATGAGCGCATGGCGCTCGCTGCCGCCGGTTGCAGCCAGCAACACCGGGGTATCGATCAGTGCGTCCTGGTGAATAAAGTCGAAGAAGTGTTTGAACAGCCCGGTGTAGGAACCGCGGTAGACCGGCGTCGCTACCACCAGCACATCAGCGTTCTCGACGGCTGCCAGATCAAGTTCCACGGAAACGGGTAGTTCGCTACGCCTTACCGTACCGGCAAGTAGCGGCGCGAGTTGGCCGAGCTCCACGAGCTGCAGCTCGCAATGGAGCTCTGCAGCGATCAGCTTGGACAGATGCTCGACCAGGGCAGCGGCCTTGGAGGGGCGCTGCAGCCCGCCGGAAACAGCGACAACGCGAAGTGGGGGAGGGTGTGTCATTTCTGCCTTGATGGGGGCTGGATAGTCGCCAGCTGAATGGCGCCGCGGATGAGGTTCGATCCTAGTTGCGGTTTTCGATGAGGTAAAATGGTTTAATTTCACGATTCCATGAAGAAAATTCATTCACATGCTTGAGCGCATCCATCTGAGCATCGTCCAGCAGGTCGAAAAGCAGGGCTCGCTGACTGCAGCCGCGGGCGTGTTGAACCTGACCCAGTCAGCCTTGAGCCACAGCATCCGCAAGCTCGAACAGCAGTTGCGCACCGACATCTGGCTGCGTGAAGGTCGCAGTCTGCGACTCACCCAATCCGGTCAGTACTTGTTGGCGGTGGCGAACCGGGTATTGCCACAGCTGGACATGGCCGAAGAACGCCTGGGCCAGTTCGCGCAGGGCGAGCGTGGTGCATTGCGCATCGGTATGGAATGCCATCCCTGCTACCAGTGGCTGCTCAAGGTGGTGTCACCCTATCTGGCCGCATGGCCGGACGTGGATGTGGATGTCCGGCAGAAGTTCCAGTTCGGCGGAATCGGGGCGCTGTTCGGCTACGAGATCGATCTGCTGGTCACCCCCGACCCACTGTTCAAGCCAGGCCTGAAATTCGAGCCGGTGTTCGACTACGAGCAGGTGCTGGTCGTGGCCAAGGACCATCCACTGGCGTCGGCCGCTTACGTGAAGCCACAGCAGCTGACCCGCGAGGTGCTGATCAGCTACCCCGTGGACATCGAGCGCCTGGATATCTACAGCCAGTTCCTGCTGCCCGCAGGCATTACACCCAGGCGGCACAAGGCCATTGAGACCACCGATATCATGGTGCAGATGGTGGCCAGCGGCCGCGGCGTGGCCGCACTGCCGCGTTGGCTGGTGGAGGAGTACGCGAGCCGGATGGCGGTGGTACCGGTTCGGCTGGGTGCGCGTGGTATCGCCAAACAGATCTTTCTGGGCGCGCGCGAAGCCGATACCGGCATTGACTATGTGCGGGCTTTCTTTGAACTGGCCCGCAACTCAAGCGCGGTGGCTGCAGCCGGCCTTCGGCAGTGAGACCCCTGATTCCTTCCGATATGTCCAGCCTCGCCAGTTTCCTCACCAGTGGTTACTCGCTGGAAGTAAGTGTAAAAGCCATTCCGGCGTTGATCACGGCCACGCCGCGGATAGCGCCCGGCACCAGCATTTTCATTCCCTATCTTGCAGGGGAAGACAACGCTGCACGGCTAGCTGCGACCACAACGGTTCGGGGACTTGGCTTCGAGCCTGTGGTACACGTTCCTGCACGCCGGATCGCCTCGCTTGAAGCACTGGAATCTTTCTTGACGCGCGCAGCCAATGACGCTGGGATCGAGCGTTGCTTCGTGATTGCCGGTGATTCGCCCAGCCCCAAGGGCAGGTTCGCCGACAGCGTCTCGCTGATTGAAACCGGGGTGTTCGAACGCTCGGGTATCAAACACATTGGAGTGGGCGGCCATCCGGAGGGCCACCCGGTCATGAGCGAAGCGATTCGCTGGCAGGTACTTGCAAGAAAGTGCCACAGCATACAGATCCGTGGCATGTCGCCCCTGATCGTCACGCAGTTCAGCTTTGACGCGGAGCTCGTGTTGCGGTGGCTGCAAGAGCTGCGCCAGCGCGGCATCCATCACCCCGTGCGTGTGGGTGTGCCTGGACCTGCGAGTGTCGCCACGCTTGCACGCTACGCGGCAATGTGCGGCGTCAGCGCAAGCGCATCGGTCTGGTCCAGATATGGCGTTTCGATCGGCAGGCTTCTGGCCGCGCCGGGACCGGATGGATTTGTCGATCGCCTGGCCAACGGCCTTACCGAAGCGCATGGCGACGTGAGTCTGCATTTCTTCCCGTTCGGAGGCATTGCGCAGACGGTGGAATGGATGGAAGTGCACCGAGCGCGTGGTCATTCCAGTCCCGCTTGAAACCAACGTCTTGTGGGGCGGGGTAGTTGCAACGGGTGTTCGCATATCTCCCCCCGGGTAGCGAAGAGGTGCATCCGCCCCAGATACGGCCGCGGCCTGCCGGCCACCGGAAACAGCAACTAACACGCTATGATTCCGACCAACGTTCGGCATGGAGCACGGAATGTATCGGTGGATTCTGGGGGGATTTATTCTCCTCGTGGCCGGTTACGGCCACGCGCAGCAGGTCTTCAAATGCGTCAACGGCAAGGACGTTTCCTACCAGTCGGATCCATGCCCGGGTGCTGCCGTGAAGTCATGGGATGCGGCGCCGGTACTCGAGCCATCGAATGCCGAGCAGTGGCGGATCTATCGTATGCGACGGCAGTTGGACCAGCGGTACGCGAATGATCGAGGTGCAGCGGCCTCGGCTTCTGGCGGCATGGGCAGTGCCAACCGTTCAAACGCTTGTGAGTCAGCGCGGCGGGGACGGGCGGCCGCCTATGAGGCGGCGGGGGTCAAGCGCGATTTTGCCATGTCCAGCTATTGGGACAATCTGGTTCACAGCGCTTGCAAGTGAGATTTGTGGCAGAAAAGCCCCTGCGATGCAGCTCGGTATTCCGTCTTTGGGATCAGCCACCAGTTCGGACGCGTTCAAAGCTTTGAAGCGATCTGTTCCAGATATTTGCATGTAGGCGGTGAGGCTGCTGCCTCTGGCATATGCTCAACTGGGCGACGTCCCCCCGGCCTGAGTAGAGGTCGGGTTTAGAGTCCGGTTTTGATCTTAT
>NZ_DAMBKV010000002.1:0-32619 GCF_032066555.1 Stenotrophomonas sp.
CCACGAACCGGAAACCTCTAATTTAGCTTGGCATTGAAATGCGGGGAGTCGACACTCTCATCGCCCATGCTTTCCCCCAGATAAAAAGAAAAGGCCACCCGATGGGCGGCCTTTTCTTTTTATCTGGCGGAGAGAGGGGGATCGGATCGACCCGAACCTAACCTCTTGACCCTGCAGCAGATCGCAAACCGGACATGTGTCCTGTTTTGTGACCTCATAGTCTAGCCTGTGGCTTGAACTTCCTGCTAGCGCTCGATCCTATGGACTCCCCTTGGCTGGGCGCGGAGAAGACAAAGCCTAAAGAGCAATGCCAGCTAGCGAAGACCAGGCTCATCCTGACCTCGTTCGGCTGAGTTTCTGGGAGCGCCGGGACGCGGCTGAAGGCTAAAGGGCAGACGAAGTTGTTCCCAGAACTGGGCTTTGATGCGAAGAACGGGTATTAAAGCCGGGCTCGCCACGCTAACTCATCAAGCTGGGGATGGAGGCGCGGGCGGAGGGAGGGGCACCACGGCTTCCGGGACACCGCTATCTGGTCGCTGGAGGCCAAGCGCATTCGTCGTGAGATGCGTGGTGAATAAGCCGGGTAAGAGCCCTAAGACCGGTAGATGCGTGCGCTCGCATATAAGGTGGATTCTCGCCAAATTATGTGGGTGGGTGCCTGTCATCCTGCGCTGCCTCGGGCTATTGATGAGCTCCAAGCTAGTATTTGCGATGTGCGCGAGCAATCACGCCTTTGATATTAGATCCATCGAGGACGATAAGAATTGGGGCGTTCGCCTTTTTAAAGTGGTCGCCCAGTGAATTCAGGGGCTCTGTTCTTTGGATGGTAATTGAAGCTGAATTCTGTTGTTGTGCAATTAGGTGTTCGACAGTGTGGTCCGAGAGGTCTATGAGTCCTGCGTGTAAATTGTTACTTACGTATGTGCCAATATTTGCCATATCGAAAGCAAAGTAAGAGCCCGCTGTGTTGAGGGAGATGAAGAACCTGTTTTTTCTCGTGACTAAGTGAGCGAGTTTTTCTTCTGCGTCGACCTCAATAAAATCGACGTCCGCTACCGCCTCGACCGTAATTTGCTCATCCTGCCTAGGGCTCGTTCTTATCATTCTCTGAACAGTTGAGTGAGATTTGATCCACTTGGAGGCGGATTTCGACAGATAGTCACTGGCCTCAGTGATCTTATGGTGCATCCCTGAAGTGTCTAGGCCGATAATTGGCTCGTAATGCGCGATTCTATTCCTGAAATGATTTATTTCAGATACAAGTTTTTGAAAGCTGCGTCTGGATGGGGCTGGGTGATTTGGAAGGAGGAGATGAATTCTTGTTTGCCACAGGGGGCGATCGTACTCTTGTCTAAAAAGGTTAGACCAAAAGTCGAAGCTCAGTGTTGCGATCAAGTCGCCTTTCGTATTCTTTCCTAGTTTCTGGCAGCGCAATAGAGCTCGATTTAATGAGTCATGGCTTTCCAGCGTCAGGATTGATGTGAATTTTGAGGATGTATGCCAATTCTGTGTGAAGGATTTTGATATTTCTCGGTCAATTGAGTTTCTTAAAGTAATTTCTAGTATATGAAGAGGGAATAAAAATGACTTTGAAACCCTGGCGTTGTAGAGATAGAGTTCTAGCCCTTCTTGCTCCGTTTTGCTGTGGAGTAAGTAGCTATGGAGCCTTTCTCTAGATAAACAATCAATAAGCTCATTGACTGTTTGCAGCCCGTAGGTGAAGGAGGATTGACTTTCGGCCATGATTGTGAGATAGTTTCCTTACTAGCAGCAGGTGGTTCCCCTCTGTCGGCACACTGTTACAATGCCGACATGCGTCCCCTGCATAGTATCCAGCCCCGGGACAGGCGTGAAGTAGGCGCCCCTCCTGGGGCTTTTTTTTAGGTGGGTGTTCAAGAAGAGGCCCCTTTCGGGGCCTCTTCTCGTTTGTGGGTCTGAGTGAGGTGATCGCTTCAACCCGGCGACGTTCAGCCGAACATGCCAAGGAGTACGAAGAAAACGGTTGGCAGCATGACAAGCGCTCCGATCAGTCCCATGAGGCCGCATGCCGTGATGGCCCAGATCTGGCCGACGTTGAAGTGGTCTCCGCTCCGCCGTTGGGCTTGAGCCGCAGCTAAGGCATGGATGCGCTCCGCGCGCCTCCGAAGAAGTCGTGAGAGCACCGGCCCGATGACGAGGCCGAACGGCCCCGTCAACAGGACGGCGACGCAGAAGCACAGCGTGAACCGGGCTTGTGGTGTCATCACCGAAACGGTGGGGGTGGGTGCGTAGTAGGTCATGGGTGAATTAGGGCTTGTGGGCGGTCCACTCGCCGGACGCCTTCGAAAAGCGGACCGGCTGAACGAACGGCCGGGCCTGCGTGACGCCGCCGATGTCCAGGACGACCGAGCCGCCCACGTCGCAGATCACCCCGTCGGCCGTTTCCGACTTCTTGCAGCCGCTCAGGCTGAAGTCTCGGTATTCCTTCACCCAAACTTGGCTGCCGAGCACACGCTCAAACTCGGCGGTGATGGCCTTCTGAGCCTGTTCGTCGGAGGGTTTGCTGCCGCAGGCCGCCAGTGCCAAAGCGGTGGTCAAGCTGAAAGCGACGTTCCTGATCGTGTTCATGAGGGTCTCTTCCTGGTTGAGGATTGGGGTCTTACTTGTCGCGGTTGCCGGCCGGATCAAACCCAGCGATCCACATGCGGGTGTCGCGGAAGGGGGTGAGCATTCCCGAGGGGCCGGGATACAGGTCATCAGCTCGCAAGAAGCCGGACATCCAGGCGGCGCTCAAAGCCACCTTCCGGGCCTGCCACGCCACGCCCTCGCGGGTCGTGCGCACGTTGAAGGGCTCGCGGGGCGGGGTAGGGCCAGTGGTCCGATCGTCGCCGGTGTTCGGCTTCCCAGGGCGTACCCTCAGGCCCACCATCAGGTCCGTGGTGGCCTTGGCCCGCGCGTTGCTGTTGAGTTCGGCCTGCTCCCCGAGGTCGTCGGTAATGGTCAACGGGGCGTCGGCGCACGCTCGGAAGGTCTCGGTGGTGGAGGCGGTAGCGCTGGTCCAGATCCGGGCCTCAATGGTCCAGCACGGCAAGCTGGCGCCCCACTCCTTGAAGCTGAGCGCCACCCGGGGCCAGTCCAGCTTGCCCATCTGGGCGGCCTGGTGGTCCTCGTTCTTGTAAAGCCCATTGATGCGGCCGGCACCACTGATCGGGGTGTAGAGGGGGCCAGCGGCGGACGTGCTGCTGGTTGCTGGCTTGGCCCCCAGTGCTTGCTGGCCGGCGTCTTTCAAGCTCTTCCCCAACTGTCGGAAGAAGCCGGGCTTCGTTTCAGCGGGCGCCTGGCCCGAGGCGGTAGCGGCTACAAACAGCGTCGCGGCAAGGCCGGCCGCCACTCCCATGGTGTTCTTCTTCATGAAATCCCCTGCGGTTGAGTTGGAGGGTGCTACATTTCATGAAGAGTCTGCCATGCATTGAGGGACCACGTCATGCTGTCCACCCGAAATTTCAACTGCGGTTCACGTGCCTCATCCGTCCCCACGATCATTGTTTGCCGCGCGGCTCAAGCAGGCGCGGGAGCTCCGTGGCATCGCCAGTCAGCGTGCTTTGGGAGTTCTGATGGGGCTCGATAAGAAGCTGGCGAGCAGCCGGGTCAACCGGTATGAGACGGAAGTCAGTGGGATTGACCTAGATGGACTGGGGCGGCTGGCGGACGTGCTGGGCGTGCCCATGGCCTACTTGGTCGCGAGAGATGACCACATGGCCGACGTTATTCTGGCGTTGGAAGAGCTTTCGCCGGAGGAGCGCGCTGATGCGGCGCTTTGGTTGCTGAAAAAGCTCAAGCGGTGACTGTCGTTGGTTCCCTTTCTAGAAGGAGAGCTGCAAATGGCAACGAGGAAAGTCGGACGCGATGCTGGAACGGGGCAGTTCAAGCCCGTGAAGGAAGCTCAGCGGGATAAAAAGGGGTCGGTGGTTGAGACGATCAAAACGCCGCCGCCGAAGCCCAAGCAGAGATGACCAAGGCGTGCCACAGGGAGGTGGCACTTCAAACAGCCTTCGCAATTTGTCGTCGCGGACGTCTGGAGGCGGGATTAGCAGTGCCCAGGGAAATAGACGGTTTCCCACAACTTATTGATTGTTCTGAGTGTGTTGGCCCAATGTTGACTTGAGTCGCAAAGATGCCTCTAATCGAGGCAAGGCGTCGGGCAAGGAGATCCGACGGAAGGGGCCTCGGGAAATGAGTTCGACCGTCATCGCTGATTTCCTGTCCACGGCTCCATTGGCAGAGGAAGGCGGCGCGATCTCTGCGGATCGTTTCGATTACCAAAAGAACTGGGCTTTGGCTCGGTTACTGACCCTGCACCAAGGATCAGGGAACTACGTGCTCCTTTGCGAGTTGCATGAGGACATCGCTGTCCTGGATTGTCCAGACCAGCCATCATGCGCCGCGTTCTATCAGATCAAGACCAGCGCAAAAAGTGCTTGGACGCTGAAGAAGCTGACGAATCGGAAGAAGGGTAAGAGTGGCGACGCTCTACCTTCCATCCTTGGGCGATTGTGCGCCAAGGCTGCTCAGCTAAAGCAGGAGCAAGTCACTTTCCAGTTCGTGACCAACGTGGGAAGCGGCTATGGCTTCCCTGTCACCGAAAAGGCCTCTGAGCCATCTGGTGAGCGACTCTTCGAGGTGTTAAAGCCTACAGAGTGGGAGGTTATGAGGACCTGCTTGGCGGACGAGCTGGGCGAGGACTTTGAAGAGCCTCTCCGGGAGCAGTTAACGGTTTCCATTGCCCAGATTCATCTGGATACACACAACGAAACCGCTGTCGGCTTGGTGACCAACTTCTTAGATCAGCACGTCAAAGGCGCTCACATTCGGCCCAAGGCCTTCTACAGAACCCTGTTTGACGAGTTGCGTAGACGGACTGTAGCTAAAAGGCCCTCCGGGACCATTTCCGAGGTTTGCAGTGCAAAAGGGATCGACCGGGCTTCCTTTAACCTGATGCTTGACAGCGCACGATCCGTGGCCCCAGCCGCTGGTGCCTGGGCAAATGTCCTCGCAGAGCTACACAAAGACAACGTGCCATTTCCTGTTCGGGTCAAGCTCCGGGAAGCCTATCCGGATTACTTCTCAAGGATGCAGAGCCCGTTGGATGGAGCGTTCCGACGAGATAGGCAAATCCTTGTCGCAGCGGGTGAGA
The DNA here is from genome assembly GCF_032066555.1 of Stenotrophomonas sp. Taxonomy (GTDB): domain Bacteria; phylum Pseudomonadota; class Gammaproteobacteria; order Xanthomonadales; family Xanthomonadaceae; genus Stenotrophomonas. The sequence goes on from NZ_DAMBKV010000002.1 coordinate 5,174, forward strand.
GCGTCATGGCCAATAGTTCAACGCTATTTGACATGGCGAACGCTGCCGTTGCGCTCGCTCGAAGTGACTCCGGATACGGCGCTGCTGCGCTTTCCCCGGAACAGGAACTCATTGTCGTGATGATGACCTTCTATGAAAACCAACCCCAATAACTTCCGGATGCTGGTGCGCAGTCTAAGGACCAGGACTCATGAAAAACTTAGTCTTTCAAAGGCTTCATCTCGTATCCCATCGGGAACGAAAAGCAAGGTCGGTCGAGTTCCACCCCGACGTGACGGTGATCAAGGGCCTAAATGACGTAGGCAAGTCATCGTTAGCCAAGTCCATCTATGGGACGCTGGGCGCAGAAGCGGCAGAGATCCACCCGGATTGGAAAGGTGCGAGCGTCATATCGGCGCTGGAGTTCACTGTCGATGGCGATTCCTACGTCATGTTGAAGGAGGGAAAAACCTTCACATTGATCGAATCAGAGCGCGTCAGAGGTTGCTACACCAGTGTTACTGAAGGGCTCGCGCCGGCTCTCTATGAGTTGCTGGGTGCCAAGCTTCGGCTGAAAAATCGGGCCGAAAAGGTGGTCGTTCCGCCGCCGGCCTACCTGTTTATCCCTTTCTATGTGGACCAGGATGCTGGGTGGAGCAGTCCTTGGACTTCCTTTGCTCGTCTAGAACAGTTCGCTCGCTGGCGAGAAGACGTTGTTAACTTCCACGTGGGCGTGACAGGTGCTGAGTATTTCGATGCCTTAGAGCTCCAGGCGACAGCAATGGCTGCCAGAGTTGAGCCGGCTAAGCAGTTGGATGGATTGCGCTCGCTTCAGAAACGAGCCAAGGACACGGTTGCTGAAGACATCGACGTAGAAATCGATCCGGAAGTCTTTTCCGAGGAGATTGAGCGCGTGGTGGGCATGCTCCAGCAGTTGGTGGAGATCCGTGAGGAAGAGCGAGCAAAGCTCTCAGGCTTGACCCAGCGCCGCCTACAACTGGAGGCTCAGCGGGAGATTCTCGACCGCGTTCGCAGGGAGTTGCATGCGGACTACATGTTCGCTGTGAAGCATGAGGGTGAAGACCTAGAGTGCCCGACCTGTGGTCAGCTTCACGAGAACTCGTTTGGTGAACGGTTTGCGTTGGCGCAAGATGAAAGTCGGACAGACGATGTCTTAGTTGAGGTGATGAATGCTCAGGCGATTGTCTCTGGTGAGATCGCTATCAGTCGTCAGCGCCTCAAAGACGCCACCGAGGACGAGCAAAGGTTCAATGATCTTCTCACTCGCAGACGGGGGCAGGTCACGTTCGCACGTCTACTTGAGCGAGCAGGACAGAAGCGATTCTCCTCACAGCTGGACGATCAGGTTGCTGATCTTGTTCAGGAGATCGCCACTCTGGACTATCGGATTAAGCAGGCGGCGGAGCGGCTAAAAAATGCGCGCTCAACGGAGCGAAAGAAGGAGATCCTCGAGACGTATGCTCGGTTGTTGACTGGCTTTGCCAAGAAGCTCAGCGTCATGTTCCAAGAAGACTTCCTTAAGTCGCTGATGCTCAAGATTCAAGAGACCGGAAGTGACCGGCCACGCGCCATCCTCGCTTACGTTTATGCAATCCTTCATCTCATCTGGGATGCAGAGGACGCTGTGAGATGTCCGATTGTGCTGGATTCGCCCAAACAGCAGGACCAGGATGACATCAATCACCTGAATCTTCTTCACTTCATCAGGGACGAACGGCCGATTGGATCTCAGCTCATCCTGTTGCTGGTCGACGATGCAGAGGTTGATTTCGGGTGTGACCCATTGGTGTTGGACACGAAGTATTCGCTGCTCTCCACCGAAGAATATGAGCAGACATCTGAGGTGATTCGTGGTTTCCAAGCCATTCGAGAGATGTCGGCACATTGATCCTCATCGCCGCAACTCGTTGTGGGGCTTATCCTGTCGGAAAGCCCTGGTCATCTGTCGTGGCTAACTCAGTCAGTATGGAAGCGTATGTATAACTTGTTGATGGTGTATCGGGAGGGGACTTGGGATGAGGACGAGTTCATCCTTGAGCTGCCACGTTACCTTGAGCACACCGTCCCGCTGCTAGCAGAACGTTTTGCTACCTTGACTGCGGATACTATTACTGCCCTTAAGGGGCTTCCTACGCTGTTTGCCTATGAAGATCGAGGACGTGACGTTGGGCCTTCTTCGCAGGTCGGTCGGATCGAGGACATCCAAGTTCGTTACGGGGGGGTGCGAATCACTTGGTCCATTGACGCGAGAGTAGGCCCTATCCCCGCTACTCGCCTAAAGGAGATGTTTGGCCAGCTGGATATCTCGGAGCGAAACTGGGAACACACGCGCACCCACTGGGCGGTGAAGGACGTTGATCTGCTAGATGTCCTGGTTCGAAACGGCATCTTGCAGGATGACCCATCTCCGCCACCCAAGGTCTTCGTTTCCTATTCTTGGGATTCACCTGAGCATCTGGAGTGGGTCCGTAGGCTAGTGATTGATTTGCGGGCGAACGGTGTCGACGCAATCTCGGACCGAACACACCTTCGGTTCGGACAGGACCTGCCCCATTTCATGGAACAGGCAGCTGCCTGTGATCGGGTTATCGTGGTCTGCACCGAAAACTATATGAACCGGGCAAACCAGCGCTTGGGTGGGGTTGGGTATGAGCATCTGGTGACCGCCGCACAGCTTGCCGGCGATCCCTTGTCTATGAGATTCATCCCCGTCATCAAAGATCGGCGAGATGCCGGAAACACCCCTGTAAACCTTAGAGGAAGGATGTTCGTAGATCTCAGTGATGGGCCGGGATACAACACTAACTTCCAAGCGTTAGTCCGGGACCTTCATAACGCCGCCCCTCCCGTCCCGCCCCTCGGCCGACGACCGCAGTTCTAGGCGGTCGATTTTCTCAAGGATAGAACTTGCGAGGGTCCGACAACGCACTCTCGAACTGCCCCGCTTGGTAGACCGGAAGCACCACGTCAGGGCGATACTTCTCCAGAACTGCGATCTGCTTCGTTCGTGCTAACTCAGGCTTCTTGTGGAAATAGGCCTCATGCAGGACCGGAACCCTCTTGCTGATGGAGTGGCCCGTGACTAGGGCGATATCTTCATCAGGCACACCTTTGTGGTGCAGTTCTGTGGCGATGGTGTGGCGGAAGGCATGGAATCCAACTCCTGGCGGAAATCCTAAGCCCTTCATGTATCGGCTGAACTGATTGAGGACGCCTTGGCTGTAACGGGCGTTCGTCTCGCCGGTATCACGTCGCACGCCGGCAGAGAGGTGTGGGAAGAGGCGAGGATGGCCACAAGCGCGCACGTCTTCCACGAATGCCAGGAGACCTGCGTCGAGCAGCGGTTGGGGGATGGGCAGCGTGCGGACAGCCGCTTTGCCTTTTAGGCTTTGCCTGCTCCGGTTGCGATCTTTATGACTAAGGTCGCTGTCGACGGTCTTCTGAATCCGGATGCACCACACGCCGCTCTCTTGGACAATGTCCGCCAGCTTCAGCTGCGCGACCTCATTGATACGTGCGCCGGTGTAGAGGCCAAGCATGGGGACCCACCACCGATGCGGGGCTTTCATGGCCCACGGGATGAAGGTCTGGGGCGCAAAGATGCGCTGAAGGTCGGCCTCATCAAACAACCGTTCGGCCTTGTTGGGGTCAATAGCCAGGTCCTTCTTGACCTCCGCGAAGACTCGCATGGGTGAAGCGGCGATGGCCTTTGCGTGTTCCAAGCGCCCGAAGAATGTAACCAAAAACCTGCGGTGCTTTTCGGCCGTGGCGGGAGCCGGCGGGTCAACGCGCAGCGCCTTGCCTCGGGCGACCGCGCGCTCGAACGTCCAATCGCGATACATGGGGTCAGACAGCAACAGCGGCGGAGCCCAGCGCAGAAGATCCCACAGCCTGTAGATGTGGGCATGGTCGATGCGGGAAACGGGAATGTCCCCACAGGCCATCTGGAGCAGTTTCAATGTCCGAGCCGTGGCCTCGATGGTGTTGCGTGCCAAGCCCATGCGCTCCCGGTCAGCCAGGTAGTCTCGGATCTCGATCGACAGTAGGCGGGCAGGTGCAGCGACGGGGAGCGGCTCTGGGTAGCGTGTGCCGTTCTTCCCAAGGCGAGCGCGGCGGGTCCGCTCGCAGGCGTCATTGATGATTTCCTGGGCGTGGATCGCCGCCTCTCGGCCGGTCACAATCATTTCGCCGATGCGGACGCGACCGATGCGAACGTCTGTCAATTTGAGCGTGCCGGTAGGGTCCGCGAGGTAGGAGTTGAGGTGTTGCGAGGTGGGGGAGGTCACTGCGTTGCTTCCATCTGAAGGATGGAAGTACAGATACTGCGGGCCCAAAAATCGTCAACGAAAAATCGGGGTCTTGTTCACGGCCTTAGGCATTGCCAGAGAGGTGCCGATTTGCGCCTCGGCCCGGCCAATCGTACCGCCTGGAAATCCTATGGCATTTGCATTTAAATCAATGGCTTGTAATCGGAGGGGTGGCCAATATTCGGAGTCATTACCGTACTGTTTAATGTATATAAGCTAACAAAACACGTTCAGGTTCCCATCTTTTGCTGAACATTGGTTAAATGAAGCATTTTCGTTGTTAGGGTTTTGAGTTTGGTTTCTCGTTCTCCGCATCCTAAATCGGGCCAGTTTGACGGAGGCGTGGCATGAGGAAGTCGATGGTAGAGGAAGTTTGGCCGGCATCTGTCCGCTTCGTCCCTTACGTGGGTGAGCGCTTTTCCCAAGGCTTCGATGGGCAGCGGCTGTTGCTGCTTGGGGAGTCTCACTATCGGACGGAAGGAGTCAGCGATGCCGTAGAGGTGACCCGGCCATACACCAAGAACATCTTTCAAGGGATGGCTACTCGGGTTCGGGATTCCAGTGATGGTCCATTCTTCCGTGCCTTGGACCTGGTGCTTACCGGGGACAGTCAGCATTCGATAGCGGAGGCGGCAGAGGTCTGGCGGCGCATTGCCTTCATCAACCTATCCCAGTCTTTCGCTGGCACCAAAGCAAATCATCGGCCGCGCAGCCAGGCGCTGCGGGATGGTGGCAACGTTTTGGTCAACGATATCCTGCCAGTCCTAAACCCGGATGTGGTGCTGGTGCTGGGTCGCACCGCTTGGCGGTTCTTTAGTCATGGTGAACCACAACCAGGCTTAGAGCCCTTCATTGCCCAACAGGTGAATCGAGGAGCGAGCAAGCCACGCTACATCGAATCTAGGGAAGTCTGGTCACTGGACTACGAGGGTGGGTCAGCCCTGATGACGTGGGTCTACCATCCATCGTGGAACGTCGACACATGGAAGGACCGGGCGGGAGCGCTGCGTCACCTGATGGCGCTTGCGAAGCAGAGCTGAGACTATCCGGGCACCGTGGCCCAAGGAAGAGATGCAATGAGCGAGGCAGGGGATTTGGCTAAAGTCGTTCGGAAGACGGCGAGCAGCGGAAAGCTCGACTATGTGCCCGTCGTGGTCCTCAATGAGACGACGCGGACCAAGCTGCATGTGGTTGGATGGCTGATTCCTCATAGCGACCATACAGAGTTCTCCATAAAGCTTGAGGGATTCAAGAAGACCAAGGCTTCGCCCTGGCAGGAGGACCCGGTCAAGAGCATCACCTTGACCGAGGCCTCCACGCTCAAGCTCTTCAAATACCTTCAGACGCATCTTCCATTGGCGCAGCAATCGGAAGCCGGTGAGTTCATCCTGATCAAGGTGGCTAACGGGGCGGCGGATCTAAGCGGGCACGATCCGCAGACCCTGGTCGGCGCGCTTACTAAGGTGCTCTCGCATTCGGACCTGGTCCAGCACTTGGCTAGCACGGAGCTCACTCACGAACTGACCACCGCGCTACGCGGATCTATCCGCCTCAGCGAAATGCGCTCGGCGGTCGCTGAGCTGCGCTCGAGCTTGGGGCGTGGGGAGGCGGCAGAGCAGGTCTACCAGTCATGGTGCGAAAAGCACTGCTGGGCCTTCGGTAATGCTTACGTGGTTCGGGACGAGGTGCGTGCAATCACCACTGGGGACAACATAGACCTGATGTTGCCTAACGTCATTGCGGGCTATCGAGACATCGTTGAGCTGAAACGGCCCGACATGGAAGTTCTGCTCTATGACAAGGCTCACAAGAACCACTACTTTTCCGCCGAGGTATCGAAAGCCATCGGTCAGTGCCACCGCTACCTCGACATGCTCCATGACTTTGCTGACAAGGGCTTGCTCGACCACAAGGAGGTGGTGGCATACCACCCACGCGCCACTATCGTCATCGGTCGCTCCCATGAGTGGACAGACGAGCAGCAGCGCGCTCTCCACGGTCTCAATCGGCGCATGCATGGAATCACGGTCATGACCTACGACCATCTATTGGCGCAAGGAGAGCGGCTGATAGATATGATGGTGCCAGCAGCGGATCTGGCAGCCGCTTCCGTCGGCGCCGCCGAACTCGACGACGACATTCCCTGGTAAGTCATGCCACGGTTTAGAGAGACTTTCCAACTCCAGCAAAATATATGGGTGATCAGGGATCTGCGATATAAGGTGGGCAGCTATACGAAAGCCGAGAAGGTCATGAGTGGCCGACCACAATGCTCCACTCGGTAAGAGGTCGAGAATGTGTTGGGTAGAGGGGTGGGATGGGATATCTGTTTTGCAAATCGTCGAATCGAGCGATTCAGGCGTTTGAAGTCAATAGGCGCGTTTGGTGATATTGATGAGAAGGAGGAAACGGTTTGTGGGTCGAGTAACCAATCTAGTCGCCGATACATGCCCGCATTTCTCATCATCAAAGCCAAATTCGGATCTATTGCGTCCAGCAAGCGCGTCATATCTTGGGTGACCGTGCGCATATAGACATTCACGCCAGCGGGCGTGAGAGGGCGTGCTATGTTCCATGCGGGCTCGTGATGTGAGACCCTGTTTCGCAAGCCTTTCACAGCAACGAGGATCGTCTCAGCACCTGCACGGTCCAACGAGGCGTCGTTGGGAAAAATATCCCTTTCGCATCTGGGCCAGAGAGAGTAGGGGGCGCCTTGTTCCTCAAATGGTGCTTCCATAAAGTCTAACCAAAAACCAAACATCGCATGTGCCACAACTTGGTCATTGGAGTGCGGCTTGCCCTCACGTGTCAATTGCTGAAGAATAGACTCCCGCTTTCTCTCCACATGGGATTTCCAGTGTTTGAGGGGGCGGCCATTAAGGCGCTGGCGATGGAACGGATGGCAGCCCCTTCGATAATAGGTTTGAGAGGTTTGTTGGTCGGATTGTGCCTTAGCCATGAACAGCTTGTCACCGTGCCATTTGATGACGTCCTGCATCCAGTCGGCCCGTCCAAATGCGGAGCATGCAGCACTGTTGATTGAATTGCGAAGAGCAACTTCGACCAGCCCCAGAAATGGCGAGAGCGCAGAGTTAAGCTCAAGGCCCCAGATGTAGGCGCCGACTGCCTCACGACCTTGATTCGTCGCCATGAGGTTGGCGTATGACGCCAGCCGAGGGGCCGAGAGGGCTCTTTCAATTGCTTGAACAACTACGCCTTGACAGAAAGGCATGGTCAGGGATATCCTTGTCAATGAGACGCGCCAGCTTGGCGCCAAAGAAGGGATAGAGGCGCGAATAATGCAGCGTCGTTATCCCAGTTTCACCTAAGGCCGCCTTCGGGCGGCCTTTTTTTATCCTGAGTTTTTTACTCTGGAAACAAGTGCTTGAGAGACACCAAGCTTGGTTGCAACTTGCACTTGGGTGAGGCCGCGGTCCAGTAGGGTCAAGATGTTGGCATCCCTTTCATTTCTCTTGAGTGAGCGGCCATCGTAGTGGGTTACGATGTCCAAGCCTGGACCCAGGATTTCCTTGGTCACCACTTGCTTATCGGTGCTCCGTGCGTCGAGCTTGATCACACCTGTACGCTTGTCCAGTTCAAGTTTAAGACTGCCCACGTTCGGGTTGCCTGCTGCGCGCTTGAACTCTTCAATGGCCAGCGAAACGCACTCGGGATCGTGGGTTGCGCCGCCCTTCTTGATTGGGACAATTTGGTTCTTCCTGCTGACGAGATGCTTACGAGTTGCCATCATGCCTCTTCCGGCGAGCTGTGATAAGTGGATATTACATATATCAGCCTACACTGTCTACGGCTATGAGCCGATATCGTGCTCTGTTGGATTGCTGAAGCTCTAGACATGCCAAGGTGCCCACGAAAGCAGAGCGTTGTGACCCTGATGAAATCGACTCGCCGGGGTAACGCATGAAGCATATGAGCTAACCAAACCAGTGATCGAGCAAGAGCGCACTTAGGCGTTCCTGCGGAACGCGTGCGCCAAGGGCTTCGCCCCTGGGACCCCAAGCCTCTGCGAGGCTTGCCAAAAGCAAAAGCTGATCCATAAAGACCCCTGTTGTCAGGAGTTTTTATGGCTATCTTCCACACTTCAATCAAAACCTTCAGCCGCGGCCGCGGACAGTCGGCCGTCGCTGCGGCGGCCTACCGGGGCGGGCTGCTGCTCATGGACTTGCTCACCGGGCAGCAGCATGACTACCGTCGCCGTAGTGGCGTCGTTGAGAGCTTCTGCCTCGCCCCGCCTGACGCTCCCGCGTGGGCCTTGGACCCTCGGGAGCTCTGGGCAGTCGCAGAGGCTGCGGAGCGGCGGAAAGACTCGACTGTGGCGAGGGAGTTTGAAGTCTCCTTACCCCATGAGCTATCCGAAGAGCAGCGGGCGCACTTGGCGTTTGTCATCGCCGACGCGCTGGTCGATCGTTATGGGTTCGCTGTCCAGGCCAGCATCCATTCGCCTGGGACGCCTGATGGGCTCAACCACCATGTCCATATCCTGGCCACCACGCGCCGCCTCGGACCTGAGGGCTTTGGGGACAAGACCCGGGAGCTGGACGTGGGGCCGTCTGGCAAGGTGCAGGTGCAGTGGATTCGGGAGATGGTCGCGGCCACTACAAATGCCCACTTGGAGGCGGCCGGCCTTGCCAGCACGATCGACCACCGAAGTCTGGCCGAACAGGCACGGTCTGCGATGGAGCGAGGCGACGACTTGGCGGCAGCGGCGCTCTCCCGCGAACCGACTCAGCACCTAGGCAAGCATGCTGCGGCCCTAGCTGGGAAGGGTGTGGCGACCGACAAGGCAAGCACGAACGACCAGATCGCCGAAGACAATCGGGAGCACTATGACTTCCTCGTGCGCAAAGCCGGGCTGGAAGGAAAGCCCGCCCCAGTGCCTGGCCAAGAGGCCGCGAAGCAAAGTGGGCGAGTGCTCAATGCAGAAACCGCGGGGCTACCTGGGGGGCTGGAGATGCGAGGCGTATCCGGGATCCGGCTGCACAACCTGCTCCTTTCATCTCACGGGCATACGCCGGAACCGACGCCCATCAGCCTTGCCGAAAAGATTCTCGATGCACTGCGCGACGTGGACGAGATTTCCCGGGCTAGGGCAGACTTGGCCATGGAGAAGGTTCGCGATGCCTTGAGGTGGGCTCAGCGGCAGCTTTCCTCTCAAGGAGAAACCAGCGAGCTTCGGCAGTGGGTCACCAGAGCTTCGCTCCAGGTTCGTGCCCTTAAGTCCCTCATCATCAGCCGGGCTCGCAGGCTGCTTAACGTGAAGAGTGCAACCAGGCTGCGTCACATGGCCGAGCAGGAGTGGGAACGGTTCAACGCCGATTGTCCGCCGGGGTCGACCAGATACTCGAGGTCGGAGTGGACCCTGCGCCGAGGGCGGCGGCTTTCGGTTCTCGAGAAACATACAGCCGAGCTGAAGGCGGCTCAGGAGCGGGCATCGGAGGGAGAGCTGAATGCCATCGATGCTGAGATCCTTACCAAGGCTGAACTGCTTGCAGCGTTGCCCCATCCCTCACAGGCTGTCGCTCCTACGCTCGCTGAGCCGAAGCAGGTGGCCTCGAGCGTCTTGGGTTCCGTCCCGTCGGTCCCCCGAGGGCCAACGTTCCACTGACCCTGTAAAAAACAAGCCCCGCGAATGCGGGGCTATTGTTCAATGGGGGCCGGTGCCCACCGATGGTTTTCGAGCCGGCAGTGGTTTCGCTGGCGGAAGGCCGCGAGACGCACGCCAAGCATCGGGTGAAGGGAAGCTCATCGGCACTTGGCTGCGGTCCACGCTCGCCGCTTGCGATACAGTGCTTCTCGTAGGAGCGTAGGCAAGGGGCTGACCTCCATGGCCTCCCTGCGATTCGGCGAATCGACGCAACAGTAATCTTGCGACATCCAGCGCATGTTGAACATCCAACTCACGCTCAGCAGCGTTGCGGGTATTGTTTTCAGGCAACAAGGCTTGAAGAACCTGGCTGGCGATACGAAGTTCGACGTTTGCTGGCATTTGTAATTCATCTGGTGAAGGTTCTTCACATCGAACCACCCAGACGGAAATGCGCAAGCGGATGATGACGCACCGCGTCACACATTTGCTGTTTGTATGCCTTGCCTTAAGCGTCGAGAGTTGCTGCGTTTCAGTCTTGTCTTGCTGGGCTGCTTTCCGGCGCGAGACTGACGGTCCACTGGCCTCCTTCCTGCCGGCGTAGGGTCAGCAGGTCATAGGTCTTCAGCATGCTGAGTAGGCCCGAATGCCCATAGGCATTGGGAGAGAAGGACGGGTCTGTTCGTTTGAGGTATTGGCCCAACGGCCCCAGTCCTACCTCGCCTTCTGAGGTGTCTCCAGCCAGCAGCGTGACCGCTTCCACCACGAACTTGGGACGGCGCTTGGGAAGCGGCTTGGTGTCGACTGCCGCGGGCTCAACTTTGTTGCCCTCCGCTTTGGCCGGTGATGCATTGGGTCGGTCTTCGCAGGGCTCGGCGACTGCTTTGCGCTCCCATTCGAAGAACTGATCGCAAGCGTTTCGCAGGGCCGCTGGCGTCTTGGGCTCGCCGACGATACAGACAGTCGCTCCGCGCTCCCGCAGCTTTCGGCATAGGTAAGCGAAGTCGGAGTCACTGGTCACCAGGCAGAAGGTGTCGGCACGATGATCGAACAACGCCTCTTGAGCATCGAGAGCCAGGGCGATGTCGGAAGTGTTTTTTCCAGAGGCGTATTGGTATTGGAGGCAAGGTGTAAACGCCTGTTGGACGAGCACTTCCTGCCAGCGGTTCGCCAACGTGGCGTGGTTTCCATACCCGCGGCGCAGCACCACGCGCCCGAACTGGGCCACCATCAGCAGGGCGTGCTCCACGATCTCGGGACTGACGTTGTCGCAATCGACCAAAACGGCCACTTTGGTGTCGTGAGGGACTGATCCGTTAGCCATGTTCTTGTCCTTAAGCTGCGATGCGTGCATCCAAGCCGGCGTGTTCCCTCAGCAAGTAGAGCAGGCCACCCCCGTCGATCAGCTCAATGGGCTTGTCTTTGGCAAAGTTGAAGGCTTCGGTGCCGTAGCCGCTGGTGCAAACCAAGATGCCCTTGCTGGCACCTTCGTTGAGCATGGTCCCGTAAAGATCGCGAACCGCGCTGACCCCTACGGTGTCCCGATAGCGCTTGGCCTGTATGACGACCTTCCCGCCCAAGACGGGCCGGGTGTCAAAGGCCACCGCATCGACTCCGCCATCGCGGGAGCTCCGGGTCAGTTTCGTGTCCAGTCCCATCCGGCTGAACAGGTTGGAGACGAGTGCTTCGAACTCGCTGGGGGTCAGATCCAGAAGGTTGGGGCGCGATTCAAGTCCTGAGAGCACGTCCGATTGCGCGATGAAGCGCTTGTCGACCATGTTGAATTCGACGATTGGTTTGATGGCCTGCAATTCATCGGGCCTGTTTGACAATTGAGCACCCAGGCTGCGCAGGCATGCGACTTTCTCCACGCGTTCGAGCCGCAGCTGAAGGAAGGCGGCCTTCGTTGCGCGGACGGACACCACCGGCACCCGAACCTCTTGGCCGGTGGTGGGATCGTGGGTGTCCACCACGCCATTGAAGGTCACCAGCGCCAAGGCGTTTGCTTGATCGGCCTCAAAGGCTTCGTGCAAAGTCCTCAGCGCGATTGAGGCAATGATGTCTTGGTAGAGCGATTTGATGTCGCTGGCCTTGCGCGCCTTGGAGTCGATCGCATCGCGTGTTTTGACGTAGCGATAATCGGCTTCGGTGGGAACGACGCCCACCTCGGGGAGGTCATACTCAATGACCAGTTCTTTGGATGCCTCGGCATAGGCCAGCTTGAACGCCTGAGGGAAGCCCTCGGAGGGGTATTCGGAGCGCGTGAGCACCATGTCGTTGTAGGCCACGACGGCATCAGGCTCGTGAGCCAGGTAGGCGCTCTGAAACTCATCCACTTCAGCGTTTCGGCGACCAACGTCAGCCTCATAGAGCGTGCGTTCGGTCTCGTGTTGGGCCCGTAGATCGGCCAGCCGTTGCTTCTTTTGCGCTTCCGCTCGATGGAACTGTTCGAGAACCTGCTGGTGGGCTTGATGGGCCGCCGCCTGGGCTGCCAAGTGCCGCTTTGCAGCCCCGGGCCAAAAGCGCGCGAAGCCGGTGGGACCCGGAACCTCGACCTCGACCGGCGCCAACCCCGGAACCAAGTCCTTGGGCACCTTGAAGCCGGGATAGGGATCGGTGTGACGCAGGCTGTCGAAGCTGATGGTGTCGTTCACCGACAGGGTGTGAAGGAGCAGGCCCTCCAGTTCCTCCAGCCGGTCTTTGAGCTCGGCGTTGAGGTCGTCTGCTTCCGCCTGGCGATCTTGGAGGTATTCGGCTTTGGCCAAGCGCGCAGCTTCCTTCTCCTGCTTCTCCAGGGCGCGCAGCTCCCGCATCTGTTGCGCAGCAGCCATGCGCTCATGGCGCTCCAACTGCCTCAGTTGCGTCGCTTGCATTCGCTGCTGGCGCTTGTTTTCGCGCTGCGCTGCCGCCGCTGCCCGGCCGGCTGCCCGCAGAAACCCTTCTAGGCCGCTCCGTCGTCCCATACATCCCCCTGATGTCGAATATCTAAAGACTAACCTGTCGACGTTCTTCTAACGCGCTTTCTGGGCGTTTGGTCGTTCAAAAGGGCGCGCAGCGCAGGCAGGTTCAAGCCAAAATCCAGCACCGCCAATCCCGGGGTGTTCTTTCCAGGCCCATGCAGCTTCTCGTGGGCGGTGAATTCGCGGCTATACGTCGCGTGGTGCTCGTCGTCCAACTCGTGTCCCACCACCTGGGCTCGGAGCTCGGACGGTACGCCCGCTCCTTGAAGCGACTGAATGACGGTTTTCCGGAGCGAATGGAAGCCGCGCTTGCCAGGCGTCCAGTTCTTGCCCACGGCTTCCAAGTGGCGGCCGAACGCCTTGGTGATCCAATTGCCGGCGCCGTTCTTGGCATCCGGTTTGGCGGCCGGGAACAACCGTTTTGCATCTGCCGCCCGTAATCCCTCAACCCATTCCTTAAATCCAAGCGCCAGCAGATCGGGGTGAACCGGGACGGTTCGGATGCTGGCATCGGATTTGAGCTTCTGATGTTCCCCTTCATCGGACATGTGGATGCAGAGCAATCCCGCCTGCTCGGTGACATCGCTGGGAAGCAGTTGGCCCACTTCTGCGGCGCGAGCGCCGGTGTAAAGACCGATGACCGCCGCCCAGCGGGCTGAAAGCGCCAGTTGCTCGAAGGCGGCTGGCGCAAAGAGGGTTTGGACTTGGTGGGTGTCGTAAGGCTTGAAGCCGAACTTTCGCCGAGCTCGCTTCTCTCGGATGGAGTAGCTGACATGCCCAGCGGCTACATTGTCGCCCCTCGGGTAGTAGCCCGAGGCCATGGCCCACTCGAAGAAGCCGCCCTTGCCTCCAATGTAAGACTGCTTGTTGGTCAGGGTGGGGGTTGAGGCGCCCTCTTCGCGCATGTGCTGATACCAGCGGGCCAAGTCCGTGCGCGTCAGCGTGTGGAGCTTGGTCTTGCTCCCGAGGAAGCCGACCAGTGAAACGATGGCCGTGCGCTTGATCGTCCAGGTCTTGGGCAGCGTGTTGCCCTTGAGCGTGGCCAGCCAAGCGTCGCAGGCGTCTTCGAGGGCGATGGGGGTCAGTTTGGACTTCGGGACTGGTGCCGGGGCGGGGGAGGGGGCGCCGTTGACGGCGTCCAGCAACGGGTCTGCGCCCTGGCGTTGCATCTTCTGGAAAAGCCGCAGGTCTTCCTCGTTGTCGATCTGCCAGCGCTCGGTGACCGTGCCATCGGCGGCGCGGGACCGGTGAAGGATCAATTCCTTCAGGTTGTCGGATTGGGTCAGGCGGGCGATCAGTTCATCGGCCTCGCGCTTGCTCAGCTTGTCCACGCGTTGGTCCCTCAACACATCGAAGGCCTGAGCATAGCCCGCAGCCAGGGCCAGTGCGCGCAGCCTGGCCGTGGGCAGGTCGCGGGTGCGTAGCGTGCGCTTGAAGACGCGTCGGCCAACCACGCCTTGAAGGTCGGTAGGTACGCGTTGCCGGAAAGCCCAAAGGCCGGTGGGAGAGCGGGTGAGGTGATGGGGAATGCGCATCGAGAGATGTGTCCCGATTTGTGTCCCGTCGAGGGTCACCCCAGAAAAGCAAAAACCCCTGATTTCTCAGGGGTTTGCGTAATCTGGCGGAGAGAGGGGGATTCGAACCCCCGAAGCGCGGTTTAGACGCTTACACACTTTCCAGGCGTGCTCCTTCAACCACTCGGACACCTCTCCGGATCCTGCCGCGCTAATGCCTCGGCAGGGGCGTGGATTCTATAGGGACTGGCGGCTGTTCACAAGCACCCCCTGAGCGGGTGCTGGCGGACGGGCCGGCCATGGCACAATGGGGCTTCAGATGAAGACGGTTGCCTGATGTCCTATCTCGTCCTTGCCCGCAAGTGGCGTCCGAAGCGTTTTGCCGAGTTGGTGGGCCAGGAACACGTGGTCCGCGCGCTCAGCAATGCGCTCGACAGTGGCCGCGTCCACCACGCCTTTCTGTTCACCGGCACCCGGGGTGTCGGCAAGACCACCATTGCCCGCATCTTCGCCAAGTCGCTGAACTGCGAGAACGGCACCAGTGCCGACCCCTGCGGTCAGTGCCGGGCCTGTCTGGACATCGATGCCGGCCGCTACATCGACCTGCTGGAAATCGATGCCGCGTCCAATACCGGCGTGGATGACGTGCGCGAGGTGATCGAGAACGCCCAGTACATGCCCTCGCGTGGGCAGTACAAGGTCTACCTGATCGACGAAGTGCACATGCTCTCCAAGGCGGCGTTCAATGCGCTGCTGAAGACGCTGGAAGAGCCGCCGGAGCACGTGAAGTTCCTGCTGGCCACCACCGATCCGCAGAAGCTGCCGGTCACCGTGCTCAGCCGCTGCCTGCAGTTCAACCTCAAGCGCCTGGACGAGGAGCAGATCCGCGGGCAGATGACGCGCATCCTCGGCGCCGAGCAGATCGAGTTCGACGACAGTGCCATCGTGCAGCTGGCACGCGCGGCCGATGGCTCGCTGCGTGATGGCTTGTCGCTGTTGGACCAGTCCATCGCCTATGCCGGCGGTGCGCTGCGTGACGATGTGGTGCGCACCATGCTGGGCACGGTCGATCGCACGCAGGTCGCTGCCATGCTTGATGCCCTGGCCGATGGCGAAGGCGCGCGCCTGCTGCAGGTGGTTGCCGGGCTGGCTGAGTTCTCGCCGGACTGGAGCGGGGTGCTCGATGCCCTGGCTGAAGGCCTGCACCGCATCCAGGTGCAGCAATTGGTGCCGGGCACTGTCGTACCGGGCGAGGGCGTTGACGCGGTGGCGTTTGCCCAGCGCCTGCGCCCGGAAGTGGTGCAGCTCTGGTATCAGATGGCCCTTGGCGGCCGTCGCGACCTGCATCTGGCACCCAGCCCGCGCGCGGGCTTCGAAATGACCGTGCTGCGCATGCTGGCGTTCCGCCCGGCAGGCGCGGTGCCGGCAACGCCGGAAGGCAGCGCATCCGGGACTGGCGCAGGTGTGGGTGGCAACACGCAAACCGCACCTGCCGCTGCCGCAGCGTCGGCGCAAACCGCCAAGCCGGTTGCAGCGCAGGCTGCACCAGCAGCAGTCGCGCCTGTGTCAGAACCCAAGCCCGAGCCTGTGCCCGAACCCGCAGCGCCCGCGCCTGAGCCTGTGCAAGCTCCGGCAGCAGCTTCGGCCCCGGTTCAAACCGCAAAGCCCGCAGCTGCTGACGACGATCTGCCGCCATGGGCGGTTGAGGCGGCTGAAGCGAGTGCGCGCGATGAGGCAATGGCGGCCGAAATGGCCATGCCGGAGGCGCCTGAAGCCATTGAAATGCCGGCTGCAACACCGATTGAGTCGCCGAAGCCGGTGCCCGTCGCTGCGCCGCAGCCGGTTCAGCGGGCCGAGCCGGTGCGTCCGACCGGCATCGCCATCGAACCGGCGGTACCAGCAGCGCCGACCGTATCGTCGCAGGGCGGGCGCAGCCTGAACACGGCCGAGCAGTGGCTGGACCTGATCGACGACAGCGGCCTGAGTGGTCCATCGCGCGAGCTGGCCGCCAATGCCGCCTTCGTCAGCTTCCAGCACGGTGTGCTGCGGCTGGCCTTGTTGCCGGGCTTTGAATACCTGCAGTCTGAGCGCGCCTTGAATGCCTTGGCGCAGGCGCTGTCGCAGGCCTTGGGTAGCACGCCCAAGATCCTCATTGAGACCGGTGACGCGCAGGCTGAGACCTTGCACCAGCGCGCTGATCGTCAGCGCGGTGAACAGCAATCCGCGGCAGAAGCCGTGTTCATGGCCGACCCCCAGGTGCAGCAGCTGCTACAGCAGGGTGCACGGGTCGTGGCCGATTCCATCCGTCCTTTCAAAGAGTAACGAACCATGCGCGGCAATATCGCCCAAATGATGCAGCAGGCCCAGAAAATGCAGGAAAACCTGCAGAAGGCCCAGGAAGAAATCGCCAAGTTGGAAGTCACCGGCAGCGCCGGCGGCGGCATGGTCAGCGTGACCCTGAGTGGCACCAAGGAGTGCCGCAAGGTGCGCATCGATCCGTCGGTGCTGAGCGATCCGGAAATGGCTGAAGACCTGATCGCCGCCGCCTTCAATGATGCTTCCAACAAGATCGACGCCGAATCGCAGAGCCGCATGGGTTCGGCCACGGCCGGCATGAAGCTGCCGCCGGGCATGAAGCTGCCGTTCTGATGTGGTTCGCGCCGGCTGACCCGGCGCATGCACGTCCCCGCGCCGCGAAGCCTCCGGGCTTCGCGCGCTTGTTTTAGCGATACGCCTGCTGTGATGAGACCGTTGCGATGAGCCTGCCGCTGCTGGAACAACTGATCGAAGCCTTCCGGGTACTGCCCGGCGTTGGCCAGAAGACGGCCCAGCGCATGGCTTACCACGTGCTGGAGCGTGCCCGTGACGGCGGCCAGCGCCTGTCGGAAGTGTTGGCCGAGGCCATCGAGAAGATCGGCCACTGCAAGCAATGCCGCGACTTCAGCGAAACCGAGCTGTGCCCGGTCTGCGCCAGCAGCAGCCGCGAGCGGCAGATGCTGTGTGTGATCGAGTCACCAGCGGATCGGCTGGCAATCGAGCACGCCACCAGCTACCGCGGCGTGTACTACGTGCTGCAGGGGCGTTTGTCGCCGCTGGATGGCATCGGCCCGCGCGAGCTGGGCCTGGATCAGCTGGAAACGCGTTTGGCGCAGGGCGAAGTCACCGAATTGATCATCGCCACCAACTCCACGGTTGAAGGCGAGGCCACCGCGCATTACCTGGCGCAGCTGGCCCGCCGCAACAAGGTGCGCCCCAGCCGCCTGGCCCAGGGCCTGCCATTGGGCGGCGAGCTTGAGTACGTGGATCGCGGCACTTTGTCGCATGCCTTCGGCAGCCGCAGCGAAGTCGGCGAATAAGCGCTGCGGGGGTTGTAAGCTGTAGGTCGTTTACTGCAGCGAGCCCCACATGACCGACACCATTTTCGGCAAGATCATTCGTCGCGAAATTCCCGCCGCCATCGTCTACGAAGACGATGAAGTGCTGGGCTTCAAGGACATTGCCCCGCAGGCGCCGGTGCATGTGCTTTTCATCCCGAAGAACGAGGTCATCCCCACCCTGGATGATCTGCAGCCCACGCAGGCGCATCTGATCGGCAAGCTGGCCTTGGCAGCTGCAGCCTACGCACGTCAGGAAGGCTTTGCCGAGAACGGCTACCGCATCGTCATGAACTGCCGCGAAGATGCCGGGCAGACGGTATTCCATATCCATCTGCATCTTCTGGCGGGTGCGCCGTTGGGGCATTTCGGCGCGTGATTTGATGTTGTTTAGTTGATTGTGGGAGCGGGGCGGCTGTGCTCCCTCCCTTTGCCGCAGGCAAGGGGAGGGTTTGGGAGGGGTTGGTTTTGCCTTTGCCTTGCTGTGTTTGATGGATCTGTGGCTTCGCGGCTTACGCCGCTCCTACAAACAAAGATGCAAAA
This sequence comes from Stenotrophomonas sp., assembly GCF_032066555.1. Lineage (GTDB taxonomy): Bacteria > Pseudomonadota > Gammaproteobacteria > Xanthomonadales > Xanthomonadaceae > Stenotrophomonas. Next base: position 23,477 of record NZ_DAMBKV010000002.1, read on the forward strand.
AGAAAACGCCACCCTTGGGGCGGCGTTTTCAGTTTGTTACCACCAGCCGCGGTAACCCCAGCCCCAGCCGGGACCCCAACCCGGGCCCCACGGGCCGTACGGGTAGGCGGGCACTACTTCCACTTCGCGCTGTACCGGCCACAGGTAGACCACGTCGGCGGCAAGCTTGGGCAGCGGGTAGTCGTATTCGCCGATCTTGGTGCTCTGGTAGCCATCGATGCGGCCAATGAAGGTCACGTCACGGCCCGGCTCGAACACCGCCGGATCATAAAAGCCGCTGCGGCAGGCCAGGAAGCGGCCGTCGCTGGCATCGCTGGACGTGGTGCTCGGGCGGCCGCTGGCATTGAGCGGGCGGGCCAGCATCTGGAAGCAGGTTTCGCCCTGGCCGGGGATGGTTTCGATGATGCGGCCGCCCCAGCGTACCGGTGCGCCGGTCTGCTTCTGTGCCACCGCATCACGCGGCGAAACCGGGGTGAACTGTCCCTGCAGCGGTTTGGGGGCCGTGGCACAGGCGGCCAGCACCAGGCTGGCAGCGGCAACGAGGAGGATGCGGGTCTTCATGTTCGTACTCCGGGTTTCGGGCGGTGCCTGTGCAGGTCCGCCAATAATGAAACGACATCCGATCGGACGCCAGCGTAGCGCGCCTGGGTGAAACGCTGGCTGAGTGCCAGCAGGTCGCTGCCGGGGCGTTCGCGGTCGACGCGCCTGGCCCAGTCGCTGGCGGTTTCGAAGGGCTCGCGGCCCAGGCCCAGGCGCTGGTAGCGCCGGTCCAGTCGCTGCCAGGCACGCAGCAGCGGGTCACGCTGGCGTTCGCCCCGGGCCAGCAACCAGACCATCAGGCCCAGGGTGAGGGCGGCGAAACCGGCAAACAAGGCGACCAGTTGCGAGGGGTTCAACTGCTTGATGCCGATGGCGCTGAGCAGGTGTTGCTGGCGCTCGGCGTTGAAGGACAGCACGGCGGTGTTCCAGCCGCGGCGCAGGTAGTCACCGTATTGCAGCAGGCTGCCCCAGCGGCCGGCCAGGTCCAGTCCTGTGCCGCCGGTGTCGTTATCGCCCAGGCGGTCTTCGAGCGTGTCGTAGATACGCTCCGGCGCAACCGCTGCGGTGGGGTCCACGCGTACCCAGCCGCGCTGTGGCAGCCACACTTCGGCCCAGGCGTGTGCATCCAGGCGGCGCACAACCCAGTAATTGCCGAACCGGTTGCGGACACCACCGGCGTAACCGGTGACAACGCGTGCGGGCACCCCGGCGCCGCGCATCAGCACCACGAACGCAGCGCTGAAATGCTCGCAGTAGCCGGCTTTCTGGTCGAACAGGAATTCGTCGACGGAATGGCGGCCGGCCAAGGGCGTGGCCAAGGTGTAGGCGAACTCGCGGTGGATCCAGTCCAGGCTACGGCGGACCAGGGCGGCCTGGTCGTTGCCGGCTTCGTCGCGCCATTGCCGGGCCAGGGCCAGGGTGCGCGGATTGAAGCCCTCTGGCAGCTGCAGGGCCTGCTGTCGCAGAGGTGCTGGCAATTCGGCCTGGAAGGCGCTGGCGGCGCTGGACTGCATGCGCCAGCGGCTCAGTGCGGTGAGTGGTTGCGGTGTGCTGAGGCTGTAGTCGGCGTCCAGATGGGCACCGTTGGGGGCCTGCAGTGGCAGGTCGAGTGCGACCAGTTCGCGGCGGTCGGTCGGCTCGTACTCGATCTGGTAATCCCAACGCGGGGCGGCAGGGCGCAGCGCCGGCGGCTGTCCGTAGAGCTGGCTTTCCAGGCGGGTCCAGCGGCGGCCGTCGAAGCGGGTCAGGACCGGGCCGCGCCAATACCGCTGGTCCTGCGGTGGCACCGGGCCAAAGAACTCCACCCGCAGCGCCGGACTGTCGTCAGCCATCAGGTCGATCCAGCCGCCGGGCTGCATGCTGCCGGACAGGCCTGGCCGGCTGACTGCCCGTTCCGGCGTGCCCCACAGCGGCGTCGGCAGGCGCGGTACCAGCCAGAACGCCGACAACGCCAGCGGCAGCGCCAGCAACATCAGCCGGCCAACCGTGCGCAGCTGCGCGCGCGGCGGCAGGTGGGCGATGCCGACTTCCTCATCCGCCAGCCGTTGCAGGGCCAGCAGGGCGGCGACCACCGCGGCTGCCGACATCAGCAAGGTGCCTGGCCCCTGGTCAAGCAGGAAGGCGGCGAAGGGGGCGAACAGGGCAAAACCAATCAGGCTGCGTGCATCGCGCAGGTTGCGCAGCTCGCTGGACTTGATCGCCAGCATCGCGGCGAGCAGGGCGCAGCCGCTGTCGCGGCCGGGTCTGGCGCCCATCTGCCAGTAGATGCAGGCCAGCATGATGCCAACCAGCAACAGGCGCAGCGGCAAGGGCATGGCGTTGCGCCATGACCACAGCGCCACCAGCAACGTGGTGATGCCGAAGACCACGGCAAGCGTGACAGGCAGCTGCAGCAGCAAGGGCAGCAGGCACAGCACGGTGACCAGGTTGATCCAGGCGCGGCTGCCGGCGCTCAGTGCGGGCGAATTGATCTTCATGCCGGTGGCAGCAGCGCCAATGCGCGCAGGCAGAGGTGGCGGTGGGCGTCGCCGCTGGCCGGTCCCAGTGCAGGCATGCCCGGCAGGCGCAGTTGGTAGCTGCGGCCTTCGCGCTCGGCGTCTTCCACCCAGCGTGCGAGCCGGGAGATGCGACGTTCGTGCGGCAGGGCGCGCAGTTGCTGCCAATCCAGTACCAGTTCGGCGCCGTAGGGGCGCTCGTACTCGCGCACCAGCAATTCATCGCGTCGTGCCGAGTGTTTCCAGGCGATGCTGCGGCGCGAATCGCCGCTGCGGTAAGGACGCATCTGCTGCAGCTCCTCGCCCTGCGGATGCACGCGGGTGCGGGTGGAGGCGCTGCCGGCGTCGGGTAGCGGTGGCGCATTGGCTTCCGGTGCGGGATAGACCAGCAGCGCCGCGTCAGGCCAGAACCATGCCCAGGCGCGGACCAGTCCCAGTGGTTGCGTGGTTGCGATGCGGATGCGGGAGAGATCCAGCCAGCCGCGCTGCACGGTCGGCAGCCACAGATCGGCCTCGGCCTGGCTGTGCTGCTCCAGATTGAAGTGGGTCCCTGCCTGCGCGCAGTCCAGTTGCAGGGCACGGCGCGGGCGACCGTCGCTGCGGGCAAGTGCCAGGCGCAGGCGGATGGGAGTGCCGGCGGCCACCGGATCGGCGGAAACGGCGTCCAGGCGCAGGCCGGACAGCTGCAGATGTGCCTGCAAGCTGCTGGCCAGTGCGGTTGCGGCCAAGACCAGGGCCAACAACAGGGCCGGGTTGTTGTTGTAATTCAGCGCGCCGAGCAGCATCACTGCAAGCAGGGCCGCCAGGAACAGCCCAAAGCCGGTCGGCAGCACGTAGATGCGACGTCGATCCAGCTGCGTAGGCAGTTGTTCGGGCTGCCGGGGGCGGGCCAGAAGCTGCAGTGATTGCAGGCGTTGCCGCAACGCTGCCCGCACTTCAGTCGACCCGCACGCTGTGCAGGATGGCGCGCGCCAGGGTCGGGCCGGAGGACGCTTCGGCCTCGGCGACCAGGCGATGCCCGGCTACCGCGATGAACAAGGCCTGCACGTCTTCCGGTATCACATGGCGGCGGCCGAGCAGCAGGGCGTGCGCCTTGGCTGCGCGCAGCAGGGCGATGCCGGCGCGTGGCGACAGGCCTACGCGCACCCCCGGATGCTGGCGGCTGCGGGTAAGCAGGGCCTGCACATAGTCCACCAGCGCGTCGCTGGCATGTACCTGGGTCACCGCGTCGCGCAGCATGCGGATGTCCTGCTCGGAGAGGCAGGGCGCAACCCGCGCGATGAGATCACGGCGGTCTTCGCCAGCCAGCAGGGCACGTTCGGCATCGGCATTGGGATAGCCCAGGGTCAGGCGCAGCAGGAAGCGATCCAGCTGTGAGTCCGGCAACGGGAAGGTGCCGGACATGTCCACCGGGTTCTGGGTAGCGATCACGAAGAAGGGATCCGGCAGGCGATGGGTCACGCCATCGAGCGTCACCTGCTGCTCGGCCATCGCTTCGAGCAGGGCGCTCTGCGTGCGGGGCGGTGCGCGGTTGATCTCGTCAGCGAGCAACAGGTTGCAGAACACGGGGCCGGGATGGAACTGGAAGCTGCGGCTATGGGCTTCGTAAACCGAGATGCCGAGCACATCGGCGGGCAGCAGATCGGAGGTGAACTGCACGCGCTGGAACTGCAGGCCCAGGCTGGAGGCCATGGCGTGGGCCAGGGTGGTCTTGCCAAGCCCGGGCAGGTCTTCGATCAGCAGATGTCCGCCGGACAGCAGCGCGACAAATGCCATCCGCACCTCCTGCGCCTTGCCGAGCAATAGGGAATTGACCTGCTGTTGCGCTGCCGATAGGGACTGTAGTGTTACTTCGGTTAGCATTCCGGGCGGCGCCATTGTCATGGTCGTCTCGATATTTGGGCTGAAGGAAGTGTACGTGGCAATCAGGGGTGAGCAACGCGCATACGTAACGTTCCTGGTGTTGTGGGTGCTGGTCACCACGGCCAAGGTTCTGCTTGCCTCGCAATTGCCTTTGTTCGTGGACGAAGCGTTCTATTGGCAGGAAGGCCAGCATCTGGCTGCTGCCTACTCGGACCTGCCTGGCCTGACGGCGTGGTTGACGCGGCTGGGGGTCGAGGTTGCCGGTGATCATCGGCTTGGGGTGCGCTTGCCGTTCCTGATCATGGGCGCGGCGCTGCCATGGATGGTCGCTGCCATCTGCACGCGCTGGTTTGGCGTGCGCATGGGTTGGCGCGCTGGTTCCCTGGCCTTGTTGATGCCGTTGTCGGCGACGTTGGGCATCCTCGCGGTGCCGGACGTGCCGATGGCGATCGCGGCGCTGCTATGTCTGGATGCCGGTGCACGCTTGCTGCGTGGCGTGGGCGCCGGCGGCGCCTTGTTGCTGGCATGCGGCCTGTTGATGGGCGCGCTGAGCCATTACCGTTTCATCGGCGTGATCTGCGTCGGCTTCATTGCGCTGCTGCTGTTGCAGGAAGGCCGCCGGATGCTGCGCGATCCGCGTGTATGGATTGCGCTGTCGGTAGGCGTGGCGGCTTGGGTGCCGTTGCTGGCTTGGAACCTGGACAACCAGGATGCAGGGCTGAAGTTCCAGCTGGTTGAGCGCCATCCATGGGCGTTCCAATCGGAAGGGTTGTTGTTCCTGGTGATCCAGCCGCTGATGGTGACGCCGCTGCTGTTCGCGGCTATGGCGGTGGTGGCAGTCCGGGGCCTGCGCAATGCGCAGGGTGGTTTCCATCATCTGCAATGGCGCTACTTTGCCTTGGTAGGGGCCACCTCCACCTTGCTGATCTTTGCACTGGGCTTCTTCACCGACGTGGAGCGGGTCAGCTTCCATTGGCCGCTGCCGGGCTATCTGGCACTGCTGGTCTGCGTGCCGGCGCTGCTCAACCATTGGTCGCGCCCATGGCGGCGCGCGCTGTGGGGGCTCACCTCGCTGGGCCTGGTGATGGCGATGGGTTACTACCTGTTCGCCGCCTCGCCGGGGCTGCGCGAGCATATGGCTGGCAGCAAGTACTACCCGCGCAATTTCGCCGGTTGGCAGCAATTGGCGGATGGGGTGCGCGATGAGCTCGCGCAGATGCCGGAAGATACCCAATTGCTGGCAGGCAGCTTCAAGGTGGGGGCCGAGCTCGGCTTCCGCCTCAATGATCCGGCGATCAAGGTATTGCCGCATGCGCTCAACGATCGTCACGGTCGTACCGCGCAGCTGGCGTTGTGGAAGCTGATCAGCGATGGCAACCGCTCGACGCCGGTGCTGCTGGTATTGGCGCCGGGAGACCAGCGGTACCGTGACCTGCTGGCGCGCTACCACAAGGTCTGCGAGCTGGTGGGGCCGTTGCCGCCGCCGCGGGTGATCTCCCTCGATCATGGCTTCCAGCGCTTCCTGCTGTTCCGCCTGCCAGCGCAGAAGCAACAGGGGGCGTGCGTCACGCCGGCGATGGCATGGGTGGAAACCCCGCTGCTGGGTCAGACGGTGGATGGCGCACTGGAAGTCAGTGGCTGGGCCTTCAAGGACGGTGTCGGCTTGTCGCGGGTGGAAGTGCTGCTGGATGGGCGCAGTGTGGGCGACGCCACCTATGGGCGCAGCTTTGACGTGCGCCCGTTCTGGAAGATATCCAACGATCCGCAGCATCCAAATATCGGCTTCGACGCACGCCTGGAGACCTCGGCATTGACACCAGGCAGGCATTGGCTGGGTCTGCGCCTGCACGGCAATGACGGCAGTGTCGAAACCTGGGCCGAGCAGCCGTTCGAGGTCAAATAGCGACCTGGTCGGTTTGTCGCAGCTGAAGCCGTGGCCCGGGTAAGCGCAGCAGCGTAGCCCGGGTAAGCGCAGCGCACCCGGGGCTGTTGGCGAGAAGTATTGAACGACCGGTAGATAGTGGTTCCCGGGTGCGCTGCGCTTACCCGGGCTACGGTGAAACCGCAGGTTAGGGCAGTTGATAGCCTGCCTGTCGCAGCAGCTGCGCGGTCTTTATCAGCGGCAAGCCGATCAGCGCGGTAGGGTCGGTGTTCTCGATGGCCTCGAACAGGGTGATGCCCAGGCCCTCACACTTGAAGCTGCCAGCACAGTCCAGCGGTTGCTCGGCATCGACGTAGCGCTCGATCTCTGCCATCAGCAGGGTCCTGAAGCGCACGCGGGTGAGATCAATGGCTTGAAGTTGCGCATCGCCATTGCTGACGCATACGGCCGTATGGAACAGCACTTCATGGCCGGACATTGCCGCCAGCTGCGCACAAGCGGCCTCGCGGCTACCGGGTTTGCCCAGAGGTTGCCCATTCAGCTCGGCAACCTGGTCCGAGCCGATGGCCCAACTACCCGGGTGCTGGCGGGCGATGACGTCGGCCTTGGCGCTGGCCAGGCGGCGTGCCAGAGCGCTTGGCGGTTCGCCGGGGAGTGGGGTTTCGTCCACCGCGGGGGCTGCCGAACTGAACGAAATCCTGAGCCGGTTAAGCAATTCGGCGCGATATCGTGACGTGGAGGCGAGAATCAGGGGCTTCATGTGTAAAAATACGCAGCTCGGGACGGGCAGTCTGCTGCCCCGCCCCCGGTCTGACAATGTTTCCGTCGCCTTGGATTTGACAGCGGCGGGGCTACTCCTTAACATTCTGCAGCTTATGTCCGCGAACGTGCCCGAATTGCTGGATGCTTGGCGGATGGTCGTAGCGCGTAGGCGCTTTGACGGCCAGGTGCCTTTGTCCGAATTGACCCGCCTGCAGGGTCTGGTTGCCGATACCGAAGGCCAGTGCACGTATGCGCTGGAATTTGATCGCGACAACGTGCTGCAGGTGGCCTATGTCGATCTGACCATCGATACCGAGCTGCCCTTGATCTGTCAGCGCACCATGCAGCGCTTCCTGCTGCCGGTGTCGATCAAGCAGCGCTTGGGCTTGATCAAGGACGAGGACGAGGAATCCGCGCTTCCAGAGGAATATGAAGCGCTGCTGGTGCCGGAAGATGGCAACCTGCGGCCGCTGGATCTGGTGGAAGACGAATTGGTGTTGGCGGTGCCGGTGGTTGCACTGGCGCCGGGGAGCGAGGCGGTCGAACGTGACTTCTCCGCAACCGAAGAAGAATTGAGCAAGGCCAATCCCTTTGCGGCATTGGCGGCGCTGAAGAAATAATTGCGGCCGGTAATCGTCGGCGGCTGCGGCGAAAGCGAGTAGTGCTGGACGCTGGCGTCCTGTGCAATTAAACGACGAAGCAAACGAAACCGAGTTTGGAGCAATCCCATGGCTGTGCAGAAATCCCGTGTTACCCCGTCCCGCCGCGGCCAGCGTCGTGCCCACGACGCCCTGAGCGCAAAGCAGCTGTCCACCGATCCGACCACCGGTGAAGTGCATCTGCGTCACCACATCACTGCTGACGGTTTCTACCGCGGCAAGAAGGTGATCACGACCAAGTCGAACTCGGTCGTTGAAGAAGATTGATTTGTGACGGCTGCCGCCACCTGAGTGTGGCGGTTGTTGCACCGATTCTTCCGGGGCCGCCTGCGGGCGGCTTCGCGCAATAGGAAACAGCATGAGCAAGCGGATCTACTCGAGGATCGCGGGCACTGGTAGTTACTTGCCCGAGAAAGTGTTGACCAACGACGATCTGACCAAGATTGTCGACACGACCAACGAGTGGATCGAGTCGCGCACGGGTATCCGTGAGCGGCACATCGCTGCCGACAGCGAAACCACCAGTGACCTGGGCTACAACGCCGCTTTGCGCGCGCTGGAAGCTGCCGGCATCGAGGCTTCGCAGCTGGACATGATCATCGTGGGTACCACCACGCCGGATCTGATCTTCCCGTCTACCGCATGCTTGATCCAGGCCCGCCTTGGCGCCTCTGGTTCGGCGGCATTTGACGTGAACGCGGCGTGCTCGGGCTTCATTTTCGCCCTGAGCGTGGCCGACAAATTCATCCGCAGCGGCGACGCCAAGCACATCCTGGTGATCGGTGCGGAAACCCTGACCCGTATCGTCGACTGGACCGATCGCACTACCTGCGTGCTGTTCGGCGATGGCGCGGGCGCCGTCGTGCTCAAGGCCGACGAAGAAACCGGCATTCTCAGCACCCACCTGCATGCCGATGGCAGCAAGAAGGAGTTGCTGTGGGATCCGATCGGTGTGTCGGTCGGCTTCGACAAGCCGGGCAAGATCAACATGAAGGGCAACGACGTGTTCAAGTACGCCGTCAAGGCGCTGGACTCGGTGGTTGATGAAACCCTGCAGGCCAATGGCCTGGACAAATCCGACCTGGATTGGTTGATCCCGCACCAGGCCAACCTGCGCATCATCGAAGCCACGGCCAAGCGCCTGGATATGCCGATGGACCGCGTTGTGGTCACCGTCGACAAGCATGGCAACACCTCGTCCGGTTCGGTGCCGCTGGCGCTGGACGCTGCGATCCGTTCGGGTCGCGTCGAGCGTGGCCAGCTGTTGCTGCTGGAAGCCTTCGGTGGCGGTTTCACCTGGGGCTCGGCGCTGCTGCGCTACTAAGCACCTCCGCATACAGATGTACCGCACGGGCAGCCATTGGCTGCCCGTTGTCGTTAAGGCTTCCCCTGTAGTGCCGAGCCATGCTCGGCAAGGGCTTTACCGGTAGAGCCCCTGCCGAG
>NZ_DAMBKV010000002.1:32719-125510 GCF_032066555.1 Stenotrophomonas sp.
GCCGCTCCCACAGCGCAAAACCAACCTGTAGTGCCGAGCCATGCTCGGCAAGGGCATTACCGGTAGAGCCCCTGCCGAGCATGGCTCGGCACTACAGGCATCCCTGCATCTGCGCGAGCACGTGCATCGCTCCCTCCCTTTGCCGCAGGCAAGGGGAGGGCTGGGGAGGGGTGCTTTGCGCTGCAGATCTATCGGATTCGCGGCTTACGCCGCTCCCACAGCGCAAAACCAACCTGTAGTGCCGAGCCATGCTCGGCAAGGGCATTACCGGTAGAGCCCCATGCCGAGCATGGCTCGGCACTACCGGGCCATGCTGCTGCATACGCGCCAGTACAGACGGGCGGGCGCTTTCGCGCTTATTATTCCCCGCTTCGATTGATGCAGCAGAAGACCGCGTGACTGACTCCCGACTCGCTTTCGTATTCCCCGGCCAGGGCTCGCAATCCATTGGGATGCTGGCCGAACTGGCTGAACTGCATCCGCAGATCCGTGACACCTTTGCCGAGGCCTCCGAAGGCGCGGGCGTCGATCTGTGGGCGCTGTCGCAAGGCGGCCCGGAAGAGCAGCTCAATCGCACCGAATTCACCCAGCCGGCGCTGCTGGCCGCCAGCATCGCGGTATGGCGCCTGTGGAATGCACAGGGCGGCGCACAGCCTGCCGTACTGGCCGGTCACAGCCTCGGCGAATACACCGCATTGGTCGCTGCCGGCGCCCTGACGCTGCACGACGGCGCACATCTGGTGCGCCTGCGCGGCCAGCTGATGCAGGACGCCGCCCCGACCGGCGTTGGTGCAATGGCCGCCGTGCTCGGCGCCGAGGATGCGCTGGTGCTGGACGTCTGCGCCGAGGCTGCTGGTAGCCAGGTGGTGGTGCCGGCCAATTTCAATTCGCCCGGCCAGATTGTGATCGGCGGCGACGCTGCGGCAGTTGACCGCGCCTTGGCGCTGTTGGCCGAGAAGGGCGTGCGCAAGGCAGTGAAGCTGGCTGTCAGCGTGCCCTCGCACACGCCGCTGATGCGCGAAGCCGCCAATCGTCTGGAAGCCGTGATGAACGGCTTGGCGTGGCAGTCGCCGGCGTTGCCGGTGGTGCAGAACGTCGACGCGCAGGTGCACGACGGTGTGGACGCCATCCGTCAGGCGCTGGTGCAGCAGCTGTACCAGCCGGTGCAGTGGACCGGCTGCGTGCAGGCGCTGGCCGCGCGCGGCGTAAGCCGCGTGGCCGAATGCGGCCCGGGCAAGGTGCTGACCGGCCTGATCAAGCGCATCGACAAGAACATCGAAGGGCGTTCGCTCGCCACCCCGGCAGATTTTGCCGGTGCGCTGGAAGAGTGGGCCAACTAATCCAGCGGGAAGCAGCTGCGGGCGCGTTGCTGCGCCTGTCTCGAACCGGCTGCCGCCATTGCGGCAACGACTGAAAGGAAGACGAATGAGCAAGCCATTGCAGGGTGAAATCGCGCTGGTAACCGGCGCAAGCCGCGGTATCGGTGCCGCCATTGCCGACGAACTGGCCGCGCTGGGCGCGACCGTCATCGGCACCGCGACCACCGAATCCGGCGCTGCCGCCATCGGTAGCCGCCTGGCTGCACAGGGCGGCCACGGCCGCGCACTGAACGTGACCGAGCCGGGCGCGGTTGACGCGTTGATCGACGCGGTGAGCAAGGAATTCGGCGCCATCAGCATCCTGGTCAACAATGCCGGCATCACCCGCGACAACCTGCTGATGCGCATGAAGGACGAGGATTGGCAGGCCATCCTCGACACCAACCTGACCAGCGTCTACCGCACCTCCAAGGCGGTGATGCGCGGCATGATGAAGGCGCGCAAGGGCCGCATCATCAACATCGCCTCGGTCATCGGTGTCACCGGCAATGCCGGCCAGGCCAATTATGCCGCCGCCAAGGCTGGCATCATTGCCTTCTCCAAGTCACTGGCCAAGGAAATCGGCAGCCGCGGCGTGACCGTCAACGTGGTCGCACCGGGCTTCATCGACACCGACATGACCAAGGATCTGCCCGAGGACGCCAAGGCGGCGATGCTCGGCCAGGTCGCGCTGGGTCGCCTCGGCGAGCCGGCAGACATCGCCAAGGCGGTGGCGTTCCTGGCCGGTCCGTCGGCCAGTTACATCACCGGCGAAACCCTTCACGTGAACGGTGGCTTGTACATGCCGTAAGCGTGGCGTGCAGGGAATGCACCCAAGTGGTTGATTGTCGCGGCTTTTTTGTTCAGAAACACCGCCGCGACGGTTTCCACTACACTATCCCACGGCCAGCCCTGGGGGCTGGCGTCTTTTGAACCACTACTCCATCTGGAGCGATATCCTAATGAGCACCATCGAAGAACGCGTCAAGAAGATTGTTGTTGAGCAGCTTGGCGTCAAGGAAGAAGAAGTCACCACCAGCGCATCGTTCGTCGATGACCTGGGTGCAGACTCGCTGGACACCGTCGAGCTGGTGATGGCGCTGGAAGAAGAGTTCGAGTGCGAAATCCCGGACGAAGAAGCCGAGAAGATCGGTACCGTCCAGGCCGCCATCGACTACGTCAAGGCACACGTCAAGGCCTGATCCAGGCCTGACAAGGCGCGGTCGGCAAGCCTGTCTGCCGCGTTGCAAACCCATGGGGCCGCTGATGCGGCCCTGTGCTTTTAAGCTTGAATCTCCCCGCGTGCGGGGCCAGGAGAATCCGCAATGAGTCGTCGCGTAGTTGTTACCGGCATGGGCATGGTGTCGCCGCTGGGCAATGATCTGGCCAGCAGCTGGGAAGGCATCATCAATGGCCGCTCGGGCATTGGCCCGCTGACGAATGTTGCAGATAACTATCTGGAACGTTTCACCACCAAGATTGCAGGTGAGGTCAAGGATTTCGACATCACCGCCGACAACCCCCTGTTCGGCAAGTACCGGGTCAGTGGCAAGGATGCCAAGAAGATGGACCCGTTCATCCATTACGGCCTGGGTGCCGCCTTCATGGCGCTGCACGACTCCGGCCTGGAAATCACCGACGCCAACGCTGAGCGCATTGGCGCCATCGTCGGTGCCGGCATCGGCGGCCTGCTTGGCATCGAAGAGCAGACCATCGAGTTCCACGAAGGCAAGAAGATCTCGCCGTTCTACGTGCCCAAGACCATCATCAACATGTTGCCGGGCCAGCTGAGCATCATCGCCGGGCTGAAGGGCCCGTCGTTCTCGGCAGTGTCGGCCTGCGCCACGTCCAACCATTCCATCGGTACGGCGATGCGCATGATCCAGTACGGCGATGCCGACGTGATGGTTGCCGGCGGTGCCGAGCGTGGCTCCTCGCCGACCGCACTGGGCGGCTTCTGTGCGATGAAGGCCATGTCCACCCGCAACGACGAGCCGACCAAGGCCTCGCGTCCGTGGGACCAGGGCCGTGACGGCTTCGTGCTGGGCGACGGTGCCGGCATCCTGATCCTGGAAGAGTACGAGCACGCCAAGGCGCGCGGCGCCAAGATCTACTGCGAGCTGGCCGGCTTTGGCGCGAGCTCCGACGCATACCACATGACCGCACCGAGCGAGAACGGCGAAGGCGCCGCCCGCTGCATGGTCGCGGCGATGAAGGACGCAGGCGTCACCCCGGAGCAGGTGGGCTACCTCAACGCACACGGCACCTCCACGCCGCTGGGCGACCTGGGCGAGACCATGGCGATGAAGACCGCCTTCGGCGAGCACGCCTACAAGATGCTGGTCAGCTCGACCAAGTCGATGACCGGCCACCTACTGGGTGCAGCGGGCGGCGTGGAAGCGATCTTCTCGGTGATGGCGCTGAACACCGGCATCATCCCGCCGACGATCAACCTGGAAAACCCGAGCGAAGGCTGCGACCTGGACTACGTGCCGAACGTGGCCCGCAAGGCCGACGTCGACGTGGTGATGTCGAACGGCTTCGGCTTCGGTGGCACCAACGGCACGCTGGTGTTCAAGCGGATTTAACGCGGCTTTGGAGCGATGCTTGAAGCTCCTGCCCGTTCTTTTGCTTGAAGCTCCTGTTCGCCGCTTTGCTCGAAGCTGTTGCTTGAAGCTTGTGCTTGTAGCTTGGCTTGAAGCTCCCGCTCGCCGCATTGCTTGAAGCTGCTGCTTGTTGCTTTGCTTGAAGCTTTTGGCTGTAGCTTTGCTCAACGCTTTGCTCAAAGCCCCTCTCCCGCAAGCGGGAGAGGGGTTGGGGTGAGGGCAGCTTTAAAGCTCCAAAGGCTTTAATAGCGTTAAAAGCTCCCCTCATCCGCCCTTCGGGCACCTTCTCCCGCAGACGGGAGAAGGGAACAGCCTGCATTTCTGACATTTCGGGCCCACGATGCACATCCTCCCCCTGCACGCCGATACCGACCTGCTGGCGCTGCATCGGCTCGCACCGCATCGCTATCCGGTCCTGCTTGAATCCACCGCCGCCGGCAAGCTCGGCCAGTGGGACATGCTGCTGATAGCCAACGGCAGCCAACTCCTGCTCAACCCCGATGGCAGCCTGCAGCGCGAAGACGGCAGCCCAGCCGAAGGCGACTTCCTCTCCGCACTCGACCGCGACTGGCAGTCCCTGCGCCAAGCCCGCAACCCGATGGAAGCGGACATCCCGTTCCGTGGCGGCTGGGCATTGCTGCTCGATTACGAACTCGCCCAACAGATCGAACCCATCCTGCAGCTGCCACAGCGCAGTGACGGCCTGCCAACCGCGATCGCACTGCGCTGCCCAGCAGCGGTCCTGCGCGAACGCGACAGCGGCCGCTGCATCGCCATCGCCGAAGACGACGCAGCAGACCTGCTCAGCCAGCTCCAGTACGATCAAAGCGAAGCCGCACAGCTGCCAGCCTTGCCGCAGTGGAACGGCCCAACAACCATCAACGAAGACGCAGGCGAGCGCTTCACCGATGGCGTGCACAAAGTCATCGACTACCTGCATGCCGGCGACGTCTTCCAGGTAAACCTGTCACGCCGCTGGCAGGCCCAGTTCGACGCGCAACTCGCGCCCGAAGCGCTGTACGCGCGCCTGCGCACCGCCAACCCCGCACCCTTCGCTGGCCTGTTCACGGCCGCCGGCCGCGCCGTGGTCAGCTCCTCGCCGGAGCGCTTGGTGTCGGTCAGCGGCGATGTGGTGCAGACCCGTCCGATTGCCGGCACGCGCCCGCGCTTCGCAGGCGACGACGATGCCGCCCGCATCCAGGAGCTGGTCGGCCACCCCAAGGAACGCGCCGAGCACGTGATGCTGATCGACCTGGAGCGCAACGACCTGGGCCGTATCGCTGCGCCAGGCAGTGTCGAGGTCGATGAACTGATGATCGTGGAGAGCTACGCCCACGTGCACCACATCGTCAGCAACGTGCGTGCGCGTCTGCGCCCGGACGTGACCCCGGGCGAAGTGATCGCCGCCACGTTCCCCGGCGGCACCATCACCGGCTGCCCCAAGGTGCGTTGCATGGAAATCATCGCCGAGCTGGAACAGACTGCCCGCGGTGCCTATACCGGTGCCTTCGGCTGGCTGAACCGCGACGGCGACATGGACCTGAACATCCTGATCCGCACCGCGGAAGTGCAGGGCAGCACCGCCAGCTTCCGCACCGGCGCCGGCATCGTGGTGGATTCGCTGGCCGACAAGGAGCTGGACGAAACCCGGGCCAAGGCGCGCGGGCTGTTGCGTGCGCTCGATCCACAATGATGAACGCCGTTTTGGCTGGCGTTGCCGCCAGCGCGGTATCCTGCGCATCCACTATTTGAAGACGGGGTGACCATGGCGGGTGCCAAGCGCGGATGTCTGTTGGTGCTGGCGGTGTTGTTGCTGCTGGTCGCCTTGGCAGGCGCAGGTGCGGCCTGGTTGTGGCAGCGGCAGGGCAGCTTTGCCGATGCGCCGCTGACCCCGTCCGAGCAGAGCGTCAGCATCGCCTCCGGTGATTCGCTCAACAGCGTGCTGCGCAAGCTGCGCGCGGCCGGCGTCGACGAAGGCGACGACCTGCAATGGCAGCTGCTGGCCCGCCAGCTCGACGCCGCCGGCAAGCTGAAGATCGGCGAATACGCCCTCGACCCGACACTCACGCCGCGCCAGCTGCTGTTGAACATGCGCCAGGGCAAGGTGTTGCAATACCGCGTCACCATCGTCGAAGGCTGGAACATCCGCCAGCTGCGTGCCGCCCTGGCGCGCGCACAGCCGCTGCAGCACGAAACCACCGACCTGTCCGACACCGAGCTGATGGCCAAGCTTGGTTTTGCCGACCAGCACCCGGAAGGCCGCTTCCTGCCGGAAACCTATATCTACCAGCGCGGCGACAGCGACGTGGACGTGCTCAAGCGCGCCCATGCCGCGATGGAGAAGGAACTGGCCGCCGCCTGGGCCGAGCGCAGCGACGACCTGCCGCTGAAGTCGCCTTACGAACTGCTGATCCTGGCCTCGATCATCGAGAAGGAAACCGGCCTGGCCAGCGAGCGCCCACAGATTGCCGGGGTGTTCGCACGCCGCCTGAAGATGGGCATGCGCCTGCAGACCGACCCGACCGTGATCTACGGCATCGGTAGCGCCTACGACGGCAATATCCGCAAGGTGCACCTGACCACCGACACGCCGTACAACACCTATACCCGCGCCGGCCTCACGCCGACGCCGATCGCCATGCCTGGCCGCGACGCGCTGCATGCCGCCGCCAAGCCGGCCCCGGGCGATGCGCTGTACTTCGTCGCCGTCGGCGATGGCAGTGGTGCGCATGTGTTCTCCGCCTCCTACACCGATCACAACAGCGCTGTGGCCGAGTACTTGAAGCGGCTGCGTGCGAAGCGCAGCGAGGCCGCGGCGCAATGAGCGGCATGACCCGAATGATGTACAGGATGTCCCGATGAGCGAAGCACTCGCCCCTTGGCAGCAGCGCGTCTATGACCAGACCGTGGCTGCGCTGGACGTGGGCCGGCTCGGCCACGGCCTGTTGCTGTGCGGCCCGGCCGGCATGGGCAAACGCGCAGTGGCGATGCGGCTGGCGGCGCATGTGCTCAACCACGGTGAGGACGCTGCGGCACGCCAGCGCAACGCCCAGTTAATCGCCGCCGGCACCCACCCGGACCTGCAGTTCACCAGCTTCATTCCCAACAAGACCGGCGACAAGCTGCGCACCGAGATCGTCATCGAGCAGGTGCGCGAGATCTCGCAGAAGCTGGCACTGACCCCGCATTACGGTGTGGCCCAGGTGGTCATCGTCGATCCGGCCGACGCCATCAACCGCGCTGCCTGCAATGCCTTGCTGAAGACGCTGGAAGAGCCGTCGCCGGGCCGCTACCTGTGGCTGCTCAGCGCCGACCCGGCGCGCCTGCCGCAGACCATCCGCAGCCGTTGCCAGCGGCTGGAGTTCCGCATGCCGCCGCGTGAAGAAGCCATGGCCTGGCTGCAGTCGCGTGGCTATACCGAAGGCGTGGCGCGTGAAGCACTGGACGCTACCCGCGGCCACCCGGCATTGGCCGACCAGTGGCTGCAAGGCGAGGGCATGGCCCTGCGCCGGCAGGTCGCCAGCGAGCTGGAGCAGCTGCTGGCCGGCAAGCTGGGCAGCGTCGAGCTGGCCCAGCGCTGGACCGGCGACGACAACGCCGACCTGCGCCTGCGCCATGCCGCCGACCTGGCACTGAAGAAAGCGGCCGACGGCTTGACCGATCCGGCCCGATTGAACAAGCTGGCCGCCTGGTTTGATGCCGCCAATCGCACCCGCGACCTGCTGCGCACCACCATCCGCGCCGACCTGGCCGTGGTGGAGTTGCTGCTGGCATGGGGCGCGGCCAACCAAGTGCAATCCAAGGGGACTATTCGATGAGTGCGATGAACGCCCGCCAGGGCATCCTTTCGCTGGCGGTCAAGGACAAGGCAGCGCTGTACGGCGCCTACATGCCGTTCGTGAAGAACGGTGGCGTCTTCGTACCCACGCCCAAGCGCTACTTCCTCGGCGACGAGGTGTTCCTGCTGCTGACCCTGCCGGACTCCAGCGAGCGTCTGCCGGTAGCTGGCAAGGTGGTCTGGGTCACCCCGCTGGGCGCGCAAGGCAACCGCCAGGCCGGCATCGGCGTGCAGCTCGCCGACGGCGTCGACGGCGAAGCAATCCGCAACAAGATCGAGACCCTGCTGGCCGGCACATCCAGCTCGGACAAGCCGACGCAGACGATGTGAAATCGTGTGAAGAAAGATGTTGACGTG
The DNA here is from genome assembly GCF_032066555.1 of Stenotrophomonas sp. Lineage (GTDB taxonomy): Bacteria > Pseudomonadota > Gammaproteobacteria > Xanthomonadales > Xanthomonadaceae > Stenotrophomonas. Next base: position 40,879 of record NZ_DAMBKV010000002.1, read on the forward strand.
CTCGCTCAGCCCCCTATAATAAGCGGCTCGCAACACGGGCGGTTAGCTCAGCGGTAGAGCATTGCCTTCACACGGCAAGGGTCACAGGTTCGATCCCTGTACCGCCCACCATATAAATCAAAGTGTTGCAGAAGAACCGGCGAAAGCCGGTTTTTTCGTGGGTGTAAGGCTGCAAGTGCACGCGGTATGGCAAGCGGGTGGAGCATTCCCCGCCGCGAGATGCAGTGGGGTGAGTCACTTGGCCATGTGCTGGTACACGTCGGCCAAACGCATTGCGCAGCTGCACCACTGGGGCCAATGAGTACTCTTGGGCTTCGAAGTAACAGCCGCTACCGGGAGACGATGGGCGTTTCCAAGTTCTAGACCAAAAGCCGCAAAAAGGCGGTAGTGAAAGATACTAATTCAGCGCTTTTTCTCGAGCAGCAATCCGTTCCACCAAGGTGTCGATCGCTGCTTCCATGGCGTGCGCCGTTTGGTCGCCGCTTTGGTTGGTGATCACGAAAATGCCCAGGTCGTACTTCGGCAGAATGTAGATGTAGCACTGCGAGCGAGGAACGCCGCCATGATGGGCGTAGTAAGTGCCTTTCGAGCGGTCGCCCGCGATGATGTTCCAGAAATAGCCAATGCTGAACTCGGAGTCGAATTCGACAAGCGTGCGATGCGATTCCTGGACCACGGAATCATCCGCCAACTGGAATTCGAGGTATTTCACCATTTCCGGGACGGTCGCCTTCACATTTCCGGATGCGCCCCAAGGTAACTGCGGCATCGGTGTGGTCGGTACCGGGTTGTTGCTGTGATAGCCGATCGCAAGCTGAGGCGCCTCGGCGTCGCTCAGCTTGATTTTCAAGTCCGCCATCGCCGCGGAATCGCGAAAAAATCCCCGTAGCAGAGACTCGTAGTCGCTCTTGTAGACGGTTTCCAGTATGTGCGCCACCAGCTCGGTTCCGGTACTGGAGTAGGCGTAGTCTTTTCCGGGCGCCTGATGAATCTCGACAGCGTGCAGGTCCTTGAAGAAATCAGCCTTGCCGTAGCCCGCGTAGATGCCATTGAGCTCGCCAGGCGTATGTTTATCGGTGAAGTCGGCGAGCACCGTGTTTGCGCGTTCAGGCAGCATGTTCGGTAGGCCACTCGTGTGCGACAGCAGATGTCGGATGCGAATGGGGTCACCCTTGTACTGCAGGTTCGGATAGTCCCCTTGCAGGTACATCCGGACATCGTCGTCCAGACTCAGTCTGCGCTCCAACACGGCGTTGGCCATCAGGGTTCCCGCCAGGGTCTTGCTCAGTGAGCCGATTTCGTAGCGGGTCGCATCGGTCGGAACCCCCGGCCTGCCAGTTTCCATGTTGCCGCGGTGGCGAATGAATTCCTGACCCCGATACACGACTGCGATCGAGGTGGAGTGCAGCAAAGGCTGTTCGATCAGCGTTGCAGCGACCTCATCAATGTCCGCTCCCAGATCCTTCGTCGGCGCATTGTTCTTGCAGCCCGCGGACAAGAGCGCGGTGGACAATACGAAAAATTTGAACCATCGCCTGTTTCGAACAATCCTCGAAATCGCTTGCATGCGTCAGTGCTTGAAGGGCCGTGGAAGTAACTGCATAGACTAGCCGATCGCAGCGGCTCAACACGGTTCCCGTAGAGGCCGCCCCGGCGCCCTTCCAGTTGGTCTCCCGCCGCGGTGTATGGCGAGGAGGGGCCGTTTGCGGGGTCTTCGGTGCCGGATCTGGTTTGCGCTGCACAGCACCCACCAAGCGCGAACGGGGAAATGCGGAGCGCAGGGGGCAGAGTCGATTCCTTGCTGGCAAACGCGTTTGCATTGGGGTCTTATGACGGCTGACTTAATTCAGGGATAGGAACTAGTGAAGACTCCCGGCCAAATGATGGCCACCTCAATCAAGAAGATTCTGCTGCCAGAGATCCGCCGGCTCGGATTCGGCGGTAGCGGTGTAGCCAACTTCGTTCGCGCCAATGAAGTTCACCGCGACTTCCTGTCGATCCAATACTGGACGTATGGCGGCAGCTTCATCCTGGAGTTCAGCCGCGTTCCGGCGACTTGGGTTGACGCCAACTCGGGGGAGGTGCCGAAGCGGGTCTTCGAGACGGATCCGCTGCTTAGAAAACGCTTGATCGATACGGAACAGCACAAGGACTTTCGCGGCTTTTCGTTCAAGGCCTTCGGCAGCGAGCAGAGCCGATACGACCAGTTGGCGGCTTCGGTTGTGGCGTTGTTGCCGCAGGTTGCGGCCTGGCTGGAGAGCGGGATCGTAGGGCCGAACATTCATTGAAGTTCGTTGGCGCCTGGGTGTTGCATGGGCTGTCCGTACTTCCCGAATTGTGGGCTGTTGAACGGAATCGGCTTTCCGGAAAATCTATGCTGGGCCGCCTGAATGATCAGGCCAACAAGGAAAGTGGCATGAAGAAATGGATCAAGCGAGTTGTCGCCTGTGGCTTTCTTTCTATGGCTGTCTTTGGTGGTACGGCCTCGGCGTCCTGGTGTGGGACGCCGTGTTTGAATTCATACAATGCCTGTATTGCGCGTGGTACTGCGCCTGATAGGTGTGAGGCGATTTTTGAATCTTGCCTTGAAACGCTTTGCCCTAATGGTTGAATCTTCTCGGTGAATTCGCCTCCGAGACCGGGCATAGGGCTCGTTGCACCCTCTGTGCTCATTTAAAGAAAAGCCGGCCCTGGGCCGGCTTTTTGCTTCCGATGCCAATCAGTGTCCGAGTCAGAGCATTGGTGTAGCCCGGGTAAGCGGAGCGCACCCGGGAGGTTGGAGTCTGGTGATCTTCAAGGCTGTGCGCGGAAGGCCCCGGGTGCGCTCTGCGCTTACCCGGGCTACGGTGACTATCGGCGGATTGTGGGGCTGGTCTATTTGAGTCACTGGCATCGCGGCTCTGGCGGCTTTTCGATGCTTCCCTATCTGCACGGTCCGCACGGTCCGCGCTGCGCGGCCTTGGCCGCCGGCACCTGTGAACCCTTCCTGCAGCCATGCAGTGGGCGACAACCAAATCGTGGCGGCCGCCCGCTGCTGGCTCAGAGATTGACCGAGCCAGTGTCGCTGAGTGCTTCGTGATTGCCGGTGGTGGCAACCGTGGCGAAAAACACCAGTTTGGTCAGCAGGTTTCCGGGGCCGTCCCAGTAATCGGCATGCTGGGCGTCGATACGAATCAGGCAGACGCGTGGGTCATCCTTGCCCCCCTTGAAGAAGGCATTCATCGGCGCGGACCACAGGCGCGCGATCTGTGCGCGATCCTGGCTGATGCTGCCGCGGCCCGTCACCGAGATGAAGTGATTGTCGCCCTCATGCATGAAGCAGACGTTTGCCTCGGGATTGGCTTGGATGTCGCGCACCGCGGCGTTGTCTATTTCCGTGGCAAACCAGAAGCCGCCATCGAAGTCGTCGCCCAACGGCGTCATTGGCCGGGAATGCATGCTTGCGTCCGCGGAGCGGGTGGTGAGCATTGCGGTACCGAACTTCTTGATGAGCTTGACCAGTGTTTCGTGCTGTTCGGTCTGATTCTTGTCATTCATGCGCTGTCCTCCGTAGTGTGGCACCAGCCTGGAGGCAGCGATGTATCAACGGCGAGAAGGTATGTGCATGCGACGACAACGTCTGCCGGTATCAGCATCACGATCTTGTGTTCAAAGGGTGCTGCCATAAGCGCTGATGCCTGGTCATGGAGCTGAAGCCGGCAGGTGGTGGTTGTCTTCGTCTGCGTATAGCGCTTGGCTCACGGATGGCCAACAAATGGTGTGACAGCCTGAAGTCCCCAATCCGTGGAGAGTCACATGACGACCGGTGCCGAGATCATGGAGCTTGAGGTTGCGTTCTGGCAGGCCATGCTGGACCAGCAACCTGCCAAGGCTGCCGCGCTGCTGACCGACAAGGCGACGATGGTTGCCATGTATGGCGTGCATCACTTCAGTCCGGCCGATTACATGAAGATGGCCGAGGAGGGGCCTGCACGTGTCACAGGTTTTTCGTTCTCCGATGAGCAGGTGTTTTTCCCCGTCGACAATGTGGCCATTGCTACCTACAAGGTCAGCCAGAGCTTCGAGGTTGATGGCAAGCCGCAGGAGATGACCTGTTTTGACAGCACCACCTGGGTCAGGCGGGACGGCAAGTGGCTGGCGGCAGCCCATACCGAGACGCCTGCGCAGCAGGCCTAGCCTGCCTGTTTGCCGGGGCGGGAGGACTTGATCAGATGCCCGGATTGCCGTTCGGTGGGTTGCCTGTGGGAGCGGCGTCAGCCGCGAAGCTGGTGCATTGTCAGCTGGCACGTCGGCCCAGGGTTTCAGCAACATCGGCTTCGCGGCTGACGCCGCTCCCACAAACCGGGAGGTTGGGGCTGGTGGTCGTGCGAGCTCATGTGCCAGCGGCCCCGGGTGCGCTGCGCTTACCCGGGCTACGGGGTTATCTGCTTGTTCGTCTGGCCGGCCGTCTAAATGAACGGCTTTGCGCTTCAGTTGGCTTTTTGATTGTTTCACTCCGCTTTCCACGTCCGGCAGGCTATCTTTGCCGCGGGTCGCTGGCGGCCCATTCAGTTCGCGGTGGTTCCGGCTGGGCGCGATGCGCTTGCGGGGCCGTTGGGTCTTTCAGGAGAGTGAAGTGGTGAATGTAGGGAAGCGGCGTCTGCTCAGTGTGGTGCGTGGCGTCGGTCGGGTCCTGTTGGCGTTGCTGTGCCTGTGCATCGGTATCTGGGGCGGGTTCGCGCTGTGGTACCAGTTCCCCGGCAATGTGGTGGCCAAGGTCGTGGCGATCCTGGTCTGGTGCGTGCCCAGCATCTGGGCGATCCGCGCGGGCTTCGGGCCGGTGCGGCGCTGGCATTCGCTGGCGGTGTTTGGCGCGCTGTTCGCGGTGATGCTGATCTGGTGGGCGACGATCGACCCGCGGCAGGACCGGGCGTGGGCTGATGACGTGGCGCAGCCGCTGCATGCACGCATCGAGGGCGACCGCCTGATCATCGACAACGTGCGCAACTTCCATTGGCGCAGCAAGACCGACTACGACGTGCGCTGGGAGGCGCGCGAATACGATCTGTCGCAGGTGCAATCGGTGGACATGATCCTGTCCTACTGGATGGGGCCGGCCATTGCCCACACCCTGGTGTCCTTCGGCTTTGCCGACGGCCGCCAGCTGGTGTTCTCGCTGGAAATCCGCAAGGAGCAGGGCGAGTCGTTCTCGGCGCTGGGGGGCTTCTTCCGCAAGTTCGAGTCGGTGCTGGTGGCCTCGGATGAGCGCGACATCGTGCTCACGCGCAGCAATGTGCGTGGCGAGGATGTCTATCTGTACCGCCTGCATGGGCTGAGCCCGGACAAGATGCGCGATCTGCTGCGTTTCTACGTGGACCGCGCGCAGCAGCTGGAACAGGCGCCGCGTTTCTACAACACGCTGACCAGCAACTGCACCACGGTGGTGTTCGAGCTGATGCGCCGCATCCAGCCCAAGCTGCCGCTGGATTACCGCTTGCTGGCCTCCGGCTATCTGGCCGAATATGCCGCCGACGTCGGCGGGCTGACCCCGGGCGTGCCGTTGGCGACGCTGCAACAATTGGGGCGTATAACGCAGCGGGCCCGTGACGCAGGCGATGTAGCTGATTTTTCTTCCCGGATACGCGCTGGCGTGCCCGGCATTCCCGCCCCAGGAACTGACCCATGACCCACACCCCGCAGACATGGATACGCCGGCTGGTGCCGGTAGTCGCGGTACTGGCGCTGCTGCTGTCCAGCGGTTGCGCGATGGTGAAGATGAAGTCGGTGAGCAATACCGACTATGTAATGCAGAAACGTGGCGACATCCTCAGCACCGGCAAGCTCAGTGCCTTGTCGCAGGAGTCGCTGTCGGTCATTGGCTTGACTGACAGTGATTGCAGCAAGGACCTGCCCGCTTGCCGGCAGACGGTCACCACCAACGACGGCCTGCAGTCCGAGCAGCGCCTGTCCACGCTGGCCGAGCTGTGGATGCAGGAAGCCTTGGCGCTCACCCCCAAGGCCAAGGGCAATGAGCCCATCGAGTTGCCGGCGGCGGCCTTGAATGCCTGGCTGGAAACCGCGCGCTATTCCTATCTGTACCTGTTCTTCAGCGGTCGCAGCCCGGCGCAACGCGCTCTGGAAGATCGACTGACCCAGGTGCGGGATTACTACAACTACGCCACCGAGCAGGCCGCTTCGGTGGTGTTCCAGCGCACCCGCGCGCGCGCGCTGGAAGGCGAGGACATCAACCTGCCGGTGCAGGTGGATGACTGGACCATCAGTTCGCAGTTCGACGGGCTCAAGCTTGAAGGTGTGCCCAAGCAACTGGTAGCGGCGTCCTCGGTGAGCTTTGCTGGCCTGCGCAGCTCATATCGCCGCGATGGCTTTGGTGCCGAGCTGGTGGCGATGATGGAAGCACCAACGCTGGCGCAGGCGCTGGAAGTGGAGGAGCGCAACCAGCAGCTGCCTGTCTACAGCGAGATGCCGGCGATCAATGCCACCGCTGTGCTGAACTTCAGCGGCGACACCTTGGAGGAAGTACTGGCTACCCGCCATGTGCAGCTGCAGGCTTATTCGCCCGACCTCACCAGCATCCAGATGCATGGCCAGGAAGTGCCGTTGGCGGCCAATTTCACCGCCGCGTATGGTCTGTGGCTTGCCCAGTCCGGGTTTGCCACCGAGTCCCTGCGCACCTTGTTTGGCCGTGGCGAAGGCATCCGCGAGCCGCATATCTACCTGATGCAGCCCTACGATCCAAACAAGCGCATCATCTTCATGTTGCACGGCCTGGCCAGCAGCCCGGAGGCCTGGGTGAACCTGGCCAACGAGATCATGGGCGACGAGGAAATGCGTGAGCATTACCAGGTGTGGTCGGTGTACTACCCGACCAACGCGCCGATCGCCTTGAACCGCTACACCATCAGCAAGGCCTTCAACAGCACGCTGCATCACTTCGATCCCAAGGGCACGGCGCCGGCATCGCATGACATGGTGTTCATTGGCCACAGCATGGGCGGCGTGATCGCGCGCCTGATGCTCAGCGACTCCGGCGAGGTGCTATGGGACAACACCCGCAGGCGCTACAACCTGCAAGGCGAGCGTTTGGCGCGGGTGGAAGCCAAGCTTGGGCCGGTGCTGCACTTCACCCCGCAGCCGAACGTGGAGCGGGCGATCTTCCTGGCCTCACCGCACAAGGGCACGGATGCGGCCGGTAACCGGCTGGGTCGTTTGATCGGCAGACTGGTGCGCTTGCCGCTGACGATTCTGGGTGCCTTTGGTGACGCCTTCATGGCGCTGCAGGACCCGGGCGAAACCGATGGCAAGAAGCCCAAGGAACCGGTGATTACCAACAGCATCGAGAACCTGAAGGCCAGCGATCCCTTCATCGAGGCGTCCTCGGCACTGCCGATCCAGCCGGGCCTGAAATATCACTCCATCATCGCCAAGCGTAAAGCCGAGGTACCGACCGCCGAGTCCGACGACGGGCTGGTGCCGTACTGGAGCGCGCATCTGGATGGCGCGCTGTCGGAGAAGGTGATCGTGTCCGGCCACAGCGTGCAGGAAACACCGGAAGCGGTACTGGAAGTGCGCCGCATCCTGCGCAAGGACCTGCTGGAAGTGGAAGGCGTGGACGCTGCGCACTGAAACATTGCCGGGCTGCAGGGTGCAGCCCGCGCGTGTTCGCGCTTGCCTAGTCCAATACTGCTTGGCCTGCGCCGAGCGGTTGAGGTGGCTCAGCCGATGTCGCTCAGCAGGCGTTGCTCAAGCAATCCGGCGCCCGACCACGGTTGCCAATCCGGCCAACAGCAGCGTCACCACGAAGCACAGCAGGTAGCCGCTGGTTTCATTGCCGCCAACGGTTGCGGCGAACAGCGAGCCGGAGATCGCCAGCGTGGAGGCGACCGCGATGCCTTCGCTCAGCTGCAGGGCCGAGCTGTTGGCACCTTGCTCGTGCGGTGCCGACAGCGACAAGGTCAGCACCGACAGGCTGGGGTAGATCAGGCCCATGCCCAGCCCGGTCAATGCCCAGCCCGCAAGCGCCAGCATCAAGGGCACGTCCGGGTACAGGGTAAGCACGCTCACCAGCAGACCGGCCAGCATCAACCAGGTGCCGGCCTGCAGCATGTGCGTGCGTCGCCAGCCGAAGTGCTGGTGGCCTTGCAGCCACGAGCCGGAGAACCAGCCCAGCGCGCCCAGGCTGAGCGCTGCGCCGGCCCACAGCGGCGACAGGTCGCGCTCGCGTTGCAGCAGCAGTGGCAGGAAGGCTTCGGCGCCAAAGAAGGCCGAGGCGGCAATGCCGCGCAAGGCAATCACGCTGGGCAGGCCGCGGCGCAGCAGCAAGCTGCCGCTGGGCAGCAGATGGCGGGCACAGAAGATCAGTGCGGCCACCGCCGCTGCCATCACCGCCAACGCCTGCATGCCTTGCAGCTGTCCGCCGACATACAGCAACAGCGCGGCCAGCGCCGTGCCTATCGCCCAGCGCACCACCGGCCGCTGCTCGAGATCACGGCGGATGCTGGTGTGGGTGCTGCGCAGTGCCGGCAACAGCAGCCAGGCCGCCGGCAAGGCCAGCACTGGCACGATGAGGAAGACCCAGCGCCAGCTCAGGTGTTGCACGATCAGCCCGCTCAGGCCGGGGCCGATCAGCGAAGGCACCACCCAGCCAGCAGAGAAGGCGGCGAAGACCTTGGGCCGCAGCGCTTCCGGATAAGTGCGCGCGACCAGCACATACAGCGACACCGAAATCGCGCCGATGCCGACGCCCTGCAGCAGGCGGCCGACGATCAATACGTCCATGCGCGGCGCCAGACCGGCCAGCAGCAGACCAACCAGGAAGCTGCCCAGGCCCAGCCACAACGGCCGCGCCGGGCCTTGCTGGTCGCACATGCGGCCGGCCAGGGTCATGCCGATCACGCTGGTGGCCAATGCGCCGCCGAAGGCCAGCGCGTACAGGCGCAGGCCATCCAATGCTTCAGCCACGCTGGGCATCGCGGCCGCCACGGCCAGCGCCTCGAAGGCGATCAGCGAGATCAGCGCGACCATACCGAAGGTGGTGGCGCGGTATTGTGGGGCGAGGATGGAGCTGCTGGCCGGTGCTGCTGGCGCGATGCTTGAAGAACTCATGATGCGACGTTGCTGCTTGAGTTGCGGCTGGGGGGCGTGCAGCATCACACCTCAACCATGGTTCAGGTCAAGTGATGTCCACGCGGGAACTGAGTGTAGGGGAAGTCGCAAGGCGCAGCGGGGTCGCGGTGTCGGCCTTGCACTTCTATGAGCGCAAGGGGCTGATCCAGAGCCAGCGCACCGCTGGCAACCAGCGGCGCTTCCAGAGTGATGTGCTGCGGCGTTTGGCACTGATCCAGGCCGCACAGCGTGTGGGCATGCCGCTGCAGGCAGTGGCCGAGCGTCTGGCGGAATTGCCGGAAGGACGCGCGCCGAGCAAGGCCGATTGAGCGCGGATGTCGGCGCGCTGGCGCAAGGAACTAGACGAGCGCATCGCAACGCTCCAGTTCATGCGTGACCAGCTCAGCGATTGCATCGGCTGTGGCTGCCTGTCGCTGAAGCGCTGTGGCCTGCTGAATCCGCAGGATGTGCTGGGCCAGCAAGGCGAGGGTCCGCAACGCGTGGGCTAGCGTTGCGCGACCGGATCGGCAAGCTGCCGGGTATCGGACGACACGCCAGCAGCGGTTGCTGCCCGGGCCACAGTGCGTGGCCCGGATGGATCAGATTTCCGCTTCGATCAGCGGCATCGCCAGGCGCGAGCGGGTCAGTGCCATGCCGAGGTTGGCGGTGCGGCGGCAGACGAACACCATCACATAGTCGGGGTAGCGCTTGCCGCGCATGAAGATGTGGATCAGGTTCTCGCTGTTGACGATGATTTCCTGGAAGTAGTGCGCGCCTTCCTGCTCTTCCAGGCCGCGTGCACGGCGGAACATCTGCTCGATGCTGCGGATGTTCGGGCCCTGGTACAGGTCGGCAGTGGCGGCGGCGACCAGGTCCAGCACTTCGCGCGGGTGCGAATCCACGGTGCGTACCGACAGCAACATACCGGAGCTGATATCGACGTAGCCGGCGGCCACGCATTCGGGAATGGAGGCAACGGATTGCTGCAGGGTGGTGTCGAGCGACATGGGGGAATCCTTGCGGAAGGGGGAGAAAAGGAAAAGCGATGCCCGCAGGCCGCAATGCGACCCGGCATCACTCAGGGTTTGATCAGTCGCAGGCGCGGATCAGCAGGTTTTCTTCCAGCGCATGCAGCAGGTCTTCCTGCTCCTGCGACTGCACGAAGCCCGGGTCCAGCGTGCGCAGGCGGCGCAGCGCTTCATCGGCGGTGAGCCCTTCGCGGATCAGCCACGCGGCCAGCACCATGCCGGTGCGGCCGAGGCCGGCCAGGCAGTGCACGGCGACGACTTCGCCTTCGCGCAGCATCACCTCGATCTTGGCCAGCAGCAGCTTGGCCCACAACAGCGGCGGTGCACCGCGGTCAACGATGCCCAGGTGATAGCTGCGCAGCCCGTAGGGAGCCAGCCGCTCGGCCGGCATCTCGCGTTCGGTCAGGTTGACCAGCACGGTGACGCCCATGCCACGCAGCAACGCCAGGTCGTGATCGATGGCGAATACCACGCCAGGCATCGGGCAGCCGGCGAGCTTGCCCGGCACCAGCCAGTGGAAGCCATTGGGGCCGCGGCGTGAGGGTGTGGCAGACAGGCTGACCGGTGCGGGTGTCGACATTGGCACAGACGCAGGACGAGGGGCTTCGAGCGCTGGCGTGGAAGGGCGGGGTGGGGACTTTTCAGCGATGAAAACGGGTGCAGGAACGACAACACCTTCAGCCAGTTCCTCGATGCGTGCATCAGGCGCCGGGACATGGCAGCTGCCGGTGCGCAGGAACTGCGCCAGCACCGGGTGTTGGCCACTGTTGGCAAAGAACGCATCCACCGGCGCATCGACCTGTACCTTGCCGCCGGCCAACAGGATCACCCGTGAAGCCAGGCGTCGGGCCTGGCCTTGGTGATGCAGGCTTACCAGGCAGCAGTGTGCAGCGGACAGGCGTTCGATCAGGGTGAGTACCGCTTCGGCCTCGGCCGGCGCCAGCTCGCTGGTGGGTTCGTCGATCAACAGCAGGGCGCTGCCGCTGAAGGCGGCGCGCAGGATAGAGACTTGCCGGGCCAGTCCGCGCGGTAAGTCGATCACTCTGTGCTGCAGATGTGCAGCCACGGCAGTGGTGCCCAAGGCTTGCAGGCGTGCGTCGATTTCTTCGCGCAATGCCTGCGGCTTGTTGCCCGCTTGCGGGCGCAGCGCGGCGCTGAGGTTTTCCTGCACGCTGAAGCCAAGTTCGCGTGCATGCTGCTGCACCAGTACTGGCGGCTGCGTTGCTGCCTCCAACGGTGCGCCCTGGAACAGCAGCGTGCCCCAGCGCTCGCCATGTGCGTTGCTCTGGCCAGACAGTGCCTGCAGCAGTGAAGACTTGCCGGTGCCACCCGGGCCCATCAACACCACGATGCCGGGACCGCTGATGCTCAGATCAATGGAGGCCAACACGGTGCGTTGGCCACGGCTCATGCCCCAGCCTTGCAGCTGCAGCAACGGAGAGGGGGAGTTGTCGGCTGGCAAGGACGTCACTTTGGCCGTCGCTGGCCGCATTTCTGGGGCGCGCGCGGAATTGGAAAGGGCGTCAGTATGGTTTGCGACAGAGCCATGTCAATTTGACTTTAAGACGTGCGCGGGCACGACACAGGCGCACTGCAGGCCGCGAAGTGAACATCACGGCAGTGTCATATCGAATTGATTGGGAAAGGAAATGCGGACTTTTCCCAAGGCGTTTTCTGCCCGGAAATACAGGGCTGAAACTGCAGGCAGGACGATGCTTATTGTTTCAGCGGGATTCAGAAATTTCGTTCGAAGCGAACGTTTCCCGCACCAGCGTCAGCGCTGATCTGCAGGTCCACGCGCAGTTGATCGCGCGGATGCGCGTCGAGTACACCGATCAGATCGGTATAGGGGCCGGTACGCACCGCACGCAGGTCAATCTGTTGGCGCTTGCCGGAGAGATCGGTGGCGATGGCCTGCACCCTGCCATCGGCTGGCAGTTCTTCGCCTTGCGATAGTTGACGCAGGGCAACCACCAGCAGTGCGCGGTCGGCTTCGCGCTGCACCTGGTAGCTGCGGGCGACGGCGTCGTTCATGGCCAGCGTCGGCAGCAGGTTGTAGTGCACGCGCAGCTTGCCGAGGTCTGCATGGCTGGGCTGCGATTGCTGGATGACAGCTGCGCGCGGGGCTTGTTGCGCGGAGCAGGCGGCGAGGGTCAGTAGCAGGGTGGAGGACAGCGTTAGGGCGAGCCGGTGCATGGTGGAGCTCCTGGGCTGCGGTGTTTGTTGATGGGTGGGAGGCTTCAAGATTGCTTGGAAGCTACAAGGCTTCGCCTTGCTCCCCTCTCCCCAACCCCTCTCCCGCAAGGGGGGAGGGGCTATTAGAGGCAGATATCTACGAGGGCTCGATCATGCATGCGCGAAAGAAACCTAGATCAATCGTTCGCAGCAGACAGTTCCTTGCCACGCTTCGCTGCGGCATCGATGGCCTTCGCCGTCAGCGCTTCAAAGCCGCCGGCCTGGAAGGTTTCGATGGCTGCCTGGGTGGTGCCGCCCGGCGAGGTGACACGGCGGCGCAGTTCGGCCGGGGCTTCGCCGGCTTCGGTCAGCATGCGCGCGGCGCCGAGCACGGTTTCCAGCACCAGCGTGCGTGCCGCTTCGGCGGGTAGGCCTTGTTCGAGGGCCGCGGCCTCCATCGCCTCGGCCAGCAGGAAGACATAGGCCGGGCCGCTGCCGGAGACCGCGGTCACCGCGTCCATCCGTGCTTCGTCGTCGATCCAGACGGTGCGGCCGGCGCTGGCCAGAAGCTGTTCGGTCTGCGCGCGCTGCGCGGCGGACACCTGCGGGTTGGCGAACAGGCCGGTGACGCCTGCGCCGAGCAGGGCCGGTGTGTTGGGCATGGCGCGGACGATGGCCTGGTTGCCGCCCAGCCAGCGTTCCAGCTGCGCGGCAGTGATGCCAGCGGCGATCGAGGCAACCACCGGTTGCCGGGCAGCAGCGATGGGGCGTAGGGCCTCGCAGACCGTGCGCATCACCTGCGGCTTGACCGCCATCAACCACAATCCGGCATGGCCTGCGGCGGCCTCGGCGGCGTCGTAGGTGTGGACGCCGAAGTCCTGCGCCAGTGCCTCGCGCAGGGCGGCGACCGGCTCGGCCACATGGATGCGGGTAGCCGCCATGCCGCGTCGCAGCAAGCCGGCGATCAGGCTGCGGGCCATGTTGCCGCCGCCGATGAAGGCGATGTCGGTGTCGGGGAGCTGGGTGTCGGGAAGGTCGGCGTGCGGGCTGGTCATCAATCCAATCTCGGTGCGATCAAGGGGAAGGGCGTTGGCCGAACAAGGCGGTGCCGACCCGGACCATGGTCGAGCCGGCGGCGATGGCCTCGGCAAAATCACTGCTCATGCCCATCGAAAGTGTATCTACCTGCGGGTGCCGCGCGGACAGGCCGGCAAACAAGGCCTGCATCCGTGCGAACGCGGCCTGGCGCTTGGCGGTCTCCGGGAAGGGCGCCGGGATCGCCATCAACCCGCGAAGGCACAGCCGGGGTTCGCTGGCGATGGCCTCAGCCAACGCGGTTACCTGCTCCGGGGCGCAGCCGTGCTTGCTGTCTTCATCGTCGATGTTGACCTGGATCAGCACGTTGAGGGGGGGCAGAGCGGACGGGCGGCCCTTGGCCAGGGCGGTGACCAGCTTGGCCCGGTCCACGGTCTGCACCCAGTCGAAGATCTGGGCGGCCAGTTCGGCCTTGTTGGACTGCAGGTGGCCGATCAGGTGCCATTCCAGGCCCAGTTCGGCCAGCTCGCCTATCTTGGCGGCAGCCTCCTGCACATAGTTTTCACCAAAGGCGCGCTGTCCTTGGGCGGCCAGTGCGGCCACCGCAGCGGCCGGCTGCAGCTTGGAAACGGCCAGCAGGCGGACGGCCCGGGAGGGGCTGGAAGCAGCGTCGATCTGCTGCAGAAGGGTGGCCAAAGACACGGTTTGCAAAACATCAACCTCTTACGTGGGAAGGCTATACTGCCCGCCAGGGGAAACACCTTACAGATACTCGCAACGCAGGGGACAGAGCGCGTATGGATATCGCTGAACTATTGGCGTTCTCGGTCAAGAACAAGGCCTCGGACTTACACCTTTCCGCCGGCCTGCCGCCGATGATCCGCGTGGACGGTGACGTCCGCCGCATCAACATCCCGGCGCTGGACCACAAACAAGTGCACGCGCTGGTGTACGACATCATGTCGGACAAGCAGCGGCGCGATTACGAAGAGTTCCTCGAGGTCGACTTCTCGTTCGAGATTCCCTCGCTGGCACGCTTCCGTGTCAATGCCTTCAACCAGAACCGCGGTGCCGGTGCGGTGTTCCGTACCATTCCCTCGGAAGTGCTGACGCTGGAAGACCTGGCCTGCCCGCCGATCTTCCGTGAGTTGATCGAGCAGCCGCAGGGTCTGATCCTGGTTACCGGTCCGACCGGTTCGGGCAAGTCGACCACGCTGGCGGCGATGATCGACCACATCAACAAGAACGAATACGGCCACATCCTCACCGTCGAGGACCCGATCGAATTCGTGCACACCTCGCAGAAGTGCCTGATCAACCAGCGCGAAGTGCACCGCGACACGCACGGTTTCAACGAAGCCCTGCGCTCGGCCTTGCGTGAAGACCCGGACATCATCCTGGTCGGCGAATTGCGTGACCTTGAGACCATCCGCCTGGCGTTGACCGCGGCGGAAACCGGCCACCTGGTGTTCGGCACCCTGCATACCAGCTCGGCCGCCAAGACCATCGACCGTATCATCGACGTGTTCCCGGCCGGCGAAAAGCCGATGGTGCGCTCGATGCTGTCCGAGTCGCTGCGTGCGGTGATTTCGCAGGCACTGCTCAAGCGCGTGGGCGGTGGCCGTATTGCCTCGCACGAGATCATGGTGGCAACCCCGGCAATCCGTAACCTTATCCGTGAAGACAAGGTGGCGCAGATGTACTCTGCCATCCAGACCGGCCAGCAGGTGGGCATGCAGACCCTGGACCAGAATCTGCAGGATCTGGTCAAGCGCAGCCTGATCACCCGCAACCAGGCCAAGGAATACGCCAAGGACAAGCGTCTGTTCGAGTAATTCCAGGTTTCGGGATTAGAGATTCGGAATTCGGGATTCGCAAAAGCCGGAATCGACGGGGCGCCGTGGAGTCATCCCACGCCCTGTCCCGGCTCTCCATCGGGAGCCAGACATGAGCACTATTGATTTCACCTCGTTCCTCAAGCTGATGGCGCACCAGAAGGCGTCCGACCTGTTCATCACCGCCGGCATGCCGCCGTCGATGAAGGTCAACGGCAAGCTGTCGCCGATCACCCAGACACCACTGACGGCGCAGCAAAGCCGCGACATGGTGCTCAACGTGATGACGCCGGCCCAGCGCGAGGAATTCGAAAAAACCCACGAATGCAACTTCGCCATTGGTGTATCCGGCGTCGGTCGTTTCCGTGTCAGCTGCTTCTACCAGCGCAACCAGGTGGGCATGGTGCTGCGTCGTATCGAGACGCGCATTCCCACCGTGGAAGAGCTGAGCCTGCCGCCGGTGATCAAGACGCTGGCGATGACCAAGCGCGGCATCATCCTGTTCGTCGGCGCCACCGGTACCGGCAAGTCGACCTCGCTGGCAGCGATGATCGGCTATCGCAACCAGAACTCGACCGGTCACATCATCACCATCGAGGACCCGATCGAATTCGTGCACAAGCACGAGGGCTGCATCGTCACCCAGCGTGAAGTGGGCATCGATACCGACAGCTGGGAGGCGGCGCTGAAGAACACCCTGCGCCAGGCCCCGGACGTGATCATGATCGGCGAAATCCGTACCCGCGAGGGCATGGATCACGCGGTGGCATTCGCCGAAACCGGTCACCTGGTGCTGGCCACCCTGCACGCCAACAACGCCAACCAGGCGATGGACCGCATCATCAACTTCTTCCCGGAAGACCGGCGCAACCAGCTGCTGATGGACTTGTCGTTGAACCTGAAGGGCGTGGTCGCGCAGCAGCTGGTGCCGACCCCGGACGGCAAGGGCCGCCGCGTGGCGATGGAAATCCTGCTGGGCACGCCGCTGGTGCAGGACTACATCCGTGACGGTGAAGTGCACAAGCTCAAGGAAGTGATGAAGGATTCGGTGCAGCTGGGCATGAAGACCTTCGACCAGAGCCTGTTCGAGCTGTACCAGGCCGGTGAGATCAGTTACGACGACGCTTTGCGGTATGCCGATTCGCAGAACGAGGTGCGCCTGCGCATCAAGCTGTCGCAGGGCGGTGATGCCAAGACCTTGTCGCAGGGTCTGGATGGCGTGGAGATTGCCGAGGTTCGCTGAGTCTGGCGGATTGGATGATTTGAAAAGCCGCTCCTTCGTGGGCGGCTTTTTTTAAGGGTGGGGCAGGGGCGAGGGTTGGAGCAGGATCAAGGTCAGGATCAAGGTCAGGATCAAGGTCAGGATCAAGGTCAAGGTCAGGATCAAGGTCAGGATCAAGGTCAGGATCAAGGTCAAGGTCAGGATCAAGATCAAGATCAAGATCAAGATCAAGAGCACCCCTCCCGAACCCTCCCCTTCGCTGTGCGAAAGGGAGGGGCCAAGGCCGAGCCAAAGCGAAAGCCAAAGCCAAAGCCAAAGCGAAAGCCGAGGTCTTGGCGGAGGCCGCTCTTCCCCCTCCCTTTCGCGTAGCGAAGGGGAGGGCCGGGGAGGGGTGCTCTGGCTTTGGCTTTGGCTTTGGCTTTGGCTCTGGCCTTGGCCCTCAGCCCAAGCTCCCGCATACCTCGAAGCTTTACCGCCCCATCCAAGCCGGCCCAATCGCTGCAATCTTCACCATTACCGGGCAATCCTCCCGGTGCGCGCCAGGCAGATAGCCCAGGCTCATCAGGAATTCACCGGTGATCTCGCCGCCGGTAAACCGGAAGGTCTTCTTGAACAGCTTCACCCAGTCGGCCTTGCTCAAGGGGTGATGCGCGTCCAGCCATTGCGCAAAGCCGCCATGCGAGGCGCGCAGCCCCTGGATCACCTGCGCGTTGTGGATCGCCGCAGCCACCTTGAGCCGGTTGCGGATGATGCTGGCATCGGCCAGCAGGCGGGCGATATCCGCCTCGCCATAGGCAGCCACCGCGTCCACATCAAAGCCACTGTAGGCGCTGCGGAAGCCTTCGCGCTTGCGCAGGATGGTTTCCCAACTCAATCCGGCCTGGTTGATTTCCAGCAGCAGGCGCTCGAAAAGCTCGCGTTCATCCCGCTGCGGGAAACCATACTCGTGCTCGTGGTACGGCCCATGTACGGGGTGGCCCGGGGCGAAATCACAGTAGTAGGTCATCGGCATCTCCGCATCAGGGAAGCCTGGATTATCGCCGCTGCGCAGCGGTGGGCGGCCGCAGCCGTTAGAATGCAGACATGTCTGCGCTGTCACCCCCTCTGTCCAACCACCTGCTGGTGGCATTGCCATCACTTGTCGACCCATTGTTCGCCCGCAGTGTGGCCTTGATCTGCCAGCACGATGGCAACGGTGCCATGGGCGTGCTGGTCAACCAGGCCTCCGATTTCACCTTGGGCGACGTGTTCGCACAGATGGAGATCGATACCGACGATGGCGACCTGCGCGCCGTACCGGTGCTCAACGGTGGTCCTGTGCACACCGAGCGCGGTTTCGTCATCCATGACGATGCCAGGGCATGGGATTCCAGCCTGAAAGTGGCTGATGGTCTGTATCTCACGACCTCCCGCGACATCCTCGAGGCCATGGCCCGTGGCGACGGTCCGCGCAATGCGCTGGTCACGCTCGGTTGCGCCGGTTGGGGCGAAGGGCAACTGGAGCAGGAGCTGGCGGACAACAGCTGGCTGACCGTGCCGGCCGATGCCACCGTATTGTTTGAAACCCCCTTGGACGAGCGCTGGCAGCTTGCCGGCTCGCGCATCGGTGTCGATCTGTTCCTGGTCACCGGATACAGCGGTCGTGCCTGAGGCCAGCATGCTTTCCACCAGCAGCACGGTGCTGGGCTTCGATGTCGGCTCGCGCCGCATCGGCGTGGCCATCGGCAGTTCGCTGGGTGTCGGCGCGCGCGCCATTGCGGTAGTCGATGTGCACGGCAATGGTCCGGACTGGAACGCGCTGGACCGCCTGCACAAGGAATGGCGGCCACAAGGCATGATCGTCGGCGATCCGCTCACGCTGGAAGGCGAAGACCAGCCCAACCGCAAGCGCGCGCACGCCTTCGCCAGGCAGTTGCAGCAGCGCTACAAGGTGCCGGTACTGCTGGTGGATGAGCGCTCCAGCTCGGTCGAGGCCGCGCAGCGCTTTGCGGTGGAGCGTGCCGAAGGCCGCAAGCGCCGCCGCGATGCCGCCAACCTCGACGCGGTTGCTGCTGCCGTCATCATCGAGCGCTGGTTGTCGGCGCCGCACGAAGCCACCCCTATTTCCTGACTGTCGAAGACCCTGCCATGACCGCTTCGCAACTTGATGCCCAAGGACGCCTGCGCCACCTGCTGACCCTGGATGGGTTGCCGCGTGAGACCCTGCTGCAGCTGCTCGACCGCGCCGGCCAGATCCGCGATGCCGCGGTCGGTCGTATCAACAACAAGCGCGCGGTGCTCGCCGGCACCGGCGTCTGCACGCTGTTCTTCGAACCCTCCACCCGCACCCGCAGCTCGTTCCAGCTGGCGGCGCAGCGGCTGGGGGCGGATGTATTGAATTTCGATGCGTCCACCTCTTCCACGCGCAAGGGCGAAACCGCCTGCGACACGCTGAAGAACCTGGAAGCGATGGGCGTGCGCGGTTTCATCGTGCGCCACCCGGACGATGGCGCGGTGGCTGAACTGGCAGGCGCTGCCGGTGAAGATACGGCCCTGATCAATGCCGGTGATGGCCGCAGCGCGCACCCGACCCAAGGGCTGCTCGACATGCTGACCCTGCGCCAGGCCAAGGGCAGTGATTTCTCCAAGCTCAAAGTGGTGATCGTTGGCGACGTGAAGCATTCGCGCGTGGCCCGTACCGATCTGCAGGCGATGCGCACGCTGGGCGTGGGCGAGATCCGGGTCTGTGGCCCGCAGTCGCTGTTGCCGGAGGATGGAATCCTGGATGGCTGCGTGGTCGGGCAGGATTTCGATGCGATGCTGGAAGGTGTCGACGCGCTGATGATGCTGCGCCTGCAGCGCGAGCGCATGGAAGAAGGTCTGGTGCCGTCGCTGGAGCAGTACCACGCGCAGTATGGTCTCAACAACGAGCGCCTGAAGCGCGCGGCCAAGGACGCAGCGGTGCTGCACCCGGGCCCGATCAACCGCGGCGTGGAAGTCACTGACGAAGTGGCTGATGGCCCGCAGTCGTGGGTGTTGCGCCAGGTTGCCAATGGCGTGGCCGTGCGCATGGCGGTGCTGGAAACCCTGCTGGGTTGAGATTGGTGAGGCTGCCGCTGCCTGCCTGCCTCCCTCCCTTGCGCCGAAGGCGTAGGGGAGGGCTGGGGAGGGGTAGCTCTATGGCTTTCAAGCAGTATCAACTTCGCGGCTTACGGCGCTCCCACAAGGCGATTGGGATTGCGTGATGCCCCACTGTAGAGCCGAGCCATGCTCGGCTGGGGCATTGCCGGTAGAGCCCCTGCCGAGCATGGCTCGGCACTACGTTGCTGCGTTGGGGCGTTACCGGGAAAGCCTCTGCCGAGCATGGCTCGGCACTACGTTGCGGTGCTGGGGCCTTACCGGGAAAGCCTCTGCCGAGCATGGCTCGGCACTACGTTGCTGCGCTGGGGCATTACCGGTAGAGCCCCTGCCGAGCATGGCTCGGCACTACGGTGTGGTGGCGTGTGTTTAGTTGCGCGGCGCCATCGCCAGGATTGCCAGCTGCTGCTGCGCTTCTTCATTGCCGGCTGCGGCGGCGGCCTGCACCTGGGCCAGGTCCGGGTGTTGCACTACCAGTAGCGGGTACTCGCATTCGGGGCAGGCGTATTCGGTCTGCTCGTCGTGCAGCTCCATTTCCATCTGCCGTGAGCTGCCTCTCCATTCGCAGGCGGGGCAGTTGTGCACGTCCTCGCGCCAGCCGGTCTGGTAGTAGTCGTTGACGGTGATGGTCATGGGCAGGGCCTGAAACAAGGGCGGGGAAGTGTAGCCCGGGTAAGCGTGAGCGCACCCGGGAGTTCTTCGCGGAAAGCTTCGGGTGCGCTGGCGCTTACCCGGGCCACGGTGCCGCGATCAGTGCAGCAGCACCAGCGTGGCAAGTCCGAGGAAGGTGAAAAAGCCCATCGAATCTGTCACTGCGGTCAGGAAGATGCCGCTGGCCAGGGCCGGGTCGAAACCCAGCCGCTTCAGCGTCAGCGGCACCAGCACGCCGGCCGATGCGGCAAACAGCAGGTTGAAGGTCAGTGCGATGGCGATCACCAGCGACAGTCCCGGCATATGGAACCACGCCAATACGATCAGGCCGAGCACGGTGCCCAGCACCACGCCATTGAGCAGGGCCACACGCAGTTCTTTCCACAGCAGGGTGCGCGCATTGGAGGCACCCACCTGACCAAGTGCGAGACCGCGGATCATCAGCGCCAGCACCTGGGTGCCGGCATTGCCGCCGAGGCCGGCGACGATCGGCATCAACACGGCCAGCGCCACCAGCTTGTCGATGGTGCCTTCGAAATGACCGACCACGCTGGAGGCGAGGAAGGCCGTGCACAGGTTCACGGACAACCACATCAGGCGCCGGCGCATGGCGCGCCAGACCGGGCTGAACAGGTCTTCGTCCTCGTCCAGACCGGCCGCGCCCAGGGCCTGGTGATCGGCCTGGCCGCGGATGATGTCGACCACGTCATCGATGGTGATGCGGCCGATCAGGATGTTGTTGTCATCCACCACCGGTGCCGAGACCCAGTCATGGTCGGAGAATTGGCGGGCCACTTCGTCGGCGCTTTCGCCGACATCGATGGCCGGCTGTTCGTCGTCGATCAGGCGGTTGATCGGGGTGGTGTCTTCGTGGGTGACCAGCGAGGCCAGTGACAACCGGCCTAGGTACTGGTGGCGACGGCTGACCACGAACAGGTGATCGGTGTGGTCGGGAAGCTCGCCACGCAGGCGCAGGTAGCGCAGCACCACGTCGACGTTGACGTCGGCGCGCACGGTGACCACGTCCGGGTTCATCAGGCGGCCGGCGGTGTCCTCCGGATAGGACAGTACCTGCTCGAGCCGCTCGCGGTTCTCGCGGTCCATCGACTTGAGCACTTCGTCGATGACGGTGTCGGGCAGGTCCTCGACCAGGTCAGCAAGGTCGTCGATGTCCAGGTCTTCGACCGCGGCGATGATTTCGTCCGCGTCCATGTCGGCCAGCAGGCTTTCGCGCACGTCTTCGCCGACATGCACCAGCACCTCGCCGTCGTCCTCGGCATCGACCAGGCCCCACACCACTTCGCGCTTGCCCGGTGGCAGCGATTCGAGCAGGTTGCCGATCTCGGCCGGCGACAAGGTGTTGACCAGGCGGCGCACCGGCCCCAGGCGGCCGCTGTCCAGTGCATCGGAAAGCAGGCGCAGCTGGCGTGCAGTCTTGTCGTGGCGTACGGCTTCGGCCATGCGCAGCTCCCGGTATGGTGATGGCCGCTGTCCGTGGCGGCAGGCGCCATCGGCGTGTTTAGCCCGCCATTATCACGTGCGATGCGCGGGCTTGCATATAACCGGTGTTACCGGAATCAGTTTCCGGCGACGCCGGCGATCCAGCGTTCAATGCCGCGGCGGTCGCGTGCAGCCAACAACTGCGGGGCCTGCAGGCGCAATGCGCTCAGGTCCACCTCACGGATGGCGCGTCGCACCTCCAGCAAGGTGGCCGGGTGCAGGCTGAACTCGGTCAGGCCCAAGGCTAGCAGCAAGGCTGTCATATGCGCGTCACCGGCCATTTCACCGCAGACCGCGACCGGCGTGGCATGCCGCTGCGCGGTGTCGATCACCTGCCACAGCAACCGCAGCACCGCCGGATGCAGCGGCGAGTACAACTCGGCCACGGCGTCGTTGTTGCGATCGGCGGCCAGCAGGTACTGGACCAGGTCATTGGTGCCTATCGACAGGAAGTCGACCTGGTCGATGAAGGTCTCCAGCGCGATCGCCGCTGCAGGAACCTCGATCATCGCCCCGACCGGGATGTTCTCGGCCACTTCGTGGCCGTCATTGCGCAGGGTCGCGGCCAGCCGCGACAGTCGCCGACGCACTGCCATGATTTCCTCACGGGTGGTCAGCATCGGTACCAGGATGCGCAGCGGGCCGTAGCCGGAGGCGCGCAGGATCGCCCGCAGCTGGGTGTCGGAGACCTTGGGCCGGGCCAGCGACAGGCGTACGCCACGCAGGCCCAGCGCCGGGTTTTCTTCGCTGCTGAGTACCAGACCGGTGCGGTCGGCCTTGTCCGCGCCCAGGTCCAGGGTGCGGATGGTGACAGGGCGCCCGCTCATGCCCAGCACGGTGTCGCGGTAGACGCGGAACTGTTCTTCTTCGTCCGGCAGCTGGTTGCGCTGCATGAACAGGAATTCGGTGCGGTACAGGCCCAGGCCGCGGGCACCCAGTGCATGTGCCTGGGCGACGTCGTCATGCGACTCGGCATTGGCCAGCAAGGTGATTTCCACGCCATCCAGGGTGCGCGTGGGCTTTGCCCGTAGGCGGCCGAGTTCGCGTTGTTCGCGGGCCAGCTCGCGTTGGCGCTCGCGGTACTGGCGCAGCTCGCTCGGGCCCGGGTCGACCACGATCTCGCCGCTGCCGCCATCCAGGATCAGCACGTCGCCATCGCTGACTTTCTGCAATACCGCGCTGGCGGCCACCACCAACGGCATGTGCAGGCTGCGGGCGAGGATGGCGCTGTGCGAGAGCACGCTGCCAGCGCTGCTGACGATGCCGACCACGCCTTGCGATTGCAGCTGCGCCAGTTCCGAGGGAGCAACGTTCTCGCAGACCAGGATTTCGCCGGCCAGCCCCTTCATGGTGGTGTTGCGCTTGTGCAGGAAGGACTGGATGCGGCCGATCACGTGGTCCAGGTCGTCCATCCGGCTCTTCAGGTAGGCATCTTCCATGCCTTCGAATACCTGCGCCAGGCGGTCGCGCTGGATGCGCAGGGCATGGCTGGCGCTGTAACGCTTGCTGCGCACCAGCTCGTCCAAGGCGGTCAGCAGTTCGGGGTCGTCCAGCAACATGGCGTGCAGGTCGAGGAACTCGCCCACTTCCGCCGGCAAGGCGCCCTGCAGGCGGGTACGCAGTTCACGCATTTCCTGGCGCGCGGCATCGGTGGCGCGGTGCAGGCGTTCCAGTTCGTGCTCGACCGCGGCGGCGGCGACACGCTTTTCACCAATATCCTGCACGTGCGGCAGGCGGACGCGGGCACGGCCCAGCGCGGTGCCACGGGAAGCAGGCAGGCCCAGTAAACGGGTCACCGCTGCCGGCTCCACGCAAGGGCTGCACCAGCGGGCGCGGCCTGCGCCATCAGTTGTCCTCGTCGAAACGGCGCTCGAACAGGGCGGTGACGGCCTCCAGCGCGGCAGCCTCGTCCTCGCCATCCACGCGTACCGTGACCGGCGTGCCTTGTGCGGCAGCCAGCAACATCACGCCCATGATGCTCTTGGCGTTGACCTCGCGGCCCTTGGCCACCAGCGTGGCATTGGCGCGGAAGGCCGACAGCACCTGCACCAGTTTGGCGGTGGCGCGGGCATGCAGGCCCAGCCGGTTGGAAACAATGAGTTCTTTTTCAAGCATCGTCGGTGATGACTCCGTTGCGAGCGCCCGCCGCCGCAGTGGCGGGCAGTTGGTCCAATCCCTGTTCCGGATAGTTCATTACCCGCAGCAACATCGCCAGACTCAATCCCGATACACGCCGGGTCGGGGTGCCCAGGCGGGCCAGCTTGCCGGCGAGATTGCTCGGGCTGGCGCCATACAGATCGGTCAGTATCAACACGCCGCCTTCGCCTTCCACCCGCCGCATCGCCGCCGAGGCGGCGGGCAGCAGGGCATCCAGGTCGGCGTCGAAAGGCACTTCGAACGCTTCTGTCTTCAGCGGCAGTTGCCGCAACAAGGCGGTCGTCACTTCCAGCAGGGAAGTGCCGACACCGGTATGAGTTACTAGGAGAATGCCGCAGGTCATCCCTGAACGTTAACAGGTCAGGCCAAGTCCGCGATAGCGCTTAAATCTGTCTTCTGTGTGCCATTCAGGGCATGCGCGGTGATTGCGCAGGCGCGTGTTCAATCCTGCTCGCGATGGAAGGTGGCCACGTCCTGCCAGCCCTGCTCGCGGGCATGCCGGGCCAGTCGTTCGGCCAGATAGACCGAACGGTGCTTGCCGCCGGTGCAACCGAAGGCCACGGTGACATAGCTGCGGGTTTCGCTGCCCAGTTTGGGCAGCCAGGTGTCGAGCAGGTCCTGCAACTGGCTGACGTAGCGCACCACCTCGGGCTGGGCGTCCAGGTATTCGCGGACTTCGCGGTCGCGCCCGGTCAGTGAGCGCAGTTCCGGGTCCCAATGCGGATTGGGCAGCACCCGTGCATCGAAGACGAAATCGGCTTCGGCGGGCACGCCGCGTTTGTAGGCGAAGGATTCGAACAGCAGCGACAACTTGCTCTCGTGGCTGAGTGCGAAATCGGTGATGACACGGCGCCGCAGCTGGTGCACGTTGAGGCGGGTGGTGTCGATGATGGCATCGGCCTCGCGGCGCAGCGGCGCGGTCAGTTCGCGCTCGCGGCTGATGGCTTCGGGCAGGGACAGGCCCAGATGGCTGAGCGGATGGCGGCGGCGGGTATCGGCATAGCGCGCCAGCAGGGTGTCGTCATCGGCTTCGAAGAACAGCAGACGCGCTTCAATGCCGTAGTCCAGCGCAGTCTTGCGCCAGGCCGCCAGTTGGCTCAGGTCGCTGCGGCCGCGTACGTCGATGCCGACAACCAGTCGCTGCGGTCGGTTTTCCTCGCGTTCGCCGAGCACGCCGCGCACGAACTCCGGCAGCAGGTTGACCGGGATGTTGTCCGAACAGTAGTAGTCCAGGTCTTCAAAGGTCTTCAACGCCACCGATTTGCCCGAACCGGACAGGCCGCTGACGATGATCAATACCGATGCAGGGTGTGAACTCATGGACTACGTTGCTCCAGCAGGTTGCTATGGCGGGCGATGAACATCGCCGCCGGATCGATGCCCTTGGTGCGCAGGATGTGCAGGCGGGTGGCGGCCTCGGTCAGCACCGCGAGGTTGCGACCAGGCATCACCGGCAGGGTGATCAGCGGCACGTCCAGGTCCAGTACGTGGCGTTTGCCCGAATCGCCGGTCAGGCGCTCATAGCCATAACTGCTGGGTTCGGTCATCGGCTTGGTCAGGTGGACGATGAGGCGAAGGTACTTGTTCTTCTTTACAGACGTGTCACCGAACATCTGGCGCACGTTCAGCACGCCCAGCCCGCGCACCTCCAGCAGATCCTGCAGCAGTTCGGGGCAGGTGCCATCGAGCACGTCGGGGGCGATCTGGGTGAATTCGGGGGCGTCGTCGGCGACCAGCCGATGACCGCGAGAGAGCAGCTCCAAGGCCAGTTCGCTCTTGCCTGAGCCGGCCTCGCCGGTGATCAGTACGCCAATGGAGTAGATCTCCATGAATACGCCATGCAGGATGACCCGTGGCGCCAGCGTGCGGGCCAGGTGGTAGCTGAGGTGGTTGAGCAGTTCGTGGCCGCGGCGCGGCGATACCCACAACGGGGTCTGCGATTCGTCCGCGGCCGAGCGCAGGTCCTCCGGGCAGCCATGGCTTTTGGTGATGACCAGCGCCAGCGGTCGCGCCTGGATGATGCGCTCGATCACTTCCCAGCGCTGGCGTGCGTCCAGTGAATCCAGCCAGGTCAGTTCC
The DNA here is from genome assembly GCF_032066555.1 of Stenotrophomonas sp. Classification (GTDB taxonomy): domain Bacteria; phylum Pseudomonadota; class Gammaproteobacteria; order Xanthomonadales; family Xanthomonadaceae; genus Stenotrophomonas. The sequence goes on from NZ_DAMBKV010000002.1 coordinate 66,780, forward strand.
TCGGTGCCGAGGATCTGCACTTTGTTCGGGTAGATGGTGTTGAGGTAGCCGGCCAGCGAGGGCCGCCGCGAGACGGTATTGCCCGCCTCCAGTTCGCGTTGCGCACCGGCATGGCCGGCAACCCAGCGCAGGTCGAGTTTCTCGCGCTGCTGGTCGAAGAGTTCCTGGGCGGTGATGCTGGTATTCATCCGCTGCGCGCCTGTTGCGGGTTGATGATGATGTTCCTGAGGGTCTGTGCGTCGGGGGCCACGCGCAGCGCCTGGCGGATGTCGGCGTCGGAAAAGATCTCCGCCAGCTCGGACAGCAGCATCAGGTGTTGATGGGTGTAATGGGCGGGCACGGCCATCGCGAAGACCAGGTCCACCGGTTCATCACCGCCGAAATCGACGGGCTCCTGCAGACGGAGCAGGGCGCCGCGGGGTTCCTGCAAGGTGTCCGAGCGTCCGTGGGGAATGGCGATGCCATGGCCGATGGCGGTGCTGCCGACGCTCTCGCGTTCGCGCAGGCTCAGGAACAGGCTGTCCGCGCCGGCCTCGCGGCAGGCAAGCAGGCGGGAGGCGGCAATCAGGGTGCTGTCACGATCAGCGGCCGCAAGTACCTGGGTACTCACGGCCGCCATCAGGTCGGTCAACGGCATGTTGGCTTACGGCTGGGTATAAAGATCAGCCATTGTCGCGCAGAGCATGCGATGCGTGGGGAAGATGCTTTTCCTTGTGCTTTATGACCAGTCGGTCGAGCTTGTCGGCCAAGACGTCGATGGCTGCGTACATGGTGGTTGCAGCGGCATCGGCGTGCAGGGTGCGCCCGGGTAGATTCACCGTGGCGACGACGAGGTAGTCAGGCTTGCGGGTGGACAACTGGACGCGGACTTCGCAGTGCTGGTCGAAGTGCCGACCCAGCCGTTCCAGCTTTGTTTCCACGTATTCCTTCAGGGCAGGCGTGACTTCAACTTGCTGGCCATACGTCTCGATACGCATCGGATTCCTCCTGTGGTTCGGGGTTGCCTAGATGAACCCTGCGCTGCCCAACGAATGCTTCAGACGATGCGGACGCGTTCGTGAGAGGCACAGATGTTCATGGCCTCACGATACTTCGCAACGGTGCGGCGCGCTACCGGTATGCCACTGGTTTTGAGCATTTCAGCCAGCTTGGCGTCAGAAAGCGGTTTGCGCGGGTTTTCCGCATCGATCAGGTTGCGGATCATCGACTGGATGGCGGTGCTGGAAGCCTCGCCGCCGCCTTCGGTATCAATGCCGGAGGCGAAGAAGGCGCGCAGCGGCAGGGTACCGCGCGGGGTACGCACGTACTTGCGGGCGATGGCGCGCGAAATGGTGGATTCGTGCAGTTCCAGCTCGGCGGCGATTTCACGCAGCGTTAGCGGACGCAGGGCCTGTTCGCCGAATTCCAGGAAGCCGGCCTGGTGGTGCAGCAGGCTGTTGACCACGCGCAGCAGGGTTTCACCACGGGCTTCCAGGCTTTTCAGCAGCCAGCGCGCTTCCTGCAGCTGTGCACGCAGATAGCTGGCGTCGGCGTCACCGCAGCGACGGATCAATTGTTCGTAACCGCGATTGATGACGACCCTGGGGCCGGCATGACCGGCCAGCGCGCAGCGCCAGATGCCGCGCTGGCGCCAGACCACGCAATCGGGCACGACATAGGTGTCCGAGGTCATCTGTCCCAGTTGCTTGCCAGGGCGCGGGTCCAGCGAGCGCAGCAACTGCACGGCTTCTTCCACGTCGGCGGCAGGCTGCTTGAGTTCCTGGGCGATGCCGGCAATGCCGGCGCGCGGCAGGCGCTCCAGTGGGCCATCGGCGATGCGGCGGGCCAAGGCCAGGGCAGGGGTTTGGCAGGGCAGCACGTCCAGCTGCAGGCGCAGGCATTCGCCCAGGCTGCGCGCGCCAACGCCCGCTGGATCGAAGCGCTGGATCTGGCGCAGCACCGCCATGATCTCGTCTTCGTCGGCGTGGATTTCCGGCAGCAGGGTCTGCGAGATTGTCGACAGCGGCTCGCGCAGGTAGCCGTCTTCATCCAGGGCATCGATCAAGGCCACGCCGATGGCGCGATCGACGGGGCCAAGATGGGTCAGGTGCAGTTGCCACAGCAGATGATCGGCGAGGGTGTCGCCATCTTCGGCCTGCTCGCGCTCGCCGTTGTCACCCTCATCGTCGAATGAACCGGAGCGCGCGCTGCTCCAGTCTTCATCGCCGCCGTCCCAGTCTTCGCCCTCGGCATTGATGTCGCCTTGTGCGGGATCAATCGGGGCATCGTCGTTGGCGCTGCTCGTCGGCGCATCATCGCCGTCGTTGGTTTCGGTGTTTTCCGCCCATTCCAGCAGTGGATTGGTTTCCACTGCTTCGGTGAGTTCCAGCTCCAGCTCGGTGCTGGACATCTGCAGCAGCCGTATGGCCTGACGCAACTGCGGCGTCATCACCAGGCTCTGTCCCATCGATGTCTGCAGCCGAGCTTTCATGCCTGTTCCGTTCGGGTAGGGGCACGACGTGGCGCTGCGACTCAGAGGGTGAAGGCGTCCCCGAGGTAGACACGGCGCACATCGGTATTGGCCAGCAATTCTTCCGGTGCCCCCTGCGCCAGTACGCTGCCCTCAGCGAGGATATACGCACGGTCGCAGATTCCCAAGGTTTCGCGCACATTGTGATCGGTGATCAGGACACCGATGCCGCGTTGCTTGAGGTGGGTCACGATGCGCTGGATCTCGCCGACCGAGATCGGGTCGACGCCGGCAAACGGTTCGTCGAGCAGGATCAGGCGTGGCTTGGCTGCCAGCGCGCGGGCGATTTCGCAGCGACGGCGTTCGCCGCCGGACAGGCTTGCACCGGTCTGATCGGCCACATGGCTGATCTGCAGTTCTTCCAGCAGCGAGGACAGTTCGCGTTCGCGGCCGGCATTGTCCAGGTCCTCGCGCAGTTCCAGCACCAGGCGGATGTTGTCGGCCACGCTGAGCTTGCGGAACACCGACGGCTCCTGCGGCAGGTAACCCACGCCCAGCTTGGCGCGCTCGTACATCGGCTCGGAGGTGATGTCCTTGCCGTCCAGCACGATGCTGCCGGCATCGGCGGCGACCAGGCCGACGATCATGTAGAAACAGGTGGTCTTGCCGGCACCGTTGGGGCCGAGCACGCCGACCACTTCGCCGGCATCCAGGGTCAGCCCGAAGTTCTTGACGACTTCGCGGCTCTTGTAGCGCTTGCGCAGGCCTTGGGCAACGAGCATTACTTGTTGTCTCCCGACGCCGCTGCTGCCGGCGCCTTGTTCTTGGGCTGGATCACGGTGCGCACGCGGGTGCCGTCGCCACCGCTCTGCATCGCGCCGCTGCGGGTGTTGTAGACCATGCGCTGGCCGGCGTTGGTGCCGCGCTCGGATTCAACCTTGTAGTTGCCGGTGAGCACGATGACTTCGGTGGCGACGTTGTAATCCAGGTTGTCGGCGCGGGCATTCATCCAGGTGTTGTCGTCCATCTGCTGCTTCAGCGTGGCCTGCTTGCCGGTCAGTACGACGCGCTCGGTTTCGCCGTTCTTCTGGATGACGTCGGCGGTATCGGCATGGATTTCCAGCGTGCCTTGGGTGATGACCACATTGCCGCTGAAACGGCACTTGCCATTGTCACCGACCATGTTGCAGTCGCTGTTGGTCGAATCGATGGTCATCGCCTGGTTGCGATCGGACGACTTGGCCCACGCCATGCCGGGTGCGAGCAGGGCGGCGAGCAGGGTGATCGACGCGAGCTTAGCGGGCAGCATTGGGTTCATAGCGGGTCTTGACCTGGGAAAGGAGAGAATACTGCTGGGATTTGAGGTTGGCACGGAAGCCGACACCGGTCTGGGTGAGGCCCGGCCGGGTCACCGTGACGCGGCCATCGGTGCGCGCCAGATTCTGCTCGGTCAGCACGTCCAGCGCATCGGTGCGGAAAGTAGTGGGAGGCGTCCTGCCATCATTGGGGCTGTCGCCGGCAACACTGCCGCGCAGGCGCAATTCCTCGCCCTTGGGGCTGACCCAGCCGGTATCGGCGCGCAGTTCCCAGTGCTGTCCGGCGGCATCGGGCAACAGGAACAGGGGCTTGCTGATGGTCGAGGTCTGGTCGGCGCGGTTGCGCGCCATCGAGGGCGCGCGCAGGGTCACCGACTCGTGGCCTTCCTTGTCCAGGGTGACGATTTCAAAATCGGTCAGGGTGAAGTCGGTGCTGCCTTCTTCGATCGCGGTGGGGGCGGTGCTGGCGCGGTTGCGCCATGCCGACCAGCCGGTGAGGAGTGCTGCCAGCAACAGGCCAATACCAAGAAGCGAGCGCCAGCTCATCAGGAAAACCTCGCCAGTACAGCGTCCAGCTTGCCTTGCGCGGCCAGCAGTACGTCACACAGCTCGCGCGCCGCGCCACGCCCGCCCTGGGCACGGGTCTGCCAGTGCACGCGTTCGGCGATCCAGGGATGGGCATCGGCCGGTGCCACCGCCAGGCCGACCGCACACAGCGGTGCCAGGTCGGGCAGGTCATCGCCCATGAAGGCAACCTGGTCCAGGCCGATGCCGTGCTGTTCGCACAGCGCGCGTACGCTGGCCAGCTTGTCGCCCACCGCGATCTGGGTGTCGATGCCCAGGTCGGCGCCGCGGCGCTGCGCCGACAGGCTGTTGCGGGCGGTGATCAGCACCGGGTGGATGCCATGCTGCTGCAGCAGTTTCAGGCCCAGGCCGTCCTGCACGTAATACGCCTTGCTCTCGTTGCCGGCGTGGTCGTAGAACAGGCGACCGTCGGTCAGGGTGCCGTCCACGTCAAAGCAGGCCAGGCGGATGCTGCCGGCGGTGGCGTGCAGGTTGGCGGGGAAAAGCGCGAGCGGCGAGTAGGGCATGGGCAGGCAGTATCCGTTGCGGCAGGTCGGGCGTTGGCCCGAGGCCGTTGATTGTGCGGGGTTCAGACGACTTTTGCCCGCAACAGGTCATGAATGTTCAGGGCGCCGACGGGGTGATTGTCGCCGTCGACCACGATCAAGCCATTGATCTTGTGGGTTTCCAGCAGGCGCGCGGCTTCGGCCGCAAGCTGGTCGGCACCGATGGTGCGCGGGTTGCGGGTCATCACCTGGGCGATGCTGGCGGTGCGCACGTCCAGGTCGGTGTCCAGGGCGCGGCGCAGGTCGCCATCGGTGAACAGGCCAACCAGCTTGCCCTGCGCATCGACCACGGCAGTCATGCCCAGACGCTTGCGGCTCATTTCCATCAGCGCCTGGCTGAGGCTGGCGTCGTCACTGACGCAGGGCAGGTCGTCGCCGGCATGCATCACATCGGTGATGTGCAGCAGCAGGCGCCGGCCCAGGCTGCCGGCCGGGTGCGAGCGGGCGAAATCGTCGGCGGTGAAGCCGCGCGCGTCCAGCAAGGCCACGGCCAGCGCATCGCCCATCGCCAGCGAGGCGGTGGTGCTGGAGGTCGGGGCCAGCGCGAGCGGGCAGGCCTCGTGGTCGACGTTCACGTCCAGATGCACGTCGGCGGCCAGCGCCAGGCTGGACTGGGGCCTGCCAGTCATGGAAATCAGTGGGTTGCCCTGGCGCTTGAAGACGGGCAGCAGGGTCAGTACTTCATCCGATTCGCCGGAATAGGAGAGCGCCAATACCACGTCATCTTCGGTGATCATGCCCAGATCGCCGTGCCCGGCTTCGCCCGGGTGCACATAGAACGATGGGGTGCCGGTCGAGGCCAGGGTTGCGGCGATCTTGCGCGCGATATGCCCGGATTTGCCCATGCCGGTGGTGACCACGCGGCCGCGCGAGGCCAGTACCAGGCGGCAGGCGGCGGCGAATTCGGTACCGATGCGGCCGCCCACCCGGTCCAGTTCGTCGCGCTCGATCTCGAATACACGGTGACCACTGGCCACCAGGTCGGCGTCGCGCAATGTAGCCAGGGAAAGCGGGGAAGCAGCCATACGGATGCCACTCGGATAGTAGAATGGGGGTTCATTTTATTAGGAAAGCGCTTTGGACGCCGAGACCATCCGAAATCTGATCGAAGCCGGCCTGCCGGGCGCCCGCGCCGACGTGCAGGGCGACGACGGGGTGCACTTCGAGGCCACGGTGATCTGCGAGGCATTCGCCGGCAAGATGCCATTGGCGCGCCACCGCATGGTGTATGCGACGCTGGGCGACCTGATGGGCGGCGCCATCCACGCGCTGGCGCTGAAAACCCTTACTCCGGGTGAAGCCGGCTGAGCCGGCGCACTCTCTTTTCCCTATACCGGCCTTAAATCCATGGCAAAAATCGTAGTCACCGGCGGCAAAGCGCTGAACGGTGAGGTTCATATCTCCGGCGCCAAGAACGCCGTCCTGCCGATCCTGTGCGCCACCTTGCTGGCCGATGCGCCGGTGGAAATCACCAACGTGCCGCATCTGCACGACGTGATCACCACCGTGAAGCTGCTCGGTGAGCTGGGCGCCAAGGTCACCATCGACCAGGGCACGTTGTCGCGCGGCAGCGCGGTGGTGGTGGATCCGCGCACCGTCGATCAGCACGTCGCGCCATATGAACTGGTCAAGACCATGCGCGCCTCGATCCTGGTGCTGGGTCCGTTGCTGGCCAAGTTCGGCAAGGCCGAAGTGTCGCTGCCGGGCGGTTGCGCCATCGGCTCGCGTCCGGTCGACCAGCACATCAAGGGCCTGCAGGCCTTGGGTGCGGAGATCAGCGTGGAGAACGGCTTCATCAAGGCCCACGTCGATGGACGCCTGAAGGGCGGCCGTTACACCTTCGACATGGTCAGCGTCACCGGCACCGAGAACGTACTGATGGCTGCCGTGCTGGCCGAAGGCACCACGGTGCTGGAGAACGCCGCGATGGAGCCGGAAGTGGCCGACCTGGCGCATTGTCTGATCGCACTCGGCGCGAAGATCGAAGGCATCGGCACCGCACGGCTGGTCGTGGAGGGCGTGGAGCGCCTGCATGGCGGCCGTCACGCAGTGCTGCCTGATCGCATCGAAACCGGCACCTTCCTGGTGGCGGCGGCGATGAGTGGCGGGCGCGTCACGGTGCGCAATGCGCGTCCGGATACGATGGATGCGGTGCTGCACAAGCTGACCGAAGCCGGTGCCGAGATCAGCACCACCGAGGACAGCATCACCCTGGACATGCACGGCAAGCGGCCCAAGGCGGTGAACATCACCACCGCGCCGCACCCTGCTTTCCCGACCGACATGCAGGCCCAGTTCATGGCGATGAACTGCGTGGCCGATGGCGTTGGCGTGATCAAGGAAACCATCTTCGAGAACCGCTTCATGCACGTCAACGAGCTGTTGCGGCTGGGCGCGGATATCCAGATCGAAGGCCATACCGCCATCATCCGCGGTGTTGAGAAGCTCAGCGGCGCGCCGGTGATGGCGACCGATCTGCGTGCGTCGGCCTGCCTGATCCTGGCCGGTCTGGTGGCAGCTGATGAAACCAGCATCGACCGCATCTACCACCTTGATCGTGGCTACGAGAACATTGAGGAAAAGCTCAGTGGGCTGGGTGCCAACGTGCGGCGGATCGCATGATCCTCAGGGGCCGGTTCACCCCGCGTCGCAAGGCACTGCTGGCCCTGGTGCTGCTGGCCCTGGCCTGGTTGGGCTGGGGCTGGTACAGCGGTGTGGCCATCACCCAGGGCGTGGAGAAGGAGCAGATGGACTGGAATGGCGATGGCCAGGTCAGTCGCGACGAGTTCCTGCAGGCCTTCTATGCGGTGCAGGTGAAGGACAGCGAGGAAGGCGATCGCCAGTGCCGCAGCTTCATCTGGCGCAAGAGCGGCGAAGAGTTTCGCCGCGATTGCCGCACGGTGTTCAAGAAGCCGGCGGCGGAGTAAGTGCAACGCCGTAGTGCCGAGACATGCTCGGCAGAAGCATTACCGAGGCGCCCTCAAACGGGCGCCTCTTTTTTTGTAGGAGCGGCGTAAGCCGCGAAGCTGATGATCCATCAGATCGCAGATGTGCTGGTGTCTTGATAGTGCCGGCTTCGCGGCTGACGCCGCTCCCACAAAAGAATCTGGGCCGACGGCTCCCTCCCTTTCGCGCAGCGAAGGGGAGGGCTGGGGAGGGGGGCTTTGCTGCTTCTGACAAGGCCCCTGCCGAGCATGGCTCGGCACTACCTGCTCCCTCCCTCTCGCGCAGCGAAGGGGAGGGTTTGGGAGGGGTAAGCTCTATTGCTTCGGGCAAGGGCTTTGCCGAGCATGGCTCGGCACTACAGCTTGGCTTACTGGATCGACTTGATGGTCAGGTCCAATGCGTCCTGGCCGTTTTCACGCTGCAGCAGGCGCGCCGGTACCGGCATGCCGGGGACGATCCAGGCGATCTGTTCCTTGTTGCCATCCACGCGCGACACCTTGGTGGCTTCCTGCTGCTTGCCGCCGATGGTCATGTTCTCCTTGCCGATCACCCGGTAGGTCATCGGCTTGATGCGACCGTCATCCACCATGCGGTAGTTCAGTGGCTTGCCGGCGTTGACGTCGCGGGCAATGGCCAGGTTGATCAGCAGGGCATCCATGTCGCCGTTCTGCAGGCGGATCGGACCGCTGCGCTCGGGCTTTACGTCGCCGGTCCAGGTGGCCTGGTTGCTGTTCCAGTCGTAGCGTGCATCCACCTGCTTGCGCTTGATCAGCACGACCGACCGATCGTGGCTGCTGAGCGGGCGCAGCCTGCCACCCTGCTCGTCGAACACGGTGGCCTGGCTCAGGTCGGCCATCGGGTTCTTGATCTGCAGGCTGTAGCGCCATTGATTGTTGCCCGCGGGAGCGACCGTCATCACGCCATTGGCCTGCATGCCCATGTAGCTGGCCTGGTAATTGGCAGTGAACGGCTCAATTGCCAGGGCCGGCACGCTGGCGACGACCAGCGCGGCGGCTGCGAGGTAACGCAGGGGGCGGTGGGAAAGCTTCATGCTCAGGCTCCTTGGTATTCGATCAGGCGCAGGTCGATTTCGTCCTGCCCGTCTTTGCGTTGCAGGATGCGCACCGGCGTTGGCACGCCGTTGGCAATCCACAGGATGGTTTCATCATTGCCGCCATTGGTGCGATACACCCGCAAGGCGTCATAGCTGAGATCACCCACCTGCACGTTCTCGGTGGTATCGGCGGCGCGGTACTCGTACTGACGCACCCGGCCGACATCGACATAGCGGTACTGCAGGGCCTGGCCCGGCCGCGCGTCGCGCATCAGGGACAGGTTCAACAGCAGTGCGCTCTGGTCGCCGCGCTGCAGTGGAATGGGGCGCTGCCGTTCTTCCTTCAGGTCACCCTGCCACTGGGCTGTACCGGCCTGCCAGTTATAGACGCCGGTGACCTTCTTGCTCATGAACAGGGCCTTCTTGACCGTGCTCTGGCTCAACGGCGTGTAAACACCGCCTTCGTTGTTGAAGACATTGCTCTGCTCGATGTTCAGGCCGAGCACGCTGGCAAAGCCGCGCTTGCCGCGTACCGCCATGTCCACCCGCCATTGGCTGTCGTTGTTGTGGGTCACGCGCATGGTTGCATCACCGGCTTCCTTGCCCTTGTAGAAGGCCTGGTAGGTGGCGACGAAAGGCTCCAGCGCCGGAGGCGTCCACTCCAGCGCGGGCAATGCCGGCGCAACCGGGGCCGGTGTCGGCGCGGCGGCTGGCGTTTCCTGGGCGTGACTGACCGCCGATACCAGCAGGGCGGTCAGAACCAGTGGTTTGAAAAGCGCTATGGCCATGCGGAGAAGAGGGCAGGAAGAAGGGAGATCATGCCAAACCACACAGCAGCAGCCTGTGTGGATCAGCGGCGGAGGGTTCCGGCGGAATCTAGGCGCAATGGGCTAAACAGGGACTGACCGTCAAACAGCACCACGCCATCCCGTTCAGCCAGGTGATTGGCGACCAGCAGTTGAACGCTGGCCAGCAGCAAGGGGTGTTCGACCGCCAGTACGCGCTGGGCCAGGGATTCCGCGGTATCGGCGGGCAGCACCGGGACGCGGGCCTGGGCGATCACCGCCCCGGCATCCAGTTCCGGCACCACGAAATGCACGCTGGCGCCGTGCTCGGCATGACCGGCCTCGATGGCCCGGGCATGGGTGTGCAGACCCTTGTGCAGGGGCAGCAGAGAGGGGTGGATGTTGATCAGGCGGCCGCTGAAACGCTGGACGAAGGCAGCGCCGAGGATGCGCATGTAACCGGCGCAGATGATCCAGTCCGGCTGGCTCGCCGCCACTGCTTCGGCCAATGCGTCGTCAAAGGCCTCGCGGTTGGCGAAATCCCGGGGCGCGCGCGCCCAACGCTGCGCGGGCGCCACTTTCTCCAGCGCCGCCGCACTGGGCTTGTCGGAGAACACGCCGACAATCTGCGCATTCAGTTGGCGTGCGGCAATCGCGTCGAGCAGGCTTTGCAGGTTGCTGCCACGCCCGGAGGCAAGTACGGCAAGGCGTGGCGCGGTACTCATGCGCGGGCGTTCCGCAGCAGTGGCCAGAGCACCAGGCTGCCCAGGGTGGCCAACAGCATGTCGGCGTGGGCGTCCCAGATGTCGCCCTGCTGGCCGTTATAGGCCTCGGCGGCTTCCGGTGACAGGGCCAGGGCGATACCCCACTCCAGCCATTCGTAGGCCAGGCTGGTGCACATGATGGTCATCACCGCCAGGGTGAACGCCTGGCCAACACGCAGGGCCGGCCAGGTGCGGCGGGCCAGCTGGGTCAGCGCGGGGGTGAAGCAGATGCCATACAGCAGGTGGATCAGGCGATCGAAATGATTGCGCTCCCAGCCGAAGGCGGCATCCGGCGACCAGCCGAACAGCGCCTGCGCCCACTGGTCATAGGGGATGTTGGAGTACAGCCAGCGCGCACCTATGCAGTGCAGCACGATGAAGCCGCAGATGGCGATGAAGGCACCATTGCCCAACGGCCAGCGGCGGTCCACCCACCACAGCGCCAGCAGGCCGAGCACGGTCAGCGAGCTGTGCAGGGCCTGTTCAACAGGCCATAGCGGTTTGATCCAGGTAAGCGCGAATACAACAAGCACGCCGATGAAGGCGGCCTTCTTGGCGGCTGTCATGTAGGCGTTGGCTCAGCCGATGTGGACGCGTTCAGCGCCGTTTTCAGCCACCACTTCACCAATCTGCCAATGCGCCAGCTCCAGCGTATCCAGGGTGGCGTTGATGGCGGTGACCTGGTCGGCCGGCACCAACAGGACGAAGCCGATGCCGCAGTTGAAGGTGCGCCACATCTCGCTGTCGGCCACGTTGCCTTCGCGCTGCAGCCACTGGAACACCGGCGGCAGCGTCCAGCTGCTGGCGTCGATGCGCAGGCCCAGGCCTTCCGGCACCACGCGGATGATGTTTTCGGTCAGGCCGCCGCCGGTGACGTGTGCCATGCCGTGCACGGCGGCGCCGTGGGTCTTGAGCAGCGACAGGATCGGCTTGACATACAGGCGGGTCGGCGCCATCAGCGCGTCGACCAGCTTGACGCCGTCTTCCAGCACCAGCTCGGCCGGGCTGCCGGCGCGTTCATAGATGCGGCGCACCAGCGAATAACCGTTGGAGTGCGGGCCCGACGAGGCGATGCCGATCAGGACATCGCCCTGGGCAACGGCCGAACCGTCCTTCAGCTCGCTCTTTTCGACGCCGGCGACGGTGAAGCCGGCCAGGTCGTATTCGCCCGGGGCATACATGTCGGGCATTTCAGCGGTTTCGCCGCCGATCAACGCGCAACCGGCTTCGGTGCAGCCATTGGCGATGCCGCCAACCACGGCCGCAGCGGTGTCGATGTCGAGCTTGCCGGTGGCAAAGTAATCCAGGAAGAACAAGGGCTCGGCGCCTTGCACCAGCACGTCGTTGACGCACATGGCGACCAGATCGATGCCGATGGTGTCGTGGCGTCCCAGCTGTTGTGCCAGCTTCAGCTTGGTGCCGACGCCGTCGGTACCGGAGACCAGTACCGGCTCACGGTACTTGCTGGAGAGGTCGAACAGGGCGCCGAAGCCGCCCAGTCCGCCCATCACCTCCGGGCGGAAGCTGCGCTTTACCAGCGGCTTGATACGCTCGACCAGTTCATTGCCTGCGTCGATGTCGACACCGGCGTCACGGTAGGTCAGGGGGGAGTTGGCAGAGATCGAGGGGCTGGTCACGGGCGGCTGCACTGGCGGGGTGAACGGGCGATTTTAACAGGCCACGTTGGCGTGAAGGCCCCATTCGGGCAACAATTCCCTCCGGAATCGTCGAGCAATGGAAATTTCAATGCGTCGCAGCCTGGTCACAATCCTGTTTCTGGCGCTCTGCCTGCCCATTTCACTGGTGCAGGCGCAGTCGTCCGGCATGCGTACCGAAGGGGACGTAGCCGGCGCCCGTAGTGCCTATGAGGCCGAAGTGCCGGTCAACAGCCAGAGTGAGGCCGACCGCAACGGCGGGCTGGCGCGCGCGCTGGGCGCGGTGCTGGCCAAGTTGTCCGGGGACCGCAGCGCCCTGGCCCGGCCAGGTGTGGCGCAGGCCCTGCGCAGCGCCAAGGACATGGTCGAGAGCTACGACTACCGGCAGGACCAGAGTGTGAGCGCCAGTGGTGCGCCCAGCTTCCGTACCATGCTGGTGGCGCGTTTCCGCCAGGACGATGTTGATGGGCTGGTAGCGGCGTTGGGGCTGCCGGTATGGCCGCAACCCCGGCCCAAGCCGGTGGTTTGGCTGGCCATTGACGATGGTAGTGGCCCGCGCCTGGTCGGTGTGCCGCAGTCCAACGCGGCGCGGCCGTTGCTGGACCGCGCGGTGGAACGTGGCTTCAAGCTTGGCTTGCCGGCTGGTGGAGCCGCTGAGCAGGCCTTGGTCGGTGCGATCTGGCGGCAGGACACCGCCGCCGTGGCGCGCGCTTCGGCACGCTATGCGCCGCCGATGCAACTGGTGGGCAAGCTGTACCGCGGCAAGGGCGGTGGTTGGGTTGCCGACTGGGTATTTGTCGACAATGGTCGCGAGCTGTCCAAGTGGACGACGACTGACGGCGATGCACGGCGGGCGATGATGGGCGGTGCCGATGGTGCGGCCGACGCGCTGGTGCGGCGTTATGCCAAGGCGCCGGTGGGCGGAGCCGCTGGCGTGTACCGGATCGTGGTCAGCGGTATCCGTAGTGCCGACGACTATCTGCGTCTTGCCGCGACCCTGCAGAGTGTGGCGGTGGTCAAGTCGATCATGCCGATCCAGGCGTCCGGCGACCGGCTGGAACTGGATGTCGAGCTGATGAGTGGCCTGCCTGGCTTCAACCGCATGCTGGGCCGCGATGCCGCCCTGCAACCGGTGGGTGCGGTGGACGACGGTGATGCGGATGCCTCCACCGAAAATGACAACAGCAGTCGCCGTGCGGAGTACCGTATTCGATGAGCACTGATACAGCGGAAATGGAAATCGCGCTGTTCCTGCGCCGCCTCAAGTGGGTGGTGCTGGTGGCCTTCGGGCTGTGGGTGACATGGTTGCTGGCACCGGTGCTGACCCCGTTCGTGGTCGCCTTGATGCTGGCCTGGCTGGGCGATCCGCTGGTGGATCGGCTGGAAGCCAGTGGGCGTTCGCGCAATACCGCCGTGGTGCTGGTATTCGTGCTGATGATCCTGCTGTTGGCCTTGGCGCTGTTGATCCTGGTGCCGTTGATCCAACGCCAGATCGTCACCCTGGTGGCTGCCTTGCCGCAGGGGCAGGATTGGTTGATGAACACCGCGATTCCGTGGATCGAGCAGAAAACCGGTCTGGAAATCATGGCCTGGCTGGACCCGGGCCGGCTGTTCGAGTGGGTGCGCAGCCATTGGCAGCAGGCAGGTGGTGTTGCCACCACGTTCTTCGGCTACGTGTCGCGCTCGGGCTTCGCGATGGTGGCCTGGGTGATCAACCTGGCCTTGTTGCCGATCCTGGCCTATTACTTCCTGCGTGACTGGGACAAGCTGGTCGAGCGGGTTGCGTCGATGATCCCGCGCAACCATATCGAGGTGGTGTCGCGGCTGGCGCGGGAGTCCAATGACGTGTTGGGCGCCTTCATCCGCGGCCAGATCGCGGTGATGATCGCGTTGGGCGTGGTGTATGCGGCAGGCCTGACCCTGGTCGGTTTGAACCTGGGCCTGTTGATCGGGTTGGTTGCTGGCCTGATCAGCTTCATCCCCTACCTCGGGGCGACTACCGGCGTGGTGCTGGCGGTGCTGGCTGCGCTGGTGCAGTCGCAGGGCTTCGACCTGCAGTTGCTGGTACTGGTGGGTGTGGTCTTCACCGTCGGCCAGTTGCTGGAAAGCTATGTGCTGACGCCGCGCATCGTCGGTGACAAAATTGGCCTGCATCCGGTTGCGGTGATTTTCGCGGTGATGGCCGGGGGCCAGCTGTTTGGCTTCCTGGGAATGCTGCTGGCCTTGCCAGCGGCGGCGGTGATCAACGTGTTGTTGCGCTATGCGCACCAGCGTTATCGCCAAAGTGAGTTGTATGCCGGCCACGGGCCGACGATTGTGTTGGATCCGCGCAGCGTTGATGTGCCGGCGGATCTGAGCATCGTGTCGAAGGATGTAGAACCTAAGTGAGTGTGCCGCAGTTACCGCTGGCCTTGCGTTACCCGCCAGACCAGCGCTTTGAAACCTTCATCGGTGCGCCGGACGGCGCGCTGGCGCAGTTGCGCGCGGTTGCCAATGGCGACAGCCAGGACTGGATCTATCTGGTGGGTGCCGGTGCTACCGGCAAGACGCACCTGGCCCTGGCCACCTGCGCGGCCGCGCTGCAGGCTGGGCGGCGACCCGCGTACCTGCCGTTGCAGGCGGCTGGCACGCGTCTGCAGGACGCATTGGAAGCGCTGGAAGGCCATGACGTGCTGGCACTGGACGGGCTGGAATATGTTGCGGGCCGGCGCGACCAGGAAGTGACCCTGTTCGAATTCCATAACCGCGCGCGCGCCGCCGATGTGACCGTGATCTATACCTCGCGGTTGCCACCCGATGGTCTGGGACTGGTGCTGCCGGACCTGCGTTCGCGCCTGTCACAGTGCAGCCGCATTACCCTGGAACCGCTGGATGCCGAGGGCCGCGGTGCCGTGCTGCGCGAGCGCTCGGTGCGGCGTGGGCTGGTGATGGATGAGGCGACGCTGGACTGGTTGCTGACCCGCACCGGCCGTGACCTGAGCGGACTGGTGACCTTGCTGGAGCGACTGGACCGTGAATCGCTGGCGGCCAAGCGCCGCATCACCGTGCCGTTCCTGAAGCGGGTACTGGAGAACGGGCAGGGCTGATAGCAGGATTCGGGCTCTCAGCTCTTGTGGGAGCGGCGTGAGCCGCGAAGCCGCTAACGCATCTTAAAAAAAATGCCTGCAATCGCAGGCATTTTGTATCTGAAGCTCAGTTGCTTCGTGGTTCACACCGATCCCACAAACAATGCATCGGTTCGGCATTTGTGGGAGCGGCGTCAGCCGCGAAGCTGGTGCCGTATCTGCAGACAAAGATGCACGCAATTGCAGGTATTTCTGGGCTCGGAATCTTCAGTTGCTTCGCGGCTCATGCCGCTCCCACAAGCTGCTTGTCCAATTGCTGCAGGCGCTCGGGGGTGCCCACGTCGGTCCAGCGGCCTTGGTGGTGCTGGCCGCTGATGCTGTTGTTGGCCATGGCCGCGCGCAGCAAGGGTGCCAGTTTGAAGCGTGGTGGTGTTTCTGCGGCGCCGTCTGCATTGCCAATCACTGCCTGCCAGTCCTGCAGCAGCTGTGGCCGGTACACGCCGATGCCGGCAAAGGTCAGGCGTGCTTGTTCGCCCTCGTCATGCACCTGGCCATCGGCATCCAAAATGAAATCACCGCGGGGGTGCTGCAGTGGGTTGTCGACCATGACCAGGTGGGCGCTGCCCTTCGGTTGCCGCGGAAGCGTGGCGAAATCGAAATCGCTCCAGATATCGCCATTGACCGCCAGGAACGGTGCATCGCCGAGCAGCGGCAGCGCGTTGTGCATGCCGCCGCCGGTTTCCAGCGGCACCGGTCCTTCGTACAGATAGTGCAGGCGCAGGTGCCAGCGACTGCCATCGCCCAACTGCTCGGGGAACTGCGCGGCCAACCAGCTGGTATTGATCACCACATCGGTGATCCCCAGCGTAGCCAGACGCCGCAGATGCCATTCGATCAGGGGCACGCCGGCCACGGCCAGCAGCGGCTTGGGTGTGTGATCGGTAAGCGGACGCATGCGCTCACCCAGCCCGGCGGCAAAGATCAGCGCCTTCATGCTGCGGCCTTGGCAGCCATCGCCGGCTTGAAGCGGCGTTCGAACAGCGCCTGCAGCGGCCCCAGTTCCGGGTAGCGCGGCAGCACCTCATCCAGATAGCGGATGAAGCGGGGTGCATCCTCGAAATAGTGGCCCTTGCCGTCGCGGTCGCGCAGGCGCACGAAGATGCCGAGGATCTTCAGATGGCGCTGCACGCCCATCCAGTCTGCATCGCGCAGGAATTGTGGCCAAGGGCGTACCGGCAGGCCTGCGGCCAGTGCCTGCGCGTGATAGCGGGCGAGCCAGGCGTCGACCTTTTCCAACGGCCAACTCAGGAACGCATCCTTGAACAGGCTGGCCGGGTCGTAGGCAATTGGTCCGCTGACCAGATCCTGGAAGTCCAGCACCGCCGGGCCGCCTTCGACCGGCATCAGGTTGCGCGGCATGAAGTCACGATGCGTCAGTACTTGTGGCTGGTTCAATGCGTTGTCCATCAGGCGCCGCTGCACCAGTTGCAACTGCTCGCTCTCGCCGCAGTCCAAGGTCAGGCCGAGGTGGCGCTGCACGAACCATTCTTCAAACAGGCCAGCATCACGCTGCAGCAGCGCCTCGCCGAACGCGCCCATGCCCGCGGGCACCGGAATCGATTGCAGGCGGATCAGCTGGGTGAAGCTTGCATCGAACCACGCGTCGGCATTGTCATCGTTGATGAAACGCGCGAGCGTCGGCCCGCCCAGGTCCTCCAACAGCAGGAAGCCGTGTTCGACATCGCGCGCCAGTACCTGCGGCACGCGTACGCTGTTGGTCTCGAGCAGGTCGTGCATGCGCAGCCACGGCCGCACATCTTCCAGCCCCGGCGGTGAATCCATCACGATGTGGCTGCCACGCGTGCTGGTTGCGCGCCAGTAGCTACGGAAGCCTGCATCGACCGATGCGCGCTGCAGGGAGGTGGCAGGGTCGCCGAGTGCGGCGATGGTCCACTGCAGGCGTTGCTCGGCGCGCAGCGGATCGGAAGCGGGATCGTTCATGGGCACTACGAATGAAGCGGCGCCCGCAGGCGCCGTTGGGAGAGGAATCAGCGCTTGCCGCCACTGATCAGGCGCAGGAGTGCGAGCAGCGCGATCGCGCCGATGATGGCGCCGACGAAGCCGGCCGGCTGACCTGCCGAATACCAGCCCATCTCACGGCCGAACCAACCGGCGAATACCGCACCAGCGACGCCGAGCACGATGGTCAGCAGGCAGCCCATGCGGTTGTTGCCGGGCATGAAGAAGCGCCCCAGCAGGCCCACGAAGAAACCGATCAGGATGATGTACAGCCAGCTGTCGCTGCCAAACAGTCCGCTCATGTTCTTGTCCGTGCCAAAGAAAAACGCAGCCTAGCAAGGCCAGGCTGCGTTCGTCATCAAACCATCGAGCGGTGGGCGATCAGCAGCAGCCGTGGCCACCGTGACGGGTGCCGCTGTCGGCGGCCACCGGCGAACCGCTGGTCTCGCCACGCAGGCTGGCGGCGTGGTGGTCGAACAGCACCTTGGACACGCAGGAGGTGACGCGCTTGCCCATCGGGATGTGCAGGAACTCGTTCGGGCCGTGCGCATTGGAATGCGGGCCAAGCACGCCGGTGATCATGAACTGCGCACCCGGGAATTTCTCGCCCAGCATGCCCATGAACGGGATCGAGCCGCCTTCGCCCATGTACATGGCCGGCTTACCGAAGAAGGCCTGGCTGGCGTCGTCGATGGACTTCTCCAGCCACGCGGCCATCGCCGGTGCGTTCCAGCCGGTGGAGGCCTTTTCCAGGTCCAGGCTGACGTGGGCGCCGTTCGGCGGATCCCGCAGCAGGGCTTCCTTCAGCAGCTCGCCGCAGGCCTTGCCATTGGCGGTCGGCGGCAGGCGCAGCGACAGCTTCACCGAGGTTTCCGGGCGCAGCACGTTGCCGGCCGATTCCAACGGCGGCATGCCGCCGATGCCGGTGACCGACAGCGCCGGGCGCCAGGTGCGGTTGAGCACCAGTTCGGTCAGTTCATCGCTCATCGGCTTGAGGCCGTCGACCAGCGGGAACTTGTCGAAGATGGCGGTATCGACCACGTCGGCAGCGCGCTTCGCCTGTTCCAGGCGCTCGGCCGGCACTTCCACGTGCAGGCCGTCGAGCAGGATGCGGCCGGTCTTCTCGTCCTCGATGCGCGACAGCAGCTGGCGCAGCAGGCGGAAGCTGGACGGCACCACGCCGGAGGCGTCACCGGAGTGCACGCCCTCGTTGAGCACCTTGACGGTGAAGTTGCCGCCGGTCAGGCCGCGCAGCGAGGTGGTGCACCACAGCTGGTCGTAGTTGGCGCAGCCCGAATCCAGGCACACCACCAGCGACGGCTGGCCGATGCGCTCGGCCAGATGGTCGACATAGGCCGGCAGGTCGTAGGAGCCGGACTCTTCGCAGGCCTCGATCAGGATCACGCAGCGGGCGTGCGGCAGGCCCTGTTCCTGCAGTGCCAGCACCGCGGCCAGCGAGCCGAAGATGGCGTAGCCGTCATCGGCGCCGCCGCGGCCGTACAGCTTGTCGCCGCGCAGCACCGGCTTCCACGGGCCCAGGTCGTCGTCCCAGCCGGTCATTTCCGGCTGCTTGTCCAGGTGGCCGTAGAGCAGCACGGTGTCGTCGCCGGTTTCCGGGCCGGTGGCTGGGATTTCCAGGAAGATCAACGGGGTACGGCCTTCCAGACGAACCACCTCGACCTGCAGGCCGGGGATGTTCTGCGCCTTGGCCCAGCTCTCCATCAGGTTGACGGCCTGATCCATGTAGCCGTTGGCGACCCAGTTGGCGTCGAACATCGGCGACTTGTTGGGGATGCGGATGTAATCGACCAGTTGCGGGACGATGTCGTTGTCCCACTTGTCGCTGAGAAATTGGCCGATCTTGGCGCTGTCCATCTGGATCTCCGGTAGCAATGTCAGGTGTAACCATTCTACGCCGCTCGTTTGTTCATCGGGCTTGCGGCGGTTTCATCAATGAATTTTGTAGGACTTTTCCTACAGAGGCTCGGGGTGTTGGCTGGCTGTTTGCTTAACCCGCGCCGGATATTCTGGGTTCATGTGGCGCGGGACACTGATCCGACCGGCGGGATAGCCAGCCGATCAACGACCAAGCCACAAGGAGTACAGCGATGAAGCTTTTAACCGTAACGCTGCAGTCTCTGATTTTCGCATTGTTGTTGACCCTGACGGCGCAAGCCAAGGACAAGGTCGATATCAATACCGCCTCAGCGGCGGAGCTGAATCAGGTGTTGGTGAATGTCGGCCCTTCCAAGGCGCAGGCGATCATCGAGCACAGACAGGCCAACGGACCTTTCAAGAGTGTCGAGGAACTGGCGCTTGTGAAGGGAATCGGACTGAAGACGGTCGAAAGGAATCGAGACCTGATCGAAGCGAGGGCCGGAGCTGCCCCCGCCAAGAAAGCTACCGGGACGGTAGCTGCACAGCCGGTTGAGAGGCGCTGAGCGGAAGGAATCGAATAGTGACCCGCCAGGACGGCGGATCACCAGGAACCCGAAAAGGGCAGGACGCTGGGGGCTGGCAGGATGCCAACAAGGATGTGAGGTCGTCCGGTGTTGCACAGTGACGTGCAGCCGGGCGATTTTTCTGTCTGTGCTCCAAAGGAACAAGGCCCGGGTCTTCCCGGGCCTTGTTCGTTTCTGGGGACTCGTGGGCTGGAATGCGAAGCTTGGATGTGCGCTGGCGTCGTCGACATTCCAATCATGAAGCCCGGCAAACATGTAGCCCGGGTAAGCGCAGCGCACCGGGGCTTTTCGCGAGGGGCTACCGGCCAGTCGTAGCCCGGGTAAGCGCAGCGCACCCGGGGCTTTTCGCGAGGGGTTCTTCCAGCCAGTCGTAGCCCGGGTAAGCGCAGCGCACCCGGGGCTTTTCGCAAGATGTCCATTTCAGCGAGGTGTAGCCAGGGTAAGCACAACGCCAACTGAGAGCTCTCCGCAAAGAGCCCCGGGTGCGCTGCGCTTACCCGGGCTACGGGGTCTACAGGTTCTGCCAACCCGGTGCCGACGTTGAATGCCGGTTATTGGCGTTGCTTGCTTGTGGCAAGGCTCGGCAGAAGGGTGCTTAGACCAGCCCGGTGGCGTAGTACACGCCGATGATCGCGAACACTGCCAGGGTCTTGATGATGGTGATGGCGAAGATGTCCTTGTAGGACTGGCGGTGGGTCAGGCCGGTGACCGCCAGTACGGTGATCACCGCACCGTTGTGGGGCAGCGTGTCCATGCCGCCGGACGCCATCGCGGCGACGCGATGCAGCACTTCCATCGGAATGCCCGCAGCCTGCGCATTGGCGATGAAGCTGTCGGCCATGGCCGCCAGCGCGATGCTCATGCCGCCTGACGCCGAGCCGGTGATGCCGGCCATGGCGGTGACCGAGACCGCTTCGTTGACCAGCGGATTGGGAATCGAGCCCAGTGCATTGGCTACCACCAGGAAGCCGGGCAGGGCGGCGATGACCGCACCAAAGCCATACTCGGAGGCAGTGTTCATCGAGGCCAGCATGGCGCCGCCGATGGCCGACTTGGTGCCCTCGGCGAACGAGGCCACCACCGGCTTCCAGGCAAAGGCGATGACGCTGAGGATGCCCAGCAGCAAGGCGGCCTGCACGGCCCAGATCGCGCCCAGCTTGGAGACCTCCTGCACCACCGGGGCCGGGTTGCCGATCACCGCCGGGATGAAGGACTGGGTTTCGCCGTAGAAGCCGGGAATCCAGCGGGTGAACAGGAAGTTGGCGACGCCGACCAGGATCAACGGGGTGATCGCGACCAGCGGGTGGGCCAGGTTCTGGCCGTGGAACGGCTCGGGCTCATTGCGCAGTTCGTCATTGGCGCCGGCATAGCCTTCGCCATTGCGGATGGCTACGCGGCGGCGCCATTCCAGGTAGCTCATGCCTAGGATCAGGATCACCACGGTGCCGATCACACCCAGCCATGGTGCGGCCCAGCTGTTGGTGCCGAAGAAGGCTGAGGGGATGATGTTCTGGATCTGCGGCGTGCCCGGCAACGCGTCCATGGTGAAGGTGAAGGCACCCAGCGCGATGGTGCCGGGAATCAGGCGCTTGGGGATATTGCTCTGGCGGAACAGCTCGGCGGCGAAGGGGTAGACCGCGAACACCACCACGAACAGCGACACGCCGCCGTAGGTGAGCAGCGCACAGACCAGCACGATCGACAGCATCGCGCGTTTGGCACCAACCAGCTTGATGGTGGCGCTGACGATGGACTTGGAGAAGCCCGATACCTCGATCAGCTTGCCGAACACCGCGCCCAGTACGAACACCGGGAAGTACAGCTTGAGGAAGCCGACCATCTTGTCCATGAACAAGCCGGTGAACATCGGCTGCACCAGGCTGGGATCGGTCAGTAGCACCGCACCCATCGCGGCCACCGGCGCGAACAGGATCACGCTGTAGCCGCGGTAGGCGACAAACATCAGGAAGCACAGGGCCGCCAAGACAATCAGAAACGACATTCACAGCTCCCCGGCCAATACATTGCCGGCGAGTATCAGGATCGGGAGCGGCCCGGCCCACTGTACGAAGGGACTATACGCGGTCGGCTAACGCTCCATTAACGTGCGCTCCATGGCGACATTCGTGTGTCGCAACGTCATACCCGGGAGGAGGGAGACCAATGAAGCGCAAGTATCTGAGTATCGCCATCGGTGGCATTCTGTTGGCACCGGCCGCATTCGTGCAGGCGCAGGAGCAGCAGGCTGCAGGGAGTCAGGCCACCACGCTGGATTCGATCAAGGTCACCGCGCGCAAGCGTGAGGAAACCTTGCAGGACGTGCCGGTTGCGGTGACGGCGTTTACGCCGGAGACGCTGGACAAGCTGAACATCAAGGACCTGAGTGATCTGGGGGCACAGGTCCCGAATTTGACCATCTACGCGGCACGTGGCTCGACCAGCACCGCGACGGTCTATATCCGTGGCGTAGGCCAGGCCGATCCGCTGTGGGGCGTGGATCCGGGCGTTGGCATCTACCTGGACGACGTCTATATCGCCCGCCCGCAGGGGGCGCTGCTGGACGTCTTCGACGTGGAGCGCATCGAAGTGCTGCGCGGTCCGCAGGGCACGCTGTACGGCAAGAACACCATTGGTGGCGCGATCAAGTACATCTCGCGCGGCCTGCCGCAGGAAACCTCGGGCTTCGCTTCGGTCACGATTGGCAACTACAACCAGCTCGACGTGAAGGCAGGCATCGGCGGCGAGATCGGCGGCAAGGACAGCGGCCTGCGTGCCCGCGTGGCCGTGGCCAGCATGAACCGCGATGGGTTCGGCAAGAACACCTATACCGGCCAGGATGTCAGCGACAAGGAAATCAACGCTGCGCGCCTGCAGGTGGGGGCGTACTCGCAGGATGATTTCGACGTGCAGTTCGCCTTCGACTACATGGATGACCAGTCGGGCGTGCGCGGTGCACAGATGCTGGCGCCCAATCCGCTGGCACCTGCGTGGCAGCCGACGCCGGACCGCTACGACATCCGCAGCGGCATGAAAAACGTCAACGATACCGAGATGAAGGGCGCTTCAGCGACCGTCAACTGGCGTCCGAGCGAGAACTGGGCGTTCAAGTACGTGCTGGCCAAGCGGGAGTCCGATACCGAGACCAATATCGACTTCGACACCACCCCGCTACAGTTGGTGGATGTGCGCGCGTTCTACTCCGACAGCCAGGTCAGCCAGGAATTGCAGGCCAATTTCGACGGTGGTGGTCGTGCGCGCGGCGTGATGGGCCTGTACTGGTTCAACGGTGATGCCGGCGGCCAAGTGCTGAACCATTTCTGGAATCCCAAGCTGCCGAATAGCATTGCCAATCCGCTGTATGGTGATACCCAGGGCGTGGTCAACACCAAGAGCATCGCCGTCTATGCAGACTGGACGTTCGATCTGACCGACAAGTTGAAGCTGGACGTGGGTGCACGCTACACCGACGAAGACAAAAACGCGCTGGCGTTGAATCGCTTCTATACCAGCGACCAGTACGAAACCTCGTGGGGCACGGCGGCGAACTTCGACAAGACCGTCAACTTCAAGAATGTCTCGCCCAAGCTGTCGCTGGATTACCAGATTACGTCCGACATCATGGCGTACATCTCCGGTTCGCGCGGCTTCAAGTCCGGTGGTTACAACATCCGTGCCAACACGACTTCGATTCCACGTTCGGGTGAGCCGTTCCAGGACGAAGTGGTCGACAGCTACGAGATCGGCAGCAAGATGTCGTTCCTCGACCAGCGTGCGTTCTTGAATCTTGCGTATTTCTACAACAAGTACAAGGACATCCAGCTCTCGGTGTTCACCTCGTACACGCTTCCCAACGGCAGCCAGAGTTTCTTCGGTGACTTCACCAACGCCGGCAAGGGCACGGTGCAGGGTGTTGAAGTGGAATACCAGTTCCTGCCGACCAAGCACTGGCTGATCAGCGGCAATATCGCCTGGCTTGACGCGAAGTACGACGAGTTCATGAGCGGCGGTGTCAATATCGCCGACACGCAGTACTTCACAAATGCGCCGGAGTTCTCGGGTGCATTCAACGTGGAGTACCGCACCGATCTGGCCAATGGCGGCAATCTGTCGGCTCGGGTGGGTTACTCGTATCAATCCGAAGTCTGGCCGACCACCGACCTGAGTCCGGTGATCAAGCAGGATGGTTACGGACTGTTGGGTGCAGGTGTGATCTGGAAGCTTGACGATGCCTGGTCGCTGTCGTTGCAGGGCAGCAACCTGACTGACAAGTCGTATCGCACCACCGGCTACAACATCGGTGCCTATGGTGTGCTGACGGGCTTCTACGGTGCACCGCGCCAGTACACCCTGACCGCACGCTACGACTTCTGATCCAGGTTCCGGGGCAGGAAACTGCGCTGGGCTTGCCAAAAGTGGCGGAGCCCTTTCCCTGCGGAGCAGGGAAGGGGCTTTTGCGTTTGGGGTTGCCGTTGCTGTTGCTTGAAAGCCCCTCTCCCGTTTACGGGAGAGGGGTTGGGGTGAGGGCAGCTTTTGCCGTTGGCTTTCAAGCTTTGGCTTTTGATGCAAAGCAAGAAGCAAATTGCCAGCGAACCGCACCCTCACCCCAACCCCTCTCCCGGTGGGAGAGGGGCTTAAAGCAAGGGCTTTGAGCACGCACTCCTTCATCCTTCTTCTCCAACTCCGTATCCTGCCAAGCAGCTTCCGGGAAACGCATTCCATGTTGAGTCTGGTAACTGTGGCGCTGGCAGGCCTGGCCTGGTTGGCCTTGATGTTCGGCGTGGCGCTGTATGGCGAACGCCGACCCACCGCCTTTGCCCGCCATTGGCGACACATCTACACCTTGTCGCTGGCCGTGCACTGCACCTCCTGGACTTTCTATGGCACCGTGACCCAGGCGGCACGCCACGGCTGGCCGCTGCCGCCCACCTTTGTCGGTGCCATCCTGTTCTATGCCTTGGCGATGGGCATGATGATGCGGCTGGTGCGGCTGGCACGCGAGACCAACGCGACCTCGCTGGCCGATCTGATCGCCGCGCGGCTCGGCCGCGATGCGTGGCTGGCGGCGACAGTGACGCTGGTGACCGTGCTCGGGCTGATCCCGTATATCGCCCTGCAGCTCAAGGCAGTGGCGATGAGCTTCGGCATGATCACCTCGCGCGCGGTGGAAGCCGGGCAGGGCGGCTCGGTATGGCAGGACAGTGCCCTGTATGTGGCATTGGCCATGGCCTTGTTCGCCATGTTGTTCGGTGCGCGTCGCGCCGATGCCTCCGAACACAACCGCGGGCTGGTGCTGGCGATGGCGGCCGAGTCGGTTTTCAAGTTGGGCGCGATGCTGGCGCTGGGCGTATTCGTGTGGTTCGGCCTGAAGGGGCTGCCGACGGCACCGGTGGCAGCTGTAAGTGCGCCGGAAGGCGGTTTCATTCCGTTGGTGATACTCGGTGGCCTGGCGATGTTCCTGCTGCCGCATCAGTTCCATGTTGGGGTGGTGGAATGCCGTGATCCGGGTGATGTGCGCACCGCGCGCTGGCTGTTCCCGCTGTACCTGCTGCTGATAGCCCTGCCTATCCTGCCATTGGCACGCGCGGGCACGGCGTTGCTGGGCAACAGTGTTCCCTCGGACATGTACACATTGGCGCTGCCGTTCTCGGCCGGGCATGAAGGCGTGGCGCTGTTCGCCTTCCTCGGTGGCCTGAGTGCGGCAACCGGCATGGTGGTGGTGAGCACGCTGACCCTGAGCCTGATGATCGGCAACCACTGGTTCGCGCCCGGCCTGGTGCGCAGCGCCTGGGCGCGTGCCGGCGGTGGCGATCATCGACGTGAACTGGTGTGGCTGCGTCGCGCGGGCATCTGCGTGATCATGCTGCTGGCGTGGGGTTACAGCCGCCTGATCGGCGGTGGCAACGTGCTGGCCGATATTGGTGCGGTCTCGTTCTCGGCAATGGCGACCCTGGTGCCGGTGCTGGCGTTCGCCATCTGGCGCCCGCAGACGCCGCCGCGCGCTGCCATTGCCGGGGTTGTTGCCAGCTTTGTGACCTGGGCCTGGGTGCTGTTGCTGCCATCGCTGCTGGAAAGTGGCGGACGCGCGCCCGCGTGGTTGCTGCAGGGGCCGTTCGGTTGGCAATGGCTCGCCCCGCAGGGCTTGTTCGGGCTGACAGGCTGGACGCCGTTGGGGCGCGCGGTGGGAGCGAGCCTGTTCGTTGGCACGGCGGTGACCTTGCTGGCGATGGCGTGGCGGCGCGATACGCCGGACCGCATCCGCCGTAATCTGGATGCCGATACCCTGCGAAACGCCGGTCGTCGTTTCCTTCCCTATGAGCGCGTGGAACAGTTGCTGGCCAACGCGCCGCGTAGCGGCGCGGTACCAGCGGCGATCGAGGCCAGTGTGGAGCGCGAGTTGTCGGCCGTACTGGGCGCGGCGTCCGCACGTCTGTTGCTGGACGCAGCGCGACGTGAGGGCAGCGAGCTGGCCACCGTTGCAGCCATCGTCAGCGAAGCCTCGCAGGATCTGCGTTTCAGCCAGCAGGTGCTGCAGGCGGCATTGCAGAACATGAGCCAGGGCATCAGCGTGATTGATCGCGAGCAGCGGCTGGTGGCCTGGAATCGGCCGTATGCGCGCATGTTCGGCTTTCCTGACGAGCTGCTGCAGGTAGGCCGGCCGATCATGGACCTGACCCGCTGGGCGCTGCAGGCCATGCCCGCGCGTGGCGGTGACGAGCGTGCGGTGGACCGCCGCCTGGCCTTCATGCGTGCCGGTACGCCGCACCTCACCGAGCGTGTGTTCCCGGATGGGAGCATTGTCGAGATCCGCGGCAACCCCATGCCGGGTGGCGGCTTCGTGGCGACCTTCACCGACGTCACCGAATTCCGCCGCAGTGAGCGTGAGCTCAAGCGCAGCAACGAAACACTGGAGCAGCGTGTGGGCGAACGCACCGCGCTGCTGGAATCGGCCAAGCGTGAGGCCGAACGGGCAAACGATGCCAAGAGCCGCTTCCTCGCTGCCGTGGGCCATGACCTGCTGCAGCCGCTGCATGCCGCGCACCTGTTCACCGACACGCTGGCGCAGCAGGTTGAATCCAGCCAACAGCAGCAGGCGGTGGTGCAGATCCGCGGCGCCCTCGACTCCACCACTGACCTGTTGACCGGGCTGTTCGACATGTCACGGCTGGAGGCCGGTGGTTTGGTGCCGCAGCCGCGTGATCTGCCGCTGGCCGAGGTGCTTGATCCGCTGGCGTCGGAGTTCCGCGCCCTGGCGGCCGCACGCGGGCTGGCCTTCCACTACCTGCCCACCGGCGCCTGGGTGAACAGTGATCCGCAGCTGCTGCGGCGTGTGCTGCAGAACTTCCTCGCCAATGCGGTGCGTTACACCGCGCGCGGCGGGGTGTTGCTGGGCGTGCGGCGCGAAGGCGACCGGCTGCGCGTCGAGGTGCATGACACCGGGCCGGGCATTGCCCGCGAAGAGCAGCAGCGCATCTTCGAAGAATTCCGTCGCGGTGAGGACAGCAGCGGCCAGGGGCTGGGCCTGGGCCTGGCCATTGCCGACCGCATTGCCGGCCTGCTGCATGCGCCGCTGCGGCTGCGCAGTGAGAAAGGGCAGGGCACGGTGTTCTCGGTATCGCTGCCGTGGGTGGCCTGCCCGCAGGCTGCGGTGCAGCCGCGTCCGCGCACTGCGGCCACTTCCGGTGGCGTGCCGGTGCTGGTGGTCGACAACGATCCTGCGGCCTTGCAGGGTTTGGCCGGGCTGTTGCGCGGCTGGGGCTACCAGGTGGCCGAAGCCTCCGGCGAAGCGCAGGCGGTGGCGGCGCTGCAGGCAACAGCGGCCAGCCTGTGGCTGTTCGACTACAACCTGGATGACGGCGATACCGGCACCGCCTTGCAGCTGCGGCTGGGCGAGCGTTTCGGTGCCCGCCCAACCCTGATCCTCAGTGCGGATGACAGTCTGGCTACACGCCGCGAAGTGCTGGAGCAGGGTCTGACCTTGCTGCACAAGCCAGTGCGCCCGTTGGCCTTGAAGTCGATCCTGGATCGGTTGCTGGCGGCGGATGCGTTGCGGCCGGGAATGGCAAACAGGGAATAACACCGGTAGCCCGGGTAAGCGCAGCGCACCCGGGGCTCTTTGCGGAAAGCCCCGGGTGCGCTGCACTTACCCGGGCTACAGATCTCGACGGCTCGCGCGCTTTCCAAACATCAATCCCGACTCCCCGCACCACCGCAATACGCCGCATGCAAGGCCTGCATCACTCCCAACGCCGGGCTGTCGGCCAGGGTGTAGTAGATGGTCTGGGCTTCACGGCGGGTATTGACCAGTCCGCCTTCGCGCATCACCGCCAGGTGTTGTGACAGTGCCGACATCGACAACCCGACCTGGGCCTGCAGTTCGCCCACCGATGCTTCGCCTTCCACCAGTCGGCACAGCACCCGCAGGCGTGCCGGGTGGGCGAGGGATTTGAGCAGCTGCGCTGCCTGTTCGGCATGCGTCTGCATCTGTTCGATATCCATGTCCTGCATGTGCATCGCGGCTTCAGGTCCGGGCTTGTACTTTGGATGGCGCTAGTTTAATTTAGAAAAAGCTAAATTAAAAGCCGAGGACTTCCTCATGACCATTTCGCACACCGCCGCACCGCAGGTGCAGGCCTTCCATGACAAGGACACCGGTACGCTGAGCTACGTCGTCTACGACCACGACGGCGGCATGGCGGCCATCATCGATCCGGTGCTGGATTACGACGCTGCCGCCGCACGCACCAGCACCGCCTCGGCCGATGCGCTGTTGCACTTCGTGCAGGGCAAGCTGCTGACCGTGGCCTGGATCCTGGAGACCCACGCCCACGCCGATCATCTCAGTGCGGCGGGCTATCTGGCCGACACCTTGAAGGTGCCGGTGGCCATCGGCCAGGGCATCGTCGCGGTGCAGCAGCGCTTCAAGGCCTTGTTCGGCCTGGGTGACGAGTTCATCGCCGATGGCAGCCAGTTCGACCGCCTGTTTGCCGATGGCGATACCTTCAACATCGGTGGACTGGAAGGACGCGTGATCGCCACGCCGGGCCACACCGATGACAGCCTGACCTATGTGATCGGCGATGCCGCCTTCATCGGCGACACCGTGTTTGCCGCCGATACCGGCACCGCGCGCTGCGACTTCCCGGGTGGCGATGCGCACCGCCTGTTCGGCTCCATCCAGAAGATCCTGTCCTTGCCGCAATCCACCCGCATCTACCTCTGCCACGACTATCCCGGCGACCGCCGCGCCGCGCAGGCGCAGACCAGCATCGACGAACAGAAGCAGCACAACGTGCATTTGAAGGACGGCACCGGCGAGGCCGCGTTCGTGCAGATGCGGCAGCAGCGTGATGCCAGCCTGCCGGTGCCCAAGCTGATCCTGCCGGCACTGCAGGTCAACATCCGTGGTGGCCGTCTGCCTGAGCCCGATGCCAATGGTGTGCGCTACCTGCGCCTGCCGCTGGATCAGATGGGGGGCACGCAATGAGTACCTGGATCAGCGCGCTGGCCGGTGGTGTATTGATCGGGCTGGCGGCGACACTGCTGTTGTGGCTGACCGGGCGCATCGCCGGCATCAGCGGCATCGTCGGTGGTGTGCTGCAGCCGCGGCAGGGCGACGTCGCTTGGCGTGCGGCATTTCTGGTCGGCCTGATTGCGGCCGGCGCCGCCTGGTTGTGGCTGGTACCGGGTGCCTATACGCCGCGGCAAGGCTTTCCGCCGGTGTTGCTGGTTGTTGCCGGGCTGCTGGTAGGTTTCGGTACGCGGCTGGGCAATGGTTGCACCAGCGGCCATGGCGTGTGTGGGCTGGGGCGGCTGTCGCTGCGCTCGTTGGCAGCGGTGATGACCTTCATGGTCACCGCCATTGCCACCACCTATATCGTGAGGCATGTGGCATGAGTAGTTGGCGTATTCCCTTTGCAGCGTTGCTTGCCGGTGCCTTGTTCGGGTTGGGGCTGGCGGTATCGGGCATGACCGATCCACAGCGCATCCTCGGCTTCCTGGATGTGTTTGGCGATTTCAATCCGGCGCTGCTGTTTGTACTTGGCGGCGCGGTGATGACGACGATGCTGTTGTTCCGGTTTGTATTGCGGCGACCGGCACCGGTGTTCGCGCAGCGCTTCCACTTGTCGGACGTGCGCAGCATCGATGCGCGCCTGCTGACGGGTGCGGCCCTGTTCGGGATAGGCTGGGGCTTGGCCGGCTACTGCCCGGGCCCGGCGCTGGTTGGGCTGGGCGTGCTGTCGCCGGAGGCGTTTTGGTTTGTGCCGGCGATGCTGGTGGGCATGTTGCTGCACAAGGTGGTGAGTCGCAGCAGCGGCGCGTAGGTGCGGCGTCCGCCGCGCAGCCGGCGGACCTGCCTGACCCCGCAGAACCCAATCCCAGCGATTCCTGATTGCTTTGGTTTCGATGTCGGAAGCGATGTCAGCTTCGCGGCTGAGGCCGCTCCTACAGCGCCTGGCGGGCGGGGTCACTCAGTTCCAGCTCGCGCAGCACCACGCTGGCCTGGGTGCGGTTGCGCACGCCCAGGCGTTCGAAGATCGCCGACAGATGGGCCTTGACCGTGCGTTCCTGCACGTCCAGACGGTCGGCGATCTGCTTGTTGAGCAGGCCTTCGGCAACCAGTGCCAGCACACGGAACTGCTGTGGCGACAGGCTGGCCAGACGCGCGGCCAGTTCGCTGTCATGGCTGGAGGATTGCGCGCGTGACACCGAGGCACGCAGCGAGGCCGGCAACCACTGCTCGCAGGCCATGACGCTGCGGATGGCCTCGCGCAGCTCGTTCAAACCCGAACTCTTGGGCAGGTAACCGGCGGCGCCATGGTCCAAGGCACGGCGCACCACACGCGGGTCATCGTTGGCCGAGACCACGATCACCGCCACCCCCGGGTGCTGGGCACGGATCGCGGCCAACCCGGCCAAGCCGTGATTGCCCGGCATATGCAGGTCGAGCAGGATCAGGTCGGTATCCGGTGCCGCATCCAGTGCCGCCAGCACGCCGTCCAGCGATTCGGCTTCGCGCACCTGCAGATCACTCATGGCCTCACTGGCCGCCTGCCGCAGGGCGGCGCGGAACAGGGGATGGTCGTCGGCGATCAACAGGCTGGGCATGGCGGTACTGACAGGCGGAAAGGAAGCTGCCGCCGGTGTCTGTGCCACCGGCGGCTTGGTCAGTATGCCGTGGTTTTCAGCCATTGCCTGCTTCCCTTGGCAATCCGCCGCTTACTGCGCGGTCCAACCGCCGTCCATCGGCATCGCCGCACCGGTGAGGTTGTGCGACTCGCGGCGGCACAGCCATACCACCATCGCGCCGATGTCCTCGGGCAGCGACATGCGCAGGCTGGGCTGCTTTTCCTCCAGCAGGGCGCGCACGCCGTCGTCGCGGCTGCCGCCATTGCGATGGGCCTGGATCTGCGGCTCGATCAACGGCGTTTCCACCCAGCCCGGGCAGACGCAGTTGACGGTGACGCCGCCGCTGTCGCGGCTGCCGGCGGCGGCGTATTCCAGTGCTGCCACCTTGCTCAGGCCGACGATGCCGAACTTGCTGGCCACGTACGGCGCCTTGTTCTTGGACGCCACCAGGCCGTGCACCGAGGCGATGTTGACCACCCGCCCGTAGCCACGCTCGGCCATGCCGGGCAGGGCATGTTGCATGGTGTGGAAGGCAGCGCTGAGATTGATGGCGATGATGTCATCCCACTTCTGTGGCGGCTGCTCGGCCAAGGGCGCGGCATGCTGGATGCCGGCGCAGTTCACCAGGATGTCGATGTTGCCCCAGGCCTGCACGGCCTCGAGCATGTGTGCGATCTGGTCGGGCTTGCGCAGATCGGCGTCGAAGTGGCGGGTGTCGACGCCGGCCTCGGCCACGCTCTTGAGCGCGGCCTCGATCTGCTCGGGCGTGCCCAGGCCATTGATTGCCACGCGTGCGCCGGCGCTGGCCAGTGCCTGGGCGATGGCCAGGCCGATGCCCGAGGTACTGCCGGTCACCAGGGCGGTGCGGCCTTGCAGGAAGCGGTCCATGGGGGACTCCGGATGTGATGGGGGAGGCTGGCAAACGTAGCAGCCGCCGCGCTAAAAACGTGTGGTACTTAAGTACGATGAGACCGACGCAGTGGCTCTGCTAGGGTGCGCCCATGAGCCAATCCCTACTGCGCGCCGCCTGCGGCCTTTTCGTCGGACTGAGCCTGGCCTCCTGTGCCAGCGGCCCAGCTTCCAAGTCCGTGGAGCCTTCCATGTTCAGCAACGAACTCCGCAGCGAGCATCGCGGCAGCGATGACCTGCTCACTGCCGGGCTGGGCCTGGCCGGCCTGCGCAGCATGGCGCCACCGGCATTTGCCGACGCCACTGCACCGACCGTGGACGAACTGCGCCGCCGCGCGATGTGGGGCAGCTGGCGCGGCATTGCCGATCTGGCACCGGGTGGCGGTTATGGCGAGCTGTTCGGCAGCCTGCAGAGCGTGCCCGGCCGCGAGTACTCGGCGTTCGCGCGCCTGCCTGGTGCCAAGCAACCGCACCGGGTGCTGGCGCAGGTGCCGGACAACTTCGATACCGCCAAGCGCTGCGTGCTGGTGGCGCCGGCATCGGGCTCGCGCGGCATCTATGGCGCGGTCTCGGTCGCCGCGGCCTGGGGCCTGCCCAAGGGCTGTGCGGTGGTCTATACCGACAAGGGCGCGGGCAGCGATTACTACGATCTGGACGCGCAGATGGGCGTGCGCGCCAATGGCACCGTCGGTGCCCTGGGCGACGTCGATGATCTGGCCTTTGTGCCGGATGCGCCGGTCAATGCCTCGGGTGTTGCGTTCAAGCACGCGCATTCCAAGGACAACCCGGAGGCCGATTGGGGCCGGCACGTGAAGCAGGCTGCCGAGTTCGCGCTGCTGGCACTGGAGCAGGCCTATCCGCAGGCGGCACCGTTTACGTTCGACAATACCCGTATCATCGCCGTTGGCATTTCCAATGGTGGCGGCGCGGTGCTGCGTGCGGCCGAGCTGGAAGGCGATTGGCTGGACGCGGTGGTGGCGGGTGAGCCCAGCGTCTATTCCAGCGCCCCCGGCGCACGTGCGTTGTACGACTACACCACCGAGGCGGCGCTGTTGATGCCGTGTGCGCAGCTGCACATGAGCAACCTGCCGCAGCCGCCGATGACGGCGGCGCTGCAGGCCGGTGCGGCCGTGCGCTGCGCCACCTTGGCTGCTGAAGGCGTGATCAGCGGCGCGACCCCGGCTGCGCAGGCCAAATCGGCTTACGACCTGATGCTGAGCAAGGGCTGGACCGATGCATCACTGCGTGCGGGTGCCTTGTCCACCGGCTTCGATCTGTGGCGTGCGATTGCTGCGACCTATGCCTCGGCCTACGGTCGTTATGGCGTGGGCGAGCATCCCTGCGGTTTCAACTTTGCCGCACAGAACCCGGACTTCTCGCCGCGCGCCGCGACCGCAGTCGAGCGTGCGGCGTGGATCTCCGATGGCAGCGGCATTCCGCCGGGCGCCGGCGTTGGCCTGCTCGACAGCAAGGTCGCCTTGCCGGACCTGACCTATGCCGGTCTGAAGTGCCTGCGGGGTCTGTGGGACGGGCAGGGGGAAGACGCCAAGCGTGTGCAGGCGGGCATCCAGGCCACCCATGCCGGTTTACCGCGCAAGGGCCTGCCGGTGATGGTGGTGCACGGCGCCGATGACGGTCTGATTCCGCCGGCTTTCAGCAGCGCGCCGTATGCAGCGGCGGCCAAGGCTGCCGGGCGCGAGCTGAGCTATTGGAAGGTGCAGAACGTGCAGCACTTCGATGGTTTCCTCGGCCTGCCGGATTACGGCGCGCGTTACCTGCCGCTGCTGCCGTATGTGTACGAAGCGCTGGACCGGGTGCAGGCGCGCCTGGACAAGGGCACGGCCTTGCCGGCTGATGCGGTGATCGCAACCACGCCGCGTGCGGGCAAGCCGCTGACGGCGGAACATCTGGCGATGCCGAAGTAAAAGCTTCCACGCCCTCCCTTTGCGCAGCAAAGGGGAGGGTTGGGGAGGGGGTGGCTTTTTGCTCTTTGCTGTTGGATCTGTGGCTTCGCGGCTCACGCCGCTCCTACAAAAGAGACAGCCACCCACGCGCTGATGGCATCATTGCCAGATGCATACACTGAACTCTCCTTCCCGCGTCATCCCGTCCGCCCTTTACCAGCGCGAGCGCTGGCGCAATGGTCTGGGCTGGACGCGCGAAATCCTGCGTCTGCCGGAGCAGGGCGATTGGCAGCTGCGTTTGTCGATCGCCGAGATCGAACAGGACGCGGCCTTCTCCGCCTTCCCCGGTATCGAACGTGAGCTTGTATTGCTGCAGGGCGAAGGCCTGCGCCTGCGTTTTGCCGATGGCCGTTGCGAAACCCTGCTGCCGCCGTATCAGCGCCTGCGCTTCGCTGGCGAGGCGGAGCTGGTGGGTGAACTGGTCGATGGCGTGACCCAGGATTTCAACCTGATGTGGCGGCGTGAGGCGCTGCAAGCCGAGCTGCTGCATCGGCCCTTGGTCGGCAACATGCTGTTCTTCACCGAGCCGCAGGCGGCATGGGCGATCCATCTATTGGCTGGGCAGGCCGAGTTCGAGGGTGGCGTGCTGCCGGCGCTGTCGGCCGGTGATACCGCGTGGTTGGGGGCTGGCGA
Organism: Stenotrophomonas sp.; assembly: GCF_032066555.1. Taxonomy (GTDB): domain Bacteria; phylum Pseudomonadota; class Gammaproteobacteria; order Xanthomonadales; family Xanthomonadaceae; genus Stenotrophomonas. Next base: position 101,058 of record NZ_DAMBKV010000002.1, read on the forward strand.
GCGGCAACGCTACACGCTCAGTGGCGGCGGCGAGTTGCTGGCGATACGGCTGACGCCAGCGGCCCCGGCTGTTGCAGGAGCGGCGTAAGCCACGAAGCCACAGATACAGAAGCGCAGCGTTTCTTATGTAGTGCCGAGCCATGCTCGGCAGAGGTCTTCCCGGTAATGCCCTTGCCGAGCATGGCTCGGCACTACGTTGGGGTTGCTTGTAAGGCCTCTGCCAAGCATGGCTCGGCACTACAGGTGAAGCGTTGTTGCGATCAGTACACGTCGCGGCGATAGCGCCCTGCGATACGCAACGCTTGATGCGCATCGGCACCTATCGCATCGATGATCACCTTGTCCACCGCCGGGGCCATGCCTTGCAGGCTGCCGCAGACCAGGATGGTGGCACCGTCGTCCAGCCACTGCCGCAACACATCGCTGTGTGCGGCCAGTGCGTCCTGCACATAGTGGAACTGGCCGTCATCGCGGCTGAAAACTGTGTCGAGTCGCTCGATGCCGCCTTTGCGCTGCCATCGCTGCAGCTCGGCACCGAAATGGAAATCGTGGGCGGCATTGCGTTCGCCGAACAGCAGCCAGTTGCGGTGTGCCCCTGCATCGATGCGTGCGCGCAGGTGCGCGCGCAGGCCAGCGATGCCGGTGCCGTTGCCGATCAGGATCAGCGGGGTGTCGTTGGCCGGCGGATGGAAATTGCTGTTGCTGCGTAGGCGCAGATCAATGCTGTCGCCGATCTGCGTGTAGTCGCAGAGCCAGCCGCTGGCCAGGCCGGGTGTGCCATCCGGGCGCAATTGCCGGCGCAGCATCAGTTGCAGGCTGCCTTCGCCAGGCATTGACGCAATCGAGTATTCGCGATGGGGCAGGGGCTTGAGGCTGGCTGCCAACGCATTGGCATCGTGATTGTCGGCGCCATCCGGCAGATAGGAGCGGGCGAGGGCGTCCGCCAGCGTGCGGCCGTCGGCCAGCACGGTTGCGGCATCGAACCGGTTCGCCTGCAGCCACTGCATCACCGCATCGGCGGATTGGCGTGGGCCGATCTCGGCGATGTCGCCGGCCTGCCAGTCCGGCAGGGTGCCCGTGGTGGGCTGCAGTTGCAGGTGGAAAACCTTGCCGCCGATGCTGCCGGGGTTGAGTACTTCACGTTGGCGCAGCAGCCAGGATTGGTAGGCCGGTGGGCTCCAATCGCTGGCATGGCTGGCTTCCCCGCCAAGTTGGCCCAGCAGTTGCTGCCAATGGCGCAGTGCGTCGGCATCGGCATTGTCCACTTCCACCGTATCGAACAGCGGTTGCGCGCCGTGTGTGCGCAGCCACTCGTCGAGTTGATGGCCGAATGCGCAGTAGTGCTCGTAGGTCTTGTCGCCCAGCGCCAGCACCGCGTACTGCAGCTGTGGAAGCTGCAACGGCTTTGGCATTACCCGGCTCAGGAAGGCGAGCGCATGATCCGGCGGATCCCCTTCGCCGGTGGTGGCGGCGACAAACAGGGCCTGGCGACTGCTGGAGAGCAGCGCAGCATCAACCTGGTCGATGGCGCGCAGGCGGGTCTTGTGCCCGGCAGCGCGCAGATGCGCGGCGGTGCGCTGTGCCAATTGTTGTGCAAAGCCAGTCTGGCTGGACCATGCCACCAGGATCGGCGGTTCATTGCTGTCGCCGTTGTCGTCATCGCGTTGGCGGGTACACCACCACAGCGCGAAGCAGGCTGCGGCATAGACCACCAGCGCTGCCAGCGCCATCCACCACTGCGATGCCAATGGTGCGGCCGGCCACCAGCGTTCGCCCAGATGCAGGCGCAGCAGCAATAGCGCGATCAGCAGCAGGCCGAGGCCAACAGCGAGATTGCCGAGCAGGGCGCGGGTGGAACGATTGGGATTCATTGCGTGCTGGCGTCCAGGTGACGCTGGAAGGCGGGCGTCATGGTTTCGACAAGGCCATTGCTGCCACGGGTGATGAAGCGTGCAGCCAAGTCATGGTCGTTGGCAAAGGCCAGGCCTTCTTCGGCCCCCATCACGGTGAGCGCGGTGGCCCAGGCATCGGCATGCATCGCATCGCGGGCAATGACCGTTACCGCCGCAGCTGCGCGGCTGACCGGGGCGTGGCTGCGTGGGTCCAGGGTGTGGCTGTAGGAGATGCCATCGCGCTCGAACTGGTGCCAGCGGTCGCCGGAGGTGGCAACCGCCAGATCATCGAGCGCCAGCACGCGCGGTGGGTACTCGGCGCCGGCGTCTTCTTCGGGTGCGGACTCGACCAGTACGCGCCAGGGCTGTCCATCGGGTTTCAGGCCGTAGCCATGCAGTTCGCCGCCGACCTCGACCAGTGCGGCGGTGATGCCGATACGGCGCAGCCAGGCGCTGACCAGATCCACGCCGTAACCCTTGGCGATGGCAGATAGATCCAGTTGCAGTCCGCCGGGTTGCAGCGCGCTTCGGGTCTGCGGGTCGAGCTGCAGCTTGTGCCATCCGCAGCGTGCGGCGACCTCGGCCAGGCGCGCCGGATCGGGCACCGTCCGTGCGCCGGCATCGGCACCAAAGCCCCACAGGGCGACCAAGGGCCCGATGCTGGGATCGAAGGCGCCAGCGCTGCGCTCGGCGATGTCGTGCGCGGTGCTGAGTACGTTCCAGAAGTCATCGGGCAGTGCGTGCCAGCTGTTGGCGGTGGCGCGGTTGTAGCGACTGATGTCCGAATCAGATTCCCAGGTGCTCATCTGCGCGACCACGCGGTCGAGTTCGGCCTGGATGCCTGCATGCAGCGGGTGCAGGTCACGGCTGCGTGCAGCCACCAGCTTGACGCTCCAGCTGGTGCCCATGGTGTGGCCGCCAAGGGCGGCGATGTCGGCGTTGGTGGACATCGGTATCAAAAAGCCGGCTGGGGCAGGTGTTTCTTCTCCCGTTTGCGGGAGAAGGTGCCCCGAAGGGGCGGATGAGGGGGAGCTTTTGCTGTTCTGGCCGGCAGCCAATTTCATTGATGCTGCTTCGGCTTTGCCCTCACCCCAACCCCTCTCCCGGAGGGAGAGGGGTTTTGAGCTTTACTGCGGCAGCACTTCAAGCGTGGCGACGTAGCTCAGGCGGCGGACGTTGGCCTGCGGGATCGAGGTTTTGTTGTCCTCGGTGCCGGTTTCCAGCCAGTACATGCCCGCCTGCGGCCAGGTTACCGAGAACTCGCCGTTGGCGTCCGTGGTGACCTTGATCTCTTCCTGGGCGTTGCGGTAACGGGTGCCACCACGGGTGATCTCGACTTCCAGGCCAGCGTGCGGCTTGCCATCAACCAGCAGCTTGAACCTGGCCTGCTCACCGGCAAACAGGTCGTTCGGATGGCCCAGGGCAACCAGTTCCATGCCCTTGCCGGTCGGCGCCAGAGCGGTGTCGTTCGGCTTGCCGTTGGTAACGAAGGTCTCGATGCGGCCGGCGGTCTCGGAGACCTTCAGGTCCTTGGCGTCCTTCGGTACTTCGGTGGCGAAGGTGGCGGCGTTACCGCGCCAGCGCTTGGGCTTGCCGTCTTCCTGCCAGTTGGCCGACAGGCCGGCATTGACGGTGGCCAGGCGGTAGGTGCCCTGCTGGGTCAGTTCGACGTCGAACACGCTGCGGTACTTGCCGGTGGCGGCATTCTGCGGCTGCACGGTGCTGCCGTCCGGTGCGGTGATCACCAGGTTGTCCAGGCGCAGCGGCACGTGGTTGAAGTAGAACAGGTCGTTGGAAACGGCCGCATCCACGGTGATCCACGGGTTGGTACCGGCAATGACGGTCTGCGACGGCTGCAGCCAGGCCTTGTGGGCGGCGGCGGAGAACGGCAATGCTGCAGCGATGGTGGCGGCAAGCAGGAGGGAACGCTTCATCGGTTGGCTCCGTTGGTAAGGGGGATCAGGGCTTGACGGCGAGGGTGACGGTGCCGAGTTCGGAGGTGCCCTGGGCACGGCCGTTCTGCGCGGCACGGGCCGGCCAGGTGAAGGGAATCTTGACCAGTTCGCGGCCACCGACTTCGCGTGCGGCTTCCACCACCAGCGAGTACTGGCCGGCGGGCAGCGCGCGCAGTTGCGGCTGGCGGTCGCTGAAGCTGAGCTGGTGCTTGCCGACCGGGCGGGTCGGGCCGGTCACGCCATCGACCGGCACCTGCAGGGTGCGGCCGCTCTTGCGCCACCACTGGCGCAGGTCCGGCAGCCACTTGGTGCCATGGCCTTCGGCAGTGTCCTTGAGCTGATACCAGACCGACAGGTTGGCGGCGACCTGCTGGTCGGCACCTTCGATCCACACCGCGACATACGGGCGGTGGTATTCGGCCACGTTGAGCTTGGGCACTTCGACGTTGACGTCGAGGCTGGCGGCGTAGGCGGCAGGAGCGGTGGCAATCAAACCGCTCAGGGCGATGGTCAGGGTGACGCGCATGGTGCGACTCCGGAGAGAAAGACGGTCAATGGATGAGGAGCAGGGCGATCAGCAGCGGGATCAGCAAACCCAGGCCGACCAGCGGCCAGGTCATGCGCCGCTGCCGCGCATGCAGATGCAACAGGAACAGGCCGGTGATGCAGAACACCAGGCAGGCCACCGCAAAGACGTCGAGGAACCAACCCCAGCCCGGGCCCGCATTGCGGCCCTTGTGCAGGTCATTGAAATAAGAGACCCAGCCGCGACGGGTTTTTTCAAACTCCACCGCGCCGGTTTCGCGATCGATGCTCAACCAGGCATCGCTGCCGGGGCCGGGCATGGACAAATAGATTTCTTCCGGCGACCACTCGGCCTCGCGGCTGCCAATGGACACTTCCAGGCGATTGGATAGCCAATCCGCTACGCGCGCGGGCAGTGGTGCGTTGCCGTCTTCGCGATCACCCAGCGCCTTGAGCACCGGCGCTGGCAGTTCCAGTTGCTGGTTCTGCACCTGCGGCTTGGCTTCGATCCTGGATGCGTGGTTCAGGGTGATGCCGGTCAGCGAGAACAACAGCATGCCGACCAGGCAGACCGCCGAGCTGATCCAGTGCCACTGATGCAGGGTGCGCAACCAGAAACCGCGGCTGGCCTGTTGTTGCACGATGGTGGTGCTGCGATCTGCGGACACGGGGAAAGAGGGGATGGAAGGAGTGCGATTAGATCACTAATGAGAATGATTCGCAATTTGTATCGATTTGTATCCAAAAGACCGCCAAACTCACTCCGCGAGGATGTCGGGTGCCTGGGCACGCCGGCGGCGCAGTGATGACAGCTTCTGCAACGGCTGTTCCAGGAGTCGCCAGGACACGAGCCCGGCACCAACACAGGCCAACAGGGTCAACAGCACGAACAGGCCGGATTGCCAGGTGGTGCTGTTCCACCCGCTTTTCTGCCAGAGTCGGCCCGCGGCGGAAATGACGAAGACATGGCTCAGGTACAAGGAATAGGAGCTGTCGCCGATCCGTAGCAGCGCAGGTGGCAGCACTGGCGCGCTGGCACGCTCCCAGCGCACCAGTCCGAGGGTCAGCAGTGCTGCTGGCAGGCCAAAGCCAAGTGCGCGCAGTGCCGCCGAGGGCGCGGCGGCATCCAGGCCAGCAAGTATCAGCAGCGTAGACAGGAAGCCCGCCGCGCCCAACCCGGCCACCGGAAGTGCGAGAGCTGCGGGCAGTCGTTGCCAGTACAGGCCAACCAAGGCACCTGCGATGAACTCAAGGGTAAGTGGGCTGCTGGCAACAAGCTGCCATGGCGCGGCGGCGGGGCCCAGCAGTTGCTGCGCACACAGGGTCAGCACAGCCCAGCCGAGCAGCAGCCAAGGCAACAGCGATTCACGGGCGAAGGCGATCATGCCGGCCATCACCAGGTAGAAGAACATCTCGTGGATCAGCGTCCAGCCCACGGTGAGCAGCGGTAGCTGTGATTGCGGCCAGAGCAGATAGGAGGCAACGATGCTCTGGTCCTGGTAGGAACTGTTGGCCATGCCCGGCGCCAGCAGCATCAGCGCCACCACCACGCTGGTGTAGAGCCAATACAGTGGCAGAACGCGCCAGCAACGACGCAGCAGGAAACGCCCGGCATTGTGGGGGCTGCCGTAGCTGCCGGCGGCAATCGTGGTCATCACAAAGCCGGACAGCACGAAGAACAGATCCACGCCACTGTCGGCGTAGCGCATCAACGTCGGGATCAGCGGTGTGGTTGCAGAGTATTTCTGCTCCACGATCTGCAGGTGGAACACGACGACCAGCAATGCGGCAATGGCGCGCAGCGCCTGTACGGAGTGGAAAGTGCGGCTGGTCATTGAAAAAGCGGGGTTAAAGGTGTGCGGACTTTAGCACCGGGATCGTGGATCTGCCGGCACAGCCCAATGCCGCTCCCACAAAAAAATCCGATGCCAGCGTTCTGGCATCGGATTGCGGATAACGCAAACATCCGGTTGAACAGCATCCACCATCGGTGGGCACCGGCACCGGCGATGCAGGTGCCGGTGCCATGCGCCGCGGTGCTTAGAAGCGTGCGTTCAGCGACAGCCAGTAGCTGCGGCGCTGTTCCTTCACCGCGTAGTCGTCAACGCAGCTGTATTCGCTGGGCGAGGTCAGGATGCACGACTGCGCGACGAAGTCCTTGTCGAACAGGTTGTTGACGCGTGCATTGACGGTCAGCCAGTCGTTGAGCTTCCAGCTGCCGCCCAGGTGGAAGGTGGTGTAGTCCTCGTAATAACGCACGGTCGAGCTGCTGACGCCTCCGATGTTGGAGACCAGCGTGTCGCGGTAACGGTCGTAGCGGCCTTCGCCGATCAGGCTCAGGCTGATGGCCTCGTTGAGCTGCCAGTTCAGGCTGGCATTGGCCATGTGCTTGGCCGGATTGCCGGCGATCGGCTGGCCCTTGGTGGCACCGCTGGTCTGTTCGCTCTTGGTATAGGTGTAGTTGCCGCGCAGCTGCAGGTTGTCGAGCAGGTCAACGTGGCTGGCCAGTTCGACGCCGCGGGTTTCGGCCTTGTCCAGGTTCACGCTCTGGCTGAAGACGCTGTAACCCAACGCCGCCCAGCCCGGGCCCACGTCCACGCAGTAGCCGCTGTTGGCAGGCGCCACTTCGCAGTTGGCGAAGCTGCCGCCGCTGGCGATCTTGTCGTCGAAGCGGTTGAGGAAGGCAGTGGCGTTGAAGCCCCAGCGGCCGCCGTCGTAATAGGTGGCGATTTCGTAGTTGGTGCTGGTTTCCGGCTTCAGGTGCGGCGAACCGACCATCGGGATCACGCCCTGGCCACCGAAGCCGGTGACACCTGGGAACAACTGGTCCGGACGCGGGGTCTTGTAGCCGGTGCTGATGCCGCCCTTGACGGTCCAGGCATCGTTGGCATTCCACACCAGGTAGGCGCGCGGGCTGACATGGCTGCCGAAGATGTTGTGGTGGTCATAACGCAGGCCCAGGGTCGCGGTAAGTGCGTCGGTCAGCGCCCAGTTGTCCTCGGCGAACACCGACCAGGTGCGGTGCTTCTGCTTGACGTTGTCGCGGTAGCCGTTGCCGTCCATGCCGAACACGCCGTCGGTCATGTCGGTGTTGTTGTACTGGCCACCGACGGTGACCTTGTGCGCACCGAAGCTCAGGTCGAGCATGGTGTCGAGCACCATGGCATCCAGTTCCATCGTGCGCAGCGGACGCGGCAGGAAGGCCTCCAGGCGCGCGCGCTCGGCGTCATTGAGCACCGACAGGTTGCCGCTGGCCATGTTGCAGTTGGCCGCCTGGCCGCGGCGTCGGCAGACATCGTTCCACAGTGTCTGCAGGTCGGCGCGTTCGGCCAGGGTCAGCGGCAGCGAGCGGCCGAGGTTGTTGCTCTGGGTGCGCGACAGGCTGGTCTGCCAGGTGCCGAAGTCGTAGCGGCCCTGGTGGGTCAGCGACAGCTGGTCCAGCTCATAGCGCTGGTAGGCGGTATAACCCACGCGCGGCTGCACCACGCGGCGGCTGGTGGTGCCGCCGTTGCCGTTGGGGATGGTGGCCACGCCGCTGCGCCACAGGCTTGCAGCACTGTCCAGGGTGCCGGTCTGGCCCTGGCTGTTGTCGTATTTCTGGCGTGATACGTCGTAGTCCAGCCACAGGTCGTGGTTGTCGCTGGCCTTGAAGTTCAGGCGGATGCCGCTGTTCCAGTTGGTGTTGGCGACCGCCTTGCCACCGCCGCCAAAGCCAAGCGCACGTTCCCAGCGGCTGCCATCGGGCAAGGGCAGGGAATCCCATTCGGGGCGCGACTCGTCGATGTCGTACCAGCTGCCGCGCACGGTCATGCCGAGGCGGTCCTTGATCAGCGGGCCGCTGAGGTACAGATCGGTGGTGCGGGCGTCGCCGAAGGCATCTTCCTGCTGCACGGTGAAGCCCTGCGTCACCGAACCATGCCATTCGTTCTGGTTGCGGCGGGTGATGATGTTGATCACGCCGCCCATGGCGTCGGCACCGTACAGGGTCGACATCGGGCCGCGTACCACTTCGATGCGCTCCACCGCGTCCAACGGCGGCATGTAGGCGAACTGGCCGCCGCCGAAGTTGTTCGGGTACAGGTTGCCGACATTGCTCTGGCGGCGGCCGTCGATCAGAACCAGCGTGTACTCGGAGGGCATGCCGCGCATGGAGATGGTGGCGCGGCCGTTCTTGTCGGTGGTTTCCATGCCGACGTCGATGCCCTCGACGTCACGCAGTGCGTCGACCAGGCTGGTGTAGGGACGCAGCGCCAGTTCCTCGCGGCTGACCACGCTGATGCTGGCCGGCGCATCGGTGATCTTCTGCTCGAAGCCGCTGGCGGTGACGACCACCTTGTCCAGCGTGGTCGGCGCACCGCTGCCGTTGGCGTGTGCACTGGCACTGATGGCGCCGAGCACGGCGAGGCTGAGCAGTTGGCGGGAAACGGACACGCGGTGACGCTGGCGCAGGGCCATGGGAATACCTCGATCTTGGAAATGCGGAGAGCAGTTGCAATCGCTGCTGGCGCTGGGCGCGTGCAGGGCAAACTGGGAAGAAGAAAGGGATGTAGCGGAAACGACTACGTGTGGAACGTCAGCTCAGCGGTGGCGCTTGCCCACGCTGCTGGCGTGGGCTGGCCAGTGCATGGGCAATGACCGGCTCGGATGCCGGGATGACCGTGCGGATGGGAGTGACGTCGACCACTGCAGACAGCAGCGGCTGCACATCTGGCTGGGGCTGGACTGCGCGTGGCGCGCGCAACTGTGCTACCCGGCGCAGCTTGGCCGGGCTTTCTTCTTCCAGGTGGCGTTCGCCGCCTTGACGTTCTTCAGCCGGCGCCGAGGCATGGCCGCTCTGGGTCAGGCCAAGCCGGGAAAACTGGGCGCCGTTCTGGCATAGCGCTGCCAGCAGCGACAGCAACAACAGCATGCACAAGGCCAGCGGACGCAGGCTGACAGCGCCGGAACTGGCGTTGTTCTGTGCGTGCTGGCGCTGTGGTTGGTGCATGCGTATCCCCGGATTGCGGACGCGGCGACAGGGGCCGGCGTGCGCGGTGCGGCATTGTAGATACGATTAGTTAACTTTTGCAAATGAGAATTGATATCAATTTGACGAATATCAATCGCTGATTGGCATCATGTGTGGCAGCCGACGTAGCCCGGGTAAGCGCAGCGCACCCGGGAGGCGGGGATCTATCGAATTTTCTGCGGTGGGCCCCGCGGCCCCGGGTGCGCTTTGCTTACCCGGGCTACGCACTCTCTGCCGGCGGCGCTATGTGTTGCTCAGGTCTCAGCCCACTGCCGCAGCAGGTTGTGATAGATGCCGGTGAGGCTGACCAGGGAGGGGTGTTGCGGGCAATCCTGGGTGAGCTGCTGGATGGAGGTATCCATCTCCCACAGCAGGCGGCGGTGGGCATCGTCACGGACCATGCTCTGCACCCAGAAGAACGAGGCCAGGCGCGCGCCGCGCGTCACCGGCTGCACCTTGTGCAGGCTGCTGGACGGATACAGCACCAGGTCGCCGGCCGGCAGCTTCACTTCATGCTCGCCGTAGGTGTCGGCAATGATCAGCTCACCGCCGTCGTATTCCTCCGGCTCGCACAGGAACAGCGTGCAGGACAGATCCGAACGCAGCTGCTCGCCCTGGCCGAGGTTCATCACCGAACCATCGACATGGAAGCCGTAAGTACCACCACCGGCATAGCGGTTGAAGCGCGGCGGCAGGTATTTCAGCGGCAGCGCGGCGCTGAAGAAGGACGGATTGCGGGCCAGCGCCAGCAACACGGTCTCGCCCAGTTCGCGGCGTAGCGCAGAGTTCTCCGGCAACTGCTCGTTGCGCTTGGCATGGGTACCGAGATGGCCGACGGTTTCGCGGCCGTCGGTCCAGTCGGCGGCGTCCAGCTTGCGGCGGAACTGCGCGATCTGTTCGGCGCTGAGTACGTTGGGAATATGCAGCAGCATGGGAGTTCCTCGGCGCCTGGCTCAGGCGACCAGTGCGCGGATCTGCGGATGGGGGGAGGCGGCCAGCTCGGGCACGATATGCGCCATGAACGCCGGGCTGCCATGGGCAAGGGCCAGCCGCAGCCAATGCACGGCCTGCTCGACCTGGCCCTGCTGCAGCAGGATGGAGGCGAGGTTGGCCTGGCCACGGAAATCGCCGGCTTCGGCCGAACGTTGATACCAGGCAAGGGCGGCCTGTGGATCGCGTTCGATGTCCAGGCCGTCTTCCAGATGCCGCGCCAGCAGGTTCATCGATTTGGCGTGGCCCATATGCGCGGCCTGGGTATACAGCGCCAGCGCCCGCGGCCGGTCCTGTGGCACGCCGCGGCCGGTGGCCAGCAGGTTGGCATGGTTGTACATGCCCCAGTCCAGCCCGGCCTCGGCGGCATTGCGGTACCAGACGGCAGCCAGCGTGGCGTCGGGTGTGCAACCCTGGCCCAGCTCATGGCAGCGGCCGAGCATGTTCATCGCCAACGCGCTGCCGTTGTTGGCGGCGGTCTCGTACCAGAGCAGGGCGGCGTGTTCGTCACGCGCCACGCCCTTGCCTTCGATGTAGAGCTGGGCCAGCAGCAGCTGTGCATCCAGCTGGCCATCCAAGGCGGCCTCGCGGACCTGTGTGAACGTACCCTGCGGATCGCTCAGCAGCTGTTGTGCCAGCGTGTTGGTATCGGTGGGTAAGGGATTGGACATGGTCTTGCCTGTGACCCGATTTGCAGCGGCTTCTGCTGCGGATGGTAGCCAGTGCAGGAGGGGGCCGTCGCCTGTTGCGGTGGGACCGGAAAAGCACAACGGCGGCAGGTTTGCACCTGCCGCCGCTGCGGGTCATGCCTGGATCAGAACTTGACGTTCAGTGCCAGGGTGGCCGCGCGACCCGGGGCGATGCTCGCGTAGTGCGAGGCATAGGCCTTGGTGAAGTAGGTCTTGTCGGTCAGGTTCTGCACGTTCAACTGCAGGCTGATGTTGTCCTGGATGGCGTAGCCGATCATCGCGTCCCAACGGGTGTAGCTGGGAATCCATTTGGTGTTGGCCGCGTCGCCGTACTGCTTGTCGACGTAGCTTGCGCCACCACCGATGGTCAGGCCGAACGGCAGCACATAGGTGGTCCACAAGGTCGCGGCATGCTTCGGAGTGTTCGGGAACACGTTGCCGTTGTTCGGCGAGACGACGTACTGGCCTGCCGGGCAGGGCTGGCCGCGCGGCACGGTGACACCACAGACAAAACCGTTGTCCTTCAGCTCGGAGTCCATGTAGGTGTAGCCGGCAGAGACGTTCCAGCTGTCGGTGATCTGACCGGTGACGCCCAGCTCCAGGCCATTGATCGCCTTCTTGCCCGCGTTCTCGGTGTTGCCGGAGTCAACCGTGACGCGCGCATTGCTCATCTCGGTGTGGAAGATGGCGGCGGTCAGGTTCAGGCGCTTGTCGAGCAGGTCCCACTTGGTGCCCAGCTCGTAGTTCTTGGTTTCCTGCGGCTTCAGGTTCTGGATGGCGGCGCTGATCGAGTCATTGCCTTCACCGCTGTCCATGCCCGGCGGGGTCGAGGAGGTGCCGTAGGACAGGTAGATGCTGCCGTTGGCGGTCGGCTTGAACACCACGCCAGCCTGGTAGTTGAGGAAGCCGTCGCTGTTGCGCAGCACGGTCGGGGCCTTGTTCAGGACCGGGGTGACCTGTTCGGTGTCGTAGTCGTCCCAGCGCAGGCCGAGGTTGACCAGCCACTGTTCGGTGATCTCGATCGTATCAAACGCATACACCGATTTGGTCTTGGTGGTCTGCTCGATATCCAGCGCCTTGTTGCTGCGGGTCACCGGGTGGGTGGCCGCCCACGGATCCTTCGGGTTCGGGTTGTAGAAATCGGTGCAGTTGTAGCCGGTTGCCGCGCCGGTGGTCTTGCACACCTGGTTGTTGCCGATCGGGTTGTTGGTGCCGGCGCCGCCGATCACGTAGCTGCCCTTGCTGCTCTTTTCTTCGCTGTACTCGACGCCTGCGCTGTAGCTGTGCTTCAGGCCGCCGGTCTGGAACGCACCGGTCAGGCTCAGCTGGTCGGCGAAGGTCTTGGTGTCGATCGCACGGTTGTTGGTACGGCGCCACAGGGTGCCGTATTGCAGCGGGTTGTTCTTGCTGTCGTCCGGCTGGGTCCACAGGTAGTCATTGCTGGTATTGCCCAGACGCGCGATGTTGCGCAGCTTGTGCTCGCCGAACGCGTAGCTGGCGTCCAGGGTACTGATGTCGGCACGGGTGCGCTGGAAGTCGCGGTCGATCAGACCGTAGTAGTTGTTGCGGTTCGGAACCAGCGGTGCGCCGACGGTGGTCTTGGTGGCCGGGTCGCCGTACGGGAAGCCGCCGGCGTCGGGCAGGTCATCGGTTTCCAGGTGGTAGTGGCTGGCGATCAGCTGCAGCGGGCCGTTCAGGCCGAAGGCGATGGACGGTGCGATGCCCCAGCGGCTGACATTGGCGGCATCGCGGCCGGCGATGTCCGACTCGTGCTTGAGCAGGTTCAGGCGTGCGGCGATGCCGTCGCCGAGCACGTAGTTGGCATCGACGGTGCCGCGCGCATAGCTGTCGGTGCCGATGCCCATGCTGGCGCTGGTCTCGTTCTTCAGCTTCGGCGTCTTGCTGACCAGGTTGATGCTGCCGCCGCCGGAATCACGGCCACCGTAGGCCGAACTCGGGCCCTTGACCACTTCCAGCTGTTCCAGGTCGAACACTTCGCGGGTCTGCGTACCGACGTCGCGCAGGCCGTCGACGAACATGTTGCTTTGGCCGTCAAAGCCACGCAGGAACGGACGGTCACCGGTGGAGTTGCCACCTTCGCCGGCACCGAAGGTGATGCCCGGCACCATGCGCAGCGCGTCGACCAGGTTGGTCGCACCGATTTCCTGGATGGTCTTCTCGCTGACCACGGCCACCGACTTCGGCGTATCCAGCAGTTCAGCGGTGAACTTGGGCGAGGACGGCGCGAACCAGCTGCCGCGGACCTGCACCTGGTCCAGGTCGGTGGCCTTGTTCTTGGCCGAATCGGCATCTGCGTCGGCGGCCAACGCGGTCAGCGGCGAGAAGCCGGCAGCCAGGGTGGCGGTGGCGAGCATGGTGGCGCGCGGTGCGTACTTGCGGGTCTTGATATGGGTCATGGACGGGTATATCCGGGAGAAAAGAAACGGACTGGCACGACAGGCCGGATGGCGCTGCGGGCGGAAATCGGGAGCGGGAGGTCAACGACGGCGCGTAGCGGACGCGCGAATTCGCCTGCGGCGACTTAAGCGGCGTGGGTACGCGGCGGGGCGTGGCCGGGATTGAGCAGCAGGCAGGGTGCCAGCGGGTAGCGCTGGGCACGTTCAACCGCGTGCTGCAGCAGCGTGTCGCTGGCGGCAGTCAGGAAGACGCGGTTGGGAGTGAACGAGGCCGGCCGCAACGGGCTGGACAGCATGGGTGCAGGTCGTTGCTTGCCGACACGTGAGGATTCAGCACCGGATTCGCTGATCGCGGTCATCTGCAGCGGCTGCTGCGGATGGCCGGGTTCAGGCGAGACCTGCACCTGTTCGAAACCTGCCAGCGCCGTCGGGACTGCACCCTCCGCCTTGGCCTGCAGAGCCACGGCCCAGACCAGCAACATGCCGAACACCAGCATCAGCCAAGGCAGGCGCTGCCGCACGATGGCGACGGTCAGCGTAGGAGCCTTGGTGGAGGGGGGGGACATGGGGAAAGATGCGAGCCGTTAATTTCGCGTTATCGCGACAGATGCGCATCTTATTGAGAATTGTTTGCGTTTTCAATGCCATCACCTACCGGACAGTGCCGGTCGCCGGTCGCCGGGTGCATAGTGCCGATCAGCCGGATGCAGGCAAGGGTAGGGAAAAGGGTGAGGACAGCAGCCGCCAGCGCTGGGGAGCTGCCCACCGGCGTGCCGGGGGCAGCCAGCACTCCTCCGGATCAGCCCAGCGGCCGGGTGCTTAGTCGCGGTCGTCGCGCGACCAGATGCCGCCGTGTTCGCGCTTTACCGGGAACTTGGGTACGGCTGTATAGGCGGGCGCGCACAGGGCGCGGCCGTCGCGGATATCGAAGCGGGCACCGTGCAGGATGCACTCGATGCTGCCTTCGTCCGGGTCCAAGGTGCCGGAGGACAGTTCGAACTCCTCGTGCGTGCACTGGTCTTCCAGGGCATACAGCTCGCCGTCGAGATTGAACACCACGATCGGGGCGCCGGTGACTTCGTCGAAGCCGGTTTTCAGCTCGCCTGGCAGCAGTTCTTCGCTGGCGCAGATGAAGGTCCAGGTCTCGCTCATGCAGCGGCCCCCAGCGCCTTTTCCAGGATCTCGAACTGCAGGTCGTCGCGCTTGGGGATGCCAAAGCGCTCGTCGCCATACGGGAACGGCTTCTTGATGCCGGTGCGTACGTAGCCGCGGCGCTCGTAGAAGGCGATCAGTTCGTCGCGGCAGTCGATCACCGTCATCTGCATGGTGGGCAGCTGCCATTGCTCGGCGGCATGCTGTTCCGCGTGCTGCATCAATTGTTTGCCGATGCCGCCGCCCTGGACGGCAGGGCTTACCGAGAACATGCCGAAATAACCGTGGCCGTTCTCATCGGCGACGTGGCAGCAGGCCTGCAGTTGGCCGTCCTGTTCGGCGAGCAGGATCACGCTGCGCGGGCGGTCCAGATCGCCCTGGATGCCGGCGGCGTCGATGCGCTGGCCATCGAGGATATCGGCCTCGGTGGTCCAGCCCACGCGCGAGGCGTCACCACGGTAGGCGGAGGTGACCAGGTCGATCAGGGCCGGGATGTCGGCGGCGGTGGCGGTGCGGAAAGTGAGTGCGTCCATGCCGACATTCTATTCCCGGCGCGCGGGGCCGAACAGTTGGTCTCGTGCGGCAATAGCTGCTGTCACGGCCGGGTGGATTGATCCAGGAATTCAGCGACGCGATTCCACAGCATGCTGCGGTTGGCCGGGTCCAAAATGCCATGGCCTTCCTCGTCGAAATACAATTCAACCGGTGCATGGCCGGCCAGGTGCAACATCCGCGAGATGCGCCGGCTGTGCTCGAAGTCCACGCGCTGGTCCTCACGGCCATGGGCCAGCATCACCGGGAGGGTCAGCTCGTCATAGCGATAGAGCGGCGATATGGCACGCATGCCCGCCGCATCCTCGCTCGGGTTCCCCATCATTTTCTCCGCCAGCTGCCGGCCTTTCTCGCTGCGGGCGGTGTCGCTGGCAGTGAAGAACAACAAGCGGTCGCTGATCCCGGCGATGGAGACCACGCAGCGGAACCGTTGTGGCCAGCGGATGGCTGAAACCAATGCCGAGTATCCGCCGTAGCTGCTGCCAACCACGCACATGCGGGATGCATCGAGTGGGTACTGGGCCAGTGCCTGGCTGAGGGCAGCATCGATATCATCTTCAATGCGGGTGCCGTAGCTGCGGTGCCCGGCCTCGCGGAAGGCACGTCCATAGCCTTCCGAACCACGGAAATTGACCCGCAGCACGGCATAGCCGCGCGAGGCCAGGAACTGCACTTCCGGATCGAAATGAAGGCTGTCGGCAACGCCGATGGGGCCGCCGTGCGGAAGGATCACGACCGGACGCGGTTGCTGGCCTGCCGGGAGTGTCAGGAAGGCTTCAACATCCAGGCCGTCATTCGCCTTGAATTTCAGCAGCTGGGTCGGGGCGAATTTCTGTGCTGTCAGCCAGGGATGGGATTGGGCCACCAACGAGGCACGATTTTGCCGGGTATCCAGATGGTAGAGCTGGGGTGGCGTATCGGCGCCATCCACGCGCACCACCAGGTTGCTGCCGTCACGGCTGCGTTCGACCAACTGCACGGCCAACCCGGCGAACGCCGTGCCGAGCTGCTTGGCAATACGTGCGTCGCCATCCTGGAAGTACTCGGAGAGCAATTGCCCATCGCGATAGAACTCCACCCCGATCGGAACCCGCGCATCGTCGAAGATCACCGAGTGAACATCGGTGCCGGGTTGCGAGTACAGGGTGCGGGTCAGTGCGCGGCTTGCAACGTCATACTCGACCAGATCCCGCTGACTGCGTTTGTCGTCCGTGAGCGCATAGATCTTGCTGGCGTCCGCGGAGATGGCGACCGGATCGAAGCCGAGCTCGTCCGAAAGCACCATGACATCCTTGAAGCCATCCGCCTGGCGATGCACCAGCACATGGTCTTCGCCGCGGCGGACAACGCCCAGCCGCAGCTCGCCCATGCCATCGACAAACCACCAGGTGTCGTCGTTTATTCCGCTGTTGATGCGACTGCGCAGTGTTGGCCGAAAGCCTTCGACCGCGGCTTGTCTGGCAACATTGAGCGGGTGGACCATCAGCTGGCCTTCCCGCGACTGGCTTGCGAACAGGATATGGCCCGGTTTGCCCGGCAGCAGGTCCAGGACGCGGCCCTCGATGGGCAGCAGGTAGCTGGAATAGTGCGGCTTGCCATCGGCGGCGGTCGTGATGTGCAGTACCGAAACCCGGTTCAGTCCGTTGGACAGGCGCACGGATGTCAGCAAGGTGTCATCGTCCGCCCAGCGGAATGATGCCAACGGCATGTCGCTGGTGCCGAGCCTGGTCTGGATGCTGGATCGGAGGTCGATCAGGTCGACGCTCCAGTGCGTATCGTCCTGTCGAACCTGCAGAGCCAACAGGGTGCCAGCGGGATTCAGGCTGGTGCCCAGGATCTGCGGGGGCTGCCAATAGGGAGTGATCTCCGGCTTGCCCTTGTCCTTGTCGCGGTTTGCAGTAACCGCTGGCGGCGATGTTGCTGCGATGACCTCGGCAGGAAAGGTAACTGGCCCGGCTTTTTCCCTGTAGAAAGCCGGAAACGGGTCAGGGTAGCGGCCGACATGGGTGAAGCTGAAGTTTGCATACAGCGCCGGGTGGGTGCGTTGCAACCAGTCAATTGCTGCGAGGCTGCGGTTGGAACGATGAACATCAGCACGCCATAGCGAACTGGGACGGAACACTAGGTCGCCGGGATAGACGATGGTGCCAGCATCGACCTGGAATTCTAGTTCCTCGTCCTCCTTGAGCATGTAGCGGAAGTCGCCGAAGGGCCGGAGTTCGCGCCAGACATAGCGTCCAGCGGTAGCGACATAAAGGCGATAGTTGTGGCCGGCTCGCAGGCGGGACATCACGCCATCGCCCCAGACCTTGCCATCGCGGTTCAGGCGGACCGAATCCAGGGCGATGCTGGTGTCCACGGCGGCAAGGATCAGCGCTTCGCCTGGTTTGAGCACGGGCACCTCGCCGGGCTTTACCGGCTCGATGGCGGCCCAGCCGAGGATTGGCCAACACAGGCAGGCAAACAGCAGCCATAGCCGCATGCTCAACGATGACAAACAGCGTCCGTGCTTCATTCCGGCCCCCGATCTTGTTCAGCAAGGCTTGCATGATGCACAGCGGGAGACAAGGGGCGCGGAGCACTGGTTGGGCGCTTTTCAGTGACGCCGTTTGTGCAGTGGAAGCAGGGAGTCTGCCAGTGCTCGAAGCTTGGGTCCCTGCCTTTGCCGTAGACAAGGGAGAGGTTGGCTGTTTGTTCTGGAGGCGCGGGGCGCAGCGTGTGCCGCTGATGCGTGGTGCGGGTGTTTTTCTGAAGTCCCCTGCCGAGCATGGCTCGGCACTACAGGTGAAGCGCTTGCCGAGCATGGCTTGGCATCACGCTCCCTCCCTTTGCCGCAGGCAAGGGGGAGGGCTGGGGAGGGGTTGAGCTTTGTGCTGTTGGAACTGTGGTTTCGCGGCTCACGCCGCTCCTGCAAAACCAGTGTTGCGCCTTAGCCCCTCTCCCGTTTACGGGAGAGGGGTTGGGGTGAGGGTGCTTTTGCTGTTTGAATCTCGGTCTGTAGTGTTATCGGCTTCGCGGCTTGTGGCCCGAGGCCACCCAGCGCCGCTCCTACAAAGCCAGCGCCGCTCAACCCAACAGGTTGCGCACTTTCTTCAACGCCGCCATGAAGGACTCGATCTCTTCATGCGTGTTGTAGAACGCCAGCGAGGCGCGGCAGGTGGCCGCGACACCGTAGTACTGCAGCAGCGGGTGCGCGCAGTGCTGGCCGGAACGCACGGCAACGCCTTGCAGGTCGAGCAGGGTCGCCAGGTCGTGCGCATGCGCGCCTTCGATCTGGAACGAAACCACCGCGGCCTTGTTCGGCGCAGTACCGAAGATGCGCAGGCCTTCAACGCGCTGCAGTTCTTCGGTGAAGTGGGCCAGCAGTTCCTGCTCGCGCGCTTCGATGTGCTCGCGGCCGAGTTCCTCCAGGTAGTCCACTGCGACGCCCAAGCCGATGAAACCGGCGATGTTCGGGGTGCCGGCTTCGAACTTGTGCGGGCCGTCATTGAACACGGTGCCGTCGAAGCTGACTTCCTTGATCATCTCGCCACCGCCAAGGAAGGGCGGCATGTCCTGCAGATGCTCGCGGCGTGCCCACAGCGCACCGGTGCCGGTGGGGCCGCACATCTTGTGGCCGGTAACGGCATAGAAGTCGCAGCCGATTGCTGCCACATCCAGAGTCAAGTGCGGTGCGGCCTGCGAACCATCAATGACGGTGACGATGCCGCGCTTGCGCGCTTCACGGCAGATATCGCGAACCGGGTTGATGGTGCCAAGCACGTTGGAAACGTGGGTGAGTGCCAGCAGCTTCACTTCCGGGGTCATTGCTGCATGCAGCGCGTCGAGGTCGAGGCTGCCATCGGGCTTGATCTCGGCCACGCGGATGCTGGCGCCGGTGCGCTCGGCAACCAGCTGCCACGGCACGATGTTGGCGTGGTGCTCCATGCGCGAGACCAGGATCACATCGCCAGCCTTCAAACGCGGCAAGGCCCACGAATACGCGACCAGGTTGATCGCGAAGGTGGTGCCGCTGCACAGCACCAGCTCATCGGCGCGCACGTTGAGGAAGCGCGCAAGTTTGTTGCGCGCGCCTTCGTAGGCGTCGGTGGCTTCGGTGCCGAGCGCGTGCACCGCGCGGCTGACGTTGGCGTTGTAACGGCGGTAGAACTCGTCCACCGCGCCGATCACCGACAGCGGCTTCTGCGCGGTATTGGCATTGTCGAAATACACCAGCGGCTTGCCGTTGACTTCGCGCATCAGCAGCGGGAAGTCGGCGCGCACGCGCTCCCAGTCGGGAGCGGTGGCCGGGTGGTGGATCGGACGCGGGGAACTGAGATTCATGCCATGCCTGCCTGTTGCAGTGCCTGGTCCAGGTGGCGGGCCAGCTTTTCGGTGAGAACGCCTTCCACCGCGGACAGCGGTTCGTGGCAGAACGCCGCGCTGAGCATGGCGCGGGCCTGTTCGGCCGGCACACCGCGCGAGCGCAGGTAGAACAGCGCATTGGCGTCGAGCTGGCCCACGGTGGCGCCGTGCGCCGCCTTGACCTCGTCGGCGTCGATCACCAGCGTTGGCTGGGTATCGATCTCGGCATCGGCCGACAACAGCAGGTTCTTGTTGGACAGGTTGGCATCAGTGCCGTCGGCACCTTCGCGGATGCCGATCCCGCCATGGAACACCACGCGGCTGCGGTTGGCCGCTACGCCACGCCACACCAGCTCGGCGCTGGTGTTCTTGGCGATGTGCTCGATGCCCAGGCGGGTATCGATATGGCGACGGCCAGTGCCCAGCAGCACGCCATTGGCGGTCAGCTTGGCGTTGTCGCCTTCCAGGCGCACGTTGAGCTCATGGCGGCTCAGTGCTGCACCCAGTTCCAGGTCGATACGGCGGTATTCGGCATCGCGGGCCAGCACCGCGTCGGTGCGCAGCAGCGAAGTGGCGCGCGCGCTGTCGGCCTGTACGCGGGCATGCGACAGCACCGCGTCCTGGGCGATGTGGACGTGGACGAGGGTGTTGTCCAGGTGCGCGCTGTCGCCAGCCTGCAGGTGGTGCTCGACCAGGCCGAACACGGCGCCACGGCGCAGCTCGACAAGGTGACGGTGATGCCAGGCGTGGTCGCTGGAATCCGCCGCGCTGACAAATACCAGATGCAGCGGGGTTTCGCTGACGATGCCGTCGGCGACCTGCACCAGCACGCCTTCATCGGCGAGTGCGGCATTGAGCTGGGCGAACACTTCTTCGGCGCGCTCGAAGCGACGGCCAAGGAAGCGCAGCGCCTCGGGCTCTTCGGCCTGCACGGCAGACAGGGTGCGCACCTGCACACCGGCATCCAGCGACGACAGATCGCTCAACGCAGCGCTGTGGCGACCGTTGACGAAGACCAGACGCGGCGACGGGATGTCAGCCAGCAGCGCGGCATCGATGTCCGGGGCCTGCAGCGGCGCGGCTGTGAAGCTGCGGCGCTCCAGCTGGCGCAGCGAGGTGTACTTCCAGGCCTCGTTGCGTGCGGCGGGCAGGCCGGTCTTGAGCGCAGCCTCAAGAATCGACTCCCGTTCGGCGATTTTCGTTGAATCCCCGCACATGGATGTGCGGGCTGTTGCGAAGGATTCGCGCAACGATTCCAGAAGAGCGCTCATTACTTGGCCGCCTCGCGGACCACGCGGTCCTTCAGGAAGTCATAACCGTGGGCCTCCAGCTCCAGTGCCAGTTCCGGGCCACCGGTCTTGACGATGCGGCCGTCGGCCAGCACGTGCACCACGTCCGGCTTGATGTAGTCGAGCAGGCGCTGGTAGTGGGTGATGACCAGGAACGAACGCTCCGGCGAACGCAGCGCGTTGACGCCATCGGCCACGCTCTTCAGCGCATCGATGTCCAGGCCGGAGTCGGTTTCGTCGAGGATCGCCAGCTTCGGCTCGAGCACGGCCAGCTGGAAGATCTCGTTGCGCTTCTTCTCGCCACCGGAGAAGCCTTCGTTGACGCCACGGTGCAGCAGCTCGTCCTTCAGGTGCAGCACGGCAAGCTTCTGCCGGACCAGCTTGAGGAACTGCATCGAGTCCAGCTCTTCCTCGCCACGGGCCTTGCGCTGTGCATTGAGCGCGGCGCGCAGGAAGTAGGTGTTGTTGACGCCGGGGATTTCCACCGGGTACTGGAAGGCCAGGAACAGGCCGGCGGCGGCGCGCGCTTCCGGTTCCAGTTCCAGCAGGTCGCCGCCTTCGAACTGCACGCTGCCGGCGGTGACGTCGTAGCCGTCGCGGCCGGACAGCACATTGCCGAGGGTGGACTTGCCTGCGCCGTTCGGGCCCATGATGGCGTGTACTTCGCCCGGCTTCACTTCCAGCGACAGACCCTTGAGGATTTCCTTGTCGCCGATGCTTGCGTGGAGGTTTTCGATCTTCAGCATGAGGGTGCGTTCTTCAATATGTAGGGTGCGGGGCGATCAGAGCTCGCCTTCGGCGCGATCGAGGAAGGTGGCGCGCAGCCACTGGGTGCGCTGCCGGGTCAGTTCGGCCTTGTTGGCCGAATACAGCATCGGGTACATCGAGCCGTACAGGACGCGCGGGTTCTCGTCCTTGCCCACCGGGTAGCGCGCTTCGATGTCGGCATCGCGCAGCGGGATCCACAGGCGCTGGGCGGCGCGCAGCTTGTCGATGGCGACCTGCTGGCCCTGCAGCTTCTGCATCACCTGCCGGTACACGGCATTGAGCTCGGCGTCGGCCGCGGTGGCTTCGGCGGCCGCACATTCGTTGATATCCAGCTGGGTGCGGGCGTCATCGCAGGCCTTGCCCGGCGATGCGGCGGAGGCTGCGAATGGCAGCATGGCCAACAGTAGCAGCGGCAGGCGGCTCATCCGACCGATCCTTCCAGCGACACTTCCAGCAGCTTCTTGGCTTCCACCGCGAACTCCATCGGCAGTTCCTTGAAGACCTGCTTGCAGAAGCCGTCGACGATCATCGACACCGCGTTTTCCTGGTCGATGCCGCGGGCGCGGCAATAGAACAGCTGGTCGTCGGAGATCTTGGAGGTGGTGGCCTCGTGCTCGACGGTGGCGCTGGGGTTCTTCACCTCGATATAGGGGAAGGTGTGGGCGCCACACTTCTTGCCGATCAGCAGCGAGTCGCACTGGGTGTAGTTGCGCGCGCCTTCGGCACCACGGTCAACCCGCACCAGGCCGCGGTAGGTGTTCTGGCCACGGCCGGCGCTGATGCCCTTGGAGATGATCTTGCTCTTGGTGCGCTTGCCGACGTGGATCATCTTGGTGCCGGTATCGGCCTGCTGACGGTGGTGGGTCAGCGCGACCGAGTGGAATTCGCCCACCGAGTCGTCGCCCAGCAGCACGCAGGACGGGTACTTCCAGGTGATGGCCGAGCCGGTTTCCACCTGGGTCCAGGTCACCTTGGAGCGCGCGCCACGGCATTCGGCGCGCTTGGTGACGAAGTTGTAGATGCCACCGACACCGTTCTCGTCACCCGGGTACCAGTTCTGCACGGTCGAATACTTGATTTCGGCATCTTCCAGCGCCACCAGCTCGACCACCGCGGCGTGCAGCTGGTTTTCATCGCGCATCGGCGCGGTGCAGCCTTCCAGGTAGGAGACGTAGGCCTTGTCTTCGCAGATGATCAAGGTGCGCTCGAACTGCCCGGTATTGCTGGCGTTGATGCGGAAATAGGTGCTCAGCTCCATCGGGCAGCGCACGCCGGCCGGGATGAAGACAAAGCTGCCGTCGGAGAACACCGCCGAGTTGAGCGCGGCGAAATAGTTGTCGCCGACCGGTACCACCGAGCCCAGGTACTTCTGTACCAGCTCCGGATAGTCGCGGATGGCCTCGGAGATGGAGCAGAAGATCACCCCCTTCTCGGCCAGTTCCTTGCGGAAGGTGGTGCCGACCGAGACCGAGTCGAACACCGCATCCACTGCCACGCCGGCCAGCTTCGCGCGCTCATGCAGCGGCACGCCGAGCTTTTCATAGGTGTCCAGCAATTCCTTGGGCACTTCGTCCAGCGACTGGTATTTCGGGCCCTTGGGCGCGGAGAAGTAGCTCAGCGCCTGCAGGTCGATCGGCGCGATCTCGAGCTTGGCCCAGTCCGGCTGACGCATGGTCAGGAAGTGGCGGTAGGCGTCCAGGCGCCACTGCGTCATCCACTCGGGCTCGTCCTTCTTGGCCGAGAGGGCGCGGATGACGTCCTCGTCCAGGCCCGGCGGGAACGACTCGGATTCGATCAGCGTGACGAAGCCTGCGTCGTATTTACGACCCAGCTGCTCATGGATTTCACGGTTCGGGCTGTCGACGGTGTCGACCGGTTCGATGATTTCGGTGGCCATCAGGGCTGCCTACGGTTGTTCAGGAGACGACGTCGGCGCTGATGCGGCGACGGTCGGCAAGCGGTAAGGGGTGCAGCATCTGCGCGAGGGTGACGCCGCGCAGGGCATCGGAAACCACGTCATTGATCAGCCGCCAGTTCGAGCGCACGCCGCATTGGCCGGCAAGGCCGCACTGGCTCTGCTCCTGGCTGCATTCGGTGATGGCCAGCGGACCTTCCATTGCTTCCAGGATCTCGATCAGGGTGATCTCCGAGGCCGGGCGGGTGAGCCGGTAACCGCCATGCACGCCGCGCAGGCCTTCGACCAGACCGGCCTGGGCCAGCGGCTTGAGCAGCTTGCTGACGGTGGGCGGCTCCAATCCGGCAGCTTCAGCCAGATCGGTCGCGCTCAGCACTTCGGCTGGCCGTGCGGCAAGCACGGTCAGGACGACGGTGGCGTAATCGGTGAGCTTGGTGACGCGCAGCATTGCGGGAGCGGGGGTATCAATGTGGACCAAAATTGTACGCTTTCTGGTCCGGGCGGCCAAGTTTTCCCGTTCAGCTGGCAGAAAACCCCGCCAATCATGGGACTGCGGCTGTTTCCTCTCCCCTTGCGGGAGAGGATGCCGAAGGCAGGAGAGGGGAGCGGCGAAGCCGCTGCGGTTCTCCTTTCCCCTTGCGGGAGAGGATGCCGAAGGCAGGAGAGGGAGCGGCGCAGCCGCTGGTTTTCGCTTCTACTTCCCCAAAAAGTCAGGCGCGCATAGTGGTGGGCTTCAATTCCGCGCCAACAGCTACCCCTCTCCCCAACCCTCTCCCGCAAGGGGAGAGGGGGCAAGAGCAGGTGCACGCGGAGCCATTGATCTTCTCCTCTCCCCTTGCGGGAGAGGATGCCGAAGGCAGGAGAGGGAGCGGCGCAGCCGCTGGTTTTCGCTTCTACTTCCCCAAAAAGTCAGGCGCGCATAGTGGTGGGCTTCAATTCCGCGCCAACAGCTACCCC
>NZ_DAMBKV010000002.1:125610-275883 GCF_032066555.1 Stenotrophomonas sp.
AAAAAGTCAGGCGCGCATAGTGGTGGGCTTCAATTCCGCGCCAACAGCTACCCCTGTCCCCAACCCTCTCCCGCAAGGGGAGAGGGGGCAAGAGCAGGTGTACGCGGAGCCATTGATCTTCTCTCTCCCCTTGCGGGAGGGGATGCCGAAGGCAGGAGAGGGGAGCGGCGCAGCCGCTGCTTTTGGCTTCCACTTCCCCAAAAAGTCAGGCCACATAGTGGTGGGCTTCAATTCCGCGCCAACAGCTACCCCTCTCCCCAACCCTCTCCCGCAAGGGGAGAGGGGGCAAGAGCAGGTGCACGCGGAGCCATTGATCTTCTCCTCTCCCCTTGCGGGAGAGGATGCCGAAGGCAGGAGAGGGAGCGGCGCAGCCGCTGGTTTTCGCTTCTACTTCCCCAAAAAGTCAGGCGCGCATAGTGGTGGGCTTCAATTCCGCGCCAAGAGCTACCCCTGTCCCCAACCCTCTCCCGCAAGGGGAGAGGGGGCAAGGGCAGGGTGCACGCGGAGCCATTGATCTTCTCCTCTCCCCTTGCGGGAGGGGATGCCGAAGGCAGGAGAGGGGGCGGCGAAGCCGCTGCTTTTGGCTTCTACTTCCACAAAAAGTCAGGCGCGCATAGTGGTGGGCTTCAATTCCGCGCCAACAGCTACCCCTCTCCCCAACCCTCTCCCGCAAGGGGAGAGGGGGCAAGAGCAGGTGCACGCGGAGCCATTGATCTTCTCCTCTCCCCTTGCGGGAGAGGATGCCGAAGGCAGGAGAGGGGAGCGGCGCAGCCGCTGCTTCATGCCGTCGATTCGCTGCAGAGCGGAAGCAGAATCCCCAATCCCAGTGCTTCCCCTTGGGTTGTCTTGCCCGATGGGCGAGAATCACCGCCTCACTCACGTTCCGGCCATGTACATGCCCAAGAAGATCCAGGCACGCAAATCCTCCATCCACGGCAACGGCGTCTTCGCCGTCGCGGACATCAAGAAGGGCGAGCGCGTCATCGAATACAAGGGCAAGCGCCGTACCCATGCAGAAGTGGACGCGGACGATGCGGGTGACGTGGAAACCGGCCACACCTTCCTGTTCACCTTGAATGATGACTACGTCATCGATGCCAACTACAAGGGCAACGACGCGCGCTGGATCAACCACAGCTGCGATCCGAACTGTGAGGCGATGATCGAGGAGGTCGAAGGCGATGACCGCACCGCCGACAAGGTATTCATCGAAGCCATCCGCGATATCAAGCCGGGCGAAGAGTTGACCTACAACTACGGCATCACCCTGGCCGAGCGCCACACCCCGCGCCTGAAGAAGATCTGGGAGTGCCGTTGCGGCTCGCCCAAGTGCACCGGCACGATGCTGCAGCCCAAGCGCTGAGCCTCTGGGGGCGTGGCCTGGTTTTGTGGGAGCGGCGTAAGCCGCGAAGCCACTGCCAGCTCAGGTGCTGCTAATGGATCGTGGCGCAGCTCCCCAGGTGGCTGACACATCGCTGGCTTCGCGGCTTACGCCGCTCCTGCAAACAAAGCAAAGAGGCCGCGATCGCGGCCTCTTTCAATTCTGCCAGCTGTCCGGCTCAGTTCCCCAGCAGCCCCTGCGGCACGAAGTTGCCCAGGTTCTGGTTGAAGTCCACAGCGATGCGGCCGTTCTGGATGCCCACCGACTTCACCTGCAGCACGCCCATCACCTTGGCGATGGCCGGGTCGATCCTGTAGATCGGCTCGCGGCGGGCGTAGTCGGCCAGCCAGCTGTTGAGCAGGCTGCGGGTGCTTGAATCCAGCTCGCCGCCACCGGCACTGGGGCGGAAGCCATCCACGGTGGGCTGGTCCAGGTGGAAGCCCTGGGTCTGTGCGTCGTAGCGCAGGCCACTGCTGATCTGCACATCGCCCACCGGCATCGATGAGCCACCGGCGGCCATGGCCAGGTTGAAACCCAGGTCCAGGCGGCTGCCCTGGGGCAGGGTCAGGCGCGGCTGGCTGACGGTAAGTGCAAGCAGACCACCCAAGGCCTTCTGCGTACGCGGGAAGCTGCCATCCAGGTACTGCTGTACGTCGGCAGCACCGACGCTCAATTGCTTGCCATTGATCTGTGGTGCGGCATGGGCGCTGCCGGCCAGGACGATCCAGGCAATGCTGGGAAGGAGCAGGGAACGCAGATTCATCGGACGTACTCGGTGATGGGGCAGGCTGGAACAGCACGATAACCGCTGCGGGTGAACGGCCAATTAGCAGGATCAATTCAATTCAGGCTGCAGCGATGCCGAGGTGATTTCCCAGCGATCCCCCTCGATCCGCGGGCGTACCCGGTACCAGCCCTTGAAACGCTGGTTTCCCGCCGCGCTGGTCAGGCGGATGTCCACCGGAATTTCCAGCGCCTGCGGTGGCGATTCGCGATCAAGTGCGATTGCCTGGCCATTGTGGACGCGCAAGCTGGTCATCGATGGCAACACGGCGCGTAAACCGGCATCGTCGGGTTGTGGCGATGGTCGGCCGCCTGCCCAGAACGCATCGGACTGGCCGTTGTTCTCGAACAATGCCTGCAGATAGGCATGTATCACCGGGGCGGCAATGGCAGCTTGCCTGCGGACGCCTGCATCGCTCTGCGCCTGCGGGTCCGGTTTTTCCAGCGCTGGCGTTGGTGCCGGTGCGGCTGATGCCGATGCCGATGCGGCGTCCGGGGTATCGGCTCCATCCGCGCTGCGTTGGCAGGAGCAGCCGGCGAGCAGGGCAGTGACGATCAACAACGGGTAGGCGCGCATCGGCCGCTCCTGGAAGTTGCCGCCAGTCTAAGCGGCCCGCAGGTGCTGCTGCCAGCCGCTTATTCGGCCGGGCTCTGCAGTTGTTTCAGCTTGTGCAGCAGCTGGTCCAGCTCGGGCTGCAGGGCGCTCAGCAGGTTTTCGGGCTTGGCGGCCGACTCGGCCAGGGTTTCCAGCAGGCCGGTCACAACCACCACGCCTGCATCCTCATTGCAGGACAGCCGGCGTTGGCCTTGTGCGGACTCCAGCTGGCGCATCCAGTTGTACTGGCTGCGTTGTTCGAATTCGATCGTGCAACGGCCGCTGCACTGCTGGCCGTCGGTCTCGATCGGCGTGACGGAGATGCGGTAGCGATGCTTGCTGATGGACATGGCGGACTACGGAGGGAAGCGGGGGAGTGGCCACCATAGGCCGGTGCCGGCGTGGGTACGAGGCGTCGAACCATGACGCTGTGTTCCAGTGTTTTCCCCATGCCACGGGCGGAACGCTGCGACCCATGGGAACGCTTTCCGTCCTCGTTCAAGCAAAAAAAAACGGGACGGCTGGGCCGTCCCGTTTTCTTGCCAAGGGGCGCGCTGATTACAGCGCAGCGTCCTTGAGCTTCTTGAGCGGACGCACCTTGAGCTTGGTGGTGGCCGGCTTGGCGGCAAACCACTGCTCTTCCTTGGTGAACGGGTTGATGCCCTTGCGCTTCGGCTTGGCCGGAACGCTCACGGTGGAGATCTTCAGCAGGCCCGGCAGGGTGAAGGAGCCAGCGCCCTTCTTGTTGACCGAAGCGGCAACGGCGCCTTCCAGGGCGGCGAACACAGCGCGCACGTCCTTGGCAGCGACCGAGGTGGCTTCAGCGATGTGGGCGACCAGACCGGACTTGGTCAGAGCTTCCTTGATCGGCTTCGGTGCGGCCGGCTTGGCGGCGGCCTTGGTTGCAGCCTTCGTTGCTACTTTCTTCACTGCCTTCTTCGGGGCAGCCTTTTTAGCGGTCTTTGCCATGATTTCCTGTTCCGTGAACGGTTGGTTGTTGGTCGTGCCGACCCCGTCGGCAAGCGAAATGTAGGGCATGAATTGCGTGACGCCAATAGGTAATTGAAGAAAAAGCCCATAAAAATTGCTTGTGGGCGTATTTGGACAACAAATCGGTGCCGGAAGTCATGCAAAAACAGGGTTGAGCCGTGCTCCGCACCGCTGTCGCCCCACGTTGGCGGGCACGCCGGGACAGCGTGTGGCGATGCCGCACAAGCTGCTAACACGACGTGGTTTAGGCTGCCTGTGCCATCCACCACGAGGAGTTCCACCATGGGTATATCGCGTCACGCAACCGCACATTGGGAAGGCGATCTGAAGACTGGGCAGGGCCGACTGAGCACGCCGCAGAGTGGCCTGATGGAGAACACCCGCTATGCCTTCAACAGCCGCTTTGGCGATGAGAAAGGCACCAATCCCGAAGAACTGATTGCCGCCGCACATGCCGGTTGCTTCACCATGGCGCTGTCAGCCAAGCTCAGTGAGGCCGGTTTTCCGCCGACGTCGCTGGACACACGGGCCTACGTCGACCTGTCGATGGAAGGGGGCCCCCAACTGTCGCAGATCCGCCTCAAGGTAAAGGCCGTGGTGCCTGGCCTGGACGAGACCCGGTTCCGCGCAATTGCCGATGACGCCAAGCAGAACTGCCCCGTCTCCAAGGCACTCAGTGCGGTACCGATCAGCCTGGATACCGATTTTTCAGCCTGACAGGGTCTTGGCCCGGCCAGCGTGGGACGCTGGCCGGGCCGGTTCAGGATCGTTTCACCCGTCGCGCCTGAGCATTCCCCAAACCTCGTTCCTCATTCTCGCCGGAGTGGTTGCTGCCATGTGTCGATCGCTAGCTGTTGCCGCTGTCCTGTTTGCCGGTGGGCTGGTTGCCGCCGATGCGTCCGCGCAGCGTTATGACGATGGCCAATATCGTCCCAACGACTCTTACGATGACGGTCAGTACCGGCCGGATCCCCGTTACGATGACGGCCAGTACCGCGGCGGTAACACCCCCACCAATGGCGCGGTGTACGACTACGCGCGGGTGGTGCGGGTGGACCCGGTCATCGTCAATGGCAGCCAGGGTCGCAATGAGCGCTGCTATGAGCGCAATGATGGCGGCTATGTGGACAACAATGGCTACCAGGCCGGCGGCTATGGCAACAATCGCTACGGCAACAACACCTATCGCAACGACGGCTACGACGAACGCGGCTATGACAACGGCCAGTACCGGCAGGGCAACGAGACTGGCCGGCAACTGGCGACGGTGATCGGTGGCCTGGCTGGCGCCGTGCTCGGCAGCCGCATCGGCGGCGGCGACGGCCGCTACCTGGGCACCGCGGTCGGTACCATTGCAGGCGGCGCCGCGGGGCGCGCCATCTACGAAGCCAGCAACCGGCCCAATTACCAGCGCGGTGACGTGCGCGTCTGCGAGCCCAGCGGCTATGGCAGCGAGAGCGAGCGGGTCGATGGCTACGACGTCACCTACGAATACGCGGGCCGGCAATACCGCACCCATCGCGATTACCACCCGGGCGAACAGATCCGCGTACGCGTCGACGTAAGCGCCGACTGAGCACGACGGGCGTTTCTGCCCGAATGAGGTGCAGGGCACGGTTTGTCAGGCCGGATGGATGACGGCATAGTCCACGCATTCCGTTCTGGAGGGTGCGTGATGCGTCGTTTTGCCTGTGTGGCCCTGTTGCTCCCCTGTCTGCATGCAGTCCCGGCCCAGGCCGAGGTCAAGCTGCTGGTGGCCGATACGATCCGCACCGGCGATCCGGCGCAACCGCTGGTGGGCGCCATCGCCTGGGAAAGTGACAGCGGCAAGGTACTGGATGTGGGCAGCGCCGATGCGCTGCTGCAGTTGTACCCGCAGGCCCCGCGCATCGACGTCGGCAATGCGACGGTGGTGCCGGGCTTGATCGATGCCCACGCGCACATCATGGGCCTTGGCAATACCCTGATGCAGGCTGATCTGACGGGTGCGCGCAACCGTGGCGAAGTGCTGGAACGGCTGAAGGCGTTCGAAAAGACGCTGGCGCCAGGCGAGTGGCTGCTGGGCCGTGGCTGGGACCAGAACCGTTGGGACAACACCGATTTCCCCACCGCTGCCGATCTGGACGCTGCCTTCCCGCAGCGGCCGCTCTACCTGGAACGTGTCGACGGCCATGCTGGCTGGGTCAACAGCGCAGCCATCCGCATTGCCGAAAAGGCCGGCAAGTCGTTGTCCGGTGATTGGCAGCCGGAGGGCGGGCGCATTCTTCGCGATGCTGCTGGCAAGCCGAGTGGCGTGCTGGTCGATGGCGCGGCGTCGCTGGTCTATTCGCAGATCCCCGCGTTGGACGATGCTTCGCGCGAAAAGCGCCTGCAGGCTGCGCTGCAGGCGGCGGTCAGCAATGGTCTGACCGGTGTGCATGACATGGGCGTGTCGCGCGAGGACCTGGCGCTGATGAAGCGTCTGGCCGACCAGGGCAAGCTGCCGCTGCGCATCGACGCCTATGCTGATGGCAACAACGAAGCGCTGGAGGACCTGTGCAAGGCCGGCCTGTACGCCCATCCTGGCGGCCGCCTGCAGATGCGTGGGGTCAAGCTGTACATGGACGGCGCATTGGGCAGCCGCGGTGCAGCCCTGCTCACCGCTTACAGCGACGACCCGCATAACCACGGCCTGCTGATGACCTCGCCGGAAGAGTTCGAAGCCGCCGTGCGCAAGGCTGATGGCTGCAAGGTGCAGGTTGCCACCCATGCCATCGGCGATCGTGGCAACCGCATCGTGCTGGATACCTACGAGAAGGTGCTGGGCACCCACAAGGACGTTGATCATCGCTGGCGCATCGAACACTCGCAGGTGGTGTCGCTGCAGGACATCCCACGCTTCGCAAAGCTCGGCGTGATCGCCTCGATGCAGCCGACCCATGCCACCTCGGACATGGGTTGGGCCGAGCAGCGGGTCGGGCCGGAACGCATCCTTGGTGCCTACGCCTGGCAGCGCTTCCTGCACAGTGGCGCGCGTCTGGCCTTGGGCTCGGATTTCCCGGTGGAGCAGGTTGATCCGCGCTTGGGCCTGTATGCGGCAGTGACTCGCCAGGACCGCGACGGCCAGCCGCCGGGTGGTTGGCAGCCGGAGCAGCGCCTGAGCGCCGCCGAAGCGCTGCGCGGCTTCACCAGCGACGCGGCATGGGCTGGCCATGACGAAGCCCAGGTCGGCAAGCTGCAGCGTGGGCTGCGAGCCGACTTCGTGGTGCTGGATCGTGACCCGTTGAAGGTCGCTGCCGACCAGCTGGATGACCTGAAGGTGCTGTCGACCTGGGTGGATGGTGAGCCGGTTTACAAGGCGGCTACGCCGGAGGGATGAAGCCCTTGCGGCTTCGGTAGTGCTTTCCACTTGAACGTTGAGTCACCCGAAAACCGATGCCAAACCCTTGGCATCGGTTTTCTTCTTTGTGTGGGAGCGGCGTAAGCCGCGCAGCTCGCTACCCGTCCGATTGCGAGCAATGTTGGTAATTTCATTGCTGCCGGCTTCGCGGCTTACGCCGCTCCCACAAAACCCCCTGTAGCGCGCTCGACTTCAGCCGCCAGCTGGATCCACCGGCAGGTCATGCAGGCTGCGCAGCTTCTTCTTGTTGATCTTGCCGACGCTGGTGCGCTCTATCGAATCGACGAAGCTGACGCGGTCGGGGATCGCGTAGCGGGAGATGTCGCCTGCGCGGCTGCGGGCGGCGACCAGCTCGATGATCTCGGCCTCGGTAACCGTGCTGCCTGCGTGCCTGACCACCAAGGGCAGCGGACGCTCGCCCCATTTGGCATCGGCAATGCCGATCACCGCGACCTCGTTGATCGCTGGGTGCATGGCGATGATGTCTTCCAGCGCGAGTGAAGAGATCCACTCGCCGCCGGTCTTGATCACGTCCTTGATGCGGTCGGTGACGCGCAGGTAGCCGCCGCCGTCGATGTTGCCGATGTCGCCGGTATGCAGATAGCCGCCGGCCCACAAGGTTTGCGATGCTTCTGGATTGTGGAGGTAGCCCTGGGTAAGCCACGGGGCGCGCACTACCACTTCGCCGGTGGCGACGCCGTCGTGGGCGACTTCGTTCATGGCTTCATCGACGATGCGCAGCTCCACCAGCGGTACTGGAATGCCGGCCTTGGTACGCAGCGACAGTTCTTCATCCGTGTCAGCCAGGGCATCCACATCGATCTGGGCGAGGGTGAGCAGCGGGCAGGTTTCGGACATGCCGTAGCCGCCGAAGATATCGATGTCGCGTGCCAAGGCCTGCTGCGCCAAGGCACGCGGCAGTGCGGCACCGCCGATGATGACTTTCCAGCCGTGCAGGTCGGTATCTGCCGCAGTGGGGTGGCCCAGCAGCATATGCAGGATGGTTGGTACGCAATGCGAGAACGTCACTTTCTCGCGCGCGATCAGGTCCAGCAGCTTGCCCGGCAGGTAGCGGCCCGGATACACCTGCTTGATGCCCAGCAGCGTGGCCACGTATGGCATGCCCCAGGCGTGTACATGGAACATCGGCGTGATCGGCATGTAGACATCGTCGCGATGCAGCCGGCCCTGCTTGGGCGCACTGCCCAACGCGGCCATCGCCGCCAATGAGTGCAGGACAAGCTGGCGATGGCTGAAGAACACGCCCTTGGGCAGACCGGTGGTGCCGGTCGTATAGAACATGGTGGCGCGGGTGTTCTCGTCGAAGTCCGGGAAGTTGCGGACCGGCTCGGCGCCGCGCAGACCGGCTTCGTACTCGGTGGCGAAGCCATCCGGCAGCGGGCCTGCTTCATCGTCCAGCAGCACCCGCGTGCGCAGGTCCGGCAGCTGCTCTTCAATGCTCTCCAGCACCGGCAGGAACTCGCGGTTGGCCAGGATCACCCGCGCGCTGCTGTGATTCAGCGTATAGGCGATCTGCTCCGGGGCCAGGCGGATGTTCACCGTCATCAGCACCGCGCCGATCATCGGCACCGCGAAGTAGCTTTCCAGGTAGCGGTTGCTGTCCCAGTCCATCACCGCCACGGTGTCGCCGGGCTTCACGCCCAGTGACGTCAGCAGGCCGGCCAGTTGGCCGATACGCGCCTGCAGCGTGCGGTAGTCGAAGCGGACCTTGTCGCCGTAGACGATTTCCTGATCGGGATTGGTCGCCAGCGGTGTGTGCAGCAGCTGCTTGATCAGCAGCGGATAGGCGTAGGTGCTGGATTCGGCTTGGTCGGGGCTTGTAGCGAGTGACATCTGGATACCCTGGTTGGCAACGTGTCAGCGGCCGGAGACTGTGGGAATGGACAGCTGTGAGCGCTGCAACGGTGCTTCCGCGCGCGGCGTTGGCTGGATCAGCACGTCCTGCGGCAGGGCGCGCGCGGGATCTTCGAGGTGATCCCACACCTGATCCATCGCCGCAAACATGTAGGGAAGCAGCGGCACATAGCGTTTGCGATAATCCGGGAAGGCCAGCAGCGAGTCGAAGTGCTGGCCGTTGCTTACGCGCCAATAGGCGATCTGCGCACCCGCCTTGCGTGCGAGCGGTACATAGCGGTCACTGGTCATGTTGATCGGCACCAATCCGTCGTCGGTGCCATGGATGATGACAATCGGCAGACCGCGACGCGGCGCCTTGGCGGCAGCATCGGCAATGCCGGCGCGCACGCGCTTGGCATCGGCGCTGTCACCCAGGCCAAGTGCACGCAGGCAGTTCAGCCCACGCAGCGTGTCCTCCGTCGACTGTGCGGCATTGCCGTCCACCAGCACCACGCCACTGCCGGGCGGAATGCCGCTGCCTTCGCTCCACCAGCTTGCGCGCAGCTCGGCAGCTGCAGGAACGGGCTTGCCGTCCGCACCGACAGCAGAGTAGCTGTAAGCGCAAGGATGTTCGCCCGCGCCGTAGCGACCATAGGCCGAGGCATAGCTCACCGCGATTGCGCGCCACAGGTCGAAGCCGGTCGAGAACGCACCGGCGCGCAACGCGCCATCGCTGAGCCCGGCGTCGGCGAGTTGCTGGCGTGCCGACTGTGCCTGTGCGGCGGTGTCATCGCCTTGCACCAGTCCGGCCGATTTCAGGATGGCACACCGCTGGGTCCATGCCGGTGCTGCCTGTGCCTGCATCGGCGGCTGCGGCAGATCATCCAGCGCAAGCAGCGCGCAGGGCATCAACAGGGCGGATTGGGTGACGAAGTCGTAGAGCGGCGGGGCGCCGGCCACCGAGACATTCGGTTCGCCTGCGACCACCGCGTCGAACCAGTCGCCCTCGATCTCGGCCGCGCGCAGTACCGCGCCACCGCCATTGGAAACACCTGCGCCCAGCGTGCGGGTATTGGCGGGTGTGAACGGTGCCGATTGCGGATAGGCGCGGTCCAGTGCCTGCAAGCCGAACTGCAGCGCCTGCAGCAGGTGCCGGCCCCAGTCCGCTTCCGGGTTGTCACCGGAATGGGCGTGCTTGAAGGCGATGCCGTGCGTGGCTTTGGTGTCGGTTGGAACGAAGGCAAGTGCGCCCTGCGTCGCAGGCGTACCGTCGGCCTGGAAGCCGCTTCTGGCGTCGAGGTCGTAATAGTCGCTGCCGGTGCCCTTGTCGGTATAGGCGACAGCGCAGCCATGGGCCAGGCCCCAGCTGCCGGCAACCGAAATCGCACCGTAGATGCCGCGTGAGCCGGAGGATGCTGCGGTTACCAGGCAGCGCTTTGCTGGATCGAAATTGTCGGGAACCTGCACCAGCACGCGATGCGGCTGGCGGGCACCGGGGATGCGCGCATAGGCTGAGAATTCACGTCCCGGCGCAGCCTTCAGATTGCCGTAGACATCGCCGAAGCCGCCGCCAGGGGTGAGGTCGGCGATGCCGCGCCAGCTGCTCCAGATCGCGCGGCGGCGGGTTTCTTCGGCAGTCGGCTGGGCTGCGCTGGCGAATGCCGGCGCGGCAGCGGCGCGCAGGCCATCGAGGCCCAACCCTGCGGTCAGCAGATCATCGCCGCCGCGGTGCTCGGTTTCGCGCCATTGTTCGAACACGGGCACGGCAGCAGCAGGGCCGGGCGTGGCGGCCTGGGCGACGGAAACGCAGCCCAACAGCGGCAGCGCGGCGCAAAGCAGGGAAACGGGGCGGGGGATGTTCATTGCCCCACACTAGCAAGCCAATGTTTACATGCCAGCGTACCTAGGTACCCGTGCCCGGCCCAAGCTTAATTTGCTAACCTCGCCAGGACATGCCGACCCTGCTTATCGCCGATGATCACCCCTTGTTCCGCGCAGCCTTGCATCGCGCGGCCGAAGAGGCGGTTGATGACCTGCAGATCAGCGAGGCCGATTCGCTGGACAGCGTGCTGGAGGCGATCGAGAGCCAGCAGATCGACCTGATGCTGCTGGACCTGCACATGCCGGGCAACCACGGTCTTGCCGGTCTGGCCACGATCCGCGCCCTGCAGCCGGGGCTGGCGATCATCATCGTCTCGGCCAATGAAGAGCCGCATGTGATCCGTCGCGCCATCGACCTCGGTGCTGCTGGCTACCTGCCCAAGAGCTCGGGGCTGGTGGACCTGCAGCAGGCCTTGCAGACCGTGCTCGATGGTGAACGCTGGATACCGGCAATGCTGCGCGAAACCGTGGCGCGGGTTGCGCCGTTCAGCAAGGACGCCGATCTGGCCGCGCGTTTGGCCAGCTTGTCCGCGCACCAGTACAAGGTACTGAGCCTGGTGGCCGAAGGGCTGCTCAACAAACAGATCGCCGATCGCCTTGGCGTGCAGCTGCGCACGGTCAAGGCGCATATGACCCGCATCATGGGCCGGCTGGGCGTGCGCAACCGCGCGCAGGCGATCCGTGTGCTGCACGAGATGGGGCTGAATGATCCGTCGCGGCAGATTGAAGAGACGCAGGACGCCTGATCCGCGATATGGCGCTGGGCGATCAGCGGATCCGGCGGTGTCTGCTTCGGCTCAGCTTGCGACCGTGCTGCGCGTAGCCAGCAGGTGGTTGATTGCCCAGCGCAGCGCCAGTGGCTTGAACGGCTTGTTCAACAGTGACAGCCCAACTTCGCGTACTGCCTCGCGCGTATCGCTGCCGGTGTCTGCGCTGAGGATGACGGTCGGCCGCTGCCGGCGTGCGCCGTCCAGGCGCTTCCACAGCTGGACGCCGGTGTCACCGTCGTCGAGGTGGTAGTCGAACAACCACAGGTCCGCCTCCTGTGCGGATGCACCGATCTCGCTGGCGTCGCTGTACGCGCTTACCTCGCAGCCCCATGACAGCAGCAGCTGCCGCATCGCCTGCAGCG
Organism: Stenotrophomonas sp.; assembly: GCF_032066555.1. Lineage (GTDB taxonomy): Bacteria > Pseudomonadota > Gammaproteobacteria > Xanthomonadales > Xanthomonadaceae > Stenotrophomonas. The sequence continues at coordinate 137,609 of NZ_DAMBKV010000002.1, forward strand.
CGTCCGCATCGTTGTCGACCACCAGCACGCGGGTGCCCTTGATGGTGCTGGTGCCACCAGAGGGCGAGTCATTGCGTGTGGCCGGTGGCGGGCTTGCGCGTGTCACCGTGATGGAGAACGCCGAACCGCGGTTGACCACGCTGTGCAGTGCCAGCGGTGCGTGCAGCAGGTCGGCAATGCGGTGCGCAATCGCCAGGCCGAGCCCCAGTCCTTGGCCATTGCTGCGATCACCGCGATGGAACTCCTCGAACACCACACTCTGTTGCCCCGGGGTGATGCCGGGGCCGCTGTCATGCACGCCGATGGTCAGCGTGTCGCCGTGGCGGCGGACGCCGAGCAGCACGCCGCCGCTACGGGTGTAGCGGATGGCATTGGCGAGGAAATTCTGCAGCACGCGGCGCAGCAGCAGCGGATCGCTGTGCACCCAGACGCGGCTGCGCACGTAGCGGAACTGCAGGCCGCGCGCGGCTGCCAGCACGGCGAATTCCTGTGCCAGGGGATCAAGCACGCTCGACAAGGCGAATGGCCGGGGATCGGCGACCAGTCCGCCGGCTTCCAGTCGCGATATATCCAGCAAGCCAGACAGCAGATCGTCGGTGGAATCCAGGGCGCCGCGGATCTGGCGCAGGAAGCTGTCCAGAAACTCCGATTCGATGTGCTGTGACATCGCATCGGTGAGCAGCTGCGCGGCGTGCAGTGGCTGGATCAGGTCGTGGCCGACGGCGGTCAGGAAGCGGGTCTTGGCCACGTTCGCGCGCTCGGCTTCGTGCACGGCCTGTTCCAGTCGCGCGGTGCGGTCCTGCACGCGAAGCTCCAGGGTCTCGTTGCTGCGCTTGAGCGCTTCTTCGGCCATGCGGAACGCGGTGACGTCGGTGAAGGTGGCAACGTAGCCGCCGCCTGGCATGGGGTTGCCGCGGATTTCGACGATGGTGTTGTCGGGGAAGATGCGTTCGGACAGATGCGGCGTGCCACGGCGCATATGCGCGATGCGACGGTTCAGCGCCTTGGCGACGTTGTCACCCGGGGCCTCGCCGATCTTCAGTTCGCCCAGCGCCCATGCGGTCAGGTTGGCGACCGGCTGCCCGACCTGCAGCAGTTCGGGCGGGAACTTGAACAGCGCGGCATAACGGCTGTTCCAGGCCACCAGCTGCAGTTGGGCATCAACCACGCTGATGCCCTGGCTCATGTTTTCCAATGCGGCTTCCAGCAGCCGCTGGTTGAAACGCAATGCCTGCGTCGCTTCACCGACGGCGCGGGTGACCGCATCCAGCGGCGCGGCGCCGCCGTCACGCGCGGCCTCGACCAACAGCCGCGCCATGCCTGCGCCGACCACGGCGGTCAGCTCGCGCTCGATCGCGGTGACGCGGTCGTCATCCAGCATCTGTCCGGCATGCCCATCCATCAGCTGCCGCGCCCGTTCCGGCCCGAGGAAGCGGCTGGCGGTCTTGCGCATGGATGCCGCGGCCACGGCGTCTTTCTGCAGTGGCAGCGATGGCCGGATCGCGCGTGACACCAGCGCAACGGTGACCAGGTTGACCGCCAGGCTGGCGCCCATGCTGATGGCGATGTGGCCGGGCTGCATGCGCAGCGAGAACAGCGCCAGCCAGTGCAATCCTTCGCCGCCGGTTGCTGGATCGGGTGCCGGGATCACCATCGGCAGCAACACCAGCCACAGCCAGACCAGCGAGCCCAGCACGATGCCGGCCATGATCGCAGGCGAGGGCGTACGTGGCCGATACACCGCCAGCAGCACCGCCGGCGCCAGCTGCGACAGGGCGGTGAAGGACATCAGGCCGAAATCGCTGAGCGCCTCGGTGCCGCTCATGGCGCGGCTGTACAGCCACGACATCAGGAATACGGCGAGGATGCCGGCGCGGCGGAATGCCAGCACGCGCGGGCGCAGGTCGGCACCGGCATCGTTGCCGCCGCTGGTCATGCCGCCGAGCAGGTGCGAGCCAAAGCCATGGTTGCCGAGCATGATCGACAGGGTCAGGCCGGACAGGATCATCATGCCGGTGGCCGCGCTCAGGCTGCCCAGGTAGGCGAGCAGCGCCAGCACATGGTGGCCGCGTTCCTGCGGCAAGGCCAGTACGTAGAGGTCCGGCGATACCGACGCTGGCAGTTGCGCGGCACCGGACAAGGCCATCGGCACCGACGGCAGGCCGATCAACAGCAGGTAAAGCGGGAACAGCCAGCGTGCGGTTTTCAGGTCCGAGGACTGGCGCAGCTCGACCACGCCGACATGGAATTGGTGGGGCAGGGTGAAGGCCGCCATCGCGCCCAGCGCGACCATGGTCAGGAAGTCGGGGATCACCGCCGGCGGTGGCAGGTGCGCCATCTTTTCCAGCAAGGGCGTGCCGGCGCGATGCACCGAGATTGCCGCATACAGACCAATCGCCAGCAGCGCCGCCAACTTCAGCAGCGACTCCAGCCCCAGCGCGACCACGATGCCGCGGTTGTGTTCGGTGGCCGAGGCCTTGCGCGCGCCGAACAGCATGGTGAATGCCGCCATTGTCAGCGCGAACCAGAACGACATGTCCAGTTGCCAGCCGTTGGCGGCGAACTGGTCACCGAGCAGTGCACTGAGTCCCTGGCTCACCGCCTTAAGCTGCAGCGCGATATAGGGAATGATGCCGAACAGCGCGACCAGGGTGATGGTCACACCAAGGCCCTGGTCGGTGCGCAGCCGTGCAACCACCAGGTCGGCGATGGTGGCGCTGTTGTGCTGTTTGGCCAGCCGGCCCAGGCGCGCGAGGAAGGGCAGGCCGAAGGCGAAGATCAGCGCCATGCCGATCAAGGTGGGCGGGATCGGGAAGCCCCATTGCACGCCCTGCGAAGCAGCCCCGTAATACGTCCACGCAGTGCAGTGCACGGCCAGTGACAGCGCATAGATGGCTGGCCAGATCCTGCCGAGGCGGTGACCCTGGCGCTCGCCCCACAGGGCAACACCGAACAGCAGCACGGTCCACGCGATGCAGGCGAACAGGACGATGGAGGGCGTCAACATCGCTCCAGTGTAGAGAGAACCGTGGCCGGCGTGCTGGATGCCCGCCGGTTGCTTGCCGTGCAGCTATGCGTCAGGGCGCGATCACGATCAGGGACAGCTGCTCGGCGGCCAACGCCATTTCGCCGCCGGGTTGCAGTTCCACGCTCTTGTGCTGGGTCAGCAGCCACTGGCCGGGCTGGCGCGGTTCCAGTGAGACCAGGCGTGATCGCACCCGGATGTCAGAGCCACTGGGAACCGGCGCCAGAAAGCGCACCTTGTTCAAACCGTAGTTCAGTACGTGGGCGATGCCGGGAAAGCCGACCAGCGCCGTAACGTCCTCCTCGACGGTGAGCGAGAGCAGCAGGAAGCCATGGGCGATGGTCGTCCCGCCCGGCAAACCGGCCTGCGCACGGGCCGGATCGACGTGAATCCAGTTGTGGTCACCGGTGGCCTCGGCGAAGGCATCGATGCGCGCCTGCGCGATGTGGGTAGGCTTGCCAAGGCGCTCGGCTGCGGCCCATTGCTGCAATGCCTGCAGGGCTTCCGGCAATTCCCTGGTCATGTCACCGCCGCTCATTGCAGGCGTCCAAGCAGGGTCAGGATCGCATCATGCGCCTCGGGCTCGGACAAGGTCGGTGCGTGACCAACATCCGGCACGACGACCAGGCTGGCGTTTGGCGACGTAGCCGCCATCTGCTGGGCAACATCGGCAGGCAGGATATCGGACAGCGCACCGCGCACCACCAGCACCGGCACCCGTGAGGTCAGTCCGCGCACCGCGCGCCACAACACCGGCCGCAACAGCCACAGCACCCATGGTCGGGTGGTGCGGATGATGGCCGGGTCATAGTCCAGTTCCAGCAGGCCGTCGTCGCGCTGGCGGAAGCTGCGCGAGGCCATCGCCCGCCAGTCCTCGGCGGTAAAGCGCGGGAAGGATGCCTTGCCGATGGATTCGGCGTAAGCGGCCGCTTGGTCCAGATCCATTGGTGGCAACGGTTTGCCGGCATACTTGCCGATCCGCGCCAGGGCTTCGCGTGGCACCTTGGGGCCGGCGTCGTTGAGCACCGCTGCTGCGATCAGCTCCGGTGCGCGCGAGGCGAGAGTGATGGTGACCAGCACGCCCAGCGAAGTACCGATGAACACGGCCTTGGCGATGTTCTGCGAACGCAGCAGCGCCACCATGTCGTCGGCGTAGGTGCGCGGGTTGTAGCTGCGTGGGTCGGGCGCACGTGCCGAACCCGCACGGCCACGCAGGTCGACCGCAAGCACGCGCCAGCCGACCGCGGTCAGCGTTTCGGCCAGTGCGTCGAAGTCAGCGGCATTGCGGGTCAAGCCGGGAATGCAGACCACCGTGCCGCGGGGCGATTGCCCCGCGGCCGGTGCATGGTCGCGCGCGTGCAGGCGCAGGCCATCGTTGCTGCTCCAGTACAGATCATCGTAAGACTGGGTCATGCAGGTGTTTCCTAGAAATCGTAGCGGACGCTGAGACTGTACTGGCGCGGCGGGCCATAGAAACCGATCAGGGTGCCGACTGCCGGGATGTTGTAACCGGTGGTGCGGTATTCCTTGTCGGCCAGGTTGGTGCCCTGCAGCGAGAAGGTCCAGGCGTCATTGAGCTTCCAGATCACGCCGGCATTGACCAGACCATAGCCGTCCTGGCGGATCACCGGGCTCAGGTCGGTGGTCGGCCACACTTCGCTCTGGTAGCTATAGCCCACGCGGGCGGACAGGTTGCTGCCATTGGCCAGCTCGGTGCGGTATTCCACGTTCAGCGCACCCGAGAAATCCGGTGCATTGGTGAACTTCATCTGCTTGGCGACGTTGACGCCACGGTCCATGTACTCGTCGTACTTGGTGTCCAGCCAGGCCAGGTTGCCGGAGATCAGCCAGTTGGCCGTCGGCAGGTACTGGTACTCGATTTCCAGGCCGTTGACGGTGCCCTTGCCGGCATTGGTGAAGTCGCCGAAGAAGGCATCGTTGACGCCGTCGCCATTGGTGTCGATGCCGGTGAACACCGACAGCTGGATGTCCTTGTACTTGTTGTGGAAGGCCGACAGGTTCAGGAACAGGCGCGAATCCAGGAAACCCATCTTGCTGCCGATCTCGAAGCTGTCGACGGTCTCGTCGTCGAACGGCTCGGCCGAGCGCGGCACCGCCACGGCGTTGGCGCGGATGTTGTAGCCACCGGACTTGAAGCCACGCGTTGCCAGACCGTAGACCATGATGTCCGGGGTGATCTGGTAATCCAGCGACACCTTCGGCGAGACGTTCTTGAAGTTGGTGGTCTTGTCGAAGTCCGCAGCGACTGCGATCGGGCGGCTGAAGGTCGCGTCGGAGTAGAAACGGTTCAACACGACCGCACGCTTGTCCTCGTCGGTGTAGCGGGCGCCGACGTCGAGCTTGAGCTTGTTGGTCAGGTCGAAGGTCCAGTCCGCGTACAGGGCGATGCTGTCGGTCAGCACCTTGCCACGGGTATCGCCGAACTGCAGGTTGAAGAAGTTGTTGCGGATCTGCCCGCCGGCCTCGCCACTGAACTGGTACAGGCCAATCACACCGCGCACACGGCCGCCGGCGTCGTAGTTCAACTGCAGTTCGTTGCTGACCTGGCTGTCCTCGTAGAAGCCCCCGACGTCGGCCAGCTTGACCGGCGTGGTGTCAAAGTCGATGTTGGAGTGGCTGTCGGATTCGCGCTTGGCGACCACATACTTCAGTGCAATATCGTCGTTCGGACGCCAGTTCACCGTAGCCGAGGCGCCCTTGGTCTCGACGCTGTTGAGGTTCTGCATGCCTGAGCGGATGTCGTAACGGTCATCCATCGGCGGGTAGGCCGGGGTGAACGGGTTCGGTGCCAGCATCTTCGAGCCACGCATGCCGGACTGGTCATCAATCCAGTCCAGCGCGAACTGCACGTCGAAGTCGTCGCCTGCATAGGCGCCGAGGTTCAGGCGTGCGGCATTGATCTGTTTGTCGCTGATCGGCTGGCCGTTGTAGGTGTTCTCGCCGAAGCCGTCGCGGTTCATGCTGGCCACGGCGATGCGCCCGCGCAGGCCGCTGTCGGCACCGCCCAGCGGGCCGCCGATGGCCGCCTTGGCATCAAGCTGGTTGTAGTTGCCTGCGGTGATCTGGGCATAGCCCTCGACCTGCGTGGGCAGGCCGCGCGAGATGTACTTGATTGCGCCACCAATGGTGTTCTTGCCGTACAGCGTGCCCTGCGGGCCGCGCAGTACTTCGATGCGCGAGACGTCGAACACGTCCAGCAGGGCACCTTGCGGCCGTGCGATGTAGACGTCGTCCAGGTAGATGCCCACGCCCGGGTCGGCGCCCCAGGTGGGATCGGACTGGCCGACGCCGCGGATGTAGGCGGTGACCGTGCTGCTGGCGCCGCGCGCCGCGTAGATGGTCAGGTTGGGTACCTGTGAGTCGAGATCGGCGATGTCCTGCACGTTCAACTTGTCCAGCGCTTCGGAGGTGAAGGCGGTGACCGCGACCGGCACTTCCTGCAGGGTTTCCTCGCGCTTGCGCGCGGTGACGGTGATGCTGTCCAGGTTGGTGGCCGAAGCGGCCTTGTCCTCCGTCGCCGCAGCCGGTTGTGCTTCCTGTGCCAATGCCGGCCCGGAGGCCAACAGCGCGCAGATCATCAGGCTCAAACAATTCCGCTTCATTCGGTCCTCCCCAGGCAAGTGCGTTGTAGATGGCCGCATGCCACCCTCGGAGCCAAGGCTAGCGACGCGGATGTGCACCAGCGAGTGGACCTAGGTCCAGTCGGCAGCGGCCATCAGATCAGGATACTGGGCGCCTCTCCACTCGGAAGCGCCGTATGTCGTTACTGATCGTACTTGCAGCGCTGTGCTTCCTCATACTGGTGGCCTACCGCGGTTACAGCGTGATCCTGTTCGCGCCGATTGCCGCACTCGGCGCCGTGTTGCTGACCGACCCGTCGCTGGTGGCACCGATGTTCACCGGCTTGTTCATGGACAAGATGGTCGGTTTCCTGAAGCTGTATTTCCCGGTGTTCCTGCTGGGTGCTGTGTTCGGCAAGCTGATCGAGTTGTCCGGCTTCTCCAAATCGATAGTCGGGGCGGCGATCCGGCTGTTCGGCCCGCAACGGGCGATGCTGTCGATCGTGCTGGTGTCGGGCCTGCTCACTTACGGTGGCGTGTCGTTGTTCGTGGTGGTGTTCGCCGTCTATCCGTTTGCCGCCGAGATGTTCCGCCAGAGCAACATCCCCAAGCGGCTGATCCCGGCGACGCTGGCGGTGGGCGGTTTCAGCTTCACCATGGACGCGTTGCCGGGCACGCCGCAGATCCAGAACATCATCCCGACCACCTTCTTCGGCACCGACACCTGGGCCGCGCCGGTGCTCGGCGTGCTTGGCAGCATCTTCGTGCTGGCGGTGGGCATGGCCTACCTGGAGTGGCGCCGGCGCGTTGCCGTGCGCAATGGCGAGGGCTATGGCGACCCGGCAACGCTGGTCAACGAGCCGGTGCCGTTCACTGGTACGAACCTCGCGCATGCCGGCATCGCGGTATTGCCGCTGTTGCTGGTGTTCGTATCAAACAAGTTGTTTACCCTGGGGATCCCGCACTGGTATGGCGCCGAGCACAGCTTCGTGCCGTCCATCCTCGGCAAGTCCGCACCGGTGGTGCAGGAGGTGCCGAAGATCGCTGCGATCTGGGCAGTGGAGGGCGCGCTGCTGGTGGGCATCCTGTCGGTGATGCTGTTGGCGTGGCGGCCGGTCGTGCCCCAGTTTGCTGATGGCACCAAGACCGCGATCAGCGGCGCCCTGTTGGCAGCGATGAACACCGCCTCGGAGTATGGCTTTGGCGCGGTGATCGCCGCATTGCCGGGGTTCATGGTGGTAGCCAATGCATTGGGCTCGATCAAGGATCCGCTGCTGCATGAAGCCGTTACCGTGACCGGCCTGGCCGGTGTCACCGGCTCTGCCTCGGGCGGCATGAGTATCGCTCTGGCGGCGATGTCGGAGACCTTCATCGAGAACGCGCAGGCAGCCGGCATTCCGATGGAAGTGCTGCACCGGGTTGCCTCGATGGCCTCTGGCGGCATGGACAGCCTGCCGCACAACGGTGCGGTGATCACCTTGTTGATGGTGACCGGGCTGACCCATCGGCAGGCCTACAAGGACATTTTCGCTGTGACCATCATCAAGACGCTGGCGGTGTTCGTGGTGATCGGCATCTATTACGCCACCGGCTGGGTTTGACGGCGGCGTCGCAACACCCTGGCGGCTGGCCCGCGAGGATTTCCGGTACGACTTCATCCACGACTCACGCATGAGGATCTGGTTATGAAATCTGGAATCGTTTCCATCAAGGCTGTTCTATTGCTGCTGTGCAGCTGGCTGGCGGCGGGCAGCGCGTTTGCGCAAAGCGCTGGAGGCCATTGGGATTTCGGTGTGTACGGCAACCTTTTTGGCGCCCGTGAGTACCAGGTGTGGGTGCCGGCAGGCTATGAGGCAAGCAAGCCATTGCCGGTGCTGCTGGTGCTGCACGGCTGCGTCAACGGGCCCAACCTGATGGGCGAGGCCTCCGGCTTCAATGATGTCGCCGACGTCGAAGGTTTCATCGTGGTCTATCCGCGGCAGAACGTTACCTCCAACCCGACGCGCTGCTGGAACTGGCAACTGCCGATCAACCAGGCACGTGGCAGTGGCGAGGCTTCGATCCTGGCCGGCATCGTCGATGCGGTGAAGGCCGGCTATGCCGTCGATCCGCGCCGGATCTATGTCACCGGCATCTCTGCCGGCGGTGCGATGACCTCGATCATGCTGGCCTGCTACTCGGATGTGTTCGCAGCTGGTGCCATCCATTCCGGCGGCATGTACAAAGGCGCGACCACCGTATCCGGCAGTGCCTACGCGCTGCTGGCGGGCAGCATCTACTCGCCGGAAAGCAATGGCAAGCTTGCCTGGCAGTGCTCGGGCTCGCCGTCGCCGCGTCCGTTGCCGGTGCTGGTGTTCCATGGCAGCGCCGACGCCACGGTCAATCCGGTCAACGGCCAGCAGGCGGTGCGTCAGTTCCTGCAGACCAATGATCTGGCTGATGATGGACTGGACAATGATTCGGTCAAGTACGTGCCGACCAGCACCATCGCAGGCCAGGTGCCCGGTGGGCGCGCTTATACGGTCAAGAACTACACCTACGGCGGAAAGACCCTGGTCCAGGACTATCTGGTGCACGGCATGGGGCATGCATGGAGTGGCAGCAACTCCGGCTTGCCGTTCACCGATCCGCAGGGGCCGGATGCAACCCTGATCACCTGGTTGTTCCTGAAAGACCAGCTGCGCTGAGCGCTTGGAGCGCGGAATTGATTGAAGGGTGTCATCGCCAGCGTGGGAGCGATCGGCTCCTGCGCTGGCGTTTGGTTTTCCGGGGTTGTTCGCTGGCAATGCCATCGAATTGCAACCTTGTGCGGTGATGATCTGCGCGCCTCATGCCGCGTCATTGGCCCTGTCCGGGCTGGGCGCAATCATCAACTGCCAACCAAGGCCATTCCATGCTGCGTCACCGCACCGCTTCTGCAGTTACCCGCGTTACCCATGATTTTCCACGTCGCTCGCTGCTGGCCCAGGCCTGCGCATTGCTGATCCTGCCGCTGGCCGCGCAGACCGCGCTGGCCCAGGATGCTGCGCCGACCGAGGCGCGCAGCGCCGCGACGGCACTGGATACCATCACGGTCACCGCCGAGCGCCGCGAGCAGAACCTGCAGGACGTGCCGGTGTCGGTGGGCGTGGTACAGGGCGAGGCGCTGCGCAGCTATACCGAAGGTGCCGATGACACCTTGCTGGCGCTGTCCGGTCGCGTGCCCAGCTTCTATGCCGAGACCACCACCGGGCGCATCTTCCCGCGCTTCTACATCCGCGGCCTGGGCAATATCGATTTCTACCTCGGCGCCTCGCAGCCGGTCTCCATCATCCAGGACGACGTGGTGCTGGAACACGTGGTGCTCAAGTCCAACCCGGTCTACGACGTGGACCAGGTGGAAGTGCTGCGCGGCCCGCAGGGCTCCTTGTTTGGCCGCAACACTACCGCCGGCATCGTCAAGTTTGACACCGCCAAGCCCAGCCAGGACCCGAGTGGCCGGGTCAACATCAGCTACGGCAGCTACAACACGGTCGCCATCGACGGTGGCATGGGCGGCGCGATCAACGACGTGCTGTCCTACCGCGTCTCCACCCTGTACCAGCACCGCGACGACTGGGTGGACAATACCTATCGCGGCCCCAGCGCCGACGGCACGGTGACGCCGAAGAATGACACAATGGGCGGCTACGACGACCGCAACCTGCGTCTGCAGCTGCTGTACAAGCCGAATGAACAGTTCTCGTTGCTCGGTTCCGTGCATACCCGCGACTATGAAGGCACCTCCACCCTGTTCCTGCGCAATGCGCTGGTGAAGGGCAGCAATCGCACTGACGTGCCGCGCGACAAGGTCGCCTTCGACGAGGCCGACAACAACCCGCAGGCCTACAAGACCCACGGCGGCTCGCTGAAGGCCACCTATGATTTCGGTAACACGACGCTGACCTCGATCAGCGCCTACGAGACCACCTCCGGCTACAGCCGCGGTGATACCGATGGCGGTGCCGCGGCGAACTACCCGGTCAATGGCCTGCCCAACGGTTACGGCCAGTCGATGGGGCAGGTGCAGGACCTGGACCAGTTCACCCAGGAGCTGCGTCTGGCCTCCAATGACACTGATCCGCTGTCGTGGCAGGTTGGCGCCTTCTACTTCGACGGCCGCGACACCACTGACTTCTATCAGCGCGCCTGGTTCCTCAACACGCCGGCACGCAATCCCAACAACTGGGTGCGCCTGCGCAACATCAATACCTCGTGGGCAGGCTTCGGCCAGGTGAGCTGGAAGGCCACCGATGCGTTGACGCTGACCGCAGGTATCCGCGCGACCAAGGACGAGAAGAGCACGCGTCTGCTGAAGACCGCCGATACCGCTGCCGGTCTGGTCACCTACAAGGGACGCCACAACGTCGAGATGTCGGACACCCAACCGAGCTGGGACCTGAGCGCGATGTATGAGGTCAGCCCGGAGTTGAGCCTGTACGCACGCGTTGCACGTGGCTTCCGTGGCCCGACCATCCAGGGCCGCTCGGCGGTATTCAATGCCGACTTCACCACTGCTGATTCGGAAACCATCCTGTCCTGGGAAGCCGGCATCAAGAGCAGCCTGTTCGACAACCGCCTGCGTCTGAACGTCAGCGGCTTCACCTATACCGTCAACGACATCCAGCTCAACGGCAACGATTCCAACGGCAACGGCGTGTTGTTCAATGCCGACAAGGCGCGTGCCTATGGTCTGGAAGCCGACATGGATTGGCGTCCGATCCCGAACCTGTCGCTGACCGCCGGCCTGAGCCTGCTGCACAGCGAGATCCAGGACAAGCGCGTGTATGCGCAGGTCTGTGCGCTGAACGGTGTGGTGGTGTGTACGGTCAACGACCCGACCATCAAGATCGGTAGCAATGTCTACGCCCAGATCGACGGCAACCCGCTGCCGAACGCACCCAGGTACAACCTGAACCTGGCCGCGCGTTACGACATTCCGGTGGGGGATGATGGCGCGGTGTTCTTCTCAACGGATTGGAACAAGCAGGGCGAAACCCAGTTCGTGCTGTACGACAGCAAGGAGTTCTACTCCAAGGGCAATTTCGAAGGTGGCCTGCGCGTTGGCTATACCGGCGGCTACGGTGCCTGGGAAGTGGCGGCGTTCGCCCGCAACATCACCAACGAGAAGAACCTCAAGGGCGTGATCGAGAACTACATGGCAGCGGTCTACAACGATCCGCGCATCATTGGTGTTTCGTTCAACTACAACTGGCGCTGATTGCTCAAGCCCCTCTCCCGCCTGCGGGAGAGGGGTTGGGGTGAGGGGACGGTGCGAAGCGCCGTGCAGTTTCGCTTTACCTCGGCATGCAGCAGGCGAAGCAGAAGCTACAAGCCAAGAGCTGCCCTCATCCGCCCCTGCGGCGCACCTTCTCCCGCATGCGGGAGAAGGGAAAAGGCCAGGGCCGAAGCCGAAGCCAAAGCCAAAGCCAAAGCCAAAGCCAAAGCCAAAGCCGCCTCCAGATGCCCGATCAGACCATCCCCGCACCAACCGTCGCCCGGACCGGAATCCCCTCCGGATCAAACTCTTCCAGGCAGAACACATTCACCCCGTAGTAGTCTGGGGTGACCCGCTTGCGGTGGAACGGATAGATACCGCAGGTGCCGCAGAAATAGTGGTGCGCGGTCATCGTGTGGAACTGATACTCCACCAGTGCCTCCTGCCCGGACAGCAGCTCGAACGCGGATTCATGCACCTTCACCATCAAGGCGTTCTTGCGCCGGCAGATCGAGCAATCGCAGGTGGTGAGTTCCGGGAAGTCGGTTTGAATGCGGAAGCTGACAGCGCCGCAATGGCAGCTGCCCTGGTAAGTCTGCAGGGGGCGGAGGGACACGCGTATCTCCAAAAACAAAATGAGCGTCTAGGCAAGGCTTGGATCATACTCAGCCCATCATCGGACGGGGGGGGGAGAGGGTGATGCGTGCATTCCTGAAAGGCTTGCTGGCGGTGGTGCTGGGCTTGATCGCCGGCAGCGCGGTGAACATGGGGCTGATCCTGCTCGGCGGGCATCTGGTGCCGTCACCGGCCGGTACGGACACCAGCACGACCGAAGGCCTGCAGGCTGCGATGCCCTTGTTCGAGGCCCGCCACTTCCTGTTTCCTTTCCTTGCCCATGCATTGGGCACTTTGGCTGGTGCGTTGCTGGTAACCTGGGTTTCGGGTGGCAGCAGCAAAATTCCGGCCTTGTTGATTGGCCTGCTGTTCCTGGCCGGTGGCATCGCCAGCTGCTTCATGCTGCCAGCACCGCGTTGGTTCGAGGTGTTGGACGTGCTGCTGGCCTACCTTCCATTTGCCTGGTTGGGCTACCGGATCGCAAGGAAGCCCAGGGTTGTGGGAGCGGCGTGAGCCGCGAAGCTGATAATCCAAACGCAAAGCTGCACTTGCAATTGCAGGTGTAAGCTTGTCGGTCCCGGTACGGGCTTCGCGGCTTACGCCGCTCCCACAACCGCTACGAAGGCTGCGGCAACGCCTGCCCGAAGCACAGCACATTGCCTGCAGGATCGGTGACGCTGAAATCGCGCATGCCATACGGTCGGTCGGCAATGGCAACGGTGATCACTACGCCTGCATCCAGCAACTGCGCGTGATAGTCGTCGATGCCATCGATGTGCAGGTACAACCTGCTGATTCCGTCGGGTTTGGCGTCTGCGCGACTGGCGAGCGTCAGCTCGACCTCATCACGGCAGACGGCCGCCAGCTCCGCGGGTTGGCCCCATTCCCAGGCCAGGGTGAAGCCGAGCTTGTCGAGATAGAAGGCCAAGCTGACAGGCAGGTCCTCGCTAGCAAGAAAGGGCGAAACGGAGTGAAAGTGAACAGGCGTCATGCTGTTGATCCCATGGCAGGTCTGCCGCAATAGTGGCACGGTTGGAGCATGGGAGGGCTCCCGGAACCGGTGCGTCAGTGGGGAGGTGCCAACATCAAGGAGATGCTGTGATGCCGTTTCCTATGTTCTTTGCAAGAACGTCCGTGTTTCTGTGCTTGCTGATGTTGTGCGGCTGCGCCTCGATCCCATTGTCCACCGCGCTGCGCCTTTCTTCATTGGATGAGCGAGCGTTGGTCCAATTGGACCCTGCAGGTATCCGGGTCAAGGTGGCGATTCCCCGCGGCAATACCTTGAACCCGGAGGCCACCCGCCTGACCTTGAAGCTGCAGCCAGAAGGGCAGGCTGCGCGCGTCGCGGCGATGCCGCTGCGGTTGATGGGCAGCACCCAGGGCGAGCGCAGCCCCGGTGTGCTCAGCAGGAATGTCGCAGTGACAACCTACGAGTTGGCACTGACCGCAGAAGGCGCCAGCCAGCTGCGTAACCTGCAGCGCGAAGTGCTGAACTCGCGTGGCGATAGGGGAAAGGTGGAGCTCAGCGTCAATACCTCGTTCTCCGAGTTTGTACCCGGGACCAGGGAAATGATTTTCTGGGTAGACGTAAAACTGCGCGCAGATGATGCCTATCTCACCTTGTTTGATGGTGCGAAGGTCAGCTTCAAGATGGCCGAGAGCTGAGCGTCACGGCGCTCGGTCCTGCGGATTGAAGTGCGGCTTCAGCGGCACTTCAATCGCGGCGGGTGTTCGCTCAGATCTCGGCCTGGATCACGGCTTTTGCGTAGCTGTCACGATCAATGTCGACAATTTCGGCGCTGATCTGCAGCTCCATTCCACCAGCGGCGATGGCAGATTCAAGCGCGGCCAGCAGCGTGTCGGCCAACTCGCGTTTGATTTCGCTACTGCGACCGCTGAGTATTGCCAAGCGCGCGGCCACAAAGCCGCGTGGGCTGTCAGTGGTTCCGATCGCGACGCAATCAAACGCCAGCGCACGCGATTTGATGTCGGCATCCTCGAATTGGCCTGTGCCGAGCAGCGCAAGGTTGAGGGTGCGCAGCACGGCTGGAGTAATAGCGGTGGCGAGGTTGCTGCTGTATTCGATGGTCAGGTGGGGCATGGCGAACTCGTTGTCAGGGCTGCGCGGATGGCAGCAGCGCATTGATGCGCTGGATCATCGCATCCGGGTAGTGGATGTGGGTGGGTGTGTCGGCAAGCGGCGCGCGCTCGTCGGCATCGCGCAGACTTGCTTCAAGCCCGCTTCTGGGTAGATAGATCGGTGCTTCCACCGAGAAGCCATGCTCCGGCAAGCGGCCATGGACGGTGCGATAGAGCTGGATGGCATCGAGCAGGGTCAGCGCCGGGCCCGGGTGCATGCCGTCAGCGTCATACCATTGCAATTCGGGGGCTGCGGCCGCGGCGCTGCGCAGGGCTTCGGAGATTGCCACATAGGGAATGCCGGCCTGTTCGGCGGCGGCTGCTTCCTTGGCGATCAGGCGGGCAGATGCTGCCGCTTGTGCCTGGTAGCTGCCTAGCAGCAGGACGCGCGCGCCGGCGTTGCTGCCTGCCTTTGCCAGTGTCCTGATCGCCGCCTGCGATTTCGTACAGGCGGCTTCGTCGGGCCAGCACAGCAGGGCGCCGCCTTGTTCCTGCAGAACCAATAGCTGTGGGCGATGCTCGGCCAGAGCACGTTGAACCGAGCCATCCGCAACCCGTTGGTCAAGCAACGCGCCACCTTTGACAATCATCTGACTTTGCAGCGGATGGCCATTGGCGGTGCTGAGTGCAGCGTAGGTCGCTGGCAGGTTGCCCACGTAGATGAGGCTGTTGCCAACGAATAGCGCTTTTGTCGGCTGCGCTGAAGGTTGCGCAGCGCACGCGGTGAAGGCGAACAACAGCGTCAGCAGCGAGATCCATCTGCGCATTCCGAACTCCGTGTCTTGATCGGCTATTGGCGAGTCTCTGACCGCATCACCAATCGATGGTTCCGCGGATCACAGTCTGCACCTGCCCGCCGGACCAGACATCGCCGTGCTCGTCGATGCGCAGTTCCAGCAGGGCGTCGTGGCCGACTTCGCGGCCCTGGCTGGCGATGTAGCGCTTGTCCACGCCGGGGAGGGCATCGCGCTCGTCCAACCAGGCGGCCAGCACCGCATTGGCGGCACCGGAAGCAGCATCCTCAAAACGACGGCCATTGCCGACGAATGCCCGCACCACCAGTTGGTAGTTGTCGCCAGCGGTGCGTGCATAGGCGAACACGCCCATCGCGCCGGTGGCCTCGGCGAGTGGGGCAATGGCATCCCAGTCCGGGCTGAGGGCGCGCAGGGCGGCTTCATTGGCCACTTCCACCACCCACCAGCGGCGACCGCCGTCCATCAGTGCCGGCGGCAGCTCGCCCAAGGGCCAGCCGAGGATCGCCGGCTGCAGGCGTGGGTCATTGGCGCTGACGACCTCGGCCACTGACGCGCGCGGGGTACGGATGGCGATGGTGCGGATGCCATCGTGTTCGCTGATCTGCAGCGGCAACTGGCCGGCGATGCCGTCCTGTACCAGTTGCCCGTCGATGGCTGCCGCCACGCCGCTTTCAAGCACGGCATGGGCGCTGCCGACGCTGGGGTGGCCGGCGAACGGCACCTCTTTCTGCGGGGCGAACATGCGGATGCCGTAGCTGGTGCCGGGCTTGGTCGGGGCGAAAATGAAAGTGGTTTCAGGCAGGCGGGTCCAACGGGCGATGGCCTGCATGGCGGCATCGTCCAGGCCATCGGCATCGAGGACCACGGCCAGCGGGTTGCCGGTGCCGGGGCGCGGGGCGAAAACGTCGAGTTGCAGGAAGCGGCGGGTGGTCATGGGATGTCCGGATGCTGTGAGGCTGTTCTGTTGCTGTTGCTGTTGCTGTTGCTGCTGCAGTTGCAGTTGCTGTTGCTGTTGCCTTGGCCGTGGCTGTTGCCTTGGTTTGGGCTGTTGCAGTTGGCTTTTGCTTTAGCCCCTCTCCCGCTTGCGGGAGAGGGGTTGGGGTGAGGGGAGGCGGACGCAGTCCGCTTGCTTGGTGCTTTTTGGTTGTTGCTGTCGGCAAAGGCGAAGTCAAAGGCATGCGTGCTACGCACGCTTCCCCTCATCCGCCCCTTCGGGGCACCTTCTCCCGCGAGCGGGAGAAGGGAATAGCGGGCATCGCTTGCGCTGTCACCACTCAATCTGCCCAGCAATAACCTGCTGCACCTCACCACCAATCCAGATGTTGGATTCCGCATCCACTTCCACCCGCACCTCGCCGTTGCGGCCGAGCTCGCGACCCTGGCTGGCCAGGTACTGCTGGAAGGGTTTGATCCGGCCCTGCGCCAACAACTGCGCGGCCACCAGCGCGTTGGCGCTGCCGGTTACCGGGTCTTCGTTGATGCCCACGCCGGGTGCAAAGGCGCGCACCACGTACTGGTAGCCCACATCCGGTCGGTCGGCAGGTGCATATACCGCCAGCTTGCCGCGGCCGGGCAGGGCGCCGATGGCGGCCAGTTCCGGCTTGTAGCGGCGCAGGGCGGCCTCGCTGCCGGCTTCCAGCAGCCACCAGTCCGGACCGTTGTTCCACAGCTCCGGGGCATGGCCGGGCTTGGCCAATGCGGCCAAGCCTTCGGGCAGTGCGGGTACGGCGACGTCGCGTCGTTCAGCCTGCGGGCTGCGCACATGGATCTGGCGGAACCAGCGCCCGCCCTGTACCCGTACCGGCAGCAGACCAGCGGCGCATTGCTGGATGAGCTGGCCGTCGTCGTCGGGCGTGGCCAAGCCCAGTTCCACCGCCGCCCAGGCGGCACCGACGCTGGGGTGGCCGGCGAAGGGCAGCTCGCCCTTCGGGGTGAAGATGCGGATGTGGTAGCTGGCGCCTTCGGCGGGCGGCAGGAAGAAGATGGTCTCGGACAGGTTCAGCCAGGCGGCGATGGCCTGCAGGGCGGTGTCGTCCAGGCCCTCGCTGTCAACGATGACGCCCAACGCGTTGCCAGCACCGGCGCGGGCGGCAAACACATCCAACTGCAGATAACGGCGAACAGACATTGCAAATCGCTTCCAGACGACGGCTGGGCAGCTTACCAGTGCACCTGTCCTGCGATAACCGGCTGGACCTGACCGCCGATCCAGACACGGCCTTGCGCGTCGATTGCGATCTGGACGCGACCGTCGCGGCCCACTTCGCGGCCCTGGCTGACGACGTAGTTGCCATCAGCCTTGGGTAGTTGCCCGTGTTGCCGCAGCCACGCCGCGATCAGGGCGTTGGCACTGCCGGTGACAGGGTCCTCGGGTACGTCGGCTGCATCGGCCGGACAGAACGCACGCGTCACCAGCGCGTGATCCGGGCCGGCTTCGGCAGCAAACACCGCAACACCGGTCGCGCCGGTGGCATTGCTCCAGTCGGCGATTGCGGGCATGTCTGGCATCAGTGCGCGGACGCTGGCGGCATCGCGGGCCGGCAACAGCCACCAGCGCGGGCCGTTGTCCCAGAGTTCGGGGCTGTGGCCGGGGGCGAGCAGGGCCTGCAGTTGTTCAGGTACAGCGTCTGGCGCAGTTGGATGCTGGCGGGCGGGTGGGCTGGCCAACAGGAGGGTGGGAGCATCTTCCGGCCCGCTTACCCGCACCGGCAGCAGGCCTGCAGCGCATTGCTGCAGCAGCTGGCCATCACGCGGCGTTGCCAGGCCCGAGGTGACCGCCGCCCAGGCCGCGCCGACGCTGGGATGGCCGGCGAAGGGCAGTTCGCTGCTTGGGGTGAAGATGCGGATGCGGTAGCTGGGGCCGGCGTCCGGCGGCAGGAAGAACACCGTCTCGGAGAGGTTCAGCCAGGCGGCGAGCGCTTGCATGGCGGCGGTATCCAGGCCATCGCTGTCGAGGATGACACCCAGCGGGTTGCCGCTGCCGGGGCGGGCGGCGAAGACGTCCAGTTGCAGGTAACGGCGTGGAGGCATGGGTTTTGGGGTGGGGCGGGGTGGTACAGCTTAGGCATGGGCATGCAAGAAGTCGTCAGGTGTTGGTTTCAGCGCAATCTGCCAACAACTGAGCCGTCATTCCCGCGTAGGCGGGAATCGCTCTGGGCTTTGTGCTTTGCCTTTGCCAGAGCCAGAGCCAGCGCAGGAGCGATTCCCGCCTGCGCGGGAATGACGGCTTCTTAAAGGCGGGTGCCAAAGCCATAGCCATACCCATAGCCATAGCCCTCGAACCGGCCCCATTCACCCAAAGATGACCCGGATCGTTGCAAGTGCTACTTTCTTCGCCCCGGGAGGGGAGGCCGGGCGGCGATGGTATCGCCGGTAACTCAGCCGTCCTGCCTCAGCGGCTTGGCATAGAATCGGGAGTTCCGCCCGCATTGCCGGGTCTTTCTCCCACCTGTGAACCCACAAAGCCAATGTCTGCTTCCCCAATTGCTGATCGCTGGATCGTCCTCAAGTTCGGTGGCACCTCGGTGTCGCGTCGTCATCGCTGGAACACGATCGGTCAGTTGGCGAAAAAACGTGCGGACGAGACCGGTGGCAGGGTGCTGGTGGTGGTGTCGGCCTTGTCCGGCGTCACCAATGAACTGACCGCCATTGCCGACGGCGCTGCCGACAGCCGCGAGCGCGTGGCCGCGCTGGTCAGCCGCCACAACGATTTCCTTGCCGAGCTGGAGCTGGGCCGCGAGGTGCTGGCTGAACGCCTGGCCGCGCTGCAGGCGCTGCTGGACGACCCGCGCGCGGCCAGCCGTCCGCTGGACTGGCAGGCCGAGGTGCTGGGCCAGGGCGAACTGCTGTCCTCCAGCGTCGGTGCCGCCTACCTGCGCAGCACCGGCCTGGATTTTGGCTGGATGGACGCCCGTGAGTGGCTGCATGCGCAGCCGCCGGCCCCCAACCAGACCGCCTGGTCGCAGCGCCTTTCGGTCAACTGCCAGTGGCAGGGCGAGGAGGGCTTCAAGCAGCGTTTCGCGGCCCAGCCCACGCAGTTGCTGATCACCCAGGGCTTCATCGCCCGCCACGGTGACGGTGGCACCGCCATCCTTGGTCGCGGTGGTTCGGATACGTCGGCGGCCTATTTCGGCGCACTGCTCGGTGCCAGCCGCGTGGAAATCTGGACTGACGTGCCGGGCATGTTCAGCGCCAACCCCAAGGACGTGCCCGACGCGCGCCTGCTGACCCGCCTGGACTATTACGAAGCGCAGGAAATCGCCACCACCGGGGCCAAGGTGCTGCACCCGCGCTCGATCAAGCCCTGCCGCGATGCCGGCGTGCCGATGGCCATTCTCGACACCGAGCGCCCGCATATGCCGGGCACCAGCATCGACGGCAATGCCGAGCCGGTGCCGGGGGTCAAGGCGATCAGCCGCCGCAACGGCATCGTGCTGATCTCGATGGAAGGCATCGGCATGTGGCAGCAGGTCGGCTTCCTGTCCGACGTGTTCAACCTGTTCAAGAAGCACGGCCTGTCGGTGGACCTGATCGGTTCGGCCGAGACCAACGTCACCGTGTCGCTGGACCCGTCCGAAAACCTGGTCAGCACCGATGTGCTGGCCGCGCTGTCGGCCGACCTGTCGGAAATCTGCAAGGTCAAGGTGATCGTGCCCTGCGCGGCCATCACCCTGGTTGGCCGTGGCATGCGCTCGCTGCTGTACAAGCTCTCGGACGTGTGGGCCACGTTCGGCAAGGAGCGCGTGCACATGATCTCGCAGTCCTCCAATGACCTGAACCTGACCTTCGTCATCGACGAGGCCGATGCCGATGGGCTGTTGCCCATCCTGCACGCCGAGCTGATCGACAGTGGCGCGATGCCGGTTTACGAGGAACACGTATTCGGCCCGCGCTGGCGCGAGATCATCGGCAGCATCCGTCCGCGGCAGACGCCGTGGTGGCATGCGCCGGCCAAGCAGAAGCAACTGCTGGCGCTGGCCGCACAGGGCACGCCGGCCTATATCTACGACCTGGACAAGGTGCGCGAGCGTGCCCGCCAGTTGAAGGCCATCGACGCCATCGACCGCCGCTTCTATGCGATCAAGGCCAACTCGCACCCCGAGATCCTGCGCACCCTGGCGGCCGAAGGCTTCGGCCTGGAGTGTGTGTCGCAGGGCGAGGTGGAACTGGTGTTTGCCTCGGTGCCGGATATCAGTCCGGAGCGCGTGCTGTTCACCCCCAGCTTTGCGCCGATCAGCGAGTACCAGGCAGTGCTGGCGCGTGGCGTCAACGTCACCGTCGACAACGTCGAGCTGCTGCAGCGCTGGCCGGAGGTTTTCCGTGGCCGCAAGCTGTGGCTGCGCATCGACCTGGGCCACGGCGATGGTCACCACAAGAAGGTGAACACCGGCGGCAAGGATTCCAAGTTCGGCCTGTCCGCGCTGCGTGTGGATGAGTTCATCGCCGCTGCGCGCGCGCTGGATATCCGCATCACCGGCGTGCACGCCCACCTGGGCAGCGGCATCGAGAACAGCGGCCATTGGAAGCAGATGGTCGATGAAATGGCCGGCTTCGCGCGCCGCATCGGCAGCGTTGAAATCCTCGATATCGGCGGCGGCCTGCCGGTGCCGTACAGCGATGACGATGAGCCGTTCGACCTGGACGCCTGGGCCGCCGGCCTGGCCGATATCAAGGCGGTGCACCCGGCCTTCCAGCTGGCGATCGAGCCGGGCCGCTTCATGGTGGCCGAGTGCGGCGTGCTGCTGACCCACGCCTCGCAGGTGGTGGAGAAGGACGGCGTGCGCCGTGTTGGCCTGGATGCCGGCATGAACGCCTTGCTGCGCCCGGCGCTGTACGACGCCTGGCACGACATCGCCAACCTGTCGCGCCTGGATGCCGCCCGCGATGTTGATTTCAGCGTGGTCGGCCCGATCTGCGAATCCAGCGATGTGTTTGCCGAGCGGGTGAAGCTGCCGGCGGCGACCGCCCCGGGCGATGTGATGGTCATCGCCGATGCCGGCGCCTACGGTTTCAGCATGGCCAGCACCTATAACCAACGCGCCTTGCCGCGCGAGGACGTGATTGATGATGCACAGTAACGTCCGCCTGATGCGAAAACCTTTGTCGTCCGTTGCGCGTTGACGCGCAACGGCTAGTTTGATTCCCGGATACGCCATGACAGCTTTTGATAAAGACCAGGTTTCCCGTTTCCGCTTCGTCCGCTGCGATTTCGCTGCGGACACCGGTGTGGCGCGGCTGGTATACGCCTTCGACGACGGCCCGGAGATGACCGAGACCGTCACCGTGCCGGGCGCGCCGTTCCAGTTGGACGGTGAGCGCGCGGCCGCGGTGCAACGCGCTTTGCAGTTGCTGCACCTGATCGCAGGTGTGAGCTACTACAAGGCAGCGGTGCCGTCGCAGGTGAGCATCGACAGCTACGCCATCGACGCGGCCACCGCCGCGCTGGTGGAGACGGTGTACTTCAACGGCCTCGGCGAATTCGCCTACCGCAACGGCCTGAACCTGCGCGACCGGTTCAAGCTGCCCGTGAATGTGCCCCTCTCCCCCCGGGAGAGGGGTTGGGGAGAGGGTGCGTCAGCCGACGCAGCTTCCGCCGCAGCCGTACCTTCACCCCCGGCCCCTCTCCCGCAGGGAGAGGGGAGCAACGCGCCGGCACTCGGCCTGGCCCACCACGCCCTGGTCGCCATCGGTGGCGGCAAGGATTCGCTGGTCAGCATCGAAGCCCTGCGCAATGCCGGTGTCGCCGAAACCGTTACCTGGATCGGCGGCTCGCAGCTGATCCGTGCCTGCGCCGAGCGCACCGGCCTGCCGACGCTGAACATCGGCCGCACGCTGGCGCCGGAGCTGTTCGAGCTCAATCGCCAGGGCGCGTGGAACGGCCATATCCCGGTCACCGCGGTGAACTCGGCGATCATGGTGCTGGCCGCCGTGGTGCAGGGCGTGGACCAGGTGGTGTTCTCCAACGAGCGCTCGGCCAGCTACGGCAGCCAGATCGCCGGTACCGGTGAAGTGAACCACCAGTGGTCCAAGGGTTGGGCGTTCGAGAAGGCGTTCGGCGAATACGTGCAGCAGCACATTGCCGCCGACCTGAACTACTACTCGCTGCTGCGTCCGCTGTCGGAGCTGGCAGTGGCCCGTCAGTTCGCCAAGACCGATTTCTACGACGCGCATTTCTCCAGCTGCAACCGCAACTTCCATATCCTCGGCGAGCGCCCGGTGAACCGCTGGTGCGGTGTCTGCCCGAAGTGCCACTTCGTGTTTCTGGCGCTGGCCCCGTTCATGCCGAAGATCCGCCTGGTGCGCATCTTCGGCCGCAACCTGCTGGACGACATGGAGCAGGCCGGCGGCTACGACGCACTGCTCGAGTTCCAGGACCACAAACCGTTCGAGTGCGTGGGCGAGGGCAAGGAATCGCGCGCGGCAATGGCGACCCTGGCATCGCGTCCGGACTGGAAGGAAGATGTGCTGGTCAAGCGCTTCGCCAGCCTGATCCAGCCGACCTTGGCCGCCGACGAACTGCAGGTCGAACCCTTGCTGGTCATCGATGGTGAACACCGCATCCCGGCAGCACTGTGGGGGCGTCTGCGTGCGAATTTCGCAGCTTGAAGGCAAGCGCGTCGCCTTGTGGGGCTGGGGCCGTGAAGGCCGCGCGGCCTATCACGCGCTGCGTGATCGGGAATGGGGAATCGGGACTCGGGAATCGGAAGATCGGTTTCCTGCGCGTTTGACGGTGCTTTGTTCTGCTGCTGAAGCAGCGGAAATTCGGGCGCTGGGCGATGCGCATCTGCGCGTTGAAACCGAGCTCAGTGGTGAGTTGCTGGCTTCGTTCGATGTGGTGATCAAGTCACCGGGGATCAGTCCGTACAAGCCCGAGGCGCAGCATGCCTTGGCGCAGGGTACGCAATTCATCGGCGGTACCTCGCTGTGGTTCAGCGAGCACGCCGATGCCAATGGCACGCTGCCGAACACGGTCTGCGTTACCGGCACCAAGGGCAAGAGCACCACCACCTCGCTGCTGGCGCACCTGCTGCGCGCGGCCGGGCATCGCACTGGCCTGATCGGCAATATCGGCCTGCCATTGCTGGAGGCCTTGGACCCACAACCGGCGCCGGACTATTGGGCGGTGGAACTGTCCAGCTACCAGACCGGCGAAGTGGCACGCAGTGGCGTGCGTCCGGATGTGGCCATCGTGCTGAACATCTTTCCGGAACACCTGGATTGGCATGGCAGTGAGCAGCGCTATATCGACGACAAGCTGTCGTTGGTGACCGGCGGCCATCCGCGCGTCGCCGTGCTCAACGCCGCTGACGAACACCTGCGCGCGCTGCAGCTGCCGCACAGCCAGATCGTCTGGTTCAACCAGCCCGAAGGCTGGCACATGGTTGGCGAGGTCGTACATCGCGGTGCGCAGGCGGTGTTCGACACCTCGAACACACCGCTGCCCGGCCGCCACAACCGCGGCAACCTGTGCGCGGTGTTGGCCGCGCTGGAAGCCCTTGGTCTGGATGCGGTTGCCTTGGCACCTGCGGTGCAAAGCTTCCGGCCTCTGCCGAATCGCTTGCAGCTGCTGGGCGAACGCGATGGCTTGCGTTGGGTGAATGATTCGATCAGCACCACGCCGCATGCGTCGCTGGCCGCCTTGGATTGTTTCGCCGGGCAGCGCATCGCCTTGCTGGTTGGCGGGCATGATCGCGGCGTGGACTGGCAGGACTTCGCCGAGCACATGCGCGACAACGCGCCGGTCGAGATCGTGACCATGGGTAACAACGGTCCACGCATCAATGCGCTGCTCGCGCCATTGGCCGAGGCTGGCGGTTTTGGCCTGCACGCCGCGACCGATCTGCCGCATGCGGTGGAGCTGGCGCGTGCTGCATTAGGCGGGCAGGGCGGGGTAGTACTGCTGTCGCCGGGCGCGCCGAGCTTTGGTGCCTACAAGGACTATGTGGCGCGCGGACGGCACTTCGCCGAGCTGGCCGGATTCGATCCGGACAGCATCAGTGCCATTCCGGGTATCGGCATCCTCTAAGGCCTTGGCCGAGGCCGAAGTGGCGCTGACTGTCGGTCGGCGCCACCCATTACCTGCAGATCACTCTTCTTCGTCGGTGAAAGCGTAACCGCCGTCGATCAGCTGCTGCAGGTAGGCATCGAAGCTGGGCGCGATTACCGCATAGCTGTCAGGGTCGTGCAGGTAGCGTACGACCTGGCCACTGATGCCGCCTTCGGCAGGATCGAAATCCAGGTACAGCATCGAGGTGCCGCCGTTGTTCATGCAGTGCGAGAAACACAGGCGCCTGCTCATCGGCACGTCGGCATCGATGCCTGCACCCAGAATCTCCGGCTCATCGTCCAGCCAGTCTTCGTAGATGGAACGGATGCTGTCGCCCCATTGCGCACTGTCCTCGAAGATCTGCTGCACCGACCGCAGGTAGTAGGGGTAGCTGCCGTCGCCGACGTCCGAGCCAAGCATCAGCACATTGACCTCACCTTGCGGGTAGTCCCGGTAGTGGCTGCCATCCACCTGTGCCAGCAGATCCAGCAGGCTCGCCGGTACCTGCGGCCATTGCCGCTGCAGGCGTTGCAGGTCGGACTTGCTTGCGCCTTCCACCCAGCGCCACATTGGCACATCGTCTGCAGGCAAGCGCGGCACAAGGCCGGAAAGGAAAGTTTCTACAAGGCTCATAGGGCAGGGAAAGGGATGAGGGGAAGGGGCAGGGAAGGCGCTGCGGATCGCTTCAACGCAGTAGCAGCGGTGCGGCGTGCATTGACAGGGATGAATGATGGATTGCGCGGCGACCGCCCTCAAGCCGGTGGGCTCAACGATGATCGCCACGAAGGGTTTCGGTCGGCTCCGATCAGTTTCCGCTCATCAGCGCACAATTTCCAAGGCAGTGACCCGGTCTACGCTACGGCCTCGCCCTGATGTGGAATCCAGCGTGAGGGTCACGCCGAGGTCTTCGATGAAGGCATCGGTGCTTTGACGGTCGCCGTAGTCACACGACAGCCGGATGGCATCGCCGGGAAGGGACGCAAAGATTTCGCTTGCAGGAAAGCGGGTGCCGATGGTGCAGGTGGCCGAGGTGTCCATGGCTTTGTCGCGCGCCTTGATCGGCGCATAGCGACCGCTGGAGTTGAAGCGCAGCACCTGTCCTTCGTTCCAGTTCGCCGGGAAGTTGGCGCTGATGGTATCCGTCAGTAACACGCGTCCGCCAAGCGAGCCCTCCATCTTCGACTTCAGCTGGATGAGGTTGGCTTTCATGAGGCGCTGGACGCTGAAGTTCCTGCTGTAGATTTCCGTCCTGTGTATCAAGTCTCCCTGCGCTACCAGCTCGACGGTTATGGAGGAAGGCTTCTGGTCGTTGATGGAGGTATAGGTATAGGTAAGGCGGCTGAACTTCGGCGCGAGCAGCGGGTTGCTGACGGCTTCAACAACCGCGGCTGGTACGGTGACGTCGGCAAAACCAAGCTCCTGCTCGGGCGCGGGATACTCTGCAACGGGAATGTCCGGACGGATTGCACCCAACACCGTTGCATCAACAGCGCCTTGCAACGAGCAGCTGACGCGTGTCTGGTTTGCACCGTGGGGTTCCAGCAGGAACACGCGCTCAAGTTTGCGAGTACCGGGGACGGTTCCGGAGCGACCGAACGAAGTTGTCCATTTCCCGTCTTCCCAGATCTCGGCGCGGGCATGCATCGGCCCCAGCTTGCGCAGGCTCTCCGGGTGATCAAGCAGTGGGGCCAGCTGCTTGGCAACGTGATCAGGTGATCCGTCGGCAATGAATCCCCAGAACAGGTACTGGCCCATTCTCTCCATATCGGTGAATTCGTCGAAGTAGGACGACAGCGTCACTCCTGCCACCGCTGGCGGGTCTTTCAGTGCAATCGTGTTTTTCTTGTCTTCATACCGGTCGGGAACCGCGATCCAGCTTGCGTTCGTCGAGCGGTTCAGTACGGCATGCGCTTCCCAGACGGAGGCATTGGCCTGCAGCTTTTCAAAAAAGCCGGCATCGCAGCGCGAAAACGCGCTGAAAGTCTCCGCGATCACGGACTCCGTTGCCCCAACTGGCGTTGATGGCAGCAGTATCGCGGCACACAGGAGGGTCGGTGTGAGCTTCTTCATTGAATGGGATCGTCCTTGTAAATGCTGTTTGTCAGATTCCGAGCCCCCTCGTCGAAGGGGTCGAGTATTGTCCGATGCAGCGGGCACCTTGAGCCAGTGTCTGTGGGGGCGGTTGGCGGCGCAGATCCGGACATGCGTGCCCCGTATGGTCGTAAACTCTCCCGGTACCCTGACCGGAGCAATCCCATGCAAGCAGCAAGGAAATTGCAGTTGGCAGTATTGGTGTTGTGCGTAAGCGCAACCTTTCCTGCGTTCGCGAAGATGCAGCAGCGCCCGGTTGAATGGCAGCTGCAGGGAGCCACCTACAGCGGCGTGCTGGTCTATGACGACGAGGGCGATGCCCGCCGCCCTGGCGTGGTGATGGTGCCCAACTGGCGCGGCGTGAATGCCTCGGCAGTGGCCAAGGCCGAACAGATTGCCGGCGACGACTATGTGGTGCTGGTGGCTGATGTCTACGGCAAGAATGTGCGCCCGCAGGACAACGACGCAGCGGCCGCTGCGTCCAAACCCCTCCGCGAGGATCGCAGCCTGCTGCGCGCCCGCGCAGCGGCGGCACTGGAGGCATTGAAAGGCCAGGCTGGCAAGGCACCGTTGGATGCGACGCATATCGCCGCCGTCGGCTTCTGCTTCGGCGGCACCACCGTGCTGGAAATGGCCCGTGCCGGCCTGCCATTGGCAGGCGTGGTGAGCCTGCATGGCGGCCTGTCGACGCCGGCCCCCGCAGTGGCTGGCAGCGGCAAGGTGCCGATGCTGGTGCTCAATGGCGCCGCTGATCGCGGCATCAGCGCCGAGGACATCGCCAGTTTCGGTGCCGAGATGGATGCTGCCAAGGCCGACTGGCAGTTCGTCAATTTCAGCGGCGCGGTGCACTGCTTCGCCGAGTCTGACGCCAACAGCCCACCGGGCTGCGTGTACGACCCGCGCGCCGCCAAGCGTGCCTGGAAGATGATGGACAACTTCCTGGAAGAGCGCCTGGGCGACTGACGTCACTGTAGTGCCGAGCCATGCTCGGCAGGGTCTTGCGAGCAGCGTCAAAACCGTAGTGCCGAGCCATGCTCGGCAGGGGCCTCACCAGCAATGCATCAGATCGTAGGGGCGGCATAAGCCGCGAAGCCACGACCAGATCAGAGGCGGTGAAGCTACCCCTCCCCAACCCTCCCCTTGCCAACGGCAAAGGGAGGGAGCGTAGTGCCGAGCCATGCTCGGCAGGGGCCTTGCGAGCAGCGTCAAAACCGTAGTGCCGAGCCATGCTCGGCAGGGGCCGTACCGGTAATACCCCAGCTTTGTAGGAGCGGCGTAAGCCGCGAAGCTGGCTATCTGTCAGATCGCTGCAAATGCCGCCCGCCCGGGATGTAGCAAGGGTTGCGTGCGTTCAATGGCGCCGGGAACAACTGTGGCTTCGTGGCTTACGCCGCTCCTACAGTACTCTTGGCCGCCGAGATCGCCCCGCTGATCGCCGCCCGCGCCTGCGGGCTGTTGCGCCAGCAACTGCTGCCCAGCATCGCCGAAGCCTGGCTGACGACATCGCCGGTTTCGGCTTCGGCCAGCTGCGCCAGGGAATGAAACCCCAGCTGCTCCAGCCGGGCCACCACGGTGGCTCCCACGCCTTTCACCGCCAACAGCACGGCACGCTCGTCCTCGTTGAACTGCTGCAGGCCTGCCATCGCGGTCAGTGACTGCGCTCGATGGCGTAACGGGCCAGACCGCGCAGGGCGGCAACGGCGTCGGTTTCCGGCAGGCCGTCCAGCGCCTGCTCGGCGGCGTCGGCATATTCCACGGCACGCTTGCGGCTGTACTCCAGTCCGCCGGTGGCGTGGATCGCCGCCAACACTTCGGGCATCGCACTGGCATCGCCGTCCTGCACGATCTCGCGCAGACGGTTGCGGACCACTTCATCCGAGTGCGCCATGGCGTGGATCAGCGGCAGGGTGGCCTTGCCCTCGGCCAGGTCGTCGCCCAGGTTCTTGCCCAGTTCGTCGGCATTGGCGGAATAATCCAGCACATCGTCGGCGATCTGGAACGCATAGCCCAGGTGCATGCCGTAGTCGTAAAGCTTTTGCTGGGTGGCCTCGTCGGCGCCGGTAGCCAGCGCGCCCAGGCGGGTGCCGGCGGCGAACAGCACCGCGGTCTTGCGCTCGATCACGCGCAGGTAGGCGGCTTCGTCGGTATCCGGGTTATGCACGTGCAGCAGCTGCAGCACTTCGCCTTCGGCGATGCGGTTGGTGGTGTCGGCCAGGATCTGCATCACCGCCATGCGTTCCAGCTCGACCATCAGCTGGAAGCTGCGCGAGTACAGGAAGTCACCGACCAGCACGCTGGGGGCATTGCCCCACAGGGCATTGGCGGTGCTGCGGCCGCGGCGCAGGTCGGACTCGTCGACCACGTCGTCGTGCAGCAGGGTGGAGGTGTGGATGAACTCGATGATCGCCGCCAGCTGGTGGTGCTCGGGGCCGGCGCCGCCGACCGCATGGCCGGCCAGCATCACCAGCATCGGCCGCAGGCGTTTGCCACCCGCCGAGACGATGTGATCGGCGATCTGGTTGATCAGCACCACGTCCGAGGACAGGCGGCGGCGGATCAGGGCATCGACGGCAGCCATGTCCGCTGCGGCAAAGGTCTGGATGGCAGGCAGGCCCAGCGCGGGGCGGATATGTTCAGCGATGCTCATAGGAAGACTTCAGGGGGTACCGGGGGATTATAGGCGGAGTCGGCCGGGGCGGCCCGTCGGGGCCGAAAACCGAAGGAAACCGGGCCTTTGCGCAGTGAATACGTATGCAAGCAACACCGTCGGCAAAGCACCGACGCTAAGCTGGCCGGCATACATTTCGCGGCCCTGAAACAGGGGCTTTGAGGCCCGTAGGGGGGCGTTCGATGTCCAAGACTCCATGGTGGCGCGGTGCCGTCATCTACCAGATTTACCCACGCAGCTACCTGGATACCAATGGGGATGGCGTTGGCGACCTGCCAGGCATCATCGATCGCCTGGAATATGTGGCCTCGCTGGGTGTGGACGCTATCTGGGTATCGCCGTTCTTCAAGTCGCCGATGGCCGATTTCGGCTACGACATCGCCGACTACCGCGATGTGGACCCGCTGTTCGGCAACCTGGCCGATTTCGACCGCTTGCTGGCCAAGGCGCATGCGCTGGGTTTGAAGGTGATGATCGACCAGGTGTTCAGCCATACCTCGATAGACCACGCCTGGTTCAAGGAAAGCCGCGAGAGCCGCGACAATCCCAAGGCCGATTGGTATGTGTGGGCCGATGCGCGCGAGGATGGCACGCCGCCCAACAACTGGCTGTCGATCTTCGGCGGCGTGGCCTGGCAATGGGAGCCGCGGCGCCGGCAGTATTTCCTGCACAACTTCCTGGCTTCGCAGCCGGACCTGGATTTCCACAATCCGGCGGTGCAGCAGGCAACCCTGGATTACGTGAAGTTCTGGCTGGACCGTGGCGTGGATGGCTTCCGCCTGGATTCGATCAATTTCTGCTTCCACGATGCGCAGCTGCGTGACAACCCGGCGAAGCCAGAGAGCGAGCGTATTGGCCGTGGTTTCAGCCCGGACAATCCGTATGCGTTCCAGTACCACTACTACAACAACACCCGCCCGGAAAATATCGGCTTCCTGGAGCGCCTGCGCGCCTTGCTGGACCAGTACCCGGACGCGGTGACGCTGGGCGAGATTTCCTCGGAGGATTCGCTGGCGACCACCGCCGAATACACCGCGCCGGGCCGCCTGCACATGGGCTACAGCTTCGAGCTGTTGGTGGACGATTACAGTGCGGGCTATATCCGCAGCACCGTCGAACGACTGGAAGCGGCGATGGGCGAGGCCTGGCCGTGCTGGGCGGTGTCCAACCATGACGTGCAGCGTGCTGTGACCCGTTGGGGCGGGCATCCAGCCAAGCCGTCGTTGGCGAAGATGCTGGCGGTCTTGGTGTGTTCGCTGCGTGGCTCGGTGTGCATCTATCAGGGCGAAGAGCTGGGTCTTGGCGAAGCGGACGTGCCGTTCGAGGCGCTGCAGGACCCGTATGGGATTACCTTCTGGCCGAACTTCAAGGGCCGTGATGGTTGCCGTACGCCGATGCCGTGGACTGATGACACATTGGCTGGGTTTACCACTGGAAAGCCGTGGTTGCCGATTCCGGCCGAGCATCGGGCTTTGTCGGTGCAGGCGCAGGAAGTGGATGACGATTCGGTACTGCATGCCTTCCGCAACTTCCTGAGCTGGCGCAAGGCGCATCCGGCCTTGGTCGAGGGTTCGATTCGTTTTCTTGATAGTGCTGAGCCGGTGCTGTTGTTCGAGCGGCAGGCGGGTGATGAGACCTTGTTGCTTGCCTTCAATCTATCTGGCGAAACGGTGCGGCATGCGCTGCCGGCGGATGAGTGGCAGGCTTTGACGCTGCCAGGTCCGGTCGCTGGTGCGGTTGAAGGTGGCGAACTGGTATTGCCTGGGCACGCGGTGTATTGCGCGCGTCGCAGCTGAGTTTTTGTTGCTCTCTCTTTTGTGCGGGCGGAGATAACATCTCCGCCTTTTTTTTGGGCTTTTGGCTTTTGGATTTTGCTTTTGCTTTTGCTTTTGCTTCTGGCCTTGGCCTTGGCTTTGGCTTTGGTTCTGGTTCTGGCTCTGGCTCTGGCTCAAGCCCCTCTCCCGCCTGCGGGAGAGGGGTTGGGGTGAGGGTGCTTCTAAAAGCAGGCCAAAGCCCAAAACCAAAACCAGAGCCAGAGCCAGAGCCAGAGCTCCCCCCATCCGCCCTACGGGCACCTTCCCCCGCGGGCGGGAGAAGGGAAAGCCAAGAGCCAAAAGCCAAAAGCCAAAAGCCAAGAGCCAAGAGCCAAGAGCCAAAAGCCAAAAGCCAAGAGCCAAGAGTCAAGAGCCAAGAGTCAAGAGCCAAGAGTCAAGAGCCAGAGCGATTCCCGCCTGCGCGGGAATGACGGCGTAACTTCAACAACAGCCACAGCCACAGCCACAGCCACAGCAGCCACAGCCACAGCCACAGCAGCCACAGCCACAGCAGCCACAGCCACAGCAGCCACAGCAGCCACAGCAGCCACAGCAGCCACAGCAGCCACAGCAAGTCGGTCAATGCTCTGGTTGCAACAAATCTCAGCAAATTCCTTCTGGAATACGGAAAACGCCAGGGCTGTTCACAACGCAAAAGGCCCGCTGCAAAAGCAGCGGGCCTCCAATGCACGTCCAACCAGAACCAATCAGAACTTGTAGTTCACACCCACCTGGTAGGTGCGGCCCCATTCCACGGTTTCCAGCGGCCTATCCTTGGTGCCGGCATAGGTCTCGTACTTGGAGTTGGTCAGGTTGCTGGCCTGCAGGAACAGGCTCAGGCCCTTGAACATCGTGCCGTCGCCGAAGCTGTAACCCAGCTGGGCATCCAGCACGTCCTCACCCTTGACATAACGCAGCGTACGGGCGCCGTTGAAGTTGCCGATCTCGCCGATGAAGTCCGAGCGCTTGCGCTGGTTCAAGCGCACTTCAAAGCCGTTGTTCTCGTAGTAGGCAGTGAAGTTGTAAACGCGCTTGGACAGGCCCGGCAGCATGATCGGATCGCTGCCAACGCTGGAAACGGTTGCCGGATCCGGCGGGATGGTGATGTTGCTGTCATTGAAGCCAGCGCTTGCCACCACGCCAAAGCCGCGCAGTGCGTCGGAGAACAGATCCAGCGGCAGTGATGCGGTCAGTTCCAGGCCACGCAGGCTGCCACCCTTGCCGTTGAACGGTGCGGTATAGGTACCGGTCTTGTCGACAACAATGCCCGGCGGCAGGCTGACGCCGTTGGCCAGCAGCCATGCGTCTACCTGGTCGGTGAAGTCGTAGCCATCACGCTTTTCGGTGAAGACGTAGGTCTTCAGGTCCTTGTAAAAGAACGCCGCAGCAACATATGCCTTGTTGCCGAAGTACTTCTCCCACGACAGGTCCACCGCGTTGGCCACCCACGGATCCAGGTTGGGGTTGCCGCCGCTGGCACCCGGCGTGCCATTGTTGGTGTCGACGCCGAACTCCATCGAGGCGCGCATTTCATCGACGCGCGGGCGCGCTACCTGGCGGGCCAGGGCGAAGCGCACGGTGTTTTCGGCCGGCAGTTCAAAGGCCAGGTTCAGGCTCGGCAGGAAGTCGAGGTACTTCTTGCCTTCGTTGATCGGAATCACCTGGCTGCCAACCGCCTGCGAGCCGTCCCAGTAGTTGGAGTGCGATGACTGATCAACGTGCTGGGCCTGGATGCCGACATTGCCGCGTACCGGGATCGAGCCGATCTGCGTGCTGATGTTGGCGCGCAGGAAGGTGGTGGTGATCTTCTCGTCCACCGTCCACTGCTTCGGAATCAGGTAGCTCTCGGTGGTGGTCGGGTTGAACACCATGTAGCGGCCAACCGCAGCAGGCACGTTCCAGGCCGGGATGTAGCCGGCGCCGGCAAAGCCCAGGTTGACCGGCTTGTACTGCAGGTCGGCGGCGATACTGGTGTCGCCCTGTGCACCCAGGTTGATGTTGCCTTCGGCCTGGGTCTTGTTCTTGCTGCGGTCGGCGTAGTTCACGCCGACGTCGAAGTCGGAGAACCAGGTGAAGCCCTCCGGCACCGGGAAGGTGGCGGCCAGCTTGAATCCCTTCAGCTCATCGTCCACATGCGGGGTCTTGCCATAGCCCGAACCGTAGATGGTATTGGTCAGGTAGAGCTTGCTGTAGTCCGAGTAATCCAGGCCCGGGGTGAACTTCGGGAAGCTGCCGCCGGCGAAGTTCAGCTTCACCGAATCCAGCATGGGTGCCGGCAGCAGCTGCAGGTTGTTCTCCAGGTTCAGCTCGTCACGTTCGGCCTTGGACCAGCTCACGTCGGCAACCACGCGTACATCACCGAAGTTGAACTCGTTGTTCCAGCCGATTGCCTTGATGCTGTCCTCGCGGTGGTTGTACATGCCGCGCACAAGGGGGTAGACATTGTGCGCAACACCACTCTCGAAGCTACCGTTGCTGCCGACCACCACGTCGGTCAGGTTGAGCGGGTCGTAGCCGCCGTTGTAGCCACCCAGATGGATTTCGATCTGGTTGGCGGTGTCGTATTCCTTGGCCTTGGTGTAGAAGGTGTCCAGCGTGCTGGTCCAGCTGTTGTTGGGCCGGAACTGCAGGGTCGCCATGACGCCGTCACGTTTGGCGTGGCCGGTACGGCGCAGTGCCTTGATGCCATCGGAATAGTAGGTACCGCCGGGGACGCCCGGGCGCCAGCCATCGCCTCCCAGCGCTTGCCAAGGCTCATACAGGCCTACCTGGTTTTCCTGCTTGGACATCTCCGAATGGGAGTAGCCAATGGCCAGGCCAATGGTGTTGTCGGCGAACTTGTCGACGTAACTGAAGTTGGCGCGGCTACCATACGGGTCTTCGCCAGCGGCTTCGCCCAGCGAGTTTTTCTGGTAGCGGCCGCTGAGTGCGATGACGCGCTCGTTATAGCTGAGCGGGCGCACGGTTTGCAGGTCCAGGGTGCCGGACAGACCCTGGCCGACCAAGCCGGAATCCGGGGTCTTGTAGACGGTCACGCCGCTGATCAGCTCAGACGGGTACTGGTCGAACTCGACGCTGCGGTTGTCGCCGGTGCTGACCACTTCGCGGCCGTTGAGCAGGGTGGTGGCGAAGTCCGGCGACAGGCCGCGCACGCTGATCACCTGGGCACGGCCGGCAACGCGCTGGGCGGCCAGGCCGGGCAGGCGGGCGATGGATTCGGCGATGCTCACGTCCGGCAGCTTGCCGATGTCTTCGGCCGAGATGGCTTCCACGATCGAGGTCGAGTCGCGCTTGACCGAGATCGCGCTCTCGATGCCGCGGCGGATGCCGGTGACGGTGACGGTGTCCAGATTGGTGGCTTCGGCCTTGGCCTTGGCTTGTTCTTCGGCCGTCTGTGCGTGTGCGCTGGCGGCTGTCAGTGTGATGGCTGAGGCCAGTGCAACGCTCAGCAGGTTGCGCTTGGTGTTCAACATACTCCCCTCTCCCAGGTGATGTCGGTTGGTTGTGTTCTGTGCTCCCCCGTCTTGGTGTGGGGGATGCGTCGCTGTTTTTTTCGCTGCTTGCGACTGACTCGCATGGTAATCAGCGGGCAAGCCCGTGGTGCTGGGCTGCATACGTATTCAATGGGGCTTTGCGGCGGCAGATAGGTCTGAAAACGCTTTCGGCGACGGTTCTGCCATCACGCCGTCGTTTCCGCGAAGGCGGGAATCGCTGTGGCTGTGGCATCGGTTGTGGCTTTGGTTCATGCCGTCATTCCCGCGCAGGCGGGAATCGCTCTGGCTCTTGATTTGCGCGTCGAAGTGAAAGAACGAGAATCAAGGGCAAAGAGCCAAGAGCCAAGAGCCAAGAGCGATTCCCGCCTGCGCGGGAATGACGGCTGTAGAGCAAAAGCCAAAAGCCAGACGTCCAAAGCCCCAAGCCCCAAGCCCAAAGCCTTGGGCTTCAGGCCGTCCAGCCCTCACTCCACTGGCACAAAGCGCACAGCAGCACCGCCACCAGCCGCCAGCTGCAGCTTGATCCGGTCGCGGTTGTCGACCACCCGCGCCTCACGGACAAACGCAAACGGTGCCGTCTCCCAGTTGGCGCCGTCACCATCGCGGTAGATCTCCGCGCGGTAACGCTTGCCTGGGGTCAGGAACGACAAGGCCACATCCAGCGCCTGCGATTTCTCGCTGCCAACGCTGCCGACAAACCATTCCTCGCTACCACGCGCCTTGCGTGCAAAGGTCACGTACTGGCCAACCTCGCCATTGAGCACATGGCTTTCCTCCCAATCCACCGCCACGTCCTTGATGAACTGGAAGGCGTCCGGGTGCTGGGCGTAGTGTTCGGGCAGGTCGGCGACCATCTGCACCGGGCTGTACAGCACCACGTACAGGGCCAGCTGCTTGGCCAGGGTGCTGCGCAGGGCCAGGCCGTTGCGGCCCTTCAGGCTGACGATGCCCGGGGTGTAATCCATCGGTCCGCCCAACATGCGGGTGAACACCAGCGTGGCTTCATGGCCCGGCGGGTTGGGCGGGTTGCCCCAGGCGTTGAACTCCATGCCGCGTGCGCCTTCGCGCGATACCCAGTTCGGGTAGGTGCGGCGCAGGCCGGTGTCTTTGATCGGCTCGTGTGAGTTGATCGCGATGTGCTTGGCGGCGGCCTGCTGGAGCACACGCAGGTTGTGGTTGCTCATCCACTGGCCTTCATGCCATTCGCGGGTGATCGGGCCATCGACCTGGTCCTGGCGGTGGATGTCACCTGCGTCGCAGACATAGCCGGTCTTGACCACATCCACGCCGTTGCGCGCATACAGGTCCAGCGCTGCAGGCAACTGGCGTTCGTAGTGGCTGACCGCGCAGGCGGTTTCATGGTGGCCGATCAGGTGCACGCCCTTGCCGGCGGCGTAGCGGGCAAGGCCCGGCAGGTCGAAATCCGGGGTGGCGCGGGTGAAGTCGAAGGCCTCACCGTTGGCGAACCAGTCGCCGTCCCAGCCGATGTTCCAGCCTTCCACCAGTACGCCACGGAAGCCATTGGCGGCGGCGAAGTCGATGTAACGGCGGGTGTTCTCGGTGGTGGCGCCATGC
This sequence comes from Stenotrophomonas sp., assembly GCF_032066555.1. GTDB lineage: Bacteria > Pseudomonadota > Gammaproteobacteria > Xanthomonadales > Xanthomonadaceae > Stenotrophomonas. The sequence goes on from NZ_DAMBKV010000002.1 coordinate 173,648, forward strand.
TTGGGGCCGGTCGCCCAGGTCTCGGTCTCCAGGTGCAGCGACCACCACACACCGGCATATTTGGCCGGTTTGAACCAGCTCACATCGCCGATGGCGTTGGGTTCGTTGAGGTTGAGGATGAGGCTGGATTCAGCCAGGTCGCCCGCTTGCTCGCCGATGGTGATGGTGCGCCATGGGGTATTGAAGGGCAGGGCGCGCACGACCGGCGCACCGCTGCTGGACGGGGTCAGCGTCGCGCGCAGGATGTCGCCATCACCACGGGCCAGGTTCATGCCGGCGTAGTCCACCAGCGCGGCTTCGTGGATGGAGATATGCAGGCCGTTGTCGCTGCGCAGGGTCAGCGGGGTCTGCGCGGTGCCGACCTCCTTCAACGGGGTCTGGTGGTACAGGTATTCCTCGCGATTCCACTCGAAGGCGGGAATCCACCAGGCGGTTGCCGGGCGCGCCAGCGCGAACTCGGTCAGCTCGGCGTGGATCTGCGCCTGCTTCATGCCGGCCTGCTGTGGGAACTCGTAGCGGAAGCCGATGCCGTCGTCATAGACGCGGAACACCACGTCAAAGTGGCGCTCGTAGTTGCGGCCGGCGCCGGGCTTCTCGGTGAAGCTGGCGCGCAGCTCGTTGTAGTGATTGCGGGTGAGGCGGCGCTCGCCCCAAGGCTGCTCCCAGGTTTCGTCGAAGCTGCGCTGTGACTGGCCGGTAAGGGCGACATTGCGTTCCAACCGGCCATCACCGAGCAGCATGCCCAGCCGAGACGGCGCGATCACCGCCTCGCCATTGCGCTCCACCCGGTAGGAAGGGCGGCCTTCGTGCTGGGATTCGACGATCACCACCAGGTGCTTGTCGGGTGAGGTGACGCGCGCCAGATCGGCGGCATGGGCCGGCAGGCAACTGATCAGCAGCAGCGCGAACGCAGCCTTTAGCGATAGGCGGGCAGGGGTGGGGCGTGTATCGGCCATGCGGGTCTCAACTCCGGGTTCTGGTCGGCGCGCCGGCCCAGCGGGGTGGCACGTGGCGCCACTATTCCCCGGCCGGGGCCGCTGTGGGCGCAATGCCGCATTGAATACGTATGCAACAGCGGTGCAGATCACAGGTGCGCCCTCTACCATGGCCGCAGCGCATCCGCGCCCAACATCGCATCCGTGATTCCCGGAGGGGGGAAGCGCTTGATGAATAGCAAACCGCAGCTGTCGTTCTGGCAGATCTGGAACATGTGTTTCGGCTTCCTGGGTATCCAGTTCGGCTTCGCGCTGCAGAACGCCAATGCCAGCCGCATCTTTGAAACGCTGGGCGCGCCGATGGATGCGGTGCCGGGGCTGTGGATCGCCGCGCCGCTGACCGGTCTGCTGGTGCAGCCCGTGATCGGCTATCTGTCCGACCGCACCTGGACGCGCTGGGGCCGCCGCCGTCCCTACTTCATGATCGGCGCGGTGCTGACCACGCTCGCCCTGCTGGTGATGCCCAACTCGCCGACCCTGTGGATTGCCGCCGGCACGCTGTGGGTGCTGGATGCCTCGATCAATATCTCGATGGAGCCGTTCCGCGCCTTCGTTGGTGATCAGTTGTCGCCGAAGCAGCGCCCGACGGGCTTCTCGATGCAGAGTTTCTTTATCGGCGTGGGCGCGGTGGTGGCCAGCTTCCTGCCCTTCATCCTTGCCCACTTCGGTGTCGCCAATACGGCGGGTCCGGGCGAGGTGCCGGATACCGTGCGCTATGCCTTCTACTTCGGCGCGGCGGTGCTATTGCTGGCGATGAGCTGGACGGTGTTCAGCACGCGCGAGTATTCCCCGGCCGAGCTGGCCCGCTTCGACGATGCCGAACCGGCGGCCGTGCATGCCGTGCAGCGCGCTGCAGGTCTGCCGCAATGGGGTCAGATCGGCGTGTGGCTTGGTTTGGGGGTGTTGCTGGCAGCGTTGATCGCCTGGCGCCAAGGCGACCGCATGCTCTATGTGCTGGCCGGCCTGTGCGCCAGTTACGGCCTGCTGCTCGGCGTGGCGCGGGTGCTGCCCGGCACACATATGCTGGCCACCATCGTCGATGACCTGCGCAGCATGCCGGGCACGATGCGGCGTTTGGCATGGGTGCAGTTCTTCTCCTGGTTCGCCCTGTTTGCGATGTGGATCTACACCACCGCAGCGGTGGCGGGCACGCACTTCGGTTCCACCGATACGCAGTCGGCTGCGTACAACGAAGGCGCGAACTGGGTAGGTGTGTTGTTCGGCGCCTACAACGGCTTCGCGGCCGTGGCGGCGTTGATCATCCCGCTGATGGTGCGCGCGATTGGCCTGCGCTGGAGCCACCTGGTCAATCTGTGGCTGGGCGGCTTGGGCCTGATCTCGCTGATGCTGATCAAGGACCCACACTGGCTGTTGCTGTCGATGGTCGGCGTCGGCTTTGCCTGGGCCTCGATCCTGTCGCTGCCGTACGCACTGCTGTCAGACAGCGTGCCGGCGGCGAAGATGGGCGTGTACATGGGCATCTTCAATTTCTTCATCGTGATCCCGCAGCTGGTGGCCGCCAGTGCCTTGGGCTTCGCCCTGCGCAACTGGTTGGGTGGTGATCCCATCCACGTGCTGGTGCTGGGCGGTTGCAGTTTGTTCGTGGCCGGCTTGTGCGTGCTGCGGGTTCCGTCGCAACAGGAGGTGGTGTGATGCGTAGTCGTTTGGCAGCAGCGGTTGGACTTGCAGTGATGGCAGGCTCGGCCTTGGCCGGTAGCCGGCCGGATTACATCGGTACCACCGAGCCCTTCGCCAGTGATGCGGTGTACTTCGTGGTCACTGACCGCTTCGTCAATGGTGATACCAGCAACGACCATCGCGACCAGGGCGGCGAACACCGCACCTTCGATATTCCGGTGCCGTGCCCGGACAAGATCGACGGCAACATCGGCTACCTCGGCGGCGACTTCAAGGGCGTACTCGACAACGCCGACTACATCCGCGAGCTTGGCTTTGGCGCGGTATGGATCACGCCGATCATCGACAACCCCGATCAGGCCTTCACCGGCAGCAAGCCAATCAGCTGCACCAGCACCCTGACTGACCGCGGCAAGACCGGCTACCACGGTTACTGGGGCATCAACTTCTACAAGCTGGACGAGCATCTGCCCAGTGCAGACCTGGATTTCGCCGGGCTGACCAAGGGCCTGCACGATGCCAAGCTGAAGGTGGTGCTGGATATCGTCGGCAACCACGGCTCACCGGCCTGGACCATGCCCAAGCGGCAGCCACAGTTCGGCCAGATCTTCGACAAGGACGGCAAGTTGATCGCCGACCATCAGAACCTTGCCCCGGACAAGCTTGATCCGAAGCACAACCCGCTGCATGCGTTCTACAACAACATCGGCCCGGTCGATGGCAGCAAGGGTTCGATCTTCGACGGCAACCTGGCCGAGCTGTCGGATTTCAACGAGCACAACCCGGCAGTGATGGATTACCTGGTGGGTGCCTACCTGCAATGGACGGCGCAGGGTGTGGATGCCTTGCGCATCGACACCATCGGTTGGTTGCCGCATCCCTGGTGGCATGAATTCGTAAACCGCATCCGCGCCCAGCACCCGGGCATGTTCATGTTCGGCGAAGCCTTCGATTACGACGCCGCCAAGATCGCCGAGCACACCTGGCCGGCCAACGCCAACGTCAGCGTGCTGGACTTTCCATTGCGCGGTGCCATGTCCTCGGTATTCGGCAGGGAGCAGAAGGGCTTTGAAACGCTGGCCGAACCGCTGCATCTGAGCGGCGGGCCGTATGCCAATCCGTATGCGTTGATGAGTTTCTACGACAACCATGACATGGCGCGTCTGGATGCCAGCGATGCCGGTTTCATCGACGCGCATAACTGGCTGTTCACCGCACGCGGCATTCCGGTGCTCTATTACGGTTCGGAAACCGGCTTCATGCGCGGACGCGCCGAGCATGCGGGCAACCGTGCCTACTTCGGCCAGCAGCGGGTGAATGAAGCAGGGCAAAGCCCGATCTTCGCTCCGCTGCAGCGCATCGCCAAACTGCGTGAAGCAACGCCTGCGTTGCAGCGCGGCCTGCAGGTCAACGAGCGGCTGCAGGGCGACGAGGCGGTCTTCTACCGCGTGCTGCAGCATGGAGACACGGCGCAGACGGCGCTGGTGCTGCTGAACAAGGGCGACGCTGCACGCTCGTTCGAGGTGAGCCGTTATCTGCAGGCCGGGCAGTGGCGTGATGTGCTGGGTGGCGGTTCCTTGAAGGTGAAGCGTTCGCTGAAGACCGAAGTGCCGGCGCATGGGGTCAAGGTGTTTGTGCTGGAAGGGCAGGTGAAACAGGCTGAGCTGCAGGTGCAGCTGGACGCTGCCATGGCGGATCAGCAAGCCAGGGATAAACGACTGGCGCAGTAGCCTGCGTTAGCCCCTCTCCCTGCGGGAGAGGGGTTGGGGTGAGGGTAAGGCTCTTCGAGCAATCCAACACCGCGCCAAAAGCACCCCTCCCCAACCCTCCCCTTTGCTGCGCAAAAGGGAGGGGGCTGTTCGCGTGCAGCTGGAGGCCTTGCTTGTCCCCCTCCCTTTGCCGCAGGCAAGGGGAGGGCCGGGGAGGGGTAGCTCTCGCTTCTGTCTCACCTACAGCCCCTGCGCCTCCCAAAGCCTCACCCGCTACAATCCGCCCCCAGGCATTTCCGGCGGCACCCATGAACCAGCTCCCCCCGCAGACCCCCATCGAAACCCTGTTGCAGACGGCAATGGACGGCAAACTGCCGATCCGCGCGTTCATGCAGGCCTTCGTCGCCTCCGAGGTGGTGCTGCTGACCGGCAGCCTGGTCACGCCTGACGGCAGTGGTTTCGATCCGCTGCTGTTCGACAAGCAGGGTGTGCTGCATGTGGCGGTGTTCACCGACATGGCGCGGGTTGGGTTCCACCAGCAGCAGGCGCCGCACAACATCCGCATGCTGATGCTGGAGGTGCTGCGCCGCGTGCCCGGTGGCTACGGCGTGGTGATCAACCCCGGCACGCCGCTGGGCTTAGAGATATCACCGTCAGGCGTGGGCGAAATCCTCAAGGATTTCAGCTAGGTCAAGGCACGCGAAGACACCGTAGCCCGGGTAAGCGCAGCGCACCCGGGGCTTGCGTCCGAGGGGCGGCGTGTCGACGGAGTTGAGTGTTGACGGAATGTTGTTGCTTCTGTGCTTCCCGGGTGCGCTGCGCTTACCCGGGCTACGGGGGCTACGGCGTGAATCAGACGCCGAGCGATGATTCCCGCACCACCAGCCTCACCGGAATGGTGAGGCCTTCCACTGGCTCACTGGCAATCAGGCTCAACAGCTTGTCCACCAGCAGCTGACCGGCCTGCTTGGTGTCCTGCTGCACCGTGGTCAATGGCGGCGATACCGACGCCGCCAGCGGAATATCATCAAAGCCGGTAACCGCGACATCCTGTGGCACGCGTATACCGCGCTCGCGCAGGGCCCGCAACGCGCCGATGGCGATCAGGTCGCTGGCCGCGCAGATCGCGTCGAAATTCTTGCCGCTGTCGAGCAGGGCGATGCAGGCAGCGTGGCCTGACTCCTCGGTGGTAATGGCATTGTGCTGCATGCCGGGATCTGCCTTCAGCCCGCGCGCAGCCAGCGCCTGAACGTGGCCGCGGTAGCGTTCCTCGAATTCGGGATAGTGGCTGGACGCATGGCCGAGGAACGCGATGCGCTGGCGGCCCTGCTCAAGCAGGTGCGCGCTGATATCAAAGCCGCCCTGGAAGTTGTCGCTGCCGATCGATACACCGGGCTGGCCCGGCAAGGCTGCGCCCCAGCGCACGAAGTGGGTGCCTTGCTCCACCAGCCGCTGCAGCCGCTCAACCGACTCGTGATAGTCGCCATAGCCGAGCAGGATGATGCCGTCGGCCTTGTTGCTGTCTTCGAAATCGGCATGCCAGTCGCTGGACAGCTGCTGGAAGGACACCAGCAGGTCCCGGCCCTTCAGCGCGCAGGCACGGGTGATCGAGCCCAGCATCGAGTGGAAGAAGGGGTTGATCAGCGAGTCATCATTGGTCGGGTCCTCGAAGAACAGCAGGGCCAGCGTGCCGGACTGCTGGCAACGCAGGCTGGAGGCGTTCTTGTCGACCTTGTAGTTCAGCTGGCGGGCGATATCGAGGATGCGCTGGCGGGTTTCGGCATTGACCATCGGACTGCCACGCAGCGCACGCGACACCGTCGGCTGCGAAACGCCCGCCATGTGCGCGATATCCAAAGAGGTGGCTTTGCCCTTGATGACCATCTTGACCAGCAATCTGAACGACGTCTGGCATCATGCCATGAGGTCGGCGAAAGGGGGCAGGCTGCGGTCAGTATGCCCTGCCAGCCGGGCGATTCCGGCGCTGGCGGGCGAACCTTCCGGACCTCGTCCAGGCCGGCGGCAACCCTGGCGTGGTCAGCGCAAGCCTTACGCCGCAAGGGCTGCAAGGATTGGCTGCTATCTGTCGCCGGACAGATATAATACGTGGGCTATTGCCCGCATCCGGCGGGTGGACCCCAACGGAAGAGTAGGAACCTATGGCCCGCGGCATCAATAAAGTCATCCTCGTCGGCAACCTCGGCAACGACCCGGACACCAAATACACCCAGGCCGGCATGGCGATCACCCGCATCAGCCTGGCTACCACCAGCGTGCGCAAGGACCGTGACGGCAACCAGCAGGAGCGTACCGAGTGGCACCGTGTGGTGTTCTTCGGCAAGCTCGGCGAGATCGCCGGTGAATACCTGCGCAAGGGCAGCTCGGTCTATGTCGAAGGCGAACTGCGCTACGACAAGTACACCGGCCAGGACGGTGTTGAAAAGTACACCACCGACATCGTCGCCAACGAAATGCAGATGCTCGGCGGCCGTGGTGAAGGCGGCGGTGGTGGCGGTGGCGGCTACGGCGGCGATCGTCCGCAGCGTCAGTCGGCCCCGCGTCAGCAGCAGGGTGGCGGCCAGGGCGGTTATGGCAACCAGGACCAGGGCGGCGGCTACGGCGGCGGTCAGCGCCAGCAGCAGCGCCAGGCACCGCCGCAGCAGCAGTCGGCGCCGCCGATGGATGATTTTGCTGACGACGATATTCCGTTCTGATAATCGCCCAGCGCGTTTGTTTGCCAAAGGCCATGCACTGCATGGCCTTTTTTGTTTATGCAATGTTCGAACAAGATATTGGTGGTGACCGACGGCTATGACCACATGTCAATTGGGTCTAGTCATACTCAAGACCAAGACCACCGCGACGCTGGATTCATGGAGTGACAGCATTGCCGTCACCACCACATTGAGTGGCGAAACGGTCACCGTGGCGGCTGGAAGAGACCTGACCTCACAGGGAGCGCAGATTGCCGGTACAGGTGATGTTCTACTGGCGGCTGGACGCGACGTGATTCTCGGTGTCGCCGAGAATACGCATACCGAAGTTCATGACAAAACGGTCACCAAATCGGGTTTGTTCTCTGGTGGCGGTGTTGGCTTCACGATCGGCAAGCAGCAGACGGACACCACCGCCGATATCGCAGAGAAGACGCACACCGGCAGTCTGATTGGCAGTACAGATGGTCGTGTGGATATCGCCGCTGGCCGCGATGTGACGATCACCGGAAGTGATGTGCTGAGCCGGGAAGGCATCGGCATTATTGGCCAGAACGTGACCATCCAGGCTGCCGAAGACAGCACCAGCGTCACCGAGACCCAGAAGTTCAAGCAGGCCGGCATCAACGTCAGCTTGAAGGGCGGTGCGGTGGATACCGCAATGGCAGTGAAAAACAGTGTTGAGCGGGCCAGCGAGGCCAAGGATGATCGGCTTAGCGCACTGCATGCTGCGAAGGCCGGACAGACGTTGTTCTCCAGTGGCGGTGCTGGTATGAGCAGTCTGAAGGGCATGGGCGATCAGATCGGCCAGGCGAAGGCGGACATTGCAAACGAGGAGCAGACCGCAGGAGGTCTCAGCCTTCGTATCGGCATTGGCGCAAGCAAGAGCTCCAGCTCAACGGAATACACCGCCAGCACCTCTTCGGGCAGCCGCATCGCCAGTGAGGGGGATGTGGTCATTCAAGCAACGGGCGACGGCCAGGGTAATGGCGGCGATCTGAAGATCATCGGCAGCAAGATTGAAGGCGATAACGTCGCCCTCGCCGCCGCCAATGATCTGATTCTCAAGTCGCAGCAGGAAACCCGTCAGCAGATAGAGCGCAGCAAGTCTTCCAGTGGCGAGATTGGCATCACCATCGGCTCGGAGGCAGGCTTTGGTGTTTACGTGGCCGCATCTGCCGCAAAAGGTAAGGGAGATGGCAGCGGCACAACGCACGCCGAAACCACAATCGATGCGACCAACACACTGACCATGATCAGTGGCCGTGACATGACCTTGGAAGGCGCGCAGGCGAGGGGCAAGACGGTTATTGCCGACGTCGGCCGTGATCTGACCCTGATCAGCCAACAGGACAGCAACGACTACAAGCGCAAGGATGTGTCCGGCGGAATCGACGTGGCCGTGGGCACCGGCGGTGCATCGGTGAGCGCCAACTTCAACCAAAGCAAGATCGACAGCACCTACACCAGCGTCAAGGAGCAGACCGGTATCCAGGCCGGCGAAGGTGGCTTTGATATCTATGTGGGCGGACACACGCAGTTGACCGGTGCAGCGATTGCGAGCACTGCCGATCCATCACGCAACCACCTGAGTACCGGCAGCCTGTCGGTTGAAGATCTCAAGAATGAGGCCGCATACAAGGCCAGTAGTATCGGGATGAGTGTGAGCGGCAGCAGTTCGGGTGGCATGAATGCACCCGCGCCGAGTGTGAGTATTCCGCAAAGCGAAAAGGCCAGCAGCGTGACGCGTGGCGATATCGCTGCTGGCACGGTGGAAGTGCGCAATGGCGATTCCAATGCGTTGGAGGGACTGGATCGCACCGCAACTGTGCTGCAGCAGGATGGCCTGAAGGAGATCTTTGATCAGCTGAAGGTGCAGGAACGGTTGGAGATGGGGCAGGTTGCTGCTGAAGTTGGTATGCGCACCGCCGGCGACATTGCCCAGAAAATGGGCTGGGAAGAAGGCAGTAAAGAGAAAGTACTACTGCATGGTGCCGTGGGTGCCGCTATCGCCGCATTGGGCGGTGGCAGCGCCCTTGATGGGTTGAGCGGGGTCGCTGCCAGTCAATTGGCAAGTGGCGCAGTGCTGAACTATCTGGGAAGCAACAACATCAACCCGGACTCGGCGGAAGGGACGGCGTTGATGGAACTGGCGAGCATTGCCATCGGTGCTGCTGTGGGTGAGGGAAGTGGCGCAGTGACTGCTTTGGCGGGGGAGCAGTTCAATCGCCAATTACATCCCCGACAGAAGGCTGCTGTGCAGGAACTGGCGGAAGAAGGCTATAGCCAGACGCAATTGGAGGCAATGGCGTGCTATGAGATGCAGTGCTGGGTAGGTACAGACCTTGGTGTTATGGCTGCAGAGTTAGAAAGGCAGACATATGAAGTTATCGGAGCAATGAGCGCTGAGGAGCGTGAGGAAATTCGCTCTGCTATGGAGCATAAGGCTCCGGGTTTGTTTAAGTATGACTCTGGAGATTATCTTTCGGATGTTTGGAATAAATACGACATAGGAGGTAAGGTAAAGTGGGTCGGCGAAACTGCCTTGGACTTTACCCCAGGGGTAGGAGATGCAAAGGCGTTCTATGAAGCTGATAGTCCAAGTGATTATGGTTGGGCCACTATTGGGGTCATTCCATTTGGCGGAGATTTCGTTAGTAAGATCGGAAAGGGAGCCAGAATTTCAGGTGTAGCAAGCGGCATTGGGATTCCGCAGGTCATAATTAACCATAGAAATGGGGTGGCATTTGAACAAGACTTTGTAGGTGCATTGGGGCACGTCGGTGCCGTGAAGAATACTGTCCCTGTCACGGTGCAACTCTCGAGTGGGAAAGTGGTGAAAACCATTCCTGATCTTGCCGGGAGAAATGTGGGTGGTGTAGTTGAAATTAAGAATGTTGTTAATATTTCAATGTCCGATCAGTTGCGTGCGCAGATTAGGCATGCTGGGGTGACGGGACAACCGTTTAACCTTGTCGTGAGTCAAAGGACGAGCCGGATATCGGCAGAAGTGTTACGTCAGGTGAGAGCTACGGGAGGGGAGATTTACAGGTACAATCCGGGTACGGGCGAATTTTCTAAGTATTGATAGCCAATGAAATCATATATACAGATGTCGATCAGAACAAAGAATGAGACGGCTGATTGGGCGATTGGTGAGAAATTGGTTGAGTCCCTAAGCTTGAGTGGGGGGCGATTGCTTCCGGAGCAGATTTCACATAATGCGGATAAATTCTCAAATAATTTTATAGATTCAAGCTCTATTAGGGATTGCTGGGCTGCTGAGGAAATTTTCGACGTAAACGGGGTTCAATCAGTTCTCTATCGGGATTTTGCATGGAGGCGGCGGCGATCTGTTAAATCGATAGGTAGTGTGGTGCACACATTCAGAAACTTGAGGGGGCAAGTAGTCCCTGGGTCTATCTCGTTGAGGGCCAGCTATTCTGATGAGGTTGATTGGATGGTTGTTTTCAGAAGATGGTGCGAGATATTTGAGCCTCAACTAGGAATGCTTCATTTGTTTACTGCGCCTGAGCTTCATCCCGATAACTTAAATGATAGTTTTCAGATTGGATCGTTTAATTCTGCTCTGAGTCCTGAGGTTCCGAACATTGGTTGGTCAATGTTTTACGGGGATGATTTTTCCCGAGAAGTGGATGATGAGCGTATTAAATCTATGGGGTTCTCTGTTGAGAGTTTGATGGGGGGGAGTTTGGTGACGGTTACGAAGGAAATTGGCGATATAGTCGCTGATTTTTCGCTTTTCGACCGGCGTCGTGCTGAGCTCAAACGGTTGTTTCGAAATGGGTTTTTTTTGGTGGATTGCTAGTGCCAAATCTGACTTGGGCGGTTTTGACTTGGGCGGTTGAATCAAGCTCTCGTTGCTCTTTTCTGATTTTTTGAAGGTGAACTCGCGGTTTGTGATGTTTTCGAATCTGTTAGCCCTAAATTGTTATAAATAGTTTGGTCGCTGTATAAGTTTTAATGTCACAGCCCTGTTTGTGGTTGCGATCTTTAGTGAAGTTGCGTGCTCTTGACGGGTTAACAAGGATGCGTTGAATGTTTTATGAAAATAGGATTTCGCAAGCATTTATTGGAGTGGGTTGTTGTGCGCTGTTGTCCGGCTGTTTCATCAAGGAAGTAGCAAAGAGCGAGCTGTCGTCCTACAACGAGCCTAAGCAGGAGGACGCAGCCCACCTCAGAGTGTCGGGCTCACGCAACATCAAGGTATATCCGAACAGTGTCTGCGTAAGTCCTGATGTGCCTGGTAGCGGCTATCCTGCCGGTCCTCAAATGGGAGGGCAACGCAAGCGTGATTTGGGTATGCCCAAGACGCCCGATACCCCCAGGCATTTCGTCGAGATGGCGGTGCGGCCTGGGCAGCCTATCACCGCGGGATTCACGTTCTATCTTGAATCTCAGCGCCCCGCTGCTGGCCGTCCCGGTTCTGTAGAGCGCGCTTCGGCCAGTTGCTACCTGGCGCGTAGCTTCGTTCCGGATTCCGATCAAAACTATGAAATGCGCGCCAAGTGGACTAGTCAGGGCTGCAGCGTCGAGCTGTCGCAGCTTCTTACGCAAGGTGATGGTTCTGCAAGCCGCCGGGCTGTTTCCAGCGAGCCGGCAGGCTCCTGCCCGCGGCAAAGAGGCTTAATGACCCACTGAGGACCTGCTCAGCTGATGGGTTTCCCAAAGGAAGGACCGATGAGCAAAATGATGCAAGAAGATATCAAGCGCTGAACCGCCTGGCGCTACGAGTGGTTGGTCCATGGGGAGGGCATCATGATCCGTTTGCCGAGTTCAGCATGTCGCCTACCCGCAAACTTGATCCAGGCATTCTTAGAGGTCTCCGGGCAAACTAGCCCCAAGGAGACGACCGATGCGCAAGAGCAAACTCACCGAGAGTCAGATCGTTACGATGCTGAAGAAGGTTGGGCGCGTAGTTTCGATGCGCGCGGATGTTTAGCCTGGTTGTCGTTTGTCTGCCGTGCTGTAAGAGAAAGTTGGTAGTTCGTCGTGGGTCGCCAGATATAGATGACGCATGCTTGTCGCACCTGCAATAATTCATGCAGATTAAGGTCTCACGGAAGACACCATGCACGTTTCTGATCTCGTAAGTCTTGTTGGCACCAAAGGTAGTGATCCGCAGCTCGTGGATTGGTTCGAACAGCTTGGAATCGGAAAACCGCCGATGTCTGTCACCGCGAATCAGGGCACCAAGAGCGTGAAGGACAAGCGGCATGAGATGGAGTACTACTTCGGGTTCGACATCATCAACGACCGTTTCTATCCGCCGGTAGACGGCCTGCGCGGTGGCTTGCTCTGCCATCTGCAGTCCGTGTTGCTGTTCTCACGCAAGCCGAAGGGTAATGTCGCGTTGCCTGCTGGGTTCTGGGATGGTTTCGTAGGGCCGGATGCAGGCTTTGACGCGTGCATGACGTTCTTCGAAGGGAACGTGGACACGTATACCGATACGCAGCTGTTTCAGAAGCCGCTTGGTGCGGATGTGGAGCTGAAGCTTTGGTTCTGCCCCAGGAAGCAGCGGGTGGAGACAATCCAGGTGAGCATCGTGCAGGATCGCCAGTTCATGGGGCACCACGAGTTCGATCAGGCCAACGTGCATAACACGGTGAAACCTGCGGCTACGCTGGTGGTCAAGTGGCTGTTCGACGGGCGCCATCTGCGGTTGCCTGACGGCATCTATGCCCAGGGGCTTGCAGATGATCATGCCGGGATTCTGGAGTTCGTTCGCCAGCATCTGAATGGTCATGTCTGGGCATCGCAGCTCAATGACGACCCGGTTTTGCGGCAGGTGCTCAGCCACACCCAGACCAGCAGGCCGCTGAAACTCTCGAATGGGGATTCGCTGGAGCTGTTCGCGCAGACGCTATACCTGCGGTCTGCTGGTGCATGGGATGCGTATCAGGCGATCTACAACGATGATTCCCTGGACGACTGGGCTGGCTCTGTTGACCGGTTTCGGGAATCGGTGGTGCTGGATGCAGGGCAGCGGCAGGTCTTCGTCGGCATGCTGCATGATGCTTATCGCTTGGTTGCGGCTGCGGCTGGTCGCGCATAGAGCGCCGACGGGCCAGATTTGATCGTGCATGGATGGAGAGCCCGGAACTCCAGGGGCGTGCATGGGGTGATGAAGTCGTATGGGCCGGATTTTCTCTGGTAACGATGTCTATTCGCCGAGCATGGGTGTAGCCCGCTATCCTCCGAAGTGCTCCTGCGCATTTTCCATATGGAAAAGCGAGCTGATAGCTGGCTAGAATCGCCCAACGCGGGCCGGATGCCCGTTCAATGGGGGCAAAATGCAGATGATGAAGCTGGGGATGGCTCTGGTGCTGTCTTTTTGTTCGGCCAGCAGCTGGGCTGCTGTGGATCTGGGGCAGTTCATTCGCAAGGATGATTTCAACGACATCAAGTTGTCGCCTTCAGGTAAGTACTACGCGGCCACCGTTCCATTGGAAGACAAAACCGCGCTTGTTATTTTCACCCGTGAGGGCAACAAGAAAGCCGGCGCGTTCGTCCTGCAGCGCAATATGCATGTGAACAGTTTCGACTGGGTAAACGACGAGCGAGTGCTGATTGGTATCGCCGAGAAATTTGGCCTATTGGACGAGCCGCGTTTGACCGGCGAGTTGTACGCCATGAACGCTGATGGCGGGGAGGCGGAGTTGTTGGTTGGTTTCCGCGTACAAGGCAATGGCCCAGGTACCCGTATCCAGCCAAAAAAGGTGGAGAGCGTGGCCGCGTTTCTGGTTGATGGCTTGCCTGCAGATGACCGGAATGTGGTGGTATCGACATGGCCTTTGGGCACGATGGAGCCATTCACCCGTGCTGAGAGGCTGGATGTAAAAAGCGGGCGTCGTGTGGTGGCCGCGACGGCGCCAGTGCGCAACGCCAGCTTTGTTACGGATAACACCGGCGAGGTGCGCCTGGCGCTGGGTTCGGGTACGGACAATATCAGTAAGCTGTACTACCGCGATGCGGCGGGCACCGACTGGCGATTGATCAACGATCAGATGGCGAATGGCCGCATCGAAGTGCCGTTGGGCTTCTCGGTAGATAACACCTTGGCCTATCTGCAGGTGCGTGGTGAGGGCAAGGGGCCAGACAGTATCGTGGCGTGGAATCCCTCCACCAATGCCCGTACTACCGTATTGCATGACCAGGCAGCGGACCCGTGGTCGATTATTTACCGCACCGGCACGCGTGTGCCTGTCGGCGCGCAGATAATGGATGGGCGCCACCGCAGTGTGTTCTTCGATGACGGTGTGCCTGAGGCGCGTTTGTTCCGTAGTCTGGAAGCTGCATTTCCGGGGCAGTCGTTGCGGATCACTTCCAGTACCAAGGACGGCCTGTTGTCGATGGTGAGAGTGTGGTCTGGCAGTAATCCGGGCGATTTCTACCTGTATGACTCGGCTGCCAAGAAACTGAGTTTTGTGGTGGCCAGCGGCAGCTGGATCGACCCGGACGCAGCTGCCGTGGTTGAACCCTTCAGCTTTGCTGCACGCGATGGATTGAAGATCCATGGTTACCTTACCAAGTCACGTGGTGTCACAGGCCAGCGGCCGATGGTGCTGATGCCGCATGGTGGGCCATACGGGATCTTCGACGCATGGCGCTACGACCGTGATGCGCAGATGCTGGCTGCCGCAGGCTATACGGTCATGCAGGTCAACTATCGCGGTTCGGGAAACTACGGTTGGGAGTTTCGTCGTGCCGGCGCGCAGCAATGGGGCGGAACGATGCAGGACGATCTTACCGATGCGACCCGCTGGGCGATCCGCGAAGGACTGGCTGATGCAACAAGGATCTGCATTTATGGCGCCAGCTATGGCGCGTACGCTGCATTAATGGGTGCAGCAAAGGAGCCCTCGCTCTATCGCTGTGCTGCCGGCTATGTAGGTGTTTATGACTTGCCAATGATGCAGCGTGCGGATGCGCGCACCGCTCGTAGTCTCGGCAATTGGTCCAAGGATTGGGTGGGTGAGGATCAGGCCGCACTGGCCGCTGCATCACCGAATCGTTTTGCGGATCGGATCAAGGTTCCGGTGTTTCTTGCGGCCGGTGGTGAGGACGAGATCGCGCCGATCGAGCACACGCGGATGATGGAGGCGGCGTTGAAGAGGGCTGGCGTACCGGTTGAGTCTTTGTACTTCAGTACCGAAGGGCATGGCTTCTATACCGAGCCGCATCAGCGCGAGTATTACGGCAGGCTGCTGGGCTTCCTGTCGCAGCATCTGGGTGGAGAGAAGGCGAAGTAGCCACCTGATCGCGTTGCGGGCGTTGGCCCTGAGTTTTTGTGGGAGCGGTGTAAACCGCGAAGCTGATGCTGTGTCAGGTTGCGGATGTTGCTGCCACGCAAGCGGTGCGAGCTTCGCGGCTGACGCCGCTCCCACAACCGGCCACGCACGTGCTGAAGATAAGCTTGTGGGAGCGGTGTAAACCGCGAAGCTGATGCTGTGTCAGGTTGTGGATATTGCCGGCGCGCAGGCAGTACTAGCTTCGCGGCTTACGCCGCTCCTACAAAAGCAGGGGTTAGCGGACGCCGTGCATCATCCGTTTCAACAAGGGCGAGGCCAGCAGGGCTGCTGCCGCACAGCCCAGGCCTATCCACATCAGCAGCCAGAACAGGTGCTCGTAGCGGCCGGCGGCCTCGGCGATGTTCATCACTTCGCCTTCGGGTACGTCGATAGCGGCCAGCTTGCCGAACAGTGCGGCCAGCGTTTCGGAGAAGGCGGTGGCCAGGAACCAGGTGCCCATCATCAGGCTGACCACCCGCGGTGCGGCCAGTTGGGTGACCGCCGACAGGCCCACCGGTGACAGGCACATCTCGCCGATTTCCAGGATCAGGTAGGCCAGCACCAGCCACCACACGCTGGCCATCTCGCCGGTCGTACCCACCTGTTGCGCGGCCAGCGCAAGCGGGACGAACGACAATGCGCCGAACACCAGCCCGAACGATGACTTGAGTGGCTTGGACGGATCCAGCCTGCGCTTGTCCAGCCATGCCCACAGGGCGGCAAACAGCGGCGCCAGCAGCACCAGGAACAGCGCGCCCAGATAGGTCAGCGAGCCCGCGGTCTGCGGCAGTACCAGGCAGTCACGGACCAGCATGACCAGCATGGCGGCAACGACTACCGCAAACAGCAGGCGCGGTGCGGCGGAGGCGGGGTTGCGGTCGGACAGGCGCGCGGCCAACACGAAACCCAGTGGCGCCAGCAGCAGTGAAACGATGGACCACGGCAGCGGCGTGCCTTCACGGATCACCAGTGACGGCACCAGATCCTTGGTCAACAGGCGGTCGGTGAACGTGACCCAGGAGCCGTAGGTCTGTTCGTACAGGGTGAAGAACACCAGTGCCATGAAGATCAGCACCATCAGCGCGATCATCTGCTGGCGCTGCACCGGCGTGCATTGGGTGCCGGTGAACCAGGCAAACCACAGCAGCACGCCGCCCAGCACCACGATCATCAGCATCAGCGCCAGGCTGATTTCGCCACCCAGTGCGAATGCACCGTTGGCTGCTGCCCACATCAACGCCGCGACCGGAACGATGCCGACGATGGCGACGCCGTAGATCAGCCATTCGCGGGGGATGCCAAGAACACGCTCACGCAGGGTTGCCGGTTGCGCCGGCTCGGCGTGACCTTGCAGGTACTTCTGGCCCCACAGGAACATTGCCAGGCCCACCAGCATACCGATGCCGGCGGCACCGAAGCCGTACTTCCAGCCATAGGCTTCGCCGAGGAAGCCGCAGACCAGCGAGGCGAACAGCGCCCCCAGGTTGATGCCGGCGTAGAACAGCGAGAAGCCCGAGTCGCGGCGGGGATCGTTCTCCGGGTAGAGCTTGCCGACGATGGTGGAGATGTTGGGCTTGAGGAAGCCCACGCCCATGATGATCAGCGCCAGCGACAGGTAGGTGATCGACAGCGCGGCTTCGTCGCGTACCACTTCACCGGCGACGCGATGGGCGGCGTGGCCCTCGAAGGCCATGCCGGCATGGCCGAGCACCAGCAGGATGCCGCCGAACACCACCGCCTTGCGCATGCCCAGCCAGCGGTCGGCCAACAGGCCGCCGAACACCGGGATGCAGTAGACCAGGCCACCGTAGGCACCGAGCAGGTCCAGCCCGGCCTTGTCGCCGAACAAGTGGTACTTGGTCAGGTACAGCAGCAGCAAGGCCTTCATGCCATAGAAGGAGAAGCGCTCCCACATCTCGGTGAAGAAGCAGACGTAGACACCCTTGGGGTGGCCGAGGAAGTCGTCGGCACCGGTCGCCGGCAGGGAGGATGTGGACATGGGCAACCGTCAAAATCGAAGGCCGCGAGTATAGGCGTGCTGTCGGCGCTGCATCGACCGCAGCGCAGCATCCGGCAAAACCCTTGTCAGGCTGTGCTGAATCAGGGCGCTGGCTGTGCCGCAGCGGGGGCCGTGCGGCGTCGCGACTGGACTTGCCGTTAAGCGGGCGTTAGCGTGGCGAGGGTTTTTTTGCCATCCAAGGGCTTTCCATGAACAACGCTGCGCCTGCGCAGCTCACATTCCGCGCGGTGGTTCTTGCCGTCGTGCTGGCTGTGGTGCTGTCCGCCGCCAATGCTTACCTGGGCCTGTTCGCAGGCTTGACAATTGCTACCGCCATTCCGGCCGCCGTCGTTTCGATGGGCGTGCTGCGTCTGCTTGGTGGCGGCACCATCCTTGAAAACAACATCGTCCAGACCGGTGCTTCGGCCGGTTCGTCGATTGCCGCCGGCGTGATCTTCACGATCCCGGCGCTGGTGATCATGGGTTATTGGCCGGACTTCAAGTACTGGTGGGTGCTGGGTATCGCTGGCCTGGGCGGCCTGCTGGGCGTGCTGTTCTCGGTGCCGCTGCGGCGCTCGATGATCGTCGAAGATCCGCTTCCCTTCCCGGAAGGCAAGGCCGCCGCGGAAGTGCTCAAGGCCGGTGAAAACCCGGGCCCGGGCATGAAGATCCTCGGTATTTCGGCCGCCATCGGCGGCCTGGTGAAGTTGGCGGCGGCCTCGGGCCTGCGCATCTTCCCGGACGCCTGGGCGCAGGCCGCCTATGTGGGCAGCTCCAAGGTCACCGCCTTCATCGGCACCAACCTGTCGCCGGCGCTGCTGGGCGTGGGTTACATCGTCGGCCTGAACGTCGGCATCGTGGTGCTGTCCGGCTCCATCCTGTCCTGGCATATCGCCATTCCGCTGTACCAGGCGTTCTTCATGGGCACCAACCCGGAGCTGGCGGCGTCCATCGCCAACGCCCCGGCCGCCGATGCGGCCTTTGCCATCTGGGGTTCGCAGATCCGTTACCTGGGCGTGGGCGCCATGCTGATCGGCGGCGTCTGGACGCTGTTCTCG
This sequence comes from Stenotrophomonas sp., assembly GCF_032066555.1. GTDB lineage: Bacteria > Pseudomonadota > Gammaproteobacteria > Xanthomonadales > Xanthomonadaceae > Stenotrophomonas. Next base: position 192,073 of record NZ_DAMBKV010000002.1, read on the forward strand.
CTGCGCAAGTCGCTGCTCAATGGCGTCAAAAGCGGTTTTGCCGCTGCGCGCAAGAGCAGTGGCCCGGCCCTGGCCGAGACCGAACGCGACCTGCCGATGAAGTGGATGCTGATCGCGCTGATCGCCTTCACCCTGCCGCTGCTGGGCCTGTACCAGGCCATCGTCGGCCAATGGCACGTGTCGATCCCGATGACCATCATCATGATCGTCGCCGGCTTCCTGTTCGTGTCGGTGTCGGCCTACCTGGCCGGCCTGATTGGTTCGTCCAACAACCCGGTCTCGGGCATCACCATTTCCACCATCCTGTTCGCCTCGGTGGTGCTGGTGCTGCTGCTGGGCAAGGACGGCCTGATTCCGGTCGGCGTCGGCGGTGCTCCGCTGGGCGCGGTGGCCGCGATCATGATCGGTGCGGTGGTGTGTTGTGCGGCCGCCGTTGGCGGTGACAACCTGCAGGACCTCAAGGCGGGTTATCTGGTCGGCGCCACGCCGTGGAAACAGCAGCTGATGCTGGGTATCGGTGCGTTCTCCTGCGCTCTGATCATGGCGCCGGTGCTGAACCTGCTGGCCCATGCCTACGGCATCGGCGCGCCGACCGCCGAGCACCCGAACTCGCTGGCCGCACCGCAGGCCAACCTGATGGCCTCGGTGGCCCGTGGCCTGTTTGGCGGCGAACTGCCGTGGACGATGATCGCGCTGGGCGCGGGCGTTGGCGCGGTGATCATTGCCGTTGACGAGTGGTTGAAGAAAACCGGCAAGCGTTTCCGCGTGCCGGTGCTGGCTGCTGCCATCGGTATCTATCTGCCGCTGGAGCTGATGGTGCCGATCTTCCTGGGCGGCCTGCTGGCCCACCTGGTCGAGCGTTTCCACAAGCTGCGTGCCGACGATGAAGAAGGCCGTGACCGCGTGCACCGCCCGGGTGTGCTGTTTGCCGCTGGCCTGATTACCGGTGAGGCCTTGATGGGTATCGCCATTGCGGTGCCTATCGTGGTCAGCGGCCAGGGCGACGTGCTGGCACTGCCGCTGGGCGGCTTTGCCGACACCTGGGCGACGCTGTCGGCCTGGGTAGGCCTGTTCGTGCTGTTCCTGGTTGGCCTGCTGCTGTACCGCATCGGCAAGAAGGGCGAGCCCGCAGCGAGGAGCTGAGGCTGACGGACCAGGCTGTGGCTTTGTCCCTTCTCCCGCTTGCGGGGGAAGGTGCCCCGCAGGGGCGGATGGGGGGAGCTTTTGATTCTGACTTGGTTGAGCCTTGAAGCTTCAGAGCCAAAGCCAAAGCCAAAGCACCCCTCCCCAACCCTCCCCTTGGCCTGCGGCCAAGGGGAGGGGGCTCAAGCCAACGCGCCCTCACCCCAACCCCTCTCCCGTAAACGGGAGAGGGGCTTAGGCAGAAGCAAAGCAAAGCAAAGCCGCCCTTGGGCGGCTTTGCTGTTTGCGGCGGTTGTCGGGCCATGACTTCAAGCCTTTGCAGTGGGGTGGGCTGGACGCCTACCATCGGGGTTTGTCTTTGCCTGGGAGTTGCCCATGAAGCTTCGTCACGCCCTGTTGCCGCTGTGCCTGCTGGCCGCCTTGCCGTCGCTGGCCAGTGCGCGCGGTTTTGAAGTCCGCGACATGGTCAAGCTGGACCGCGCCTCCGCGCCGTTGCTCAGCGCCAATGGCGCGCAGGTGGTGTTTGCCAAGCGCATCGTCGATGCCGACCTCAAGGCCAGCAACAGCCTGTGGATCCGTGACCTGCGCACCCGCGACATGGCACCGCCGAAGCAGCTGACCCCGGCCGGCTGGAACGTCAATTCGGCCTCGATCGAGGGCCAGAACGTCTACTTCCTCAGCGCCAAGAACGGCAGCCAGCAGCTGTACGTGATGCCGCTGGCCGGCGGCGAGCCGCGCCAGCTCACCGACTTCGCCCTGGACGTGGACAGCTACCGCATCTCGCCGCAGGGCGACCGCGTGCTGTTCAGCGCCGGCGTGTTCCAGGACTGCGGCTCGGACCTGGATTGCACCAGCAAGCGCCTGGACAAGGACAAGGCCAGCAAGAGCAGCGGCCAGGTCTACGACAGCATGTTCGTGCGCCACTGGGATACCTGGGCTGACGGCCGCCGCAACACCTTGTTCGTCGCACCGCTGCCGGCCGCCGGCGCGGCTGCGGTGAAGGGCGCATCGGCGATCAGCGCGACGCTGGCCGGTGATGCACCGTCCAAGCCGTTCGGCGGCAATGAAGACTTCGTCTGGTCGCCGGATGGCAAGACCGTCGTGGCCAGCATCCGCGTGCAGGGCAAGCAGGAGCCGTGGTCGACCAACTTCGACCTGTACAAGCTCGACGCTGCCGGCAAGCAGGCACCGGTCAACCTGACCGCTGCCAATCCCGCGTGGGACGCCGGCCCGGTGTTCAGCGCCGACGGCAAGACCCTGTTCTACCGCGCGATGAAGCGCCCGGGCTTCGAGGCTGACCGCTTCGGCCTGATGGCGATGGACGTGGCCAGCGGCAAGGTCAATGAGATCGCCGCGCAGTGGGACCGTTCGGCCGATGGCATCACCTTGTCGGCTGATGGCCAGACCATCTACACCACCGCGCAGGACATGGGCGAACATCCGCTGTTCGCAGTGAACATCGCCAGCGGCGAGCCGACCAAGCTGGTGGGCGAGGGCAGCATCTCCTCCTTCGATATCGCCGGTGATGCGCTGGCCTTCACCCGTAATTCGCTGAAGAGCGGCGACCAGGTGTTCACCAGCACCACCGCTGCCGGTGCACCGCAGCGCGCCATCACCCAGAGCGCCGGCGAGATGCTCGAGGGAGTGAACTTCGGTGACTTCGAGCAGTTCTCGTTCAAGGGCTGGAACGACGAGACCGTGCACGGCTACGTGGTCAAGCCGCACAACTACCAGGAAGGCAAGAAGTACCCGGTGGCGTTCCTGATCCACGGTGGCCCGCAGGGCAGCTTCGGCAATGGCTGGAGCTACCGCTGGAACCCGCAGACCTATGCCGGTCAGGGCTACGCGGTGGTGATGATCGACTTCCACGGCTCCACCGGTTACGGCCAGGCCTTCACCGACGCGATCAGCCAGCATTGGGGCGACCGCCCGCTGGAAGACCTGCAGAAGGGCTGGGCGGCGGCGCAGCAGAAGTACAGCTTCCTCAACGGCGACAAGGCCTGTGCGCTGGGCGCCAGCTACGGCGGCTTCATGGTCAACTGGATCGCAGGCAACTGGAACGAGCCGTGGAAGTGCCTGGTGAACCACGACGGTGTGTTCGACCAGCGCGCCATGGGCTATGCCACCGAAGAGCTGTGGTTCACCGAGTGGGAGCAGGGCGGCACCCCGTACGCCGTCCCGCAGAACTATGAGAAGTTCAACCCGGTCAACCACGTCGCCAACTGGAAGAAGCCGATGCTGGTGGTGCAGGGCCAGCTGGACTACCGCATTCCGGTGGAGCAGGGCCTGGCCACCTTCACCGCGCTGCAGCGGCAGGGCATCGAGTCCAAGTTCCTGTACTTCCCGGACGAGAACCACTGGGTGCTGAAGCCGCACAACAGCGTGCAATGGCATGACACGGTCAATGGCTGGTTGAAGCAGCACATCGGTCAGTAAGCAGGTGAGGAAGGGCGTGCCATTGGCGCGCCCTTCCTTGTAGCGGGCGGTGCCATCGGGTGCTCATCGCTGCGGTGTCGTAATGGAGGGGGCGATGGGAATGTTCAGTATCTGGCACTGGTTGAGCCTGCTGTTTCTGTTCGCCGTTGCAGCCAGCCTGGTTGGCCTGATCGTCTGGTTGGCGATGCGCTCTTCCAAGGCACCCGGCAACCCGGTGGCAAGCGCGCAGAAGCGCCTGCAGCAGCTGGAAGACCTGCGCGCGCAAGGCCTGATCAGCGATGAGGAATACGCCAGGCAGCGTGCGGCGGTGGTGACTGGACGCTGAGCTGGATGGCCAGCGGAATGCTGGCGGTTGCGGAAGTGTTTGACGCCGGCCTGGAGGGCTGGCGAGCGGCGACGGATGCGCCAGTGTGTTCCGTCCTGCGCAAGTGCTGTCTCCGTTCCGGTGCGGTGTGTCTGCAGGTTCCATCCATGGGCAAGGGGTTTGCCCGCATACACGCATCAAGGGGATAGACGATGATGGCAGCCGCGACAGGCGCACTCATCAGTAATGACATCATCGTGTTCGGCCTGATCGCCGCCACGCTGGGGGTTATTTTCTGGACGTCGGGCAGCAGCAACCCGCTGCTGAAGAAGTTCTACAGCTTCGTGCCGGCGTTGTTGCTGTGCTACTTCATACCGGGTGTGTACAACACCTTCGGCCTGATCGATGGTGAAACCACCAAGCTCTACAACCCGATCGCGCGTGATGTATTCCTGCCAGCCGCGCTGGTGTTGTTGACGCTGTCCATCGACCTGAAGGGCATCCTCGGCCTGGGCTGGAAGATGCTGGCCATGTACGTGGCGGCGGTGCTGAGCATCATGCTGGGCGCGGTGGTGGCCTTCCAGCTGATGGCCTGGCTGCATCCGGAGACCGTGGCAGGTAGCACCTGGGGCGGCATGGCAGCGCTGGCCGGCAGCTGGATCGGTGGCGGTGCCAACATGCTGGCGATGAAGGAAATCTTCGAAGTCGACGCCACCACCTTCGGCCAGTTTGCGGTGGTGGACGTGGGCGTGGGCTATGTATGGATGGCGGTGCTGATCTTCTTTGCCTCGCGTGCGCCGGCCATGGACAAGCGCAGTGGTGCCGACACCACCGCACTGGATGACCTGCGCGACCGGGTTGCCAATTACCAGGCGCAACATGCGCGCATTCCCGCGCTGGGCGACTTGATGGTGATGGCCGGCATCGCGTTTGGTGCGGTGGCGCTGTCGCACGGCCTGGCCGGTCCGTTGGCCAACTGGTTTGCCGCCAATGTCAGCTGGTCCAGCTCGGTGAGCATGGACAAGCCCTTTGTCTGGGTGGTGTTGTTGGCCACCTTCATTGGCTTGGGCCTGAGCTTCACCCGCGCCCGTGAGCTGGAAGGCGTCGGCGCGTCGAAGTGGGGCTCGATGTTCCTGTACTTCCTGATCGCCTGCATCGGCATGCAGATGGATCTGTTGGCCCTGCTGGAAAAGCCCTGGCTGTTCGCGCTGGGCGTGCTGTGGATCGGCGTGCACATCGTGCTGCTGTGGCTGGCGGGCAAGTTGCTGAAAGTGCCGTTCTTCTATTTCGCCATTGCCTCGCAGAGCAATATCGGAGGCCCGGCCTCGGCGCCCGTATTGGCGACCGCCTTCCATCCGGCCTTGGCGCCGGTGGGTGTGCTGTTGGGTACCCTGGGTTATGCGGTGGGTACCGGTGCGGCCTACGTGGTCGGGATTACCTTGCGGGCGATGGCAGGGGCGGGGTGATTCCAAGCGCGCTGCGCGCTTCCCCTCTCCCCAACCCCTCTCCCGCAAGGGGAGAGGGGCTCAATCCAAGCGAGCGCCAGCAACTGCAGCTTCAAAGCCCCTCTCCCCTTGCGGGAGAGGGGTTGGGGAGAGGGGAAGGCGCACAGCGCTGCTCTCGCTGAACAAGACCCCCTGTCCACCACCATGCTAGGCTCCACCCTCCCACGCCACGTCACCAACGTGGCGTTTTTATTTCCCTTCGATCGACAGGAACAGGCCTTATGCCGACCGAACCCAGTACCGCCCTCATTACCAACGACATCGTCGGCCTCGGCCTGATCGCTGCCACCCTGGCGTTGATCTTCTGGCTGGCCAGCGGCCCCACGCCTTTCTGGAAGAAGGTGTTCGCCTGGGTGCCGGCACTGCTGCTGTGCTACTTCATCCCGGCCATCTACAACACCACCGGCCTGATCGACGGCCACGGCACCAAGCTGTACAACCCGATCGCCCGCGACGTGCTGCTGCCGGCGGCGCTGGTGCTGCTCACCCTCTCCATCGACCTGAAAGGCATCGCCCGACTGGGCCCCAAGCTGCTGGTGATGTTCGTTACCGGCACCGTCGGCATCGTGCTGGGTGCAGCGGTGTCGTTCCAGGTGATGAAGTTCATCCATCCGGAAACCGTGGCCGGCGATACCTGGGCCGGCATGGCGGCATTGGCCGGCAGTTGGATCGGTGGCGGGGCCAACATGGCCGCCATGCGTGAGACCTTCAACGTCGATGCCACCACCTTCGGTCAGATCGCGGTGGTCGACGTGGCCTGTGCCAGCCTGTGGATGGCGGTGCTGTTGTGGTTGGCGGGCCGCTCGCAGGCGATTGATGCCAAAAGTGGGGCTGATACCTCGGCCATCGACGACATGAAGCGCCGCATCGCCGAGTACGAAGCCAAGAGCGCGCGCAACCCCAGCCTGACCGACCTGATGGTGATCGTCGGCGTCGGCCTGGGCGTGGTGGGTCTGGCACATGCATTGGCGACACCGCTGGCTGCCTGGTTTGGTGCGAACGTCAGCTGGGCCAGCAAGGCCTCATTGGATTCGTCGTTTGTGTGGGTGGTGATGTTGTCCACCGTTGCGGGTCTGCTGTTGAGCTTTACCCGTGCGCGCAACCTGGAGGCGGCCGGCGCGTCCAAGATCGGCACCTTGTTCCTGTACTTCCTGATTGCCTGCATCGGCATGCAGATGGACCTGCTGTCGCTGGCCGATCGTCCCTGGCTGTTCCTGCTGGGCGTGATCTGGATGGGCGTGCATATCGGCCTGCTGTACGTGGTGGGGCGGATGCTGCGCACGCCGCTGTTCTTCTTCGCGATTGGTTCGCAGGGCAATATCGGCGCGGCGGCATCGGCGCCGGTGGTGGCCGCTGCCTTCCATCCCACGCTGGCGCCGGTGGGTGTGCTGCTGGGCACGGTGGGTTATGCCACCGGCACGGTGATCGCCTACATGACCGGCCTGATGCTGAAGTGGATGGCTGGCGCCTGAGGAGTGCTGGATTTGTAGGAGCGATGCGAGCCGCGGAGCCGGCAGATGCATCTGGTGATCTGTGGTGCCGAGCCATGCTCGGCAGGGCTCTACCGGTAAGGCCCTTGCCGAGCATGGCTCGGCACTACGTGGGGGATTATCGGTAAGGCCGCTGCCGAGCATGGCTCGGCACTACGTGCGGGGTTATCGGTAAGGCCGCTGCCGAGCATGGCTCGGCACTACGTGCGGGATTATCGGTAAGGCCCCTGCCGAGCATGGCTCGGCACTACAGGTAGTAAAAAGGCGGCGCCATTGGCGCCGCCTTTCTTCGTTGCTTGTCTCCGCTGGCTCAGCAGCAGCGGAAGCCGCTCCTGCCGCCGAAGCGGGCTTCCTGGCGTTCGCGAAAGAAGGTCTTGTAGTCCATGACCTCGCGGTCGGGATGCTTCTCGCGCATGTGCCGGACATAGTTGTCGTAGTCCGGTACGCCGCAGCAAAGCCGCGCGGTCTGCACCAGACGCCGCCAGGTGCGGCGGAACGTCTGGTACTGGCCGACGGGGACCAGCTCGGTGCCCATTACAGGTCAACCTCGTGCGGCTTCAGTGCCACGTACGGGGTTTCCTTGTCGGTGCGAACCGGCGAGCGGCGTGCAGCGGCGATGGTCTTCACCGAGTACACCAGCACCGCGAACACCACGAACAGGAACAACGCGGTCAGGCCGGTGTTGATGTAGTTGTTCACCATGACCTGGTGCATCTGGTCGAAGTTCTTCGACGGTGCCAGCAGTTCGCCAGCGGCAATGGCGTCACGGTACTTGTGCGCCTGGGCCAGGAAGCCCACTGCCGGAACGTCGGAGAAGATCTTGATGAAGCCGGCTGCGGTGGTGCAGATCAGCAGCCAGATAGCCGGGACCAGCGGCACCCAGGCGTACTTGTCCTTCTTCATCTTGAACAGCACTACGGTGCACAGCAGCAGTGCCACGCCGGCCAGCATCTGGTTGGCGATGCCGAACAGCGGCCACAACATGTTGATGCCGCCCAACGGGTCGGTCACGCCCTGGTACAGGAAGTAACCCCACAGCGCGACGCAGCCACCGGTGGCGATGAAGCTGGCCACCCACGAATCGGTGCGGCGCAGGGCCGGCACGAAGTTGCCCAGCAGGTCCTGCAGCATGAAGCGGCCCGAACGGGTGCCGGCATCGACGGCGGTCAGGATGAACAGGGCTTCGAACAGGATGGCGAAGTGGTACCAGAACGCCATCATGCCTTCGCCCGGCAGCACAGCGTGCAGGATCTGCGCGATACCAACGGCCAGGGTCGGTGCACCACCGGCGCGCGAGAGGATGGTGGTTTCACCGATCTCTGCCGCAGTGGCAGTCAGCTGGTCCGGGGTGATTGCAAAGCCCCAGTTGGTGACGACCTGGGCCGCGTGCACCACATCGGTGCCGATGATTGCGGCGGGGCTGTTCATCGCGAAGTAGATGCCCGGCTCGATGATCGAAGCGGCAACCATGGCCATGATGGCCACGAACGATTCCATCAGCATGCCGCCGTAACCGATGTAGGCGGCATGGCCCTCATTGGCCAGCAGCTTGGGGGTGGTGCCCGAGCTGATGAGCGCATGGAAACCGGACACCGCGCCGCAGGCAATGGTGATGAACAGGAACGGGAACATGCTGCCCTTCCACACCGGGCCGGTGCCGTCGGCGAACTGGGTCAGCGCCGGCATCTTCAGCTCCGGCATCACGATCAGGATGCCGATGGCGAGACCGACGATCGTGCCGATCTTGAGGAAGGTGGACAGGTAGTCACGCGGGGCCAGCAGCAGCCACACCGGCAGCACGGCGGCGACGAAGCCGTAGCCGATCAGCATCCAGGTGATCTGGATGCCGGTGAAGGTGAACATCGGACCCATCACCGGGTCAGCGGCCACCTTGCCGCCGTACCAGATCGCGGCGATCAGCAGGATCAGGCCGACAATCGAAATCTCGCCGATCTTGCCCGGGCGGATGTAGCGCATGTACACGCCCATCAGGATGGCGATCGGCATGGTCGCGATCACCGTGAACATGCCCCAGGGGCTGCCCTCCAGTGCCTTCACCACGATCATCGCCAGTACCGCGAGGATGATGATCATGATCATGAAAACGCCGAACAGGGCGATGGTGCCGGGTACCTGGCCCATTTCCTCGCGTACCAGATCACCCAGCGAGCGGCCGTTGCGACGGCTGGAGATGAACAGGATCATGAAGTCCTGCACCGCACCGGCCAGCACCACGCCGGCAATCAGCCAGAGCGTGCCGGGCAGGTAGCCCATCTGTGCGGCCAGCACCGGGCCGACCAGCGGGCCGGCGCCGGCAATGGCGGCGAAGTGGTGGCCGAACAATACGTGCTTGTTGGTGGGCACGTAGTCCAGGCCATCGTTGTTGATGACTGCCGGGGTGGCGCGGGTAGGATCAACGCCCAGCACCTTGTTGGCGATGAACAGGCCGTAGTAGCGGAACGCCACCAGATACAGCGAAACCGCTGCGATCACGATCCACAGGGCATTGATGTGTTCGCCGCGGCGTAGCGCCACGACGCCTAGACAGAATGCGCCAATCAGGGACAGCAGCGCCCATCCGGCTTTTGAAAAACCTTTCATCGAGTCGCCTCGCAGGGGAATGTGTCCAAGGTTCTACCCATGCAGGTCGGGGGTCAATGTGCATGGCAGCTGAAGCGGATGCGACTTTGGTCTTAGGCCCATGTCTTGTTGAACATGACTGCGGGGCGGGACTGTGCAGTGGGGATAGGCTTGGCTGGAACAAAGGGTTGCAGCTGTGGCGATTGGCTTGGCGCCCGGCGATGGCCATTGTCTGTCGCATGTTCGAGGAGGTGCCTCATGAGTAAGCAAGAATCCGCCCGGGTGATTCGCAGCATCCGCGGCATGCCCACCTCCGACGGTGCTGGCGTCCGCCTGACCCGGGTCATCGGCACACCATCGTTGCCGGAGCTGGATCCGTTCCTGATGCTGGACGAGTTCGGCACGGACCGGGCCGAGGATTACATCGCCGGTTTCCCCGACCACCCGCATCGCGGTTTCGAAACGGTGACCTACATGCTTGATGGCCGCATGCGTCACAAGGACAACCACGGCAACGAGGGTTTGCTGACCCCCGGCAGCGTTCAGTGGATGACGGCTGGTCGCGGTCTGGTGCATTCGGAGATGCCCGAGCAGGAGTCCGGTCGCATGCGCGGCTTCCAACTGTGGGTGAACCTGCCGGCGCGCGACAAGATGCGCGATCCGCGCTATCAGGAATTTGCGCCCGAGCGCATCCCGCAGTTGGCGCCGGCCGAAGGCGTTCGCGTGAAGCTAATCGCCGGTACGGTCGATGCGATCACCGGTCCGATCCAGCAGCCAGCCACCGATCCCGTCTATCTGGATATCAGCTTGAGCCCGGGTAGCGCCTGGAGCTACCGCTTGCCGGGAGGTCACAACGCCTTCGCCTATGTGTTCGAAGGCAGTGCAGTGCTGGGCGAGGGCGAGAGTGCGCGCACGGTGGAACTGCAGCAACTGGCGGTGCTGGGTGAGGGCAGCCGGCTGCAGATGCGTGCCGACGCCGAAGGTGCGCGCTTGATCCTGGTTGCCGGGCGTCCGCTGCGTGAGCCGGTAGCGCGGCACGGGCCGTTCGTGATGAACACCCGCGAAGAATTGATGCAGGCCTTTGTCGACTATCAGGAAGGGCGCTTCTGAACGATGACCGGTCCCTCGTTGCAAGGACGGGACCGGTATCAATCGGGCTTCATCACCGGCCCGTTATCAACGGGCCGGTATCCGCTGTGGATCAGTTGCTGCCGGCCAACGCGGAGGGGTTGAGATTCAAGGTCTGGGTCAGGCTCTGCAGCGTGCCCAACTCAGTGGTATCGGCGGCATCGATCCAGATCTGCGCATAACGGTTCTTGTCCAGCTTGACCACGCTGATGCGACGCGACTCCAGACCGGGCAGGTCACGGCCGCCCATGTCCAACTTGTACCAATGCATCGTCTCGCCGCCGAACTCGCCTTTCTCCGCGCGCAAGGGGCGGTTCAAGACCAGGCCGGGATCACGCCCGCTCAGCATCATGTTGAGCACTGCACGGCCATCTTCGGTGGTGGCTTTGCAGACGATGAAATCGCTTTGTGTCTGTTGCTCCCAATGCAGGCCACTGCTGGCCGGCAGTGATGGGCACTGCACGGCCTGCTGGGCGGAAGCGTGGGTGCTGGCGGCAAGCGCCAACGCAGCGGAAAAAACAAGGACAGTCTTCACTTCGCATTCCCCCAAGGAACATCGGCTCAACGGCACGACAAGAAACGTGTGGATGGTTCTGAAGGCAGTACTGGCTGGTGGGTGGTATCCCTCCCTCGGTACGTGCATCCCCATGCGCGCCAGCCAGGTTGCGACGGTATTACAAAATCCCCGTCACTTGCAAAAAGTATTTGGACCCATGAAAAACGGCCCCTTGTAGGGGGCCGTTTTGGCGAAATGCTAACAACTGAAACAAATTCGATGGCTTACTTGTCGCTACCGATCCACTTGTAGGCCAGGCCGCCGATGGCCGCACCGAGGATCGGTGCCACCCAGAACAACCACAACTGGCTGATTGCGCCGGAGCCGGCGAACAGGGCGACGGCGGTGGAGCGGGCCGGGTTCACCGAGGTATTGGTGACCGGGATGCTGATCAGGTGGATCAGGGTCAGGGCCAGGCCAATGGCGATCGGCGCGAAGCCGGCCGGGGCGCGACCGTGGGTGGCACCCATGATGACGATCAGGAACACCGCGGTCAGCACCACTTCGCACAGGAAGGCAGCCGCAACGGTGTAGCCACCCGGCGACAGTGCCCCATAGCCGTTGCTGGCAAATGCACCTGGCTGGCTGCCATCAATCAGGAAGCTGGCATTGCCTTGGGCAATCTGCAGCAGGATGAAGGCTGCCAGGATGCCGCCCAGCACCTGGGCAACGATATAGGGCAGCAGGTCCTTGGCCGGGAAGCGACCACCGGCCCACAGGCCGATGCTCACCGCCGGGTTGAAGTGTGCGCCGGAGATGTGGCCGAACGCATAGGCACCGGTCAGTACGGTCAGGCCGAAGGCCAGGGCAACACCGACAAAGCCAATACCCAGCGGATTGCCGTCACCGCCGAACTTCGCGGCCAGTACCGCGCTGCCGCAGCCGCCCAATACCAGCCAGAAGGTGCCGAGGAACTCGGCAGCCAAACGCTTTCCCATGCTCATGATGATGTTCCCTTTGTTTTCCCCGGTGCGGGTGTGGGGAAAATAACGGAGAAGCGGGGAAGATGAGTAGGGAAATCGTTAACTATTTCTCGCTTTTCCCTGTAGTGCTTTAGGCCTATGCGTGATTTGCGGGTAGCCAGTTACGGAAAAGCGGGGACGGGCATGGGAAGGCCGTCCACGCTTCGGTGAGGGAATTGGTGTCAACCGGGTAGGGGGATGAATTCCTTGTCGTCCCCGGGGATCGTGCCGAAGCGACCATTCTGCCAATCATCCTTGGCCTGCTCGATGCGTTCCTTGGAGCTGGAGACGAAGTTCCACCACAGGTGGCGCGGGCCGTCGAGCGGCTCGCCGCCCATCAGCATTGCCTTGACAGGGGTCTTGGCGCGGAAGCGACCGCGTGCACCCGCTTCGGGAATGACCAGGTGCTGGGTGGGGATATCCACACCGTCCAGCTGGGCATCGCCTTCAAGTATGTAGAGCGCGCGTTCGACGTGGGAGTTGTCCAGGTCGATCTCGGCACCGGGCTCCAGGTCGATGGCGACGTTCAAGGTGTCAGCGAAGACCTTGACCGGCGATTCCTCGCCATAGGCACGACCGGCGATGACCCGCAGCCAGGCACCATCACGGTGCTGCTGTGGCAACTGGTCAGCGGAAAAGTGGAAGAAGCCGGGATCGGTTTCCTCATGGCTCTTGGGCAGCGCCACCCAGGTCTGCATGCCGTGCAGCGCCTGCGCGTGTTCGCGCGCCTCGGTGGGGCTGCGCTCGGAGTGGGCGATGCCCCTGCCTGCGGTCATCCAGTTGACGTCGCCGGGGCGGATGATCTGCTCCGAACCCAAGGTGTCGCGGTGGCCGATCTGCCCGGCCCACAGGAAGGTCACCGTGGCCAGGCCGATGTGCGGATGCGGGCGCACGTCGATGCCCTGGCCAGGACTGAAGATGGCCGGACCCATATGGTCCACGAACACGAACGAACCCACGCTGCGCGCCTGCAGGGTAGGCACGGCGCGGCGGACCTGGAAGCCGCCAAGGTCATGGACGCGCGGGCTGATGATGGTGGTCATGGCTGGCTGCTCCGGATTGCTTGAAGGTGCGGGCAGGATGGCATGGCTGGAGCGAAGAGGGGGTTACCGTGCGGGGAATGGATTGTTGTTTTGGTGGGAAGGGTGGAAAAGCTGGAAGCGTTACCCCTCCCCAACCCTCCCCTTCGCTGCGCGAAAGGGAGGGGGCGAAGCGGCTGCCCTCCGCGCAACCTGGGCTTTGGCCCCCTCCCTTTGCCGAAGGCAAGGGGAGGGTTGGGGAGGGGTGAGCTTCTGCTCCTGCTCTTCCTGAGAGTTCAGAGCAAGAGAACAAAACCCCTCTCCCCACAGCTACGCAGTGCCCATACCAAAACCTCCTGCAAAGAACGGATTCCATCGCGAAGGGGCTACAATCGCCGCCTCACTTCCCCATCCGGAGACCTCCGCAGTGACCCGCAAACTCGTGCTGTTGCGCCATGGCCAGAGCCAGTGGAACCTCGACAACCGCTTCACCGGCTGGGTGGACGTGGACCTGACCGAGCAGGGCCGCCAGGAGGCTGCCACCGCCGGCCGGCTGATGAAGGAAGAAGGCCTGCAGTTCGACGTGGCCCACACCTCGGTGCTCAAGCGCGCCATCCACACCCTGCAGGGTGCGCTGGCCGAACTGGGCCAGGATTGGCTGCCGGTCAACAAGTCCTGGCGCTTGAACGAGCGCCACTACGGTGGCCTGCAAGGCCTGGACAAGGCCGAGACCGCCGCCAAGCACGGCGAGGAGCAGGTCAAGGTGTGGCGTCGTTCCTACGACATCCCGCCGCCGCCGATGGAGCTGGCCGATCCGGGCCACCCGATCCACGACCGTCGTTATGCCGGCCTGGATCGCAATGCGCTGCCGGCCACCGAATCGCTGGCCACCACGCTGGACCGCGTGCTGCCGTACTGGCACGACGCCATCGCCCCGCAGCTGAAGGACGGCAAGACCGTGCTGGTCACTGCCCACGGGAATTCGCTGCGCGCGCTGTACAAGTACCTCAACAACGTGAGCAAGGAAGAAATCCTCGAGCTCAACATCCCGACCGGCATTCCGTTGCTGTTCGAATTGAACGATGACCTTACCGTCAAGTCGTTCCGTTACCTGGGCGATCCGGAAGCCGCCAAGAAGGCCGCCGAGGCCGTGGCCAACCAGGGTAAGGCCAAGTAAGCGATTCGCCGGGAGTGGCACCGCTGTTGCCTGCTCCAGCGGTGAATCACTCAAAGACCGATGCCAACATGCTGGCATCGGTCTTTTTGTTTGTTTGTAGGAGCGGCGTAAGCCGCGAAGCTGGCAACGCTTGAATCGCCGGCCCAGCTGTCATCTGATGATCTCCCTGCTTCGCGGCTGACGCCGCTCCCACAATAAGATCCGGCTTAGCGTCGTGTGAGTGATGCCTGGGAGTAGCGTTGCGGATCAGCGACGGCACGCCGGGTCGGCTTGGCATACCCGGTTGTCGCGTTCGGCAGCCTGTTTGCCCAAGCTGAGCCCGACGACCAGCTGGAACATGAGCGCTACCAGGACCAGGCTGGCGATCCACAGGCCGATCTTCATCCGGTCAGCTGGACTGATCGCCGCAGCCCTGGCTGCCGGGCTGGCGATGGATTCGCCAGTATCGAGGAGGTCCCCCGCCGCAACCTCCAGCGCAGCCGCAACCGCCATCCGTGACTCAAGCGAGGCGTTGCCTTCGGTTTCCAGTCGTTGCACCGTGCGCGGGCTCAAACCGCAGATGCTGGCCAGGTGTTCCTGCGACCAGCCGCGGGCTTCGCGCAGTTGCTTGATCCGCTTTCCGTCGATCTTCACTGTTTCATCTTCCATGCCGCGCTCCTGCCGATGTTAGCTGAGCTGCGAGGCTGCCGGACAACAGCGCTCGACAACACGACAGAAAGCCGACAGCAGTGTGTCGTCCCAAAGGAATCAACGGCTTGCGTGCTTCCAAGGTGCCGGCAGAACTGCTCCTCCGCGCGCATGCAGTTGAGAGGGACAGTCTTCGGATGGGGCTGTGCCATGCCATCATCGGGCATTGATCACGATGACTGGAGTGTCTGCTTGAGCAAATGGATGATGTCGGTAGTGGCAATGGTGGCGCTGAGCGCCTGTAGTGGTGCTCACCAAGCTGCACCCAATGCCACACCGGAAGCGGCCGCCGCGAAGCCTGCAGCAGCAAGCGCGCAGCGTGGCGAAGGCAACCCTTATGAAGTGCTGGGCAGTGAAGTCTGGGACGTGCCGGATCCGGTCAGTGGTCGCAAATACCAGGTGTTCGTCGCCCTGCCAGCCGGCTACGCCGACAACCCGGGCAAGCGTTATCCTGTCTTGTACGTCACGGATGCCGACTATGCCTTCCCGCTGGTCTGGCAGATGGCGCGGCGCTTGAATGTCGAAGGCCGCAAGATCGAGGACTTCATCCTGGTCGGCCTGTCCTATGCCAAGGGCGAGGGCGGCATGCAGAGCCGCCGCCGCGATTACACGCCAACCACCAGGGGCCCGAGTGGATCGCCGGCCGATGCCGTGCACGGTGGCGCCAGCGACTACATCAGCTACCTGGAAACGCAGGTGCTGCCCTTCGTGGCCAAGCGCTTCCGCAGTGACGAAAGCCGGCGCATGTTCCTCGGCCATTCCTACGGTGCCTTGCTGGGGACGCAGGTGCTGCTGGAACGCCCGCAATTGTTCAATGGCTACATCCTCGGCAGCCCGTCGTACTGGTTCGACAAGCACGAGATGGAGCGTCGACTGGCCGCGGCAGGCAAGCCCGCCGAGCTCCCGGTGCGGGCCTATATGTATGTCGGCGAGTATGAGTCGATGCAGCACGGCGGCGATGCCGACATGGTGGTGGATGCGCAGCGCATGATCGGTCTGCTGGGCGCGCGTGGCGGCCAGTCACTGGAGCTGAAGCTGGACGTGCTCAATGACGAGGACCATCTCAGTGTCGCGCCGCGTGGCTTCATGCATGGCTTGAAGTACCTGCTGGCCGCGCCAAAGGGCTGAGCCGCCCAATCCCCAGGGTCGGGCCCGGCACGCACAGCGGCCGGGCCGGGCTTGCGCTACCACGACCAACGGCAGGTGTGCCGACCTGCGGCTTGGCTAGACTGCGTTCAATCCCTGCCACCCGCGCCACGCCATGTCCTCGCCGCCAACCACGCATCGGATCGATGCCGCGCAGGGCCCAAGCCGACGCCGGGTGTTCAGCGGCGAGCACCTGGCTGCACGGGTCAGCTGGTACGCGCCGGGTGAGCGCATGCACCGACACGCGCACGACCAGAACCTGCGTAGCCGCACAACGTAAAAGCCCGGCATTACGCCGGGCTCTCGTGCAGCAAGGTGATCCGTTGCGGCTTACTTGAAATCCAGAGTCTTCTCGAAGGACTTCAGTTCATGCCGCGCCATTGCCAGGTTGGCGTGGGTGCGGTCGAGCACGACGTACAGGAACAGATCCTTGCTGCCGTCCAGCGGGCGGATCAGGTGGTACTGCTTGGACAGGGTGAGCAGGATGTCTTCCACCACGTCGCTCAGGCCCAGTGAACTGGCTACGCGGCGCTTGGCGCGCACGACATCCGCGTTGCCGGCAGCGGCGACCTCCATATTGATGGAGCCGCCACCCAGGGTGCCCAGCGCCATGCCGCTGTCGCTGTCCACCAGTGCGGCGCCGATGAAACCCGCAATTTCGCTCAAAGCATCAAGTTTTACGTTTGCAGCCATTTCTCATCCAATGAAGTAACGATTTCTACAAAAGCAAAGCCCGCACCGGTCCTGCCAGGGCGAGCGGCCGCGCAGCATAACGAAAACAGTTGAGCGTATGCGAACCAATCAGGTATGCGGCCCGCAACAGCGCGTCCTGTTACGGCGGCAGGTGTTGGATAGCGCGGTCAATGCGCGCGGCAGTGCGCGCAGGAGGCCTTCATTTCGCACTGGATGGAGGCTGTTGGCACGCCTGTCAGCATGGCGTCCACCCGCTGCGGAAAGCGGCAATGGAACCGTCACGGCCAGTTTACGGGCAAGTCGCAGAATGGCCCTCAACGGACGCGTGCCCATGCAGACAGGGGAGGGCGCCTTTCCACCATTGGCCATCACAATCAGCAGGAGCACACGTCATGAACAAGCCGGCAGTGGTTCTGGTACATGGTTTCTGGGGCGGGGCCGCGCATTGGGCGCAGGTGATACTGGAACTCAGGCGGCTGGGTTACCAGGATATCCGTGCGGTTGAAAATCCGCTTACTTCGTTGGCCGATGACGCCGAACGCACCCGCAAGATGGTGGCGCAGATAGAAGGACCGGTGATCCTGGCAGGGCATTCCTACGGCGGCGCGGTGATCAGCCAGGCAGGTAACCAGGCCAATGTGACAGCGCTGGTGTTCATTGCCGCGTTTGCTCCGGATGCCGGTGAAAGCCCCGGCGGCATCACCCAGCAACATCTTCCCGCCGCGGCCCCGAACCTGGCGCCTGACAGTGATGGTTACCTGTGGTTGAAGGCCGACAAATTCCACGAGAGTTTCTGTCAGGACCTGCCCGAAGAACAGGGTTTCGTCATGGCGGTGACACAGAAGGCGCCCTTGGCCAGCACCTTCGGTGACGCCATCAGTGACCCCGCCTGGAGGCACAAGCCGAGCTGGTACCAGATCTCCAGCCAGGACCGGATGATCGCACCGGAGAATCAGCAGGCCATGTCCGCCCGCCTCAATGCGCGCAAGGTGATCACCCTGGAGGCCGGGCATGCGTCATTGGCATCGCATCCGGCGGAGGTTGCGGCCTTGATCGATGAGGCTGCGGCAGCTACAGCCGGCTGAAGAGATGCGCCGGCAAGTGTGGCTGCATCCTGGCAGTCGGCAGGGCGACGGTCTTAGCGGAAGAACTGGCTCGGTGTCAGTCCAAAGCGGCGCTTGAACATCGTGGCGAAAGCGCTGGGACTCTCGTAGCCCAGCGCCAAGGCCACGTCGATGACCTTCTCGCCAACTGCCAATTGTTCCAGGGCACGCAGCAACCGCGCCTGTTGCCGCCATTGGCCGAAGGTCATGCCCAGCTCGCGCGCGCACAGGCGCTGGATGGTTTTCACGTCCACCTGCAGGCGCGCGGCCCAGTCCTGCAGGGTGGACGCATCGTCGGGATGCCGCTCCAGCCGCCGACCGATCTGGCGCAGGCGCGGGTCTCGCGGTTCGGGCAGATGCAGTGGCAGGACCGGCAAGGTCTGCACTTCGTCCAGGATCAGGCGCATCAGGCGGCCATCGCGGGAGTCTTCGGCATAGGAAGGGGCGATCTGCGCGGCGGCGCGTATCAGCGCGGCCAGCAAGGGCGTGATCGAGACCGCCGATGGCGTTGCCGGTGCCTGCGGCATGCAGTGCGGCAGGATGTACAGGCTGCGCATCTGTACCGCACCGATGCAATGTACCTGGTGGCCGACACCGGCCGGCATCCAGATTGCACGTGTGCTCGGCACCACCCAGCGGCCCATGCCCGCGCGTACCACCAGCACGCCGGTTTCCGCGTACACCAACTGGTGGCGGTCCGGGTGGTGGTGCAGCGGGATCAGCGTGGTGGCCGCGTAGTCGCGGGCCTTGCAATACACCGCCGTGTTGGGGCCGGCCGGCAGCGGCAAGCGCCGGCCTTTACGGTTGCTGGTGTCCTTTTCAAGAAGATGCATGACCATATCGCGCAGGATGGGCGGCGAGGGGGAATCTACCATGCCGGCCTCCCCTCGGTTTCATGGCCATCCCATGTCGTCCACCGCTTCCGATATCAGTGCTGCTCCGTCCCCTCAGCGTCGCCCGGTCGCGGTGGGCGTGCTTGCGGCGATCAGCAGTTCGCACCTGGTCAACGACATGATGCAGTCGCTGATCCTGGCGCTGTACCCGATCTTCAAGGGCCAGTTCCACCTGAGCTTCGCCCAGGTGGGCCTGATCACGCTGACCTACCAGCTCACCGCGTCGCTGTTCCAGCCCTTGATCGGCCTGCGCACCGACAAGCGGCCGGCGCCGTATTCGCTGCCGATGGGCATGTTGTCCACCTTGTGTGGCCTGTTGCTGCTGGCGTTCGCGCCGAACTTCGTGACGGTGCTGGTGGCGGCGATGTTGGTCGGCATCGGCTCGGCGATCTTCCATCCGGAATCCTCGCGCATCGCGCGGCTGGCTTCCGGTGGTCGCCATGGCCTGTCGCAGTCGGTGTTCCAGCTTGGAGGCAACGCCGGCACTGCGGTGGGCCCGCTGCTGGCTGCGGCGGTGATCGTGCCGAATGGGCAGCGCAGCGTGGCCTGGTTTGCCTGTGCGGCGCTGTTGGGCATTGGCTTGCTGACCTACGTCAGCCGTTGGTACCAGCAGCATCTGCTGGCCGTGGCCGCGCAGCCCAAGGCCGCGGCCAAGCCGGCCAATCTGTTGCCGCCGAAAACCGTGGCCTGGGTGATCGGCATCCTGCTGGTGCTGATCTTCAGCAAGTACTTCTACATCGCTGGCTTGAGCAGCTACTACACCTTCTATCTGATCCAGAAGTTCCACGTGTCGGTACAGAGCGCGCAGTTGCACCTGTTCGGTTTCCTCGCGGCGTCGGCGGCTGGCACTCTGTTTGGCGGGCCGTTGGGTGACCGCATTGGTCGCAAGCCGGTGATCTGGGCCTCGATCCTGGGTGTGGCACCGTTCGCCCTGATCCTGCCGTACGCAGACCTGCAATGGACCATGATCCTGACGATGGTCATCGGCTTTGTGTTGTCCTCGGCGTTCTCGGCCATCCTGGTCTATGCACAGGAGTTGATGCCCAACCGCATCGGCACGGTGTCCGGCCTGTTCTTCGGCTTCGCCTTCGGCATGGGTGGGTTGGGTGCCGCGGTGCTGGGCGTGCTCGCCGACCACACCAGCATTCTCTGGGTCTACAAGGTGATCTCGTTCCTGCCGCTGCTGGGCATCGTCGCCGCCTTTCTGCCCAACCCGCGCGCGCGCTGAGGTGTGGATATGCAACGCCCGGCCGTGGCCGGGCGTTGTTGCCCTGGGAACTTCAGGGTGCCGCTCGGTTCTGCGCGGCTTGGTACCAGTGTTGGCTGCGGTTGACGAGGTACACCACGGAAAGCATCACCGGCACTTCGATCAGCACGCCGACCACGGTGGCCAGGGCTGCACCGGAATGCACACCGAACAGGCTGACGGCGGTAGCCACCGCCAACTCGAAGAAGTTGCTGGCACCAATCAGCGCGGAAGGGCCGGCGACGCAATGGGCCACACCCAGCTTGCGGTTGAGCAGATAGGCCAGACCTGCATTGAAATAGACCTGCAGCAGGATCGGCACGGCGAGCAGGGCGATGATCAGCGGCTGTTCAATGATCTGCCTGCCCTGGAAGCCAAACAGCAGCAACAGCGTGGCCAGCAAGGCAGTCAATGACAGCGGCCCCAGCCGTTCCAGCACGCTATCCAGACGCGCCTGCCCGCCACTGCGCAGCAGCCATCGGCGTAGCAGCACGGCAATTGCGACCGGCAGCAGGATATACAGCGCCACCGAGAACACCAGCGTTGCCCAGGGCACGTTGATTGCCGAAATGCCCAGCAACAGCGCCACCAACGGGGCGAACGCCAGCACCATGATGGCGTCGTTCAAGGCCACCTGGCTCAAGGTGAAGTTGGCATCGCCACGGCACAGGTTGCTCCACACGAACACCATTGCGGTGCAAGGCGCGGCAGCCAGCAGGATCAGGCCGGCCATATACGAATCAATCTGCTCGGCTGGCAACCACGCCGCAAACAGGTGGCGCAGGAACACGCCGCCCAGCAGTGCCATCGAGAAGGGCTTCACCGCCCAGTTGATGAACACGGTGACGCCGATGCCGCGCCAGTGCTGGCCCACCTGGCGCATCGCCCCGAAATCGACCTTCAGCAGCATCGGAATGATCATCAGCCACACCAGTACGGCCACCGGCAGGTTGACCTTGGCCAGTTCCATGCCGCCGAGCCGCGCGAATGCCGCCGGGAAGAGATGGCCAAGCAGGGTGCCGGCGAGGATGCACAAGGCCACCCAGACGCTGAGGTAGCGCTCGAACAGGCCCATGCGCACGACTTGTCCGGTCACCGCGTGTCCCCATCGTCGGCTGCCATCACGCCGATGGCATCCAGTGCGGACTGCAGTGACTGACGGTCATCCCATACGGTAGGGGGCAGGGCAAGCAGCGCCCGCAGGCGCGCTTTGATGATGCGGTGTGCCCGTGCGAATGCGGCACGCTTGGCCGCGTCATCGCCTGCAACCGCAGCCGGATCCGGTTGCCCCCAGTGCGTGCGCACGAAGTCGCCAAACACCACCGGGCAGGTTTCGGCGGCTGCGGCGTCGCAGACCGTAACGACCAGATGCAGGCGTGGGGCATCGGCAACGGTGAATTCGTCCCAGGATTTGCTGCGTAGGCCGTCGCTGGCGAAACCTTCGGATTGCAGTTGCGCGATCGCCAATGGGTTGACCGTGCCCGTGGGTTGGCTGCCCGCACTGAAGGCAGCAAACCGGTGGCCGCCCCAGGCCCGCAAGCTGGCTTCGGCAAGCACGCTGCGGGCACTGTTGCCGGTGCACAGGAAGAGGACGTTGCGGGTCATGGCGATGGCTCGGTGCAGACAAGTGATTTGAGCAGGCAGGCGGCGCGGTTTGCGCGCATGCCGGCGGGTGGGTTCAGCAGCAGGTCTTGGCCTGCGTGGTGTTGCAGTTCGGGTCGGGCGAGCCCGCGCAGCAGTTCTCCGTGAGGTACGCCAGCAAGGCATTCATGGCCGGGTAGTTGGCCCGGTAACAGACATTGCGGCCGAGGTTCTCGCTCTGTACCAGTCCGGCTTGCACCAGTTCCTTGAGATGGAAGGACAGCGTCGCATTGGGCACGGACAGCGCCGCGGCAATGTCGCCGGCCATGCGTCCTTGCGGGCCGGCCTCCACCAGCAGGCGAAAGGCGGCAAGACGGGTCGCGTGGCCGAGCGCGGTGAGGCCGGCTATTGCCTGATTCATTTCCATATTTCTAGAATAGTCGAATGAATAAGAGCGAGCAAGCCATGTCTGATCCACTCCCGAACATCGATCCCCAACTGCTCCCGGACCTGCAGGCCGACCTGTTGGGTGCCGAATCGTGCACGCACCGGCCGCGCATCCTGTTGCTTTACGGCTCGCTGCGGCCGCAATCGTTCAGCCGCAAACTGGCGTTGGAAGCCGAACGCGTGCTGCAGCAACTGGGCGCGGAAACCCGCTTGTTCGATCCGCACGATCTGCCGCTGCTCGATAGTTGTGGCAGGGAGCATCCAAAGGTGCAGGAGTTGCGGGCGCTTTCCCTTTGGTCGGAAGGGCAGGTATGGGTATCGCCGGAGCGGCACGGCACGCTGACGGGGGTGTTCAAGAACCAGATCGACTGGCTGCCGCTGGAAGATGGCAGCGTGCGTCCTACCCAGGGGAGGACCCTGGCGGTGATGCAGGTGTGCGGAGGCTCGCAGTCCTTCAATGTGGTCAACACCCTGCGCGTGCTTGGCCGTTGGATGCGCATGGTCACCATCCCCAACCAATCCTCGGTACCCAAGGCCTGGCAGGAATTTGATGAACACGGGCGCATGCGGCCCTCGCCGTACTACGACCGGGTGGTCGACGTGATGGAAGAGCTGATGAAGTTCACCATGATGGTGCGCGGGCGCAGCGATTACCTGGTCAGCCGCTACAGCGAGCGCAAGGGGGCAGCCGAAGCCGCCCAACTGGCGCGCGCGGCGGGGGTGGTTGAAGCCAGCGCGCCCTGAGTTGCCGCGACCTGCCCCCCTCTCTTTCGCTGCGCGCAGGGGAGGGCTGGGGAGGGACAGTCCTTGCGTTTGTACCCGAATCGTCCGATCACGCATGCAGTGGCTCGTGATCTGGTTGTGCATCAGCGCAAGAGGTGGAGGCGCATGTGCCGGTTTGGGATGCATGCGCTCTTCCATGTGTGCACGATGTTGCACGTTTTGTAGTGTTTGTGCATTATTTGGTTGAGGGATCCATTCGCGCCCCACGGCGATCCCGATGCCGCTTGGGCTTATTCCCAGCCAGATCCACATCGCTACAGAACGCCATCACATGACTGCCCCGGACCCCGACGCGCTGCCGCAGGAGCGCCAGCAACGCATCCTCGACTTGCTCCGCAAGCAGGGCCGGGTGGTGGCCAATGAGCTGGCACTGGCGTTCGCGGTTTCCGAGGATTCCATCCGCCGTGATCTGCGTGAGATGGCCGCCAAAGGCCTGTGTCGGCGGGTGTATGGCGGGGCGTTGCTGCCGACGCCGCAGTTCGACGCGTTGCCCGAACGGGTGGGGCGGGATGATCCGGAGCGCAGTGCCCTGGCCGCCCACGCCGCCTCGCTGCTGTTGCCAGGGCAGGTGGTGCTGATGGATGCCGGTTCCACCAATGTCGCTATCGCCCGCGCGCTGCGGGGCACGGCTTTGACCGTGGTCACCAATTCACCGGCCGTTGCCGATGCCTTGTCTGGTGCGCAGGCCGCCGAGGTGGTGATGATCGGTGGCAGGATCGATCCGCGCAGTGGCGGCGCCATCGGCTCCATTGCCTTGCAGCAGCTGGCCGAACTGCAGGCCGATGTCTGCATCCCCGGTATCTGCGCGGTCGATCCTGAGACCGGCATCTGGGGCATCAATGCAGAGGAATGTGCGTTCAAGCAGGCGATGCTGCAGGTCAGCGCTACCACGCTGATCGTCGCCGGCAACGAGAAGCTTGGCGCGCGTGGCAGTTTCCGCATCGCCGGTATCGAGCAGGTTGATCAACTGCTGATCAGCGACCGCGTCGGCACGGAAATGCAGGAACGGCTGGCCCCCTTCGCCCAGCGGCTGCACCGGGTTGTCGTCGCAAAAGACTGATGCAGTGGCTTGATCGCGCGCACCGGCAATGGAAACAACAAGGAACAACAAGTGACGCATCCAACAGGACTACAGCGCAGCCAGCAGATGGCCACGCGCGCAGCCTTCTTCGTTCCCGGCTTCGCGATTGCATGCTGGGCACCGCTGGTGCCGTTTGCCAAGGCCCGCGCTGGTCTTGATGACGCATTGCTGGGGGTGTTGCTGCTGTGCCTGGGCTTGGGCTCGCTGTTGTCCATGCCGCTGGCAGGCATGCTGGCCGCGCGCCATGGTTGCCGGAAGGTGATGCTGGCTACCGTATTGATGATGGTGCTGATGCTGCCCTTGCTGGCACTTGCATCCACGCCGCTGACCATCGGTGCCGTACTGCTGGTGTTCGGTGCCGGCATCGGTGCCATGGACTGCGTGATGAACATGCAGGCGGTGGTGGTGGAGCGCGAATCCGGCCGCGCGATGATGTCGGGCTTCCATGCCTTCTACAGCATTGGGGCGCTGTCTGGCGCAGCCTTGGCGACCTTGCTGTTGTCGATTGGCGCCGGTGCCGTGTTGTCCACTTTGGTGGTGGCTGCCGGCGTTGTCGCGATCACGGCATTGTCATCGCGCTGGTGGCGCAGTGAACGTGCCGAGCAAGGGGGAAGCAGCTTCGCCCTGCCGCGTGGCGTGGTGATCGTGATTGGTGCGGTGTGCTTCATCAGCTTTCTGGCCGAAGGCTCGATGCTGGATTGGAGCGCGGTGTTCCTGCATGACGTGCGCGGCATTGAGTTGGCCCATGCTGGCTGGGGCTTTGTCGCCTTCAACATCGCCATGACTGCCGCGCGGCTGTTCGGCGACCGGCTGGTGAACCAGCTTGGGCCGAGCATGGCCGTGCTGCTCGGGGGGCTGCTCGCATGTGCAGGCTTCGTGTTGGCCACCCTGGTGCCAAGCTTCGCTGTAGCGCTGCTGGGCTACGCGCTGGTTGGCATTGGTTGCGCCAATATCGTGCCGGTGATGTTCAGCCTTGCCGGGCGGCAGACCCGCATGCCGGAGAGCGTGGCCATTCCAGCCGTCACCACGATGGGGTACGCGGGCGTGCTGCTGGGCCCGGCGGCAATCGGTTTCGTTGCCCAGCAGTGGTCGCTGCCGTCTGCATTCCTGATGGCTGCGGCGTCGCTTGCGCTTGTTGCGGTAGTTGGTTCGATGCTGCGGGTACGCTGAGCAAGGCTGCTTTGTCGGATAACTGGGGCCTGCGTTGGTACTTCTGGTCATCGCCATTTTCAAGCAGTCGCTGGCGGTGGTTCGGTTGATGGCTGCGTCGCCGCCGTCGGCAAGCTGCGTACATGCACATCCTGCTGCGGGTAAGGGATTTCGATCCCGGCTTCCTGCAATGCTGCGTGGATGCGGGTGATGAGCTCGCTGCGGATGTTGAGCCAGTTGTCGTAGTCGCGGGTCCAGGCGCGAACACTGAAATCAAGCGAACTGGCGCCGAAGCCAACGAACAGCGCGGCGATGGCCGGCTCGTTGGCGATACCGCTGGTTTGTCTGGCGCAATTGGAAAGCAGTGCCAGAACCTGCTGTGGGTCACTGCCATAGGCAACGCCGACATTCACCTCAATGCGCCGGTTGCGGTCGAGCAGGGTCCAGTTGACCAGCGGCTCGGACAGCAGGGTGCCGTTGGGTACCACCACATCGGCACCATCGAAGGTCTTGATGCGGGTGGAGCGCATGCCGATGTCGCGCACCCGGCCGTTGATGGGGCCGACCTCCACCACGTCGCCGGGTTGGATCGGCCGCTCGAACATGAGGATCAGGCCGGAAACGAAGTTGTTGACCACGTTCTGCAAACCAAAACCAATGCCGACGCCCAACGCGCCGAACAGCAGCGCCAGCTGGCTGCCTTTGAAGCCTGCGGCCGACAAGGCGATGATCACGCCGAGCATCAGTACCGCATACGAGGCAAGCGAGGCGATGCTGTTGCCGATGCCACGTGACATGTTGGCGCCGTGCTGAAGCACATCCTGCAGCAGCAAGCGGGTTATCCGCGCGGCCCAGAAGGCAATGGTGATTGCCGCGATGAAGGCCAGCACGTGGCCGAGTGACAAGCTGAATTCACCAATGGAGAATTCATGCGAGAGCAGCCTGCTCAGCAAGGCATAGGTCGGCCGCAGGATGCGGAAGCTGTCCATCGCATAGACCACCCAGCCGATGACCGCGGCGAATATGCCCAGCCGGCCAAGCAGCGCCAACAGCGGCGGCGCATGATCACGGGTAAGCCGATAGCGTGCCAGGCTGGGCCGGCTCAGCAGCAGGTGCAGCAGGCTCAACAGCACGGCGATGCCGACGTAGAGCAGCAGGCCAAAGTAGGCGCTGTCGATGATCGCGCTGGTCAGCATCTCCGCCAGCGTGAGGTTGCCGACAACGTTGGCTGCAAGGGAAACGGCGAACAAGGCCTGTGCGGCCCATGCCGCCATGCGCAAGGCCTGCCCCGTGCGCCCGGTGGTACTGGCGTGGCCGCTGCGGTAAGCCTGCCATTGCATCAGTCCGGTCAGCAGCATCGCGACGATGGTCAGCGCCAGTGTGTAGTAGCGGAATGCGACATTGCTGGACAGGAAGAAGATGCCCAGGCCACCAAGCAGGTACAGCAATGATGCGACCAAGGGCCAGTAGCCCAGCAATCGCCGGCTGCCCGGAGGCAGCAGTCGCAGCACGGGGATCAGCGCGAAGAGCATGCCTATCTGCAAGGTCAGCAAGGGGGCGTCGGGCTCGATCGCCAGCATCACCATGGTCGACAGCAGCAGCCAGGTGGATACGGGCCGGGCCAGTACGCGTTGTGCGGCAGCTTCAAGGTTGCCGTTGGCGGGCGTCCGCCGATGGTAATGCCAGCCCCATAGCAATAGTGGGATCAGCAGTATCTGGATCCCGTGGAACAGGAACTGTGTGCGCCGGTGCTCGCTCACGTAGGCGCGGCTGAACTCCAGTTCGATCTGCAGGCCGGAGGCAAGGGCGTCGCTGGCTGCTGCGGGCTGATCAGGAGAGCTTGCATCAGCTCGCCATAGCGGTGGCGAATCTATCTGCAGCAATTGGTGGTCGAGGTAGGCAATGGCATCGGTGACAGCGGCGTGGCCGGATTGCAGCCGGGTCTCCAGGGCATTGGCGCGCGCGCTCAATTCCATTTGCCGGGAAAGCGGTACAGCAAGTGCCTGCTCGGCTCGGGTGAGCAGTGTGATCAGCGCATCGATGCGGCTCAGCAGCACCGGCGGGATATCGCTGGGGTGTTCACGGGTGAGCTGCCAACTGGCGCGGCGCCGTGCCAGCTCTGCGGCGTCCGCGGCATACGGCTCGGTAGCGGTCTGCAGGGCATCACGCCAGCGTGCAAAGCGCTTGTCGTCGAACTGCCAGTGTCGGTCAAGGCTCTCCAGGCGAATGATCGGGACCCTGCGCAGTTGCGTTGGTGACAAGGCTTGCCTGCGTTGGTCCACCGAGCGGGTGATCGCTTCCAGGCCTGGGCCCAGTGCGGCGGTGGGATCGAGCTGGCCGGCGCGATCGATCGCGGAGATGGCAAGACGCTCGTCGGTATCGGCACGGATCACGATCAGCGCGCTGTCGATGGGTTCCGGGGTGTTGGGTTTCGGCTGCGCAGCGGTCGGCGCTGTGGCAGGGTCAGGCGGCGAGCCTGCCTGCGCGTGGGCGACATGGCAGCAGGCCACGGCGAAACAGAGCACAGCTGCGCGTAGCCAATGCATGGGCGATTCCCGAGGGGTGGACGCTCTTGTCCGCGTCGCGGCAGTGTCGCACAGGGGCGGTTTGGGTGGAGTGGCAGACGCCCGGGAGCGCGCGCTGGCTGCATTGACCTGTGCGCTGCCGGCGTTGCAGCGCTGGCGTCCGTCGACATTGCCGGCGCATGGGGAGGCGGGCGTGACCTTCGGCGGGTCCCGGGACACGTGCTGATCCTTTACCCTCCAAGGTTGCGCCGCGCCACCTTGTGCGGCCTTTCCCTGTTTGGCCGGAGATGTACATGTCGTTTTCCAAGCTCGTCCCGTTGTCCCTGACGGTTGCAATCGCCGCCTCGCTCGCCGCCTGCGGCAAGACCGAAGCGCCTGCCGCGCCGGCTGCCGAAGCCAAGGTCGCGTTCGACCAGTCACAGCTCAAGACCCAGCTGATCTCGCTCAACGCCGCTGATCTGGATCCGGCCGTGCAGGCCTGTGCCGACCTCAACGGCTTCGTCAACAGCAAGTGGCTCAAGGCCAATCCGGTGCCGGGCGACCAGACCACCTGGGGCAGCTTCGAGATCCTGCGTGAGCGCTCGCTGGAAGTGCAGCACGCGCTGGTCCAGCAGGCTGCCGCTGGCAAGGCCGCAGCCGGCTCCAACGAAGCCAAGATCGGCGACATCTGGAAGACCGGCTCGGACGAGGCAGCCATCGAGGCCGCCGGCATCAAGCCGCTGCAGCCGGAGCTGGACAAGATTGCCGCGCTGAACGACAGCGCCGCCATCACCGGCTACCTGCGCGATGCCTATGCGCAGGGCAATGGCTTCCTGTTCTCGCTGTACGCCAGCCCGGACTTCAAGGATTCGGCCAACGTCATCGCCTATGTCGGCCAGGGCGGCCTGGGCTTGCCGGAAAAGGGCTATTACTTCGACGAATCGCAGGCCAAGATCCGCGAGGCCTATGTGGCCTATATCGAGCAGCTGCTGACACTGTCCGGTGTCGATGCCGCGCAGGCCAAGCAGCAGGCCAAGGCGGTGATGGATTTCGAAACCCGTCTGGCCAAGGCCTCGCTGTCGCGCATTGAACTGCGTGACCCGGCCAAGCGCTACAACCCGGTCAGCGCCGCCGATGCCGACAAGCAGACCCCGAACTTCAGCTGGAGCGCGCTGTTCGACACCTTGCAGGTCCCGGCCAAGGACAAGTTCTCGCTGGCTCAGCCGGGCTTCTTCAGCGAGCTGAACACCATGCTGGCCGACGTGCCGGCGACCACCTGGCAGGCCTACCTGCGTTTCCACACCGTGGACAACGCCGCACCGTACCTGAGCAAGAACTTCGAGCAGGCCAACTTCGACTTCTTCAGCAAGACCCTGCGCGGCCAGCAGGAAATGCAGCCGCGCTGGAAGCGCGTGCTGGATTCGGTGAATGGCTCGATGGGCGAAGCGCTGGGCCAGCTGTACGTGGACGCGGTGTTTCCGGCCGAATCCAAGGTGGCGATGCAGCATCTGGTGGAGAACCTGTCGGTCGCGCTGAAGGCGCGCCTGGAAGGCCTGCCGTGGATGGGCGAGGACACCAAGAAGAAGGCGCTGGAGAAGTGGGCCAGCTTCACCCCGAAGATCGGTTACCCGGACAAGTGGCGTGATTTCTCCGGCCTGACCACCAACAGCGACAGCTACCTGGGCAATATGCAGGCCGCGCAGGCGTTCAACTACCGCTACATGCTGGCCAAGATCGGCAAGCCGGTGGACAAGACCGAATGGGGTATGACCCCGCAGACGGTGAATGCCTATTACAACGCGACCAAGAACGAGATCGTGTTCCCGGCCGCCATTCTGCAGCCGCCGTTCTTCGACGCCAAGGCCGATCCGGCACTCAACTACGGTGGTATCGGTGCAGTCATCGGCCACGAAATGATGCACGGCTATGACGACTCGGGCAGCCAGTTCGCCGCCAACGGCAACTTCGACAACTGGTGGACCGATGCTGACCGCACCGCGTTCAACAGCCGCACCGACCAGTTGGTCGCGCAGTTCGACGGCTATGAATCGCTGCCGGGCGTGAACGTCAAGGGCAAGCTGACCCTGGGCGAGAACATTGGTGACCTCGGCGGCCTGACCGTTGCCTATGACGCGCTACAGATGGCGCTGAAGGAAGACGAGAAGCTCAACGTACCGGTTGATGGCTATACCCAGGACCAGCGCTTCTTCATGAACTGGGCCACCGTGTGGCGCCGCAACTTCACCGATGGCGAGCTGCGTGTTCGCCTGAACACCGATCCGCACGCACCGGCCAACTTCCGCGCCAATGGTGCGCCGTCCAACATGCCGTCCTATGCCGCCGCGTTCCAGTGCAAGGCCGGCGATGCGATGGTACGGGCCGACGACAAGCGGGTGGTGATCTGGTGATTGCGGGTGTTTGACCGCAATCTGTGAATGAAGAAGGCCCGGCAATGCCGGGCCTTCTTTTTGTCTGACTGCAGTGACGACGAACAACCTGTTTGCTTTTTGTAGGAGCGGTGTAAGCCGCGAAGCAGAGATACCATCAGGTCGCACGTTTGCCAGCAGCTTCAGCAACATCAGCTTCGCGGCTTACGCCGCTCCTACAAAAGTGCGTCCTACGCGACGGCGCCTAGCAGCTTCTGTGCGATGGCCCGTTCTTCATCGCGCAGGGTCAGTACGCGTACGCCGGTCTCCGTCACCTCGACGGTATGTTCGCACTGCGCCGAAAGCTTTCCATCGCGTGTGGTCACGGTCCAACCATCATCGTGGTTGTCGATCGCCGCACGGCCCTGGTTGATCATCGGTTCGATGGTGAAGGTCATGCCGGCCTGCAGTTCCAGTCCGGCGCCACGATGCCCGTAATGCAGCACCTGCGGCTCTTCGTGCATTTCGCGTCCAATGCCGTGGCCGCAGTATTCCTTCACCACCGAATAGCCGGCGTCCTTGGCGTGGCGGTTGATCGCAAAGCCGATGTCGCCCAGGGTCGCACCAGGACGTACCGTGGCGATGCCCTTCCACATGGCTTCGTTGGTGACGCGCACCAGGCGTTTGGCTTGATGGCTTACCTCGCCGATCAGGTACATGCGGCTGGAATCGGCGATGTAACCGTTCTTCTCCAGGGTGATGTCCAGGTTGACGATGCTGCCATTGCGGAGGATGTCCTTCGATGACGGCACACCGTGGCAGACAACGGTATCGATGGAGCTGTTGAGCACATAGGCGAAGCCATACTGGCCCTTGCTGGCCGGGCGTGCCTGCAAACGGTCGACGATGAAGCGCTCGACCCAGTCGTTCACCTGCAGTGTGCTCATGCCTTCCAGTGACAGCTGGTTCAGTGCTTCGAATACTGATGCCAGAAGGCGCCCGGATTCGGCCATCAATACCAGTTCATGCGGTTGCTTGATCATGTCTCCGCCACCCGCATGCTTACGGGGCTTACCCCGGCAGCCGCGAGTTCGCGCGCCACCAGCTCCTGGAAACTCAGCTGCGGATTCAGTTCGCAGCGCATGCCGATCCTGATCCAGAACCCGGCCTGGGCGTTGATGGAGCGGCCAGACACGGTGCTGGCCTTGCGCAGGTTGTCGTGCAGTTCGTCGTCGATGTTCACGATGCCCATTGGTCGCTCCGTTGGTTGAATATATGATCCATATACGAATCATATTATTCTTGCGCTGGGCGGAACACAAGAAAGGCCGGGCGGTGGCGCCTGCCAAGCAAAGGAGGCGGGTAGTCGGCGATCGGCTGTAAAGGTCTGGACTGCTGCGCTGGCCTGCCGCCAGTTGAAGCTCCGGGGCGTTCAGGTTTTCTGTCAGGGCCGGGGTTGGAATGAGCAGGAGTGGTCGCTATAATCGCCGGCTTACCGCGCCATCCTGGCGACTGGGCAACATAGGAAAACACCACCATGGTCAAGATTCGACTGACCCGCGGCGGCGCCAAGAAGCGTCCGTTCTACCACATCATCGTTACCGACGTCCGTAGCGCCCGCGACGGCCGCAACATCGAGCGCGTCGGCTACTACAACCCGGTTGCCCAGGGCGCTGAACAGCGCGTTGTGCTGGACATCGCCGCTGTCGACAAGTGGGTTGCCAACGGCGCTCAGCTGACCGACAAGGTTCGCAACCTGTACAAGGAAGCGACCAAGGCCCAGGCCACCGCGGCCTGATCCTGGCGGGCCGCGCGC
Source organism: Stenotrophomonas sp. (assembly GCF_032066555.1). GTDB lineage: Bacteria > Pseudomonadota > Gammaproteobacteria > Xanthomonadales > Xanthomonadaceae > Stenotrophomonas. The sequence continues at coordinate 223,868 of NZ_DAMBKV010000002.1, forward strand.
AAGCGCGGCCCGACTGCTATATGAAGAAAGATATCGAGCGCCGGATCCTGCTGGGCAGGGTTGCCGGCGTTTTTGGTGTGCGCGGCGAAATCAAGCTTGAGTCCTGGACCGAGCCCCGTTCCGCCATTTTCAAATACCAGCCGTGGATCCTGCGTACCCCCGCGGGGCAGGAGTCCGAGCTGACCGGCGTACGTGGCCGGGAGTCGGGCAAGACGCTGGTTGCAACCTTCCCGGGCGTGACCGACCGCGATGTGGCCGAGGCCATGCGCGGCACCGAGATTTACGTTGCCCGCAGCGCCTTGCCGGCGCCGAACGCGGACGAATACTACTGGGTGGATCTGGAAGGCCTGGACGTGCAGACCGTCGAGGGCGTCAAGCTGGGCCAGGTGTCGCACCTGTTCAATACCGGCTCCAATGACGTACTCGTCGTGCGCGGTGATCGCGAGCGGATGGTGCCGTTCGTGATGGAGGACTTCATCAAGTCGGTGGATTTTGACGCCAACCTGATCGTGGTTGATTGGGATCCGGAGTTCTGAAGCCGTGCGTGTAGATGTCATCAGCCTGTTCCCCGAGTTCCTTGCCCAATCGGCCGCGCTGGGCGTGGTTGGTCGCGCGCAGGAGCGGGGACTGCTGGAACTGCACGGCTGGAACCCGCGTGACTATGCCGAGGGCAATTACCGGCGGGTGGACGACCGTCCGTTCGGCGGTGGCCCGGGCATGGTGATGCTGATCGAGCCGCTGCGGGCGGCCCTGGCGGCGGCCCGAGCGGCCGATCCGACCCCGGCACCGCTGATCTACCTCAGCCCGCAGGGGCGACCGCTGGACCAGGCCAAGGTACGCGAGCTGGCGGCCTTGCCGCGGATGATCCTGCTCTGTGGCCGCTATGAAGGCGTGGACGAGCGCTTCCTGGCGGGCGAGGTGGACGAGGAGATTTCCATCGGTGACTACGTGCTGTCAGGCGGTGAGCTGGGTGCGGCGGTGATCATCGATGCGGTCACCCGTCTGCAGGACGGTGCCTTGAACGACGCTGAGTCTGCAGTCCAGGACAGTTTTGAAGGCGACGGTCTGCTCGATTGCCCGCACTACAGCCACCCGGCCAGCCATGCGCTGGGGGAGGTGCCGGACGTGCTGCGCTCCGGTAACCATGCCGCCATTGCCGCCTGGCGGCGCCAGCAGTCCCTGCTGCGCACCGCGTTGCGGCGCCCGGACCTGCTGGACGAGGCGGGCCTGAACAAGGCCGACCGCAAGCTGCTGGGCGAAGCCCGGCAAGCGCTTGCAGATTCGTTCAAGCAAGCTACTGGCGCCGGCGGCGGTCAGTAGGTTAGAATTGCGAGTTCCCGTCGGCTGAATGGCCTGATGTGGAGCCAGAACAATAACGTGCAGCGCAATCCGGCGACTGTATAAGCCTAAGCTGTCGATCAGACACGCCCACCCCGAACAATCGGTGTAACCCAATGAGCAAGCTGAACAAGTCCATCGTCGCGGAATTCGAATCCGCCCAGATCACCCGCGAACTGCCGAAGTTCAGCCAGGGCGACACCGTCGTGGTGAACGTGAAGGTCAAGGAAGGCAACCGTGAGCGCGTGCAGGCTTACGAAGGCGTCGTGATCGGCACCAAGAATGCTGGCCTGAACTCCGCTTTCACCGTGCGCAAGATCTCGCACGGCTACGGCGTCGAGCGCGTCTTCCAGACCCACAGCGCCATCATCGACTCGGTCGAAGTGAAGCGCCGCGGTAAGGTTCGCGCCGGTAAGCTGTACTACCTGCGTGGCCTGGAAGGCAAGGCTGCCCGCATCAAGGAAGACCTGGCTGCTGCCCAGCAGGCCAAGGCTGCTCGCCTGGCTGCCAAGGCCGCCGAGTAATCCCGCCAACAGGCCCCGCCTGTTTGCAGCAACGGCCACCTTCGGGTGGCCGTTTGCGTTTGTGGGCTTGGGTGGCGTGAAGGTGGGAAGTCGGGGAGGGCTTTGAGGCTCAGAAGTTCAGAAGCCTAGAAGCCTAGAAGCCTAGAAGCCTAGAAGCCTAGAAGCCTAGAAGCCCCCTCATCCGCCCTCCGGGCACCTTCTCCCGCAAGCGGGAGAAGGAACAGCTAGGGTTTCTTGGCGGCTGATGGCTGGCCGCTCAGAGCGCAAGCCGGGGAGTGGGTAGAACCTCAGTACACCGCAATGCCTGCCGTCCCTTCTCCCGCTTGCGGGAGAAGGTGCCCGGAGGGCGGATGAGGGCGTTTTTGATCCTTGCTCTGGCTTTCCGCCATATGGCCACTCAGCGGAAATGCGCCTCGATCTGCTCCAGCGTCTTGCCCTTGGTCTCCGGCAGCCAGAACGCGGCAATCAGGAAGAAGGCGAACGTACACGCCGCCCAGAACAGGAACATGCTGGCGTAGCCGTAGTGGCCAACCGTCGGCAGGAACACCGCCGCGATCGTGGTCGATACGAACTGGTTGATCAGCAGCGCGATGCTCATGCCGTTGGAGCGGATGCGGTTCGGCATCAACTCCGACAAGGCCAGCCAAACGCATACACCCGGGCCGACCGCGAAGAACGCCACGAATACCAGGATGCAGGCCGCCACTGCCCAGCCATGCGAAGCCGGCGGCACTGCGCCGATCCAGGCCTGCTCAATACGCAGCGGGGCATCGGCGGCCGCGCTCGGGTCCGGGAATGGATTCAGATGCAGGCTGCGGAAGAAACGCCCGATCACACTGTCAGCACGCACCGTACCGGAGCGCTCGATCAGCAACTGCTGATCACTGGGATTGTCGCTGCGCAGCGAGCGCACATCGCTAAAACCGCCATAGCTCCACGACACCGTCAGCTGCGAGGGTTGCCCGTCGCGATTGCGGGTGCCGGCGAGCTGGTGCCATTGCGCCGCATCCAGCTGCAACTGCAGGCCATCAGCCTGCACCGCGTGCTGCAATACCTGCTGCACATCGGCGCGGCCCTGTTCGGCCTTGAAGAACAGCATCGCTGCAGCCAGCAGCGCAAGACAGATGCCGCCACTGCCGATCATCAACAGGAACTTGCGGCCCTTGCGGTCCACCAGGAATAGCGCCACCAGGGTCATGATCACGTTGAGCAGCTTGATTGCCACGTCGGCGCCATTGGCTGCCGCACCCGGCAAACCAGCTTGATTGAGGATGTTGACGGCGTAGGCAAGGATCGAGTTGATGCCGGTGGCCTGGGTGAAAGCCAATACCAGGCAGGCCAGCACGAACGGCACCATGTAGCGGCGGCTGAAAAGCCGATCGCGCTCGCCTTCGGCTTTCGCGATGACTGGATTCTGGATCTGCGCCAGCGTGGCTTCCACCTGCGACGGCGGCAGGGTTGCCTGCAGGCCGCGACGTGCGGCATCGATGCGGCCGCGGCGCGCCAGCCAGCGCGGTGATTCATTGAGCCAGAACAGGCCGATGCAGAACACCACGCCCGGCAGCAGGCAGGTCCAGAAAATCGTACGCCAGGCCTGGTCCTTCACCGCGAACAGATGCTGTGCCTGCTGCACCAGTGGCAGGTTGCGCACCGACTCGGTCGCCGCATCCACCGAATGCGCCTGGTACAGACCAATCAAGGCGGCCAGCACCAATCCAACCGTCAGCAGCAGCTGGAACATCGCTGCGCCGCGACCGCGTCGTTCCGGTCCCAGCACTTCGGCCAGATACAGTGGCACTACCACGCCGATCAAACCACCGCTGATGCCTTGCAACAGGCGTCCAAGCAGCAGCGGTGTATAGCCGGAGGCCAGCGCCATGATCGGGATGCTGGCGGTGAACAGGAGGCCAGCGAGCATCATCGCGCCACGGCGGCCGATCAGGTCGGCGATCATGCCGGCGAACAGCGATGACAACACGCTGCCCAGCAGCACCGCGGCAACCACGAAGCCCATCTGCTGGCTGCTCAGCTGCCACGCATGGCTGGCGGTGGCTTCCAGATAGGGCAGGGCGCCGGCAATGATGCCGATGTCGATGCCGTACAGCAGGCCGCCAAGACCGGCGATGAAAAGGAGATAGCGCACGGGCCAACGCGGGGCGGCGTCGCTGGCGGGCACGGCAAAAGTGGTGTCGGTCATCGGCGCGTTCCTGGGGCAAGATTTTGTAGTGCCGAGCCAAGCTCGGCTCGCCGCGCGGATGCGCGGCGTGTTCCGGTGATACGGCTATTGGAACGGAAGGCTGCCGGGCATGGCTCGGCACTACATGGGGCGGGTCAGTTTGGGTCGACCGGGTGGCCGGCTATCCATACCTGCTGCAATTTCAATTGCGGGTCCAGCACCACCATGTCCGCGCGCAGGCCCGGCGCGATGCGGCCGCGGTCTTCCAGGCCCAGGTAATCGGCCTGGATGGTGGAAACACGTTGCGAGGCGTCGGCAAGGTCCAGGCCGACATCGACCAGATTGCGCAGTGCTTGATCCATGGTCAGTGCGCTGCCGGCGAGCGAGCCGGTCGAAAGCCGCACGCAGCCCATGCACTTGTGCACGCGCTGCTCGCCCAACGCGTATTCGCCATCGGGCATGCCGGTGGCGGCGGTCGCATCGGTGACCGCATACAGGCGCGGGATCGCGCGCACGGCCATGCGGATGGCACCGCGGTGCACATGCTGCAGATCGGGAATCAATTCGGCGTATTCGGCATGTGCCAAGGCGGCAGCAGCGATACCGGGCTTGTAGTGATCAACGCCGGTCATGCCGTTGAACAGATGGGTGAAGCCAACCGCACCAGCCTGCAATGCAGCGACCGCATCCTCGTACGTGCCGGCGCTATGGCCGATCTGCACGCGGATGCCCATCGCTGCCAAGGCTGGAATCAAGGCGGTGTGCTGGCCGATCTCCGGTGCAATCGTCAGCACCTTGATCGGGGCCAGTGCATGCAGGTGCTGCACCGACTCCAGCGTTGCTTCCAGCGTGCGTGGCGGCTGTGCGCCCAGCCGCTGCGGACTGATGAAGGGACCTTCCAGATGCACGCCGATGATCTGTGCGGCATCCACATCCGGCGTGGCCATCACCTGGGCGACACCGCGCAGGGCATTTTCGATCTCGCCGTACTCGGCGGTCATCGTGGTGCCGAGCAGGGTGGTGGTGCCGTAGCGGGCATGGGTGTGGGCGATGCGGCGGGCGACATCGCCGCCCTGCATCAGGTCCACACCCGCTGCGCCATGTACGTGCAGGTCGATGAAGCCGGGCAGGATGATCGGCAGATCGCCACCATTACCTGCGTGGTCTTCCACCTCCAGCGTGCGCAGCTGCTGGTCGAAGTGGACGTGGCCGCGGCGCCAGCCCAAGGGAGTGAGAATGCGGCCGAACAGGCTGCGGATAGCGGTCATAGCGGTGGCTCGGCGGTGATCACTTCGATGCCCTGGCGCTGCAGTCCCTCGCGGGTGGCATCGTCGATGCCGGTATCGGTGATGATGGCGTGGATCTGGTCGAGGCGGGCGATGCGGTGCAGGCTGACGCGGCCGAACTTGGAGGCGTCGGTCAGCACCACGATGCGGCGGGCGCGCTCGACCATGCGGTGATTGAGGCGGGCTTCTGCTTCGTCATGGGTAGTCAGGCCGAACTGCAGGTCCAGACCGTCCACGCCGAGGAACAAGGTGTCGAAGCTGTAGGAGGTAAGGCTGGCTTCGGCCTGGCTGCCCTGCAGCGACAGTGATTGCTTGCGCAGCAGGCCACCGGTCAGCAGGACGTTGACCGCCGGTGCGTTGGCCAGTTCCCAGGCGATGTTCAAACCATTGGTCATCACGGTGACATCGCGGTGGTCGCGCAGATGCCGGGCCAGGGTCATGGTGGTGGAGCCGGAGTCGATGATGATGTTGTCGCCGGGTTGCACCAGCTGCGCGGCGCGCATGCCGATGGATTCCTTCAGCGACAGGTTCAGCGCATCTTTCTCGTGGATGTCCTGTTCCTGCGGTGGCATGCGCACCAGGGTCGCGCCGCCATGGGTGCGCGTGGCCAGGCCCTGCGCCTCGAAGTGGCCCAGGTCGGTGCGGATGGTCACCGCCGACACACCGAACTGGTCAACCAGTTCGGCAACCTGCACCGAGCCCTGGTCGATCAGGCGTTGCAGGATCTGCTGTCGGCGGGGACGGGTATTGCGCATGGTCAGCTCTCGTGTGCGTTTGAAAGCGGAGATTAACCGTTCGCAAGGTTTTGGGTGCGCAAACTTTCGCTTTGCTTGCGCGTACCTGCCTGATTGGCGCTGCAGGCGCGCGCGTATTCGCCCAGACACTGGCCGACGCGATGCTGCACCAGGGCCGCAGGCGTGGCGGCCAGCTGGCCCTCGCGCACGGCCACGTACTGGCCCGGCAGGTATTGGCTGAGCAGCACCAGCGGCGGGGTGTGCTGTTCGAGGTTGGCGAACAGAGTCTGTACCGCCTGCAGCAGTTCCGGCTCGCCCCAGTAGTAGCGGCAGCGGTCACTGAAGGCGTAGGAGCGCAGCAGACGTAGCGTGGCTTCATCGCCGTGGTAATGCGCCTGCCAGTTCTTCGGCTTGGCCAGCATCACTTGTTCCAGCACCTGTGGCAGCTTCGAGCACTGCGCGGCGGGCAGCAGTTCGGCTTCGATCGCGGCGAGTGCGAACAGCGCTTCGCGGTAGGCAAACGTTGCCGCGGGGCCAACCTTGAGGATGGCGAAGTGATCGCGCACCAGCGCGTGCAGGCCGGATTCGCGCTGGTAGTCGGTGGAGTGCGCTTCGAACACGATGCGCGGCTGCTGTTCAAGGAAATCGGCCAGCTCGCTGGCAGCGGCGGCGTCGTATTCGTGCACGCTGCTGTGGTCGAAGTCCACGCCCGGCTGCACCACCATCGCGATCACGCGCTGCCACGCATCGCGCAGTTCCGGTGTGTCGAAGGCCTGCTGGTGGATGGCCAGGGTCTGCGCGGCCGCGGCCGGCGTGGTCACCGCCAGGCCGCCTGCCAGCGAGGCTTCGCCACCGGGGATCGGCACTTCGGTACCGATCACGTAGACCGGCGGCGGCAGGCCATTGGCCTTGGCGGTGGCTTCGGCAATGACCGCCAGCTCGGCCGAGCGCGCGGCGACAGCGGCATCGGGCAATGGGGTCGGGTCATCTGCGCAGGACATGCTGCAGTCCAGATGGATCTTGTGGAAACCGGCGGCGACATAGGCTTCGATCAATACGCGCGCATTGGCCATCGCTTCGGCGGCTGGCTGCTTCTGCCAGGCGTTGGGACCGAGATGGTCGCCGCCCAGGATCAGCTGCCCGCGCGGGAAGCCTTCTTCATCGGCGAGCGTTTCCACGTAGGCGCGGTACTGCGGCGGGGTCATGCCGGTGTAACCGCCGAACTGGTCGACCTGGTTGGAAGTGGCTTCGATCAGCAGCACGGTGCCGTGCTGCGCGGCCACGTGCATGGCCGCGCGCAACACCTGTTCGTTGCTGCAGCAGACGCTGTACAGGCCGACGTTGTGGCCTTGGCGATGAGAGGCAAGCAGGGATTGCAGCGGTGACATGGTCAAGCTCCGGGAATCAGGTAAGCGGGTTGGCAGGCGAGCAGGGCGGCACCACGGGCACCGCCGGCATCGCCGAAGCGTGGTGGCACGATGGGCGGCACTTCCACGCCGTTGAACAGATGTGCGGCGATGGCCGCAGGCAGCTGCTGGTACAGGGGCGCGTATTGCGACAGGCCGCCACCGAGAACGATGACGTGCGGGTCCAGCGCGAGAATCAGCGCGGCGAAACTGTGGCCGAGCAGGTCGCGGTGGATGTCCAGCGCCTGCATGGCGCGGATGTCGCCGGCCTCGGCCTGCGTGATGACCTCGCTGGCGTTGGCCGCAGTGCCGCCAAGATGGCGTTCGATCATGGCCACGCCGCTGCCGGAGACATAGCGCTCCACGCAACCGCGCAGGCCGCAGCCACAATCCAGCAGCGGCAGGCCATGCCGTTGCAGCAGGTTGGCTGGCACGCTCCAGTGGCCCCATTCGCCGGCCAGGCCGTTGAAGCCGCCGACCAGTTTGCCGTGCAGGCAGTAACCGCCGCCGGCACCGGTGCCGAGGATGGCGCCGAACATGCTGGCGTAACCGTCAGCCGCGCCGCCATGTGCTTCGGACAATGCAAAGCACTGCAGGTCGTTGCCGAAGTGCAGCGGCCGCTGCAGGCGCGCCTGCAGGTCTGCGCTGACACATTGGCCGGTCAGTGCCGGTACGTTGGCACTGAGCTGGCGGCCACTGCGCCGCTCGCGCACGCCGGGCAGGGCGATGCCGATGGCCTGCGCGCGTTGGCCGAGTTGGGCATCGGCATCGGTAACCAGCGTTTCCACCGCCTGCAGGAAGCCGTTGTAGTCGCCCTGCGGGGTGGCGATGCGTTTGCGCCACGCGACCTGCAGGGCGGCATCGCAGGCCACCAGTTCAATCTTGGTACCGCCAATGTCGATGCCGTAACAGGCCGGGGCGCGGGTATCAGCCATGGTGGATGGTGACGCCCTTGACCACGCGGTTGACGGTGCCGTCCGGGAACGGATTGTCCGGGGTCAGGCCGAGTGCGGCCGAGCGCTGCAGTGCGTAGAGCTGCGCGAACGGCAGCCACACCGGCGCCAGCCAGCTGTCGGGCAGGGCAGGCACGGCCAAGGTGTAATCGTCATGGATGCCCAGGTCCGAATGCGGGCCGATCGACAATACCTTGCCCGCAACGCCATCACCGCGCAGTTCTTCCAGCAGATCCTGCTCGTAGCGACGCGACAGCGGTTCGGCGCTGCGCAGCACGACGACCAGGGTTTCATCATTGAGCGTGGACTTGGGACCGTGGCGGAAACCCAACGGGGTATTGGCCAATGCCAGCACGCGGCCGGCCGTGAGCTCCAATACCTTCAGCGCAGCCTCGCGAGCCAGCGCTTCCAGCGGACCACTGGCCAGATAGATAACGCGGTTGTACGGCTGCGCAGCGAGTGCGGCGACTGCTGCATCCCAGTTGGCCAGGCCCTGGCGCGCGAGTGCGGCAACCTGCTGCAGGCGCTGCACACGCTCGGCCCACGGCGCGCTGTCGAACACGGACAGCGCGGCCAGCAGCATGCAGCTCAGGCTGCTGGTCATGGCGAAGGCGCGGTCGCAGCTGGCGGCCGGCATCAGCAGCGTGCAGGTGTCGTCGCGGCCGGCGCCACGACGGGCCAGTTCGCCTTCGGCATTGCAGGTGATGTCGAGGAAGCGGGCATCGTCGACGTCGGCGCGGACGCGGTCGACGGCGGCCACGCTTTCCGGGCTGGAGCCGCTGCGGCCGAACGACACCAGCAGGGTCGGGCGGTCACGCTGCAGGTAGAGCGCCGGGTGGGTGAGCAGGCTGGTGGTGTGCACGGCGCGCACTTCGGCCGGCCACTGCGCGTTGATGGTGTCGGTCACCATCTCGGCAATGAAACCCGAGCTGCCGGCACCGGTGAAGATCACCCGTTGGCGCGGGTCGGACAGGCGCTGCCCAAGGAAATCCTGCAGGCGCGTGCTGGCCTGTTGCAGATCCAGGGCAAGGGTCTCCCACAGCGCGGGCTGCTGGGCGATTTCGGTAGCGGTATCGGCTCCGCCCAGGCGCTGCCAGGCGGTCAGATCGTGAAGCAGGGTGGCATCCATGTGTGATTCCTGATTGGCCAGCGCACCATCTTTCTTTTCTTTCGAAATGTCAAATACCGAAAGCAAAACGAAAGAAATAATTTGATTAGACTTTATTCTCTTGAGAATCGTCCGAAGCGAAAGGTTTCCCGGGAAACCCTTTCGCAGCAATGAATACGCTCAGCTTGATGATGTGAAAGTTGCTGCTCCGCACCATCTTTCGATTGTAAGAAATCTTACTTATCTTTTGCTTTCATTTTGTTGACATCTTTCGATTTCCTGCCCTAGAGTCGGCGCACTCGGTTTCGAAACGCCCGTTGAACGGGTTGGAGGCAAGGTGGAACATTGCGTTCGTCAATCGCCGCTGTTGCTGGCGCTGCTTTCGGCCTTGTTGTTGCCGGCAGTGACCGCACAGGCCGAGCCCATCGGCAATCTGCGCTCCGTCACCGCCAGCGATGGCCGCGACGGCGTGCGTGCCTGGGACGTACGCAGTGACAATGGCAGCACCCTGCGCATCGAGGTGTTGGCCAACGACATCGTGCATGTGCAGGCTGGCCGCAACGGCAAGCTGACCGGCGCTGGTGACAAGGCCGCGCCCATCGTGTTGCCGCAGCCCGTGCAGCCGGTACAGGCGCAGCTGGAAGAAGACGCGCAGGAAATCCGCGTGCGTACCCCGGCGCTGGTCCTGCATGTGCAGCGCCAGCCCCTGCAGCTGCGGCTGGAGCGTCTGGACGGCGGCAAGCCGGTATCGCTATGGCAGGAACAGCAGCCGCTGGACCTGTCCGCCGAGCAGAGCGTGCAGGTGCTGTCCTCGCAGGCCGATGAAGCCTTCTACGGCGGCGGCCAGCAGAACGGCCGTTTCCAGTTCAAGGGCCGCGAACTTGAAGTTTCCTATTCCGGTGGCTGGGAGGAGGGCGACCGCCCGAGCCCGGCACCGATGCTGCTCAGCTCACGCGGCTGGGGCATGTTGCGCAATACCTGGAGCGACGGCAGCTATGACCTGCGCCAGCCGGACCAGGCCACGCTGCTGCACCGCGAGGACCGCTTCGACGCCTATTACTTCGTCGGCAATGATCTGCAGCGGCTGCTGGAACGCTACACCCAGCTGACCGGCCGGCCGAACATGGTCGCGCGCTGGGCGCTGTCCTACGGCGACGCCGACTGCTACAACGACGGCGACAACATCAAGAAGCCCGGCAGCGTGCCCGAAGGCTGGAGCGATGGCCCCACCGGCACCACCATCGACGTGGTCAACAGCGTCGCTGCCAAGTACCGCGAGAACGACATGCCGGGCGGCTGGATCCTGCCCAATGACGGTTACGGCTGCGGCTACAAACAGCTGCCGGAGACCGTACAGGGCCTGGCCAAGTACGGCTTCAAGACCGGCCTGTGGACCGAGAATGGCGTCGACAAGATCGCATGGGAAGTCGGCAAGGCCGGCACCCGCGTGCAGAAGCTGGACGTGGCCTGGACCGGGCAGGGCTATCAGTTCGCGATGGATGCCAACCGCCAGGCGTTTGACGGCATCCTCAATAATTCCGACTCGCGCCCCTTCCTGTGGACGGTGATGGGTTGGGCCGGCATCCAGCGCTATGCGGTTGCATGGACCGGTGACCAGAGCAGCAGCTGGGACTACATCCGCTGGCATGTGCCCACTCTGGTGGGTTCCGGCCTGTCGGGCATGGCCTATGCCAGCGGCGACGTCGATGCGATCTTCGGCGGCAGCGCCGAGACCTTCACCCGCGACCTGCAGTGGAAGACCTTCACGCCGGTGTTGATGGGCATGTCCGGTTGGTCGTCGAACGCGCGCAAGCACCCCTGGGCTTTCGACGAGCCCTACCGCTCGATCAACCGCGACTACCTCAAGCTGAAAATGCGTCTGACCCCGTATATGTACGGGCTGGTGCACGATGCTGCGCAGAGCGGTGCGCCGCCGGTGCGCGGGCTGATGTGGGACAACCCGCAGGACCCGCACGCGCAGGAGGAAACCTACAAATACCAGTTCCTGCTCGGCCGTGATCTGCTGGTTGCGCCGGTGTACCGCAGCCAAGCCGCGAGCCGTGGCTGGCGCCGCGACATCCATCTGCCGGCCGGCGGCTGGTACGACTATTGGGACGGCCGCCATCTACAGGCCGGTGCCGCAGGCAGGCAGCTGGACCGTCCGGTCGAACTGGCGACGCTGCCGGTATTCGTGCGTGCCGGTGCGATCCTGCCGATGTACCCGGAGATGCTGTTCGACGGCGAGAAGCCGTTGGATGAAGTGACCTTCGATCTGTACCCGCAGGGCGAATCCAGCTACACCTTGTACGAAGACGATGGCAGCACCCGCCGCTACCAGAAGGGCGAGTCGAGCACGCAGCAGATCCGCGTGCAGGCACCGGCGCAGGGCAGTGGCCCGGTGCAGGTCGAGATAGCGCCGGTGCAGGGCGAGTATCAAGGTCAGTTGGCACAGCGCCGTTACGGCCTGCGCGTGTTGAATCGCAGCGCACCGACTGCCGTGCAACTGGATGGTCGTACGTTGCCCAAGCTTGCTGACGCGGCCGCACTGCAGGCAGCCAGCGAAGGCTGGTACTTCGATGGCAAGGAACGCAAGGGCACGCTGCATGTGCGTACCGCCAGCCAGGACATCCGCACGCCGTTGAAATTGCAGCTGGATTTCCCGGTTGCCGCCGCGCTGGCTGATGACGTTTTCCCGAATGCGCCGGAGCTCGGCCGCGCGCTGCCGTCCGACAGTCTGCTGGTGGTCAATCGTCCGGCCGAAGAGCCCGGCCATCCGCTGGAAAATGCCTTCGACGATGATCCGGCGACGTGGTTCCGCAGCGTGCGCAACCAGGCCATCCGCACTGGCGCCCATGAGTGGGTGGTGGGCTTTGGCGAGCGCAAGCTGATCGACGGCATCGAGCTGGCACCGCGCAACGACCAGCACTGGAAGCATGGTCAGGTGCGTGATTACGAAATCTACATGGCCGACAGCAATGGTGAGTGGGGCAAGCCGATTGCTACGGGTCACCTGCAGCTGAAGCAGGAACTGCAGCGCATCGACTTCCCTGCCCATGCCGGCCGCCTGTTGCGCTTCCGCGTGCTCAGCGTGCAGAACCCCGACGGTGACGGCGCAAGTGGTGCCGATCCGATGGTGACCGCAGCGCAGGGCAGCACCGCGCGTGCGGTGGATGCACTGCAGCCGCGCGATGTTGGCCCGATTGCACTGTCCACCTTCCATATCCTCGAGCAGCAAACGGCCGAGCGGCCGGCGCGGCAGCAATACCTCTCCCAGCTGCCGCTGCCGGCCGTATTGGCCACCCAGGTGCATGCCGATCGTTCGTTCGCTGCGGCCGTGCCGATGCGCATGAACGGCCTGCAGTTCCGCCGCGGTCTCGGCGTCGGTGCGCAAAGCCGCATCGACATGAACTTGAAGGGGCAGTGGAAAACGCTACGTGCCGACCTGGGCGTCGATGACCAATGCCGTCAAGCCGGTGGTCTGCAGTTCCAGGTCTGGGGCGATGACCGCCTGCTCTATGACAGCGGTTTTGTGAAAGCACCGGGCGTGGTTAAGCCCGAGCTCGACATCCGCGGTCTGTCCAGATTGAGTCTGCGCACCTTGGGTGCGCAGGGTAGCCAACCGTCCCAGGTCTGCGCCAACTGGGCCAATGCCGTACTGATAGGCGAGGAGGGCGATTCCGCCGACATCCTCGCGCCATGACCCACCCGTAACACCGCTCCTCCCACCGGATTACCCCCGGCTACGGTCCAAGAACCGTGGCATGGGATCGCTTTGCCCGCCAACTGCTGTTTTTTTTGCGTGCCCTTGCCAGGAGAGAACCCCGATGTTGCCAGCCAACCGCAGTGCCAAACGCTGTTTGCAAGCTCCACTATCGTTGGCTGTCGCCAGCGTGTTGTTCGCCATCGCCGCACCTGCCTTCGCGCAGGACAAGGCTGAAAAGGAAAAGGACAAGACCACCGAGTTGTCCCGCATCGAGGTCACCGGTTCCAACATCCGCCGCACCGATGTGGAAACCGCCTCGCCGGTGCAGGTGATCAGCAAGCAGGACATCGAAAACATGGGCGCGCGCACGCTGTTGCAGGTGCTCGACAATCTGCCAGCGGCACGACCGGGCCAGGTTGATTCCAAGTCCTTGTTCACCGGTTCCGACGGCGCTTCACAGGCCAACCTGCGCGGCCTCGGCGCACAGGGCACGCTGGTGCTGTTGAATGGCCGCCGCCTGTCGTACTACGGCGCACCGGCTGGCTTCCAGACCCAGTTCGTCAACATCGATGCCATTCCTGCCGCCGTCATCGAGCGCATGGAAGTGCTGACCGACGGCGCCTCGGCCGTATACGGCACCGACGCGGTGGCCGGCGTCATCAACGTCATCACCAAGAGCAGCTACCAGGGCCTGGAAGTCAGCGGTACCTGGGATACCGCTTCGCGCTTTGATTCCTTCGGTGAAAAGCAGGCCAGTGTCACCGGCGGTTTCGGCGACATGGCCGAGGATGGCTACAACGTCTATGCCAGCGTCAACCTGTATGAGCGCGACGGTATTCCGGACAGCGAGTGGTACCTGAAGCACCCGGGCCAGTTCTACGTCAACAGTCCGGACTACATCAAGAACCTGCGGCTGGACACCGGCAGTGCGCCGGGCGTGTTCAACCCCGGCTATTACTACGCCATCGATCCGGTCACCGGCGTGCGCAAGGACGAGGCTGCACCGGGCTGCAACAACGTGCTGCAGGTCAGCAGTGGCACCCGTTGCATCTGGCAGACCTGGATGAACCGGCAGATCAACGGCGGCGCGGACTCCAAGCGCGTCACTGCCTACGTCAATGGTCATTACCAGCTCAATGACAGCACCGAGGCATTCGCCGAAGTCACCTATACCGACATCGACCTGCACGCCAATGGCGGCACCCCACGCGCGTATGGCACCACCACCGGCAATCCGCAGAGCTGGTTCTCGCGCAACACCGGCAATACGGTCAACCAGTTCCTGACCCCGTGGCTTGGCCCGAACAACGAATACAACCACGCCAGCCCGGAGTTGAAGGCGATGAATGGCGGTGTGGTCGGTTTGGGTTACCTGCTGCAGGACGTCGGCGGTGGCCACTTCGGTCAGCGCAATACCGACGACAGCTACCGTGTGGTGGCAGGCCTGCGTGGTGCTGCCGGCGACTGGAACTGGGAAACCGCGTTCGCCACCGCCGGCTCGCACTCGGTCACCTACCAGACCACCAACGTCAACCTAAAGGGCTTCGAGAAAGCCTTCGGTCCGTACACCATCGATCCGGGTACCGGTCGCGTCATCATTTCCGATCATCCGGCCTACAAGTTCGGTGAGATCAGTGAAGCCAACGCGGCGCTGATCCGCGAAGCCTTCCCGACCTTCGACATCGAGTCGTGGACGCGCCTGCACACCCTGGACGGCAAGATCGAAGGCCCGCTGTTCAACATGCCGGCCGGCGAAGTGCGTGCGGCCTTCGGCTTCAATGCCACCCGCGAAACCTTCTACACGCCGGGCAACCCGGATGCCGCCAACGGCCTGATCACCCAGCAGGGCGGCTCGTGGTTCGACGGCAAGCGCAACACCTACGCGCTGTTCTCCGAAGCCGTGGTGCCGCTCACCGAGAAGCTCGAAATGGACCTGGCACTGCGCCTGGACAAGTACCCGGGCTTCAGCGCCAATGCCGCGCCGAAGATCGGCCTGAAGTACCAGGCCCTGCCGCAGCTGATGCTGCGTGGTACCTATTCGGAAGGCTTCCGTGCACCCAGTCTGGCCGAGGCCGGCAGCGGTGGCGTGTATGCGCAGATCGGTGGTTACCGCGATGAAGTCCGTTGCGCCGAAACCAATGCAATTGCCGGCCTGCTGCGGCAGTCCAACCGCGTCGTGGACAAGGATCTGGGCAACAGCCTGTGGAACAGCGATTGCAGCCGCAACGTGGCGCGCATGACCCAGCCCAACCAGGACCTGAAGCCGGAGAAGGCGAAGATCGCCACGCTGGGCGTCGTGCTGGAGCCGACCGATTGGCTGTCGGTGTCGGCGGATTACTGGTTCGTGTACCGTCGCGATGAAATCGTCGCGCCGGACTACAGCAAGGAAGAAGACATCGATTCGATGACGCGCTTCCCGATCACCGAGTCCGACAAGTCCAACCTCGCTGCACTGGCTGCGATGTGCAGCGACCCTGCCAGCGGAGTGACCTGTCCGGGCACCTTGCCGGGCTACAGCATCGGCAACGTGGCCAGCGTGATCGGCCAGTACAGCAACCGTGGCCGCACCCTGATCGACGGCTTCGACGTCGATCTGCGCAGCCGCTTCGACCTGGGTGAATGGGGCCGCCTGAACATTGGCGTGGCAGCTACCATCGCCAATCGCAACATGTACAACTCCGACAACGGTGACGGCTGGTACTACGGCAACCTGGTTGGCTACTACAACAACCCGAAGGTGCGCGCCACGTTCAATACCAACTGGACCTATGGCAACTGGGACACCGGCTTCTACGTGAACTATGTCGGTGGCACCAAGTGGGCCTATGACCGCATCGACGCGCAGGACAACAACGCCCAGACCTGCACCGGCAGCTTCCTCGACCTGGCCCCGGGCCATTGCGGCGGCGCACCGGCCTGGTGGACTGCAAACCTGAGCGTGAACTGGCGTCCGATCGAGAAGCTGAGCGTCGGCGTGACCGTCAAGAACCTGTTCAACCGCCTGCCGTTCTATGACCCGAACGACTGGATGAACTTCTCCGGCTATGCCAACAACTTTGGTCGCATCTACAGCGTGACCGCCACCTACAAGTTCTGATCCACCGCAACAGCGCTTCCCCCTCATGCATTGCATGAGGGGGAAGACAGTGACACCGTCAGCATGGTCGCGGCACGCCTGCCATGACCGGCACGACCCCTGAAAGAGGAAACACAATGAAGCGTAGGGAATTCATCATGGCCAGCGCGGCCCTTGCCGCCACCAGCCTGCTGCCGAACACGCCGGCTTGGGCACGTGGCCGCAAGGTGCGTCTGGGTGTGATCGGCACCGGCATGCGCGGTCTGGTATTGCTGAAGGAACTGGTACGCCGCGACGACGTCGAAGTGGTTGCCCTGTGCGACATCGAACCGATCATGCTCGGCCGCGCCATGGACATGGTGGCCAAGGCCGGCAAGCCGGCACCGCAGGCCTATGGCGCCGACCGTGACCAGAATGCCTGGATGCGCCTGCTGGAGCAGCGCGGCCTGGACGGCGTGATCATCGCCACCCCGTGGGAGCTGCATGCACCGATGGCGATCGCGGCGATGCAGGCCAAGGTCGCGGTGGGCTGCGAAGTGGTTGCCGGCATCACCCTGCAGGACCATTGGGATGTGCTCAATACCCAGCTCAGCACCGGCACCCCGTACATGCTGCTGGAGAACGTCTGCTACCGCCGTGACGTGATGGCCGCGCTGCAGATGGTGCGTCAGGGCCTGTTCGGCGAACTGGTGCACCTGCAGGGTGGCTATCAGCACGACCTGCGCGGGGTGAAGTTCAACGACGGCACGCCGGAGCATCCCTACGACAGCGGCGTCGAGTTCGGCGCCAAGGGCTGGTCGGAAGCACGCTGGCGCACCGAGCACTCGGTACAGCGCAATGGCGAGCTGTATCCCAGCCACGGCATCGGCCCCTGCGCGATGTATACCGGCATCAACCGTGGCAACCGTTTCACCCATATCAATGCCTTCGCCAGCAAGGCGCGTGGCCTGCATGAGTACACCGTGGCCAAGAGCGGTGGCACTACGCATCCGAGCACCAAGGTCAAGTTCAAGCTCGGCGATATCGTCACCACCACGCTGGCCTGCGAGAACGGCGAGACCATCCTGCTGCAGCACGACACCTCCTTGCCGCGCCCGTATTCGATGGGCTTCCGTGTGCAGGGCACCAAGGGCCTGTGGATGGACGTCAACCACGGTATCCACATCGAAGGCCGCAGCCCGCCGCACCAGTGGGAAGAGTTCAAGACCTACCAGGACCAGTATGAGCACCCGCTGTGGAAACAGCATGCCGATACCGCCGCCAGCGCCGGCCACGGTGGCATGGACTGGTTCGTGATCCATGCCTTCGTCGAGGCACTGAAGGCCAAGGCGCCGATGCCAATCGATATCTATGACGCGGTGACCTGGAGCGCGATCACCCCATTGTCCGAGCAGTCGATTGCCAACAGCTTCCAGACCCTGGAGTTCCCGGACTTCACCAAGGGCCTGTGGCAGCAGCGCAAGCCGATCTTCGCCTTCGACGGCAGTTATTGATCAGTCGTGTTTCTGCCCCCTCCCTTGCGCCGAAGGCGTAGGGGAGGGTTGGGGAGGGGTTGAGCTTTCAGGCCCTTCCAGCAATGCCAGCTTCGCGGCTTACGCCGCTCCCACAGCTCCCACAGCGCTGTCTAGCGTTCCAATTCCACGTCCGGATCCGCCACCGGCGATGGCGGCGTAGCCGGCACTTCCGCTGGGGTGGCCTGCGCCGGCTTGTCCAGGATGGTTGCCTTGCGCCAATTGCCCCAGCGGTAATAGGCCATGATCATCAGCATCGAGCACAACGCACTGACCGGGAAGCTCCACCAGATCGCATCGGCACCAAAGCGCGGCTGCAGCCACAGCGCGAACGGCACGCGGATGCCCCACATACCGATTGCCAGGATCAACAGCGGCGGCAGCACCGCGCCGGTGGAGCGGACCACGCCGGACAGCACGAAGTTGACCCCGAAGAACAGGAACGACCACACCGCGATGTGGTTCAGGTGGCGACCGATCTCCAGCGCCTCGCTGGCGGCTGGCAGGAACAACGCCAATGTGCTGCGATCAAACAGGATGATCGGCGCGATCAAGGCACCGGTCAGCAGGAAGTTGAACAGCACACCGGTACGCGCGGTGGCTTCCACCCGTGGCCAGAGGCCGGCGCCGACGTTCTGTGCGGCCATCGTCGAGCAGGCCGCACCAATGGCCATGGCCGGCATCTGCACATAGGTCCACAACTGCATCGCGGCGCCATAGGCCGAGGCGGTTTCCACCCCGTAGCCATTGACCATGCTGATCATCATGATCATCGCCAGCGAGATCAGGATCATCTGCAGGCCCATCGGCACGCCCTTGACCACCAGCGCTTTGAGGATGACGGTGTCGATCTTCAACAGGCCGATGTCCTTGCGGCCCAGCCACAGCATGTGTCGCTTGTTGCGCAGGTAAAGCATCAGGCCGGCCAGCGCCAGGCCCTGCGAGAAGAAGGTGGCCCACGCTGCACCGGCAATGCCGAGTTCCGGGAACGGACCGACGCCGAAGATCAGCAATGGGTTGAAGGCGATATCCATCAGCACCGCCAACAGCAGGAAGCGGAACGGCGTGCGCGCGTCGCCGGCACCGCGCAGGGCGGCGGTAATGAAGGCGAACGCGTACAGCAGCGGCATCGCCAGGAAGATCACCTTCAAATAGGCATCGGCCATCGGCAGTGATTCGGCGGGTGTACCCATCGCCAGCAGCAGGCGGTGCGACAGGAACCAGCCCAGCACCGCGATCACCGCAGACAGACTGATGAAGAAGGTGGCGCTGGTGCCCATTACCCGCCGCGCCTGCGGTAGGTCCTTGGCACCGATGGACTGGCCGATCAGGATGGTCGCGGCCATGCCGATACCGAACACCGAGCCGATCAGGAAGAACATGATGTTGTTGGCGTTGGCCGTGGCGGTCAGCGCTGCCTCGCCGAGGAACTTGCCGACCCAGATGGCATTGACCGACCCGTTCAGCGACTGTGCGATGTTGCCAGCCAGAATCGGGAGCGCGAACATGAGCAGGCTGGTGCCGATCGGGCCTTCGGTCAGCGAGCGGGTTTGCTTGGTTTTCGACATGGACAACGTTGTCGGGATCGGGGCAGGCACACTAGCATCTTGCAGGTGAGGGTGCCGGCGTCAGGTATCAACGGTAGGTCGCTTACACAGGAGTGATGGCAACGCGATGAGTGGTGAAGTCGTAGCGGTAGCAAGCATTCGTCTTGATGTATGGCTGTGGGCGGCACGTTTCTTCAAGACCCGCAGCCTGGCCAAACAGGCGGTGGAGACCGGCAAGGTGGATGTGGATGGTCAACGCCCCAAGTCGTCCCGCGCCATACGTGTGGGCGATGCGCTGCGGGTGCAGCGTGGCGATGAGATCTTCGAGATCGCGGTACGCGGGCTCAGCGACAAACGCGGCTCGGCGCCGGTAGCGCAGGCCATGTACGAAGAGTCGGCAGCTTCGAAACAGGTACGTCACGAACTGCACCTTCGCCGCGCCGCTGAACGCACCGGCTACCAGGCCCCGGAGCACAAGCCCGACAAGCGCGCCCGCCGCCTGATCCGCGCCCTGGGCGACCTCGATGCCCTCTGACCCAAGCGATTAACCTGTAGTGCCGAGCCATGCTCGGCAGGGGCGTTACCGGTAAAGCCAACCCTGTAGTGCCGAGCCATGCTCGGCATTGGGCTCTACCAGTGAAGCCTCTGCCGAGCATGGCTCGGCACTACAGAAACAAAAACGCCACCTTGCGGTGGCGTTTTCAATCAATCTTCATCAGCTCAACGCTTGCCGCTACCCAGCAAGCCGCTGCCCAGCTTGATCAGGTCGCTGACGCCGAACTGGCCGTCGCCATCCTGGTCCATCACGCTGCCCAGCAGGCCTCCGCCGATACCGCCGGCCTGCGTCACCTGCTGCTTCTCCTGCCCTAGGATCTGCGCCAGCCCACCGGCACTGGCCTGGCCGCCACTGCTCATGCGCTGGGCGATATAAGCCATCACGATCGGGGCGAGGATCTTCAGCAACTGGCTGGAGCTGCTCGGGCTCAGGCCCGTGGCTTGGGCCAGGCCGGTTTCAGCGCGGTCCTGGTTGCCACCGAAAATGTGGCCGAGGATGCCTGCGCCGTTGGCGGCCGGGCTGTTGCCGCCGCCCATCACCGCACCCAGCACGCTGCCGATGTCCAGGCCGCTGTGGTTGTTCTGCAGCGCGCCGAACAGCGCTTCGGCGCCCTGTGGCTTGGCTGCGTTGTTGCCCAGCGCACCCATCAGCAGCGGCAGCGCGGCGCTGATGGCGCCCGACGCCTGCTGGCTGTCGATGCCCAGCTGCTGGGAAACCTGCTGCAGCGGTGCGCCTTGCAGCTGGGAGAGAAGGTCGTCGGTCAGGCTCATCGGGAGATCCTTGAATGGGTGGGTTGCCGAGCGGCATGGTAACCCCCGCAAGGGGGCGTAGGTGAAGGGGGCAATGACGTGTTGGTATGTGGGCAGAAACAGCACCGCCCGCGCAGGGCGGGCGGTGCTGTTTCGTCGTTGGATCAGTGAATCGGGCTTACAGCTCGATGTCCTCGGCGCCCGGGGTGGCGGTCGGGAAATCGCTGCCCGGGTGCGGCGGCGGTGCGAACGGATCGGCCGGGACGGTTGCCGCGGCCAGCTTCTGCAGCGCAGCGGCGATACCGGCACCATAGGCCGGGTCGGCCTTGTTGCAGTTGTCGATGTGGCGCTGCTTGATGAAGTCCGGGGCATCACCCAGGGCGCGGGCGGTGTTCTCGAACAGGCGCTGCTTCTGCTCGGCGTTGTAGCTGCGGAACAGTGCGCCCGGCTGGCTGAAGTAGTCGTTGTCGTCTTCGCGGAAGTTCCAGAAGTCGGCATCGCCACGGATCTTCAAGGCCGGTTCGCGATACTGCGGTTGCTCCTGCCATTGGCCATAGCTGTTGGGTTCGTAGTGCGGCAGGCCGCCGTAGTTGCCGTCTACGCGCATGGCGCCATCGCGGTGGTTGCTGAAGACCGGGCAGCGGGCGGCGTTGACCGGGATCTGGTGGTGGTTCACGCCCAGGCGGTAGCGCTGTGCGTCGGTGTAAGCGAACAGACGCGCCTGCAACATCTTGTCCGGCGACGGGCCGATGCCCGGTACCAGGTTGCTCGGTGCGAATGCCGACTGCTCCACGTCCATGTACCAGTTGACCGGATTGCGGTTGAGCTCGAACTCACCGACTTCGATCAACGGGTAATCGCTCTTCGGCCAGACCTTGGTCAGGTCGAACGGATGGATGCGGTAGGTCTCTGCCTCCAGCTCCGGCATGACCTGCACGAACAGCTTCCACTTCGGGAACTCGCCGCGCTCGATTGCCTGGAACAGGTCACGGCCGTGGCTTTCGCGGTCCTTGCCGACCAGCACTTCGGCCTGCGCATCGGTCAGCGCCTGCACACCCTGCTGGGTGACGAAGTGGAACTTCACCCAGAAGCGCTCGCCGCCTTCATTGGTGAAGCTGTAGGTGTGCGAACCGAAACCGTTCATGTGGCGGAAGCTGCGCGGGATGCCGCGGTCGCTCATCACCACCGTGACCTGCATCAGCGCTTCCGGCAGCAGGGTCCAGAAGTCCCAGTTGTTGCGGGCGCTGCGCAGATTGGTGTGCGGGTCGCGCTTGACCGCCTTGTTGAGGTCGCCGAACTTGCGCGGGTCACGCAGGAAGAACACCGGCGTGTTGTTGCCTACCAGGTCCCAGTTGCCTTCCTCGGTGTAGAACTTCAGCGCGAAGCCACGGATGTCGCGCTCGGCATCGGCCGCGCCACGCTCACCGGCCACGGTGGTGAAGCGGGCGAACATCTCGGTCTGCTTGCCTACGGCCGAGAAGAGCTTGGCGCGGGTGTACTTGCTGATGTCATGGGTGACGGTGAAGGTGCCGAATGCGCCCGAGCCCTTGGCATGCATGCGACGTTCGGGAATGATTTCGCGGTTGAGGTTGGCCAGCTTCTCCAGCAGCCACACGTCTTCCATCAGCAGCGGGCCACGCGGGCCGGCGGTCTTGCTGTTCTGGTTGTCCACCACCGGTGCACCAAAGGCGGTGGTCATGGGTGTTACCGGCGCGTCGCCATGCTTCTGTGCAGGCGTGGTGCTGGTATCGCGCTGCGACTGTGCGGCCTGCTCGGGGGAGGGGGCCGTGTGGTACGGACAGGTGGGCTTGGTGTCATTGCTCATGGCTGGCTCCTGCTGGCGTTGGGGTTTTGCTTTCACCGACTGTAACCATGGAAGCGTTAAATGAGTAATCAAATGAAACGTTCGCTTTGATAGGGCTTATCTATTGCTCAGCTTGCCGACATAAATGCGCTCTGTTGAAGCCCCGGGAGCAATCCACCGGCTGCCAGCCGTTATGCTGGCCAGCTGACTGTCCCGGATCCACCCATGAGCCAACGCGCCGCCCGATTGCTGCACCTGCTGGATGAATTGCGGCGGCGCCGCACGCCGGTGCGCGGCGCCGAGCTGGCGCAGCGGCTGGAGGTGAGCCTGCGCACCGTGTATCGCGATATCGATGCGTTGCGCGGGCAGGGCGCCGATATCGCGGGTGATCCTGGTGTCGGCTATCAGCTAAGGCCGGGCTTCCTGTTGCCGCCGATGATGTTTTCCGCCGAAGAACTTGAAGCGGTGTTGTTGGGCGCGCGTTGGGTGGCGTCGCACGGCGACCCTGAACTGGCGGCTGCCGCCGACACGGCCTTGCAGCGTGTCATTGGCGTGTTACCGGAGACGCTGCGGCTGCAGGTCGAAACCAGCGGCCTGTTCGCGCCGCACTGGCACGCGGTGCCACCGGAGCCATGGTTGCCGGCTCTGCGCCGTGCCATCCGCGACGGCAACGCCGTGCGCATCCAGTATCGCGATGTCGAGGGCAGGGTCAGTGAGCGCATGATCTGGCCGTTCGCGATGGCCTTCATGGCCGATGTACGCATGCTGGCGGCGTGGTGCGAGATGCGCGGTGATTTCCGCCACTTCCGCGCTGATCGATTGTTGGCATTGGAGGACACTGCGCAACGCTATCCGGCGCAGCGCCATCAGTTGCTGAAGCGCTGGCGCACGCAATGCATGATGGACAATTGATGCATCACTGCTGACAGCGGTTGTCAGCAGCCCCTGCGCACACTGACGGCTCCCAACAAACGCAGGTGCCTGACATGACCGACACGCTCGCCTTCTACACCCATCCGCATTCGCGCGGCCGCATCACCCGCTGGATGTTGGAGGAGACCGGCCTGCGCTACGACGCTGTCATGCTCGAATACGGCACCAGCATGAAGTCCGCGCAGTACCTGGCGATCAATCCGATGGGCAAGGTGCCGGCCTTGCTGCAGGGCAAGACGGTGATCACCGAGAATGCCGCGATCTGCCTGCACCTGGCTGATCTGGCGCCGGCCAAGGCGTTGTTGCCGCCAGTTGGAACTGCCGAGCGCGGCGAGTGCTACCGCTGGGTGCTGTTTGCGGCCGGGCCACTGGAGGCCTTCGTTACCGATCTACGTCATGGCACGTTGGCGCCGCCGATGGAGGCAGGCTACGGCAGCGCTGAGGATTTGATTCGCACACTGGAAACGGCAGTAGCCGGCAAGCGCTATCTGGTGGGTGACAGCTTCACCGTCGCCGATCTGTACATGGCCTCGTTCCTGAGCTACTTCGTCAGCATGGGCCAGCTTGAGGCCAAGCCGGTGTTCACGGATTACTACACCGTCCATCTGCAGCGGCCGGCGTCGGTGCGTGCGGGCGAGTTGGATGATGCCTTGCTACCGCTTGTAGGAGCGGCGTAAGCCGCGAGGCTGGGATTGCTCGAAAGGCGGAAAGAGCCAACCCCTCCCCAACCCTCCCCTTGCCCTTCGGCCAAAGGGAGGGAGTGGCAGTTGTAGTGCCGAGCCATGCTCGGCATTGAGCGGTGCCGGGAAAGTCCCTTGCCGAGCATGGCTCGGCACTACAGGTGGGGCTTCATGCCGAGCATGGCTCGGCACTACAGGGCCGCTGCTGCTCAGATCAGAGACTTCACCCGGTACAGCGCTTCCAGCGCCTGCTTCGGTGTCAGCTCATCCGGATCGATCGCCTGCAGTGCATCTAGAGCCGCTGAGTTCGGCGCGGCAAACAAACCAAACTGCTGCGGCGCATCCAGGGCCTGTGGAGCCATCGCCGCGCTCTGGGTTTCACCGCCGCGCTGTTCAAGCTCGGCCAGACGGCGGCGCGCCTGCGCTACCGTCGACTTGGGCAGGCCGGCCAGCGCCGCCACCTGCAGGCCGAAGCTGCGGTTGGCCGGGCCGTCCTTCACTGCGTGCATGAACACCAGGGTGTCGCCGTGTTCCACCGCATCCAGATGCACGTTGGCGATGCCGCTGGCGCCGCCTTCGTGGCTCTCGTCGGCCAGCGCGGTCAGCTCGAAGTAGTGGGTGGCGAACAAGGTGTAGCAGCGGTTCTGGTAGGCCAGGTGGCGGGCCACCGCGTCGGCCAGGGCCAGGCCGTCGTAGGTTGAGGTACCGCGGCCGATTTCATCCATCAGCACCAGCGAGTGCGCGCTGGCGTGGTGCAGGATGTAGCTGGTCTCGGCCATTTCCACCATGAAGGTGGATTGGCCCTTGGCCAGGTCGTCGCCGGCGCCGATGCGGGTCAGGATGCGGTCGATCGGGCCGATCACCGCACGGCTGGCCGGCACGAAGCTGCCGATATGCGCCAGCAGCACGATCAGTGCGTTCTGCCGCATATAGGTCGACTTACCGCCCATGTTCGGGCCGGTGATGACCAGCATGCGGCGGTCCGGGTGCAGGTCCAGGTCATTGGGCTCGAACGGTGCTTCGCGCACTGCTTCCACCACCGGGTGGCGGCCGCGCTCGATGCGCAGGCAGGCGTCTTCCTGCAGTTCCGGCTGCGCCCAGTCCAGTGCCTGCGCGCGCTCGGCGAATGCAGCCAGCACGTCCAGCTCGCTCAAGGCACCGGCACAGCGCTTCAAGGGCTCCAACTGCTCGCCGACGATGTCGAGCAGGCCTTCGTACAGCAGCTTCTCGCGGCTGAGCGAGCGCTCGCGTGCCGACAGCACCTTGTCCTCGAAGTTCTTCAACTCCTCGGTGATGTAGCGCTCTGCATTGGTCAGGGTCTGGCGGCGGGTGTAGTGCACCGGTGCCTTGTCGGCCTGGCCCTTGCTGATCTCGATGTAATAGCCATGCACGCGGTTGTAGCCGACCTTCAAGGTGGCGATGCCGCTGGCCTGGCGCTCGCGCGCCTCCAGGTCGATCAGAAACTGGTCGGCATGGGTGGACAGGCGGCGCAGCTCGTCCAGCTCGGCGTCGTAGCCTTCGGCGATCACGCCGCCGTCGGACAGTTTCAGCGGCGGCTGTTCGGCAATGGCGCTGGCCAGCAGGTGCGCGCTTTCATCGTGCGAGCCCAGCTCGGCGCGCAACTGCTGCAGGCGCGGCGAATCCAGCGTGTCCAGCTGCGCGTTGATGGCCGGCAACAGGCCCAGGCCATCACGCAGGGTGGAGAAATCGCGCGGCCGCGCCGAGCGCAGTGCCATGCGGGTCAAGATACGTTCGATATCGCCAAGCGCGCGGAAGCTGTCGCGCAGGTCGGCATCGGCGCCGCGATCGATCAGCGTGGCTACGGCATGGTGGCGTTGCTGCAGCACGTTGCGCAGGCGCAACGGGCGGTGCAGCCAGCGCCGCAGCAGGCGCCCGCCCATCGGCGAGACCGTGCTGTCGAGCACGCCGAGCAAGGTGTTGCGGGTGTCGCCATCAACGCGCGTATCCAGCTCCAGATGACGGCGGGTGGCGGCATTCATCGCGATCGCTTCACCAGCGTTCTCCATCGCGATGGCGGTCAGGTGCGGCAGGCGCTGCTTCTGGGTTTCCTCGACATAGCCGAGCAGGGCGCCGGCGGCCCCGGTGGCGCGCGGCTTGTCGTCAATGCCGAAGCCGCTCAGGTCGTGCAGCTTGAAGAAGTTCAGCAGGTGGCGACGACCACTGTCGGCGTCGAACAGCCACGGTGCGCGGCGGCGCACGCCGCTGCGGTGGCGCAGGAACTCCGGCCAGTTTTCCTCGTCGGGCACCAGCAGTTCGGCCGGTTCCAGCCGGGCCAGTTCGGCTTCCAGCGCGTCGTCGTTGTCTACTTCATTGACCAGGAAGCGACCGCCGGCCAGATCGGCCCAGGCCAGGCCGTAGCCGGCCTTGCTGCGCGACAGCGCCATCAGCAAGGTATCGCGGCGTTCGTCCAGCAGGGCCTCGTCGGTGACGGTGCCGGGGGTGACCACGCGCACTACCTTGCGTTCGACCAGGCCTTTGGCCAAGGCCGGGTCGCCGATCTGCTCGCAGATCGCCACCGACTCGCCGACTGCCACCAGCCGCGCCAGATAGCCTTCGAAGGAATGCACCGGCACGCCGGCCATCGGGATCGGCGCACCGCCGGAGCTGCCGCGCTGGGTCAGGGTGATATCGAGCAGGCGCGCGGCCTTGCGCGCGTCGTCATAGAACAGTTCGTAGAAATCGCCCATCCGGAAGAACAGCAGCAGGTCCGGGTACTCGGACTTGGCTGCGAAGAACTGCTTCATCAACGGGGTATGTTCGGGCTTCTTCTCGGTCACGCGGGTTCCACTTCCATTGCCGGGCAGGGGGCTGCCACAAAGGCAACATTGTAGGGGCTGACCCGGCGCAGCACGAACCGTCGGCGTGGGAACTATCCGTGCCCGGCTGTCGCTCCCTTGCCGGCCTGCAGCATCCGCTGGCGGAAGAAGGGATACAGGGCCGCGCTGAACAGGACCGCGACGGTGGCATAGGCCAGCAATTGGGTGTCTGCGCCGAGCAGCGCGTAGAGGCAGTAAACCACCGCTGCGGCGGCGGTGAACAGGCAGGCGGCGCGCATCCATCCCTGTTCACCGCGTTCCAGCGTGGAACAGATCAGTGCACCCGCCGAGAACAGATAGGGGATGATGGTCAGCAATACGGCGATGTTGGTCAGCTGATCAAATTGGCGGGCCAGGGTAGGCGAGGAGGTGGCCAGCAGCAGCGCGCTCATCAGTACCGCCACGATCATCAGGCCGGCGCCGGGCATGCCGTGCTTGTTGAGTCGGCAGAACACCCGGGGGAACAGACCATCCTCGGCTGCCGCCTTCGCCGATTGGCCGACCAGCAGCATCCAGCCGCCCAGCGCGCCGGCCGATTTGAGGATCGCGCACAATGCGATCACCAGCATGCCCCAAGGGCCGATCATCAACTGCGCGACATCGGCAAACGGTGCCGAGGAGTCGCGCAGCTGTGCCATTGGCACGATGCCCATGATCACCAGCGAGCAGCTGATGTAGATCACTGCCGCCAGCGCCAAGCCAAGCAGGGTGGCCAGTGGGATGTTGCGCTTGGGGTTGTC
Source organism: Stenotrophomonas sp. (assembly GCF_032066555.1). GTDB lineage: Bacteria > Pseudomonadota > Gammaproteobacteria > Xanthomonadales > Xanthomonadaceae > Stenotrophomonas. Next base: position 251,529 of record NZ_DAMBKV010000002.1, read on the forward strand.
GATCACATCGGCCGATACCGCCGCGCTTTCCACTCCCATGAACGCCCACAAGGCGATGGAGGCACTGCGGGAGATGGCGGCGCTGTCCCCCATGCCGCTGACGTTCCAGCCGGCGCTGAACAGTGCTGGATCGAACCACCACCAACCGAACACGGCGATGCCCAGTATCGGGATCAGGGCCAGCAGCAAGGTGCCGGTCTCCAGGGCGCCGATCCAGCGGGCACCGCGAGCGTTGGCCAGGCTCAGCAGCCAGATCACGGCGAGGGTGAAGCCCAATCGCGGATGGACGTCCTGCAGCCACGGCCACAAGTGGCTCAGGTAGCCGGTTACCACCAGGGCGATGGCGACATTGCCGATCCAGTTGCCGAACCAATAGGCGTAATTGCTGACAAAGCCGATGTAATTGCCGAAGGCGTCGCGCGCGTAGGCATAGGGGCCGCCGGGCTGCGGATCGAGTTGTGACAGGCGGGCGAACACCAGCCCCAGGGCGATGGCGCCAGCGGTGGCGATCAGCCAGCCCAACGAGGAGATGCTGCCGACGGTGGCCAGATTGGCCGGCAGCAGGAATACCCCGGTGCCGATCATGTTGCCGGCAACCAGCATGGTCGCCATGGTCAGGCCCATCTTCTTCGGGGCGGGTGAGCTCATGTCCAGGCCGGGTCGGAAGTGAAGTCGATGGTCAGCCAGAAGCGTCCCGAGCGTGCATCCAGCTGCGATGCGATTTCATCACGCAGGCGGTCGACATCACCGATGCAGCCGAGCTGGGTATCGGGCCTGGTCAGGATATGGATTTCGACAAACTGCATGCGGCCGATCTTGGCGACGTGGCTGGTGAAGCCTTCGAAGTGATGCCTGGCGACGAACGTCTGCATCACCTGTTGCACGAGTTGGTCCAGTTCGCTGGGGGCTACCTGCAGGACTTCGCGCGCGGCTTTCCATGCGCCAAGCAGGGGCACTGGTAGCGTCGCCAAAGCGATACAGGCCAGCACCAAGGGGTCAAGGTAGGGAATCCAGTGCTCATGCGTGCCACCGTGTAATGCCAGTGCAATGACGAACGAGAGCACCACGGCAAGGCTCATCAATCCGGTCAGCAGCCAGGCGCGTGCGTCCAGACGCAGCAGGCCGGATTGCAGTCGCCGTGCATGGCTGCCAATCCATATGGCCATTGCCAGGTCCACCACCGCCAGTAAGCCGGCCCAGATCAGGCCAGGGCCAACCCGGGTTTCGTGGCCGCCATCGCTGAAGCCGATGACCGCATTGGCCAGCGCATAGATGCAGGCCAGGCTGAGAATGGCGCCGCCCAGCGCCTCGACCATCGGCTCCAGATGCCAGAAACCGTATTGGAAGCGCGGACTCTGTTCGCGGGCCATCAGCCGCAGCACGGCCAGAGCTACCAGCGTCAACGCCACATCCACGAGGCTGTAGATGCCATCGAACAGGATGGCCTGCGAGCGGGCGAGCATGCCACCAAAGAAGCCGATCGCAGCGACCAGCACGGTCGCCGCGATGGAAAGTTTCAATACGCGTTGTTCCTGGCGGGTGCTGGTCATCTGGTTGGTCGGCGGCCCGATAGCAATGTAAGGGGAGCTAGGCTCTAAAAGCCCCTCTCCCGTTTACGGGAGAGGGGTTGGGGTGAGGGTGCTTTGAAAGCACGTGGCGCAGATTTTGATCTGAGCAGAGCGGAGCCAAAGCCAAGGCCAAAGTGCAGGAAGCCAAGAGCCAAAGGCTCTCCTCATCTGCGCCTGCAGGGCACCTCGCTCCGCGCCCCGGCCCCGCGTAGCACGCGGGGCGTACGAACAGGCACGGGACTTTGGCTCGCACACGCCTGTTCTCAACCCCGCGAGCGGGAGAAGGGAAGGCATGTATTGCTTTTGCTTCGGGGTCAAACCTTCAGAACCTCCACCCGATAACTCGGCTTCTCCCCGCTGTTGTCGATGATCAAGCCATGCACATCCGATTCAAACCCCGGGAAGCGTGCATTCTGTTCGCGGGCGATGCGCAGCGATTGGATGATGGGATCGTCGCTGGCGCCGAAACGCTCGCCCGGCATGATGGTCGGAATGCCAGGCGGGTAGGGCACCAGCATGGTGCCGGCAACGCGGCCGCTGAGCTGGTCGATGTCCACCCGCTCGATCTCACCACGCACCAGATGGTTATAGGCTTCGGCCGGTGTGATCACCGGCTCCGGCAGCTCCACGTACATCTCGCGCATCACCTCGGCTACGCGGAACTCGCGGTTGAACTCATGCAGGGCTGCACAGAGATCGCGCAGGCCCCAACCGACGTAGGCAGCGGCATTGTCTTCGAGCAGGCTGGGCAGTGATTGGCTCAGCGGTGCGTTGGCATCGTACAGGTCCTTGAATGCCAGCAACTCGGTGACCAGGGTGCTCCACTTGCCCTTGGTGATGCCCATCGAGAACAGGAACAGCACCGAGTACAGGTTGGTCTTCTCCACGGTGATGCCGCGCGACCACAGGAATTTGCTGAGAATTGCCGCAGGTATTCCCAGTTTTCCCATCTCGCCGTCCATCGACAGGCCGGGTGTCAGCAAGGTGACCTTTACCGGATCGATGAGCACATAGTCATCGGCGAGGTTGTCGAAGCCGTGCCAGCGCGCATCCGGGCGCAGGTACCAATCGGGGCGCGAGGTGACCATCGGCTTGCTGCTGTCGCCCTTGGCCAGGGTGCGCTCCACGCCGTCGGGCTGCCAGACCTTGAACCACCAGTCATCGCGGCCCAGATCCTCACTGACGTGCAGCATTGCACGGCGGAAGGCGACGGCCTCATCGTGCATTTCCTGCACCAGGGATTTGCCTGCGTCACCTTCCATCATCTTGGAGGCAACATCGCAGGCGGCGATGATGCCGTAGTGCGGGCTGGTGGAGGTGTGCATCATGAAGGATTCGTTGAAGCGTTCCGCATCCAGTTCTCGGGTAGCGGCATTGCGCACGTGGATCATCGAGGCCTGCGAGAACGCGGCCAGCAGCTTGTGCGTGGAGTGGGTGGTGAAGATGATGGCGTCCTGCTCACGCGGCTTGCCCTTGGCCATGCCGTAGTGGTTCTCGTAGAAGGGATGGAACGCGGCATAGGCGTACCAGGCTTCATCGAAATGCAGGAAGTCCACCGCGGTGCCCAGGTTGTCGGCGATCTTCTCGGCGTTGTAGCAGAGCCCGTCATAGGTGGAGTTGGTGACCACCGCAATGCGCGGTTTCACCCCGGGCTTGGCGGCCTTGCTGGCCAGGGGGTTGGCCTGGATCATCTTCTGCAGGGCCTCGCCGGAGAACTGGTCCAGGCTGATCGGCCCGATGATGCCGTGGGCATTGCGGCTGGGGGTGAAGTACACCGGGATGCCGCCCGTCATGATAAGTGCGTGCAGCAGCGACTTGTGACAGTTGCGGTCGACGAACACGATGTCACCCCGCGCCACCGTGCCATGCCAGACGATCTTGTTGGCGGTGGAGGTGCCATTGGTGACAAAGAAGGTATGGTCGGCGCCGAAATTGCGCGCCGCCTCGGTTTCGGCATCACGGATCGGACCGGTGTGGTCGAGCAGTGAGCCGAGCTCCGGCACCGAAATGGACAGATCGCTGCGCAGGGTGTTCTCGCCGTAGAACTGATGCAGTGCACGGCCAACGGGCGACTTGGTGAAGGCGACACCGCCGGCATGGCCGGGGGTATGCCAGGAGTAGTTGGATTGGGCCGAGTGATGGATCAGCGCCTTGAAGAACGGTGGCAGCAGCTTGGCCATGTAGTCGTCGGCCGCGCGCATCACTTGCCTGGCGATGAAGCTCTTGGTGTCTTCGAACAGGAAGATGTAGCCGTGCACGAACTTGAGCAGCTTGCTCGGTATCTTCTCGATGGTGCGGCGTTCGCCGTAGAGGAATACCGGCAAATCGGCGCGGCGCTGGCTCTGCTCGCGCAGGAAGGCGAGCAGGCGTTGGAACTGGTCGTCATCGTCCTCGGTGCCGTCGATGGAAATCAGTACCGCCGAGGCGGCCACGTAGGTGCGTGCGCCGGCGCGGGCATCGTCCAGGTTCAGGCCGGTGAGTACACGCTGGTCGCTCTTGCGCAGCTCTTCGGCGAGGGCGCGGATAAGGATGCCGGCGATGCGCGGCGATTCGTAGTCGGCATCGATGATGACGATCGGGTAGTCGAGTGATTTGAAGTACATGGTGTTGTTCCTGTCTACCGAGCGGGGGATCAGTTCGTGCTGGCACGGGCGGTGCCAGTCGGAGTGAATTTGGCCAGGCGCTGCTTGCGGCGCTCATCGCTGAAGAATGGATAGAACACGGTGATGAACAGTACGAACAGGAACGCGTACTGGACGATGCTGCCGGAGGAACCATAGATGGCCCACAGGCAGTAGACGACGGTGATGCTGGTCAGTACCCAGAACGCACCGGTGTGGGCGATGGTATGCGAGCGTTCCACCACGAAGTAGCACGCCACGCAGGAATAGATGTAAGGCAGCAGGGTCAGTACCACCGCCGCGGATGTGATCACGTCGAACTGGGCGGACGCGGTCTCCGAGGTCGATGTGATCAGCACCGCAATCGTCATCAGCACGGCAACGATCAACACGCCCTTGACCGGTACTTCATCCTTGTTGATCTTGCTGAAAACGCTGGGAAACAAACCGTCATCGGAGGCTGCCTTGGCGCTTTGCGCGGTCAACAGGATCCAACCGCCCAACGAGCCAGCTGCACCGAGGAAGGCGCACAGACTGACCAGCGCGCCGCCCCAGCCGCCGACCGCGGTGGCCGCTGCCAGCGCAAACGGTGCATCGGAGACCTGCAGGTCGGCATTGGGCACCATGCCCATGATTACCGAGGAGCTGGCGATGTAGGCAATCGCGGCGAGGAAAACGCCTGCCAGGGTTGCGCGCGCCACGTTCTTCTCCGGGTTCTCCACGACACCTGCGGTGACCGAGGCCGACTCCACGCCGATGAAGGCCCACAAGGTCAATGCAGCGGCGCTGGATACCGCACCGAAGTTGGATTGGCCGGAAACGTTGTAGGCGCCCTTGAAGATGGTGGGGTCGAAGTAGAACCAGCCGAAGATGGCAATGCCAAGAATCGGCACCAACGCAAAGCTGGTGGTCACCGTCTGTACGCGGCTGACGAAGGAGGGGCCGATGACGTTGGCGAAGCTCAGGGCCCACACCAGCAGCAGCACCGCGATGCAGCGTGGCAGCGGTTCGGACAGGATCGGGAAGAAGTAGCTGAAGTAGCCCACCGCGGCAATGGGAATGGCAACGTTGCCGATCCAATTGGCGAACCAGTAGATGGTGTTGGTCTGGAAACCCATGTATGGGCCGAACCAGTCACGCGCATAGGCATAGGGGCCGCCTGCCTTTGGCGCGAGCTTGCCGAGTTTTGCGAATACAAAGGCCAACAACAGCGCGCCGGCGGTGGTGACCAGCCAGCCCCAGATCGAGGCGGTGCCGATTTTTGCCAAGCTGGAAGGCAGCAGGAAGACGCCTGAGCCCATCATGTTGCCTGCCACCAGGAAGGTCGCGCCAACGACCCCGATTTTCTTCTGACCTGCCATGACTATCTCCTTTCGCCGGCTGCACCGGGTAATTCGATGGGAAGGGCATTGCGTGAATCGTTGGGTGGCGAGCTGCACATGGCTTGTGCGGGCGTCGGCTGCCTGCTACTTGATGAAGTTGTATTGCAGGCTGCCCTGCAGGCGCAGCGTGTCCGCATCGCGGCCGTCCTGCAGTTGCTGTTGGCCGTATAGCAGTTCCATGCCCATGGTCCAGGATGGTGCTGGGCTCCATAGCAGATTCAGTGCGGCGTAGCGGCTGCGACGGAAGGCGTCGCTGGCCAGTGCGTCAGCGCTGTCGATCTGCAGCTGTCCATAGATCAGGTTGGAGCGCCACAGGTCCGACCAGTAGTGGGTGTAGCCGAAGAAGCCACCGCGCAGCGGCAGCGCCTTCAGCCGGCCGTCGGCGTCAATGGCTGCATCCAGGTTGGAGCCAGTCAGGTCCGCGGTATAGCGGCTGATGCCCTTGCCGCCGATCAGGCCGAACAACAGCAGGTCGCGTTCGGCCACGGCGTAGGAGCCGCTCAGCTGCACGCCGCCGCCGAACGTGCGGTCGCTGCGGCCATCGCCGTCGTAGCCGAGGCTGCGCAGCACCGCGCCAAGCTGCAGGTGCCCCCAGTCGCGTTCCATGCGGGCGATCAGGCTGACATCGGGCAGGTGCTCGGTGCTGCTGTCGCTGTCCCCGGTATTTGCCAGTTGCGAATCCGGGTCTTCCGCGGCCACGGTCAAGCTGTTGCCCTTGCCCAGCGAAAAGCTGTGGTGGATGCCGGCTACCAGCAGGTATGCGGCCGCGCCGGGGCCGGCAAAATCCAGGGTGTCCGGCAGGGAGTCTGCATCCATGAAGGTGGAGTAGCCGTAGCCGGCATAGGTATTGCCCAGCTGGCCATAGGCGTGGCGCAGGCGGAACTGGTAACTGTCGCTGCTGCCGAAGAAATCGTTCTCCAGATAGAAGCGCAGCTTGCCGTGTGTGGTCGGGCGCCGTGCCTCGAAGCTGAAACGGGTCTGCTTGGCATGCATCCCGAAGTGCGAGACATCGCGATGCGGGCTGTCGACCGGGATTGATGAGGGAATGAACTGCTCGGTGTCACCGGCGGCGCGACGGTCTGCAATCGCATCGAGCTTGGCGTAGCCACCGAGTCGGATCATGGTGTCGGTGCCGGGAATGGCAATGAAACCCTTCAGTTCGGGGTCGTTTGGCGAAGGTGCGTTGTCCGGGCGCGAGGCGGCGGTGGAAGGGTCGGCAACCGAATCACGGGCGGGCAGGATGGTCTGGGCCGGCGGCGCTGCCTCGTTACGCGGGGGTGCCGTCGTTGATGATGAAACGGTAGCCCGTGCTGCCGGAACCGTGGAGGTTGGGGCTGGATTGGCCTGGCCCTGCTCAAGCGCATCAAGCCGTGCATTGAGTGATTGCAGGTGTTGCTGCGCCTGGACGATCTCCGCACGCAGTGCGGCGACGGAGTCCTGCGCGCTCGCCGCGCAGGGCAACAACGCAAGTGGCAACAATGTGGCCAGCGTCAGTGGTTTCATCGCCTGTTCCGTGGAGAAAAAACACCTCTCACGGCCGGGACGGATCCCAGCCGCCATTTCACCGATTGCCCACGTGGCGACGCGCTGGATGCCTCCCTCATGCCTGCGTGAAGCCTGCCCATTTACCATGGTCGAGGCGGGGTTATGGCTACGTGAATTTAGGATGAAACCTTATGTCATAAACGGCACGTACCTGACGCGGGTAGCGATTTAGTCTTCGCTTTCGACGCGGCCGATTTCCAACGGCACGCGGCGGCCATCCAACAGGCCGCGGCTGAGTTTTCCATCCTCGATGAACAGCAACTCACCGTTCTCGCCGTCCTTGATGCTGCTGTCGATGGCGATGATGCGATCACCGTGGAAACTGCTGACATGTGGCATCGACGTGTGGCCGACCACGATGCGGGTGAGTCCCAGTCGGTCGAGCACTCCCTGCACGCCGGTTGTATCCAGCTGGCCGTTGAAATAGCCGCGGTACCAGATCGGACTGGTCTTGCCGTCGTACAGCGGTGCAGTGACCGGATCTGCCTTCACCTCCGCCTTGGGCCGACCCAGCGAGGCCTGGTAAGCGGCGTTGGTGGCCGCTGGATCGAGTGCGAGTTGCAGTGCGTCGGGCGAGATGCCTCCGTGCAGGAACAATGTATCGCCGATGCGCAGCAGCACCGGGCGGGTGCGCAGCCATTGCCCGATCACCGAGTCGGCGCCATACAGCTGCGGATAGCTGCGGCCGAGCAGCTGGGCACTGCGCAGGTACTTGGGATTGACGTAGCGCAGGTCGTCATACAGAACCATGGTTTCGTGGTTGCCGAGCACGAAATGGACTGCGCCGCCGGCCTGTGCCGCTTGCTGCTGCAGGCTGTAGAGCAACCAGAAGGCTTCGGTGACCTGTGGACCACGGTCGAATACGTCGCCAGCGACGACCAGGGTGTCCTTGCCCAATGCCCAGTTGTCTTCGTCATTGATCACGCCGTTGGCGCGCAGCAGCCGCTGCAGCAGCGCGTATTGGCCGTGGATGTCGGAGACGGCGACGATGCGCGGCACCGCGGGCAGTACCGCGGCGGCTGGAGTGGCGAGTGGGGTGATATGCAAGGGATGCGGATAGCCGCATTCCGGCGCGACAGCACGAGAGATGTCGCGCCTCGCCCTTATCCTCCGCGAAATCACCTGGTCGTCGCAGATCCATTGCGCCCGTACACGCTTGCCATCGCGGAACACGTAGGGGCCATCGGCCTGCACATGCGCCGCTGGCTGCGGGACCTCGCGGGCGTTGGCATCCAGAGCGGGCAGGGCACTGCACAGCAGCAGGATGAGCAAGGCGCGGAGGAGGGGCATGGCAGGGTTCCAAAGACGGGTGACCGGTTGCACCCGCCTGCAGCCTATGCGGTCGTTGCCCCGGTAGCATGTGCTATCGGTTGGTGTTGGTTGCTGCTCAGTCGCGACGCAAAGCGGTGCGGCCCGGGGCGGCGGGCAAGGCATCGCTGCCCAGTACGACCCGATTGCGGCCCTGCTTCTTGGCCTGGTACATGGCGGCGTCGGCACGTGCCATCACCCGCTCGTAGTCGGGGTGGCCGTCATACAAGGCAACGCCGATGCTGGCGCTGATGGGCAGGAGCTGGCCATCTGCAAGGGTGACTGGCGTATCGACCAGGCGTCGGCACAGGCCATCGGCAATCACCATGGCCTGGCGTTCTTCCACTGCCACCAGTACGACGACGAATTCTTCGCCGCCGTAGCGGAATACATAGTCGCTGCCACGGGTGAACTGGCTGAGGATGCCGGCAACGTGTTGCAGTGAACGATCGCCGGCTTCGTGGCCGTGCTCGTCGTTGATGGCCTTGAAGTGATCCAGGTCCAGCAGCAGCACGGCAAAGCTGTCGCCAGACTTTTCCGCCAGCTCGATCTCGCGGCGCAGCACAGTGGGCAGGAAGCGTCGGTTGAGCAGGTTGGTCAAGGCATCGCAGCCGGCATCCAGCTCGCCGATGCGCTCGAACAACATGCCCAGCAAGGTGCGGATCTGGCTGACCTTGGAGCGCACCTCCTGCAGCTGCGCGGTACGCGCGGCCGGATCGCTGTCCTGCTGCAGGGTGTGCTGCAGCAATTGGTCGACGTCTTGGATCAGACCGCTGATCTGGCGGGTTTCGGAGCTCTCGCCAAAGCTGGGAATGCCCTTGTGGTTGAACCAAAGGCCGAACTCGGAACGGGCCAGGGTCTGGAAGCTGCCCAGGTCGCCCTGCGCTGCCAACGCATACAGGAGCGTGTTTTCCCAATCCAGCAGCAGGGCGCGCTGGCGTTCGCGCTCGGTGCTCACATTCTGTACCAGCGAGAACAGCCGGTAGGCGGCATCCGTGCGTGAGGAACGTTCCCGTGCGTTGGAATAGGCCAGTGTCATACCCTCCAGCGCGATGTCGAACGATGCGGTGAGGCTGGCAATGGCGGTGTGTGCGGCCTCGCCGTGTCCGGCCTGCTCGCCGATCAGTTGGAACAGGCGTTGCTTCAGCACGCGGGTGCCACGGGTAACCAGGTCTACCGGGATGCCCACGCGTGCATGCACATCGCCGATGACACGCTGGTTGGCGATCAACTGCTCGACGTTGTCGGATGTGGCGCGCAGCAGGTCCCTGACCCAGCGCTGCATGGCCGGCTGCAGTCGTACCCGCACCTGATCATGTGACATCGAGCGTGAGGCACGCGCGTCGTTCATCATGACCTTGTAAAAATGCGCGGCCAGTTCAGCGGCATGCGCGTCGGCCAGGCCCGCGAGGATCTGGCTCGCCTCGACACCGGCGGCGTCGAGGCATTGTTTCCAGGCATCGGCCAGAGCGCTGCTGTCGGTGTCAGGGGGTGGTGCGGGAGCGATATTCATGCGTACGACCAGTAAAGTGCCAAGAGGCAGCCGATTATTATCGGCAGCAACAACAGGTTTTTGAGGACTTTGTGTTGATAGTTGAATTCACTGTTTGTTCAAGTTTGCTTGTGTTGGGCAGTATCGGGTTGGCGGGATGATCAGCGCCGGTCCATTTCCGCTGATGGCGCTGGTTGCTGTGCTGGCACTGGCGATTGGCTGGTTCTTCGCGCGCGCATTGGCACCTGCCGCCGATGGGATGCGCAGCCGCGCTGGTGCGGTTGTGCTGGATGCGTTTCTGCTGGGTTTGCTTGGCGCACGCCTGGCGCATGTGGCGCTGCATGCCGGCGATTACCTGGCACAGCCGCTCTCCATCATTCGGCTGGGCGATGGTGGCTATTCGATCTGGGCCGGCCTGCTGGTCGCCGCCGCCTACGCGCTGTGGAAAACTCGCCAACGCGTCCTGCGCAAGCCGGTGTTGCTGGGTCTGGCCGCTGGCGCTGCGCTGTGGGCAATCGGCGGCATGGCGCTGTTTGCAGTGCAGCGCTCGTCGATTCCGTTGCCGGATGCGGTGCTGGTTGATCTGCAGGACAGGCCGGCACCGTTGGCCGCTTTCGCTGGCAAGCCAACCGTGATCAATCTTTGGGCGACCTGGTGTGGCCCGTGCCGGCGCGAGATGCCGGTGCTGGCACAGGCGCAGCAGGCGCACCCGCAGGTGCAGTTCGTGTTCGCCAATCAGGGCGAAAGCCGCGATGAAGTCGCCGATTATTTGCGTGCCGAGAACATGCAGTTGGACAACGTGCTGCTGGATGCCGAGTCGCGCGTGATGCAGCAGACCGGCGCCCGCGCATTGCCGACAACGTTGTTCTTCGGCGCCGATGGGCGCCTGCGCAATGTGCACATGGGCGAGCTGTCGCGCGCCACCTTGGAAGCGCGTCTGCGCGAAATGCAATAACCCTTTCCTGAAAGAGACACACGATGATGCGTTCCCGTTCGATGTTGCTGTTGTTGTCCGCCATGACGCTGGCGCCGCTGGCCTGCGCACAGACCGCCAGTGCCCCGGCTGCGACGGCCGCCAAGCCGGCTGCGGTCAATGAGCCGGCCGTGGTGAAAACCCTGCGTTCGCAGGGTGTTGAGTTCATGGGCACGTTCGAAACACCGGTTGGCCTGACCGGCTATGCCGGCGTCGCTGGCCAGCGTCCGCTGGGCGTGTATGTATCCAAGGACGGCGAGTACGCGGTGGTTGGCACCCTGGTCAACGCCAAGGGTGAGGACGTCAGCGCCGCCAAGCTCAAGGAGCTGGTGTCCGGGCCGATGGGCCAGCAGGCCTGGGCCAAGGTGGAAGCCAGCCATTGGGTGCGCGATGGCAAGGCCGATGCGCCGCGCGTCATCTATTCCTTCAGCGACCCGAACTGCCCGTATTGCAACCGTTTCTGGGAAGCGGCGCAGCCATGGGTGGCCGCAGGCAAGGTGCAGATCCGGCAGATCCTGGTCGGCGTGATCCGCGAGGACAGTGCCAACAAAGCCGCCGCGATTCTGGGCGCAGCCTCACCGGAGCAGGCGCTGATCCAGAACGAGCGTGATTTCGCCAAGGGCGGCATCAAGCCGCTGGCGACGGTACCGGCGGCGGTGCAGGCCAAGCTGCGTGCCAATGAGGCCTTGATGCTGGATCTGGGCTTCCAGGGCACGCCGGGCATCCTGTTCAAGGATGCCGACGGCACGGTGCAGATGCGTTCGGGCATGCCGCAGGGCGATGACATGCAGACGGTGCTCGGACCACGCTGATCACTGAACCGGGCGGCGGCGATGTAATAGTCTCCGCCGCCAGTGGCTGACTAAGCTGGCCCCGCTATGAGGAGCCAGCCATGAGTCACGACCACAACCATCTGCCCAGCGAAATCCGCCACGAGAAACCGCTGTGGTGGGCATTGGGCCTGACCACCGCCTATCTGGTGGTGGAAGTCATCGGCGCTTTCTGGACCAACAGCCTGGCGCTGTTGTCCGATGCCGCGCACATGGCAACCGATGCGATCGGCCTGATGATCGCGTTGACCGCCGTTCGCCTGAGCCGGCGTCCGCCCGATGCCAAACGCACTTACGGTTATGCGCGGTTGGAGGCCTTGGGTGCGGTAGCCAACGGCCTGCTGTTGTTCGGCGTGGGCATCTACATCCTGTTCGAGGCCGTGCAGCGCTTCCAGCAGCCGCAGGCGATCGCCTCCACCGGCATGATGTGGGTGGCTGCATTCGGCCTGGTGGTGAACCTGATCGCGATGCGCCTGCTCAGTGCTGGCAGCGGTGAAAGCCTCAACGTCAAGGGCGCCTACCTGGAAGTGTGGAGCGACATGCTTGGCTCGGTGGCGGTGATTGCCGGCGGCCTGATCATCCACTTCACCGGTTGGACCCTGGTCGATCCGATCCTGGCCGTGCTGATCGGCCTGTGGGTGCTGCCGCGTACCTGGGTGCTGTTGCGCGATGCGATCAATGTGTTGCTGGAGGGCGTGCCGAAGGGGGTGGTGCTGGCTGATATCGAGGCAGCGCTACGCGGGCACGCTGGTGTAGCCGGTATCCATGACCTGCATGTGTGGGCGCTGGCATCGAGCACCCCGGCCTTGACAGTGCACGTGGTGATGCATGACGGTCAGGCGCCGGATGTATTGCGTCGACAGCTGGCGGACCTGCTGCATGAGCGGTTTGATATCGATCATGTGACGGTGCAGGTTGAAGCGGATCACTGCGGTGATGATTGTGCGGACAAGAAGGCGGGTGGCGGTCATGATGATCATGAAGGCCATGCGCACGGGCCGGATGATCAAGGCCATCACGGCCATGTGCACCGCTAGAGGTAGTGCCGAGCCATGCTCGGCAGGGGCTTTGCCGCTGATCCATCAGCCTTCTTTGTTGGTTGTTGGTTGTGGGAGCGGCGTAAGCCGCGAAGCTGGCATTGCTGGAAATTGCCGGAACAACTGCAATCTGATTGATCTGTGGCTTCGCGGCTGACGCCGCTCCCACAACCTGACGCGCGTGCCGGTAAGGCTACTGCCGAGCATGGCTCGGCACTACAGGTGAAAAAAAACGGAGCCTTTCGGCTCCGTTTTTCATTCAATCAACCGGCAAGAACTCAAATCACCGGTTCACGCAGCTCCGGCATCTCCCAGCCTTGGCGCGGCGCAAAACGGTCGCCATGGCGGGCCTGCAGGGTCTTCAGCTTCTCAACCAGGGCATCGGCGCCGGTAGCGCGGATATGCTGGATCGGGCCGCCACGGAACGGGGCGAAACCGGTGCCGAAGATCACCCCGGCATCGAGCAGGTCGGCATCGGCGACCACGCCGTCATGCAGGCAGGCCACCGCTTCGTTGAGCAGCGGCAGGATCAGGCGGTCTTCCAGGTCCGACGGTGGCTGGTAGTCCTTGGCCACTTCCGGCTTCACCGCGCGACCGTTCTCCCACTTGTAGATGCCCTGGCCGTCCTTCTTGCCGCGCTTGTTCGGCTCGACGGTCGCCAGTGCGGCCGGGATCTGCAGGCCCAGGAACGGTGCCAGCTCCTTGCCCACGCCAGCGGCCACGTCCAGGCCCACCGTATCCAGCAGTTCGATCGGGCCCATCGGCATGCCGAACTTGACCGCGGCCTTGTCGATCACCGGGCCGGGGATGCCTTCGGCATACGCGGTGGCGGCTTCCAGCATGTACGGGAACAGCACGCGGTTGACCAGGAAGCCGGGCGTGCCGGCCACCGGCACCGGGAACTTGCCCAGCGCCTTGCAGAACGCAGCCAGACGCTTCTCGGTTTCCGGCGCCATGCCGTCGTGGTGGATGATTTCCACCAACGGCATCTGTGCAACCGGGTTGAAGTAATGCAGGCCGGCAAACTGCGCCGGGCGCTGGATATGGTCACGCAACTCGACCAGCGGGATCGAGGAGGTATTGGTGGTCAGCAGCGCATCGGCCTTCATCTTCGGCTCCAGCGTCTGGTACAGCGCACGCTTGGCTTCCGGGTTCTCGATGATGGCTTCGATCACCAGATCGGCATCGGCAACACCGTCACCGGCAAGATCGGCCTTCAGCCGCGCGGCCACTTCCGGGCGCTTGCTCTCATCGCGCACCTTCTTGTCGAACAGCGCCTGCGCGCGGGTCATGGCCGGGTCGATGAAGCGCTGCTCGCGGTCCTGCAGGGTCACGTTGAAGCCCTTGTAGGCGGCCCAGGCAGCAATATCGCCGCCCATCACGCCGGCACCGACCACGTGCACGTGCTTGATGCCCGAATCCTTGCCGCCCAGGCCCTTGAGCCGTTCGGTGAGGAAGAAGATGCGGATCAGGTTGCGTGCGGTCGAGCTGCTGGCCAGCTTGACCACGGCACGGCGCTCGGCGTCCAGACGCTTCTGGATCGGGCTGCCACCGCTGCGTTCCCAGGTGCTGATCAGCGCATAGGGCGCCGGGTACTGGTCCTTCTTGGCCTTGCGCGCGACCTGCTTGGCCATCTGCGGGGCGAGGATCTTGCGGGCCAGGAAGGTATTGGTGGCCCAGGCAGTGGCGCGCTGCTTGAACGGGCGGGTCACGCCGGTCTGCAGCAATGCGACCGCCGCATCGACCAGCACCGCCGGGGCGGCGACCTTGTCGACCAGGCCGATCGCACGGGCGGCCGAAGCCGACAAGGTGCGGCCGGTCAGCATCATGTCCATCGCCGCCGGCGCACCGACCAGCTGTGGCAGGCGTGCACTGCCGCCCCAGCCCGGGAAGATGCCCAACTGGGTCTCGGGCAGGCCGATACGGGTGGATTGATCGTTGGAGGCCACGCGGTAACGGCAGGCCAGCGCCAGCTCGGTGCCGCCGCCCAGGCAGTGGCCGTGGATCGCGGCGACCGTGGGGCAGGGCAGCTCGGCCAGCTTCTGGTAGACGCTCTGGCCACGACGGATGGCGTCATTGACGGTGCCGCGGCGGTCGAATTCCTGGAATTCCTTCAGGTCGGCGCCAGCGATGAAGCCGGCCGCCTTGGTCGAGCGCACCACCACGCCCTTGGGCGGGTCGATGGCCAGGCGCTCGACGATGTCGCCCAGTTCCAGCAGCACGTCCTGCGACATGGCATTGACCGGGCTGTCCTTGCGGTCGAGGCTGAGCACTGCCACGCCATCCTCGCGCAGCTCGGTTTGCCAATGATTGAAGCGGAGCCCGTCGAAGCCTGAGAGCATGGGACGTTCCATCCGGTTGTGTATGGAGAAGACCGCTATGATCCAGAGGTTGTTTCCCTGCCGTCAAATCCCAATGTCAGGAAGTGTGTTGTGCTTATCTGGTCAGCGCCCCTGCAGGTTAGCCGAACGGGAGTTAAAAGCTGGTGCGGTACCGCTGGGACAGGGTGCTGAACTTTTGCCGCGAACAGCGGTCTTATTGCCCGACGTCGGTTGGGCTGACAGGAGTGCGGCCCGTTATGGCCGAGGTTGAAACACCGCAGGAGCTGGACCTGGAGCTGGTCCGGCGTGTGCAGCGCGGCGAAAGCGCGGCGTTCGATGTGTTGGTACGCAAGTACCAGCATCGGATCATCGCGTTGATCGGGCGCTACATCGCCGACTGGAGTGAATGTCAGGACGTGGCCCAGGACACTTTCGTGCGCGCTTACCGTGCGCTCGGGAACTTCCGTGGCGACGCCCAGTTCTATACCTGGTTGCATCGGATCGCAGTGAATACCGCAAAAAACTACCTGGCAGCACACAACCGGCGCCCCCCCACCGACGACATCGAGATCGGTGACGCCGAGCAGTTCGACAGTGGGGTCCGCCTGCGCGACAACGACACGCCCGAACGTGAGTTGATGCGCCAGGAACTGGAACAAACCGTGATGAAGGCGGTTGATGCGTTGCCCGAAGAGCTGCGCTCAGCCATTACGTTGCGAGAGGTGGAAGGCATGAGTTACGAGGATATCGCGCAGAAAATGGGATGCCCGATCGGCACGGTGCGGTCGCGGATCTTCCGTGCCCGCGAGGCCATCGACGCACAGCTGCGTCCCTTGCTGGATACTCCCAGTGCTACCCGTGAACGGAGTCGCGTATGAGCACGCAAGACCGTAACCCGGTGTCGGCCGCTGCTGCGCCGGACAAGTTTGAACAGCACTATCGCCAGCAACTGTCCGCGCTGGTGGATGGTGAGCTGGCCGCCGATGAGGCGCGCTTCATGCTGCGCCGCCTGGAGCACGACAGCGAGCTTTCGGCCTGCCAGGAGCGTTGGCAGGTCCTGGGCGACGTGATGCGCGGCCAGGCCTGCGCACCGGCTCCCTTGGATTTCACTGCGCGGGTCCGTCAGGCGGTGGACGCCGATGCCCGCCAGAATGGGCCAATAGTTGCCGCACCTGCCCAACAGCGCGCAGCCCGAACTGGCTGGCGGCGTTGGGGCGGCGGTGCCGCCCTGGCGGCCTCGGTGGCTGCGGTGGCCTTGTTCATGGCCCGCGAACAGCTGCCGGAAACCAATGCGCCCACGCCGGTCATCGCGACCACGGCGGAAGTTGCTCCGGCACCCGCACAGCCGTCGGCCCCCACCGCGGCGGATGCCGGCAATGTTGCTGGTCTGGTTGCGGCCGCACCGGCGGTTGCTGCCGCCGTAACCCGGCGCCAGGACGCCGCTGCCCGCCGGGGCAGCGCGACCCGCACCCAGCAGGCAGCGCGGGCCGGTACCGCGCGCCTGGCCGAGCCGCAGCGGGCGATTGCTTCCGCACCGGTGCTGCCGGCAACCCCGGCGTTGCGCCAGGACCCGTTTGCCACCGGCAATGGGGTGCTGCACGCGCGGCCATGGCCACGCTCGACCGTGGCACCATCGCTGTCGCAGGGGGCGCTCAACGCAAGTTTCCCTGCGCAGGAGCAGGGTGGGGCGACGTTCTATCCGTTTGAACCGCGCATGCCGGCACAGGGTGCCGACGATGCCGAGTCGCGCAGGCTGTTGCCGCGTCAGTGAGTGTTGCTTGCCGGTCGTCCGCCTCAGGACGGCCGGTTTTCCCCGGATTCCAGGTTTGTGCGCTGTGGTTGGGCGTACCGGGCTTGGCTGTTCTTTCCCGCTTTGACTGAATTGGAGGCTCGAAGCTGATGACCCCACGTATCCAAAACAAGGTATTTGGCCTGCTGGCGATGACCCTGCCGTTGGTGGCCTGCGCGCAGAGCCCGGCTCCGGATGCGCCGGCCGCGCAGGTAGCCGCTACCCGCGCCGCCCCCGCGCCGCAGCTGGTGCAGGGCCTGCCTGACTTCACCCAACTGGTCGACCAGGTCGGCCCGGGCGTGGTCAAGGTCGATACCGTGATCGGCGCCCGCCGCAACCCGCGCGCTGCCCAGCAGGGCCCGGACATGGACCAGATGCCGGAGTTCTTCCGCCGCTTCTTCGGTCCGGATTTCCAGATGCCGGGGCCGGGTCAGCAAGGGCCGGACAGCGGTCCGCGCGGGCGCAGCATGGGTTCGGGCTTCATCATCTCCAATGACGGCTATGTGCTGACCAACCACCACGTCATCGACGGTGCCGAGTCGGTCAAGATCACCTTGAGTGATCGCCGCGAGTTCACCGCCAAGGTGGTCGGCAGCGACGCGCAGTACGACGTGGCGCTGTTGAAGGTCGAGGGCAGGAACCTGCCGACCGTACGCGTGGGCGATTCCAACTCGCTCAAGCCGGGCCAGTGGGTGGTGGCGATCGGTTCGCCGTTCGGTCTGGACCATTCGGTCACCGCCGGCATCGTCAGTGCGCTGGGCCGCAATACCGGTGGCAACGAGCAGCGCTATGTGCCGTTCATCCAGACTGACGTGGCGATCAACCAGGGCAACTCCGGTGGTCCCCTGCTGAATACGCGCGGCGAAGTGGTTGGCATCAATTCGCAGATATTCTCCGCCTCCGGCGGCTATATGGGCATCAGCTTCGCGATCCCGATCGATCTGGCGATGAACGCGGTCGAGCAGATCAAGAAGACCGGCAAGGTCAGCCGTGGCCAGTTGGGCGTGATGGTCGGCGAGGTGACCAGCGACATCGCGCAGGGCTTCAAGCTGCCTGACAGCCGCGGTGCGCTGGTCAACCAGATGGTGCCCGACAGTGCGGCGGCCAAGGCGGGTATCGAGGTGGGTGACGTGATCCGTGCGGTCAATGGCACCGAGATCAATACCTCCAGCGAGCTGCCGCCGATGATTGGCGCGATGCCGCCGGGCAGCAAGGTGCGGATGAGCATCCTGCGTGATGGCAAGCCGCGCGATATCACCGTGACCCTGAGCGAGCTGGCCGAGGATGCGGCGCGCCCGGGTAACACCGCTGCCGCTGGCGATGACGCCAAGCCGCAGGCCGGTGCCAATGCCCTGCTGGGGCTGGAAGTGGCTGATCTGACGGCCGCCGAGCGTCGTCAGCTTGGCCTGGAGTCGGGCGAGGGCGTGCGCATCACCGGCGTCAACAGCCAGTCCGGCCGCGAGGCGCGCCTGGCCCCGGGGATGGTGGTGCTGCAGGTCGGGCGTGCCCCGGTCGGTAGCGTTGCCGCCCTGAACAGGGAGTTGGCCGGTTACAAGAAGGGCGACGTGGTCATGTTGCTGGTCCGCGCCGGTGCCAACAGCGCCTTCGTTCCGGTCCGCGCCGGCGAATAAGCCCGCCAGGCCTTGCAATGCCTACAGGAGCCGCCTTCGGGCGGCTCCTTTCGTTCAGCTGCCGGCCAAACCCTGTGCGGGGCTTGGCTCCGGCATGCGATAATGCCCCGTTATCCTGACGACGCAGCGCCGCCGCCGCCACCTATGTCACATGATTCGATGCGGATGATCCGCAACTTCTCCATCATTGCCCACGTCGACCACGGCAAGTCCACCCTGGCCGACCGCATCATCCAGTTGTGTGGCGGCTTGACCGCGCGCGAAATGGAAGCGCAGGTCCTGGACAACAACCCCATCGAGCGCGAGCGTGGTATCACGATCAAGTCGCAGTCGGTGTCGGTGCCGTATACGGCCCGCAATGGCCAGACCTACTTCCTGAACTTCATCGATACCCCCGGCCACGTCGACTTCTCCTATGAAGTCAGCCGCTCGCTGGCCGCCTGCGAAGGCGCGCTGCTGGTGGTGGATGCGGCCCAGGGCGTGGAAGCACAGTCGGTCGCCAACTGCTATACGGCCATCGAGCAGGGTCTGGAAGTGGTGCCGGTGCTGAACAAGATCGACCTGCCCACCGCCGATACCGATCGCGCCAAGGCCGAGATCGAGGCCGTGATCGGCATCGATGCCTCCGACGCGGTTGCGGTCAGCGCCAAGACCGGCCTGAACATGGAGGAGGTGCTGGAAGCCATCGTGCACCGCATCCCGCCGCCGGCCGACCGTGGCAGTGACAAGCTGCAGGCGTTGATCATCGATTCCTGGTTCGACAACTACCTGGGCGTGGTCTCGCTGGTGCGCGTGATGCAGGGCCAGATCAAGGCCGGCGACAAGATCCAGGTCATGTCCACCGGCCGTTGGCATCTGGTCGACAAGGTCGGCGTCTTTACCCCCAAGCGCAAGGAAATGCCTGCGCTGCGTGCCGGTGAAGTGGGCTGGATCAACGCCAGCATCAAGGACGTGCATGGTGCGCCGGTCGGCGACACCCTGACCCTGCAGGCCGATCCGGCCGCCGAGCCGCTGCCCGGCTTCCAGGAAATGCAGCCGCGCGTGTTCGCCGGCCTGTTCCCTGTCGATGCCGAGGACTACCCGGACCTGCGTGAAGCCCTCGACAAGCTGCGCCTGAATGACGCCGCGCTGCGCTTCGAGCCGGAAAGCTCCGAGGCGATGGGCTTCGGCTTCCGTTGCGGCTTCCTTGGCATGCTGCACATGGAGATCGTGCAGGAGCGCCTGGAGCGCGAATACAACCTCGACCTGATCAGCACCGCGCCGACGGTGATCTACGAGGTGCTCAAGAGCGACGGCACCATCGTGATGATGGACAACCCGGCCAAGCTGCCGCCGGTCAACCAGGTCGAAGAGATCCGCGAGCCGATCATCCGCGCCAACATCCTCACCCCCGAGGACTACATCGGCAGCATCATCAAGCTGTGCGAAGAGAAGCGTGGCACCCAGATCGGCATCAACTACATGGGTAGCCAGGTGCAGATCAGCTATGAGCTGCCGATGGCCGAAGTGGTGCTGGACTTCTTTGACAAGCTCAAGTCGGTCAGCCGTGGCTACGCCTCGCTGGAATACCACTTCGTGCGCTTCGAGGCCGGCCCGTTCGTGCGCCTGGACGTGCTGATCAACGGTGACAAGGTTGACGCCCTGTCGCTGATCGCCCACCGCAGCCACGCCGATCGCCGCGGCCGCGAGCTGTGCGAGAAGATGAAGGACCTGATCCCCCGGCAGATGTTCGACGTGGCCATCCAGGCCGCGATCGGCGCACAGATCATCGCCCGCACCACGGTCAAGGCCATGCGCAAGAACGTGCTGGCCAAGTGCTATGGTGGCGACGTTTCGCGCAAGAAGAAGCTGTTGGAGAAGCAGAAGGAAGGCAAGAAGCGCATGAAGCAGGTGGGCCGTGTGGAGATTCCGCAGGAAGCCTTCCTTGCTGTGCTGCAGATGGACAAGTAACAGTGAATCGAGAGTAGGGAATGGGCAATCGTAATGGCAGAGCGGACCCGCTTTGGACTGCGCGATTGCCTGCTCCCCATTCCCCATTCCCATTCCGAAGGAACATGAATGAAATGGTTTGAAATCATCCTGGTAGTGCTGACCCTGGGTTCGGGCCTGGTGCTGCTGCTGGACAAGCTGTACCTGCGCAAGCGCCGCGCCGAAAGAGCCAGCCTGCTGGACAGCGAAGAGCCGGTGGTGGTGGACTACTCGCGTGCGTTCTTCCCGGTACTGGCGGTGGTGCTGATCCTGCGCAGCTTTGTCGCCGAGCCGTACAAGATCCCCTCCAGCTCGATGATGCCCAACCTGTTGATCGGCGATTTCATCCTGGTCAACAAGTTCTCCTACGGCTTCCGCCTGCCCATCACCAACACCAAGATCATCCCGGTGGCCGAGCCCAAGCGCGGCGACGTGGTGGTGTTCAAGCCGCCGCATGCACCGGACCAGAACTGGATCAAGCGCGTGATCGGCCTGCCGGGCGACCGCATCGGCTTCCACGGCGATACCTTGTCGATCAACGGGGTGCCGATGGTCTACGAAGACCGTGGCGAGTACGTCGGCAAGGGGCGTGGCGCGGAAATGACCGGTGCCTCGCTGTTGACCGAGCAGTTGCCGGGCCGCAGCCATACGGTGCTGGAGCTGCTGGGGCGTGCCGACCCGCGCGGCCAGGGTGACTGGGTGGTGCCGGATGGCCATTACTTCGTGATGGGTGACAATCGCGACAACAGCGAGGACAGTCGCTTCTGGACCCAGACGCACTTCCTGCCGGAAGAGAATCTGCGCGGCAAGGCGTTCCTGATCTGGCTGAACTGTGAAGGCTGGTTCTGCAAGGGTAGTTTCGAACCGTCACGTATCGGGACGGGCATTCAATGAGTGGACAACGCGTTTCTGGGGAGATCGCAATGAAGCACAAGCAAGCAGGTATGACCCTGACCTCGTTCCTGATGGTATTGGCGGTGGTCGGTTTCGCGCTGTATATCGGCATGAAGTTGTTCCCGATGTACCAGGAGTTCTACGCGGTCAAGACGTCGATGAAGTCGCTGGCCAAGGAACCGGGCAGTTCGGATCCGAACAAGGCGCTGGAGTTGTTCTTCAAGCGCATGGACATCAACAGCTCCGAGTCGGTGACGCGTGACGACATCAAGTTCGAACGTATCGAAGGCGGCGTCCGCATGAACGTAAAGTACGAAGTACGCCGTCCGCTGGTGGCCAACCTGGACATCGTCGGCAACTTCGAGAATTCGCAGGAATTGACTGGAAGCAGTGTTGACTAGAACGTTCCAACGGGGTGACCTGATCGGTCACTCATTCAAGGATCAGGGTTTGCTGAAGCAGGCCCTGACCCATCGCAGTGCCGGTGCGCCGCACAACGAGCGCCTGGAGTTCCTTGGCGACAGCATCGTCAACATGTTGATCGCCGAAGCGCTGTTCACGCGTTGGCCGAAGGCCGACGAAGGCGCGCTGACCCGTGCCCGCTCGGCCCTGGTCTGCGAGGCTGCACTGGCGGTGATCGCACGCAGCCTGGAGCTGGGCGAGCGCTTGACGCTGGGCCCGGGCGAGATGAAGTCCGGCGGCCACCGCCGCGATTCGATTCTGGCCGACACCGTCGAGGCGGTGGTCGCCGCCATTTACCTGGATGCCGGTTTCGAAGCCTGTCGCGCGCGCATAATGCCGTGGTTCGAGGCCTCGCTGTCGGCAGTGCCGGTCGGCAAGCCCGAGAAAGATCCCAAGACCCGCCTGCAGGAATGGTTGCAGGCCCGGCAGAAACCCTTGCCGGTATACGAGCTGGTATCGGAGACCGGCGACGACCACGCCAAGCACTTCCATGTGCGCTGTTGCGTGGCTGACCCTGCCGTAACGACCGAAGGCGAAGGCACGTCGCGACGGCTGGCCGAACAACAGGCGGCAGCTGCCGCAATAGAGCAACTGGATTCCAAGTGAACGACACCTCCTCTCATCGCTGTGGCAGCGTCGCGGTCATCGGCCGCCCCAATGTCGGCAAGTCGACCCTGACCAACGCCCTGGTCGGCGCCAAGGTCAGCATCGTCTCCAACCGCCCGCAGACCACCCGTCACCGCCTGCTGGGCATCGCCACCTATCCGGAAGGCCAGTTGGTGCTGGTCGACACCCCTGGATTGCATCGCCAGCAGAAGCGCGCGATGAACCGGGTGATGAACCGTGCCGCGCGCGCCTCGCTGGAAGGCGTGGATGTTGGCCTGCTGGTGATCGAAGCCGGACGCTGGGACGAAGAAGATACCCTGGCGTTCAATGTACTGAGCGACGCCGGCGTGCCGGTCGTGCTGATCGTCAACAAGGTTGACCGGCTGAAGGACAAGGGCGCGCTGCTGCCGTTCCTGCAGGAAATCACCGTCGGTCGCGAGTTCGCCGCCGTGCACCCGATTTCGGCGCTGAAGCGCAACGGCCTGGATGCGCTGGTGCGTGACCTGATCGGGCTGGTGCCGGAAGGCCCGCCGATGTTTGGCGAAGATGAAATCACCGACCGCAGCCAGCGCTTCCTCGCAGGCGAGCTGGTCCGCGAGCAGTTGATGCGCCAACTGGGCGAAGAGCTGCCGTATGCCACCACCGTGGAAATCGAACGCTTCGCCGAAGACGGCGCGCTGCTGCGCATCGGCGCGGTGATCTGGGTCGAGCGCGAAGGCCAGAAGGCGATTGTCATTGGCAAGGGCGGCACCCGTTTGAAGGATATCGGCGGCAAGGCGCGCCTGCAGATGGAGCGTCTGTTTGGTGCCAAGGTGTTCCTGGAGACCTGGGTGCGCGTGCGTGAGGGCTGGTCGGATGACGAGGCGGCGCTGAAGGCTTTCGGATACGGCGAGCAGTAAGGCTTGACCCGGGAATCAAGAGTGGGGAACCGGGAATGGAAACGGCCTGGTTCTGCTGCAGCTTGCGATCCCGGCTGTTAGTTGGCATGTAACAGGTCAGGTTGCGCGATGAAGGCCGACGCTGCGACGACGCACTTTCGTAGCAATGGCTTCCCGCGAGGGCGTCTGAAGGAAGCCGGCTTGTTCAAGGTGAAGGGCTGCTTCGACTCCCGATTCTCCATTTCCGACTCCCCGCCTTGAGATGCGCATCGAAGACCAGCCCGCTTACGTGCTGCATGCCCGGCCCTGGCGCGAGACCAGCCTGCTGGTCGAAGTGTTGAGCCTGGAGCATGGCCGCCTGGGGTTGCTGGCGCGCGGTGTGCAGGGGCCAAAGAAACAGGCGTTGCGCGCGGCCTTGCAGCCGCTGCAGGCGATCCGGTTCGACGCGCAGCAAAGCGGTGAATTGGCGCAGCTGCGCCGGGCCGAAAGCCAGGACGTGGCGCCGCGGCTGCACGGCCACGCCATGCTGGCGGGGTTCTACATCAACGAACTGGTGATGCGGCTGACGCCGCGGCAGGACCCGCTGCCGGAGCTGTATGAAGCCTATGGCGAATTGCGCCAGCGCTTGCCGGAGGTGGACAGCTTGGCCTGGGCGTTGCGCCGCTTCGAGCGTGACCTGCTGGATGCGCTGGGCTTTGGATTCGATTGGAGTTGCGCCGCCGACGGTGAGCCGATCGACCCGGCCGCACGCTATCGGCTTGACCCCCTGCAAGGGCCGCTGCGCCTGCTCAGCGAGCGTGGCAGCAACGAGCGGCGCGGGTTGGCTACTGGCACCGCGCTGCGGGCCCTCGCCGAAGACCAGGCCCCCGGCAACAGTGATGTTGCCAGCCTGCGTCTGCAGATGCGCGCGGTGCTGCTGCACCATCTGGGCGGGCGCGGGCTCAAGTCCTGGGAAATGCTGGGTGATCTCGTCCGTCCGCAACCGTAGTGCCGAGCCATGCTCGGCAGGGGCTTTACACAAGATCCAGCCCCTGTAGTGCCGAGCCATGC
>NZ_DAMBKV010000002.1:275983-360505 GCF_032066555.1 Stenotrophomonas sp.
TCGGCAGGGGCTTTACACAAAACCCAACCCCTGTAGTGCCGAGCCATGCTCGGCAGGGGCTTTACACAAAACCCAACCCCTGTAGTGCCGAGCCATGCTCGGCAAGAGGCTTCCCCGCTAGCAACCCTGCCGAGCATGGCTCGGCACTACATCCAATCAGCGCAGCAAAGCGCTGACGGCGCTGCCGAACTGCTGTCGTGCCTGCATGGATGCGGGATCGTGATTCAGCTGGCGCACCGCGTACGCCAGCCGCGACGCTCCCACAAAACCGCAACTGGCCTGCAGCTTGTGCAGCTGTGCGTGCAGGGTTTTATCGTCGTGTTCTTCCAGTGCATGACTGACCGCATCACGCGTGCCCGGCAGCTCGGAGAGGAACAGCTCGCGCAATGCACGCACGTGCGCCTGTTGCCCGTTCAATGCGCTCATCGCGGCCGATTCGTCCCAGTCCGGTGCGGCATCGGCAATGACCCCGTCGGCTTTTGCAGGTGCCTTGGCCAGCGCACGGCGCACGCATTTGAGCAGCGCATCGCGACTGATGGGCTTGACCAGGGTCTCCTGGAATCCGGCCTGCTGCAATGTGTGCTGCAACTCCAGGCTGGTGTCGGCGGTGTGTGCCAGTGCCACGGTGCGCGGGTGCTGCTCATGCAGGCTGCGCAACAGGCTGGCGCCGTTGCCGTCGGGCAGGTTCACGTCGATCAGCCACAGATCGTAGTTTCCGTTCTGTGCAAGGCGCAGCGCGCTGGCGCAGGATTCTGCGATATCAACCTTGGCCGGTAGCGATTCCAGCACGAACTGGAAGAAGCCTTGGCTGGTCATGTCATCCTCGACCAGCAACAGGCGCGGCGGGTTTCCTTGGTGATGCGTATTCATCTGCTGCCTCCATGTCAGCTGTCACCCGCATATTAGCGGGGGCGTGGCGATCTGCAAGCCATCGGGGTGTTCCAGTGGCGCATCTGCGACAATGGCCGCCCTTTTGCCCGCAGCCTGTTGCCACGTGGCCCGATCCAGATCCCCCCGCATAGACAAAACCCCGTTCCAGACCGACATCCTCGACCTCAGCCACGATGGCCGTGGCGTTGCCCGCCGGGAAGGCGAGGGTGGCAAGGTCACCTTCATCAGCGGTGCCTTGCCGGGTGAAACGGTGATGGCTGAACAGACCGCCAAAAGCCGGCATTTCGACGAAGCCAAGACGGTAGAAGTACTGAAGGCCTCGCCGGATCGCGTGCAGCCGCGTTGCCCGCATTTCGGCGTCTGCGCCGGCTGCGTGCTGCAGCATCTGGAAGAGTCGCAGCAGATCGTGGCCAAGCAGCAGGTGCTGACCGACAACCTGACCCGCATCGGCCATGTCAGCCCGGGCACGGTGTTGCCGGCGCTGGTGGGTGACAGCTGGGGCTATCGCCGCAAGGGCCGCTTCTCGGTGCGTCGCGTCGAGAAGAAGGACAAGACGCTGGTGGGTTTCCGCGAATTGGATCCGCGCTTCGTCGCCGACCTGTCGCAGTGTTTTACGGTGATCCCGGAGATCGGCAGCAAGGTCGGCGCGCTGTCCGCGTTCATCGAAACCCTGGACGGCAAGCGTGATATCCCGCAGATCGAGTTCATCGCCGGTGATGCCGCCATCGCCCTGACCGTGCGCCACCTGCAGCCGCTGAGCGATGCCGACAAGCAGGCCTGGATCGCATTCGGCCAGGAGCATGGCTTTGCGATCTACCTGCAGTCCGGTGGCCTGCACACGGTGGCGCCGCTGTGGCCGGCCGAAGGCGTGGCTTTGTCGTTCGCCTTGCCGCAGTGGGATGTGGAGCTGGCGTTCCGTCCGCTGGATTTCATCCAGGTCAATGCCAAGCTCAACGAGAAGATGATCGCGCATGCGCTGACCCTGCTGGACGGCCAGGCCGACGAGCGCGTGCTCGACCTGTTCTGCGGGCTGGGCAACTTCACCTTGCCGCTGGCGCGTACCGTGCGCGAAGTGGTGGGCGTGGAAGGCGATGACGGCCTGGTCGCGCGCGCCCGTGAGAACGCGCAGCGCAACGGGCTGGCCAACGCCGAGTTCCATGCCGCCGACCTGACCCAGGACCAGAGCAATGCGCCGTGGATGAAGCAGGGCTTTGACAAGCTGCTGCTAGACCCGCCGCGTTCGGGCGCGATCGATGTGCTGAAGCAGTTGCCGCTGAAACAGTTCAAGCGCATCGTCTATGTCAGCTGCCACCCGGGCTCGCTGGCCCGCGATGCCGGCTACCTGGTCAACGAGCAGGGCTTCACCCTGGTGTCGGCCGGTGCGATGGATATGTTCCCGCATACCGCGCACGTGGAAAGCATTGCCGTCTTCGAGAAGAAGTAAGCGATGGGCATCGAGATCGAACGCAAGTTCCTGGTGACCGGCGATGGCTGGCGTGCGGCTGCGCACGCCGTCGTCCCGATGGCGCAGGGCTACATCAATGACATCGCGGCGATGGACAGCGGCGCGCAGAAGGCCTCGGTGCGGGTGCGCATCCAGGGCGAGGCGGCCTACCTGAACATCAAGTCGCGCGAGCTGGGCCACACCCGCCAGGAGTTTGAGTACCCGGTGCCGGTGAACGAGGCGCGCGAGCTGCTGGCGTTGTGCGTCGGTGGCCTGATCGACAAGCGCCGCCACCTGGTGCAGCACGGCGGCCTGCTGTGGGAAGTGGATGAGTTCCTCGGTGACAACGCCGGGCTGGTGGTGGCCGAAGTGGAACTGGCGAGCGCCGACCAGGTGTTCGACATGCCGGACTGGGCGGGCGCCGAAGTCACCGACGAGCTGCGGTATTACAACCTGGCCTTGGCATCGAAGCCGTACAACCAGTGGTGAAGTGCCCGTAGTGCCGAGCCATGCTCGGCAGGGGCTTAACAAGCAAACCCTGTAGTGCCGAGCCATGCTCGGCAGAGGCTTAACAAGCAAACCCTGTAGTGCCGAGCCATGCTCGGCAGAGGCATTACCGGCAAGGCTTCAGCCGAGCATGGCTCGGCACTACAGTTGGGATTATTGGTAAAGCCCTTGCCGAGCATGGCTCGGCACTACAGTTGGCATTATTGGTAAGGCCACTGCCGAGCATGGCTCGGCACTACATTCGAATCTAGGAACCCTCATGCGCATCGATATCTGGTCCGACGTGGTCTGCCCCTGGTGCTGGATCGGCAAGCATCGCTTCCAGCGTGGACTGGAACTGCTGGGTGAGGACGCACCGGAGGTCGACGTGCATTGGCACCCGTTCCTGCTCGATCCCACCGCCGATACCACCCCGGTGCCGCTGCGCGAGGCCTATGCGGCCAAGTTTGGTGGCATCGAGCGCACCAACCAGATGCTGGCGCAGACCCAGGGCGCCGCCCAGGCCGAAGGTCTGCCGATGGATTTCGACAAGGGCCAAGTCAAGGTCAGCACGCTGCCGGCGCATCGGCTGCTGTGGCTGGCCGGGCAGAGCGGGGTGCAGGAACAGGTCGGTGAGGCACTGTTCCGCGCGCACTTCGCCGAAGGCCGCAACCTGGCCGATCCGCAGGTATTGGTGGCCGCGGCCGCCGTCGGTGGCATTCCCGCCGAGCGGGTGCAGGCCATGCTGGCCTCCGACGAGGGCCTGGCCCAGGTCCAGGCCGGGCTCGGCCAGGCGCAGGCGCTGGGCATCCAGTCGGTGCCGACCTTCGTGATCAACGGCAAATACGCCGTGCAGGGCGGCCAACCCCCGGAAGTGTTTGCCCAGGTGCTGCGCAAGATCGCCGCCGAGCAGGCGCCGGCCGTCGCCAGCGGCGATGAACAGGCCTGCGGCCCGGACGGCTGCAGCATCTGAACGCAGGCTCTGACGCGACCGGCGCCATCTGCGACAATGCGCAGCTACGCCGCAGCCTGCGGCGGATTGGAGTCCTTGCATGCTTTTGATCGGCGTTGCCGGCACTGAATTGACCGCCCAGGAGCGCGACTGGCTGCAGAACGACGCCGTGGCCGGGGTGGTGCTGTTCAAGCGCAACTTCGCCTCGCGCGCGCAGGTGGTGGAGCTGAGCGCGGCCATCCGTGCCGCTACCGCCCGCCCGCTGTTGCTGGCGGTGGACCAGGAAGGCGGCCGCGTGCAGCGCTTCCGCGAGGGCTATGCCGAACTGCCGCCGCTCGATGGCCTGGGCAAGCGTTATGCGACCGACCCCGAGGGCGCGTTGGCGCTGGCCGAGCAGCACGCCTGGCTGATGGCCAGCGAGATCCGCGCCAGCGGCCTGGACCTGAGCTTCGCGCCGGTGGTGGATGTGGGCCACGGCAACCTGGCCATCGGCAACCGCGCCTTTGGCGAAGACCCGCAGGTAGTGGCGGCGCTGACCGCTGCCTATGTGCGCGGCATGCATTCGGTGGGCATGGCTGCCACCCTCAAGCATTTCCCCGGCCATGGCACGGTGCGCGAGGATACCCACGTCGATACCGCCGTGGACCCGCGCCCGCTGGCGGAAATCCAGGCCCATGACCTGATACCGTTCCAGGCCGGCATTGCCGCCGGCGCCGATGCGGTGATGATGGCGCACGTCATCTACCCGCAGGTGGCACCGGAACCGGCCGGCTATTCGCCGCGCTGGATCAACCAGATCCTGCGCGAGCAGATGGGCTTCCGTGGCGTGGTGTTCTCCGACGATATCGGCATGGCGGCCTCGTTCGCCGCCGGTGGGGTCAAGGGCCGCGTCGATGCGCACCTGGATGCCGGCTGCGACGTGGTGCTGGTCTGCCACCCGGAGCTGGTCGAGGAATCCCTGCAGGCGGTGGCCAGCCGCCGCCTGAACACCGCCGCCGTGCTGAGCCTGATCGGGCGCGGGGCGATGGGCTGGGGCGGCCTGCTGGCCGATGCCCGCCACACTGATACCTGTAATCATCTGTTTGAAAACCTTGGAAGAACCGCCTGATGTCCAGCAAACTCACTCTTGAACAAGCCGTGGCCCAGGCCGACCTGCTGGTCGACCGCCCCACCATCGACACCGCCATCGCCGGCATCGCCGACGCCATCGCGCGCGACTACAAGGGCGAAGTGCCGGTGTTCATTTCGATCATGAACGGTGCGCTGCCGTTCGCCGGCCAGCTGGCGCTGGAACTGGGCGCGCGCGGCCAGGACGCGCAGTTCGACTACATGCAGGCTTCGCGCTACCACGGTGAGAGCGGCGGCGAGCTGGTGTGGAAGCACCGCCCGGTGTCGGCGCTGTTCGGCCGCCGGGTGATCCTGGTCGACGACATCCTCGACGAGGGCTTCACCCTGCAGGGCGTGCGCGAATGGTGCCTGGAGCAGGGCGCGACCGATGTGCGCATCGCCGTGCTGACGGTGAAGAAGCACGACCGCTGCCTGCCGGGCGTCAAGGCCGACTATTCCGGCATCGAGCTGCCGGATCGTTTCGTGTTCGGCTTCGGCATGGACGTCAGCGAATCGCTGCGCTCGCTGCCGGCCATCTACGCAATGAAGCAGTAATAGCGGTGGCCGATGCTTGTCATCGGCTTTCGCGCTGATCGCGGCTGGGCCACGCCAAGGGCGTGGCCCGCGCGTGCCCAACGAGAACATCAGGAATGAGCATGGAACCTATCGCCCTGGCCGTTATTGGCGGTACCGGCGTGTACAAGCTGGCCGCGCTGGACGACGTCCAGACCCATGAAGTGGAAACCGTCTACGGCTCTCCCTCGGGCCCGGTCCGGGTTGGCCTGCTGAACGGCCAGCGCGTGGCATTTCTGGCCCGGCATGGCGAAGGCCATTCGATCCCCCCGCACAAGATCAACTATCGCGCCAATCTGGCTGCCCTCAAGCAGTTGGGGGCCAGTCGAGTGCTGGCGCTGAACACGGTCGGCGGTATCGGTGACGAGTTCGGTCCGCGCGTGCTGGCCTGCCCGGACCAGTTGATCGACTACACCTGGGGTCGGATTTCCACGCTCAGCGAGGAGGAAGGCAGCGAGGTGCTGCATGTCGATTTTGGCCATCCCTACACCCCGGCGTTCCGTGCCCAGGTATTGGCGGCGGCCGCGGCCAAGGGCGTGACCATCAAGGACGGTGGCTGCTATGGCGCGACCCAGGGGCCTCGCCTGGAAACCAATGCTGAAATTGCCCGGATGCGCCGTGATGGCTGCGATCTGGTCGGCATGACCGGCATGCCGGAGGCTGGGCTGGCGCGCGAGTTGGGGCTGGACTACGCCTGCCTGGCCATCGTCGCCAATTGGGCCGCCGGCTGTGGCGATGCGGGGGAGATCACCATGGCCGAAGTGCTGGCCAATGTGGACGCAGCTTCGTCTGGTTTGCCGACTTTGGTGGGTGAATTGGCCCGGGGGTGATTGTCATCCCGGCTTAAGCTTTGCATACTCCGCCAGTGCGCTTCATTCAGCGTGCATCAATCCATTCATCGAACAAGGTCTCGCATCACCATGCCGAACGGTACCGTCAAGTGGTTCAACGACGCCAAGGGATTTGGCTTCATCTCACCGGAGGACGGCAGCGCCGATGTCTTCGCGCACTTCTCTGCGATCAATTCCAAGGGCTTCCGCAGCCTGCAGGAAGGCCAGCGCGTCAGCTATGACGTGACCCAGGGCCCGAAGGGTGCCCAGGCTTCGAACATTACGCCGGCTGAGTGATCCACCCGGCTGTGCGGAAAAACCCCGCTTCGGCGGGGTTTTTTTTTAGCAAAGGCAGCCACCCAGGGAGGGACTGCAATGAACAGGACACTGGATATCGCCATTGTCGGCTATGGCACGGCCGGCCAGGCCCTGGCCGTACTGTTGTCGCGCGATGGGCACCGGGTGCAGGTGTTCGAGCAGGCGGCGACACCGGGACCGGTAGGCGCCGGCTTCCTGCTGCAACCCAGCGGCCTGCAGGCGCTGTGGCAGATGCAGTTGATGCCGCAGGTGCTGGAACATGGCGCGGTGGTCCGCCGCCTGTACGGTGAAACCCCGTGTGGCCGGGCGGTGATGGACATGACCTATGCCGGTCTGGACGCGCGTCTGTGTGGCGTTGGGATGCAGCGCGGGGCGCTGTTCTCGTTGCTGGATGCGGCCTGGGATGCGGGCCCCGCACTGCACGTGGACAGCCGTATCAGCGCCATCGATGAATCCCTGCAGCGCGTGCAGGACCAGCATGGGCGTTGGCACGGCCCGTTCGACCTGGTGATCGCCACCGATGGCTCGGGCTCCGGGCTGCGCGCGCAGGTGCAGGGCACCAGGCTCGACCGGATATACCCGTGGGGCGCGCTATGGTGCCTGCTGCCGCGCGGCGACTGGCAGCACGGCGATGAGCTGCGCCAGCGCTATGTGGCGGCGCGCAAGATGATAGGCCTGCTGCCGGTGGGCACCCGCCCCGGTGACAGCGAACAACGGCTGAGTTTCTTCTGGAGTCTGCCGCGCGATGGTTTCCAGGCCTGGGAACGCGATGGGCTGGAGCCGTGGCTGGATGAGATCGCCACGTTATGGCCGGAAGCGCGCGCGCGTCTGGCCGGGGTCAGTGTGCAGGCACAGCTGGCGCGCGCGAGCTACCGCGATGCGGTGATGGACCGCTGGTACCGCGGACGCCTGGTATTGGCCGGGGATGCCGCGCATTCGATGAGCCCGCAGCTGGGGCAGGGCGTCAACATGGCGCTGATGGATGCCATGGCGCTGCGCGATGCGCTGCGCGCGGAGCAGGATATCGAGGCGGCGTTGGCGCGTTACCAGCATGCACGCAAGGCGCATGTCTGGCTGTACCAGTTCTGGAGCCGCTGGCTGACCCCGATCTTCCAATCCGACCACGATTGGATCGCCACGGGTCGCGACCTGCTGTTCAAGCCGATGGGGCGCATGCCCGGCGGCCGTGGCCACATGCTGCGGGTGCTGAGCGGCACCCAGCACGGGCTGTTCGGCAAACTGGCGCTGCAGGACGAGTTCATCGCGGCAATGGCCGAAGTCGCAGAAAAGCACTGAACAACGCGCGGGCGGTGGGTGCTTGCGGCAGAATCAAGGGTGGTCCCATACGAGTCGCCGCCATGCTGCCGCAGCCGCCACCGTTTGAAACCCACGTGGTCGACAATCAGCCGCCACCGTTCGCCGAGCGCGATCTGTGGCAGGACGACCTGGCCCTGCAGCAGTGCGTGCAACGCGAAGGCGCGGACGCCTTTGCCGCGGCATTGCAGCATTACGGCGTGCTGGCCGGTGGCGAGCTGTACCGGATCGGCTTCGATGCCAATCGGCAGCGGCCGTTGTTGCGCACCCACGATGCGCAGGGCAACCGGATCGATACCGTCGATTTCCATCCGGCCTACCACCGCCTGATGGCCTCGGCGAAGACCCGTGGCGTGGCCGGCCTGTCCTGGCGCTCGCCCCAGCCCGGCGCGCATGTGGCACGTGCGGCCTTGAGCTATCTGCACAGCCAGGCCGAAGCGGGGACCAGTTGTCCGCTGACCATGACCCACGCGGCGGTGCCGGTGCTGCGGCAGGAACCAGCGTTGGCGGAATGGGCTGACAAGGCGGCGGCCCCATTCTATGACGCGCGGGACCTGCCCATTGGTGACAAGCCGGGCATCACCGTCGGCATGGGCATGACCGAGAAGCAGGGCGGCTCCGATGTGCGCAGCAACAGCACGCTGGCAACGCCGCTGGCGGGCGAGGGCGAATACAGCCTGGTCGGGCACAAGTGGTTCTTCTCCGCGCCGATGTCCGATGGCTGGCTGGTGCTGGCGCAGGCACCGGGTGGCTTGAGCTGCTTCCTGATGCCGCGTCGGCTGGCCTGCGGGCGTCGCAACAACTTCCATCTGATGCGCCTGAAGGACAAGCTCGGCGACTGGGCCAATGCCTCCAGCGAGGTGGAGTTCTGCGGTGCCTGGGCACGTCGCGTCGGCGAGGAGGGACGTGGCGTGGCCACCATCATCGAGATGGTGATGCTGACCCGCCTGGATTGCATGCTCGGCTCGGCCGCTCAGATGCGCATGGCCTTGGCGCAGGCGCTGCATCATGCACGGCACCGGTACAGCTTCGGGAAGCGCCTGGTCGAGCATCCGTTGATGGCCAACGTACTGAGTGACCTGGCAATCGAGTCGGAAGCGGCGACCACCCTGGCGATGCGGGTGGCGCATGCCGTGGATCGCGCGCCGCAGGATGCACATGAGGCAGCGTTCGCACGCATTGCCACGGCCATCGGCAAGTTCTGGATATGCAAGCGCGCACCGGGCTTCGTCAATGAAGCGCAGGAGTGCCTGGGCGGTGCCGGCTATGTGGAAGAATCGATGCTGCCGCGGCTATATCGGCAGGCGCCACTGAACTCGATCTGGGAAGGCAGCGGCAACGTGCAATGCCTGGACGTGCTGCGCGCGCTGCAGCGTGAGCCGGAAACCCGCGTGGCCATGCAGGCCGAGTTGCAGCAGGTTGCCGGTCGCAGTGACGTCTACGATCAGTCGCTGCAGGCGCTGTTGGGACGGCTGCAAGGGGCTGAGTTGCTACAGGCCGATGCGCGCACGCTGGTGGTGGATATCGCGGTGTTGTTGCAGGCGGCGATGTTGCTGCGTGCGGGCAGCCCCTTGGCGCAGGCCTTCGTGTGTTCGCGGCTGCGCCGGTCACAGGCGGTGTATGGGCAGCTGCAGGCGGATACACCGTTCGCGGACATATTGGCCCGCGCCTTGCCGATGGCAGCGGCTGCAGGAGCGGCGTAAGCCGCGAAGCCAGTAGCCATTGCAGCCGCTACTCAGCTGGCAACTGCAGAATGCCGGCTTGCAGACGTCGCCTTGTGGGAGCGGCGTGAGCCGCGAAGCCGACAGCAATTGAAGCCGCGAGCAAGCCCGCAAACGCAGAATCAAGGCCGCCGCGTACGGCAGCCATCTACGCCGCTCACGGCTTTCCTGCAACGCGCGCCGCCGCAGCCCTGGTCAGTTGCGGTAGCCCGGGTAAGCGCAGCGCACCCGGGGCTGTTGGCGGACAGCCTGGAAGATCCATGGACCGTTCCCCGGGTGCGCTGCGCTTGCCCGGGCTACAGTTCCGGTGACATGGCCGGTGCGATCCACCGCCACCGTTTGCGTGCATCCTTCAGGGCGGCTTGCCGCAGCCCTGGTCAGCCGGCGCCATCCAGTGCCGGGTCGAAGCGCAGTACCTGGTTGCGGCCGCTGCGCTTGGCCCGGTACAGCGCGGCATCGGCCTTGCGCAGCAAGGTAAGACCGGCCACGCCATCGACGGGGTAAGTCGCCACGCCCAGCGAGATGGTGATCGCTGGCAGTGTCTTGCCGGAGAACGGGACGCTCATCTGCGACAGTGCCAGGCGCAGTTCCTCG
Organism: Stenotrophomonas sp.; assembly: GCF_032066555.1. Lineage (GTDB taxonomy): Bacteria > Pseudomonadota > Gammaproteobacteria > Xanthomonadales > Xanthomonadaceae > Stenotrophomonas. Next base: position 286,214 of record NZ_DAMBKV010000002.1, read on the forward strand.
GCCTGGCGCAGCGCATTGCTGCTGTCCGACTCGGGCAGGATCACGGTGAATTCCTCGCCGCCATAGCGGCAGGCGATGTCTTCGCCGCGCAGGCGTGAGCCCAGCAGTTGGCCGATGGCAGCCAGCAAGGCATCACCGCCGCCATGGCCGTGGGTGTCGTTGAACTGCTTGAAGTGATCCACGTCCAGCATGATCACCGACAACGGAAAGTCGCGGCGACCGCAGCGGGCGATTTCGCGGGTCAGCGATTCTTCCAGGTAGCGGCGGTTATACAGCCCGGTGAGCGGGTCACGGATGGATTGCAGGCGCAGGGATTCGCGCAGGCGCAGGTTGCTCAGCGCCAGTGACAGCTGCTCAACCGCGGATTCGGCGATGTTCAGGCGCGGCAGTGGCCCGGGACCTGGGCCGGACAGAAACAGGAAACCGATCTGCACGCCTTGTGCCGACATCGGGATGCAGGCGCTGGCCACGCAGTGACCCGGTTCCGGTCGGCTGATATGTGGGCAGCCGGCGTCGCGCAGCAGGTCATCGATCACGTGCGGCTGTCCACGTCGCAGCGCCCAACAGTCGCTGGGTGACAGGAATGCGGCGGTTTCCACCAAGGGGCTGCCCCAACTGACAATGTTCTCGACGCGGTCATTGGAGGCGCGCAGCAGATAGACCGAGCCGGCGACGTTCGGCATCAATGCCTGCAGCGTGCGGGCGCTGATATCCAGTGCTTCCTCGGGGTTGGCGCAACTCTGCAACAGGCCTGTGTAACGGCCCAGGGTCTGCAGGTCGGCACTGGAACGCTCGATCTGTTGCAGGTTGTCCGCCAGCTGCTGGCTGGCATGGGCCGCGCGTTTTTCCGCGCGGGTACGGCGGCGCAACTCGGAAAGCAGAATGCCGTAGACCGAGGCGACCACGGCCAGGCCGAACGGTATGCCGGCAAAGGCCAGCCCCAGCAGCAGGTCGGCGCTGCGGCGGGAACTGGCGGCGCGTTCGACCAGACGCTGGTGTTCCTCCTCGACCATGGTCCGCACCTGTTCGCGGATGGCGCTGGTGGTGCGGAAGGCGGTCTGGTTGATGGCTGCCCGCGCTGCCTCCAGGCCGTTGCTGTCGTAGATGTCGACCACGTGCTGGATCTGCTGCAGCCGTTGGTTGACCAGCTCATTGAGCTTGCGCGCGTTGCGCACCTGGTCGGGGTTGTCGGGGACCGCCTTGGACAGGCTGCTCAACAGCAGCGGCAGACGCTCCACGCTCACCTCGTAGTCGAGCAGGTAGGCCTGGCTACCGGTCAACAGGTAGCCGCGCTCGGCAGATTCGGCGTCAAGCACCATCGACTGGATTTCGTCGATGCTGCTGATGACTTCATGGGTGTGGGCGACCAGTTGAGCATCGGCGATGAAGCGACGTGCGCCGATGAAAACGCCTACGCCAATTGCGACGAATACCAGCGCGGAAAAAATCAGCGCGAGTTTACTGCTTGTGCGTTTCTGCATCGCGACCCTGACCGCCTGATCAAGGTGAGGCGCGCATACTGCCTGTCGCGCTGATCACCCGCCTGCCTGGATGGTTTGCATCCGGCCCCCGCTGGCACCACGCTTCCCGCGCGATTGCCACGCAGTCGTCCGTGCACGGACGGCTGCGTGGCGGAGTCTATCAATGCTTGGCTTCGTTCGCTTTTTCGCGTGCCTGTTTGGCGGCGTCATGGGCTTCATCGGCCACTTTCTGTGCAGCGTTGGCGGTAGCCGCACTGGCATCGGCAGCGGCATCCTTGGCTGCCACGGATGCGTCTTCGGCGGCCTTGCTGGTGGCGTCGGCAGCCTTGTCCAGCGCCTGCTGCGATTCGGCGGCGGCGGTGCGGGTAGCGGCAGCAGCCGAGTCGGCAGCATCGCGGGTAGCATCGGCGGCTGACTCTGCCGCGTTCCTGGCGGCATCACCTGCGTGTTCTGCCGCGGCGGCGGCGTCCTGCTTGGCCTGCTCGGCATTGCGGTCGTTGCAGCCTGCCAGTGCCAGGACCAGGCCTGCGGCCAGCATGGGGATAATTGGCTTCATTGCATTCTCCTGTGAGGGGACCAATGCAAACAGCGTATGGGCTGACGTATTCAGATCACGTCAAGACGCCACCGGTCCAAGCCCGGGGCAACCGGGCAGGTTGCAGGCGCGCCGGCGGAACGTTGGCCTTGCGCAGACGTGGCCGCAAGCATCTGCCATCGACTGACGGTGACCGATGCGGCGTGCGGGGGAAGTTTGCCGCGCGGTAGCGGGGCGGGATTGCAGCAGGCGAAGGCAGGTGCAGGCTGGCGACGCGTTCGGGCGCGTTGTCGTGCAGGATTCGCAGGCAAAGAAAAAGCCGCTGGCGAACCAGCGGCTTTTCCAGACTCACTTGGAAGCAGAAGTTATTACTTCTTGGCTTCTTCAGCAGCGTCCTTGGCCTGGCCGGCCACGTCTTCAGCAGCCTTGGCAGCGTCAGCAGCGGCGCCAGCAGCAGCGTCGGTGGTGGCAGCAGCAGCGGCGCCAGCAGCTTCGCCAGCGGCGTCAGCAGCGGTAGCGGCGGTGTCAGCAGCAGCCTGGGCAGCGTCGGCGGTAGCAGCGCCGGCGGTAGCAGCCTGGTCAGCAGCGACCTGTGCTTCCGAAGCAGCCTGGTTGGCGTCAGCGGCGGCGTCAGCAGCCTGCTCCTGCTTCGAGCAGGCGGTCAGGGCCAGACCCAGGGTCATTGCGATCAGCAGCTTGTTGATGCTCATTTGTGAATCCTCGTCGTGAAATTAGGCAACGCGCCATTGCGCGCCGGGAACATGATGACAAGCCCATTTCGGCTGTCAAGCGGTCCCGCATTCAGGTTTGAAAAAATCTGAGATTTCTCAATTAAATCAATTCAATGGCGATGGCGGTTGCTTCGCCGCCGCCGATGCAAAGGGATGCAACGCCACGCTTGAGGCCGCGCGTGCGCAATGCATTTACCAGCGTAACCACCAAGCGGGCACCCGAGGCACCGATGGGATGACCCAATGCACAGGCACCGCCATTGACGTTGATCTTGGCATGCGGAATACCGAGCTCGCGGATGGGGGCCATCGCGACCACGGCGAACGCTTCATTGATCTCGAACAGATCGACGTCGGCGACGCTCCAGCCTGCCTTTTCCAGCACCTTGCTGATCGCACCGATCGGAGCGGTGGTGAACCATTCCGGTTCCTGAGAGAAGGTGGCATGGGCAGCAATGCGGGCCAGCGGCTGCACGCCGCGGCTGGCGGCATCGTCGGCCGACAGCAGCACCACAGCGGCGGCACCGTCGGAAATGCTGGAGGAGCTGGCGGCGGTGACGCTGCCGTCTTTCTTGAAGGCCGGACGCAGGGTAGGGATCTTGCTGATGTCCGACTTGCCCGGCTGCTCGTCCTGGTTGAACTCCACCTCGCCCTTGCGGGTGGCAACCTTGACCGCGACGATTTCGTCAGCGAACGCGCCATTGGCCTGCGCGGCCTGGGCACGGGTCACCGACTCGATGGCGTAAGCGTCCTGCTCCTCGCGGGTGAAGCCGAACTTGGCCACGGTGGCCTCGGCAAACACGCCCATGGCCTGGCCATCGTAGGGATTGGTCAGGCCGTCCCATGCCATGTGGTCGACCGCCTGGAAGTTGCCATAGCGATTGCCGGTGCGCGAGTTGGGGAGCATGTGCGGGGCGTTGGACATGGACTCCATGCCGCCGGCAACGACGATGCTGGCCGAACCGGCCTTGATCAGGTCGTGGCCAAGCATGATGGCCTTCATGCCGGAACCGCAGACCTTGTTGAGGGTGGTGGCGCCGGCGCTGGTCGGCAGGCCGGCGGCGAGCGCGGCCTGGCGGGCCGGTGCCTGGCCCAGGTTGGCGGGCAGCACGCAGCCCATGATGACTTCGGATACGTCGCTGGCAGCAATGCCGGACTGCTGCATGGCCGCGCTGATCGCGGCTGCACCGAGGGTCGGGGTGGGAACGCCGTTGAACTGGCCAAGGAAGGAGCCAATGGCGGTACGCTTGGCGGCGGCGATGACGATGTCAGACATGAGCAATCTCGGTTATACCTTGCGGCAATTATCGAACGTCTGCGGGGCCGGGCACATTGGACCAACGGCACATCCCCACGGACAATGGATTGTCGTTGCAGTATAGAAGGTCGCCGCAGCAACGCCGGGAACAGGTAGTACCTGAATTGGCGGATCATCCACAGGACGGAGAGAAAGGCAATGAGGAGTGCAATGGTGAGTAGTAGTGTGGTGCGCAGTGCGCTGGCCAGTTCGTTGGCATTGGCGTTGGCCGCTTGCGGCAGTGGCAGTGGTCCCAAGTCCGATCCGCCGCCGGTGACCCCGCCGGTAACCCCGCCACCCACCACCCCGCCGGTGACGCCGCCGACAACTCCCCAGCCGGCCTTTGACGCGCACCTGGCGCTGACCAATACCGCGGCCGCGCACGCGATGGGCCTGACCGGTGCGGGCTACCGCATCGGCGTGATCGACTCCGGAGTGATGCGCAACCACCCGGCACTGGCCGGGCGGGTACTGGTCAACCGCAATTACATCAGTTCGACCCAGAACAACCTGTTGGTGGATGACGTGGTGGGTCACGGCACCACGGTGGCACAACTGGCTGCGGGTGCGCCGACCGGGCAGTGGCCGGGTGGTGTCGCGCCGGGCGCGCAGATCCTGTCGGCGCGCATCATTGCCGACAAGTCGCCAACCGATGACGGCTCCGGCAAAGGCAACGAGGTGACCGGCGCGCTGGGCATGGCTGCGATCCATGCGGACCTGATCCGCGATGGCATGCGCATCATGAACAATTCCTGGGGTGGCCTGTACTGGACCCGCCCGAATGTAACGGCGGATATCGCCAACGAATACCGTCCTTTCATCAGCAACAATGACGGGCTGGTGGTGTTCGCCACCGGCAACGAATCCAAATCCAACCCTTCGGACATGGCGGCGTTGCCGAGCAAGGCAGGCGCCAACAACACCTATCCGGCAGCTGACCTGGAACGGGGTTGGCTGGCGGTGGCCGCCCTGGACACGGCCAACCCGACGGCCCTGGCGACCTACTCCAACGCCTGCGGCGTGGCCAAAAATTATTGCCTGGTGGCACCGGGCACATCGGCATTCATCGGCCATAACAGCACCGCCAGCAACCTGACCTATTACTATGGCAGCGGCACCTCGTACGCGGCACCGCTGGTATCCGGTGCGGCGGCGCTGGTGTGGCAGGCATTCCCCTACTTCAACAACGACCTGGTCCGTCAGACCCTGCTGGGTACTGCGACCGACCTGGGCGCGGCCGGACCGGATGCCGTGTTCGGTTATGGCCTGCTCAACGTGGGCAAGGCGGTGAAGGGGCCCGGCAAGGCCGACTGGGGAGATATCAAGGTCGATGTGAATCAGCTCGGGCTCAATTCGGTATGGAGCAATCCGATCAGCGGCGCCGGCGGCCTGGTGAAATCCGGCAGTGGCTCGCTGGGCTTGGCCGCGGCCAATACCTATGCCGGTGCTACCCGCATCCAGCAGGGCACGCTTGCGCTGCAGGACGGTGGCTCAATCCGTTCCAACGTCAGCATCGATGCCCAGACCAAACCCAGTCTTGCCGCGCTTCAGTTCATGGGGGGCACCACGCGTGTGGTGGGCAATGTGGACAACGGCGCCAGTGTCATCGTGCTCAGCAATCAAGGCTCGGCAACGATCGAAGGCAATTACGTGCAGCGCCCGGGCGCGCAGCTGATGGTGGCGCTGGGTTCCAACGCCTTGCAGGTGACGGGAACCGCCACCCTGGATGGCGGAGTTAATGTCAATGGAGCGGTCACTGGCTATGTGCCGCAGGATGGTCGCCGCCAGGACCTCCTGCATGCAGGTGGAGGTATCAGCGGCCAGTTTGCGACCCCGGCTACCGGCAGCACCGGCGTTACCTTGCTGCAGACACAGTATGGCTATGACGCCAACAATGCCTGGTTGCAGCTGGACCGTGTAAGTGTCACCGCGATGGCAAGCACGGCCAGCGTGGGCCTGCGCGCGATGTCGGCGGCACAGCGGGTGGAGCAGGCGTTTGAAGTGCTGGATGCGGATTCCGGCCTGCAGACCACGGCATTCGGTACGGCGGCGGCAGCGGTGCAAGGTGTTGGCGGCGGCGTTGCCGGTTTGGCCAAGAGCCTGGAAAGTCTCTCGGGGCAGGCTCACGCCACCGCCACGGCAATGACCTTTGACAGCATCGACATGAACCGGCGCGCGTTGTCCAGCCAGTTTGCCGAGGGCGCCACAGGGGCGGCAGCCAATGGCGTCTGGATGCGCAGCCTCGGCGGTGGCGGGCAGGGCGGGTATCTGGGCAGCGACTACAGCGTCGGCGGTTGGATGATGGGGGGCGAAACCGCGCTGTCCAGCAACGCCGTACTGGGCTTCGCGTTCGGCGAAACCCGCGCCAATGCCAGCGGTGGTGTGGCGCAGGACCGTAGCCGCGATCGTCAGACCCAGTCCCAGCTCTATGCCGGTTGGCAGCGCGGTGATGCCTATGTGCTGGGTCAGGCCGGGTTTGGCCAGTACCAGCGCGCACTGGATCGAGGCCTGTTGCTGGGCGCCGAGCGCAGTGGCGTGCATGCGCGTTACAACGGCAACTTCCTCTCCAGCAGCGTCGAGGCCGGGTATCGGCTGGGGCGCGGTGCGGCGCAACTGACGCCGTATCTGGGGGCGGATTACATCCGCATCGACGGTGGCGCGTTCAACGAGCAGGGCGGTTACGGCTTCGGCCTGCGCGCCGATGATTGGAGCAGCAGCCGCGTGCAGGCCTTGGCGGGCCTGCGGGGCCAGTACCTGTGGAAGCGGGTGGCGTTCAACGGCTATGCCGAATGGCAACAGGCAATGGGGGGCAATGGCCTGAGCCTGGATGCCAGCTTCGTGGGTGTGGATGCCTGGGCGCCGATCGCCGGCTTGCAGCCATCGCGTTCGGGCGGCTTGTTTGGCTTGTCGGTGGACTCGTGGCTGGCGCGCAATACCCGGCTGTCGTTGGGCTACGACCAACGCTTCGGCCCGCGCGGCGACAACCGGCAGGTTTCAATGCGGCTGCAACAGGCGTTCTGATCCGGCGCCCGTCCTGGCCGTTTGAAAAGCAGAAGGCGGGCGAGAGGATCGCCCGCCTTCCGTGTTTTGACTGTGCTGCTTACTCGCCGCGCAGGCGGTTCATGCGCGGCACCGAACGGCCCATCGGCATCTTCAGCTTGCCGATCGCTTCCAGCCGGGCCTCGGCAATACGATCTGCCGCGCGCTGCGGGGAGACGTCGTCGCGCTCGGACTGGTCGAAGATCTTGTCGAGGTTGTGGTAGATGCTGCGGATCAGCCGCATCGCCCGCTCGCGGTTGTAGCCATCGATCTCCAGCGACACGTTCATCACGCCCCCGGCGTTGACCGCATAATCCGGCGCCCACAGCACGCCGCGCTTGTACAGCTCGTCGCCGACCGCATGGCTGGCCAACTGGTTGTTGGCGGTGCCGCAGATGACCTTGGCCTTGAGCCGCTCAAGCGTGGCCATGTCGATGGCGCCTTCCATCGCGCAGGGCGCGAACACGTCGGCGGCCACGTCATAGATGGCGTCGGGCTTGACCGCCTCGCAGCCGTATTCAGACACGGCCTTCTGTACCAGCACCGGGTCCAGGTCGGTGACGTAGAGCTTGGCGCCGCGCTCGCGCAGCAGCTTTACCAACTCCATGCCGATATGGCCCAGGCCCTGTACGGCGATGCTGAGCTTGCCGATCTCCTCGTGGCCGAACTTGCGCTTGACCGAGGCCATCAGCGCTTGCAGCGCACCGTAAGCGGTAAACGGGGCCGGGTCGCCGGAGCCGCCATGGACCTGGTGTACGCCGGTGACATAACCGGTCTCCAGGTAGATGTTCTCCATGTCGTTGACGTCGGTGCCCACGTCCTCTGCAGTGATGTAGCGGCCGGCGAGGGCTTCAACCTGGCGGCCGAAGGCGCGGAACAGGACTTCGCTCTTGGCGGTCTTGGGGTCGCCGATGATCACCGCCTTGCCGCCACCCACATTCAGCCCGGCCAGGGCGTTCTTGTAGGTCATGGTGCGGCTCAGGCGCAGCACGTCGCGCAGCGCGTCATCGGTGTTGGCGTAGGGACGCATGCGTACGCCGCCCAGGGCCGGGCCGAGGGTGGTGTTGTGGATGGCAATGATGGCCTTCAGGCCGGCGTCGCGGTTCTGGCAGAACAGGACCTGCTCATGGCCGGAGGTCTCGAGGGTGTCGAACAACATGCGGGCTCCGATGGCGTGTTTGCCACAACGTCAGTGATCGTGTGGCCAAATGGCTGGCCGGAAAACAAAAAATGCGACTTCGTCGGGGTGGTGACGGGTCGCGGATGCGCCATTCTAATCCATTCCCGCCGAAGGAATGTTCAGGCAGGGGCTACCCGCGGTGGTAGCTCGCTTTGCCGGAAACGGCGCCTGCTGTAGCCATCGATAGCGCAAACCGGCAAAAGGTCACGCTGCGCTGCAACCTGACCTGCAGGGCTGGCGGTTCTATGATCGGTTTCAACAGAAACCGGATGTTGCACGGCCCATGAGTACCCCCGCCTCCCAGCTCCCGCAGGCCCAGCCTGAGACCACCCCGCTGCGCTTTGTCACCGCCGCCAGTCTGTTCGATGGCCATGACGCGGCGATCAACATCATGCGCCGGCTGATCCAGGCGCAGGGTGCGGAGGTGATCCACCTCGGCCACAACCGCAGCGTGGAAGACGTGGTGCGCGCGGCGCTGCAGGAAGATGCCGACGCGATTGCACTGTCGTCCTACCAGGGCGGGCATGTGGAGTACTTCAAGTACATGGTCGACATGCTGCGCGAACGCGGCGCCGGCCATATCAAGGTATTCGGCGGCGGTGGCGGCACCATCACGCCGGAGGAAATCCGCGAGCTGCAGGCCTATGGCGTGGAGCGCATCTACCACCCCAACGACGGCATGAAGATGGGGCTGGTGGAGATGATCGAGGACGTGGTGGCGCGCGCGGGCAAGGCCCGCGAGGCCGCCGCGCGTGATGACAGCGCGGACGCCCCGGTGATAGAGGATGAAATCGGTATTGGCCGGGTGCTGTCGGCGCTGGAGGATGGCAATCATTCGGAGGCGGAGCTGCTGCACCTGCGCAAGCAGTGGCAGCTGGCGGCGGGCAATACGCCGGTGGTCGGCATCACCGGCACCGGTGGTGCCGGCAAGTCGTCGGTAACCGATGAGCTGCTCAATCGCTTCCTGGCCAGCTTCCCGCAGATGCGCATTGCGGTGATCTCGGTCGACCCGACCCGTCGCCGCACCGGTGGTGCGCTGCTGGGCGACCGCATCCGCATGAACTCACTGCGCTCCAAGCGCGTCTACATGCGTTCGATGGCAACCCGCCGGCAGCATGCGGCGATCAATACGGTGCTGCGTGATTGCATTGGCTTCCTGAAGTCGCTGCACTTCGATCTGGTGATCGTCGAGACCGCCGGTATCGGCCAGAGTGATTCGGAGATTGTCGATCTGGTCGACTTCCCGATGTATGTGATGACCAGCGATTTCGGCGCGCCCAGCCAGCTGGAAAAGATCGACATGCTCGATTACGCCGAACTGGTGGTATTGAACAAGTTCGACAAGCGTGGCGCCGAGGACGCCCTGCGTGATGTGCGCAAGCAATGGAAGCGCAACCGCACAGCCTTCAGCATGAAGGACGAAGACGTGCCGGTGTACCCGACGATTGCCAGCCAGTTCAATGATCCGGGCATCAGCTGGATGTTCGCCAACCTGTGCCGTTTGTTGCGTGAGAAGCGAGATCAAAACCGGGGTCAGAGTCCGGTTTTGCAGGCAAAATCGGACTCTGAACCCGGTTTTGATCTCGCCCCCAACATCGACACAACCCTCAAAGAGCCGCGCGCAACCGTCCTGATACCGGGCAGCCGCGTGCGTTACCTGGCCGAGATCGCCGAGCAGGGCCGTGGCATCAACGCCCGCATTGAATCACAGGCAGAAGTGGCCGAGCGTGCACAGAGCCTTTGGCAGGCGCTGCAGGAGCTGGGTGATGCAGCGCAGCCGGGTGCCCTGGACCTGTACGCAGGTGATGCACTGACCGATGCAGGCGTCGACAACAGCATCCGCACTCTGCGCCAACGCTACAACGATGCCGTGCAATCGCTGGATTCGGACGCACTGCGCCTGCTGCGTGAGTGGCCGGCACGGCTGAAGTCGATCACCGAGCCGGTCAACGAGTACCAGGTGCGCGGCAAGACCATCCGCGTCGAGAACTACCGCGAGTCGCTGAGCCACCAGCAGATCCCCAAGATCGCCGCGCCCACCTATCGCAGCTGGGGCGAGCTGCTGGTCTTCCTGCAGAAGGAAAACCTGCCCGGCTCCTATCCGTATACCGGCGGCGTCTACCCGTACCGCCGCAGCGGCGAAGATCCGATCCGCATGTTTGCCGGTGAGGGTACGCCGGAGCGCACCAACCGCCGCTTCCATTACCTGAGCGTGGGCCAGCCGGCCGCGCGCCTGTCCACGGCCTTCGACAGCGTCACCCTGTACGGCGAGGACCCGGCGCCGCGCCCGGACATCTACGGCAAGATCGGCAACTCCGGCGTCAATATTCCTACGCTGGACGACATGAAAAAGCTGTACTCCGGCTTTGACCTGTGCGCGCCAACCACCTCGGTGTCGATGACCATCAATGGCCCGGCACCGATGATCCTGGCGATGTTCATGAACACCGCCATCGACCAGCAGATCGAGAAATACCTGCAGGAAGATCCCGCGCGCTGGGCCGAGGCGGAAGAGAAGATCGCGAAGCTTTTCGAAGGCCGCTCACGTCCGCAGTACCACGGTGAGTTGCCGCCGACCAACAACGGCCTGGGCCTGGCCCTGCTGGGTGTCACCGGCGATCAGATGGTGGATGCCGATACCTATGCGCGGATCAAGGCAGAAACCCTGTCCACCGTGCGTGGCACCGTGCAGGCCGACATCCTCAAGGAAGACCAGGCGCAGAACACCTGCATTTTCTCCACCGAGTTCGCGCTGCGGATGATGGGTGATATCCAGCAGTACTTCGTCGACCACAAGGTGCGCAATTTCTACTCGGTGTCGATCTCCGGCTATCACATCGCCGAGGCCGGCGCGAACCCGATCAGCCAGCTGGCCTTCACCCTGTCCAATGGCTTCACCATCGTCGAGTACTACCTGGCGCGTGGGATGAAGATCGACGACTTCGCGCCCAACCTGTCGTTCTTCTTCTCCAACGGCATGGACCCGGAGTACACGGTGATCGGCCGCGTGGCTCGCCGCATCTGGGCGCGCGCGATGCGCGAGCGCTACGGCGCCAACGAACGCTCGCAGATGATGAAGTACCACATCCAGACCTCGGGTCGTTCGCTGCACGCGCAGGAGATCCAGTTCAACGACATCCGCACCACGCTGCAGGCGCTGTATGCCTTGTTCGATAACTGCAACAGCCTGCACACCAATGCCTACGACGAGGCGATCACCACGCCGACCGAGGAAAGCGTGCGCCGCGCGGTGGCGATCCAGATGATCATCAACAAGGAGCTGGGGCTGAATTTCTGCGAGAACCCGTGGCAGGGCAGCTTCATCGTCGACAAGCTCACCGATATCGTCGAGGAGGCGGTTTACAAGGAGTTCGAGGCGATCAGCGAGCGGGGTGGCGTGCTCGGCGCGATGGATACCATGTACCAGCGCGGCAAGATCCAGGAAGAATCGCTGTACTACGAGCACAAGAAGCACGACGGCAGCCTGCCGCTGGTCGGCGTCAACATGTTCCTGCCCAAGGAGCATGCCGGTGAAGTGGCCACCGAGATCGAACTGATCCGTTCGACGGAGGAAGAGAAGGGCCAACAGATCGAGAACGTGCACAACTGGCAGCGCAACCGCAATGCGCTGGCACCGGCGGGGGAGACCTCGCATGCACACGAGATCGAAGGCGCGGCCTCTGACGACGCGGTGCATGACGGTCACGGACTGGGTTACCTGCAGAAGACCGCGCGCGATCGCCGCAATGTCTTCGAAGCACTCATCGAGGCCGTCAAGACTCACAGCCTCGGCCAGATCAGCCACGCCCTGTACGACGTAGGCGGCGAGTACCGTCGCAATATGTAAGCGCCCCGCCAAAGGCGAATGTAGTGCCGAGCCATGCTCGGCAATCGCCTTAATGTAGTGCCGAGCCATGCTCGGCAGAGGCTTTGCCAGTAATGCCCCTGCCGAGCATGGCTCGGCACTACAGGTGGAGCTTTGCGCTGCTACTCTTGGGTCGACTCCCGGTAACAGGCAACAACATGGATAGACGGCGTTTCATTGGCGGTACGGCATTGGCGGCAGCCTTGCCGCTGCTCGGCATGCAGGGCGCAATGGCGGCTACGCGCGGGCAGCTGCTGGCCGCCGGGCTCAACAAGGGCGATACGGTCGGGCTGGTCAGCCCGTCCTCGGCCAGCAGCGAGCGGCTCAGCCTGCAGTTGGCGCGCGAGGCGATGGAGGCGCTGGGCTTTGTGGTCAAGACCGGGGCGCATTACGCCTCGCGCCATGGCCACCTGGCCGGCACCGATGCCGAGCGCGCGGGCGATCTGAATGCCATGTTCGGCGACAAACAGGTCAAGGCCATCATCTGTGTGCGCGGCGGCTCCGGTGCAGCACGGCTGCTGCCGCTGCTCGACTACGAGCGCATCCGCGCCAATCCCAAGGTGTTGCTCGGTTACTCGGACATCACCGCGCTGCATTGTGCCATCCATGCCAAAACCGGCCTGGTGACTTTCCATGGGCAGATCGGCGCAGGCAGTTGGAACCGTTTCAATGTCGATCAGTTCGAACGCGTGTTCTTCAAGCGCGAATTGATGCACTACCAGAACCGCAGCGAAAACGACGATGAGCTGGTGCCGCGCGACAACCGCACATTGACCATCCGTGGTGGCAAGGCGCAAGGCGAGTTGATCGGCGGCAACCTGACCGTGCTCACGGCCTTGGCCGGTTCGCCCTATCTGCCGGATTTCACCGGCAAGATCCTGTTCCTGGAAGACGTCGCAGAGGCGCCCTATCGCATCGACCGCATGTTCAGCACCTTGAAGCTGATGGGTGCGCTGGACAAGATCGCCGGCTTCATCTTCGGTGAGTGCACCGATTGCGCGCCGGGTGATGGCTATGGCTCGCTGACCCTGGACCAGATCTTCGACGACTACATCCTGCCGTTGAAGATTCCGGCCTACCGTGGCGCGATGATCGGCCACATCAAGGAGCAGTTCATCGTGCCGGTCGGCGGCAAGGTGGAGATGGATGCCGACGCCGGAACCTTCCGCCTGCTGGCGCCGGCGTTGGCCTGAGCGTGATATGCGCGACGACGTGGCGCGGTGCGCTCACGTCGTCATTGCACGGGGCTTACTCTTCCTCGTCGTCCTGTGCGTCCTCGTCCTCGTCCTCGTCTTCATCCTCGGGCGACAACCACCAGGCATGGCCGTCCTCGCGTGCCGGCTGCGGACACTCGCGGGTCTCGATGGCGTCCAGATGGCGGCCGCTACCGCCGGCGAGCCAATCCTTCAACAGCTTCTCGACGGATAGGTGGCTCTGCGCTGCAATGCCGAGGTTGCGCTCACGCTGCCACGCCGTGTCTTCATCAGGCCTGGATGCATGGCTGTGCGGCGCGCCGTAACTGCAACGCAGGCAGTAATGGCGGATGCTGCGGGTCCAATCCTCGGCATAGCCGATGCCGGGTGCGCTGGCACGTAGCAGCGCGTTGATGTCCTCGGCGCTGTCCGCGCGCACGAACACCACGAAGGTCTGGAACTCGGACGACTCCAGCCGCTCCAGTTCGTTGAACACATGCACCTCGCGCTCGCCATCGAAGCGTGCGCCGGTGGGGGCACCGTCGTGCAGCACGATGTCGCCGAAGCGGTGGCCGCTTTCCGGCAGCGGGACGTTGAGGATGCGTGCGCGCACCGGGTCGATGCGGCGCATGAACACCGTTTCCCCGGCACTCCATGGATTCAGGCGCACCACCGCGACACCGAAGTTGCCGTCGATGGGGCCTTCGCCTTCGGGCAGGGTGATATCGCAGGCGGCCCATAGTTCGCGCACTGTCGTCCATTGGCCCAGGCCGGTCGCCGCAATGGCGGCGTTCCAGTGCTGGGCCTGGCTGAACTCCTCGGCCAGTTCGATGGCGCGCAGGTTGTCCCGCAGTGATCCGGCCCATTCCATCTGGTACTTCAATGCCAGACCGCGCATGTAGTGATAGAACGGGTTCTCCGGGTGGTGCTGTAACAGCAGGTCGAAATCCTGGGTGGCGCTGCACAACTCGCCATCGTCGATGGCCAGGTAGGCCCGGTTGTGGATGCTTTCGAGATCAGGCTGTTCGGAAGTCATTGCGGGCAGCAGTGTTGGGGGAAAAGGATGATCGCATGCGCACCGTATGCTGCGCAGGCGGGGTACGGGGTGCGACTGGCAGTTGCGCCCTTTAACATGCGGATAACAGCGGTATTGCCAGCATCGTCCGCAATGCGCGGTCGTGCTTTTAGCGTGGGCGGTATCGTGCATGCCGGTTTTCCCGTGGCTTGCTGGAGCAGCGCAATGAACGACAAAGGTTTGAAATGCATGACGTTGGTGGTGGCGATCGCGATCGCGCTGGCAATCACCGGCTGCGGGAAGCCCGGGACGCCAGACGGGACGACCACCGCAGCCCCCTCGGCAGCGGCGCCGGCTACCGACCCGTCATCGCAAGGCACCCAGCAAGCCTTGAACGTGGAAGTGTTCAATCCTGGTGCGGACTCCATCTTTGCGGTGTCCTCGGAACTGTTGACCGGGACCAGCGATGCCGTGCTGGTCGATGCGCAGTTCTCCACCGCCGACGCGGCCAAGCTGGTGGAGAAGATCAAGGCGTCAGGCAAGAAGCTGACCACGATCTATATCAGCCATGGCGACCCGGATTTCTACTTCGGCCTGGAGACCCTGCACGCCGCATTCCCCGATGCGCAGATCCTGGCTACGCCGCAGACCATCGCGCATATACAGGCCAGCAAGGATGAAAAGCTGAAGATATGGGGGCCGCAACTGGGTGCCAATGCACCCAGACAGTTGCTGGTGCCTGCACCATTGCAGGGCAACAGCCTGCAGTTGGAGGGGCAGGAGTTGCAGGTGATCGGCCTGGATGGCGCCAGCCCGCAGCGCACGGCCCTGTGGGTGCCCTCGATCAGGACGGTGATGGGCGGGGTGTTGGTGGATGCAGGTTCTCACGTATTCATGGCTGATACGCAGACGCCGCAGTCACATCAGGATTGGCTGGCCGCGCTGCAGCAGATCAAGGACCTTGCGCCGGTACGGGTGATTCCCGGCCACTATGCGGAAGGCGCACCACAGGATCTGGCTGCGGTTGAATTCACCGCCAACTACATCCGGGCTTTCGACGAGGAAGCGGCAAAGGCCAAGGATTCGGGTGCGCTGATTGCGGCGATGAAGCAGCGCTATCCGGGCCTGCCAGGTGAGGCATCGTTGGAGCTCAGTGCCAAGGTGGCCAAGGGCGAATTGCCCTGGAAGTAGCGGCCTGATGCAGAAAGGCGCCGGTATCAGACTTCAAGGAGGATCATTATGAAAGCTCGATTTTTTGCTGTTCTCATCATCGGCGTCCTGGCTGCAGGTAGCGCCTTGGCCAAGGAGCCGATCCGATTGGACGCATCTTCCGATGCGGCAGCGGAGTCCAGTTGGAAACAAATGATCGAATCCGTCAGTGCTGAGAAAAAGCAGAAGCTTCTGCTGGCCATGCTTCAGATCAATCTGGACGGTGTGAACTCTGCCTATGAGGTGATGGGCAATCCGGAGTTGCAGGGTTTTGGCATTGCGAGGGTGAAGGACAGGGTCGCCGGCCTGGATGCTGATGAGATCATCGAGTTGGGCAGTCGGACCTCCGGCGCCGAGATCCGGATCCAGTCGGTCCAATAGCGCCCACTCACGTATGCAGGCAGAACCCATTCTGTCGATAGGGTGGGTTCTGGGGACGTTGCGTTCACGCGGCAAGTCGCTTCGCGATCCCGGGCCGGTGGCCGCTGGGATGTCGGTGTCATGGCGTGCGCCACGCACACCGTCCCAACCCTGGAAGAGCGGCCTGGATCAGGAAATCGGGTTGGAGGCGCGATCCGCGGCGGAGTTGGCAAGGCGCTTCTTCGCCTTGGCGGCATACATGGCGGCATCGGCATGGCGCAGCAGTGCGTCGGCGTCACTGCCGTCGGCGGGGAAGCAGGCTACGCCCACGCTGGCGTCGATCTGCGGGGTGTCGCTGCCAAGGCTCTGCAGCAACGCCAGCCGTGCACGCAGGGCGGTAGCGATATTCAGCGCATCACCGGGGCTGGCGCAGGCTGGCAGCACGGCAACGAACTCGTCGCCACCGACGCGGGCGATCAGGTCGTTCTGTCGCAGGCCATCGCGCAGTTGGCGGGCGGCGTCACGCAGCAGGCGGTCACCGGCTTCATGCCCGTAGTGGTCGTTGGCGGCCTTGAAGCCATCCAGATCGATGTAGAGCAGTGCCAGCCCACTGCCGTCACGCCCCGCGCGCTCCAGCGCCGCTTCCAGTTCACGGCGCAGGTGATAACGATTGGGCAGGCCGGTCAAGGCATCGTGGCTGGCCAGGTGCTCCAGCTGTCGTTCGATTCCACGCAGGGCGGTTACCTCATGGCCGACGCCGATGCGGATGCCGTATTCCGGCAGCCATTTGGCCGACCATTGGATGTCGACCACGCTGCCGTCCTTGCGGATGTAGCGGTTGCGGAAGTTGGAACGTGGCCGGCCTGCCATCACGTCCAGCGCCGACTGTTTGGTGGCGGCGCGGTCCTCTGGATGTACCAGATCCATGATCTGCCGGCCTTTGGCCTCGGCGGGGGTGTAGCCGAAGATGGTCTCGAATGCGGCATTGACCATCAGCAGTTCGCCATCGGGGGCAACCATGCACACCGCGTCGGGTAGCAGGTCCAGGACTTCACCGAGCGGCGGCAACTTGAAAGGCATGTGCAGACACGACAAATACGAAGGCTGGGATTATGCCGTTTCCAGATGTCAGCGTATGTCGGGTGAGGCTCCCTGCGGCGAACATCGGTTGCGGGACCGATGGCGCGGCCGATTACCGGCCCCCGGTTCCGCCGGCCTGAACGGGCACCCTTGCGGCCGTCGTCGGCGTGCAGGAGCGCTGCTGGCGGGGGAGGGCAGGCATTGCCAATTGCGGTCTGCAAGGGCTTGTCCCATGCTCGCGGCATGGACCTGAACAGCTTCCTGCAATCTGCACTTTCGGTAGACGGGATGGTTGGCCATGCCAGCTACCTGCTGTTGATCCTGTCGATGTTGATGACACGCATGATGTGGCTGCGTGCGCTGGCGGTAGCGTCGGGACTGCTCAGCATCACCTATTCGGTGATGATCTCCGATTACGTCAGCGCCACCTGGGAGATCATCTTCGTGGCAGTCAACGTGGGCCAGCTGTCGCTGCAGGCCTACCACAACCGCATCACCCATTTCAGCGCCGAGGAACGCCGCTTCAGGGAAGCCGTATTGCCATTGGTGGAGCCGGCGCAGGCGCGACGGGTGCTGGATCTGGGGCAATGGTGCGAGGCCGGGGCAGGTGAGGTGCTGATCCGCCATGGCGAACAGGCCAGCCACATGCTGTTCATTGCCAGCGGTGAAGTCGCGGTCATGGTGGATGAAGCCGTTGTGGGGTGGTGCGGGGCGGGTGCCTTGTCGGGGGAGATCAGCGTACTGACCGACATGCCGGCCACCGCGACCGTGATCACCGCCAAGCCGACCCGCTACCTGGCACTGGAGCGGCATGCGCTGCGACAGCTGATGGCCCGTGAACCCGAGATCGAACATGCCATCGACCAGTGTTTCCGCAAGGACATGCGGCTGAAGCTGGCGGCCGCCAACCAGGCCATGGCCGAGGCGGGCATCCGGGTCGAGGTGATACAGACCAGCCTGCAGTGATCTCCGCGGGGCGGCAACGAGTGGGGCGGTGCCCCGCTGCACAGGGGTTGTCCTGGCCCGTGAGGGTTGGGGGATCCCGGTGCGTTGGCCGACGTTTGTCGGGCGTGCGGACGGTTTCGGATAAAACCTGAAGCGCCGGTTTTGCTACCCTGTGCTTCTTTGGGTTCTGGGGTTGCTCCCCGCGGTTATTTCCATGGTGTGGTTGCGCGTGGCTCTGATTTTCCCCTTGATCGTGATCAATACGCTGGCACACTGCCTGCCGTTGTTCGTGGTGGCGCTGTTCAAGGCGGTACTGCCGCTGAAGTCGGTGCGTCGGGCCTGCAATCCGCTGCTGACTGGCTTGGCGGAAAGCTGGATCGCGGTGAACAGCGCGATGATCCATGCCTTTACCGCTACCCGCTTTACGGTCAGTGGCACCGAGGGGCTTGAGCGCGATGGGCATTATCTGGTGCTGGCCAACCACCAGAGCTGGGTCGATATCCTGGTGCTGCAGAAGGTGTTCAACCGCCGGATTCCTTTGCTGCGTTTCTTCCTGAAGCGCTCGCTGTTCTGGGTGCCGGTGCTGGGCCTGGCTTGGTGGGCCCTGGATTTTCCCTTCATGGGCCGCTACAACCGCAAGCAGATTGCCAAGAACCCCGAGCTGGGCCGGCGCGACATGGAAGTGACCCGCAAGGCCTGCGAGAAATTCGCCAGCATTCCGGTGGCGGTGATGAACTTCGTCGAAGGCACCCGCTTCACGGCCGCCAAACACGCAGCGCAGGCCTCGCCGTTCAAACACCTGCTCAAACCCAAGTCCGGCGGCGTGGCGTTCGTGTTGGATGCGATGGGCAAGGGCCTGCATGCCTTGCTGGATGTGACCATCGTCTATCCCAAGGGCATTCCCTCGATGATGGACCTGATGGCCAATCGCCTGCCGGAAGTGAAGGTGCTGGTGCGCAAGCTGCCTATCCCCACCGAGTTCATCGGCCGCAACTACCAGGAAGATCGCAACTTCCGTGCCCAGTTCCAGCAGTGGATGAATGGCCTGTGGCAGCAGAAGGATGAGGACATCGCGCGTCTGCTCGAAAGCAAGGCCTGATCACCGCCATCGTTGAAAACAAAGGCCCTTGACAGGGCCTTTGTTGCTTTGCATGGCGCTGGATTCGTCAGCGATGAACCCGTTCGCAGCGGGTCTCGACCACGCGCTGGCCATTGCGCTCCTGGTTGCGGCCCTGCACATTGCGGCCCACCAGACCGCCCGCCACCGCGCCGCCCACCGTGGCCAACTTGCGGCCATTGCCCTTGCCGACCTGGTTGCCTAGCAGGCCGCCGACCACAGCACCTGTGGCGGTGCCGGCTACGCGATTCTGGTCACGTGCGTTGTTGGCTACCTCCACCTCGTGGCAGACCACGCGGCTGCCGTCGTTGAAACGGCGGCCTTCATCGCGTGGGCCATAGGTTTGTGCGTTGACGCCGACGGAGAGAAGCATTGCACTCGCGGCAATGGTCGAGGCCAGGGTGATAGGAAGCTTGCCCATGTCGATACTCCTGTTATTGGCAGCGCAGCTTTGCGCCAATGTGCGTCCAGCCTGCGCCCACGCAATGAAATTCGAGGTGAAAAGCGAGCGGCGCAATTGAACCTGCGTTCATCCAATGTGCCGTGCAGCCTGAAGCTTCCTCGGCTTGGGTGTAAAGTGCGCGCCATCCTCCGTATTGAAGAGACCTGCGCATGAGCATTGATGCCGCTTTCTATCCGATTGGCACCCCCGGTAAGCCGTGGGGCGAGCAGGAGCGCGCGCAGTGGCTGGAACAGCAGCAGGTGCAGCGCAGCTATGCAGGTGAGGTGGTGGAAAAAATAGATGTGCTGCGTGAGCGCTTCGATGTCACCCAATACGGTGAACTGGACTACCCGTCGGGTCGCTATCCACTGTTTGCCATCCGCAGCCGGAACTGGAACGAGGCCTTGCCGGTGATGCTGGTCACCGGTGGCGTACACGGCTATGAGACCAGCGGCGTGCAGGGCGCGTTGCAGTTCGTCGACCAGCACGCGGAGAGTTACGCCGGCCGCTGCAACCTGCTGGTCGCCCCCTGCGTCAGTCCGTGGGGTTATGAGCGCATCCAGCGTTGGAATGCGCTGGCACTGGACCCGAACCGTTCGTTCGTGGACAACAGCCCGGCGCAGGAATCGGCGGCATTGATGGCCCTGGTTGCGCCGCTGCGGGGGGGCGTGCTGATGCATATCGACCTGCACGAAACCACCGACACCGACGAAACCGAATTCCGTCCGGCGCTGGCCGCGCGCGATGGCAAGCCGTTCGAGCCGGGCGAGATTCCCGATGGTTTCTATCTGGTGGATGACACCGAGAATCGCCAGCCGCTGTTCCAGCAGGCGGTGAATGCCGAAGTGGCCAAGGTGACCCATCTGGCACCGGCCGACGAACGCGGCGAGATCATCGGTTCCAAGGTGGTGGCCGAAGGCGTGATCGAATACCCGCTCAAGGCCCTTGGCCTATGCGCCAGCGTCAGCGGTGCGCGCTACACGACCACCACCGAGGTGTATCCGGACAGCGCCAAGGCGACCCCGCAGCAGTGCAACGACGCCCAGGTGGCGGCGGTGATCGGCGCGCTGGATTACGCGCTGGCGCATCGCTGAGGTCTCTGGATCCGCAGGTTTGCTGAAGGCCCACCCGGCGCAAGCGGGTGGGTTTTTCATTTGTGGCCTCGCCACCGACCAGAAGGACTTCCCCGGAGCATCCGTAGCCCGGGTAAGCGAAGCGCACCCGGGAAGCACGCTGCAACAGCCGGAACGGGCCATCGCGCAGCGTGGCGCCCCCTGCGCATGCCGGTAGTGCCCATGATCTTTCACATCGCCACCCAGCCACGTATGGAACATGGCGGGCATGAAAACCTCGTCTCTGCTGCTGGCAGTGCTCGCCTTGGCAAGTGGCCCCGCCCAGGCCGATGACGCGCCGGAGTTCGATCGTCCAGGCATCGGCTTTTCCACCAGTACGGTCGGCAAGCACGTAATTGTCTGGGAGCAGGGCTTGCCCGATGCCAGCCGTGATCGCAGCGATGGCCTGACCACCACCACCTGGACCGCAGACACGCTGTTGCGCGTCGGGCTTGCCGATACGCTGGAGTTGCAACTTGGCGCGGACAGCTGGAGCAGGCTGCGGCTGCGCGGCCCTGGTATCCGTGTGCAGGACAGCGGCGGCGGCGACGGCAGCGCCGCACTCAAGTGGGCACCGCCGTTGGCCAACGAGCAGCTGTCAGTGGCATTCAAAGCAGGGGCCAGCCTGCCTTGGGGCAGGGCACCGCTGGGTGATGCGGGGCATGACTACGACCTTGGCGTGACGGCGGCATGGGCGCTGCCGCGCGACAGCAGCCTGGCGTTCTACATCGACCGGCAATGGGGCGACGGTGGCAGCGGCTGGTTGTTCTCGCCCAGCTATGGCTTCGCCTTGCGGCCGCAGTTGTCGGCCTATGTCGAGGGCGGCTATGGCACCGGCGCGCAGTACATGCGTGCGGCCGGTGCCGGTGTGACGTGGATGGTGGGCCCGCGCGTGCAACTGGATGCATCGTTCCTGCGCGGGTTGGATGCCGACACCACCGATTGGCAAGGCGGCGTCGGCGTATCGATGTCCTTCGATTGAGAACGCGGTTCAGCGATTGACCGCAGGGCCGTACACGCCGCTGTAGCCGGCTGCGCAATTGCTGGTGCAGTCGCTGGTGAGCATGTTGCGCACGATCAGGCCGGCATTGTTCTTCGAGCGGAAATGGCCGACGCCGCTGCTGGTGTCGCCGCCACCGAAGTTGTACGGGCTGCCGTCGCTCCAATCCCAGTCGAAGCTGTAGGCGCTGCTGCCTGCGCCGATGTCGACCTGCGCGTAGACATTGGTAGCGCTATTGAACAATGCGCCATCGGCGCAGCCGGCGCTGTAGCTGGTGGTGAAGCAATGCACCTGGTCACGCGAGCCGGCGGTGATGGTGTAGAAGCGGATGCCGGTGTACGTGGCCGGGAACGTGCGCAGGCTGCCGCTGCCACTGCCGGTCCAGCGGTTGTAGCCGTAATAGGCTACGCCGGTGCTCGGGTACAGGCCGAAGGTGTAGTAGTTGTACGGGAAGACATAGGCCTCGGCGTTGCAGGTGGGCGCCAGGGTCGATTGATAACCGGTGCTGCGGCAGGTCTGCAGGCCGCGCAGGCCACCGGCGATATTGATGAAGCGGCGCACACTGCCTTGATTGGCGTTGTACTTGATCGAGGCCAGGGCCATGGTCGCGCCCAGCGAGTGGGTGACGATGTCGACCTGGCTCTTGCCGGTATAGGCCTTGACCTTGTCGATGAAGGTCTTGAGCGTCTGATAGGTGGCCGGTGTGTGGTAGTTGTACTGCGGTGCCGCGCGCTCGCTGGCGCTGAGGTAGGTGATGCCGAACAGTTCGCAGTCGTTGTAGCCGGCAGCCTTCAGTTCGGCATAGATCGAGCGCGGCGGGGTGCTGTAGCCGGCCACCGCGCCGGCTGGCATGTCGAAGCTGATGGCGCTGTCGCCATTGCCGGGAATGAATACCA
The DNA here is from genome assembly GCF_032066555.1 of Stenotrophomonas sp. Lineage (GTDB taxonomy): Bacteria > Pseudomonadota > Gammaproteobacteria > Xanthomonadales > Xanthomonadaceae > Stenotrophomonas. The sequence goes on from NZ_DAMBKV010000002.1 coordinate 308,711, forward strand.
CCGGGGTCTTGCTGGCGGTACAGCTGCCGCCGCCAAAACCGCCCTGGCCGACACCGGGATTGAACCCGCCAGCGTATTGGTTCGCCGTTCCTGTGCAGGTGTAACCGTTGTTGCTGCCGCACTCCAGGGCCTTGGCGCTGGTGGGTGCCAGCATCAGCATGGCGCCCGCCAACGGCGCGGCCAAGGCGCTGAGCAGCCACGAGGAAATGACGGGGGCAGATCGTTTGCTCGACATCTGGCGGCTCCGGTAGGTGTGTGGGTCAATTCCTGCAGCATCCGCCCGGGCCGCCGGGGCAGGCAGTGTCCTTTAGGGAAACTTGCAGTGCAGCACAGGCCCCGCGCTATCTGCGCTTGCGTATCAGCATGGCCGAGGCCTGCAGGATGGCGCGGGTCAGCAAGGCCATGGTCTTGACCTCGCCCTTCCAGTGCTGCCAGTACAACGGCACGTCCTCCCAGGCGCGCGCCTTGACGTAAACCAGGCGCCCGCTCTCCAGGTGCCGGCGTACCAATGGCAACGGGTTCATGGTCCAGCCCAGTCCGCCGAGGTTGGCGTGGACGAAGGCGCGGGTGGAGGGGATCCACCAGGTTGGCGCATTGTGCGGCTGTTCGACCCCGGCCAGACGGCGTGCATAGCGGGCCTGCATGTCGTCCTTGCGGTTGAATACCAACACCGGTGCCTGTGCCAGCGCCTGTGCGGTCACGCCCTTGGCGAAATGCCTGGCATGGAATTCGGGGGTACAGGTGGCTGCGTAGCGCATGCTGCCCAGCGCATGGATCTGGCAGCCCTGCACCGGCTCGGACAAGGTGGTTACCGCACCCATCACCGCGCCCTGGCGCAGCAGGGCAACGGTGTGGTCCTGGTCTTCGGTATGCAGGTCCAGGGTGGTGGAGGTGCTGTGGGAGAAGGTCTGCACCGCCTCCGGGAACCAGGTTTCCATGCTGTCGTGGTTGACCGCCACCGGGATGCTGGCCCTGGGCAGCTCGGCATCGCTGAGGCCGATGCGCTCGAAGGCATCGCGCTCGAGCAGGGCGGTCTGCTCGGCCAGCTGTACCAGCACCTGGCCCTCCGGTGTTGCCTCGGTGGGGATGGTGCGCTTGATCAGCAGTTTGCCGACCCTGTCCTCCAGCGCCTTGATCCGCTGCGATACCGCCGAGGCGGTGACGTTCAACGACAGCGCCGCGCGCTCGAAGCTGCCTTCGCGGATGACCGCGGCCAGCGCCCGCAACTGGGCATGATCAATGCGCATATTAAGTTCTGCTAATGATGGTTAATGAAGTTTAGCTCTACTTTTCCTTGCTGCATTGCGACAATTGCCGCGTCCGGACGTGCCGGTGGGTTCTCCCGCTGCGTCCTTCCCCCCAGTAGCAAGGTTTTTCCTCATGTTTTCGGTTATTTCCGCCCAAGCCGCCGGCAGTGCCTGGCTCAGTGGTGCCGGTATCGGTATCGGTCTGTTCGCCATCGTCGGCGCGCAGAGTGCGTTCATCCTGCGTCAGGGGATCATGCGCCAGCACGTGATTCCGATCATTGCCACCTGCTTCGCCATCGACGCGGTGTTCATCATGGCCAGCGTGGCCGGCCTGCGTCAGCTGACCGCGCAGTTGCCGTGGCTGACCACCGTCCTGCTGTGGGGTGGTGTTGCCTTCCTGACCTGGTATGCGGCGCAGTCGGCGCGGCGTGCGGTGGCCGGTGGCGGTGGCATGAAGCTGGATGACAACGGCGAGCAGTCGTTGCGCGCAGCCCTGATGGCAGCGGCCGGTTTCTCGATCATCAACCCGCATTTCTGGCTGGACATGATGGTCATTGGTTCGATCGCCGACAACTTCGGTGAGTCGCGCATGGCCTTTGCGATCGGCGTGGTGACCGCCAGCGGCGTGTGGCTGACGGTGCAGGGGCTGGGCGCTCGCATGTTGGCGCCGTTGTTCACCAAGCCCTCCACCTGGCGCATTCTGGACGGCACCATCGCCGTGATCCTCAGCGTGCTGGCCTTGACCCTGGCCATCCGCGGGGTCAACTGAGGTCAGGCTTGATCCGTCAGGATGAACGCAGCAACGTAGCCCGGGTAAGCGCAGCGCACCCGGGAGCAGAGATCTGTCGTTCTTCCTGCCTGTGAAACAGCAGTTGCGGGTGCGTCGCGCTTACCCGGGCTACGGCTTTGTCTTCGCCGCTAGGTGGCCGGGTTCCAGCGTGCCGGCCATTGAAGGATGAAGTCCTCCACTTCTGCCAGCGGCATCGGTCGCCCGAATACATAGCCCTGTCCCTCGGCGCAGTGCTCCTCCTGCAGTTGTGCCAGTTGCGCCTGGGTCTCCACACCTTCGATGGTGGTGGTGATGCCCAGCTTCTCGCACAGGTGTGATACCGCGCCGATGATCGCGCTGCCCTGGCTTTGCTCGCCCAGGTCGCGGATGAAGGATTTGTCGATCTTGACCTTGTCGAACGGGAACGCGCGCAGGTAACCCAGCGACGAATAGCCGGTGCCGAAATCGTCCATCACGATCGATACACCGGCCTGCTTCAGGCGCAGCAGCTGCGCGGAGGCCGCTTCGATGTTGGCGATCAGCGCGTTCTCGGTGATTTCCAGTTCCAGCCGGGCCGGGGCCAGCCCGGTGGCGGCCAACACCTGCTCGACGCCGTCGGCCAGGGTGGGCTGGGCCAGTTGCGAGACCGACAGGTTCACCGCAATTTTCATCTGTTCCGGCCACTGGCTGGCGTCGTGCGCGGCCTGCCGCAGCACCCAGGCGCCGAGTGACAGCATCATCCCGATGTCTTCGGCCAGGCCCAGGAACTGGCTGGGTTCGAGCAGGCCGCGTTGCGGGTGGTTCCAGCGCAGCAGGGCTTCAAACCCGGTGACCTGGCGCAGGCGCAGATCCACCAGCGGCTGGTAATGCAGTTCAAACTGCTGCTGTTGCAGGGCCGTGCGCAACTCGGTTTCCAGCTGTCGGCGGCGCTGCATGCGGGTGTCCATCTCCGCCTCGAAGAAGCGGTAGCAGCCACGGCCTTCATCCTTGGCCCGGTACAACGCAAGATCAGCGTTGCGCATCAAGGTATCGGCGGCGCGGGCCTGGTTGTCGATCAGGACGATGCCGATGCTGGTGCTGATGGCGAACTGGTGGTTCTCCAGTTCGATGCTACGGCCCAGTTCGTCCACCAGCCGCGCGGCCAGTGCGGCGGCGGCTTCGGGCATGCGGTTTTCCGATGCCATCAGGATGGCGAACTCGTCGCCGCCCAGCCGTGCAACCAGGTCATTGCCGCGTACACAGGCGAGGATGCGTTGGGCCACTTCCTGCAGCAAACGGTCGCCGGTGGGGTGGCCCAGGCTGTCATTGACCTCCTTGAAGCGATCCAGGTCCAGCAGCAGCAAGGCGCTGTGATGGCCTCGCTGGGCGGCGATCAAGGCCTGGTCGAGCTTCTCGAACAGCATGCTGCGATTGGGCAGCGAGGTCAGTGCGTCATGCAACGCCAGGTAGGCGATACGCGCCTGCGCCTGTCGGCGTGCATCCACATCCTCGAGCACGCCGGCCCATTTGCTCAGGCTGTGACCGATGCGGGCACCCCGGGCGCGCAACCAGCGCCACTTGCCATGCAGGTCGAGGACGCGGAACTCCACATCGAGCGAGCCGGTCTTGCTGGCAGTGAAACTCTGCTCAAGCGCGATCTCGATCTGTGGCAGGTCGTCTTCATTGACCCGTCGCAGCCAGCCTTTGCCGAGTGCGTGTTCGTCCGACTGCCCGGTGAGTTCGCGCCAGCCGGTGGCGGCAAGCACCTGCCCGTTGCGATCAGATTGCCAGAGCACCAATGCACCGGCTTCGGCAACGGCGCGATAGCGCTGTTCGCTGTCCTTCAGGTCGCGGGCCAGTTCGCGCGCTTCATCGGCACTTCGCTTCAATGCATCGACGGTGCCACTGAGGCTGCTCTGCAGGCTGCGCACCTCACGGATGTTGGAGGGCTGCGGGTCGGGCAGGTGGGTGAGGTTGTCGACCACGCCGTGGCTGCGTTGCACCAGGGCGCGGATGGGCAGCAGGATGCTGCGGGCGATGGCGTTGGCCCAGAGCAGGGCGATCACGGCGGCGACGATGCCGCCGAAAATGATCCCGAGCAAGGGCTGCTGCCAGCGTGCCTGGAAGCTCTGTTGCGGCTCTCCCACCACCAAGGTCCAGCCGGGTGCGGCCTGCAGCCGGTGGAAGGCGAAGATGACGGGCAGGCCCTCGTTGCTGCTGGCATCGAACAGCCCGTGCTTGCCACCACTGCGCTGCAGTACCCGCCAGTCGGGCACCTGCTTGCCGATGTAGCGTTCCGGCGACAGTGATCGCGCCGCAATGACGCCGTTGTTGTCGACGACCGCCGTCAACAATTGCTGGTTGTTGCCGGTCCCCATGATGCTGGCGATCAGTCGATTGGAGGGCTGCACCATGGTCAGGACGCGGGTACCACCGGCATCGTCGAAGGGCAGGGCGATCGCCACCTCCGGGGTGTGGGTGATGGCGTTGGTAAACAGGTCCGAGACCTGCACCTTGCCTTCGCGGCGTGCGTCGTACAGCAGACCTGAGGGTAATGTCCGGGCTTGTTCGCTGTCGTCCTGGATCAGGCGAATGTCCGGATTTTCACGTTCCCAGGCCTGCAGCTCAGGCGCGGCTTCACTCAGCTGCGGTGCCAGCAACGACAACAGGCGTAGCTGGTTGACATTGTCCTCGATGCCTTGGTCAACGCCACGGGCCAGGGCGGTGGCGGTTTCCTGCAGGCGTTGCTCGGAGCTGTGACGGTAATCCTGGGCGGCATTCCAGACGGCAATGGCACCAATCACCAACAAGGGCAGCAGCGTGGCAAGTATCAGCAGATGCAGCCGGGAATGGAGGCCTCGGGTACGCGGCAACCTTTCATGCGTTGCCGTTGCGGTAGTTGCCAAGCCTGAGTCTCCGGTTGCCGTTGCGGCGTAGCGCGATGGGCCGCCAACCCCTTGTTGCTGTCGAAAGCGGCGAGGCGCTGTTATGGCACGAACCCTGCGCGGTTGGAAGCGGCGGCACGCACCTGCACTGTCCAATCCCGGCCGTGCAGGGCACGTGTAGGTGACGCCAGTGGATGCGTGACTGCAATCACGCTATGGCATCGACCCGCTCGCAATGGCGCTTTCAGGCACCATTGCGGTCAGCGCCCGGCGCGAGGAAAGCGCGTCGTGCTGGCGCAGATGGTGGCTACTGCCTTCATTGGCGTCGCTGACTGAACATCCACTGCCACATCGCAGGGTTGCGATACGTGGCGTCCCAGGCGTTGTGTTCCACGCCCGGATACTCGGTGTAGCGGAAGCCGGCGCCCAACCGCTGGCTGGCGGCGGCAATGGCGCGGTCGTCGGTGGTGGGCACCAGCGCATCGAGCGCGCCGTGGAAGATCCAGGTCGGCACATCGCGCAGGCGGTTGACGGTTGCCTGGTAGGGATCGGCAACGTCGGCCACCTGGTCGACCATCAAACCGGGGCGGTCGGGTCGCGGCGCGCGTAGTGCCCCGCATATAGGCACCAGCGCGGCGAACTGCGTAGGCCGGGTCAGGGCCAGCTCCCAGCTGCCATAGCCGCCCATCGAGATACCGGTCAGATAGATGCGTTGCGGATCGGCGCCAAACTCCTTGCTGGCCGCATCCAGAACCGCCAACGCCATGCGCGCGTTGCGTCCTCGCCATTCTTCGTTTTCCGGAACCTGTGGGAATACGACCAGTGCGGGGAAGGTATCCATGTTCTGGGTCAGCCAGGGGCCTACCCCGGCCAGGGTGGGCTTGTGTCCATCATCGCCGCGCTCGCCCGAGCCGTGCAGGAACAGCACCAGCGGACGTGCGCCCGGCGGCGTGGCGGCAGCGGCCGGGACGAATACCTGGTAACGGAACTGATGGCCCTCGAATTCGAGTTGGCGTGCCACGAACTGTCCCTTGGCAGGCACGGTAGTGGTGGTTGAGGACAGGCTGCTGCAGCCCAGCAGCAGGCCCAGCAGACATAGCGACATCACGATGCGACCCATTGCATCCGGCTCCCTGGCAGAAGCCACTAGCCTAGCCTGATTGGGCGTGTGCCAGAATGTTGGTCGATACACCGTCGTGTCGGTCTGCGCTGTTACTGGGGGTTGTGGATGAAGAAGCTGCTGATCGTTGCGTTGGCAACCTTGCTGGTTGCCTGCAGCCAGGGCCTTGACGGTACCTGGGACGATGGCATGGGAATGGTGAGCTATACCTTCGCAGCTGATGGCAGGGCCAGCGTCGAAATGCTGGGCAAGGTTCAGCAGACCCGCTATGTCCGCGAGGGCGACAGCTTGCAGGTTGTGGTACCGGGCACCGAGGCGGAGACAGTGGACTTCACCATCGGTGAGGATGGGTCACTGCAGGGCCCGATGGGTGTACGCCTGCAGAAAAGGAAGCGATGACGACTGTCGTCGCCACGTTGCTGACACTTCACAGAGGACGATGCACGCGGCGTCTACGGGGGCTCGGTCCCCCGCACGCCGCGCGTCGTGGACGTCAGCGCCACACGTACAGATAGCGCGCCACCAGCTGAGAACCGGCGGCGCGATTCTTCGCCGCGCCTTCGGCGTAGACATTGCCGATGAAGCGATGCGCCCCAGCGCGCCACTGCACGCCCGGGCCGATGCCGAACAGGCGCTCCTTTGACGCGGGCTGCGCGTGCCCATTGATGCGGTCGGCACTCGTCTGTTGCAGGTGATACATTGCCAGGCCCAGCCGCCAACGTGCATTCAGTGCATGCGATGCGCTGAGGTTGTAGTGCAGTGCCCGCCCGGGTTGAATCCTGTGTACTGGTTGGCCGAACGCAGCATGCAGGCGTGTCTCGGGATCATCGCTGCTGCCATTCCACAGGTACATGAGGCGACCACTGATCTCCCACGCGTCGCTGTGATGCCAGGTAAAGGCGTAATAGGGATTGATGCTGTAGTAGTCGGTGCCCGGATTGAGCTTGGCATTGCGATCGTAGTCGCCAAGCGGTAGCGATGCTGCCAACGCCAGGCGTGCGTCCAAGCGCTTGCCAAACAGCCGTTTGTCGCGCCATTGCACATAGCCGCCAAGGCTGGGGTTGCCGAGGCCGCTGCCGCTGACATGCGCAGGCCCCAGGTCGAGTTCCAGGTCGAGCAGGGGCACGATGAGCTCGCCGCCAAGGTGGCCACCAAATGCCTGCCTGGAACTGGTGTAGGCATAGTGCAGCCGCGCGATCCACAGCGCACGGTCATAGCGCATCGGCCGTTTTTCACCCTTGGCGTCATAGTTGCGGTTGGCATCGAAGCGACTGTTGCTGGTCTGGAACATATGGCCGACGCCGCCACCACCATCCTCGAAGCTGGTCGCGCCGGTGTTCACCCCCGGCAGGGCGAGATCCAAGGCCTGTGCCGGTGCTGTGGACGCGCCAATGGCGGCCGATAGAACATACAGGCAGATGCGATGTTGCATGGTTGTGCTCCTTGCGGTCGATACGGGGGCAGCGCCGTTGGTGGGCGGCCTGCAGCGTCGGGGGCGGCGATGACTACGCCGGATGATGGTCTCAGCGCCTGCAATCACGCGGCTGCAACAGCGACGTGGCGCTGTCCGGCAGTTGGGCGCGTTCGCGCAGCCACAGCATCCAGCCGCAGACCAGGATGAGCAGCTGCGTGCCTATCAGTACTGCAAAGCCGGCTCTCAGGCTGGCGTATGGCGATGCACCGCCAGCGGACGCCAGCATCATCACCTTGCCCATGAGCAGGGGCATGAATGCCGAGACCAATGCGCCGGTGCCATTGGTGATGCTCATGGCGCTGGCGACATTCTGTGGTTGTGCGTAGTACTGCACGGTACTGGGCAGCGGCGGTGTCTGGATGCCGCAGAAAATGCCGGCGACGATCAGGCTGAGCACCGCCATGTAATTGTTGCTGACATTCAGGGCAGTCAGCACGGCGATGGCAACGCCGATACTGCCGACCACGAAAATCAGGGGCACCTGGCGGCGCGGGATGCGGTCGATGACGAAACCACTGATCAGCACGCCGATGATCATTGCGTATTGTGGCAGCGAACCCAGCCAGCCCATCTCGCGCAATGCGAAGCCGCGCGCTTCCTTGAGGTAGGTGGGCAGCCAGCTGACGCTGCCCCAGAGATAGGCAAGATAGGCGGCAGTCAGTACGGTGATCATCAGCAGGTAGCGCGTCTGCAACGCACCGCTGAATATCTGCCGGACCCGCGCGGCCATCTCGCGTACCGACGCGGGGCGCTGCTGGTATACCGCCAGCTGCGGCATGTGGATATAGGCCAGTACCAGCGGCAAGCCGATCAGCAGGTTGATCAGGCCCAACACATGGAATGCCCCTTGCCAGTCGAGTGTGGCAATCAGGCTGCTGATCAGCGGCATGCCGATGGCCAGGCCCAGCCCGGTGCCCATGTTGACCAGTGAATTGGGCTTGCCGTTCTCGTGACCTTCGAAGTAAGCCTTGATATAGGACGATGCCAGACCAAACAGCGGGCCTTCGGAGACACCGAGCAATACCCGCGAGAGCAATAGCAGGGCATAGCTGTCGAAGGCTGGCGAGACAAAGGTGACGCCGCCCCAGAGGATCAACCCGAGTAGCAGACTGCGGCGCACGCCCAGCAGCGCGGCGCAGAATGGCGTCAGTACAAAGGCTGACAGGCCGTAGCCGACCATGAACGCGGTGCTGAGCGCGGCCTGGCTGGCCCGGTCCCCGGCGGCCATGCCAAAGTGCTGCAGGAAATGCGCATCGGTAACCATCAACGCGATGTTCATGCGATCGATAAAGGAAATGGCAACGATCACCAGCAGGGTGATCACGCCATACCAGCGGGCACTACGTGCTTGCATCACACTCTCCTTTGCGTTGACGGCGGTTTGGCAGTACGGGCGGCAGCAGGTGGCGGTTGCTGCGGTGCCGGTGGCAGGTGCGGGAGTTGGAGGGGCGTTTCAGGCAGTGATGGCAGCCAGGTGCCAACGTGCAGAAGTCAGGACGCGTGTTGGAGGACGTACCCGGGGCGGGTGGGATCCGTGCAACATTGCAGTTGCGTTGGCTGTCATCGATGCAGCGGCTGCCCGCACACCGCGAGGCGTCTGGGGCTCAGTACAGTCTCTTCTGCGGTGGACCCGAGAAGTGCAGTGGCCCTATCGCAGCCATGTTCACCTCCACCAGCGCCGGGCCCGGATGGGCGACGGCGGCCCGCAGCACGGCATCGAAATTGCTGCAGTCATCCAGTTTCCAGGCACGCATGCCCATCGCCCCAGCCAATGCGTGGAAGTCCGGGGCATGCAGCTGGTTGTAGTACTGGCGGTCACCGAAGTACTTCTGCTGGATACCCCGCATCACCCCGTAGCCACCGTCGTTCATCACCAGCAACACCATGTCCAGCTGTTCCTGCACGGCTGTGGCGAGTTCACCGATGTTGAGCATCAAGCCGCCATCGCCGATCAATGCCATGACCTTGCGCCCGGGATTGGCGATGGCGCAGCCAATGGCGGTGGGCAATGCAAGTCCAATGGCGCCGGCCAGCGAGTGGATGTTCTGTCGTGGCTGCTGGAAGTTGAGCAGTCGACTGCCCCAGGTACTGCCGGACATGGTGATGTCGCGCACGAAAATGCCATCGTCGGGCAGCGCGCTGCGCACCGCGTCCGACAGCACTGCATACGCGCCCAGCTGCTCACGCAGGGCGTACTCGGCGGCAATGGTGGCAGAGCAAATATCGCGGTCGCGGAGCGGATCGTGCTTGGGCGCAACCTGCAGGGCCTCGGCCAGCTTATCCAGTACGTCCGCGCAGTCGCCCAGCACGAACGCATCCATTGGGTAGTTGCGGTTGCAGGCGGCCGGGTCGATGTCGATCTGTACCCGGCAGGAGCCCAGCGGCAGGCTGTAGGTGGCGGTTTCGTTGCTGCGCAGGCGTGAGCCGGCAACGATTACCAGATCGCTTTCCGCCAGCAGACGCGCGACCCCCGTGGCGTTGTGGAATGCGCGCAGGCTGCGCGGATGACCGTCGGGGAGGATGCCGCGGCCGTGCGTGCTTGATACGACAGGCACACCGAGCTCGGCCAGACGCAGGACCGCAGCGGCCGCGGCGATGGCGCCGCCACCTACCCATAGCATCGGCCTTTGCGCGGCGAGCAGGCGCGCGGCCAGTGCAGCCACCGCCCTGTCATCGCGCGCCGGCGCTGGCAGCGGCAGGCGCTGGATCGCACAGGGCAGGTCGACCATGGCGGCCTGCACATCGATGGGGATTTCGATGCTGACCGGACCGGCAGGCAGGCGTATCGCTTCCTGGATCGCGCGCTGGGTGACGGCGACCGCCTGCTGGGGATGCAGGATGCGGAAGACTGCCTTGGAACAGCCGCGCAGCAGACTCACCTGGTCGCGTGTTTCGTGGATGAAGCTGGCATCACGGTCCAGGTAGTCGCGTTCCACCTGGCCGGTGATATGCAGCACCGGTGTACCGGCGTTGAGCGCTTCCATCAGCGCACCTGCGGCATTGCCGGCACCGGCACCAGTGCTGGTCAGGACGACACCCAGTCCACTGTGCCGGCCGTGGCCGTCGGCCATGGCCGCTGCGCCGGCTTCGCCACGCGCGGCGACGAAACGGATCTGTCCGCGGCGGCCGATGGCGTCCGCGACCGGCAGGTTGTGGATGGAGATGACGCCATGCACAGCGTCAACGCCGTAGGCTTCCAGTACCCGCACGATGGCTTCGGCTGCGGTCACGCGCTCTTGCCGGGCGGCCGCGTCGGATGCGGAATTGTGCGCTGCTTCCTGTGCGGAGCGGCTGAGCTGCTCGGTTGTCATGGTCTCGCTCTTCATTGGCTCCATCCCATTGGGGTTGCATCCAGTCCCAGGTAAATACTTTTCTGCTGCATGTAGGCGAGCAGGCCTTCGCGGCCCTTCTCGCGGCCCAGTCCGCTCTCCTTGAAGCCGCCGAACGGCGTGGAGATGGAGAACTTCTTGTAGGTGTTGATCCACACCGTGCCGGCTTCCAGGCGTGCAGCCAGACGCAGGGCGCGGCGGTAGTCGCGGCTCCAGATGCCGGCCGCCAAGCCGTAGACACTGTCATTGGCCTGCGCGACCAAGGCCTCTTCATCGTCGAAGGGCAGGGCGATCAGCACCGGTCCGAAGATCTCCTCGCGGCAGGCACGTGCCTGCGGCGACAGGCCTTCGATCAGGGTCGGCTGGTAATAGCTGCCCGCTGCCAGCGCCGCATCGGCAGGTGCTGCGCCGCCGAAGCGCAGCTGGCCACCTTCGGCCAATGCCGACGCGACATAAGTGGCAACGCTGTCGCGGTGGGCGTGATTGATCAGTGGCCCGAGATGGATGCCTTCCTGTTCGGGATGACCGATGCGCAGCGCGCAGGCGACCTGCTGCAGGCGCTGAATGAAGTGGTCATAGCACGCGCGCTGCACGAACAGCCGTGAGCCGGCAATGCAGGCCTGGCCGGCCGAACTGTAGATGCCATACACCACGCCCTGCACGGCCAGCTCGATGTCGGCATCGTCCAGCACGATGGTCGGTGACTTGCCGCCCAGCTCAAGCGAGGTCGGGATCAGCTTGTCGGCGGCGACGTGCGCCAGGTGACGCCCGGTGCGGGTACCGCCGGTGAAGGAAATCTTGCGCACCAGTGGGTGGCGGGCGATGGCTTCGCCGATCAGGGAGCCGCGCCCGGGCAGCACACTGAGCAGGCCCGGCGGCAGCCCGGCCTGTTCGAACAGGCGGGCCAGCGCCAACGCAGCCAACGGTGTTGCTTCGGCTGGTTTGAGTACCACCGCATTGCCGGCGGCCAACGCCGGGGCGATCTTCTGCATCTCGCTGGCGATGGGTGAATTCCACGGGGTGATGGCAGCGATCACGCCGATGGGTTCGTGACTGCTGAAGGTCATGAATTCCGCGCTGCGTGGTATCGGCAGCACGCCATCCAGGGTTTCGCAGACCGCCCCGAAGTAACGGGCGGTGGCGGCTGCACTGTCTACCAGGGCGCGTGTCTCGCCCAAGGGCTTGCCGTTGTCGCGGGTCTGCAGGCGCGCCAGCGGTTCACGCTGTGCATCGATCAGGTCGGCAACACGGTACAGCACCCGCGCGCGGTGGTGGGCGGGCAGGTCGCGCCAGGCGGGCGCACGCCAGCTGCGGTCGGCGACTGCTACGGCCTGCTCGACATCATCGAGGTCAGCGGCATGCAGTTCCGCATTGATGCTCTGGTCGGCCGGGAACACTGAACGCATCAAGGCACCACCGCCCTGGCGCCACTGCCCGCCGATGGGTATGTGCTGTTCGATCAGCGACCTCATCGTCGACCTGCTCATGCCGTCGGTTCCAACAGCTGGCGGCAGGCGCGCACCGCACTCAGCGCAGCCAACATCGAGGTCTTGGGGTTGCTGGGCAATGGATTTGCCGCCAGTTCGATGGTCATTTCGCCGAATGCACCACGTGCGTGGATGCGATGGGTGTTGCGGCGGGTATGCGGGTCCACCATCAGCACGACCCGCGTGGCCTCCATGCCCATACCGTTGAGCGCGATGGTGGCGGCGACGTTCGCATTGGCCGGGAATGCACGTGCGGCTTCACCGGCATTGCCCTCGAAGAAGACGGTGGTTTCCGCAACTGCGTCCAGATCGATCATCTGTTGTGCTGCCGAGCCGCGCCAGCTACGCGGACTCTTGCGTGAAATGTAGGTGACCTCGTCCAGGCCTGCCTCGCGCGCCGCGGCGAGTCCATCCATTCCTGCCACCGCACCGGAGAGCAATTGCAGCACCGCGTCGCCGTCCCGGGCGGCGTTGAGAAGCTGGCTGTGCAGCGCGGCATCGGCCAATGCACCAACGGAAACCACTGCCAGTCGCCAACCGCGTTGCAGCGCGGGTATGCCGTGTTCGGACAGCGCGGCGTGGCCGGCGCATTCAAGCACCAGGTCTGGCGCGGCATCGAGCTGGTTGATGCTGTCCAGCACCTCGATGCCCTGTGGGGTGAGCTCACTGACCAGGGCAGCATGGAACTCGGTGGGCACGATCACCCAACCCACCCGGACACCGTCGGGCAGGCGGGCGACGACTTCGCGCGCCATGGCGCCATAGCCAATCAACAGGATGCGTTTACTGCAGGTGCGGGTCATTGCGGCAGAACTCCTTGTAATACCCGATTGCGAGGTGGGCGACGGCCAGCTGCAGGGCAGTTGCGGGCAAGCGGTAGTGGTCAGGGCGATTCAGAGCTGGCGGTTGAAACCGCCGGATACGTCAATGCAACTGCCAGTGGTGTAGGAAGCCAGCGGTGAGGCGAGGAAAAGCAGGGCACGCGCCGCCTCCTGCGGCTGACCCATGCGTCCCATCGGAATGCCGCGGCGCGCGGCGATGCGGGCGGTCCAGTCGGCCCACTCCAGCTCGGTATCGCTGCGTTGTTCGAAGCGCCGCCGCCACTGCCCGGACTCGACCATGCCGAGCAGGATGGAGTTGACCCGGATGCCCTTGCCGATCAGTTCCTGGGCCAGCGAGTGGGTGAGGTTGAGCAGGGCGGCGCGGGCGGCGGAGGTGGCGATCATGTGCGGTTCCGGCTGCAGCGCCAGCAGCGAATTGACGCAGGTGACGGAAGCGCGCTCGCTGACTTCGAGCAGCGGCAGGAACGCCTGCAGCGGGTGCAGGACGCCGAACAGTTTGACCCGGGTTTCATCCAGCCAATCCTGCTCGCCGGTTTCTGCCAGCGAAGCCACGCGACCCTGGCCTGCGTTGTTGATCAGCATGTCGGCGCCGCCAAGGCGCGCATGAACGATGCCGGCGAATTCATCCATGGCCGCCCGATCGAGCACGTCAGCGGCATGGCCGAGCAGGGTGGCATCGGGAAACTCCTGGCGAAGGCAACGCTCGGCCTGCGCCAGGCGCATCGGGTCGCGGCCACAGAAGGCGACGTGGGCCCCATGCGCAAGCAGCAAGCGCACCGTCTCCAGACCGATGCCGGAAGAGCCGCCGGTAACTACCGCGATGCGTGCCTGGACTTCGAACTTCATGGCGTTCCCTTTGCTGGTTGGAGGTGGCGTGCGGCTTCGAGCACGGTCCTGGCGAAGGACGCCGGGGCGTCGAGGTAGCTGGCATGGCCAGCACCGGGCAGCAGTCGCAGCGGTGCCTTGATCCGCAATGCCAATGCACTGACGTCTGCCGGGGGGGTGATGGTGTCCAGGTCGCCGCCGATCACCCGCGTCGTGCCAGACCACTTCGGCAGATAACGCCAGATGTCATCGTTGGCCAGCATCGCGCAGGCCTGTTCAAAGCCGTCCGGGCGCAGCCGCCGCATGGCGGCCTGTGCTGCCAACAGCGCTTCTTCGGAAGGATATGGGCGTAACAGGGCCGCGGCCCGCTGCAGTGCGTAGGTTTCCGACCCGAGAGTGTTGAGCATCTGCAGTCGCTCACTGCGCACGCGTGCGCGTGCGGCTGCTGTGGCGCGTGCGTAGCCCTGTGCAGGGTCGGCGAGCAGCAGGCTGTGTACCTGCTGCGGATAGGCCGCGGCATAGGCGGCGGCCATCATTGCGCCGAGCGAGTGCCCAACCAGCACGAATGGCGGCAGAGCAAGGGTGGCCACCAGGCCATGCAGTGCATAGGCGTAGTCACTGGCGCGAGGGTTGGGCTCGGCCAGGGCGTCGCTGTCGCCGTAGCCGGGGGCGTCCCAGGCGATGACCCGTAGCCGCTGCATCAGCAGCGTCGACAGCAGTTCCCAGGAACCTGCACCGGAGCCGATGCCGTGCAGCAACACCACCGTTGGCCCGCTACCGCATTCGCGGTAGGCGATCTTGCGTCCGGCAATGATCTGGAAGCGCTCCCGCCAGATGGCGGGAGTGGCTGACATGTCTGCGCAGGAGGGGGAGGCTGTCATCGCTGCCGGCCTCAGTTGCGCTTGATCCTGGCCAGCGGATGGTCAGCCGGATAGGTGGGAATGCGCGGCGTCGGTGATCCCAGCATCACGCACATCAAGGCTTCCTCCTGGCCATGGTTGAACAGGCCGCGGTAGATTCCCGGCGGGATCGATATCAGGTCGCGTTCGCTCAGCTCGGTTTCGAAGCGCTCGCCATTCTCTTCCAGGGTCAGCAGGATCTTGCCGCGAAGGATGAAGAACACTTCCTCCACATCGTCATGCAGGTGTAACGGACCCTCGCACTGGGCAGGCAGCACCATCGTGGAGAAGGTGAAGCTGTCGGAAGGCACGGTGTTGGCGTCCGCGCCAACGCCGGTGGCGCCAGTGCCCATGTAGCGCATCTGCGCGCGCCGATACTTGGGGTCGAAGTCGGCCTGGAACTTCAGCGCGTCCCAGTCATAGCTTCGGCTCTGGTAGCGTGCAATGCGTGCTTGCATGCGCTCGCCGAGGCGGGATTGCTTGCTGCTTGCGTGCTCTGTGGCGTGCTGCTCATTCATGGTCTAACTCCGAATCAGTCAATCCAAAGGGGACGGCATTGCTGCCGACGGGAACCTGCGTGCAACCTGCCGGCGATGACTACCGGGTACAGCCTTCCGTGCCCGCTGCGTGGCGAGCCGTTCTGTTCCTGCTTGTGATGGCCTGCGCCGGTGCTAGCGCAGCGCCATCAGGTCGATCCCGGGGTCGGCCAGAACGGCCGGATCCAGTTGTCGTGCGGCGCTCATCCAGCGGCGCCCCAGCTTGATTGCGCGTGCATCACCGAAGGCCACCATGTGTTGCAGGCGCGCCTGTTGGTCGAGTTGGAAATAGATGTCGCGCCCATCTTCGGCTGCGCGATGCACGCGACGGTTGTGTTCGGAGTGCAGGCCAAGAATCTGGATGTTGATGCCGTGCTGGTCAGACCACAGCCAGGGAATATCGTCGTAGTTGACGTCCAGCCCCAGCATGCCGCGCGCCGAAGCGATGCCCTGGTTCTGTGCGTTGGCCCAGGACTGCACGCACAGGCCGTGGCGCGGGTGTTGGGCTACATCACCGGCGGCGTAGATGGCCGGGTCGCTGGTGCGTCCGCTGCCGTCCACGACAATGCCATGGCCCAGTTGCAGGCCGGCTGCCTGCGCCAGCTCGGTATTCAGCTGGGCCCCGGCGCCGACCAGCACGGTGTCATAGACAGCGGCATCGGCGGGCGTAGTGATCTGCACGCCCGTTGGGACCTGTGCCAGGCGCAGGTCGCCGCAATCCAGCCGCAGTGCTATTTCCCGTTCCCGATGCAGCGCGGCCAAGTGTGTCGATACGTCGTTGCCGATACTGCGACCGCAAAGGTAGGGGCCACGTTCGTAGATCACCACGTCGATGCCCTGGCCGCGTGCCAGGGACGCTACCTCCAGGCCGATCCAACCGCCGCCAATGACGGCCAGGCGCTGGCAGCTGGCCAGACGTTGCCGCAGCGCGAGCGCGTCATCCACACTGCGCAACGTAAGCACGCCCGCGATGTGTGCCCAGGCCGGGTCCGGCAGCCGTGGGCGGCTGCCGGTAGCAATCAGCAGGCGGTCGTAGGCCAGCGCGATGCCGTTGTCCAGCATCACCTGCCGCTGTTGTCGATCAATGGCGAGGGCGCGACGCGGCCGCTGCCAATCGATGGCCAGCGATGCCAACAGCTCGGCCGGGAACAAACTCAGTTGGCCGGGCGCGAGGGTGCCGCTGAGAATGTCCTTGGACAGTGGCGGGCGCTCGTAGAAATCATGGGTTTCGTCGGCAACCACGCGCAGGCGCTGGTCGTAACCCAGGTCGCGCAAGGTTTTTGCGGCCCAGCCGGCAGCCTGCCCACCACCGATGATGACGATGTCTTGCAGGCTGCTCATGCCGTGGGTACGTCCTGCATGCGCAGCTGACGACGGGTGCTGGCATCGATGCCACCTTCCACCGCCCACTCGGTGAACGACTCCACCGAGTGCTCCAGTTCGCGGGGCTGCCACGCCTCGGTGAGATGATCCTCGTTGGTATAGAACTCAAAGGCGCCGCCGGCAGGGCTACGCACGTACCAGAAATAGGCGGAGGAGATCGGGTGGCGGCCAGGGCCGAGGAAGGTCGCCCAGCCGGCGCGGCTCATGGCCAGGCCGCCGCCAAACACCTCCTGGATATCGCGCACGGTGAACGCAACGTGGTTCAGGCCGCGCGGCTTGCCGGGGCGGTGCAGCAGGAACAGATCGTGGTGGCCGCCGCGCGCGGCCACACGCAGGAACACGCCACGACCCACATAGCGATCGGAGACATGGAAGCCCAGTTTGTCGCGATAGAAGCGTTCCACCGGCGCGAGATCGTCGACGAAGAGCACGGCGTGGCCGATACCGATGGGCGTGGCGCGGTCGTATACCGGGCTGGCCTGGTCGATACGGCGTACATCTCCCCACTGGTTGATCGGTGGCGACGGCGCCAGTTCAACGCAGCGCAGGCGGCTGAGCCGAAAACGCAGGGTCATGCCATTGGGGTCGCGGCAGCTGATGCTGTCGTGGTCGGCCACGAATCCAGGCTGGTCGGCCAAGGCATGCGCCAGCGCCTGCAATGCCTGCACCGAAGCAACGCCCCAGGTAATGCGGCGCAATGTGGAGCCGGCTTCGATCGCCTGCGGAAGGCGCGGATCATCCACGGGGAAGAGCGTCAGCCGCGAACCGTTGAGCGTTTCCACGCCGCGGGTGCCGGCGAGCTCGTGCCCGACGGCCACACGGCTCAGCCCGAAGTCAGCGACGAAGCGCTCACAGGTGGACAGGTCTTCAACACCGAACTCAAATTCTTCAATACCGACTATCTGCATGACTTCCGTTCCATGGGGTGGCGGGGCGGTTGGGTCGGGTGCAACAGGCGAACAGTGACAGCGGGGGCGTTGCAGAGCAGGTCTTGGTGTACTCAACAGGCCTGCAGGAAGCCTTCGATCTCGCGTGCGGCGGTCTCCACCTGTGTGCTCAGCGAAGTCTTCAGATCCAGTGGCAACACCGAGCGCGGGACCATCACGCTGATCGAGGCCAGGACGTTTCCATCACGGTCCCGCAGTGGGTAGGCCACGGCCGAGACACCTGGCTGGTAGAACGATTCACTGATGGCATGGCCGCGGGCGTTGTCACCGTCCAGCAGCGCGATCAGGTCCTGTGGTGTCTTTGGTCCCTGTTCCGAGGTCAGCGAGAACGCCGATTCCGGATAGAGCGCGCTCAGTTCCTGCGGTGGCAGTGTCATCAGCAGGACACGACCAATGGCGGTGCAATGTGCGGGCAGGCGCGTGCCGACACCCACGCCGGCTGCAAGTTCGCCGACCGCGCTGGCCCTTGCCACGTACACCACGTCGCGACCGTCCAGTACACACAGGTGCGCCGAGTAACTGGTGGTGTCGCGCAATCGCTGAATGACGGGTTGCCCGATCTGGACGATGTCCATCGACGACAGGTAGTCAAAACCCAGGCGCAGGATGCTGATGCCGAGGCTGTAAGCCCCGCTGGCATTGTTGCGACTCAGGAAGCGCATCTGCTCCAGCGTCTGCACGGTGCGGTAGGCCGAGGCCTTGGGCATGCCGGTACGCTGGCAGACCTGGGTGAAGCTCAGCTCGCCGCGGTGCTGTCCAAACAGCAACAGCATGTTCAGGCCTTTCTCCAGCGCCGGCACCATGTAGCGAGTGGGCTCTTTTCCCGGTGTTGCCTGGGGCGTTGACATATCCGTCGTCCCTTCAGTTGAAGACAAAGCCGCCGTTGACGGGCAGGGTCTGCCCGCTGACGAAATCCGAAAGTGCCGACAGCAGGTACACCACGCTGCCATCGATGTCGGCGGGGTATTGCGCGCGTTGCAGGGCGCGGCCGTTCTCATACAACGCGTGCCGTTCCGCGGGGACGTATTCGGTGGCTTCGCACTGGGTCAGTCCGGGGGCGATGGCGTTGACGCAGATGCCGTCAACACCCAGTTCGCGGGCCATCGAACGTGTCATCGCCAGCACGGCGCCCTTGCTGGCCACGTAGGGTAGCAAGCGGGGCGCACCCCAAAGTGCGGTATCGGAGGCCAGCATCACGATCTTGCCGCGATCGGCGGCGCGCAGGTGTGGCAAGGCAGCACGGCTGACCAGCCAGGTGCCGCGCACATTGACCTGCAATGTACGGTCCCAGGTTTCCAGCGAAAGCTCGTCCATCATTGGTCCACCAATGCCGGTGGCGATCGCGGCGTTGTTGACCAGTCCGTCAATCCCGCCCATCAGCTGCGCCGCTTCCGCGACGGCTGCCTCCACGGTTGCCGGATCGGCCAGATCGATCCGTACCGCATCGGCCTGGGCGCCTTGATCATGCAGGCGCTGCAGGGCGCTGCTGGTATCCAGAATGTCAGCGATCACTACCCGCGCGCCGGCAGCGGCGATGGCACAGGCAAAGCTCAAGCCCAATCCGCGTGCAGCACCGGTTACCAGTACGTTGCGGCCAGCCAGCAACGAGGGCGCGGACGGACTCATGCCTGCGCGACCTCGTTTGCTGCCAGCGCCGGTGCGGTGCCTTGACCGAGCTGGCGTTCGGCCATCTTCTGCATCATCCGCCGCACCCGGCTCAGGCCAGCATCATGGGCATAGAGGAACTCCCGGCTGCGGGCGTCGGGGGCGAGGTTTTCCAGGATCACCCGATCCTGTTCCAGCACATCCCAATGCAGCTGCTCCAGCCGCGTGCGGTACATGAAGCGCCATACGTCGCGCTGCCATCCCTGCACCTTGCGGATACGCCAGAAGAACACCCGGCAATTGTCCTCATCCACCGGCACGGTCATGCCAACGATCCAGAACGGGCCGCCGGGGCCGAAGCGCTGCCGGTACGGGATGGACAGACGCAACCAGAACGCGCCGCCATGGCCGAATTCCACCCAGTCGAAGTTGACCCCGCGCTGCCCTGTCTTTTCGAAAATAAAGCCGGTATCGGTAGGCACTATCTGCATTTCGGCGCTGCGGTCGCCTTCGGCCATGGAGTGCGAGGCCGCATGCAGGTAGGCGCCATGCATCGGATCCATCACATTGTCGATGGCAAATTCGTAGCCGCACTGCCACCCCGCCGTACACAGGAAGTGGCTGTACTGGCCTTGGTCTTCCAGCTCCTCCGGCAGGCGCAGGGGCGGCACTTCCGCCTTGGGATCGAGGGCGAAGTAGAGGAATATCGCGCCGTGCCGTTCCTGCACCGGATAGCTGTGCAGGCATTGGCTGCCAACCAGGGGGCAAGCGCTCACCGCAGGCACATCCTGGACCACGCCGCTGCCGTCCACCTCCACGCCGTGGTACCAGCAGGCGATGCGTTCGCCCAGATTCCAGCCCATCGACAAGCGCGCGCCGCGATGTGGACAGCGGTCTTCCAGGGCATGCACACGTCCATCGTGGTCGCGCCACAACACGATGTTCTCGCCCAGGCGGGTGATGCCCAGCGGTGCACTGGATACCTCCCAGCTGGCCACCACCGGATACCACAGTTCGCGCAGGCCGCGGCGCAGGTGCGCTTCAATCTCTGTCTTCCTTGCCATCAATGCTCCCTCCCAGGATGCGTTGGCTGTGGCTGCCGGATCAGTAGCCGAGGGTGGCAAGGGATTTGTGGAACGACACTTCGGTCCACGCCTTGCCGCTGTGGTCATAAACACCGATCGCGTTGAGCTGGCAGACCACGTCGACGACGTCGCTGGCACCATTGGCGAAGGCCTGTTCCAGTGCGTTGGCCAGTTGCAGCTCGTGCTCGGTCGGGGCACGCGTACGGGTCTGCCAGACGATGTTGCGGGCCTGCCCCGGCTGCTCGATGCTGCCTGCGCCCGGGTCATTGGCCGGGACGGGCTTCTGCCACTGTTTGAGGTATGGATTGAATTGCAGCGGAGTGCTCATGCCACTTCCTCCAGTCCGGCTTCGATCCTGGATGCATCAACCTGTATGTCATCACCCTGTACCCGCAGCGGATAGGTGGACAGATCGCGGCCGCCGGGCTCGCGCAGGCAGCGCCCGCTTCGGATGTCGAACACCGCCTCGTGCAGCGGGCACTCGACCTTGCCATCCTCGACAAATCCCTGGCTGAGCAGGGCATAGGCATGCGGGCAGACATCTTCGATGGCGTAGTAGTCGCCATCGACCAGAAAAATGCCGATCTCCTTGCCAGCCAGCTTGGCTGCGAAAGGATATTCCGCGTGAACCTGCGATTTACTACAAACAGTTTTCCAGTTCATGCCGTTCTGTCCGCCCGGGTGGGTGAGGGTGAGGTTTTATATTTGAAACTAAATCTCAATACAGAAACTTCGATTCAACATAGCAGTGCTTGAGGGGGTCGCAATAAGGGAAACTGTCATTTGCGTGTGCTGTTATTCACACATTTGAAGTTTGATCGACTTTGTTTGTTGGTGCTTGCCTATGTCTTGGGGCGACGGAGCTTTGCTGTTGCGGCTTTTGTTTAATGGGTGAAACCTGGTGGAGTTGTTCTGCTGCTTTCTGTTGTTGGGGCCGGGTGTTGGATAGCGCCGCGTCGCCTGGCGATATGGCTTGCTTTGCACCAACCGGAAGCGATGGGGTGCGTGCTCGGAGCCTCACTGGTTGCTGCGCAATAACGAATGGCAAGCGGCAGCTTGGTTTGATTTACTTTGATTTGAATATAGGGCTGGCGGGTATGAGGTTGCTTTGGGATTTGTCCTAAAACTTTTGATTGGGCCAAAAGTTGGAATATGCGGGTGGATGCCTGGCTAAAGAAAACGGGACATAGGCCGATATACCGGGCAGCTTTCCGTTTGGACTGATTCGTTGTTTGTCATGGTGATTATCTCGGCAGTGGTTGCGGCGGTGGTTGCCGGAGGCCTGGTCTGGCTCTGGCAGCGGAGCAATGGCGACAGGAGTGGGCCACAACGGCGGCCGCGCACCCCGCCGGTCGTACCGACAACGACGATCAAGGCGGCAACCGTGGCTGTGGGTGATCTGCAGCGGCGCTTCCTGCTCAGTGCCCTGGGGGCTGCCGATGCAGCCGCTGACGCATTGCGTGTACAGCGGGCGGTGGTGGACGACGTGGTCGCGGCGCTGACGCGCGCAGACCTGTCGTCGCGTTACACGCCGCGTCGGCCGAACCTGTTGCCGCAGTTGATCCAGAGCGTCAACGACAGCACGGCGTCCTCTCGCTCGATCGCGCGCATCATCGGCAGCGATGCGGTGCTGGCGGCGACCTTGCTGCGCATCGCCAACAGTCCCCTTTATCGCCTGCAGCGGCAGGACGTGCAGAGCATAGAGCGGGCAGTGACGCTGATCGGCAACGATGGCATCCGGCAGATCATTTCAGCGGCGCTCGTGCAACCGGTGATGGAGTCGGCACGTGGTGTCGATGCGGAGTTCGCAGGCCTGCTGTGGGAGTACACCTTGCGGGTTTCATTGGCTGCCGCCGATCACGCGCGCAGCGTTGAGCGCGAGGATGGCTTCGCCGCGCAGCTGGCTGGCCTGCTGCTGGGGCTGAGTGCGGCGATGGCCATGCAGGCGGCCACCGATGTGCTGGCGCAGCCGCCATTGCGGGTGCGTGAGCCGGGTACCCTGCTGGCGGTGCTGGAGCGCTGCAGTGCGCCAACCGCCGTGCGGATCGCCGGGCACTGGAAACTGTCCGCCCCCATCGTCGAGGCGCTCAAACAGGTGGATGCGCCTGCTGCCACCGGCTTGGCGCGCTCCCTGCAGGTAGGACAACTGGCCGCCAGCGCTGCGATGCTGCATGCGCAGGGCCTGATGAGCGAGGAAGAAGCCGTTGCAGCGCTCGCCAGTCAACTGCCCGAACATGTGGCGACATGGCTGTGGAAGCGGATGAGCCAGGCCGACGCTACGCAGGAGTGAGGCCCGCAACGAGGGCCGCGCGGCACATCGCGCGCCCGTATCCTGGCGGTGAGGGATGGCTGCGCCGCTGTGGGGCAGGGTGCCTACAGCTGCGATTCCAGTGGCAGCCAACTGATCACGCGGGTGCTTGCACGTTGCATGAACCCGGTGTCCGGTTCG
This sequence comes from Stenotrophomonas sp., assembly GCF_032066555.1. Classification (GTDB taxonomy): domain Bacteria; phylum Pseudomonadota; class Gammaproteobacteria; order Xanthomonadales; family Xanthomonadaceae; genus Stenotrophomonas. Next base: position 331,572 of record NZ_DAMBKV010000002.1, read on the forward strand.
GTGCGCAGGCTGATGGGTGGATTGCTGCCGCGATCCAGCCAGCGTAGTTCGTGATCCTTGTTCAGATACATCCAGTAACTCATCTCCGCGCTGGACAGGCGCAGATACTCCTGGCGCAGGCGTGCTGCCAGCACCGGGTCATCGAACAGCGCGCCCATTTCGGTATTGAGGTAGGCCGAGCGTGGGTCGAGGTTGAACGAACCGACGAAGCCGCGGCGGTCATCCACCACGAAGGCCTTGGTATGCAGGCTGGCGCCGCTGCTGCCGAAGGTCGACGCCTTTTCGACGTGTCCATGCGCCTTGAGCTCGTACAGTTGCACGCCGCCAGCCAGCAACGGGCGGCGGTAGTGCATATAGCCGCCATGCACTGCCGCCACGTCGTTCGCGGCCAACGAATTGGTGATGATGCCGACCTGCACGCCGTTCCGGGCCTGCTGGATCAGTCCCTTGGTGCCAACTGCGCCGGGTACGAAGTACGGTGATATCAGCAGTGACTTGTGCTTGGCACTGCTCAATACGTCAACCAGCTGGGCCACCAGCCATTGGCTGCTGTCGCCGCCGACCGGCTTGCGCGGGGGGTCGGAGCGGATTCTTACCCCGTCGGTCCAATGCAGGTCCAACTGCCGGCTGAGGTAGGCATCGGTGAAGTGAGCACGCACGCGCTGCAGGTAGGGCTCGGCCTCCTGCTGGCGTGCATCCAGCTCGGCCTGGCTGATGAAGTTGGCCATCTGCTGGTCGGTGCTGTAGTGCAGGGCCGCGATCGGGACCACGGCGTCGCTGTTCCAGAAGTCATCGAACACCGTGCTGGCGTCATTGGCGACGGGGCCGGCGAGCAGCAGGTCCAGATCGCGGAAGTTCACGTCCGGGCGTGCGTCGAAGTATTCCGCGCCGATATTGCGGCCACCGACGATGGCCACGCGGCCATCGGCAATCCACGCCTTGTTGTGCATGCGGTGATTGATGCTGAAGACCCGCTGCACCATTTCGACCAGGCGCCACAGTCCGTCGCGGTTGCGGAAGGGGTTGTACAGGCGGATTTCGATGTTGGGATGGTTGTCCAGTGCCAGCATCTGTGGGTCCAGCCCGGCAGCGTTCATGTCGTCCAGCAGCAGACGCACGCGTACGCCGCGCTCGGCGGCCTGGTAAACGTCATGGGCCAGCAGATGGCCGAGCAGGTCGTCGTGCCACATGTAGTACTGCAGATCGAGGCTGCGCCCGGCCTGGCGGGTGATGATGGCGCGCGCCGCATACGCCTCAAGTCCATCGGAGAGGTAGACCGCGCCACTTTTGCCGGGATGCGCGGCCAACAGGGGCTGCAGTTGGCGATCGATCAGGGTCTGCTGCGCCTGCACGGGCAGGGCATATGAAGGCGCTCCTACGGCTTTGGGCGTGAGATGGTCCCCCAGCAACAGGCCACTGCCGATCAGCAACACCACCACGCCCAGCAGATAGGCGAGGAACCGCAGCAGGCGATTGGGACGATGCTTGTCTTCCATGCCCGCATCCTAACGGTGTTCGTGAGCCGGCGGCAGCTTGCAGCGATTCCATGACGTTCCGGGGGTGCGGCCGGTGCCCCGGGTGGGCGAGAATCGGGGTTTGCGTTTCCTGCGAGCCCTGCAATGACCGAACGTTCCTCCCTGTTCCGAGCGCCCAGTCTGGTGCTGCAGATTGTCATCGGCCTTGTCGCCGGTATCGTGCTGGCGCTGCTCTGGCCTGCCGGTGCGATCGCCGTTGGCCTGCTCGGCACGGTATTCATCTCGGCGCTGAAGGCGGTGGCGCCGGTGTTGGTCCTGGTGCTGGTCACGGCCTCCATCGCCAATCACCAGCAGGGGCAGAAGACCCATATCCGCATGATCCTGCTGCTGTACGTGATTGGTACCGTGGCAGCCGCCCTGGTTGGTGTGGCGGCCAGTTTCCTGTTCCCCACCAAGCTGGTGCTGAAGGCTGCCGAGGCCGGCATGAGCGCCCCCGGCGGTATCGGTGAGGTGCTCAATACCTTGTTGATGCAGATCGTCGACAACCCCGTGCACGCGTTGCTCAACGCAAACTACATCGGCTTGCTGGCATGGGCGGTGGGTCTGGGCCTGGCATTGCGTCACGCCAGCCAGGGCACACGTACCGTAGTCAGTGATCTGTCCGATGCGATTACCTGGGTGGTCCGCCTGGTCATCAAGCTGGCACCCCTGGGTGTTTTCGGCATTGTTGCCTCGCTGCTGGCCGAGTCCGGCCTGGGCGCATTGAAAAACTACGCGCATCTGTTGGCGGTACTGGTGGGGGCGATGTTGTTCATGGCTTTCGTCGGCAACCCGCTGATCGTCGCCGTGGTGACCCGTCGCAATCCCTATCCGCTGGTATTGCGTTGCCTGCGTGAGAGCGGCATCACCGCCTTCTTCACCCGTTCTTCGGCCGCCAACATCCCGGTCAACATGGAGCTGTGCCGCAAGCTGGGCCTGCACGAGGAGACCTATTCGGTGGCGATCCCGCTGGGCGCGACCATCAACATGGCCGGTGCGGCGATCACCATCTCGGTGCTGACCCTGGCGGCGGTCAATACCTTGGGCTACCCGGTGGACCTGGCCACGGCGCTGCTGCTCAGTGTGGTGGCCGCCATTGGTGCCTGCGGTGCGTCGGGCGTGCCGGGGGGATCGTTGCTGTTGATCCCGCTTGCCTGCGGTCTGTTTGGTATCAACAACGACATCGCGATGCAGGTGGTGGCGGTCGGCTTCATCGTCGGCGTGGTGCAGGACTCGGCGGAAACCGCATTGAACTCGTCCACCGACGTGGTGTTTGTCGCCGCGGCCGAGCAAGCGCGCGGGCGCGGCTGATGGCCATGGCCGGGTGTATCACGCCAGCGGTACGCATCGGCGTTTCGATAGCTATTGCGACCGGCCTGTACGGCATCTCGTTCGGTGCGCTGGCGGTGGCCTCGGGGTTCAGCGTCGCGCAGACGGCGGCATTGAGCCTGTTGATGTTCACCGGAGGCTCGCAGTTCGCCTTCATCGGCGTGGTCGGTGCAGGCGGAACGGGCGCCGCGGCATTTGGTGCGGCTACCTTGCTGGGTATCCGCAACGCGGTGTACGGCGCACAGATCAACCGCATGCTGCGCCCGCGTGGCTGGCTGCGGCCGCTGGCGGCGCAGGTCACGATCGATGAATCGGCGGCGACCGCGGCAAGCCAGACCGATCCGAAGGAGCAGCGGCGTGGCTTCTGGGTGGCGGGGCTGGGCGTCTACCTGTGCTGGAACCTGTTCACCCTGTTGGGCGCATTGCTTGGCGATGCGCTGGGCGACCCGCGCCAGTGGGGCCTGGATGGCGCGGCCGTTGCCGCCTTTCTCGGGTTGCTGTGGCCGCGCCTGCGTTCGCGCGAGCCAGTGGCGATTGCCGTGGTCTGTGCCTTGGTGACCCTGGTGGCGCTGCCGTGGGCACCGCCAGGTGTACCGATTCTGTTGGCTGCCGCGGTGGCCGCCGTGTGGGGTTGGTTTGGGCGCGGCCCGGCGGACGAGGGGCTTGAGCCCGACGTTGCGCCGAAGCTCGGGCAGGAGTCGGCGCGATGACGCTGTGGGCATGGATCGCAGCGGGCTGCGTTGCTGCTTGGGCGATCAAGTTCGCCGGTTATCTGGTGCCTGTGCGGTGGTTGGAGTCGCCGCGCATGAATCGCGTGGCCGGCTGTCTGACCATCGGCTTGCTGGCTTCGTTGACCACGATGAACACCGTATCGGCCGGGCAGGGGCTGGCCTTCGATGCGCGTATCGCTGCGTTGTTGGTTGCAGCGGCAGCCTTGATGCTGCGGGCACCTTTTTTGTTGGTGGTGATTGTGGGCGCGACGGCTGCGGCGCTAATCCGACTGCTGTGAACCAGCTGGTGGCTGTGGGAGCGGCGTCAGCCGCGAAGCCGGTGCTTCGTCCACGCACTGATCGTCTGCAACTGCACATCGTGTGATGGCGGTTTGTGTTGTGGCCAGATGTATCGCCAGCTTCGCGGCTGACGCCGCTCCCACAAAGGCCAAGCGGGCCTTGGCCTAGAACTTCTGCTCGGTGGCCAGGTAGCGCCACTGGCCCTCGGGCATCTTGCTCAGGCCGATGCGGCCGATGCGCAGGCGGCGGATCTGTTCGGCCTTGAGGCCAACCTGGCTGCACATGAACTGCAATTGGCCCGGGCGCACGTCCTTGATCGCAAAACGCAGGCGCTGCTCGCTCTGCCAGCTGACCTTGGCCTGCGGCAGGCTGCGACCTTCATGGACCAGTCCATGGGTAAGCCTGGGCATCGCCCACGGGGTGGGTTCGCCGCTGACTTCGACCACGAATTCCTGCTCCAGGCTGGGGCCGGATTCCTGCAGGTGGCGGCGTACGCGCCAATCCTGGGTCAACACGACCAGGCCGCTGGCGTTGTCATCCAACGGCATCAGGTAGTCCAGGCGCTGGAAATGACGGCGTAGCGAACGGATGCCGGAGGCGTCATCGGCAAAGCGGTTTTCGTCGACCAGCAGCGCGAACAGCTGCTCGGCGGTACAGCCGGCCGGCTTGTTGATCAGGAACGTGGCTGCTTCAGCGGCTTCGGTGCTGCCTTCGGCGGCCAGCGTGATGACTTCCTCGCTGACCATGGTCTGCGGGGTTTCCACGACCACGCCGTTGACGCTGATCCAGCCGCCTTCGATGTACTGCTGGGCCTGCGAGCGCGAGCACTGCAGCTGCGCGGCAACGCGCTTGTCGAGACGGATCGGGGTGGTCATGGCGGCCATGGGTTCTACGAAGGGCGGGGAGTGTAGCGCTGTGGCGGGACTGCGGCGATGGCTGGCTCAGGCCGGTTCATGTTCCAAGGCGGTCAGGTACAGGCGCAGGTCGAACTCCAGCTGGTGGTAATCCGGCTCCATGTGCAGGCACAGCTGGTAGAAGGCCTTGTTGTGGTCGGCCTCTTTGATATGCGCCAGCTCATGCACCACGATCATCCGCAGGAACTCGGCCGGGGCCTCGCGGAACACGCTGGCAATGCGGATTTCCCGGCTGGCCTTGAGCTTGCCGCCGTGGTTGCGGGAAATGGCGGTATGCGTGCCCAGCGCGTGTTTGACCACCTGCAGCTTGCCGTCATACAGCACCTTGCCCAGCGGCACCGACTGGCGCAGGTGGCGCTCCTTGATGGCCTGCACGTAGTCGTAGAGCTGGCGGTCGTTGCGCACCGGATTGGGCTCGGCGTAGCGCTTGCGGACCGCTTCGCCCAGCTTGCCCGCGTCCAGCAGCTCGCGGGCGCGCTGCTGCAGGTGTTCGGGATAGCCATTCAGGTATTTCAGCGGAAGCATGGGCATTTGGGCGGGACAGGACAGGCCGCTATGATGGCAGCCTCGGCAACAGAACCATGAACAACGACGATGGCAAAGGGTAATCCACTGCAGGAACAGCTGCTCAAGGCTGGCCTGGTGAAGAAATCGCAGGTCTCGCAGGTGGCGCGCGCGCAGGTCAAGGCGCGCCACGGCAAGGGCCCGGTCAGTGCGACCGAGAGCCAGCGCGAGGCCGATCGCGCCCGTGCCGAGAAGGCCGAAAAGGACCGCCAGCTGGCGGCCGAGCGCAATGCCCAGCGTCGCGCCGACGAGCTGCGCGCGCAGGCCAAACAGATCATCGCCGACCGCAAGCTGCCGCGCGCCGGTGAGCTGGAATACCGTTTCAACGACGGCGCAGTGATCCGTACGATGCTGGTCACCGAGGCGCTGCGCACCCAGCTGGCCAATGGTGCGCTGGTGATTGCCCGGCACGGCGACAGTTTCGAACTGCTGCCGCGCATGGCTGCGGAAAAGGTGCGTGAGCGTGACGCCAGCCTGATCGTCCTCGACCACGGCCAGAGTGCGGATACGCCGATTTCCACTGGCAATGCCGAGGATGATGCGTACTACGCCCAGTTCCAGGTGCCTGACGACCTGATGTGGTGAACGCTGTGCTCGCGCGGTTTGGCGCGGGCCGACGCCTGTGGTGAGCGGCCAGCCCTCCGCCGGTGGAACTTGCTCAGGCAGCTGTACGCCTGGCCGCCAGCCCTTGAATTGTGTCCAGGGAGGCGGCAATTTGCCTGTGTTGCTGTACGTGGAGACAGGACATGGCTACCGGTTGGGCGGGCGACACCGCCGTTCAGGATCAGATTGACGCCACCGTCGAGGACGCGATCAAGCGTGCGCGCAGCCGCATGCCCAGCGGCCCGGGGCTGGAACATTGCGAAGAATGTGATGCGCCGATTCCCGAGGCGCGGCGCAAGGCCGTGCCCGGGGTGAGGCTGTGCATCGCCTGCCAGCAGGCGCAGGATGAGGACGAGGCGTTTGCCGGCTATAACCGGCGCGGCAGCAAGGATAGCCAGCTGCGCTAGGAACGATGGCTGTGTCTGTGCCTGTTGTGGTCGTCGCTGTGGTTTGCGGCTTTGGCTGTTGTTTTAGCCTTGCTCTTGCTCGTTATCCTCGCGAAGGCGGGGATCGCTCTGTATTTGCTTGCGCTTTGGAGTTACGCGGTAATTCCGGTCCGAATCAATGCCGAAGGCCAAGGCTGGAGCCAGAACCGGAGCGATCCCCGCCTTCGCGAGGATGACGGCAAAAAAGCAAAAGCCCAAAGCCCAAAAACTCAGCTTTTTCCTGGACCGGGCAGCACGGCGTTCAAGTACTGCTTCTGCACAACGCGTGGCACCAATCGCGGTCGCTCCATCAACACAAAGCGCACGCCCTTCACCGTCTGCGGCGCAGCCTTGCTGACAAAGCCAAACCGCTCATACACCGGCACTGCGATCTCGGACGAGTTGACCGTGTACTCGCGGCGGCCGTGTATGCGCAGTGCATGCTCCCACAGCCGCCGCGCGATGCCGCGCTGGCGGCTGCTGCGGCTCACGAACAGATGATGGATGTGGCTGTCGCCGCGCATCGCGATCATGCCGACAAGTGCACCTGCATCCTCAATCACGTAATGCGCGAACTCCTTGTCTACCAGGCGATCGGTGAAGCTGGCGGGAGTCAGCGAGGCCAGGAACGCATGTGCGCTGGCACCGCTGTCGGCGTCCAGAAGGTGTCGCGCCAACGGGGTGACCAGCGCGCTCAGTGCCTCTGCATCGGCGAGGTTGGCGTCACGCAAAGTGATGTCCTGATCCACGTACTTCCCCCGTAGCGCCCCCGGAAGCAGCGGCGTGGATGGAAGCATACCTGCAGCCGCCACGCTGTAAACCTGTACGCTGGCGGCAGCTCAGTGCGTCGCGCCGCCCAGACGGAAGCTGCCGCTCCAGCGCAGCATCGCGAACAGGCACCACAGCCAGCCCGCCGTGGCGATCAGGCCGCCGACAAGCCCAATGTGCTGCATGCCCAGCTGCAGGCTGACCTGGCTGCCAATCAACGCGCCGGCGCCAATGCCGATGTTGAAGATGCCCGAGAACAGGGCCATCGCCACGTCGGTGGCATCGGCGGCCAGGTTCAGGACCTTGGACTGCATCGACAAAGCGAAGCTGATCATCGCCACGCCCCAGACCGAAACCAGTGCGTACAGCAGCCAGCTGCTGTGCAGGCCAGTTCGCAGCAACAACAGGCTGGCGGCCAGTACGCCGATGGCCGCCAGCAGGAAGCCACGCGGCCAGCGCAGGCCGTAGCGCGAAAACAGCAGGCTGCCGATGAAGCCCATGCCGCCGAACAACAGCAAGACCCACGTCGTCACATGCGCATCGAAGCCGCCGATCTTCTGCACGAACGGTTCGATGTAGCTGTAGCCGGTGAACTGTGCCGATACCACCGTCATCACCAGCAGGTACAAGGCCATCAATGCGGGGCGCCGCAACAGCAAGGGAATGCTGCTGGCCGAACCGCTGTTCTGGCTGGGCAGAGCTGGCAGCAGGCGTGCCAGTACCAGCATCACCAGCAGGGCGACGCCGCCGATGGCCATGAAGGTGACGCGCCAGCCCAGCAGTTCGCCGACGATGCGGCCCAAGGGGATGCCCAGCACCATCGCCACCGAGGTGCCGGTGGCCAGCAGGCCCAGGGCCTGCGGGCGCTTGTCCGCCGGTGCCACCCGCACTGCCAGCGAGGCGGTGATCGACCAGAACACGGCATGCGCCAATGCAATGCCTATCCGGCTGGCCATCAGGACCGGATAGCTCCAGGCCAGCGCTGACAACACATGGCTGAGAATGAACAGTGCAAACACGCCCAGCAGCAATCTGCGCCGGTCGAAGCTGCGGGTCAGCAACATGCACGGCAGCGAGGTCAGCGCCACCACCCAGGCGTAGATCGTCAGCATCAGGCCGACATGTTCGATCGGCTTGCCGAAATCGGCGCCGATGTCACTGAGCAGGCCGACAGGGACGAATTCGCTGGTATTGAAGACGAAGGCGGCCAGCGCCAGGGCGATGACACTGAGCCAGCGTTGGCGGTCGGAGCGTGGCGGCTGGTGTCCGGCAACGGCAAAAGCATCGCCTGCCTGCGGGGCAGGGCATGAAGTATCGGGAGAGACGGACATTGCGAGCGGGTCTGCGACCGGGCCGGTCGCTCAATGCAGGCAATTTTCGCACGCGCCGGGTGGACGCGAGCAGAACGCTGTGGATCACGGCGCCCGGCGGGGCTCTGCAGATCGGGAGCAGGGCCAGCCGTGGCCGCGGTCTTGCCAGCGGCCCTGGAGCAGGTAGGGAAGCCCGCTTTGCAGGGCCGAAGTGCTCAGCCATCTCCCTGCAGCGTGCTTGCAGCGGCGTCACCACCACGCCAGCGACGCAGGCCACGCTGGAAGAACAGGCTGTTGGGAATCTGCATCAAGGTGCCATCGACCGGGCCACCGACCTCGTGCAGGGTGGTGTAGATCAGGTTGATGTCGGTGACGACGCCCTTCAGGCCGGGCTTTTCACCGTTCTCCAGCAGCTCGATCTGGTCGCCCAGACGGAACGGGCGGGTGGTGAAGATCAGGAAGGTGCAGAAAATGTTGGACAGCACGCTCCAGGCGGCGAAGAACGCCACCGCGCCGACCGCGGCAAAGCCGGTGAACGCCGTCCACAGCACGCTGGCCTGCACGTTCAGGGCCTGCAGGATGGCAACCAGCGCCACCGTGCCGATGATGAAGTTCGACAGTCGCCGGATTGCCATTTCGATCTGCGCCGGCAGCGTGTAGTGACGGCCCAGGCGCGCCAACAGGCGCCGGGTGAGCAGGCGCAGCAGCCAGGCCACGACCAGGATCAGCAGGATGCCCAGGCCGGTGTTGATCGGATCAATCCATTGCTGCAGCGAGGCGGGTAGGTAATGCTTCATGCGGTTTCCTTGCGGTGCGTCAGTGCTTCAGTGCGGCATCGGTATGGCGGGGATCGCCATCGTTGCGGGCGGGGATGATGTTCAACAAACGGGCCAGCAACGGATAGATGTCCACATTGTCGATCGGCGCGATGGTCACGCCGGGGACGAAGGCTGGACCATAGCCGATGAAGGGTGAATACATGTCGGGCAAGGTGTTGTCATAGCCATGCTCGCCCAGCAGTTCGTGGTTCTTGCGCTTCTCGGCCTGGCGGGTAGTGACCTGCCAGCCCAGTTCGGCGGTGCAGATGTAGGCGGGTACGCGGCGGTGATGCCCGTACTCGAAGCGGGCGGGGATCTGCTCGCGGGTCATGCACTGGATGTGCGGGTAACTGCCGTCCAGCAGCTGTTGCGCGGCCGCTTCACCACCGGGAAGGGCGTTGAACGAGGCGTAGGCGCCGGTCCAGCCGAAATCCAGCCTGCCGACATCGACGATGTCGTCGAGAAAGACCTGCTTGTCGGGGCCGGTGGCGGTCATGCCGTGGTCGGAGGCCACCACGATGTTGATCTTCTGCTGCAGCCCCTGCGCACGGATGCCGCTGAGCAGGTTGCCAATTGCCGCATCCACTTCGCCAAGCGCGGCATTGAGTTCGGCGGAGTCGGGGCCATGACGATGGCCCATGGTGTCGACCTTGTCGAAGTACAGGGTGATGAAGTGCGGGCGTTGCGCTGCGGGCAGCGCCAGCCATTCCAGCACCTGGTTGACCCGTTGTCGTGAGCTTACCTGTATGTCGAAGGGGCGCCAGAACTCGGGCCGTGCACCGTGTACCGGCGCCTCCGAGCCGACCCAGAACATCGCCGCGGCGCGGCCGCCCTGTTCACGGACGCTGGTCCACAGCGGCTTGCCATCGTCCCACCAGCGCTCGTCGCGGACCGTGGCCGGGTCGAACATGCTGAAGCGCACGCCGGGGATGGTCGGGTCGGTCATGAAGTTGGCGATCACCCCGTGGTGGTCCGGGCGCAGGCCGGTGACCAGGGTGTAGTGGTTGGGGAAGGTGATCGATGGATACGACGGGCGCATGTACTCGGCACGGGCGCCGCCGGCCACCATGGCTGCCAGGTTCGGGGTCTGGTTGCGGTCCAGGTAGTCGTTGCGGAAACCATCGATGGAAACCAGGATCACCGGCGCCAGTGCTTGCTGGGGCATGCGTGAGGTGCTGGCAGGCGTTTGGATGGCGAGCGGGGCGCTGGTGCAGCCGGCCAGGGCAAGGGCGGCGCAAAGCAGCAGGGCGGGGGTACGCAACATGGGGCGGCAACGGTTTGGCGAGCGGCGATTGTCGGCCAGTGCGGCATTTGCTGCCAGTCGAGGCGCACTTGCCGGCCGCTTTGGCAAAACCTGATTCGGGTTTAAACCTTTTTCCTGCTTGCCGCATCCAATGGATATGCTCGACGCCACCGTGACTGCCACTGCTCCCTCACCGCCCGCCGTGGATGACGCTGCGTTGGCCCGTGCCGCCGCGGACGGCGACACCCGCGCCTATGAGCGCATCTACCGGCGTCATTCACCGCGGCTGTACGCCTTGCTGTGGCGGCTGTGTGGCGGCAACGCCGCGCGTGCCGAGGATGTGCTGCAGGAGACCTTCATCCAGGCCTGGCGCAAGCTGCCGCAGTTTCGCTTCGAGAGCGCATTGTCCACCTGGTTGCACCGGTTGGCGGTGAATACGGCCTTGATGGAGTTGCGGGCAACCACGTTTGAATCGCTCGACATCGGGGAATCAGGGATGGACCTGTTGGCCGAAATGGCTGACACGCCGCGTTGCCATGCCACGGGCATGGATCTGGAGCGCGCGCTGCTTACGCTGCCGCCGCGCGCCCGTGCAGTGCTGGTGCTGCATGACATCGAGGGCTGGAAACACCAGGAAATCGCCGTGGAACTGCAGATGGCTGTCGGCAGCTCCAAGGCACAGTTGCATCGCGCGCGCAGCTTGCTGCGCACGCGGCTTGGAGACGCAGGATGAATATTCACGACGACGATCACGATGATGCGTTGGCCCAACGTTTACGCGGCCTGCCATCCGAACGGGTGGCACCGGCGGCCGTCTGGCAGCGCATTGCCGCAGAGCTGGAGCAGACACCCCGTTTCCAGCAGGCCCCTGTCGCCCCGGCGCTGAACGCAGCGGCCCCAAGGCGCATGCAGCGGCGCTGGCCGCGCTATGCCGCAGCCGCGGTGGTCGTGGCGCTGGTCGCGGGAGCGGGGGTTCTGTGGTTGCCGCAGCAGCCACCGGCAGCCGTGGCGGTCGAGGAATCGTCCCTGCAGCATCAGGCCAATACGATCACCTACCAATACCGGCAGGCGATGGCCACGCTGCCACAGCAGGACGTGGCGGCCGAGCTGCAGCCGGCCCTGCGCGAGCTGGACGAAAGCGCTGGCAGCATCCGCAGCGCCATCGCGCAAAGTCCCGATGCCGCCTTTCTGCTTGGCCAGTTGCAGCGCACCTATGCGCTGCGGCTTGAACTTACCCGCAAGGGCGTGAACCCGACCGGACTTTCGACATGAAGGAGCACCTGATGAAAGCTTGTATGCGCCATCTGATCGCCACCGCACTGCTGTTGGCCCCATTGACCAGCGCGTTCGCGCAGACCGCGGTCAACCGTAACCTGCCCTTGTCCAGCGGCGGCCGCGTGGAGCTGAGCAATGTGGCCGGCTCGGTCACCGTGCGTGGCTGGGACCGCAACGAAGTACAGCTGACCGGCTCACTGGGCGAGGGCCAGCGGCTCGAAGTAGAAAGCAGTGCCAATCGGGTGGCGTTGAAAGTGGTTTACCCGCAGAACAGCCACAGCAGTCGCGGTGCGGTGCTGGAATTGCGGGTGCCGCGCGCCGCGCAGTTGCAGACCAGTACCGTCAGTGCGGGCGTGGATGTCGCGGATGTGGACCTGCGTCGTCTGCAGAGCTCCACCGTCAGCGGCAGCATCACCGCCAATGGGCGTGCTGGTGAGGCGGAATTGACCACGGTCAGCGGCGCGATCCGCTCGCAGCTGCAGACGTCGCGCCTGGAGACGCGGACAGTCAGCGGTGGCATCAATGCAGCCGGCGCCAGCGGCGGTGAGGTCTCGGCCAATACTGTGTCTGGCGGTATCACCCTGGACCTGGCCAAGGTGCAGCGGCTCAGTGCCGAGTCGGTATCCGGCAGCGTGGGCGTGCGCAGTGCGGGCCTGCAGCCGGGTGGCCGGGTCAATCTGGAGACGGTGAGTGGCTCGGTATCACTCGGCTTGCCGGCCAATACCTCGGCGCAGCTCAAGGTCAGCACCTTCAGCGGCAGCATCCGCTCCGACGTAGGCCAGGTGGAGAGCCCGCGTTACGGGCCGGGCAAGAACCTGGACGCGCGGATTGGCGGCGGCGACGGTGATATTTCGATCCAGTCGCATTCGGGCAGCGTGCGGGTGAGTCTGGATCGTTGATTCACTCCCTCCCTTTGTCATAGGCAAGGGGAGGGTTGGGGAGGGACGCTTTTGCTCCCTCCCTTTTGCGCAGCAAAGGGGAGGGGTTGGGGAGGGGTAGGGCTTCTGGGTTTCTGGAGTCCCAGCTTCCCGGCTTACGCAGCTCCTACGACCGCCCCGGTTGTTGCCGCCAGCGCCAAGCCCTGCACCACGCCGAACGATGGGTCGCCGTGCACCAGCCTGGCAGTCGGGAATGCCGCTGCCGCTGCTTGCTGGATGTAACCGGCGCGCGACATGCCACCGGTCAGGAACACCGCCGCCGGGTCGTGGCCGATATCGGCACGCACCTGCTGCAGCAAGGTCTCCAGCTCGCCCAGATAAGCACCGGCGGCCGCCGTCAGATGCGGTGCGTCGATGTCGACGAACAGTCCGGTTTCGATGAAATCCAGCACGCTGTTGTGGCGGGCTTGGCTGCTCAAGCTGATCTTGCACTGTTCCACCGCGCGGTACAGGCGCGCGGTATTGCCGGTGTCCTGCAGCGCCTGCAGGCGCAGGCCATAGGGCAGTTCCACCGCGTCGTAATTGTGCTGGCGGAAATCACGCTGGCGGGTCATGTCCTGCACCATCGCCGCCTCCACGTAGTGGTGCGCGGGCACGCGGGTGATGCCGCGCCCGAACAGTGGCATATAGCCGGCCAGGCTCAGCGCCAGGTCGATATCGGTACCGCCACGGGCAATACCCCAGGCGCGATGGATCTGCGGCGCGGCGTTGCCGCCAACGCTGGCGTGGGCGATGTCGGTGGTACCGCCGCCGACGTCGACGATCACCGCTTCGTGGCGCTCGCTGCTGACTGCGTGGTAATGCATGGCCGCCGCTGCCGGCTCCTCGAGGAAATCCACCTCGTCAAAGCCTGCTGCCATCGCCGCGCTGCGCAGGATGTCCAGCGCCTGCTCGTTGCCGGCCGCGCCAATCGAGCTGCGGAACTGCACGGGCCGACCGAGCAGGGCGCTGCGCACATTGCAGCGCAATTGGCGCGAGGCGGTCAGGCGGATGTGTTCGAGGATATGGGTGGCGATGCCGGTGATGGTCTGCTTGGCACGCGGATGCAGGTTGTAGCCCAGCATCGACTTCGGGCTCTGCACCAGGTTGCCTTCGTTCTCCTCGAAATAGGCCTCCAGCGCTTCGTCGCCATAGACCGCGTTCTGCAGCAGGGTGGTGGAGCTGCGCGGTTCGCGGATGCGTTCTTCCATCCACTGCCGGCGCACCACGCGGATGGCGTCGCTGCGCAGCTGTTCATGGCTGCGCGTGTTGCCGACCGCGCGGGCGTCGCGGCGGCCGGATTCGATCAGCTCATCGACCTGCGCTTCGAGTGCCGGGGTGAGTTCGAAATCGTTGGGGTCGCGCATTACCTCGGGGAAGTACACCGTGGTGCGGAACTGCTGGGCTTCACCAAAACTGACCGGAACCACCTTGCCGTCGATGTGGGCGGCGGCGGCCGAGTTGCTGGTGCCAAAGTCGATACCGAGTTTCATGGTGCCTGCGCGTCTTGCTGCTGAATCGGCCGCGCACTTTACTACGCCGCCGCGACGCTGGCTTCACCCGTTGTTGGCTGCTTGTGGCTCCAGCGCGGCCAACCGCGCCTGCCAGGCCTGCGGCGTCTGCGGTTTGACGAACAGCGCCACGATCTCCGGGTGGCGCAGGCGCGCGGCCTGTTCGATGCGGGCCACGCAGGCTTCGATCTGCGGCGTGGTGCAGCGGTCGTCGAAGGCCGCACTGAGTGTTGCCAGTACCTGATTGGGGCCGACCTGGACGGTCAGGATGCCGTTGGCGTTCTCGATGTCCGGGTCGGCCGCCGCCAGCTGCAGCAGGGCCTCGCCCAATTCAGGATGGGCCGGTTCGCCGATCAGCAGACCCTTGGTTTCCCGTGCCAGCAGGAAGGCGGCCACGGCCAGCACCAGTGCGATGCCGATCGAGGCCAGTGCATCCAGTTCCGGCATCTGCAAGCACTGCGCGCCGATCAACCCGGCCAAGGCGATCAACAGGCCGAGCAGGGCGGCGCTGTCCTCCAGCAATACGGTGAAGGTGCTCGGGTCCTTGCTGCGCCGGAAGGCTTCGAAATAGCCATGATGGCCCTTGCCGATGCGGAACTCGCGCAGCGCTACCCACCATGAGCTGCCTTCGAACAATAGCGAGACACCGAGCACGATGTAGGCGATGCCGGGGTTGGCGACGGGCTCCGGGTCGCGCAGGTGGATGATGCCCTGGTAGAGCGAAACGCCTGCACCCATCGCAAAGACCAGAACCGCGACGATGAAGCTCCAGAAATAGAGTTCACGGCCATGACCGAGCGGATGGGCGCGGTCGGGTGGTTGCCTGGCGCGGTTCAGCCCATGCAGCAGCAGGATTTCATTGGTGGTGTCCACCAGTGAATGCACGCCTTCGCTGAGCATGGCCGAGCTGCCGGAAATGCCGGCCGCGATGAACTTGGCCACCGCAATGCCCAGGTTGCCGGCCAGTGCCACGAGGATGACGAATCGGGAGCCGCTGTCTTTCGCCATGTGATGTCCTGGCAGCGCGACATCGCTTGCCGCGCTGGCACTTTCCTTCCGTGTGCGTGGCGATGGCGTGAGTGACGCGGAGCTGAGCGGCTACAATGCGGGGTTATTCAATGTACGGGAGTCCCCCATGTCTGTTACTTCCTGCCCGCAGTGTTCGCTGGAGAATGTCTACGCCGACGGCGCGCTGTGGATCTGCGCCGATTGCGGCCATGAGTGGACCGCTGGTGAAGCGGCGGAGTCGACGCTGGTGGTCCGCGACAGCAACGGCAACGTATTGGCGGCAGGCGACACCGTCACCGTGATCAAGGACCTGAAGGTCAAGGGTTCATCGATTCCGCTCAAGCAGGGCACGGTGATCCGCAACATCCGCCTGGTCGAGGACGATGCCGAGCACATCGAAGGCAACTCGGAAAAGATCAAGGGCCTGGTGCTGAAGACCTGCTTCCTGCGCAAGGCCTGAGCCGGATTGCCCAGGCCGCCAGCGGTGCGCGATCAGCGCGCCGCATGGCGCGCTTCGAGCCGGCGGATGCCATCGAGCTTGCTCTGGTAAACCGCTCTCATGGGATCGCCGCCGAGGTCGCGGGCGCGCTTCATCTCGCGCATGGCCAGGCGATTGTCGCCGCTCAGGAAATACGCCCGGGCCAGGCCGAAGTGGAATTGATGGGCGTTGCCGTAGAGCCGCACGGCTTCCCGGTAATAGTGCGCCGCCAGCACGTAGTTGCCGTCACGCTCGGCGGTGGTGCCTTGCATGAACTGGTAGAAGGGGTCGCGCTTGCGCACCTGCTCCAGTCGTGACTGCATCTGCGCCACCCGGCGGGTGTCGCCCATGCGCTGGTAGAGCTTGGTGGCGTTGTGCAGGGCGGGGGCGTGGAAGCGGTTGATCGACAATGCGGTTTCCAGGTCCCTGGCGGAGGCATCGAGGTCGTTTTCGCGCGACTCGAGTACGCCCAGGTTGCTCCATGCCGGCACAAACCGCGGATCCATCCGCAATGCCGCGTCGAAATAGGCGCGCGCGCTGGCGTAGTCGTGCGCGGCCAGCTGCTCGGCCCCCCGGTTGTTGTAGAAATGGGCGAGGGCGCGGCTGTCATTGATCGGCTGTGGGCCGCGACGGTCGTACAGCACGTTGCTGTCCAGGTCCAGGGTCGCCTGGCGGCCATCCACGCGCATGCCGACATTGACGTGGCCGGCGTTGAAGATCAGCCCCTGGTCCTGGTACCAGGACACCACCTGGCCCACCTCCTGCATGCGTGCCTCCAGGCCGATCTCGCGGGCCAGGGCGACGAACAACAGGGTGAATGACAGGCAATTGGCGCGCCGTTGCTGCCAGGTCTCGGCCACGGTGAGGGTGGCTTCGGTGTCGTATTCCAGGCCCAGTCCCTCTGGGCGGAACACCAGTTCAACCAGCAGGTGCAGGCGCTGTTCGGGGGAATTGGCCACCTTGATGACCCGCTCCTGCAACTGCGCGCGTATCTCCGGCGGAATCGCCATCACCTGCGCCGGGGTCGGTACCGGGGCCGGTGTTGGCGGTGGCGCGGCAAAGGCCACGCTGCTGGCGGCGAGCAGGACTAACGCATTCCAACCGATCATGGCGATCACCCGGAGTTTGCTGCGGCCTGCCCAGTGTAGGCCTGTTGCGGGGGCATGGGAGCAGTGCCGGCACAAATCCACAGCAGGTGTGGACCAGCGCCGTGCAAACATGTGGATAACTGCTGGCAGCCCTTGCAGGGCGTGGCTTGGCAAGTGGTGGTGAAATTTTCACCATGGCCGGGCCGTGACCGGCGG
Source organism: Stenotrophomonas sp. (assembly GCF_032066555.1). Classification (GTDB taxonomy): domain Bacteria; phylum Pseudomonadota; class Gammaproteobacteria; order Xanthomonadales; family Xanthomonadaceae; genus Stenotrophomonas. Next base: position 348,563 of record NZ_DAMBKV010000002.1, read on the forward strand.
GGTCTGCTAGTATCCGCGGCCCAGACAGTAGTGGCCGCCGCAACGGAGCGGGCAAGTCGGCCGGCTTTCGATACCAGACCATGACGAAGCAGCTTTCCTCCACCGAGGCCCAGATGTCACTGGGCCTGGGCAGCGATATTCCAACCGAGCGCCTTTTCTTTGCCGTGATGCCGGACCCGATGACGGCCGAGCGCGTGGCGGAGCTGGCTGACGGGCTGCGCGAGGAACATGGCCTGATCGGGCAGCCGCTGGCCCCCGAACGCCTGCATGTCACCCTGCATCACCTGGGCGACTACGCCGGCCTGCCGCCGAGCCTGCTGCCCAAGGTGCGCCAGGCTGCGGCACGGGTGCGCATGCCCGAGTTCGAGGTCTGCTTTGATCAGGTGGGCAGCTTTGCCGGCGGCGTGAAGAACCCCTTCGTGCTGCGCAGCGAGTACGGCGCGGAGTTGTTGAATGGCCTGCACGAAGAGCTGGCGCGCTGCCTGCAGGGCGTGGGTGGCAAGCTGGACCCGCGCTTCACCCCGCATATGACCCTGCTGTACGACCGCCGCCGCCTGCCGATCCAGCCGGTACAGCCGCTGCGCTGGTTCGTGCGGGAATTCGTGTTGGTGCGCAGTTTCCTCGGCCAGGGCCGTTACCAGATTGAAGGCCGCTGGCAACTGGGCTGAGCCGGGGGCTGCCGTCCGCGGTGCAATCCGCGGCTCCCCGATTGATGATGGGCCTTTCCAAGTCCTGGCTTCATGCCAAGATGCGGCCATGAACGACTTGCTGCAGACCCTGCCGCCGCCGCTGTTGGCCGAGCTGAAAACCGCCTACGCGCAGCCGCCGCGTGCGTATCACAACTTTGGCCATGTACAGGCGCTGCTGCAGCACTACCGTGATGTCGCCGCTGGCCCCGGCTGGCAGCAGCCGTTGGAAGTGCTGTTGGCGGTGCTTTACCACGATGCCATCTACGAGGCGGGGCGCGGCGACAACGAGGCGCGCTCGGCGCAGCTTGCCGCGTCCGGTATCGAACGTTGGCTGCCGGATGCCGAAGTGGATGTGGCCCGGGTGATGGCGTTGATTGAACTGACGGCGCGCCATGGCAGCCTGGATGGCGAGGGACTGGATGCCGACGCTGCGTTGTTCCTGGACAGCGACATGGCGATCCTGGGGGCGCCGGATGCGGTGTTTGATGCCTATGACCGTGGCATTGCCGAGGAATACCTGGGCAAGGTGCCGGGTTTCCTGTTCCGGCTCAACCGGCGCCGGTTCCTGAAGAAGCTGCTGGCGCAGCCACGCATCTTCTTCAGTGATTTCTTCCATGAACGCTACGACGCGGCGGCGCGTGCCAACCTGCGCCGGGCCACGGCCTGATGCCTGGCTTTGGCTAAAATGCAGTCTGTCCTGTTGCTGATTGGGCCTAGCCGGCCGCTGTAATGAACGAATTGCCCGTCCAAGCTCCCGCAACTCCCGATCCTGACCCCCGCCCGCAACCGCCGGAGGCACCGGGTCCCAACGAATGCTGTGGCAGCGGCTGCCCGTTGTGCGTGCTGGATCTGTATACCGATGAGCTGCTGCTCTACCGGCAGCGGCTGGCCGAATGGCTTGAACGCCATCCAGAAGCGCAGGCCTGAACCGGTGGTTTCGACATCATTCCGCCTGCCACGGGCGTAGGCTTTGCAGAACCGTTCTTGAGGCCTGTACATGGCACGTGTGATGTGGGGAATGTGGGTGCTGGCAATGAGCCTGTGGGCGGCGCCGGCAATGGCAGCCGAGCAGGTCAGCCACGGTCGTTTCCAGCATGTACCGGTGCTGCTGCCCGACTTGCCGGCACAACGCGTGGTGCTGTGGTTTGGCGATGCAGCCGCCTCCACCGGGCACGTGGCGCGCCTGCAGGCACTGCGCGATGACGGCGCGCTGGTGGTGGATATCGACACCCCGCACCTGTACCAGGTGCTGGCCAGGGAAGGTGGCAGCTGTGGTTTCTCCGCCGGCGATGTGGAGAACTTCTCGCGCTACGTGCAGGCCTATTACCACGTACCGACCTATCGCCTGCCCATCCTCGGCGGTGAGGGGTCTGGTGCGGCATTGGCCTATGCGGTCGCGAGCCAGGCAGACCCGGGCGTGTTCGCCGGCTTGCTGACCGATGGCTTCTGCCCGCAGCTGCGCAACGCGACGATGACCTGTGGCGATGCCATCAAGGGCCGGGTGCTGTTGCCGCAGCCGTTGCGCTTTCCCTGGTTGAACGCGGCGGCGGGCAAGCAGCAGGCATGTGCGGCGACGGCAGTGACGGCGTTCACCGATGCGGTGCCGTGGGCGCGGCAGTTCGCACGTACCCGCCAGGGCAGTGCCTTGCCCGGTGAAGTAGCGGCTGCGCGGGTGCTGGGCGCGCAGCGGGGTATCAGCCTGCCGGCCGTGCCACAGGACCTGGATGGGCTGCCGCTGGTGGAAGTGCCGGCCAGCGGGCAGGGCGATACCTTCGCGGTGTTTGTCTCTGGTGATGGTGGCTGGGCTGGACTGGACAAGGACGTGGCTGGCGCCCTGGCAAAGGCCGGGATTCCGGTGGTGGGCGTGGATTCGCTGCGCTACTTCTGGAGCGAGCGCACGCCGGCAGGATTCGCCGCCGACCTGGATCGCATCGCGCGCTATTACGCCAACCATTGGCAACGGCCGAAACTGATGCTGATCGGCTTCTCGCAGGGGGCCGATGTCTTGCCCGCGGCCATCAACAAGCTGCCGCGGGCGAGCGCACAGATGCTGGCCATGACCGCGCTGATGTCGGTGGGGGAGCGTGCCGACTACGAGTTCCATGTCAGCAACTGGATCTCCAGTGGCGGCGATGATGGATTGCCGATTGCGCCGGAAATGCGCCGCCTGGCGGCTGATCGCACGCTGTGCATCTATGGTGCCGACGATGAAGATGCGCTGTGCCCGAAGCTGCCGGCCGGTAGCGCACAACTGATCAAGCTGCCTGGCGATCACCATTTTGAAGGTGATTACGAAGGTCTGGCCAAGGTGGTCCTGCAGCACGTGCAGGGGCCTTGATGCGGAGTGTTGTGGGAGCGGCGTCAGCCGCGAAGCCGGTGATCTGAAACGATGCCAGCTTCGCGGCTGACGCCGCTCCCACAAACCAACTTGCTTATTTCCTGCTGGGGTCCAGCGAAATCAAACGGGTCACATCCAGCAGCGCAGCCGGTAGATGCACGCCACCGGGCGCAGCCAGATAACGGGGCCGCCACTGTGGTGCGAACTTGGACTTGAAACGACGCAGCCCGCTGAAACCATAGAAGCGCTCTCCATGGCGCGCGACCAGATTGGCAAACCGGTTCCAGCGGCCCGCGAGGCGATGCTGGGCCAGGCCTGTGAGCGGTGCCATGCCGAGCGAGAAGCGGGTATAGCCATTGGCCGCGCCCCACAGGAACAATTCTATGAACAGGAAGTCCATCGTGCCCTTGGGCGCATCCGGGCGGTGTCGCATCAGGTCAACCGACAGCTCATGCCCTGCCGGTGCCTGCCAGATGTTGGCGAAGGCGACGATGCGTCCTTCCGCCTCGACCAGCGCCACCGGAAAGCGGCACAGGTAACCGGGCTCGAAGCTGCCCAGCGAGAACCCTTTTTCTTCGCCGGCCTTCTCGTCCAGCCATGCTTCGGAGATTTCTTCCAGCGTATCCAGCAAGGCGGGAACTTCGCTGGCCGCTGCCAGCCTGAAGCTCAGGCCGCTGCGTTTGCCCTTGTTCCACGCCTGGCGCAGATCGGCCCGTTCGCTGCCGGCCAGGCTGAAGTCCTGCAATGGCACCATTGCCTCCTCGCCCAGTTTCACCAGCGTCAGGCCAAGGTCCAGGTAGTGCTGCCAGTACCTGTCGCTGGTCTGGTAGAACACCGGGCGCAGGCCGAGTCGATCAGCCTCCTCGCGGAACTTCCAGATCAGCGCTGCTGCTACTGCTGGCGGCCCGACCGGGTCGCCCATCGCCACCAGCGAACCGCCGTAGCGCTGCAGCATCACAAAGCCATCGCCAGCCTCGCTGCGCAGGATCGCCTTGTCGCCGGTCATCGCCACGCAGGCCTGGGTATCTTCGGCCAGGGCGAGCACCGGGCGCAGCTGCTCCAGTGTTGCCGCGTCCGGCAAGGGCAGGGGGCTGCGGGTGCTGTGCAGCAAACGTGCAAGCCCGAATACGACCAGCGCGATGCAGACCAGCAGCAAGGCGCGTAGCGCACGTGGCGCATTGCCCGAGGTGGCGAATTGCCACCACAGTTCGTTCTGGTATTCGACGTGGCTGTAGACGAAGAACAGCAGCCACACCGTCGCCACCAGCACCAGCGCGACATTGCGCAGCCATGGCCACGACCATGCCTCGTCGAGCAAGGCACCTTCGCGGTAGAACTCGCGCCGGGCCGCCCACAGCGCCACCGCCACCAGCGGCAAGGCCAGGGCCACGGTCAGATGGCCGCCACGCAACCAGGCCGGCAGCGGAAGGGCGATGCACAGCGCCAATGCCAGCATCCACGCGGCATGGCTGCGCCGCTGCAGGCCTTGTCCGATCAACAGCAACAACACGCCGCCCAGGCTGCCAAGCAGGTGTGAGGTCTCCACGATAGGCAGCGATGCCGGCAACACCCGCTGATGGGGCACTGGCAGCGTGCCGTCGATCAGCAGCAGTGCGCCGGCCGCAAACACGGCCAGTGCGATCAGTTGTGGCAGCCAGGGGCGGATCACCGTCCAGGCGGTACCGGCACCGCTGCGCAGCGGGCGACGCACGCTGGCCAGGGCGGCCAGCAACGCGGACAGGAATAACGGCAGCAGGTAATAGGTGATGCGATAGGCCACGGCGGCGGCGAGGATGGCGGCCGGCGCCACCTGCGGCAGCAGCTTGAGCAGGCTCCACTCGAATACGCCCAAGCCTGCGGGCACCGTGGAGATCAGTCCGGCCACCACCGCGACCAGATACAGGCCAACGAAGCCGATGAAGCCGACCTCGGCCTGCGCCGGCAGCAGGACGTAGAAAGCGGCCGAGGCCAGGCACAGCTCAACCACGCTCAGTACGGTGACTTCCAGTACCGTGCGACGGTCAGGAATCCACATCCGGTGCGTGCCCCAACCGACGCTGCGGCCGTCGCGGCCGACCAACAGCAACATCGCGGCGAAACCGACCAACACGCCGATGCCGAGGGCATGCACCGTCGTGGCCGAGATGGGCAGCGCCAAGGCGGCGGCGCCTGGTTCCAGCAGCAAGGCCAGGCCAAGCAGCAGCCAGGCACCGAACACGAAGCCCAGGGTGCTCATCAGCACCACCTGGCCGATCTCGCCCAGGCTGAGCCCGGCACGGCCGTAGCTGCGCACGCGGATGGCACCACCGGTCAGTGCGGCGAAGCCAAGGGTCTGCCCTGCGGCGTGGGCCAGGAAGGCGGTGATGCCGACGCGGGCGGCGGGCAGGGGATGCCTGGCGCGGCGCAGGCCAATCGCATCGAATCCGATCAGGCAGGCATAGCTGGCCATGCCCAACAGCGTGGCCAGACCCAACTGCGCCCATGACAGCCCGCGCACGGCGGCGCGGATCTGGTGGTAACCGTGATCGCTGAACTCCCCCGCCAGCGCATGCAACGCCATTGCCATGATGGCCAGGGTGACGAGGATGGCGGCCATGCGCCGCCAAACCGGCGCGGAAGGTTCCGAAGGCGTGGAGGACGCGGTCATGCAGGCGGATAGGGCTATGCGCTGGTGCGGCGCGGACGCATAAGACTAGTCCTCACGCGTGATGATGGCTGCATGCATGCGCTGTCGCGTTTTCACCGCCTTCAGTCAGCGTGGCGGCCGCAGGCAGACTAGACTGGGTAATTCGAACGCAGGGGCAGGGGCATGGGGCGTGGTTCGCATGGACGGGCTTGGCAATCGGCAGCGCTGGCCTTGGCCGTGGTGCTGGCCCTGCTGCTGTTCTCGGCCATTGCCATCAGCCTGCAGTTTGCGCGCGATGATCTGGATTGGGTTCGCGCAACCCTCAGTCTGTACCTGCACGGCCCGTACGGCATCCTGCTGCGCGTCGCCTATTGTCTGCTGGCGCTGGCCATCGCCGTGCTTGGGGTAATGCTGTACCGGCAGGCGCACGGCAGCGCCCGGCGCGGCCTGCCCCCCAGTTTGTTCGTGCTGGCCGGGCTCGGTCTGGCTGCGGTTGCGATTGGCGACAGCTGGTTGCCGCAGCATGCGCCGCTGCTGGCGCCCCTGGTACACGGTCTGGCGGCGCAAACCGCATTCCTGTGCGTGACCGTTGCGATGCTGTTGCAGGCCTGGTGCTTCGGTCGTGACGCGCGTTGGCGGGGGCTGTACTGGTTGACCTGGGGCTGGGCATGGTTCGCCTTCGCCGGGCTATGGCTGCATGTGCTGTGGCGTGGCAGCCCGCGCGGGCTCGGGCAGAAGCTGGTGATCGCCGTGGTGGTGGGCTGGCTGCTGCTGGTAGCGTTTGTGTCGTGGCGTCGTTCACGCAAAGAAACGCCTGAAACTTCCGCTTGCCCTCACAATGGCGGCTACATCCACAACACGGAGTCACCCCCATGATCCAACGCTTCGATACCGGCCCGCGCATGTCGGAAATGACCATCCACAACGGCGTGGCCTATCTGGCCGGGCAGGTGCCGGAAGATACCAGCGCCGATATCGTGGGCCAGACCGAGCAGGTACTGCAGGCCATCGACGATCTGCTGCGCCTGGCGCCGACCGACAAGACCAAGATCCTGCGCGCCGAGATCTTCCTGGCTGACCTGGCGGATTTCGCCGGCATGAATGAAGCCTGGGACAAGTGGGTGCCGCAAGGCGCAACACCGTCGCGCGCCACCGTGCAGGCCAAGCTGGCCAATCCGGAATGGAAGATCGAGATCGTGATCACTGCGGCTGTACCGTAAGCGGACGGCACCGCTATCGCGGGTCTGGCCCGGGTGCGATGGTGCCCGGGCAGATCCAGCCGTGAGGCTGGTGATGTCTTTGCAGGGAGGCAAGGGAAAGGAATGAGAAGCCGTCTGTTGTTCGCGCTGTGTTGTGTCCTGGCAGGCATGGGGGCCAGCGTGTCGGTGGCAGCACCGGCGCCGCTGTCGAAGATGATCTACGCGCAAGCGCCGGTGCAGCGCATCGAGCCCTTGGATTACCCGCAGTTCAAGCTGATCGAGGCGGAGCTGCGCAACACGGTACGGCGCCATGGTGACCGCAGCGTTCCCAACCGCTTCTGCGCGGTTGGCTACCAGCTCGCCGGCGGCACGGTGGAAACGGTGCTGATCTGGGACAACGCGCAATCGTTGATCCGCTGGTGGGGCGGTGATGCGCTGGCTACCTCGGAAGAGCGCTATGCGGTATCGGCCTCGTTCTCACCGTTTACCGACCTGCGCACGGATCTGGTCGAGGACGACCGCTATCCGCTGGGCACACGCGCGATAGTGCGGGCCGATGCGGAGGCCTTGATAGCGGATTGTCGTGCGCACGGGCACCAGTACACCGTGCCGCCACTGCCGCCGAAAGGCGAGGATGACGAGTACTGAGGGAGCACTGCAGCTGTTTGTGGGAGCGGCGTAAGCCGCGAAGCTGGCAATGCTTGAGTCGCAGCGTTCAATATGATCTGGAGCTGCTGCGTTTTTACGGTTTGATGCGGCGATAGGGATCTTCGCCAGCTCGGTTTCCACGAGCTTCGCGGCTTACGCCGCTCCCACAAAGCCGGGGTTCGGGACAGCCTGCAGCTCGATGCAATCCACCGGACAGGGCGGGATGCACAGCTCGCAGCCGGTGCACAGTTCGGCCAGCACCGTGTGCATGTATTTGGCACCGCCGACGATGGCATCGACGGGGCAGGCCTGGATGCACTTGGTGCAGCCAATGCAGTCGGCTTCGACGATGACCGCGACCTGCGCCGGTTTGTGCTCGCCGCGGCTGCGGTCATAGGGCAGGGCCGGCACTCCCAGCACATGCGCCAGTGCACGTGCACCCGCATCACCGCCTGGCGGGCAGTGGTCAATGCCGGTCTCACCGGTTGCCATCGCCTCGGCATAGGGGTGGCAGCCGTCGTAGCCGCACTGGCCGCATTGGGTCTGTGGCAGCAGGCGATCGAGGCGTTCGACCAGTGCAGCCTTTCCTTCTCCCTGCGGGAGAGGGGGGCGTGCAGCGTCTGATGGGGGTTGGGTAGTCATTTGAGAGTCCTGCTATTCGCCCTCACCCCAACCCCGCTCCCGGCGGGAGAGGGGCTCAGGTCAGGCATTTGCCGCGATACCAGCGCTCATGTGCCAGCGCCAGCATGGGCTTGTCTTCGCTGCTGTCGCCGTAGGCGTGAATTCGTTGGTACTTGCCCAGGTCAAAACGCTTGCGTATCAAGGCCACCTTGCGCGCGCCACAGTCGCCCTCGGCGTAGCGGCCGGTGAAGCGGTTGTCCTGCACCTCGAGCCGGTTGCAGATCATCTGCAGGCCCATCCGCCCGCACCAGTGCTGCAGGTATAGATCCAGTGAACCGGACACGACCACGACGGTATGGCCCTGTGCCTTGTGCCACTGGATCTGCTCCAGCATCTCTGGACGCACCATTTCCGGCAACTGCTCGCGTGCATAGTCGCTGGCCATCTGGCTGATCTCACCCGCGTGGCGGCCAGTGAACACCTGTGCAGTGACGCGGCGGCGGATGCGTTCAGCCGAGATAAGTTTCAGCCGATAGGCCAGCACCCACGGGCCAACCCGCCACCACCCCTGCGCGCGCTGCTCCGGCGTGGCCACACGACGCAGAAACCGGCTATAGGTGTCACAGACGGTGATGGTGTGGTCGAAGTCGAAGAGGGCTAGTTGCATGAGTGCCGGGAACAGAGAGTTGGGAAACGGGAACCGGCAGGGCCGATATTCCCGACATCGCGACGGCTAGGTTTCTTTTCCAGACATTGCTTGGCCGGGAGAAATCGGAACCTCATGAAGCCATGCTCCTGCTTCTACGACGCCCGATTCTCCCTTCCCGACTCCCTGCTTCAGCGAACCGGCATGCCCGGCAGTGCTCCGCCATCGGCATCCAGCAGCGCCAGTGCGCCGCCGTCGAAACCGGCCGACAGAATCATGCCTTCGCTCAGGCCGAAGCGCATCTTGCGCGGGGCCAGGTTGGCGATGAACACCACATTGCGGCCGACCAGCGCTTCCGGCTCGGCATAGCTGCCGCGGATGCCGGAGAAGATCTGCCGCTGGCCGAGGTCGCCGGCATCCAGCAGGAAGCGCAGCAGCTTGTCGGAGCCTTCAACGAAGCCGCATTCCAGCACCTTGCCGATGCGCAGGTCGAGTTTGGCGAAATCGTCGATGCCGATGTACGCGGAAGCTTCACCTTCGGCCTTGGCCTCGGCCTTCACTTCGACCTTGGCGGGCTTTTCAGCCTTGGCCGGCTTGGCCTCGGTGGCGGGCTGGGCGGTGAGGGTGTCCTTGGAGGCGTCGGTCATTGCGTCAATCATCTTGGGGTCGATACGGGTGAACAGCGCCACGTAGGCGGCGATGCTGTGTGCGGTCAGCGGGGTGGTGATGTCGTCCCAGCCGTGGACCGGGGCGTTGAGGAAGCTTTCGGCCTGCAGTGCCGTGGCCGGCAACACCGGCTTGAGGGCAGTAACCAGCACGCGGAACAGGTTCAAGCCCTGGGTGCAGACCGCCTGCAGTTCGGCGTCGGCACCCTCTTGCTTGGCGATGACCCACGGCTTGGTGTCGTCGATGTACTTGTTCGCTTCATCGGCCAGCGCCATGGTCAGGCGGATGGCAGCGGCCGCGTCGTTGCGCTCGTAGGCCTCACGAATCGGTGCCAGCGCAGCGATGAAACGGTCGTACTGGGCCTGGTCCGGCAGCGCGTCGGCCAGCTTGCCGTCGAAGCGCTTGGCGATGAAGCCGGCGCAGCGGCTGGCGAGGTTGACGAACTTGCCGACCAGATCGGCGTTCACGCGGGCCGTGAAGTCGCTCAGGTTCAGATCCAGATCGTCGACGCCGCCGGAGGATTTGGCGGCGAAGTAATAGCGCAGCGCTTCCGGTGCCAGGCCGGCATCCAGGTAGGTGCGGGCCATGATGAAGGTGCCGCGCGACTTGCTCATCTTGGCGCCGTCCACGGTCAGGTAGCCGTTGACGTGCAGCTTGGTCGGCGTGCGCAGGCCGCTGCCCTTCAGAACCGCCGGCCAGAACAGACCGTGGAAGTTGACGATGTCCTTGCCGAGGAAGTGGTGCAGCTCGGTATTGCTGTCGGCGGCAAGCACGGCGTCGAAGTCGTCGCCGGTCCTGGCACACAGGTTCTTGAAGCTGGACAGGTAACCGATCGGCGCGTCCAGCCACACGTAGAAGTACTTGCCCGGTGCGCCGGGGATCTCGAAACCGAAATAGGGCGCGTCGCGCGAGATGTCCCATGCGCGCAGGCCGCCTTCGGCATCCAGCCACTCGGCCAGCTTTGCCTTCACGCCGGGCAGGGCCACGTCGCCGGCCAGCCATTCGCGCAGGAACTCCTGGAAACGGCCGACTTCGAAGAAGTAGTGCTCCGAATCGCGCATTTCCGGGGTGGCGCCGGACACCACCGACTTCGGTTCGATCAGGTCGGTGGGGCCGTAGGTGGCGCCACAGACTTCGCAGTTGTCGCCGTACTGGTCGGGCGACTTGCAGTTCGGGCAGGTGCCCTTGATGTAGCGGTCGGGCAGGAACATGCCCTTGGCCGGGTCGTAGAACTGCGCCACCGAGCGACGGCTGATATGGCCGGCGGCGTCGAGTTTGGCGTACAGCGCCTCGGTCAGCTCGCGGTTGGTCGCCGAGTTGGTCGAGTCGTAATGGTCGAAATCCACGCCAAAGGCAGCGAAATCGCGCTCATGGCCGGCCTGGATGTTGGCGATGAAGGTTTCCGGGGTTACCCCGGCCTTCTCCGCGGCCAGCATGATCGGCGTGCCGTGGGTGTCATCGGCGCAGACGTACCAGACCTTCTCGCCCATCATTCGCCGCGCACGCACCCAGATGTCGGCTTGGATGTAACCCACCAGGTGGCCGAGGTGCAGCGGGCCGTTGGCGTAGGGCAGGGCATTGGTGACTAGGGCGTTGCGGGTCATGGCGATGGTTTGCGGCAGGGGACCGGGGATTATCGCATGGCCGGAAAGAAGCAGCCCCGGGAGGCCGGGGCTGGGGGCTTGCCAGACAGGGAGCGAAACCTGGGCCTTCCCTTCTCCCGTCTACGGGAGAAGGTGCCCCGAAGGGGCGGATGAGGGGGAGCTTTTGACTTTCTAGCTAAACGCTCCCCCTCACCCCAACCCCTCTCCCGCAGGCGGGAGAGGGGCTTCAAGCAAAGGCTTTGAGCGGCTTACTGGTCGCGCAGCCAGGTCTGGGTGCGGCAGATGAAGGCGATGCAGCCGGAGACATCCAGCTTGCGGCCGTTGTCCACCAGCGCGACCTTGGAGCTGTAGGTCTTGCCCTTGGCCGGGTCCAGGATGGTGCCGTTGGCCCACTTGTTGGCGCCGTCCGGACGGACATTCCAGAGGATGGTCATGCCTTCGATCGGCTTGCCCTTGTTGGCACCTTCACACTTGTTGCAGACCGGGTGCGGACCCTGGTCGGACTGCAGTACCTGCAGCACCTTGCCGCTGAGCGTGCCGTTGGCGGCCTGGCTGATCTCGACGATGGACTTCACCCGGCCGGTTTCGTCGTCGATGGTGCGCCAGCGGCCGGCGGCGCTGTCACTGGCGCTAGCAGAGAAGCCGGCGGCCAGCAGCGGCAGGGCCAGCAGCAGGGTCTTGAAAGTCGTACGCATGTGTCCCCTCCCAGGGTGGGTTTGGTCAGCTGCCGGCGGCGCTGTTACGGGCCGAATGTAACCGCATTCGGTCCCGTACGGAATCCGCAGTGCAGCAGATTTTGCAGCCCTGTAGTGCCGAGCCATGCTCGGCAGGGGCTTTCACCGGCAATGCCTCAGAAGCTGCCCTCACCCCAACCCCTCTCCCGCATGCGGGAGAGGGGCTTTGAGC
>NZ_DAMBKV010000003.1:0-51326 GCF_032066555.1 Stenotrophomonas sp.
TAGTTTGCCCGGAGACCTCTAAGAATGCCTGGATCAAGTTTACGGGCAGGCGACACGCTCCGACCGGCCCACGCCACGGTGATCCGGAATCACCAGGTCATAACCGGGAAACGCACGCCGGAAGGTCGCAACCACCGGATACAAGGACGCCCCGGACTCACCAGGCCCACCAGCCAACAACCAAACCTCCCCACGCCGCTCCACCGTCTCGGCAGGAAACCAGCGCACGAACAGCTTCAGCGAACCATCGGCCGGCGATTCATGCCGCAGCGGAACATGGGTGGTGACACAAAGGCTACCTTTCAGCGCAGGAGCCGAATCCGCATCGGCGCACGCCACCGGCGCCTCGAAAGCCAGCTCCGCACGCGCGGGAAGGGCTGCAAATAGTGCAGCCGCAAGAACAACACATCGAAACATCGACTTTCATCCCCTGATGAGCAGGCGACAGGATGCCAGTGTGTTGGTGATGGGGGAATGTCCATCGGTAATGGGTGATTGCGGGCTGAGTACGCCTAAGAGCTACCTGGTGCCGCAGAGCTCTTACGGGCTCTGGGAATAATTGCGGATCTGCCTTCCTTGATCGCGCTGGAACTCCCGAGTTTCCGGCTCAACAAGGCCCAGAATTCCTTGGTTCAAGCGATAATCCACGCCAGAGATAACCAATCGAATCAGCCGGAGAGCAACATGCGGTTTGTTTACCTACTTCTCTGCATCGCAGGCACAGCCCTGCCCCTCGCCCAGTTTGTGCCATGGCTGTCTGCCAACGGCCTCAATGTGCCGCTGCTGTTGCAGCAGGCGACGTCCAGCAAAATCGCTGCATTCGCTTGGGCTGATGTACTCATCTCCGGGCTTGCGACTATCGCGCTGATCTTTTCTGAAGGACGCAGACTGAAGATGCGCCGTCTGTGGATCCCTTTATCTAGTCTTATAGTTGGCCCCTCACTGGCATTGCCTCTTTTCCTAATGCTCAGACACCAACACATGCGAAGAAGCCACCGCCCAGAGACCAGGGGATGATTCCGCTTCAACCGCAAATAAGATCTAAATTATTCAAAAGGGAGAGCAAATGCACCGCGGCGGCCTAATTTCACACAATATCGCAAAAGAAGTTAGAAAGGTCGATTTCTTTCTAGAACCAAGCCTGCGAGATGCCCCAACCCTCAAAGCATCCATTGAGCAAGCGACTAAATACCTCGCGCTCCCAACCACCCTCGTAGCTGCGATCTCGTATGGAGAAATGGGCGCAAAGCCAATAGCCCGTGCAAAAGAGCACTCCGCAACGATCGCCTTACGAATGCTAAATCGCATACTAAAGGCAGCGTCCACCTCCCACTATGAAAGCCGCGACGACATCGTCGATGCACTAAAAACCATCCTCACCGAGCAGGTCGCCTTCACAGTAATCAAGGTCGATGTAAAAAGCTTCTACGAGTCATTCAGCAAAGAAACAATATACAACCACATCGCATCCACCAAGCGAATTCACCCTTCCGCAAAAAGAGCACTAAAAACATTGGTGGATCATCATTCTTCCCAAGGCCATTCGGGATTACCCCGGGGCCTAGTAGTTAGCCCAACACTTGCAAATGCAATGATGGATTGCTTTGACAGCTCGGTAAAGAAAGAAGAGCAGGTTTTTTTCTACAAGAGATTCGTAGACGACATAGTCCTAGTTATGCAACCTGGCGACAGTCCATCCCAGAAAATCGCTGAGATCGAGAAACTACTCCCGACAGGCATGACATTCAAGAAATCAAAAAACCTCTTTCTACTTCTCGATAAATGCACACCAAAAGAGAACGCAACAACCAAAAAAACGCTATTTCTGAAGTTCGACTATCTTGGTTACTCTTTTCACATAGCGAAATCAGAGCACAACTTTCGCACAGATCACACCCGCGACGTGTGGCTCGACATCGCGAGAAATAAAATAGCGCGCACAAAAACGAGAATCATGAAATCGTATTTGGATTATTTAAAAACCAAAGATTTCAGTCTACTCGAAAAACGGATTCGCCACTTGACGAGCAACATCAGCATCCGAGACAGAAGTAAAGGCATTACCAGACTTTCCGGAATTCACTTCAATTACCCCCTGGTGGATCTGGACCGCTCGGAAAACATAATAGAGCTTGACAAGTTCCTAAGATCAACACTGCGCTCAACAAAGGGCAGGATCTTTAAGAAACTATCCGCCGCCCTTACCCAATCCCAACTAGCCCAACTTCTTCGGCATAGCTTCTATTCCGGAGCAAGAAACAAGCGATTCTATCAATTTAGCCCTAAGGAGCTAAGCCGCATTCAGAGGTGTTGGAAATATGAATGAGAAAAGAAAGGTAAAAGTTAGGAAAAGCGACAGACTCCGCGCCCTCGTAACTGAAACATCCCCAGCGGAGACACCCATAATATTCTCGAACGACGGACTATATATCCGCGCGATAAAGAACCAATCCACATCATCAGGACTTGCCGAGCAGGTATTTGACAAAGTAATTCGGCAGGAGGGCCAAGACCTATGGCACGTTCCGTACTCTTACAAGATTAAGAAAAGCTCATTATCTCACCGCCAATTGTCCATCCCCCACCCAGGATCACAGTGGCGAATGATGGAATTTTATGAAAAGTACTCAGCACTAATTACCACCTACACAAGCAAAAGCAGCTCAACGCTTAGAGCACCAAAGGGCGTTGCAGCCTCCTACTTCACAAGGGGGCAAGAAAGCGAAATTTCGCGCTACAAACGATCACAAGTATCACTGAACGAGCTGGATAAGTATCTATCGCACAGCCCATCATTCTTCTCTTACCGCGGCCACGGCAGACTTTACAAGTTTTTTGATTCTAATGAATTCATAGACCTAGAGCAGAAGTTCAAGAATTTGTTGATGCTCGATGTCGCAAAGTGCTTCGACAGCATTTATACCCACACAATACTATGGGCAGTTAAAAGCAAATCGTTTGCCAAAGACAACTTCAAACCGCAGTCCTTTGGCAGCAAGTTCGACAAACTCATGCAATGCGCAAATCACGGCGAGACAAGTGGAATCGTTATTGGGCCTGAGATAAGTCGGATATTTGCTGAAATTGTCCTACAAGAAGTTGACGAAAAAGTAAAAGAAAATCTATTGAATCAAGGCTACAAGAACGGAGAGGACTATGAGCTACGTCGATACGTCGATGATTTTTTTGTTTTTACAAACGATACAAAAACATCCTCAATCGTATTCGCCGAGATTGAATCCGAGCTCTCAAAGCTAAAGCTTAACGTAAACGATTCAAAGATAAGGCGCCATGAGCGCCCATTCCTTACCGAGAAGTCGAAATCCATCCTAGACGCAAAGGCTCTTCTTTCAAAGTTTGTTCGGAAATTCACAAAACAAAGTCGCGGCGAGAACAGAAATCTGATCGCCACGCCAATTTTCAAACATGACAGACTTTTTCTTAGCTTTTGCAATGACGTAAAGACGTGCTGTTCCGCCAATAAATGCGGATACGACGAAATATCTGCATATCTAATCTCAGCGATAAAGAACAGAGCCGTCTCCTTGATGGACTCATACCATCAATCACCACAGCATCCACTAGGCTCTCCCGAGGCCGCCGATCACGAAAAAAACACCTATGAAGCCCTTGCCGTTATAATAAAGTGCATCTTTTTCCTATATAGCGTTGCCCCTTCGGTAAATGCTTCATATAAACTTTCGATGCTAATAATTATAATCTCTAGGTTCTCTAAATCCAGCCTAAAGGACTACTCCCCTGCACTGACCGCGGCACTCATAACTGAGGCCACAAGAACTATCGAGCTATCCAGTAGCGAATCCAGAACTGATGGGTTTGTGGACCTGGAGACCCAAAATATCCTTCTTGCTGTCAGCGAATTCGATGCAGAGCTAAGCATCCCCTCTAAAATCTTGGAAACTGCATTCATTTCAGAAAACAGACCCGCCTCTTACTTTAATCTCGTTTCGGCCATGTACTACATTAAGTCCGGACCTGATTACGCAGTAATCCGAAAGTGGGTTTGTGAAAGCGTGGACTCACTACTTGCAGAATCCGGCGATCACACAAAGCACACCGAAAAACTGCTAACAGCGCTGGACTTCATTGGCTGCCCTCATATTGAAATCCAAAGACGCATCGCTTGGGCCACAATGCTCCTCGACAACTTGGGCTTGCCCACCTCTGGTGCTTCGGCTATCGATGAACTAGTCAAGGATTTTGAGACCATACCTTGGTTTATCGATTGGAAAGAAATCGATCTACTGAATTTGCTCGAGCGCAAAGAGTTGCGTGCGGTCTACTAGTCGTGGAATCATGTGCGCTCGTTGGGGTGGCCGATAGGCTCTGAAATTTGCAATCTACTGGGATGCGTAGATGCACGCGTAGCTCAGGGCGGCTTCGGCCGCACACACTATTGAGATGAGGCCACCCCTTCGTTTCATCCTTAGTGATAGAACTAGACTGGGTTAAATTCCGGCCAGCTTCTGATTATTCCGCAGATCTGGCATAGGACGCTGATTGATGCTTTGGTCCCGCGTTATCTCAACATGAAAAAGCATCGAGAAGTTGCGTAGTTCAGCTGAGCCAAAGCTTGAAGAGTTTTACGCTTTATTCGCGCCCGCTTCGCAATCAAGCGATCTGCAACTCACCCACCACCAAACCGCCTCCGATACTCCCCCGGCGACAACCCCACAACTCTGCTAAACACCTTCCGGAACGAACCCGGGTCGCTGTAACCCACGTCCCAGGCGATCCGCTCCAGCGGCACGTTACTGGTCTGCAGCATCTCCCGGGCGCGGGCCACGCGTACGCGCTGGCAGTATTCGGTGGCGGTCATGCCGGTGGCTTTCTGGAAGCGGCGCAGGAAGGTGCGCTCTTCCAGCCCTGCGCGTTGTGCAAGTTCGGCGGATACAACCTGTTTGGCGTGGGTGTCGTGCAGCCATTGCTGCACGGCCAGCACAGCGGCGTCGCCGTGCGTCATGCGTGGCGAGAAACTGCTGTAGTAGCGCTGTTGGCGGCCGGGTGGGTCGATCAATAGCGTGCGTGCTACATCCAGCATCACCGCGGCGCCGAGGTAGCGGTCCACCAGCCGCAGGCCGAGGTCGGTCCAGGCCATGGCACCGCCTGCGCTGAAGATGTCGCCGCCGTCGATGAGCATCTGGTCCACGTCCAGCGTCACGTCCGGAAAGCGTGCGGCCAGCAATTCGGCGTATTGCCAGTTGGTGGTGATGGTGCGGCCGGCCAGGCGCCCGGTTTCGGCCAGCAGGAATGCGCCGGCGCAGACCGATGCGAGGGTAGTGCCGTCGTCATGCAATGCGCGCAGCCAGCCCAGGTAGGGCGCGGCGGCTTCGGTGGAAATCGGTGGTTGCATGCTGGGCGGCAGGATCATTACCCGCGGCGTACCGCTTGGCGGCTGGCTTGAGCTGTAGACGGCTTGCGGCGCTTGGCCGGGCGCTTCGATGCGCCAATGCGTGACCTGCAGTCCGGGCGCGGCGGCTGCTGCGCGTTCGCTGGCGAGCCGGCCGGCCAGGGCGAACAGGTCGGTGAGGCCGAGCACCGCCGCCAGCTGGGCGCCGGGATACAGCAGGATTCCCACTTGGATGTGACCGTCGGTGCGCATCTGTCGGTACCGCCCTCAAGAATGTCGGTAGCGCCTCTTCGTGGTGGCAGGCCGGTCGCGGAGACTTCTCCCACCATTCAACCACCCATAAGGGAGCCGTACATGAGCAAGCGCGCCATTATCGTCGTCGATCTCCAGAATGAATACCTTGCCACCGGCAAGCTGCCGCTGGTGGGCATTGATGCCGCCACCGCAAACGCAGTGCGCGTGATTGCCGATGCGCGGTCCAAGGGCGTGCCGGTGCTGCATGTCCGCCATGAATCCGCCAGCAGTGATGCGCCGATCTTCGTGCCGGGCTCGGACGGGGTGCGGATCATGGCCGCTGTCGCACCCATCGGCGACGAGCCGGTGATCGTCAAGAACCACGTCAATTCGTTCCGCGATACCGATCTGCAGCAGCAGCTTGAGGCGCGCGGTATCGAGGACGTGGTGGTGGTTGGTGCGATGAGCCATATGTGCGTGGATGCGGTGGTGCGTGCGTCCGCCGACATGGGCTATGCGGTAACCGTGCTGCACGACGCCTGCGCTACCCGTGACCTGGAATTCAACGGCGTTGTGGCGCCGGCTGCGCAGGTGCATGCGGCGATGATGGCGTCGTTTGAGTTCGGGTATGGGCGGGCTGTTGCTACGGATAGCTATCTGCAGGGCTGATAGCCAGCGACGAGGGTAGATGGAAAAGGGGCAGCCCAGCCCTGCCAAGCCCATGCATGGCGGGGAGGCTCCCAATTTGGGAGCCTCCTCCTCTAGAACGTCGGGTCAATGACGGGAAGCAAGCCAAGATCGTTCATATCCATCTCCACTTCGTTGGCCCGTTGAATGTGATCCTTGTTTGCCAGATCAAATGCCTGATCAACGGTTACCACGATGGAGCCGCCGGGCGCGGGAAGAATGGTGGCCGCCAGAGGTAGCTGCTGTTGGGTCACTGTCTTTGGTACGTACGCCATCCAGCCCACGCATTTGCGATGCGGGAACGTCGCATACTTGCTTTTGTAGTACTGGAACTCCCCGTCCACTTTGTCGTACACGTCGGCAAACGCAAACGTGGTTCCCCGCTCACCTTCCAACACCGCAAGCATGATGTCAGCAACCAACTGCGTGGGGTTGGCTTGAACTTGGTCCGGGCGGTACAGCGAAACCGTCATGTACCCCATTCCAGGGATGTAATCGATCTCGATCAAGCCAGGTCGCCGCTTCGTCCCGTTGTCGTTGACCAGCGCCGCACTAAGTGATTCTGACCCCATCAATTTGGTGCGCTCCTGCAGTCTAAGCAGGACAGCGTCCTCATCCTCAAACGGAATTAGGCTTTGCTTGGGTGTATTTTCCCCGCAGAACCATTCATGGTTTCCGGGAATGCGCCGCAGCGTTTCTAACAGATGGCGGTATGTACTACGAACGTCGGTCTCTATTCGCTTTCCGATATCGAGGCGGAGGATTGTAAATATCATGCTTGGACAACCTGCAGGATGTATGGAGTGTGGATGCAAGCAACGGGCGGCGGAATGCTGGAAGCTGCCCATTTATAGACCTCAATCTGCATGAAATGCCACTGCAGTTTTGCTTGCGGCATCGCGGTGTTTATGACTGCAATCTGCCGACCAGCCTCTTCAATCATGCCTGGGAAGACGAATCGCTGGGGGAACCCTAGCTTGGGCGCTCCATCATCCGGGGACAGAAATTGTGCGTAACGACCCTTCGCGTCCACCACAGTGCATTGGGACCTCCAGAAGCCATCGAAGTACACGCCACCGTATAGCCACTCGGTTAAGTTCAGTTGCTCGGCATTGGGCTGCGGCTCGCCCTTGATGGCCGACCATGCGCGCCCAGCAAGCGATGTGTCGAAAGCGGTTACCGGCAAGCCTGTATTCTTGTCGCAGTAGCTGAATCGCTCGGGCCCTGCGTTCATGTTGGCGATCTGCAACTGGTAATCCCAGTTGACCTTGTTCTCGCGGCGTACTGCTCGACGCGGGACCGCCGGCACCAACGCGCCCTGGTCCAATTTGCACTGGTTGCATTCAGTCGAGCTGCTTTGGTTGGTGCAGTCGCCTTCCTTTACCTGCTCCATTGGAATGACGCCGATCGCGCGCCGCAACCGCTCCAACGATGCCGAGCGCCGGAGAACCTCGCCGATGGCGCGCCCGCCTACTGGAATTGCACTGGCCATCTCTCAATTCCTCCAATTGGTCTGTGCACGGAAGATCGACAACAGATCCTCTGCTGTCAGGTTGGGGTTGATGGAGGCCCTCACCTTCAAGACCACGGCTGGTTCCCGCCGAAGCTGTCCGTTGGTGACCGTGTCTGCTCGCACCCAGCGCACCAGCGTCGGTACGCGAGTGATGTGCAGCTCGTAGGTGGCGAAGTCATAGGACTCACGTACCGCAGTCAACAACTGCTGGTCGGACATATGCTGCGTTTCGTCCGGCATGTCGCGCCGGATCTCTGCCGCAATACGCTCGGTGAAAGACTCCGGCTCTGGCAAGCGCAAGAGGGCTTCCTGCTCTGCGTTCAACTCTAAGGGCATTGTTCTACCGTCCGTTGGTGGTGCGCCAGTCGGAAAATGGCGCCATGAGGCTCTGGCTTTGCTCGGGGGTCAGGACCCGCTGCAATCGTTTGAATACGCGAGGGTCCCAGAAACGGAATAGCGCGCTGGCCCCATTGGATAACCGTAGATCCAAGAACGACTGAAGGTGCGCGAAAATCGCTTCAAAGTCCTGAGTGCTACTCAGATAGCTGACACACGGCACACAATCCCCAGTCCCCTCCAGCGCATTCAGCCATCCATGCAAACCTGTGCTCCCGTCCACTTGGACCAGCCAAGGACCTGCATCCGCATGTTTGGCCTCAGGCTGGCCAAGGAACAAGGAGCGATGGGGAAGGTCTTGGGCATAGAAGCGCAGGGTACGGGCAGCGTCGGCCCTGACCGCACAGTCAACGATGAGGTAGGTATGCATCATCAGCGCCCCAGAAATACCGTCGCGGTCTTGGCGGCTGCGAGCAGGCACTCTTCACACACCTCGGACTTCTCCGAAGAAGCGGGATTCTGCTTCTGCACCAGGGACTGCAGTACCGGCGCTGCGTCCATGACTGTTGAGGGAACTGTCCCTCCAGGCGAGCTCCCGCTGCCCCCAGCGTCAACCCAAGCATGGTTCTGCTGCCCTGATATGAGGCTGCAGCCACATGCCAACTTGTCGCCATGACGTGCCACCGCCTGACCGTCGATGATCAGCGTGCTATCCCCTGTGATGATCGGGAAGACACCTTTGTGCAGGGGGCAAACGGCTTTGTCATCTACTCGGGCAATCGGCTTTCCGTCTATGTCCGTATGGGGTGACCCATTGATGACCGATCCGCCACCGCTGTGTCTGTCACCCAGAACTATGAGCATTCTCATCAGCCAACTCCGTTTGACTTGCCCTGATTGTAGCTTCGTGTTTGCGGCGACGACAATGCGATGGCTGGCTGATGCGGAGAATGCCAGTTTTCAAAGCTATCCAATCTCACGGCGCCGGCCAGTTTGCCGCCCCCCCCACCTCAAGATAACTAGTGCTGGCATCTTTACCAGACGGGAATCATCTGGAAAGAAGTTATCCAGCGACGGGACCAAATGGGCTTGATGGGAAGCAAGGAAAGCCTACTCCAGTGAGCTCCATGCGAGGCCCGCTGAGCATTAGCGTTTGCAAGCGGTCAAACCAAGGGAAGATGGATGAACTGTTACTGGAACAGCTAGACGAGGCGCTACTGAAGCCATTCACTCAGTATCGGGAAGATGGGGAGCCATCGGTTCGATTGTTTCCACAATCAAGCGGAGTTTGAGGCCGCATAGGCCTGACCAAAAGCCCTGAGCGACTTGGTTGAGTGAGCGATATCGAACGACGCTGGCTCCTATTCGCCCCCTCTGGTAAAACCCGCCACGGAATATTCGATCAACGCTGGCCCGAACTACTGGACTTACTCAATGCGATTCAAACCATCTCACGTGGCCACCCTTCTTCTGCTGGGCGTTGCTGCGCCTGCTTTTGCCCAGACAACCATCTGCAAGGTCGAGGGTGATTCGATTGGCCCGGAGGTGATCTCTTGGGACACCAAGACGCAGCGGGCGCAAGTGAAGCTGCTGGGCGAGGACTTGCAGGGGAAGATGACCTGGAAGCGGAAGCATGATGATCTTGGTGACAAGGTCAATCTGAGCTTTACGCCTGCTGATCCGCTGTTTGGGGATGAGTATGAGTTTGTGGTGTTCCCTACCGAGAGTGGGCATCGGGTGATGGGGGTTGGCTATAAGTACTACAACGGGGTCAAGTATTTGAATATCAGCCAGGGGAACTATGTGGCTGTTTGTAGTTCGTTGTAGTTCTGAAGCTGGTTGCTTGGTTTTGTGGGAGGTGGGTTGGCTGCGAAGCTGGGGATGTTTGAGGTGTTGGTTCGTTGCGAAGAGCACCCCTCCCCGGCCCTCCCCTGCGCGGTGCGCAAGGGAGGGGGTTGGAGCTGGCTTCGCTTTTTGCTGCTGGCTTGCTGGTGGGCTCCTTTTTTTGTGGGAGCTGCGTTAGCTGCGAAGCTGGGGATGCTTGGGTTGTTGGTTTGCTGCGAAGTGCACCCCTCCCCAACCCTCCCCTGCGCTGCGCGCAAGGGAGGGGGCTGAGTTGGCTTCGCTTTTTTCTTCTGCTTGCTTGTTTGCGCTTGATTGCTGCATTAGCACAGCATGATTACGGAACGGCGAAGGTTCTACGCCTTCCATCGAACGTCACGCATTGCTGCCAGCATCACCATCCTCTCGGTTATGCTACGGCACCATTTCCGGCAAGGACGTACCGTGACCATTGGCGAATACACGCAGGTTTATCGTGGCAAGAAAGTCGTTGACTTCCAGATGGGGGGCTCGGCCGTAGCCGGCGATGTCGCTTACCGCTTGATGCAGGAATACGACAGCGCCGAGAGCCAGGAAGAACTGCTGGCCAATTTCTTCGAGCAGGTTGATCCGAAGTCGATTGAAGTGCTGATCATCGGTGCATGGGATGAAGCCTCCGGCGAGGGCCCGCAGGGCCTGATCGATGGGCTGATTGCGCGCCGTGCCGAGCTGGGCAACCTGAAGGCGCTGTTCGTGGGCGACATGACCTACGAAGACTGCGAGATGTCGTGGATCAACCAGATCTCCTACAACCCGCTGCTGGAGGCCTTCCCGGGCCTGGAGTCGCTGCGTATCCGTGGCACCTCCGAACTTGAACTGCAGCCCTTCACGCATGCGTCGCTGCAGGAGCTGGCGATCGAGAGCGGTGGCCTGCCGAACGAGATCGTCATTGCCATCGCCAACTCCACGCTGCCGGCCCTGCGCCATCTTGAGCTGTGGCTTGGCGACGATGGTTATGGCTTCGATGGCGATGTGGCGGTCTACCAGCGCCTGTTGTTGGCGATCGGGCCGGAGCGCCTGCAGTACCTGGGCCTGCGCAACGCCATGATCAGCGACGAGCTGGCGGTGTGGCTGGCCGGTGAGCCGTGGCTGGGCACGCTGCAGACACTGGACCTGTCGCTGGGCACCATCGGCGACGTCGGCGCGCAGGCGCTGTGCGAGAGCCCGAACCTGGGCAGCCTGCAGCGCATCGACCTGAGCCACCACTACATTTCCGCAGCGTGGCAGCAGAAGCTGCAGGCGCTGCCGTGCACGGTGGTGCTGGACGATCCGGAAGAAGAAGACGACGGCGACCGCTACGTGGCGGTGTCCGAGTAAGGCGAAGATGGCCAATTGGCTGTTGATCGGCCCGCGCGGCAGCCGCCGTATCGGGTGGCTGCAGCGTGCCCTGCACGATCAGGGCGCGCCTGCCGCGCATGTGTTCGACTACGAAACCCTGCTCACCGAACCTGCGCGACTGTTTGAGGCACTCGCGCAGGCGCCCGGCGCCATCGTCAAGCTGGAATCACCCGGCGAAGCGCCTGCGCTGCACCAGGCCTTGGTGCTGCGCGGCTGGGAGTTGTCCGGCGCTGCCGGCGATGCGCCCTTGCCTGCCGCGCATGGCGAGCTGGTGCATCAGCAGTTCTGGTACGCCGGCTTTGCCGATGTGCTGGCGTCGCTTCCGGCGGAGCCGCGCTACCTCAATGCACCGGCCGATCTGGCCTGCATGTCGGACAAGCTCCGCTGCCAGCATGTGCTGGCGGATGCAGGCGTGGCGGTGCCGCCCTTGTTCGGTGCGATCAGCGGCTACGAGGATCTATGCGCACGCCTGCGCGATGCCGCCTGCGAGCGCGTCTTCATCAAAGCCCGCTACGGCTCGTCCGGCGCGGGCGTGCTGGCTTATGCGCGCAACCGCGATGGCCGCGAGGTGGCCTATGGTTCGGCGGAGCTGGTCGAACAGGACGGCCGCTGGCGGGTGTTCAACTCGCTGCGGCAGCGTCGCTACGACCGGCATCGCGATATCGCACGGCTGGTGGACTTGCTGGCCGGGCAAGGCGCCTACATCGAACGCTGGATTCCGAAGTCCACCGTGCCGGGTAGCGATGGCCGCCGCTATGACGTGCGCGTGGTCGCACTCGATGGCCAGCCACGGCAGCGGGTGGCGCGGATGAGCGCGGGCGCGCTGACCAACCTGCACCTGGGCAATGCGCGCACGCAACTGGAAGCACTGCTGGATGCCGACGCCATCCGCCATCTGCAAGCTGCCACGGTGAACGCCGCGGCTGCATTCCCCGCCAGCCGCATGATCGGCTTCGACCTGATCGTGCGCGGCACGCGCAGCTGGGTGCTGGAAGCCAATGGCTTCGGCGACTTGCTGCTGGACCTGCGCCATGACGGGCGCACCACCTACGAAGACCAGGCGCTGTTGGCGCCTGCGCGTTCTGCCATCAACGAGTACGCCCATGCTTGAGACCCGCTTGCCCGACATGCACCGCATCGTCGGCAGCCATGACGTGGTGATGATCACCCTGGACGCGCTGCGCTTCGATGCGGCCCAACGCTGCTTCGAGCGCGGCGAGCTGCCGGTGCTTGCGCCGCACCTGCCGGCCGATGGCTGGGAGCTGCGGCATACGCCAGGCAGCTTCACCTATGCGGCGCACTCGGCGTTCTTTGCCGGCTTCCTGCCGACGCCTGCACGGCCGGGGCCGCATCCGCGCCTGTTCGCGCTGGAATTTGAAGGCAGCGAGACCATCGTACCGGAGACCTTCGTATTCTCCGGCCGTGCCGACATCGTCGGCGGCTTCCGCGACCAGGGCTATCGCAGCATCTGCATTGGCGGCGTTGGCTTCTTCAACCGTCGCAATGCGCTGGGCTCGCAACTGCCCAGCCTGTTCGAGGAAAGCCACTGGCAGCCCGAGCTCGGCGTGACGGCGATCGACTCCACCGAGCGCCAGGTGGCACTGGCCTGCGAGCGTCTGCAGGCCGCGGGCGAGCAGCGCTGCTTCCTCTTCATCAATGTCTCGGCCATCCACCAGCCCAACCGGCATTACCTGCCCGATTGCGACGCGGATGGACTGGACAGCCACTGCGCCGCGTTGCGCTACGTTGATGGCGAGTTGGCGGCATTGTTCGCGGCCTTGCGTGCGCGTGGGCCAGCCTTCGTGATCCTCTGTTCCGACCATGGCACCGCTTACGGCGAGGATGGCTTCCACGGCCACCGCCTCGCCCACGAGACGGTGATGAACGTCCCCTATGCGCATTTTGTGTTGAGCCCATGACCGCCCATCGTTTGCCAGAGCTGCTGCGGCTCGAGCCCTACCAGGCCTATTCCTACTCCTACCCGCACAAGTCCGCGTACCGGCCGATCACCCAACCGCCGCTGCTTGCCGATGCCTGGGCGAGTGAGCCGCGTGATGCGCTGTTCCTGTACCTGCACGTGCCGTTCTGCAGCTACCGTTGCGGCTTCTGCAATCTGTTCGCAATGGCGCGGCCGGCACCGGCGCAAGTGGAAGCCTATCTGGCGCAGATGGAGAAGCAGTTGCGGGTGACTGCCGATGCCTTGGGCGAACACCGCTTCGTGCGCTTCGCGCTGGGCGGCGGTACGCCTACCTATCTGGATGCGCCGCAACTGCAGCGGCTGTTCGATTTCGTGCAGCGCCACGCCAACATCGACCTGCATTCGATTCCTGCTGGCATCGAGGTGTCGCCGGAAACCGTGGACGCGGCGAAGATGAAGATCTGCCGCGACGCCGGCATCGACCGCGTCAGCATGGGCATCCAGAGCTTCAGCGATGCGGAAGTGCGCTCGCTGGTGCGGCCACAGCAACGCGCGGTGGTCGAGGAAGCCATCGCGCAGATTCGTGCCGCTGGCATTCCAACGCTCAACCTGGACCTGATCTACGGCATCGCCGGGCAGACTGTGGCCAGCTTCCTGACCTCGATCGACAGCGCCCTCGCCTTCCAGCCGGAAGAGCTTTACCTCTACCCGCTGTACGTGCGTCCGCACACCGGGCTGGACCGCATCGGCGCGAAGGAAGGCGGCAAACGCTCCTTCGTCATTCATCCCGAGTCGGTGGACAACCGCCTGGCCCTGTATGAAGCCGGCCGCGAGCGTCTGCTTGCCGCAGGCTATGAGCAGGTATCGATGCGCATGTTCCGAGCGGCGAACGCACCGGATTCCGGCGGGCCGGCGTACTGCTGCCAGAGCGACGGCATGGTCGGCATCGGCTGCGGCGCCCGCTCGTATACCAGCGGCCTGCACTACTCCAGCGAGTACGGCGTCAGCCGGCGCTCGGTGGCGGACATTCTTGCGCATTACCTGGAACGCGATGAGGCCTCTTTCGCCCGCATCGACTACGGCGTGCGGTTGGATGAGGACGAGCGCCGTCGCCGCTTCGTCATCCAGTCACTGCTGGCGCAGCCGGGGTTGGATCTTGCGCAATACCGCGAGCGCTTCGGCACGGAGTGCTTCGACGATCTGCCGCAGCTGGATGAGTTGTTCGAACAGGGCTTGGCGACGCGCGAGGATGCACTGGTCGCCTTGAACGACACGGGTCTCGCCCGCGCCGACACCATCGGCCCGTGGCTGATCTCCGCTGGCGTGGCCGAGCGCATGCGCGACTACCAGTTGGATTGAGCCGCGCATGCATCTTTCCATCCTCTATCGCGGCCGGCTGAGCAGTTGCAATTACGACTGCCCGTACTGCCCCTTCGCCAAGACCTACGACACCCGCGCCGCCCTACGCCGCGACGCCGAGGACCTTGCACGCTTCGTCGACTGGGCGGAGCGGCAGACGATGGAGTTGTCGGTGCTGTTCACGCCGTGGGGCGAGGGATTGGTGCGCCGCCACTACCGCGACGCGATGGTGCAGCTAAGCCATATGCCGCATGTCCGCCGCGTGGTGATACAGACCAACCTGTGCATCGGCACTCGTTGGTTGGATGCGGTCAACATCGACAGCTTCGCGCTGTGGTGCACCTATCACCCCGGGCAGGTGACCCGCGCCGCCTTCCTGGCACGCTGCCGCGAGCTGGACCGGCGCGGTGTGCGCTACACGGTTGGCATGGTGGCGATGCGTGAGCATCTGGAAGAGATCCAACTGCTGCGCGGCGAACTGCCGGACGAGGTGCCGATGTGGATCAACGCCTACGACGAGCGCCCCGCCGGTTACTACAGCGATGCCGAGATCCAGCAGCTGCAGCGCGTGGACCCGCACTTCCTGTTCAACCTCGAACCCACGGCAAGCCTGGGCGCACCCTGCTTCACCGGCGAGAACGTGGTGTCGGTGGATGGCGATGGCAACGTCAAGCGCTGCCACTTCGTCGCCGAGCCGCTGGGGAATCTGTACGACGGCAGCTTTGAGGCACAGTTGCGTCCACGCGGTTGCCCTAACCAGCGTTGTGATTGCTATATCGGCTATGCGCACCGCAAGGATCTGCCGTTCCAGCGGGATTATCCGGCGGGTGTGCTGGAGCGGTTTCGAGGGCAAGGCCCGTATTCCCCGGCCATCGCTACAACACCGTAGCTGTGAACGTAGCCCGGGTAAGCGCAGCGCACCCGGGGCTGTTGGCAGATGGGCTGAAGCATCTCCAGATCACCGATACCCGGGTGCGCTGCGCTTACCCGGGCTACGTTGCTGGTGATGCAGGTTTGTGGGAGAGCGTCAGCCGCGAGGCTGGCATGACATGAGCTGATGGTTTGCTGCCAGGAGCCCCCCCTCCCCAACCCTCCCCTGCGCTGCGCACAAGGGAGGGGGCTTGGAGTTTGCTTCGCTTTGGCTGGTCGAAACCTGCTGCCACGCTTGCCGCTATCAGGATTCCGGTAGCCGTAGCCCGGGTAAGCGCAGCGCACCCGGCGCTGTTGGCAGATGGGCTGAAGCATCTCCAGATCACCGATACCCGGGTGCGCTGCGCTTACCCGGGCTACGTTGCTGGTGATGCAGTTTTGTGGGAGAGCGTCAGCCGCAAGGCTGGCATGACATGAGCTGATGGTTTGCTGCCAGGAGCACCCCTCCCCAACCCCCCCTGCGCTGCGCGCAAGGGAGGGGGCTTGGAGCTTGCTTCGCTTTGGCTGGTCGAAACCTGCTGCCGCGCTTGCCGCTATCAGTATTTCGGTAGCCGTAGCCCGGGTAAGCGCAGCGCGCCCGGGGCTGTTCGCCGATGGACTGAAGTATCTCCAGATCACCGATACCCGGGTGCGCTGCGCTTACCCGGGCTACGTTGCTGCGGTCGCTTTCGCAGCAATCAGGGTTTCAGAAGCACCTTGCCCTTGCGCCCAGGCAACAAGCTCGCCGTCACCGCTTCTGCAACATCATCCAGCCCGTAGATCGCCTGCACCGGCAGTTCCAGCTCACCACTCAGCACACGCTGCAGCAGTTCGCCTACCAGTCGACGCTTGTTCTCAACCGACATCTGCTGGCTGACCTTGCTGCCCCAGAAGCCCTTCACCGTGGCCTGTTTGAAGATCAGGTCGCCGGAGGGAATCTGCATGGCTTCGCCGGCCATGGTGCCGAACGAAACCAACGTACCGTTGTCGCCGAGCAGTGACACCAGATCCGCGCTGGCCTTGCCGCCGATGGAATCGACTGCGGCGTGTGCGAGCGTGTCGCCAAGCAACGCCTGTGCGCGCGTCTTCCAATCCGGCTGGGTAGTAGACAGCACATTGTTGATGCCCAGTGCCTTCAATTCGTCGACACCTGCATCACGACGCACGAGCCCGAGCACCTGTACGCCGCGTGCGGCGGCGAGCATGGCCAGGGTCTTGCCGACCGCACCGTTGGCGGTGTTCTGCACGATCCATTGGCCGGGTTCGGCCCGCAGGAATTCCAGCAGCATCAGCGCGCTCAGCGGCATGGCGATCAGCTGTGCTGCGGCTTCATCGGCGATACCGTCGGGTACCGGGATGACCATACGCGCGGGGGCGATGAAGTATTCGGCCCAGGTGCCGTGCACCGAGGCGGCCATTACTCGCTGGCCGATGGTGATGCCTTCGACGCCTTCGCCCAGTGCTTCGATGATGCCTACTGCTTCACTGCCACCAATCGCTGGCAGGGTTGGCTTGTAGCCGTACTTGCCGCGTACGGTCCACAGGTCGTGGTTGTGGATGGGCGCGAGCAGGGTCTTGATCCGTACTTCGCCGGGGCCGGGCTGCGGGATGGGGCTGTCGCCCAAGGCCAGTACGTCGGCCGGTTCACCGAAGGTGGTGTGGATGGCGCTACGCATGT
Source organism: Stenotrophomonas sp. (assembly GCF_032066555.1). Lineage (GTDB taxonomy): Bacteria > Pseudomonadota > Gammaproteobacteria > Xanthomonadales > Xanthomonadaceae > Stenotrophomonas. The sequence continues at coordinate 17,225 of NZ_DAMBKV010000003.1, forward strand.
TTGTCTCCTCTTGCGGGTCAAAACCGGGGTCAGAGTGGGGTTTCGGAACGAAACCCCACTCTGACCCCGGTTTTGACCCGGCTTTTGATCTCGAATCAGGCGGCGGTTACGTGCAGGCGAACATCCACATTGCCGCGCGTAGCGTTGGAGTACGGGCAGATCTTGTGCGCGGCTTCGACCAGGCACTGGGCATCTGCCTGCTCCAGGCCCTTCACTTCGACGTGCAGGTCGATATCCAGTGCGTAGCCGCCTTCGACGGTCTGGCCGATGCCGACTTCCACCGAAGTGGCGGTGCCCGCCGGCTGCAACTGCAGCTGCTTGGCCGCGACCGGTAGGGCGTTGTCGAAGCAGGCGGCGTAGCCCAGCGCGAACAGCTGCTCGGGGTTGGTGCCGGCCTTGTTGGAGCCTGGCAGTGCCAGATCAAAGCCGAGGCTGCCGTCGTCCAATGCGGTGTGGCCGGCGCGACCACCGGTGGCGGTGGCGCGGGTTTTGTAGAAGATCTTCATCGGCGATTCCTAGGTAGAGGTGCGTCTGTCGGATGCAAATGCGGGAGCGTTGTTGATCGCTTGTTTCCCGGGTGCGCTTCGCTTACCCGGGCTACGGGGTTATGGCGCTCGGGCCAGTTGTGCGAGCAGGGCTTTGGCCACGGCTTCGGAGCTGGCCGGGTTCTAGCCGGTGACGAGGTGGCCGTCGCTGAGTACGTAAGGCGCCCAATCCGGCCCCTTGCTGTAGTCGCCGCCGAGGCGGGTGAACTCGTCTTCGATCAGGAACGGCACCACGGCGCTCAGACCGATGGCGTCTTCTTCGCTGTTGGAGAAACCGGTGACCTTGCGGCCGGCAACCAACGGCTTGCCGTCGGCGGCGCGCGCGGCGATCAGCGCACCGGGGGCATGGCAGACCAGACCCAGCGGCTTGTTGGCGCGGTCGAAGGTTTCGATCAGGGCAATGGAGTCGGCATCGCGGGCCAGATCCCACAGCGGGCCGTGGCCGCCGGGGTAGAACACCGCGTCGAACGTGCTGGCGTCGATCTGCTTCAGCGGCAGTGTTGTGGCCAGCTGCTGCTGGGCATCGCGGTCACTGCGGAAACGGTCGGTGGCGGGAGTCTGTGCATCGGGCTCATCGCTGCGCGGGTCCAGCGGCGGTTGCCCGCCAGCCGGCGATGCGAGGGTAATGGTGGCGCCGGCATCCTTGAACACGTAGTACGGGGCGGCGAACTCCTCCAGCCAGAAGCCGGTCTTGTGCCCGGTGTCGCCGAGCTGGTCGTGCGAGGTCAGTACGAACAGAACATTCATGGCAGTGCCTTCAATGAGTGGAGGTGGAACGTGCGACGGCGTTGCCGCACAACAGCAGGTGCTCGGTGGCTTCGCGTGCCTGTTGCAGTGGCAGGCGGTCCTGGCTGAGCTTGGACAGCAGGGCCGCGCCCAACCACATCTGGTACAGCACGCGGGCGACATCCAGTGCGGGCTTGCCGTTCGGCAGCGAGCCGTCGGCGCGGCCTTCTTCGACCAGCGCGGCAATGCGCTGCAGCAGACGCTGCACGCCCTGGTCGAGCACGCGGCGCATGTCCTCGGAAAGGTCGGACACCTCCGCGGCCAGCTTCACCACCAGGCATTCCTCGGCCCAACCCTGCGCCGGATCGGCCGGGTCACGCGCCCAGGCGTCCCAGTAGCGCATCAGCCGTTCGCGACCGTTGCCGGGCTCGGCCAGCAGCTGCTCGAGCTTGCACCCGTAGCCGTCTACGTACTGTTGCAACAGCTCGCAGCCGAACACTTCCTTTGACGCGAAGTAGTGATAGAACGAGCCCTTGGGCACGGCGCAGGCCTTGAGGATTTCCTGCAGGCCGAGGGCGGCAAAGCCCTTCTGCAGGACCAGCCGGTAGCCGGTGTCCAGGATGTGCTGGCGGGTGGCTTGGGCTTTGGGGGAGAGGTTCATGGGGATGGAGCTTACTTCGAATAGACCGGTCGTCTATTAACGGATAATTACTAGGGAGAAGCAGGCAGATGCAGCCATCCCTTCTCCCGCATACGGGGTTAAGAACAGGCGTTTACGGGCCGTAGGCACGTGACTGTTCGTACGCTCCGCGTGCTACGCGAGGCCGGGGCGCGGAGCGAGGTGCCCCGAAGGGGCGGATGAGGGGAGCTTTGGCTTTGGCTTTGGCTTTGGCTTTGGCTTTGGCTTCATCACCTAAAGCCAGGTGCGGCTGGTTTATCCGCAGATCAACGATTGCTGCTTCGCTCCGCCCTCACCCCAACCCCTCTCCCGCGGGCGGGAGAGGGGCTCTTGTCGTCGCGGGTCTCGGGGAAAGCCCAACTTCGCTCATTTCCTCGCAAGTTCCGCGCATCGCGCAACTGCGTGACTCTGGGTCCGGACCCAACTGGGTGTCCAAGCCGTCATCCGATAGGACCCAAAGGCATTGCCCCACAAGCAGCCCCAGCACAGCTTCAAATTTCAAACAAACGATTAAAACGCGGCTAATTTCGCCGAACTGGACAGCATTCCCCGCTTCCCTCACACTGCCGCCCTTCCCCGCCGACCCTTGGCACATGGCAAAACTGCTGGTCCTTCACGGCCCCAACCTCAACCTGCTGGGCACCCGCGAGCCCGACGTCTACGGCCACACCACCTTGGCCCAGATCGACGCTGCGCTGGCTGCACAGGCACAGGCACAGGGGCACCAGAGCGAACACCTGCAGTCCAACGCCGAGCATGTGCTGGTGGACCGGGTGCAGGCTGCGCGTGCCGATGGAACCGCTTTCATCCTGATCAACCCCGCCGCCTTCACCCATACCTCGGTGGCCCTGCGCGATGCGCTGGCCGGGGTGGCGATTCCGTTCATCGAGATCCACCTGTCCAACCCGCATGCGCGCGAGCCCTTCCGCCAGCACAGCTACCTGAGCGACAAGGCCGTGGGCGTGATTTGCGGCTTCGGCGCCGACAGCTACCGCTATGCGATGGACGCCGCACTGGCGCGCGTGGGAGCGGCTGCGTGAACACGCTGCCACGGTTGCTGACGGGCATGGCCGTGGCGTGCCTGCCGCTGGCGGCTGCGCATGCGCAGAACCTGGATCGAGCTGCCGAAGGCATCGACTGCGCGAATGTAACCAGCACGATGGAGAGCGACCTGTGCGCATCCGACCGTGCCAGCGATGCCGACGCACTGTTGAACACCACCTACAAGCTGGCCCGCCGCCAACTACAGCAGCAGGCCGCCGATGGCAGCTGCACGCATTGCGGCGCTGCCGAGCAGCAATTGATTGAGGCGCAGCGCGCCTGGATCCAACTGCGCGACAAGGACTGCGCTGCGGTCTACGCCTTCAATGCCGACGGCACCTCGCGCAATGGCGCGCAGATGCACTGTCTCACCACCCATGCGCAGGACCGTACCCGGCAGCTGCGCGATTTCTACGAACTTTGACCCGGGCGCACCGCGCCTTCTCCTTACTGACTTACTGCAACCAAAGAGGCCCTCATGGATCTGCGCAAAATCAAGAAGCTCATCGACCTGCTGGAAGAGTCGAACCTGGCTGAAATCGAGATCAAGGAAGGCGAAGAATCCGTGCGCCTGTCGCGCAACCCGGTTGGCGGCTACGTCGCTGCGCCGGCACCGGTCTATGCCGCTGCCCCCGCTGCTGCCGCCCCGGCCATGCCGATGAGCGGCCCGACCGAAGCCTCCACCGGCGGCACCGCCAAGCCTGGCAATGCCCTGCCGGAAGGCCACGTGCAGCGCGCGCCGATGGTCGGCACCTTCTACGCCTCGTCCTCGCCGGACAAGCCGGCCTTCGTCAGCGTCGGCCAGACTGTCAAGGCCGGTGAAACCCTGGCCATCATCGAAGCGATGAAGATGTTCAACCCGATCGAGGCCGAAGTGTCCGGCACCGTGGTGGCCATCCTCGGCGAGAACGGCAGCCCGGTTGAATTCGACCAGCCGCTGTTCGTGATTGCCTGAGGCGCCGGCCATGCTGGATAAAGTCGTAATCGCCAACCGGGGTGAAATCGCGCTGCGCATCCTGCGCGCGTGCCACACCCTGGGCATCCGCACGGTCGCGGTGCATTCCACCGTCGACCGTAACCTCAAGCACGTGGCCATGGCCGATGAATCGGTCTGCATTGGTCCGGCACCGTCGTCGGAAAGCTACCTCAACATCCCGGCGCTGATCGCCGCGGCCGAGGTCACCGACGCCCAGGCCATCCACCCGGGTTACGGCTTCCTGTCCGAGAACGCCGACTTCGCCGAGCGCGTGGAGCAGTCCGGTTTCATCTTCATCGGCCCGCGTGCGGAAACCATTCGCCTGATGGGCGACAAGGTGGAAGCCATCCGCGCGATGAAGGCCGCCGGCGTGCCGTGCGTGCCCGGCTCGGGCGGCCCGCTGGGCGAAGACATCGTCACCAACACCAAGATCGCCCGTGAGATCGGCTACCCGGTCATCATCAAGGCCTCCGGTGGTGGTGGCGGCCGCGGCATGCGCGTCGTGCATGCCGAAGGCGCGTTGAAGGCCTCCATCGAAACCACCAAGTCCGAAGCCAAGGCAGCATTCGGCAATGGTGAGGTCTACATGGAGAAGTACCTGGAAAATCCGCGTCACGTGGAAATCCAGGTGCTGGCCGACGGCCAGGGCAACGCCATCCACCTGGGTGAACGCGACTGCTCGATGCAGCGCCGCCACCAGAAGGTGGTGGAAGAAGCGCCGGCACCGGGCATCACCTCCGAACTGCGCGAGCAGATCGGCAAGGTCTGCGTGGAAGCCTGCATCCGCATCGGCTACCGCGGCGCCGGCACCTTCGAATTCCTGTTCGAAGACGGCAAGTTCTACTTCATCGAAATGAACACCCGCGTGCAGGTGGAACATCCGGTGACCGAGATGGTGACCGGCATCGACCTGGTGGCCGAACAGCTGCGCATCGCCTCCGGCCAGAAGCTGAGCATCAAGCAGAGCGACGTGGTGCTGCACGGCCACGCGATCGAATGCCGCATCAACGCCGAGGACGCGGAAACCTTCATTCCCAGCCCCGGCCTGATCACCGGCTTCTATCCGCCGGGTGGCCCGGGTGTGCGCGTTGATACGCACATCTACGCCGGCTACAAGGTGCCGCCGAACTACGACTCGATGATCGGCAAGCTGATCGTGCACGGCCCGGACCGCGAAACCGCCATTGCCCGCATGCGGGTGGCGTTGAGCGAGATGGTGGTGGACGGCATCAAGACCAACGTCGCGTTGCAGCAGCGCATCATGCGCGACCAGGGCTTCCAGGCCGGTGGGCAGAACATCCACTACCTGGAAAAGCGTCTGGCCGAGCGCAAGACGCGTTCGATCGCGCTGACCTGATCGGGGCAGCACCGGTAGTGCCGAGCCATGCTCGGCATGAAGGCCCAAAAGGCTTACCCCTCCCCAACCCTCCCCTTCGCTGCGCGAAAGGGAGGGAGCAGGAATGTAGGGCCGAGCCATGCTCGGCATGGGCATTGCCGGTCAGACCGCTGCCGAGCATGGCTCGGCACTACAGACGCAAACAGGCACAAAAAAAGGCGGGAATCCCCGCCTTTTTTTGTGCCTGCTGGAAACACCGGTTTACTCGGCTTCCACCACCGTACCCTTGAGCGGCTCGGTGCCCAGCGGCGAGGACGGATCCACCACCGTCACCGTTTCCACCGAACCGTCCGGCCATACGATCTGGAAGCTGCTGCCCGGCTGCAAGGTGTTGAACGGCATGCCGCTCTGCGCGCGGTACACCGCCGCCGCCTGGGTGGCGCCGGCACGGCGCAGGTCCTCGTCGGATTTGACGGTGGTCAGCTTGATCTTGGACAGCGCTCGGTAGCGGTCTTCATAGGTATCGATCAGCACCACGCCGACCGCGCCCGCCGAATAGGCCACGAACAACACGACCCAGATCCAGAATTTTGCACCGTGCATGAAACGTCGGTAGTTCATCGCACACCTCGCTGCGCATTGCGCAAGCTGCTGACCATCTCGTTCATTTTTTCCACACCCTGCCGCGGTACCGCAGCGTCGTAAACGAATGACTCAAAATCCTGCCTGGGATCGCGCGAACAGATCCCACCATTGGCGCAATACGCCACCATCAACGCACTTTCCGGCCCACAGGCCAGACCCAGTTGGCAGGCAGCCACCTGCCACGCCAATTGGCTGAACTGGGTGCCCGCAACCATGCCCTTGTAGGCATCGTCCCCGGCCGCTGCGGTGCCCATCGCCCCGGAGATCGCGAGGAAGGCCTCCGGGTCCAACGAGGACTGCACCCGCTCAACCAACTCACGCCGGTACCTGGGGGTTTCGCTCAAGGGCTCTCCCATCGACAGCAAGGCCGCTTCGGCCGCCAGATTGCCGGCCTTGGCCGAGGCCCGGCGCTGCTGCAGCACGCGCGCACGGCCCAGGTCATCGGCAGCGGTGAAACCCGCGCACCCCTGGCGCACCCTGCCACGCGCGGCCAGCATCGCGGAAATCGCATTGAGATCCATGCGCTGCAATGCGGCGCTGTCCAATGCATAACCCGAAGGGTCCATCGCGAACACGCCGCAGTAATCGTAGATGCGGCTCGCCACCCAGCCCGCCTCGGCATTGCCTGCATCCGCGGCTACCTGCAGCTGGTGGGCATAGGCATACAGGTCACTGCCGTTCTCGAAGGATGCGCGCAGGTCCAGCGGCAGACCCGCAGCAACCGCAGTGGATTGCTCGGGCACAACGGTAGCGGCAGCCAGCAGCGGCGCGGTCACTTCGGCGGCGGCGCCATTGCTGGCCGCCACCACTTCCGCCGTGTCCCCGTGCAGGAAACTGCCGCTGCGAACGCCCAATGCAGCCATCAGCACTGCCGCAGGCAGCACCAATAGATACCAGGGTTTTCTGGCCAGCAACGACAGCATGGGAAGCGGCAGCCCGTTACGCGGTAATAGGTCCGGAATTCTATCAATACCCGTGGCCGGGCCGGATGAATCGGCCAGCTGAACGCGCAATTGGTGCCCGCCTCGTCTAGGATGCGTGCCCTGTCCCGCCGTTGCCGTACGCCGCCATGCCCTTCCTCGAATTGACCCTGCGCTGCTCCGAAGCCACCCAGCCCCGTTACGAGAATGCCCTCGACGACGTCGGCGCGCTGGCGGTGACCATGCTCGACGCCGACGCCGATACCAGCAACGAGCGCGCGATCCTGGAGCCGGGCGTGGGCGAAACCCCGCTGTGGAACGAGCTGACCCTGAGCGCGCTGTTCCCGGCTGATACCAATGCGCTGGCCTTGCTGGCCGCGCTGGAGGCCTTCGATCCGGGCCTGGACTGGACCCACGCCAGCTTCCGCGCCGTGCAGGACGAAGACTGGGAACGCGCCTGGCTGGACCAGTTCCAGCCCATGCAGTTCGGCCAACGCACCTGGATCGTGCCGTGGAACCACGAACTGCCGGAGGCCGCGCAGACCGCTGACGCCGCCATCGTGCGCCTGGACCCAGGCCTGGCCTTCGGCTCGGGCACCCACCCGACCACCGCGCTGTGCCTGCGCTGGCTGGACCAGCTCTCGGCCGAGGGCAAGCTGGCCGGCAACACCGTGCTCGACTTTGGCTGCGGCTCGGGCATCCTCGCCCTGGCGGCGCTGAAGCTGGGTGCCGCCAAGGCGGTGGGTGTGGACAACGATCCGCAGGCCTTGATCGCCACCCACGACAACGGCGAGCGCAATGGCGTGCATATCGCCGCCTACCTGCCGGAAGACGAGCCGGTCGCCACCTACCCGGTGGTGGTGGCCAACATCCTGGCCTCGGCGCTGGACGCCCTGGCCGAACTGCTTGCCGCGCGCGTCGCTGCCGGCGGGCAGATTGCACTGTCCGGCATCCTGCACGGCCAGGAAGGCGAACTGCTGGAGCGTTACGCGACCTGGTTCGACCAGCTTGAAGCCACCCAGGATGGCGACTGGATGCGCATCACCGGCGTGCGCCGTGCTTGAATGGGGCCAGTGCCTCAGCCTGCCCTGCCATGACTGACGAAACCACGCCCACCCAGCCTTCCCTGGCCACCTTCCTGCAAGGCCCCGCCAACACGCCGGCAGCAGACGCGCGCAAGCCGGCTGCGCCGACGAACCTGCCTGCCACCCCGACTGACGACGGCACGCTCATCGCACCGGAGTTGCAGCTGGAGCTGCCGCCAGCAGCGGTGGAACCGATCAAGGCTGAGCGTCACGACGCCCAGCCGGTCGAAAAGGAGGCGGCTGTTGCAGCGGCAGATAGCAGCGTTGTCAGCGAAGGCATGGGCATCGAAAGTCCGGCCATCGTCCGCGGGCCCGCGGAGGAAGACGAGGACGAGGAGGAGGCCGGTCAGGCCGCAGCAGCAGTCGCCCCCAGCTTCGCCCGCGACAACCGCACGCAGGCCGCGCCAGCAGCCGACACGCCGCGCTGGCAATGGGGTTTGGTGCTGGCGTTGGCGCTGCTGCTCGGTCTGCAGATCATCATTGCCGACCGCGCCCGTCTGGCCGCCGATGCAGGCACCCGTCCCTTGGTCAGCGGCCTGTGCACGGTGCTGCGTTGCAGCCTGCCGCCATGGCATGAGCCCGGCGCGTTCAGCATGCTCAGCCGCGACATCCGCCCGGTCCCGGGACAGGCAGGCGCATTGCAGGTACAGGCCAGTTTCCGCAACGACGCCCGCTGGGCCCAGGCCTGGCCTGCGTTGCGGCTGTCACTGTCCGACGCCGATGGCCGGGTGATCGGCCGCCGCACGCTGCAGCCGGCCGAATACCTCGGGCCAGCGGCAGATCCGCAGGCAAGACTGGAGCCCGGACAGAGCGCGCAGGTGTCATTCCGGCTGCGCGAGCCGGCCGCGGCCACGGTCGCCTTCAGCTTCGAATTTCAGTAAACGCGGGACAATGGCGTGGCAGGCCGACGGCCCACGCGCTAGACTCCCTCCCCCATGCCGGGCCAAAGCGCCCGACCTTGCTGAACCCGGGAACTCTCCTTGAACGCTGCCCCCACCCGTCCTGACACCAGTCGTGGCGCTCCGAAGCCGCCGCTTCGCGAACACGTTGCCCAGTCCGTACGGCGCTACCTGCGCGATCTGGACGGCTGCGACGCCGACGACGTGTACGAGATCGTGCTGCGCGAGATGGAAATCCCGTTGTTCGTGGAAGTGTTGAACCACTGCGAAGGCAACCAGAGCCGCGCCGCGGCATTGCTGGGCATCCACCGCGCCACCCTGCGCAAGAAGTTGAAGGAATACGGGCTGGCGTAAAGCCCTGGGCTGCCTGTAGTGCCGAGCCATGCTCGGCAGAAGCGTTACCGGTAATCCCCGCCGTCGTACATTGCTGGGAAGGCCCCTTGCCGAGCATGGCTCGGCACTACATGTGCATTGCTGGGAAGGCCCCTGCCGAGCATGGCTCGGCACTACATGTGCATTGCTGGGAAGGCCCCTGCCGAGCATGGCTCGGCACTACACCCTGCTTCTGTGTGACCGCGCGGCTACAATACGGGCCCGCTTCCGCTTCCCCTGCCTCCCCATGTCTTCTGATCTGCTGCCCGTACGCCGGGCTCTGCTGTCCGTTTCCGACAAGACCGGCCTGATCGATCTGGCCCGTGCCCTGGCTGCCCGCAACGTCGAGCTGCTGTCCACCGGCGGCACCGCCAAGGCAATCCGCGAGGCCGGCCTGCCGGTCAAGGACGTGTCCGACGTCACCGGCTTCCCGGAAATGATGGACGGCCGGGTCAAGACCCTGCACCCGATGGTGCACGGCGGCCTGCTCGGCCGCGCCGGCACCGATGACGCGGTGATGGCAGAACACGGCATCGCCGCGATCGATCTGCTGGTACTGAACCTGTACCCGTTCGAAGCGGTCACCGCCAAGGCCGACTGCACGCTCGCCGACGCGGTGGAGAACATCGACATCGGCGGCCCGGCGATGCTGCGCAGCGCGGCCAAGAACTTCGCCCGCGTCGCCGTGGCTACCAGCCCGGACCAGTACGACGCACTGCTGGCCGAACTGGCCAGCAACGACGGCAAGCTGTCTGCCGCCAAGCGCTTCGAACTGTCGGTGGCCGCGTTCAACCGCGTCGCCCAGTACGACGCGGCGATCAGCAACTATCTGTCGGCCGTCACCGACACCAGCGCTGCGGTGCCGGTGCGCAATGAATACCCGGCACAGATGAATTCCTCCTTCATCAAGGTCATGGACCTGCGCTACGGCGAGAATCCGCACCAGAGCGGCGTGTTCTACCGCGACCTGTACCCGGTGGCGGGCACCCTGGCCACCTTCGTGCAGCTGCAGGGCAAGGAACTGAGCTACAACAACCTGGCCGACGCTGACGCCGCCTGGGAATGCGTGCGCCAGTTCGACGTGCCAGCCTGCGTCATCGTCAAGCACGCCAACCCGTGCGGCGTGGCCGTGGCTGCCGATGTCGGCGCCGCCTACGAGATGGCCTACAACACCGACCCGACCAGCGCCTTTGGCGGCATCCTCGCCTTCAACCGCACGCTGGACGCGGCAACCGCCAAGGCCATCCTCGACCGCCAGTTCGTCGAAGTGCTGATCGCACCGGATTACGAGCCGGCCGCATTGGATTACGCCACCAAGAAGGCCAATGTGCGCGTGCTGCGCATCCCGGCCGGCGATGCCCGCAACAACTACGACACCAAGCGCATCGGTTCGGGCCTGCTGGTGCAGAGCGCCGACAACCGCGGCATGCGCGCCGACGAACTGAAGACCGTCACCCAGCGCGCGCCGACCGCGGCCGAGCTGCGCGATCTGCTGTTCGCCTGGCGCGTGGCCAAGTACGTCAAGTCCAACGCGATTGTCTACGCCAAGGACGAGCGCACCATCGGTGTTGGCGCCGGCCAGATGAGCCGCGTCTACTCCGCCCGCATCGCCGGCATCAAGGCGGCGGATGCTGGCCTCGTGGTGCCGGGCTCGGTGATGGCATCCGATGCGTTCTTCCCGTTCCGCGACGGCCTGGACGCCGCTGCCGAAGCCGGCATCACCGCGGTGATCCAGCCGGGTGGGTCGATGCGTGACAACGAAGTGATCGCTGCTGCCGACGAACATGGCATCGCCATGGTGTTCACCGGCGTGCGTCACTTCCGTCACTGATTCCGTTACCGAGAGCTGGCACATGGCGACCAGGGTTTTCCCGCGTTTGATTTCCCTGCTCGCCGTCGCCCTGCTGGCCGCGTGCCAGCAGGGCACGCCCGCACAGGGTGATGCTCCAACAGCAAAGCCGAAACTCAGCTACGAGGCCGGGGTGATGGCGGTACTGCAGGAACGCTATGGCAGCACCGTGCAGCTGCAAGGGCAATGGACGCAGCAACTGAATGATGCCGATCTGGGTCAGGCACGTCCGGTGCATCGCGATATCTGCGCCGACCAGAGCATCAAGGTGCAAAACGGCAACTACCGCATGCTGGCGATCTGCACCACGTACGACGATGCCAGCCCGATTGAACTGGGCAGCACCGATTTCATCGTCCTGCAGCGTGCCGCCGATGATGGCATCAGCATCGCCGCCGAACTGCTCGGCCAGGGCAGTGGCACCGGCGGCAAACCGGGCACTGTCACGATCCTGCAGATGGGTGCCGATGTCTGGGGTTTCCAGGTCGACGACGAACTGGTGGTAGTCGGCGCAGCAATGCGCAACCGCGCCTGGTACGTGTTCGATGGCGGCAAGACCTTGTCCAGCGCAGGCTGGCTGCGCAGCCATCTGGATGATCGCAACGCCATCGACTGCAATGCCTCCGGCAACTGTTCGCATGGCCGCCTGGACCTGAACTTCGACGCGACACCCGACAACAGCCAGCCGCAGCTCGCCAATTGGCCGCTGCGCGTGCAGGAGAAAGGCCGGGGCTGCGCGGGGGCTGCCAACAAGACCCACAGCATCGCCTACGACAGCGCGCAGGCGCGCTACCTGATTCCGCCGAGCATGCAGATCGAAAGCTGCGATTGATGCGCAAGGCGCGCACATCGCCCGCACGCACTGCACTCCACCCCTGAGCTTTTCCGCCCCCTCCCCACAGGAACCGACCCCATGAAACTCCTCGTCATCGGCTCTGGCGGCCGCGAACACGCACTGGCCTGGAAGCTGGCGCAATCACCGCGCGTCAGCGAAATCATCGTCGCCCCCGGCAACGCCGGCACCGCCACCGAAGGCAAGTGCCGCAATGTCGCGATCAAGGTCACCGACATCGAGGGCCTGCTGAAACTGGCGCAGGACGAGGCCGTGGGCCTGACTGTGGTAGGCCCGGAAGTGCCGCTGGTGTTGGGCGTGGTCGACCGTTTCCGCCAGGCCGGCCTGCGCATCTTCGGGCCGACCGCGGCCGCCGCGCAGTTGGAAGGGAGCAAGGCCTTTGCCAAGGACTTCCTTGCCCGCCACGGCATTCCCACCGCGTACTACGCCGTGCATACCGAAGTGGATTCCGCGCTGGCCTACCTGCATGAGAAGGGCGCGCCCATCGTGATCAAGGCCGACGGTCTTGCCGCCGGCAAGGGCGTGATCGTGGCGATGACGATGGCAGAAGCCGAAGCCGCCGTGCACGACATGCTCAGCGGCAATGCCTTTGGCGATGCCGGCGCACGCGTGGTGATCGAGGAGTTCCTCGAAGGCGAGGAAGCCAGCTTCATCTCGATGGTCGACGGCCGCATCGCACTGCCGATGGCCACCAGCCAGGACCACAAGCGCGTGGGCGATGGCGATACCGGCCCCAATACCGGCGGCATGGGCGCTTATTCACCGGCACCGGTGGTGACCCCGGACGTGCATGCGCGGGTGATGCGCGAGGTGGTGGAGCCCACCGTGGCCGGCATGATCGCCGACGGCGTGCCGTTCACCGGCTTCCTCTATGCCGGCCTGATGATCGATGCCAGCGGCGCGCCCAAGGTGATCGAGTTCAACGTGCGCTTTGGCGACCCGGAAACCCAGCCGGTGATGCTGCGCCTGCAGTCGGATCTGGTGGATCTGGTCGAAGCCGCCATTGATGGCGCGCTGGCCGGCGTGGAAGCGCAGTGGGACCCGCGTCCGTCGCTTGGTGTCGTGCTGGCCGCCAAGCCCTACCCGGAAACCCCGATCACCGGTGATGTGATCAGCGGTTTGGATGATGTGCCGGCCAGTGCCAAGGTATTCCATGCGGGTACGGCATTGGACGCTGACGGCAACGTGGTCAGCGCCGGTGGCCGCGTGCTGTGTGTTGCTGCGCTGGGAGACAGCGTTGGTGATGCGCAGCAGCATGCGTATGCAGGCGTTGCCAGGATCCACTGGGCCAACGAGTTCCACCGCAACGACATCGGCTGGCGCGCGATCGCCCGCGAGCAGCAGTAAGCGGAGGCTCACCCCTCCCCAACCCTCCCCTGCGCCTGCGGCGCAAGGGAGGGCACAAATGTAGTGCCGAGCCATGCTCGGCAGGGGCTTTATCGGCAATGCCGCAGAAGCTACCCCTCCCCAACCCTCCCCTGCACCTGCGGCGCAAGGGAGAGCGCAAAAATGTAGTGCCGAGCCATGCTCGGCAGAGGGCGTTATTGGGAAAGCCCCAGCCGAGCATGGCTCGGCTCTACAGTTGAAGCCTGCCCGGTGTTACCGATGCACGCTGCCAATGCTCGCCGCCGGATAACGCAGGCCCGCCGCTGCATCCACCGGGAACACTGCGTCGATCCGCGCCAGGTCCTGCGCACCCAACACCACCTCCAGCGCACCCAGATTCTCCTCCAGATACGGCAAACGCTTGGTGCCCGGAATCGGCACCAGGTCATCGCCCTGCGCCAATACCCAGGCCAACGCCAACTGCCCCGGCGTCACGCCCTTGTCGGCAGCAATCGCATTGACCTGCTCAACCAAAGCCAGATTCCTATCGAAGTTCTCGCCCTGGAAGCGCGGCGAGTTGCGGCGGTAATCACCGTCCTCGAAATCGGCCGGGCTGCGGATCGCACCAGTCAGGAAGCCACGGCCCAACGGCGAATACGGCACGAAGCCAATGCCCAGCTCACGTACCGTCGCCAGCACATCGTTCTGCTCCGGCTCGCGCGACCACAACGAATATTCGGTCTGCAGCGCGGTGATCGGATGCACCGCATGCGCGCGGCGGATCGTTTCCGGCGCGGCCTCGGACAAGCCCAGGTAACGCACCTTGCCCTGCTCGACCAGCCGCGCCATCGCCCCCACCGTGTCCTCGATCGGCACCTGCGGATCAACACGGTGCTGGTAGTACAGATCAATATGATCCACACCCAAGCGCTGCAGGCTGGCCTCGCAGGCCGCCTGCACGTATTCCGGACGACCATCGACACCGCGCGCCTGCGGATCATTGGGATCCAGCCGCACACCGAACTTGGTGGCCAGGAACACCTGCGCGCGCCGGTCGGCAATCGCCTTGCCAACCAGCACCTCGTTGGTATGCGGGCCGTACATGTCGGCGGTATCCAACAGCGTCACGCCACGCTCCAGCGCGCGGTGGATCACCGCAATCGAGGCCGCATCATCGCCGCGGCCACCATAGAACGCACTCATGCCCATGCAGCCCAGGCCAAGTGCGGAAACAACAGGACCATTGCGGCCCAGAACTCGGGTTTTCATCGGCGACTCCAGCGGGGGAAAGGACGGAGGGAACTGTAGGCCCTCGCCACTATGTCGATAAAGGCGGATACTCCGCATTGACCATGAAGCCTGACTTCACAGTAGATCCCGCCCTGTTGCCGGCCCTGGCGGCCTTCGCCTGCGTGGCCAGGCATGCCAGCTTCCGTCAGGCAGCCATCGAGCTGGCGGTCTCACCGTCGGCCTTGTCGCAGACCATCCGCAACCTGGAGCGCCGGCTCGGCATCCGTCTGCTGCAACGAACCACCCGCCGGGTTGGCCTGACCGAGGCCGGCCAGCGCCTGTTGCTGGACACCGCCCCGGCGCTGGCCCGGATCGGCGAGGCGCTGCATGCGGTGGAAGCCAACCGCGACGTGGCGACGGGGCAGTTGCGCATCACCGCGCCGCGTTTCGCCATCGAGTACCTGCTGCTGCCACACCTGCCCGCCTTCCACGCCGCCTACCCGCGGGTAGAAGTGGAGCTGTCGATGCAGGCGGCGCTGATCGATGTGGTCGGCGAGGGCTTCGATGCCGGCATCCGCCTGGGCGAGGCGCTGGCCGATGGCATGATCGCGGTGCCGTTGGGGCCACCCATGCGCTGGACCGTGGTCGCCGCGCCGGCGTATCTGCAGCGGCATGGCACACCGCAAACACCGGAAGAACTGATCGGCCATGCCTGCATCCGTCACCGCAACAGCAATGGCCGGGTGATGCCCTGGGAGTTCAGCCGTGATCAGCGCGACTTCACCCTCGATGTCAGCGGGCCTCTGCTGCTCAACGACAGCACGCTGGCCTTGCAGGCAGCGCGCGACGGGCTTGGCCTGCTGCAGATATTCGAAGCCATCGCCCGCGCCGACATCGACGCGGGTCGCGTGCATGGACTGCTCGATGACTGGCAACCGCCCTATCCCGGCTTCCATCTCTATTACCCATCGCGCGAGCAACTGGCACCCAAGCTGCGCGTGTTCCTCGATTTCATGCGCGCGGCCAATACCGCAGGCTGAGCCCTGCACACTTGCAGACGGTTCGCGCTTGCCTGCATCGCCACGGCACCGCAAGCTGACAACCTGATCCCCGCGAGTCCACGCTTCCGGCATGCGCCGCCTCGACCGTCACCTCGGCCAACTCTGGGCCCACGAAAAAGCCAGCTACGGGTTGCGCGTGTTCATCGCCCTCACCGCCGCCATCGCTTATGGCTGGTACGACGGCCACATCGAAGCCATCCCCGGCCTGTTCCTGGGCATCATCGCCAGCGCCATCGCCGAGACCGATGACAACTGGTGGGGCCGTACAAAATCCGTGCTGTTGTCGTTGCTGTGCTTTGCCGCTGCTGCGGCGGCGGTCATCGCGCTCTTCCCCTACCCGGTTCCCTTCATCAGCGCGTTGGCACTGACCGCCTTCGGCCTGACCCTGCTCGGCGCGCTGGGCGAGCGCTATGCCTCCATCGGCCAGGCCACAGTGACGCTGGCGATCTACGCGATGATCGCGATGGACCAGCACCACAACGTCAGCCAGCAACAGGCGCTGCGCGAGGTGGTCCCGCTGCTGGTTGGCGCCGCCTGGTACGGCCTGCTGTCGATCCTGTGGACGGCGATGTTCGCCAACCGCCCGGTGCGCGAACGGCTGGCGCGGCTGTTCTTCGAGCTCGGCCATTACCTGCAGCTCAAGGCCGACCTGTTCGAGCCGGTGCGGCACGGCAATCTGGAAGCACGCCGACTGGCGCTGGCCGAGCAGAACGTGCGCGTGGTGCAGGCACTGAACATCGCCAAGACCGCCATCCTCAGTCGCTTCGGCCGCTCCGGCCGGCCCGGCGTGCAGTCAGGCCTGTACTTCCGCCTGTATTACATGGCGCAGGACTTCCACGAGCGCGCCAGCTCCTCGCACTATCCGTATGAAGCCCTGGCCGAGGCCTTCTTCCACAGCGACGTGCTGTTCCGCTGTCGGCGCCTGCTGTCACTGCAGGGCAAGGCCTGCCAAACGCTGGGCGAGGCCATCCGCCTGCGCCAGCCGTTCGACTATGGCGAACGCACCCGCGTCGCCGGCCAGGACCTGCAGTCTTCGCTGCAGTACCTGCGTGAGCAGCGCAATCCGCAGTGGACCCGCCTGCTCGGCTCGCTGCAGCTGCTGGCGGCCAACCTGACCAGCATCGAGCGGCAGTTGTCCGAAGCCGCACTGGCGGATACCCCGCTGGAAGGCATCGACACCCGCCTGCGCGATTCCTCGCCGCACACCCTGCGCGAAATGGGCACCCGCCTGCGCCAGGCGCTGACCCCAGGCTCGCTGCTGTTCCGCCATGGCGTGCGCATCGGTCTGGCGCTGATTGCCGGCTATGCCCTGCTGAAGCTGGTGCACCCGGAGAACGGTTACTGGATCCTGCTGACCATCGTCTTCGTCTGCCGGCCCAACTTTGGCGCCACCCGCCTGCGGCTGGTGCAACGTATCGCCGGCACCCTGCTTGGCCTGGGCGTGACCTGGGCATTGATGCAGCTGTTCCCCGGCACTGGCCTGCAACTGCTGTTGGCGCTGGCGGCAGCGCTGCTGTTCTTCATCACCCGCACCGACCGCTACCTGCTGGCCACCGCCGCGATCACGGTGATGGCGCTGCTGTGCTTCAACCTGATCGGCAATGGTTTCGTGCTGATCTGGCCGCGCTTCCTCGACACCTTGATCGGCTGCGTGATCGCCGCCATCGCCTCGCTGTTGATCCTGCCCGACTGGGAAGGCCGGCGCCTGCACAAGGTGATGGCACAGGTGATCGCCACCAGCACCGCCTACCTGGATGAAGTGCTGGGCCAGTATCGCAGCGGCATGCGCGACGACCTGCCCTACCGCATCGCCCGCCGCGACATGCACAACGCCGACGTCGCACTATCGGTGGCGTTGGCGAACATGCTGCGTGAGCCGGGTTATGCACGCGGCAATCTGGATGCGGGCTTCCGCTTCCTCGCCCTGTCCAACACCTTGCTGGGCTATCTGTCGGCGCTGGGTGCGCATCGTGCGCAGGCGGATGCAGTCAATGAAGATGCGCTGGTTGCGGGCGGGCATCGGCAGCTGCAGCAGTCCTTGGCTGCATTGTCTGAAGCCTTGGGCAGACGCCAGCCGGCGGACCCGCAGGAAGACGAGATCGCACTGGCAGATGCGCTGGAGCAGATGCCGGATGAGATCGATGAGAAGTCGCGACTGGTGCGTACCCAGCTGGCCTTGATGCTGCGACTGTTGCCGAAGCTGAGGGCGTCGGCGGAAGAAGCGATGTCGCCGGCCTAGTTGCTGTTACCCCCTCCCTTGCGCGGAGCACAGGGGAGGGTTGGGGAGGGGTGCCGTTGATTTCGCTTTTTGTTTTTCCCATACGGCATAGAACCCAGCCGCTCAGATCGCATGCAATCCAGGAACGTCACCATCGCCAGCTTCGCGGCTCACGCCGCTCCTACAAGTGATTGGCTGCGGATCTAGCTGTGGCTGTGGCTGTGGCTGTGGCTGTGGCTGTGGCTGTGGCTGTTGCTGTCCCTTCTCCCGCCTGCGGGGGAAGGTGCCCGAAGGGCGGATGGGGGGACGCTTTGGCTTTGGCTTTGGCTTTGGCTTTGGCTTTGGCGTCAGTCCTCAACCACCGATCTACAACTCTGTGCGCAGAAGATCCATCAACGGAACGGTTGCCAGCTTCGCGGCTTACGCCGCTCCTGCAAAAGCCTGGCATGCACGCCCTTCGTCGACGGTGGCGCTATCGGCTTCGCGGCTTACGCCGCTCCCACATTCTTTGTGGCTTGTTTGCGCACCGGCATGAAGTACACCAGCAGGCCGATCACCGCGAACACGCCGCCCAGCGCGCAGACGCCGTTCCAGCCATAGCGCGTCCAGGCCATCGTGCTCAGCACCGAGCCACTGGCACCGCCGATGAAATAGCAGGTCATATAGGCCGAGGTAATACGGCTGCGGGCGCTCTCATCCAGCTGGTAGATCACGCTCTGGTTGTTGATATGCACCGCCTGCACGGCGATATCCAGCATCAGCACGCCCACGATCAGCGCCGCCAGCGACACCGGCGCGAACGCCAGCAACAACCACGACAACAGCATCATCAGCAGGCCACCCAGCGCCACCGCGCGGCCATGACCGCGATCGCTGAGCTTGCCGGCACTGCTGGCAGCCAACGCACCTGCCGCACCAATCAAACCAAACAGACCAATAGTGGCAATCGAGTAACCGTAAGCCGGGCCCGACAACAGAAAGGCCAGCGGCGTCCAGAACACGCTGAAGCCGGCAAACAGCAGGCCACCCAGCACAGAGCGCTGGCGCAGCAAGGGCTCATCTCGCAGCAAGGCCAGCACCGAACCGATCAGGCGCGGATAGGACAGGCTGGCACTGGGTTGGTGCGTCGGCAGCAAGCGTGCCAGCACCACCGCCAGCACCAGCAAGGCAACGCAGGCCACCCAGTAAATGGTGTGCCAGGAACCCAGCCCGGCCAGTACGCCGGAGGCAGTGCGCGCCAACAGGATGCCCAGCAGCAGGCCAGCCATGATCGTGCCCACCACCCTGCCCCGATGTTCCGGCTCGGCCAGACCCGCCGCATGCGCCACGATGACCTGCGCTGCCACCGCACTGAGGCCGGACAGGGCGGTGCCTGCCAGCAGCTGCACGAAATGGGTCGCGGTGGCGCTGATCGCCAGGCCCACCGCCGCCAGCACGAACAGGGCGACGATCAGTCGGCGGCGTTCCAGCCGGTCACCCAGCGGCACGATCAACAACAGGCCGGCGGCATAAGCCAGCTGCGCCACCGTCACCACCCAGCCCGCCGCGTCGGCGCCGATCCGGAATGCCTCGGCCAGGATATGCAGCAAGGGCTGCGCGTAGTAGTTGCCGGCCACGATCAGGCCGGTGGCGGCAGCCAGCAGCAGGACCTGGGCCTGGCTCAAGGGGCGATGGGGCGAGTGGGAGACGGGGGTATTCATGGGGAAGCCACGGCGGGAACTGCGGTAAGTCTGGGCCGCCGCCATCAATGACGCCAATGTATTGTTTTCATCCCATCCATCTGTTTCAGTGATGGCATGTTCACCCTGCGCCAGCTCGAATTCGCCGTCGCCGTGGCCGAGGAAGGTGGCTTCACCGCCGCGGCCAGCCGCTGCCACACCGTGCAATCGGCACTGAGCCACCAGATCGCACGGCTGGAGGATGCCTTCGGCACGCGCCTGTTCGAGCGCAGCCACCGGCGGGTACGGCCGACCGCTGCCGGCGAGGTATTCCTGCACAACGCCCGGCTGACCCTGCAGGCCGCCGCCCGCCTGCAGGAGGAAATGGCACTGACCCTGGGCACGGTGCGTGGCCGCATCAACATCGGCCAGATCACCTCGCTCAATGTGGTGGATGTCCCTGCCTTGCTGGCAGCGTTCCGGGCCGCACATCCTGCGGTGGAGGTCCACCTGAAGGCCGGCATGAGCGATGTGCTGCTGGCCGAAGTGGAAGCCGGCAACCTGGACGTGGCGCTGGTCGGGGTGGGTCCACAGATCACCCTGCCGCCGCAGCACCGCCTGTTGCATGAGGAAGGTCTGTCGCTGGTAATGCCAACCGATCATCCGCTGGCCAGTCTCGCGGCTATCCCGTTGCAGGCGCTGCAAGGCCTGCCCTTGGCGGCGCTGGTACCCGGCGCCGGCGTGCGGCGCATGCTGGATGACGCCCTGCGCGAACGCGGCGTCCAGGCCCAGTTGCAATACGAGGTCACCCACAGCGAGTTGCAACAGCAACTGGTCGCCGCCGGCCTGGCGGTGGCGGTGGTTCCCGACAGCATGGCCGCACGTATGCAGCGCACGCTCGTACGGCCCTTGGTCGAACCATTCCGCTTCCGCACCTGCGCGATATGGCGGGCCGACCCCACCCCGGCCGCGCGCGCCTTGTTGGACCTGCTGCCTGCGGGCCCGGCCTGAGAGGCTTCTGCAATACGCGCGCGGCTTGATCAATAGCGACATGCGGTTCTGCTAATGTGCCGCGCAGCACCGAGGAGTCACGATGTCCGGCCACAACCAGTTCGCCCTGCTCACGCAGCGCCGCTTCCTCCCGTTCTTCATCGTCCAGGCGCTGGGCGCCTTCAACGACAACATCTACCGCCAGGCGATCATCGGCCTGCTGTTCTACCTGGGCGTCAGCAGCGAAGAACGCACGCTGTATACCAACCTGGCGCCGGCACTGTTCATCCTGCCCTATTTCCTGTTCTCGGCACTTGCCGGACAGATCGCCGAGAAGCTGGAAAAGCAGAAGCTCATCGTCATCACCACCACCATGGAGATCGTGGTGATGTCACTGGCGGCGGTCGGCTTCCTTACCCAGAACATGCCGGTGCTGCTGGTGGCGTTGTTCTGCACCGGCCTGCAGTCCACCCTGTTCGGCCCGGTCAAATACTCGGTGCTGCCGTCCATCCTCAAGCCCGAGGAACTGACCGGCGGCAACGGACTGGTGGAAATGGGCACGTCCATCTCCATCCTCACCGGCATGATTGCCGGCGGCATGATCTTTGCGCTGGCGGGCACCCATGGGCCAATCGTCGCTGCGGTTGCCATCATCGCGCTGGCGCTGATCGGCAACTTCACCGCCCGCATGATCCCGCGCGTGGATGCCGGCGCACCGGATCTGAAGATCAACTGGAACCCGATCAGCGAATCGCTGGCTGTGCTGCGCCTGGCCAAGAAGCAGAAGGCGGTACGCAATGCCATCCTCGGGGTGTCGTGGTTCTGGTTCTTTGGCACCGTGCTCACCTCGCAGCTGCCGACCTATGCGGTGGTCAACCTGGGCGGCGACGAGGTGCTGTACATCTTCGCGCTGGCGCTGTTTTCGCTGGGCACCGGCGTCGGCTCACTGCTGTGCGAGAAGCTGTCCGGACGCATCGTCGAGATCGGCCTGGTGCCACTGGGTGCATTCGGAATGAGCGCCTTCCTGCTCGATCTGTACTTCGCCCGTACCGGTGCGGTGACCGTATCGGGCCTGGACGTTGCCGGCTTCGTCCAGCAGCCCGGCAGCTGGCGCATCATCATCGACCTGCTCGGCATCGGCCTGTTCACCGGCTTCTTCGTGGTGCCGTTGTTCGCGCTGATCCAGAGCCGCACACCGAAATCGGAAATGTCGCGCGTGTTCGCCGCGCTGAACATCCAGAACTCCGGCTTCATCGTGCTGGCCGCCGTCCTCGGCCTGCTCAGCCAGCGCCTGCTGGGCTGGACCATCCCGCAGGTGTTCCTGGCACTTGCCATCGCCAACATCGTGGTCGCGGTCTACATCTTCAGCATCGTGCCCGAGTTCCTGATGCGCTTCCTGAGCTGGGTGATGGTGCGCACCCTGTACCGGTTGCGGGTCAAGGGCGTGGAAGACAATGTGCCCGATGAAGGCGCCGCGCTGATCGTCTGCAACCACGTCAGCTACATGGATGCGCTGATCCTGTCGGCGGTGATCCCGCGTCCGGCCCGCTTCGTCATGTATTACCGGATCTTCAACATCCCGGTGATGCGCTGGATCTTCAAGACCGCCAAGGCCATTCCCATCGCCAGCCCCAAGGAAGATGCCGCGCTGATGCAGCGCGCCTTCGATGAGGTGGATGCGGCACTGGCCGAGGGCGAGCTGGTCTGCATCTTTCCCGAAGGTGCCCTGACCAAGGATGGCGAGATTGCCGCCTTCAAGTCGGGGGTGGAGAAGATCCTTGCGCGGCGTCCGGTGCCGGTAGTGCCGATGGCACTGAAGGGCATGTGGTCCAGCATGTGGAGCCGCCGTGACAGCCGGCTGGGACAGATGCGGGTACCGCGCCGCTTCCGCGCACACATCGAGGTTGTCGCCGGACCACCGGTCGATGGCGGCCAAACCGATGCCCCACAACTCGAATTACTGGTCCGCAAGCTGCGTGGTGATGAAGCTTAAGTAGGCAAGACCACTTTCCAGAAATAGGACAAGTGGCTAGGCTAGCGCCCTATGTGTCTGCCGGGGACCGCGGCACAGCTCAGGAGCAAGGGGATATATGGACAACGCCACGCCAACACTGCCAGCTGTACCCCCTGCGCCGCCCTCCGCGCCGCAGCAGGTACACCACTACTATCATCCGCAGAAATCCGGCGGGATAGCAGCGTTGCTGGAAGTGCTGCCGGGGTTTTTCCAGGTTTTCGGTATTGGTCATCTGTACGCGGGCAACGTCGCCACCGGGCTGATCATCATGTTCGGCTACTGGGCGCTGTCGTTCGTCAACTTTCTGCTGTGTTTTGTCTTCATCGGTTTCATCACGTGGCCGCTATGCTGGGTTGCCACAATGATCATCTCGTCGCTGACTGCGGCGAATGCCTGCAAGTCACGCTGATTTTTCAACAAGGAGTTTTACGTGAATACAAGCAGTCCCGCCGTATCCAACAACCTCGTCTGGGCAATCCTGTCCACCCTGTTCTGCTGCCTGCCGCTGGGCATCGTGTCGATCATCAACGCTGCCAAGGTCAACGGCCTGCTGGCTGCCGGTGACATCGCCGGCGCCCGTGATGCCGCCGACAAGGCCAAGAAGTGGGCGATCTACGCCGCTGGCGCAGGCATCGTCGTCACCATCCTGTACATCGTGCTGGTCATGGTGCTCGGTGTTGGCGGCGCGATGAGCGGCGCTTCCAGCTACTGATGAACCCAACGGGCCGGCCGCCAGCGGCCGGCCTGTTTGCTGATATGCAGTTCCCGCAACATCTGCTGCGTTACTTGCCCCTGGCCGCGATTGCCGGCATCAGCGTGGGCGCGGTGGCGATACTGAGCCGGGTCGACCCCAATGTCCCTGGCAATCCGCTCCCTCCCTGCCCGTTCTATGCGCTGACCGGACTGTGGTGCCCGGGCTGCGGCAGCACCCGCTGCCTGCACGCCTTGGTCCACCTGGATCTGCCGCAGGCGATGGCGATGAACCCGCTGTTGATCGTGTCGATCGTGCCGGTGCTGGTGATGGCCCTGCATGGCGCCGGGCTATGGCCGGCAAAACTGGGCTGGCTGGTGCGGCTGTTCGCACGGCCGATCCCGTGGCTGGTACTGATCGTTTCCTATTGGTTGCTGCGCAACGTGCCCTGGTACCCGTTCAACCTGCTCGCACCGGGCTGAAAGCAGGCACGGCATTCACGTAGCCCAAGTAAGCGCAGCACACCTGGGGCTCCGTCCAACAGCCTTGAACCCGACCAGATTCCTGCTTCCTGGGTGCGTTGCGCTTACCCGGGCTACGGCCGCCCCCGATTCGTGCTGGCTCAGCCCACCCAGCCAGCAATCACCAGCAGCGCCAGCAGCGCCATCCACAGCAGCAGCGTGCGCCAGACCAGGCTCATCGCATCGCGCAGCTCCGGATAACGCTCGTCGACCGGCACCTGCCCGGCCAGCCGCGCTTCCTCGGCCTCTTCAACCAACTCGGCGCCCACGCTGGCGCGTGCGGCTTCGGCGAGGAAACCCAGCTGCAGCGCCCAACGGTTGCCCGCAGCGCGGCGCCAGGCCGAAAACACCGTATCGAAATTGCCAACCAGCGCCATCGACAGCGTCATCAGCTGCGCGACCGGCCACTCCAGCACCGCCAGCAGCCAATCCCCCGCACGACGTTCCTCGCTGGACAGCTGCACGCTCTGCGGCCCCTGCGCGGACTGCGCCAACAGGCGATACAGCACCGCCCCCAGCGGCCCCAGCAGCAGGAACCAGAACAATGGCGCAAACCAGCGCCGCAGTGCATTGACCACGGTCGCTTCGACCAGGCCGGGCGCATCCTCGCGCAGGCTGCCACCGGCCGACTGCAGTTTCGACACGGCCAGCCCTGCAGCGGTGGCATCCTCGGCATCAATCACCGCCTCGACATCGCGGTCCAGGTCGCGCGGCCCCCAACACAGGGCCAACAGCACCACGCCGAACACCAGCGACGGCAGCCCGAACAGGCGCTCGGCCAGGATCCATTGCATCAGGCCAACCAACAGCACGCAGGGCAGGATCGCCAGCAACACGGTGTAGCGTCCGGGTGATTCACCCTGCTGCGCACGCAGCCAGCCCAACCAGCGCCCGAACCAGCGCCAATCACGCAGCGAGGCCATCAATGCGGGCGCCAGATGACCCAGCACCAGTGCGGCGATTACCGCTACCAAGGTTGTGAACATGCGATCCCTCCTGCCTGCGATTGTAGGCCCTGCCGGGCTTGCCCGGCCCAGTCCGGACGCTGGCGGAGCGCACTCACTGGCGCTGGCTCTGGTACCACTGTTCGATCAGGGTGCGGGCAATCGACAACCGCTGCGGCAGCAGGATGCCCTGCCCGTCATCGTCGGTATCACGCTGCAGGGCCGCGCCCACCTCGTCGACGCTGAACCAGCGCGCATCCTCCAGTTCACCATCCACTGTCGGCACGTCGTCGTGTGCACTGGCACGGAAACCCACCATCAAGGCGCCCGGGAACGGCCAGGGCTGGGTCCCCTGGTAATGCGCCTGGATCACCCGCACCCGCGCCTCTTCGAATACTTCACGGGCGACGGTCTGCTCGAAGGTTTCACCGGGTTCGACAAAACCGGCCAGTACCGAGTAACGGCGCGCCACCCAGTTGCTCTGCCGCCCCAGCAACAGCCGGCCATTGTTCTCGACCGCGACGATCACCGCCGGATCCACCCGCGGGTAGTGCTCGGTACGGCATTGATCGCAATGGCCGATGAAGCCGAAGCGGCCGAAACGCACCGGCCCGCCGCAGACACCACAGAATCGATTGCGCGAATGCCAGTACGACATGCCGCGCGCATAGCAGAAGATGTCGGCCAACGCGGCCGGCCAGTTCACCGCTGCCTGCCGCAGGTCCATGCGCTGCGGCGCCTGCACGGTCAGCGTCGCCGCCTCCGCGACAAACCAGGCGCGGCCATCAAGCAGCCCCAGGAAAGTCGCCGCGCCGGCGCCACCGCCCAGGTCGCCACCATTGAACAGCGCCGGTTGCCCTTGATCATCTGCGAACGCGGTGCCATCGGCATCCAACACCAGTACCTGGGCGGTCGGCCACAAGGCCGCCAGCGCATCGGCATCGCCCCGCAGGGCATCGGCACGGTCCAAGGGCGCCCCGACAAAGGCGTGCCCGGCAAAACGGGATTCAGGTTTCAGCATCCGCCAGAGCCTGACGACAAAGCAGCAGGCTTGCAAGCCGCCAAGCTGCGGCCTGGAAGGGTTTAGACCGAGAAGCTGCTACCGCAGCCGCAGGTGGTGCGGGCGTTGGGGTTGCGGATCACGAACTGGGCACCGGTCAGGCTTTCGCTGTAATCCACCTCGGCGCCCATCAGGTACTGCAGGCTCAGCGGATCGACCAGCAGGGTCACGCCTTCGGTGATTACCGCCAGATCATCTTCGGCGCGGTTCTCATCGAATTCAAAACCGTACTGGAAACCGGAGCAACCGCCGCCCTGGATGTAGACACGCAGGGCGAGTGCGTCGTTGCCCTCGTCCTGGATCAGCTCACGCACCTTGGAAGCAGCCGCCGGGGTGAAGTTCAGCGGGCGGTCCAGGGACTGGTAGTCAGGCGCCGGCTGAACGCCGGGCAGGGAAACTAGGGTGCTCATGGTGCTCAGGATGGGGGCGGCAAGCCCCTGTTTCAAGCCGCAGCGGCTTCAGCTTTCTTGGACTTCTCGGCGACTTTGGCATCCGGTGCCGGCAGCGCGGCCATTGCAGCGGTATGCAGCAGGCGGCCATTGAGCTGCGCCCCGGCGCTCATTTCCACCACGGTGTAATGCACATTGCCGGTGACGCGGGCACTGGGCGTCAGCTCGATGCGCTCGCTGGCATGGACGTCGCCTTCCATGCTGCCACTGAGCACGACCACCGCGGCACGTACCTCGCCCTCGATGCGACCGTGTTCAGCCAGGGTCAGCATCGCCTTGGAGCCTTCCTCGGCAATTACCTTGCCCAGGATGCGGCCTTCCACATACAGGCTGCCGCTGAACACCACGTCGCCGCGGATTTCCACCTGGGAACCGATCAACGCGTCGACGGACAGGTCGGTGTCGTGCTTGGACTTGCTTTTGAACATGTTTATTCCCCTCTGCCGTTGCCGGCGAGTTTCCAATCGAATGTCTGGTTGGAGCTCCCCCCGGATCCGGACAGGGAGACTCGCACACGTTGCGGTGTGAAATCCCGGGGCAGCATCACGCTACCGTCCAGTTGTTGGAAATAACGGAAGGAATAATCCTGCCCTGGCACGCCTTTTCGCTGATGTAGGTCATCCCAGCTGACCGTTGTCAGCTTTCCGTCCTTCACGCCCTCGACCGAGAACCGCATCTGCCCCTGGCTGATCGCCCCCCGATTGAGGTTCTGGGTCAGCACCACGCTGTAATGCCAGGTGCCGGCCGCCTCGGGACTGAACTCCACCGAATGGGCATTCAGACCCTTGCGCTGGCTGGTGGAGCCGACCAGCCGTTCATAGAAGGCGACATCCGCACGCAAACCGGCAATTTCCTCATCGCGCTCGGCCAGCGAGGCCTGCACCTCGTTGTTGGCGGCGCGACTGATCCTGTCCGAGGCCTCCAGCGTGGCCTGGCGCTGGCGTAGCTCGTCGAGCTGTCCGCGCTGCTGGCTCACCAGGGCCTCGCTCTGGCGCAGTTTCTCGCGCAGTCCGCCGGCATCGGGCGAGGCAAAGCGCGCCGCCAGCCAGCCAACCAGCAACAGCGACAGCAGCCAGGCGCCGGCCAGCAGGGCGATCGGCACCCAAGCCGGGCGCGTGCTCGCACCACCGCGCGGGGTGATCTGGAAACGGGAAGAAGGTCGGTGGGTCATGGCAGGCTCCAGTGCTCCCTGAGGGTGACACCTGTGCTCGGTCTGAAACGACGGGCCAGTGTAAACGACAGCCATGCACCCGCGCTTGCGCGCCGGCAGCTGGCATTCACCGCAGGCATGCTCGATAGTTGCGATCCTGCTCACAGTACCCGGCCGGACCTTCCCCATGACCGAAGCCCATGTATTCGTCATCGGCATCTTGCTGGCCTGGCTGGCCGGCATCCGTGTCTATCTGACCGTGTTCGGCGTTGGCATGGCCGGGCTGATGGGCTGGGTGGACCTGCCGCCCGCATTGCAGGCCACCGAGTCCTGGTGGGTGCTGGGCACGTCCGGGGCGCTGGCGGTGGCCGAGTTCTTTGCCGACAAGATTCCGGGCGTGGATTCGATCTGGGACCTGCTGCAGACGCTGGCGCGGGTTCCGGCCGGCGCCTTCCTTGCCGCCGCCACGCTTTCTCCCAATGGCGAACTGAGCACCGGGGTGTTGGCCGCAGGCGCTGGCATTGCGCTGACCAGCCACGGCCTGAAGGCCGGCACCCGTGCCCTGCTCAATACCTCCCCCGAGCCCGCCAGCAACTGGGTTGCCTCGTTTGCCGAAGACAGCGTGGTGATCGGCGCCCTGGCCCTGGCCTTGGCCCATCCGTGGCTGGCACTTGTCTTCGTACTCAGCGCCAGCGTCATCGGTGCACTGACGGTATGGCTGGTATGGCGCATGCTGTGGCGCGGCCTCAAGCGCCTGTTCGGTACTGCCGGTAGCAGTACCGACGCGCCAATATCGGCAACGTCAACGCCCGGCGATCGCTCGCTGCCGCCCGCCCCCTGAACCATAATTCACCGATGGCCAGCACCGACACCCTCACCGCATCTGCCCGCCCGCTACGCGCGGAAACCCCACCTGCCGATTACTGGCAACGCTGGAGCGTGCGCAACGCGCCGCCCGCCGAGGCGGTACAGGCGCAGCTCAAGAGCGGCCCCGACGCCGGCGTGGCGGCCATGGCCAGCGATGTCGGCGACGACACCCCCTACCGGGTGCTGATTGTCGAAGACAACCGCTCGCAGGCCTTGTTCGCGCAGAGCGTGCTGCATGGCGCCGGCATGCAGGCCTTCGTGCAGATGGAAGTGGAAGGCGTGCAGCAGGCCATCAGCGAACACCGTCCCGACCTGATCCTGATGGATCTGCACATGCCAGGACTCGACGGCATGCGCCTGACCGCGATGATCCGCCAGCAGCCGCACCAGCAGTTGCTGCCGATCGTGTTCCTGACCGGTGAAGCCGACCCCGACCGCCAGTTCGAAGTGCTCGACTGCGGTGCCGATGACGTGCTGGTCAAGCCGATCCGGCCGCGCCACCTGGTCGCCGCGGTTGCCAACCGTATCCGCCGCAATCGCATGCAGGCGCTGGGCAAGACCGATGCCGGCCCGCTGATGAACAATCCCGAGACCGGCCTGCCCACCCGTCATAACGTGATGCAGCAGTTGCAGACCGCCATCGCCGAGAAGCAACCGGCCGGCCTGATGTTCATCGAGATCGCCAGCGCGCTGGGCCTGCGCGAGCGTTATGGCTACGCCAGCTACGAGCGCCTGATGGTGCAGGCCGGGCAGCGCCTGGCCGAGAACCTGCGCCCGCACCTGCTGGCGCGTCTCAATGACAACAGCTTCCTGCTGCTGACCCGCGGCATCGAAGAAGAAGCCGTGCCCGCACTGGCCCAGCAGGTACGCGACGGTCTGTCCGCACAGCCGTTTGCGCCACGCGAGGATGAGTCGGTGTTCCTGCGCTGCGTGGTTGGCCATGCCAACCTCTCGCAGGACCTGAACGACGCCGATGCCGCATTGGAAGCCGTGGAACGTACTGCGTTGCAGGCGCGCCTGAGCAGCGCCGGCGTCGCCGCCTATGAAAGCAGCGATGTCGCCGTCAACAACGAACATCTGGCCCTGCTCGAGGGCCAGCTTGAGCTGGCCTACCAGCCCATCGTCGCCGTCGCCGGCGGCGATACCGCCCAGTACCAGGTACTGCTGCGCCTGCGCCAGAGCAACGGCACCCTGCTCTCCGCCGGCCAGGTGATTCCTGCTGCCGAAGCCGCCGGACGCATCGCCGACCTCGACCAGCAGGTCGTCGAACATGCCCTGGGGTTGCTGCACCTGTACCAGTTCGCGCAACCGCCGATGCGCCTGTTCCTCTCGCAGTCGATGCGCAGCCTGGCCCGCAGCGCCTATGCGGAATGGCTGCTCAATGCCTTGCAGGAGCGCCAGGTTGCCGGCAACGGCCTGGTCATCGACGTGCGCCTGTCCGATGCACTGGTGCATGCAGTGACCTTGCAGCAGTTCTGCGCGCAGCTGATGCCGGCGGGCGTGCAGTTCTGCCTGAGCCAGTTCGAACCCAGCGCCGAAGCCAATGCATTGCTCACCCAATTGCCGCTGAGCTTCGTCCGCATGGCCGCCCGCTACGCCGACGCGCACGCCAACCAGAAACTGCGTGACGAACTGCGCGGTGCGATCGATCTTGCCCATCGCGCCAACCTGCAGATCATCGGCCAGCAGATCGAGGACCCGCAGGCCGCTGCGGCCATGTGGATGGGCGGCATCGACTTCATCCAGGGCAACGTGGTGCAGCGCGCCGGCAGCGAACTCAACTTCGACTTCCAGAACGCGGTGCTGTGAACGCCGCTGCATCCGGCGCCACGCGCGGTTGGGCGCTGCTGGCGACAGCCTGCGCCGCTGCGGCCTGTGCGGCCGGTTTCATCGCGGCCGTGCCCGGCGTCGCGGTCGCCGCCTGCGCCGGTGTCGCCGCGGTTGCCGCGCTGGTGGCCGCCCTCAGCGCCGGGCGGCAGATGCAGCACGCGCATGCACAGCAGTTGCGTCTTGAGGAGGCACGGCTGGAGAACAAGCGCCTGCAGGCCGCCGCGCAGGACCACAACACCCTGCAGCAGGCACTGCTGGAAGCCAAGCAGGCCGCCGAAGCCGCCACCCTGGCCAAGGGCGAATTCCTGGCTACGATGAGCCATGAGATCCGCACCCCGTTGAACGGCATCCTGCCGATGCTGGAGCTGGTCGCACAGGGGCCGCTCAATCTGGAACAGCGCAACATGCTGGATACGGCGACCGAGAGTTCCCGGCAGCTGTTCCGCATCGTCGATGACGTCCTCGATTACTCCAAGCTCGAAGCCAACCGGCTGGAGCTGGAAATCACCACCTTCAACCTGCGCGAGACCCTGGACGGGATGTTGCGCTTGATGCAACGCGCCGCCGAGCACAAGGGCCTGCGCCTGTCCCTGCATATCGACCCTGCCGTGCGCCTGTCGGTGCGCGGCGATCCGGTGCGGTTGCGCCAGGTGCTGGGCAACCTGCTGGTCAACGCGATCAAGTTCACCGAGCGCGGCGAGATCAGCATCCACGTCAAGCGTCTGGGTGAAACCGCCGCGCAGCATCGCCTGCGTTTTGAGGTGCGTGACACCGGCATCGGCCTGGATGCCAGCCAGGCACAACGCCTGTTCAACGCCTTCACCCAGGCCGACGCCTCCACCACCCGCCTGTATGGCGGCACCGGCCTGGGCCTGGCCATCTGCAAACGCATCATCGACCTGATGCAGGGCAGTATCGGCGTGCAATCCGAGCCGTTGCGCGGCGCCACGTTCTGGTTCGAGATTCCACTGCTGAAGGTCATCGGTGACCTGCACAGGCCCGAGCACCTGCGCAACGCCCGCCAGGTACTGCTGGTCACCCCGGAGCCACGCCTGCGCCAGCGGCTGCAGCTGGTGCTGCCGAACTGGGGCTATCAGCCGGTGGTCGCCAACAACCTGCAGGAAGCACTGGAACGGCTGCGCAAGCCCACCGTCTCGGGCAGCTTCCATGCGGTGATCGGCGATCTGGAACCACTGCGCAACAGCGCGCCGGCACTGCAACGCGCACTGGAGCGGATGGATGACAACCGCCCGCGCCTGCTGTGGCTGTACGGCGATGCGCCAATAGCCGATGCGCTGCGCGATGGCGCCACCCTGCTGCCACGGCAACTGCCCGATACCCAGCTGCGCAACGCCCTGGCCGAACCGCTGCAGCTGGCGCCGAGCCCAAACCCGGCGTTGTTGCTGTGGAAGGACAGCGACATTGCCAGCCCGGCCGCGCCCGCCCCGATGTCCGCCGCAACCGGCGTACCGATCGGCAGGACCGCCGCCGCATCCTTGGCCGCAACACCGAACCCATCGATGCCAACCACCGCGGCCAAGGCAGCCGCGGCCAGCAGCCCGGCACCGGCTACCGCCGAGCTGAAGGGCATGCAGGTACTGCTGGTCGAAGACAACTCGGTCAACCTGATGGTCGCGCAGAAGCTGCTCAAGATAGTGGGCTGCGACGTGGACACCGCTGAAAACGGCGCCATCGCCCTCGACAAGATGCACGCCAAACGCTACGACGCGGTATTGATGGATTGCCAGATGCCGGTACTGGATGGCTTTGCCGCTACCGGCCGCTGGCGCGAGCACGAAGCCAGCAGCGCGGCCACAACCCGTTTGCCGATCATCGCCATCACCGCCAACGCCATGGCCGGCGACCGCCAACGCTGCCTCGACAGCGGCATGGACGAATACCTGTCCAAGCCGATCTCGCGCGCGCAACTCCTGACCTGCCTGCAGGCCTTCAAGCCCGCTTCCATCGCAACCAACGAACCGGTTATCAGCATGCCCATCGCCGACCTCTCCGCCAACGCACTGGCCGCCGCCTCCACCGCCCATACCGACGGCATCACCGCCTCGGTGCTGGAGCGCAGCGTGCTGGACGAACTGTTCGAGATCGCCGGCGAGGAAATCAACGCCATCATCGATGTGTTCCTGGAAGAAACCCCGCAACTGGTGCGGCATCTCCAGGAAGCAGCGGTGATGACCGACCTGCAACGACTTGCGCAGCTCGCGCACAGCCTGAAGTCCTCAAGCGCCAACGTCGGCGTACTGGCCCTGTCCGAAGCGGCGCGCCGGCTGGAGCATGGCGCGCGCGCCGGGACGCTGGAACGGCCGACGGTGATGGTGGCCCTGATCGTGGCCGAGTTTGGACGCGCGCGCCAGGCGCTGACCGACTACCAGGCCGGTCAGCGCGGGCAGGCGCCGGCATCACACTGATCCGGCGGTCGCCGGATCAGTCTTCCAGCTTGGTCAGCAGGTAGTTGGGCTCGCCGATGCGCGCGATCAGATCAAGCTGGGTTTCCAGCCAATCGATATGCTCTTCCTCGGAATCGAGGATCTTCACGAACAGCTCGCGGCTGACGTAATCGCTGATCGATTCGGCATAGGCAACCGCATCGCGCAGCACCGCCGCCGCCTCGTTTTCCAGCGCCAGATCGCACTTGAGGATTTCGGTGGGATTCTCACCGATGCGCAGCTTGCCCAACGCCTGGAAGTTGGGCAGCCCTTCGAGGAACAGGATGCGATCGGAAAGCACGTCGGCGTGCTTCATCTCGTCGATCGATTCCTTGTATTCGTGTTCGGCCAGCTCGTTCAAGCCCCAGTTCTTCAGCATCTTGGCGTGCAGGAAGTACTGGTTGATGGCGGTCAACTCGTTGTAGAGGACCTTGTTGAGAAATTCGATGACCTTGGCGTCGCCTTTCATGGCGCTGACTCCGACTAGGGGAACTAGCGCACTTTACTGGTTGCCGGCAGATGATGAAGGAACGCGAATCGTGATCATTAGCCACCGCCAGGACGATGGCGGTGACTGAGCCTGCTCAGGCAGCCCGTAGCAGCGGCAGGGGCAGCTCGCGGGTAGCGCGGGCCTGCTCCAGCAGGCCGGCGGCCATGTCCAGGCAGGAACCACAGTTGGAGCCACAACCGGTACGCATGGTCAGTTCGGACACCGTTTCGCAGCCGGCAAGCGCGGCTTCACGGATCTGGTGATCGGTAACTCCAGTGCAGATGCAAACGTACACGGCTTGACGCCCCTGAACCCGGCACGTATCGGCCGTGTCAGCATTCAATCGCAAATGCGAATGGTTGTCAATTTCTGGCGTTAATCATTATTAATCTTCTTGCCACGCCAAGCTCCCTGGCGCCGCGGCCGTTTGCGGGGCCGTTCATGCCCGGCATTGCTGCCCGGCATCCAGGCCTCCTGTGCCGACGCCGGCATCGCCTGCACGCCCTGCCCCGCGATGCCCCGCGCCAATGGCGCCAGGTGCCGCAGCGCGCGCGCATAGACGCCACGCTTGAAGACAACGACATGCTCCACCGGATACCAGAAATCGACCCAACGCCAGTGGTCGAATTCCGGCGTATCGGTCTCATCCAAGCGTACATGTGCCTCGTCGCCGGTCAGACGCAACAGGAACCAGACCTGCTTCTGGCCGATGCAGACCTGCTTCTCGGTGTGGCGTATGGCGCGGGTAGGCAGCCGATAGCGAAGCCAACCAGGGGTCGCCCCCAGGACTTCGACGTGCTCAGGCAGCAGGCCGGTTTCTTCCTGCAATTCGCGATACATGGCCTCGACCGGGGTCTCGTCGGTATTCATGCCACCCTGCGGAAACTGCCAGCCGTCCCGGCGCACACGTCGTGCCCAGAACACCTGCCCGTCTTCCCGCATCAGCACAATGCCGACATTCGGTCGATAGCCGTCCGGATCGATCACGATGCGGACTCCTAAAATTTCTACTGCCGGGGACTCTGCCATGGCCTTGCGCAGGCCACAAGCGCAAAAAAACCTGTTGACATAATGCCGCGGCACCACCAGAATTACCGGCTCCCAAGGCTATGTAGCTCAGCCGGTTAGAGCACAGCACTCATAATGCTGGGGTCGGTGGTTCGAGTCCACCCATAGCCACCAAGGGACGCAGGTTTTACCTGCACTACAGCCCCGTCGCCAAGCGGTAAGGCA